>JAUWYX010000009.1 GCA_030615625.1 Dehalococcoidia bacterium
CCGCGCAAATATAGTGGTCAAATCAGACTCAGAATTTCGCCTTCGCTTCATAAACTACTTACATATAGAGCTGAAACGGAAGGAATGAGCCTAAATCAATATATGGCTACGGCACTGGCAACGTCAGTTGGTATAACCAAAGAGCCCACTCACTTGAGAGAGGCGAGAAAAAACACTCTGACAAAGGTGTAAGAATTCCAGGGACACCATATCAATCAGGCCTACCACAAATCAGGTATTATTTCCCCAGAATACCGATCACTGACGATGCACACGGGGGTTTGGCTCAACGTCTTCGCCTCCGTCTGAGCAACGACGTACACCACAATAAACCAATTACGATGAAAAAAAGATACGGTCGGTAGGTGAATCCCTCGCCGATTCCGGTGACCGCTATCGCCGGGGCGGGGGGTGGTCTTAATGGAGCTACTGCTTCGGCAGGTATTTCGTAAGCAGGTATCTCGGCAGAAATTTCGTAGGCGGCCACTTCGGTACCGAGATGCTGCTCAGGCACCCAACCCAGCGGGTTGTTTCTGCCAGTAGCCTCTGCCCAGACCCATCCTGGCTCACCTTCCAGCTCAAAGAAAGCCGTTGCCTTGTTATATTCAGGTAGATAAACCAATACCGAAGTGTGCCCTGAGACAAGCACTATGGCTGAGCGAAATCCAGCAGCTCTATACATAACCGCCAATAACACCGCCATATCTTCACAGTCACCCTCCCCAATTCCATCCTCCACAATAGTCATCGCCAGTTCGTCGGCATTCTGGGCAAACTCTTCACTTCCAGTTTGCTGCTCTACATCAGGGGTATATTCCACCCTATCACGAACAAAATGAAATACCGCCTCTGCCCTCCGTAGTGGGTCTGGATATTCATTGGCAATCTGCTCACCCAGGCTATAGGCTACGTTAGCCTGTTCCCCCAGGCTTTGGAAGGCTATAACCGGACGAAACCCTGTGTCAGTTATTTGATAAAAGCCATCTTCACCAAAGGCCGTGGTTCTACATATCTCCCAGTCGTCAAAGATATTGCTGCCTATCTCGTAGAAACCTTCAGACGGAAATGCCGAGGCATAACCAGCAGTCGCCACCGCAGCTAATAAGACAACTATTAAACCTAGTAAAACCCAGGCTCTCTTCATAACGGTCCGGTCAGTGACGCATGGAGTATTAAGCCAAAGAAGACGAGATAGCCAAAGATATGTAGCCCTGCAGCCACCGGGCTTTCGTTAATACGGCCAAACGGCATTTTAGGCGTTAGCTTGTCCACGATATAGAATAGGGCCACTCCAAGAAGTAAGCTTATCGCAAAGCTCATAGCTAGTAACCCCCACGTCCTGAAGTCGAAGATGTACCACACTATTGGAGCTGTGACCGCAGTCAGTGCGGTAATAGCGCCGTGGATAACAAGACCAATCAAGATGAAGAAGCCGGCCATGAACAACCCGATAGCCACCGGGCTCTCGCCTATCCGCTCGCGATAAAGGACATGAGGGATAAGAGCATCTAGTGCTCTGACTCCAAGCCACGCCAGAAGAGCAGAGACGAAAACCAGCAACACAACCTTAGCTAACCATATCAAAACAATTACCCAGAAAGGGACGCCTAAACCTAACTCTGGCATATTAGTGCCTCCTTATTGTTCATATTCGATTAATGGTAATGGCGTAACATGGGTTTCAACAACGGCCAATGGTTATGTATAGTCTACAAAAACAGTGCATTTTTTCGCAGAATTATGGGACATTTCATAGTTCCGAGTACCACCCGCTTACAGCGCTATTCTATTATAGTATAGCATTTCCTGCGAATGCCAGGGACACCATACCAATTAGGCCTAATGTACCCAGAATACCCGGCTCATTCGGAGTATAATAGGTTGAAAAACCAAAGCACAGGTATATATAATTTTCACAGCATAATAATCAAACAGAGGTATATAAGCATGCCAGTTATCCGTACGCCAGATGAACGTTTTTCCAAATTGCCTGATTTCCCTTTTGCCCCACACTATATTGAAGTTAACGGATTGCGCATACATTATGTGGATGAAGGCAAAGGAGAGACCATACTCTGTTTGCATGGCGAGCCCTCATGGTCATTTCTATACCGTAAAATGATTGCCTCTATGTCAAAGCAGCACCGTGTTATAGCTATGGACTTTATCGGCTTTGGCCGGTCTGATAAGTTCACCGAGCGGGAGGCGTATACCTTTAAGATGCATCTGGACACGCTGATGGGCTTTATAAAGGCGATGAACCTTGAGCAGATAACTGTTGTGGTGCAGGATTGGGGTGGGTTGATTGGTCTGGCTGCGGTCGCTCATATGTCGGAACGTTTTGCCAGGCTGGTTATCATGAACACCGGCCTGCCCACAGGTAAGGGAAAGCCCAGCGAAGCTTTTCTGGCATGGCGTAATTATGCTGAGAGTCATCCTGATTTACAGGTCGGGCAATCGATGCTTGGCGGCGTTGCTCACCCCGAGAGGCTTACAAAGGAAATCATCGCCGCTTATGAAGCGCCGTTTCCGGACGTTACATATAAGGCTGGGGCTGCCGTATGGCCACTACTCGTCCCCATTAGCCCTGAAGGCCCTGCTTCTGCTGAAATGCGGCATGCTCGCGAGGTTCTGTCAGGATGGGACAAGCCGGCCCTGGTCATGTTTTCAGATAAAGACCCTATTACAGGTGGCGGTGACAAATTCTTTCGCTCTCTTATACCTACAGCCAAAGACCAGCCGGAGATTATAATCAAGGACACCGGTCACTTTCTTCAGGAAGAGAAAGGCGAGGAAATATCTCAGCATATACTGGATTTCATAAGCAGAACGCCTGTTGCCTAGTATTTCGGCAGGTCTTATAGACTAGGTCAATTCCAGGAACACCATACCGATCAGGCCTACTACAAATCAGGTATTATGTCCCCGGAATTCCGTACTGGACAGCACAAAACATCTCGGTCGGCCGTCTCAGTCTCCCTTTCAGCTTTCCTTTATGCCGCTGAGTAGTCTCCGGTCTATCTGGCCCGACCCGGTTCTAGGCAGGCCGTCAACAAACTTGATTTGTTTGGGCACTTTATAATCGGATAAGTTCTGGCGGCAAAAATCGCGTATTTCGTCCGCCGTAGCGATTTGTCCTTCCTTAAGCACTATGAAAGCTGTGGGTATTTGCCCTTTGTAATCATCAAGGACACCGACACAGGCTGTTTCGGCTACCGCGGGATGCCTCAGGAGAACTTCTTCAACTGTCGCGGGGAGAATTTTGACTCCCCCCGAGGGCACTATAATAGATGATGTCTTTTCTATATACTCTAGATAGCCGTCCTCATCCAGCCTGACCAGATCGCCGGTATGAAACCAACCATCTTTGATAACTTGGGATGTGAGTCCAGGCGACTTGTAGTATTCTTTCATCATCCAGGGGGCTCTGGCAACGGCCTCCCCTACGCTGCCCCGGGTTACTTCCTTGCCGTTGTTATCCAGCACCCTAAGCTCAGACAAAGGCCTTCCTGCGGTGCCCAATTTGCGGTCATGGATAGCACCCAGAGTGACGATTATTAACTCCGTGAGTCCATATATTTCGCACGCAGTTAAGCCGAACTTATTCTCAAGCATCTCCATAAAATGAGCTGAGGATTTTGCCCCGGAAGAAAGCGCCACCCTTAATGAACTAAGGTCATAGCTCTTAATCGTGTCTTCGTCTATCCTGGCTAAGGCATTAAAGCTAGCCGGGACGCCTACAAACATGGTTACTTTTTCCCGCTCTACAGTCTCCAGGACATTCTTTAGACTGAAATGAGGGAGGATTACCATAGTGGCTCCCTTCATAATGGGCGTGAGAACAATCATCCCAAATCCCAGAAGGTAGTTAAAAGGAATCAATCCTAAAACAACATCGTCTCTCTCCAGTTCCAGTCTTGGCACCATTTCGAGTAGGACTGACATGAACGATGCGTGGGTATGCACTATGCCTTTTTGCTTCCCCAGCACACCCAGGGTGTGAAAAACGATAGCTTCATCCTCGTCCTCTATATCAACAGAGGGTGATACAGGGGAACTACTACCCACCATCCCATTGTAAGGGTCTGTACCGATTTCAAGGACCTGTTTCAGCAGGGGGATATTGGGTAAAACTGAAGACAGCAAGGGGGAGAATCTTTCTTCGGTAATTAAGATTTTGGAGTCAGAGTCACGGAGTAGAGGCTCAAGTTCGGGCGCCTTAGCTCTGGTATCGAGGAGCACAGCCACAGCTCCAGCTTTAAGCACTCCAAAACAATTGATGACCCACTCAGGGGTACGAGACATCAGAATGGCTACATGGTCGCCCTTCTTTATTCCTAGACTTATAAGAGCGTTGGCTACCCTGTTAGAAGTCTCATCCAGTTCCCGATAGCTAACTCTTCGAGAGCCAAGGGCGATAGCCGTTTGATGTGGCATCTCGCTGGCAATTCTTTCTAGCATTTGTTTGAGATTCATTGTCTCCTCCAGGACTTGACCAGTTTGAAGTAAGATTATGAGCTAATTTGTTGTTTCCTGTCAATGGAATCCCAGGGACATCATACCAATCAGGCCTACTGCAAATCAGGTATTATGTCCCCAGAATACCTTCGGGGATATGATAAACTTGGGTCAGAAGACGTGAATAGAGAAAATGAGTCAAGGGCACCCGGCATACTTCCGGTCCCCCGAACTAAAGAGGAAGCTAAGCAAGTCTATGACAGGCTCAGCAAGTTTTATGACTACACACTGGGGCTGTTGGGGCGAAAGTATTCGGAAATGGCGTTGGAGCGCATATCAGTTGTAGAAGGGGAGACGGTACTGGAAATTGGTTTTGGCACCGGGCATTGCCTGAAGTGGATAGCAAAACTCGTTGGCCCGGCGGGAAAAGTTTATGGCATTGATATTTCCCCGGAAATGATAGAAAAAACGAAGAAAAGGCTGGAGAAGGAGGGAGTGGCAAATAGAGCGGAGCTATGCTGCGGGGATGCAACGTGTCTGCCTTTTAATGAGAGCGCCTTCGATGCGGTTTTCATGAGCTTTACCCTTGAGGTTTTTGACACGCCTGAGATTCCCAGGGTGCTTGCCCGGATAAAGAAGGTGCTAAAGCCGGGCGGAAGGCTGGGGATTGTTGACATGTCAAAAGAGAACGGGAAGTCCGTATTTCTGAAGGTGTATGAGTGGATACACAACAAATGTCCCAAATACATTGGCTCCAGACCAATCTATGCTGAGCAATGCCTGATTGACGCAGGATATCAGATAAAAAGCAAAGAAAAAATTAAAATATTCCGATTACCCGCCGAGATTATCGTCGCCATCAAGGCAATGCCCGGCAATGCCGTTTAGTGCTGCGGATTGCCCGCCGGGATTTAACTTCATCGGGCAACTAACAGAGACCGGTCGCCTTTAAGAAGACCAGCGCTCCGCGACACCAAAACTGGGATAACCAGTTCCGGGTCATCGGTGAGCGGAAAGTTGACAGCACCAAGTCAGCCGTCTAAAGTGTAAGTCAGTGAGTTGTGCCACGTTCACTCACGGTGCTCTTAGCGTCTATGGAACCAGGATATGTTACGCTATACCACTCTGGCGAATTGGAGCGTCGTGCGCAAGCACTTGAGGCTCGATTAGCCTCCTGCGATATCTGCCCCAGGGAGTGTCGGGTCAATAGATTACAGAACGAACCGGGCTATTGCCATTCAGGTCGTCTGCCCATAGTCTCGGCGGTCTGCGCTCATCGAGGTGAGGAGCCAGCTATTTCAGGAACCAGAGGGTCAGGGACGGTCTTCTTGGGCAATTGTAATATGCGATGCGTTTATTGTCAGAACTACCAGATAAGTCAGAACTGGGAAAAGCAAAAATCAAAGGAAATGGACTGCCACACCCTGGCTGAAAGGATGCTCTACCTTCAGGATGAACTGGGCTGCCACAATATCAATTTCGTTTCGCCATCCCATTTTGTTCCCCACTTCTTCCGGGCAGTTGTGGAAGCGGTGCCCATGGGGCTTCGAGTGCCGCTGGTTTACAACAGTAGTGGCTATGATTCTATCGCTTCTCTGAAAGAGCTTGACGGTGTAATAAGTATCTACTTGCCTGATTTGAGATATGCCTCTGACAAGTGGGCTAAGAAGTTCTCGCATGCCCCAGATTATGTAGCATGGGCTCGTCAGGCTATTAAAGAGATGTATCGACAGGTTGGAGACCTGGTGGTAGATGAATCTGGCTTGGCACAAAAAGGATTGATAGTGCGTCATCTTATTCTGCCCAACGGTCTGGCAAGCAGTGAGGAATCGCTAACCTGGCTTGTTCGTGAGCTTTCTCCCACGGTGACGGTTAGCATAATGTCTCAATACATGCCGATGCACCGGGCGTCGCGAATACCACTGCTTTCTCGGAAGATCACGGTTGATGAGCATGAAACGGTCCTCCAGCTACTAACTGACCTGGGAATAGAAAACGGCTGGGTGCAGGAAATGAGGGCAGCAGAAGAGTATCTCCCTGATTTTGAACGAGAAGGTCACCCTTTCTCCCCGGCGAATTTCCGGGACGCCACGCCAATCAGGCCTACTACAAATTAGGTATTATGTCCCCAGAATACCCCTTGCACCAAATTATAAGGCATGCTTAAATTGGAAAGGTAAAACAAAACATAAAAGGAGGTATTAATAACAATGACAGCAAAAGCGTCGCCGACCCCGCCCGCGTATCCCGTTACTTTGATAATCGATTACCCGGACAGACCTCTTAATCGGTTAACCACGTTCTTCAGGATCTTCACATTAATTCCAATCGCTATTATTCTGGTTTTGGTAAGTGGTGGGAACTCTGATTGGAGTACAACGAATAGTTGGACCTGGCAATATGCTGCGGGAGGTATCTTGTTTCTGCCAATCTTACTCATGATTCTTTTCCGGCAAAAGTATCCCAAGTGGTGGTTTGATTGGAATGTGGCATTGACTAAGTTCGGCACACGTGTTGCCACTTATGTTGGTCTCCTTACAGATGTATACCCATCAACTGACGAAGAGCAGGCGGTTCACATTGAGATCCCATATCCAGACGTCCCGAAAGACCTTAACCGTTGGTTGCCACTAGTGAAGTGGTTTCTAGCTATCCCACATTACATCATCCTGGCCTGCCTGGTGATTGCAGCCTTCGTTTGCGTGGTGATAGCCTGGTTTGCCATCTTATTTACTACTCGCTATCCTAGAGGTTTATTTGACTTCGTAGTTGGTGTATACCGATGGTCGCTGAGAGTAGCTGCATACGCTTTTTTGTTGACAACGGATCGGTATCCTCTCTTCAGTCTGACCTAGATTTACCTGGCCATATTAGGGAACACGTACCTTGGGTGAATGTGAATCCAGGGACACCATACCAATTAGGCCTACTACAAATTAGGTATTATGTCCCCATAATATAACTTTGAAAGCATAAAGGGAGGTTACATTTATGAGAGTAGCAATCATCGGAGCAAGCGGACAGATTGGAGCATTCATTCGCGATGAAGCACTGGCGCGGGGTCATCAGGTAACTGCGATTGTGCGCCACCCTGAGAAGATAACCGTGCGGAACCCGAGTCTTACCATCGTGAAAGCGGACGTTCTTAAAGATAAGGTCGACGAACTGGTGAAAGGTCATGATGCGGTCATAAGTGCCTACAATCCCGGCTGGAGCAATCCAGATATCTACAATGAGCAAATCAAGGGTTATAAGGCGATTATCAGCGGGGTCAAGAAGTCGGGAATCAAAAGATTGCTGGTTGTCGGTGGGGCTGGAACTCTTGAAGTCGCCCCTGGTGTGCAGCTTATTGATACGGTGACTTTCCCGAAGCTGGTGAAAGACGGAGTGCTGGCAACCAGGGAAACACTTTACATGCTAAAAAAAGAAAAGGAACTTGAGTGGACATTCTTGAGTCCGCCATCCTCGATCGCCCCCGGAGAGCGGACGGGGCATTACCGAGTTGGGAAAGACCAGCTTCTTAAGAACGAAGAAGGCGAAAGCAAAATCTCCACGCAGGACTACGCCGTTGCCATGCTCGATGAACTTGAGCATCCGCAACACATTCGCGAACGATTCACTGTCGCTTACTGAGGAGGAATTCCAGGGACACCATACCAATTAGGTCTACTACAAATTAGGTATCATGTCCCCAGAATATACCGTAAAATACTTTGTCTGTCACCTAAATCGTTCTATCATGTATCGAATTGGCCATGTTAAGGTACGGCCTAATTTATATGATTTTGAATTCAATATGTCGTTTATTGTATTGTCTCTATTTTGCAACTCCAGGTCTCTATTTTGAGACATCTGTTTTACTCTCGTGACATATTTAAAATCATCTATATATTTTGGTATTAATGGATTATGCGTCCAGTATGTGACTCCGGATTTAGTGCAATCTACACAAACTTTCCGGGATAGTTTCATATCGTGTATCTCGCTGCGGGATAATTCAAAAAGACTGCCTAAAGAATATTCAGGATGGTCTTTGGAAAGAATGCAGCACGTTAAGGCATTGCAATATTCATCAATGGTAAGTATATTGAATTGCGGGCACTCGTAGTTTTGTGGCATCGTTGCTATTAATTCGTCAATATAGTGTAAGAACAGGTCTTTAGACATCTTTTCAAGTAGTTCTCTACTAATTGATCCGTCAAGATATGATTTTTTAAAATTATAATCAGCTAACCGGGCGCAATATGGTTCAAAATTGATACTATTTTCATTACAGAATTCTGCTGCTAACCTCATTTCATCAACATTGAACTGATATATATGATAAGCCATCGTAAATTGGCTGGGGGACCCTTCTTTTATTATATTCTTAACTAACATCTCAATATTATTCAGTATTGTTTCAAAATGAAATCCGTGTATCCTGTCATATGACGATTGACTGAAACCTGACATTGAAAATTTTAACTCACGTAGATTGGTTAAAACATCTCTATCTAAATGAACAACTTTTGACGCATTAGTGCTAATTCCGAAATCGATATTATTTCTACTAAGTATTCTCAAGATATCATTTAATTTTGGATGCAGCATGGGCTCACCCCAGCTATACAAGTCAATCCGGCATTTCCCTGGGCAGATAAAACCATTATCTAATAAGTAGTTAATGGCATTTTCGAAATGATCTACTTTAATGAACGTTGATGGAAAAGCAGTCTCATCTATTCGTTTACTACCTGTCATACACCACGGGCATCTGGCATTGCAATACCCCACAATTTCAAAGTAAACTAAATCGTATTGATTCTTTTTATCTAACATGTACTTTACCCTCCATAATCAATACTGGACTTGGCGGGAATTCCAGGGACACCATACCAATCAGGCCTACTACAAATTGGGTATTATGTCCCCAGAATACCGTCATTCAGGTGGTTCTGGTGGCTGCACCTTGGCCTGGGTTCTCGCCGGTAAGCCCCAGATGTGGATGAAGCCGGGGGAGGCACTCTGGTCAAAGGCATCGCCCTTGTCGTAAGTAGCCAGGCTGTAGTCATAAAGGGAGTAGGGCGATTTTCTACCCACTATCTGGCAGTTACCTTTGAAGAGCTTTACCCTTACGGTGCCGGTGACGTATCTTTGTGTGCTTTCCACATAGGCGGCTAAGTCCCGGCGCATGCCTGTAAACCATAGCCCATTATAGATGAGGTCGGCATACTCAGCGGCGACCCTGGCCTTGAAGCGGAGCTGTTCCTTCGCCAGCACCAGGTCTTCCAAGGCCTGGTGAGCTTTCAGCAGGACCATAGCAGCCGGCGCCTCATAAACCTCCCTCGATTTTATGCCCACCAGTCTATTTTCAACATGGTCAATCCGGCCTATGCCATGCCGGCCAGCCAGGTCATGAACCTTTTGGACAAGGGCAACAGGCTCTAACTCTTCGCCATCAAGACTTATCGGTATCCCGTGGTCAAAGCCAATCTCCAGATAAGCAGGCCGGGCCGGTGTTTTTTCAGGCGACTTTGTCCACAGGAAGACATCCTCGGGTGGTTCGTTCCAGGTGTGTTCCAGCACGCCACATTCAATGCTCCTTCCCCACAGGTTGGCATCAATGGAATATGGGCTAGCTCTGGTGATAGGGACAGGAATATTGTGAGCCCGGGCATATTCAATTGTTTGCTCCCGGGTCATATTCCACGCCCGAGCTGGGGCTATTACCTTTAGTTCGGGGGCTAGAGCGGCTACGCTTACATCAATCCTCACCTGGTCATTGCCCTTGCCGGTGCAGCCGTGAGCTACCACTGTCGCCCCTTCCTTCTTAGCTGCTTCCACCAGGAGTCGGGCGATGAGAGGACGCCCCAGAGCTGTGGCTAAGGGATACTGCCCCTCATAAACGGCATCGGCTTGGAGGGCGGGAAAAACAAACGACTTGATAAAGGTTTCTTTGGCATCGACTACAAGCGCTTTTATGGCTCCGACTTTGAGCGCTTTTTGTCTAATAGCCTCAAGGTCGGGCACATTGCCTATATCCACGGTGAAGGTGATGACCTTCAAGTTATATCTTTCCTCAAGCCATTTTATCGCCACGGATGTATCCAGACCGCCGCTGTAGGCCAATACTACCTTATCTGACATTTCATAACCTCCTCCGGAGAAGTCCTAATATCTAAACTCCAAATTGTTTAGCATTTCGCATTTTTCCCTAACACATCCCCTAAAATGCCTATCGCCTTGTCCACCTCCTTTTCGGTGATGATAAGGGGAGGCATAAAGCGCAGGGCATTTGGCTTCACTGCGTTAACCAATAAGCCTCTATCAAGGCAAGCCAGTACCAACTTCCCAGCGATTTCCTGGTTAAATTCTAAAGCTATGAGGAGTCCCCGACCTCTCAGCTCAGTGATAAAATCAAACTGCCGCTTCAGGCTTTCCAGCCTGGTCATGAAATAATTCCCTACTCGTTTAACCTTTCCCGGTATGTCGTTATCAATGATGTATTTCAGGGCGGCATAAGCGGCGGCACAGACCAGCGGGTTGCCACCAAAGGTCGAGCCGTGCTCGCCTGGGGAAAAAAGGGAGACATTTTCTCTGGCTAAGATAGCGCCAATGGGCACACCACTGCCCAGTCCCTTGGCTAAAGTCATTATGTCTGGCTCGACTTTATACTGCTCATAGGCGAAGAGGGTTCCGGTACGACCGATGCCCGTCTGGATTTCATCCAGAATAAAAAGGATTCCCTTTTCCCGACACCAGCTTTGTACTTTTTTAAGATAGTCATCGTCAGGTATGTTCACCCCGCCTTCCCCCTGGACTGGCTCCAGTATTACAGCACAGGTTTGCTTACTGGTTGCCCGCTTGACCGCCTCGACATTGTTATATTCAACGTTGACAAAGCCCTCAGGCAGAGGAATGTAAGGTTCCTGAAACTTACTTTGCCCCGTGGCTGCGGTCATAGCCAGAGTCCGCCCATGAAAAGAACTGTAGGTAGTAATAACCTCGTAGGCACCGTTGAGTCGAAGCTTTCCATACCGGCGAGCCAATTTTATTGCCCCTTCATTAGCTTCAGCGCCGCTGTTGCAAAAGAAAACTCTGTCAAGACAGCTATGCCCGATTAAAAGCTGTGCCAGCTCTATCTGCGGGATGGTATAAAACTGGTTCGAAGCCTGGATCAGGGTTTTAGCTTGCTTTTCCAGGGCCTCGACTACCACCGGAGGGCAATGCCCCAGGCTGTTTACCGCCCAGCCGCCGACAAAGTCGAGATATTCTTTGCCCTGGTCATCCCAGGCCAAAGCTCCTTTACCGCGAACCAAGGTTACGGGAACTCTATTTCCCGTTCTCAGAAATAGCTTCTGCTCCAACTCTTGCCAGTTATTCCGGGACAATTGTTGTACCTCTTGATTTAGTTTGCCGAGCCTGTCCGGTAATGTCATCACGTAAGGCGTGGGAGGTTTTGCCATCTATGATGCGCACGACCTGCGTGGTAGTCAGGGCTCTAAGGCTGGCTTCTATTTTAGGGACCATGCCCCCTGAAGCTGCTCCGGAGGTGAGCATATTCCTGGCCTCAGCTAGGTTGAGCGTGGGGATCGCCTTCCCCGAGTCATCGTGAATACCATCGACATCGGTCAGGAATATAAGTTTCTCTGCGGCTAATGCCGCGGCAATTTCCCCGGCCGCAGTATCCCCGTTAACATTGAGCAGCATCGTCTGACCTTCAACCGAGCCGTAACTTACGGGCGCGACCACTGGCATATAGCCGGCATCCAGCAATAGCTTCAACGGAGTGGGGTCAACGGCGGCAATTTCGCCAACATAGCCCAGCTCGGGGCTCTTGATGCTTGCCCGGAGCAGGTTGCCGTCGCAGCCACTTAGGCTTACCGCCCTTCCCCCCAGGGCCTGGATGGCAACTACCAGTTCCTTATTGACCAGCCCACCCAATGCCGCAGCCACCACCTTCAGGGTCTCGGCATCGGTGACCCTCAACCCGTTTACAAAGCTGGTGGGAATGCCCAGCCGCGCCAGCCACTCGGAAGTCACCCTGGCGCCGCCATGAACCACAACCAGGGACTTACCCTGTTTCTGAAGCTCCACCAGGTCTTCTAAGGTAGTATCATGGTTGCCCAGGGTGCTGCCGCCAATCTTGACTACGATGATTCCCTTTTGCATTATGTGGTATACCTGCTATTTATCCTAACATATTCCTCAGAGAGGTCGCAGCCCCAGGCGGTGGCCTGGCCGTCTCCTAAATGCAGGCATAGCCTTATGAGCACATTATCGCTGTTGCTCAAAGCCGATTTCATTTCCTCTTTGTTGAAGGGGGTGGGGCAGCCCTGCTTCATGACACAAACGTCGTTCAAATAGACATCCAATCTGTCTTCTCTCACCCTTGCCCCGCTTCGCCCCAGGGCAGCAACGATACGCCCCCAGTTGGGGTCGCTGCCATGGATGGCTGCTTTCACCAGCGGTGAACCAGCGATAGTTCGAGCCGCCTGGCGAGCCCCAGCTCGGTCTTCCGCCCCTTCTACTATGACTTCAATAAGTTTTGTGGCTCCCTCTCCATCCCGAGCCATGGACTTAGCCAGATGAGTGCAAACCGCATTTAAAGCTTCTTGAAAGGCGCCGCCATTATCGAAGTCAACAGGTTCGTTACCAGCTAAGCCGTTGGCCAATAAGAATGCACAATCGTTGGGGCTGGTATCGCCATCAATACTTACCATGTTGAAAGAGCAATCCACCGCCTTTTGTAATGCTGCTTGCAGGAAATCAGCACTCACCACAGCATCGGTGGCGATAAAACAAAGCACGGTAGCTAGGTTGGGATGAATCATACCTATCCCTTTAGACACTCCACCAATGGTGAACTTAGTTCCTTTTGAATCTACCTGGACGGCCATTTCTTTGGGTCTGGTATCCGTGGTCATTATTGCCCGGCAAAAATTGTGACCTCCTCCTCTGGTTGGCTTTATCTTAGTAATTCCGGTCCTGATTTTATCCATAGGCAAGGGCACG
The DNA here is from genome assembly GCA_030615625.1 of Dehalococcoidia bacterium. Taxonomy (GTDB): domain Bacteria; phylum Chloroflexota; class Dehalococcoidia; order GIF9; family AB-539-J10; genus RBG-13-51-36. The sequence continues at coordinate 13,456 of JAUWYX010000009.1, forward strand.
CCAATGATCCCTGTGCTGGCGACAAGGACTTCCTTAGGAGATATGCCTAGCTTGGCTGCTGCCAGATTTGCCATTTCCAGGGCATCTGCCAGTCCTTGCCCACCCGTGCAAGCATTGGCACAGCCGGAATTTACCACTATGGCCTGCGCCCGCCCTTTTGCTATATGCTTCTGTGACAGAATAACCGGTGCTGATTTAATTTGGGTGGTAGTAAAAACACCGGCAGCCTTGCAGGGCACTTCGGAGCAAAGAATGGCTAAATCAAGATCATCTTCGCTTTTTATTCCAGCATGCACCGCCCCAGCCAGGAATCCCGAAGCTGAGCTAAGACTGCCCGAAGGGATTAAGGCGAACATAAAATTCAAATATAGCAAGAAATAGGGGCAGCGTCCATTCCCGGCGACCTCACAGCCCGGGCAATTCCTTTTCTAGATTGCTTCGTCCTGCCACTCTTCGCTCGCAGCTTCGGCATCGCTCCTCGCAATGACACAAAGAAGTGAGGTGCTCACAGTGATACTCCGCCTGTCGTTGTGAGGCTGACGAAGTCAGCCGAAGCAACCCTGGGGAGGGGCACGTGGAGAAAAATAGAGGTGACCCCATTTTCACGCAAGCCTGAAATTGCTTTCGCCTACTATCTCGCTCAATTCTCCAGCTAATTCGGGGCAGTAATTGACTGTTGTCTCCGGTATCTCCAGGTTAGTCACTTCATCCTCGCTGACAACAGCCAGAGAAACTCTATCTTGACCGGGATAACTCTTGAGGATATCCATAATTTTATGGAGGCGGTCGATGTCTTCGTCGGCGTTGTCCGATTGGTTGATATCTATCATGACATGGCGACGCTGGGGTTCTTTTAGCACTTCCTGCCTCACAGGGAGGAGCATCGCCTCTTGACAGTTTAATTGCACTTCTCCATCCCTGACCTTCACTAGCCCCTTGATGGTGAGAATGTTACCCTCCTGCCATAGCCCCTGGGTGCTCTCGTAGAGCCTGGGCCAGGCGATGACCTCGATACTGGCATCCAGGTCTTCGATTGAAGCGACAATAAAGGGGCGGTTATCCCTGGTGTGGGCCTGGCGTAACGAGACCACCATTCCCGTAACGGTCACCGTTTCATCAACCATGTCCATATTGATTTCGCCGCAGGAAACAGTACCTGGTGAGGATGGTTCCCTGGCGAGGAAGTCAAGGGGTTGGGAGAAATAAACCCCTAACAGCTCTCTTTCCCAGATAAGCTTTTGCTTGGCGGATACCTCTTCCTCTGCTTGCTCGTAACCAACACGGGGGGTGGGGGAGCTTTGACCCCATAAATCAAACATACTAACTTGTCCCGATTCCTTTGCTCTTTGTTTCGCTTGGGCCAGGGAGATAATTTTATTCAGGGACTCGAGTAGCGTCTTACGGCTGCCCAGGGAGTCAAAGGCACCAACTTTAATCAAGCTTTCTAATACTTTCTTATTGATGTTACGAAGGTCGGTTCGATAGCAGAAGTCTTCTATGGACTTAAAATCGCCCTCTGAGTCCCGGCCAGACAAGATATGCTCAATTGGGGAAAAGCCGACATTTTTAATAGAAGCCAGTCCAAAGCGAATGGCGGGATTATTTTCATCATCCTTCTCAATGGCGAAGCTAGCATGGCTCTTACTAATGTCCGGCGGGAGCACTTTGATGCCCAGCCTCCGGCATTCAGCAATCGCCGAACGGACCTTCTCCATATTATCCGAATAAGTGTCGAGCAAGGCAACCATGTACTCAATGGGGTAGTTTGCCTTAAGATAGGCAGTGCAGTAGGCAATGAGGGCATAGCTAACGCTGTGGGCTTTGTTGAACGCGTAACCGGCAAAAGGCTTGATTAAGGAAAATACCTCCTGAGCTAATTCCGGTGATATGCCGTTTTTTTTAGCTCCGCCGATGAAATTGCGCTCCTCTTTCTTCATCACCGCAGGTATCTTTTTACCCATAGCTTTACGAAAAATATCAGCCTGACCCAGGCTATAGCCGGCTAGAGCCTGGGCGATAAATATTACCTGCTCCTGATAAACGATAACTCCGTAGGTTTCTTCGAGAATCTCTTTTAGAATGGGATGGGGATAATGAATAGGGGCAACACCCTGCTTGGCCCTGATAAAAGTGGGAAGCTGTTCCATGGGGCCAGGGCGATAGAGTGCCACCATAGCCGCGATATCGCTAAAGTGAGTGGGCTTGAGTTCCCTGATATAGCGACGCATCCCGGCGCTTTCCAGTTGGAAGATGCCTTTGGTTTCCCCCGAGGCAAGCAACTCAAAGGTCCTGGCATCGTCGAGAGGAATATGCTGCAAATCCAGGGAGATTCCACGATTTTGGGCAATAATTTCTTTAACTTTAGACAGAATGGTCAAATTGGATAATCCCAGGAAATCCATTTTTAACAGTCCCAGGCGGGCGATGTTCCACATGTGGAACTGAGTCATGACAGTGCGCTGCTCACCCTTTCCCAGCAATTGTAGTGGTACATATTCGATTAAAGGCTCATGAGAGATAACCACGCCGGCGGCATGGGTGCTGAAGTGCCTGACCATTCCTTCCAATTTCCTAGCCGAGTCAATCAGGTTACGTATTGCTGCATCCTGGTGATAAATGTCATAAAGCTCCCGGCTCTGTTCCAGAGCTCTATCCAGGGTTATGGTCAGCTCCAGAGGAATGAGTCGAGCTACCCGGTCAACCTGAGCATAAGGCATGCTTAAAGCCCGCCCCGTGTCTCTTATCGCTGCTCTGGCTCCCATGGTGCCAAAGGTAATAATTTGAGCTACGTGGTCGGAGCCATATTTCTGGTTGACGTAGGCCAGAACTTCATCGCGGCGGTCGTCCTGAAAATCAAGGTCAATATCAGGGAGCTCGCGGCGTTCGACATTAAGGAATCGTTCGAAAACAAGTCCATATGCTAGCGGGTCTACATCAGTGACGCCCAGACAGTAAAGAGCCAGGCTGGCAGCAGCGCTTCCCCGAACGCCGAAATAGATGCCCCGTTCTCTGGCAAAGGAGATTATATCCCAAACAACGAGGAAGTAATGGGCAAACTTTGTCTTCTGGATGACATCAAGCTCGTGGCTAAGCCGTTCCTTGACCTCTGGGCTGGGCTCTGGGTAACGTTTTCCCAGGCCCTGCCAGCAGAGCTCAGCCAGGAAATCATCAGCTTTCCTGCCCTGAGATAATTCCACCTGCGGCAGATGCAGCTTGGTGAAATCCAGCTCCAGCTGACACATATCAGCAATGGCCTGAGTATTCTCCACGGCCTGAGGTAAGTCAGCAAACAGTTGTTCCACCTCTTCAGGGCTTTTCAGGTAGAAGAAGTCGCCAGCCATCTTCAGCCTTTTTTCATCATAGACAGAGGTATTGGTCTGTATACACAGAAGAAGTTCATGGGCTAAGGCATCTTTTTTATCAACGTAATGCACATCAAAGGTGGCTACCGGGGGTATATTGAGTTTAGTGGATAGCGAAATAAGCTCCTGGTTGATTTGCTCCAGTTCAGGGATAGGATGCCTTTGAATCTCCAGATAGTAATCGCCGAAGACTTCCTTGTACCACGAAGCTGCCCTGGCAAGCTCGTCGTTTCGTCCTTCGAGGATAAGTCGAGCCAGTTCCCCGTGAGCACACCCGGAAAGGGCAATAAGCCCGTCATGATGAAGCTTGAGAAGCTCCTTATCTACCCTGGGCTTATAGTAAAATCCCTCGAGGTTGCTTTTGGTAACCAGTTGGAGCAAATTGCGGTAGCCCTTTTCATTCTTGACCAGTAAAGTAAGATGATAGGGGTTTTTGTGAGCTGGCTCTCGGCTATGGCAATCGGTCTCGGCGACATAGACTTCGCAGCCAATGATTGGTTTTATACCTGCTTCCCTGGCCGCCACATAAAAATCGATGACGCCATACATGGCGCCGTGGTCAGTGACAGCAAGGCTGTCCATGCCCAGCTCTTTGGTCCGGGCAATAAGCTGGGGAATGAGGCACATGCCATCGAGCAAGCTATATTCAGTGTGGACGTGAAGGTGGGCAAACTTCTGTGGCATTAGCTAGATTATAACATTTGCGCCGAGAGCCCCAAACGAGGAATTTCTAACTATTAAAAATTTCTTTACCATCACAAGGAGCATCGCTATCTACCTGCGCTTTTACTTAAATTCTCCCGGGCTTTGAAGCTGGTATAATATTGTGCGAAATCAAGTTGAGACCAAAGGTGTGGGTGGCGGATTCTGGTTTTGTGGTACACTTGGCAAGCAAAAATGGAATATGGTTTTTAAATAAAGGAGGAACCAGAGATGATTGCAGCTCGATTCAAGAAAGTTTTTGAACCAACGAGCATAGGCCAGATGCAACTGAAGAATCGCATAGTCATGCCCCCGACGGGAACCAATTATGCCGAAGAAGGCGGCGCTATTGGTCAGCGGACGCTTGATTACTATGAGGCGAGGGCTAGAGGTGGGGTAGGATTGATTATTGTCGAAGGAAGCGCACCCAACCCGCAACGCACCATATCTTACCAGGCATCTCTGGGAGACGATAAGTTGATTCCCAGATGGCAAAAGCTGACAGATGCCGCTCACAAATACAATGCCAGAATAGCTATCCAGATAATGCATTCCACCATGGAGAACTGGGATGGAAAGGCGGTGCAGGTGGGTCCGTCCCCGTTAATAGTGCCCGCCAGAGTTATGGGTATCTCGGGAAAACCCCCTCATGAACTGACTGAGGAGGAAATTGCTGAGAGAATAGGATGGTTTGCTTCGGCTGCCAGACGTGCCAAGGAGGCTGGCTTTGATGGGGTAGAGATTCATGGTGCTCACCAGTACCTTGTCGCCGCCTTTCTCTCCTCGGCTACCAACCAGCGCAAAGATAAATACGGTGGCTCGGTTGAGAATAAGGCAAGATTTTTGATAGAGATAATTCAGGCTATCAGAGAAGAGGTAGGCCCAGATTTTCCTGTTTGGGTCAGGATCAATGCCCAGGAATGGGGAGTGGAGGACGGGATTACCATCGAGGAGACCAAACAGGTGGTACCGCTGGTGGTGGCGGCAGGTGCTCAAGCGATTCACGTATCGGGTTATGGCGTGGGGTCTTATATAACCACCGCTCCAATTCCAGATACGCAGGGCTTTCTGGTACCTCTGGCTGAAGAGGTCAAAAAGCTGACCAACGTGCCGGTGATTGCAGTGGGCAGACTGGACCTTGAGCTTGGAGAGAGGATTCTCGAAGAGGGCAAAGCTGACCTTATAGCCATGGCCAGGCGTCTTATGGCAGACCCGGACCTGCCCAACAAGGCGGCCGAAGGAAGGCTCGATGAAGTTATCCCGTGCATAGGCTGTATGGAGTGTATTGAACGGCTCGCCTTCGATGAACGCGGCGAGGGCGTAATCTGCGTCGTCAATCCCACGTTGGGCAGGGAGAGGGAATACCAAATTAAGCCCGTGAGAAAGGCCAAGAATGTGGTTGTAGTTGGTGGTGGTCCGGCCGGTCTGCAGGCTGCCATTGTGGCAGCACGGAGAGGTCATGAGGTTACCTTGCTTGAAAAAGATGAGAAGCTGGGTGGACAACTGAATATAGCCGCCCTACCTCCATTTAAGGGCGATATCTCCCCCTGGATAAACTATCTGGTCAGTCAAGTTGAGAAAGCTGGAGTGGCAGTTAAGCTTAATACAGATGCCACTGCTGAAATCGTTATTGAAGGGAATCCAGATGCCGTTGTGATAGCCACAGGAGGCACTCCAGCCATGCCTGACACACCTGGCATTGATAAACCAAATGTGGTTACTGCTCAGGATGTACTCTCGGGCAAAGCCGGGGCCGGGCAGAATGTGGTCATCATTGGTGGGGGGATGATTGGCTGTGAGACGGGGCACTATCTGGCGGAACAGGGAAAGACGGTGACCATCATAGAAATATTGAAACGGATGGCTAGCGACATGTTATTCATGACAAGACGTCGGCTCATGGATGGGCTGAGGAGCAAAAAGGTGACCCTGCTGACCAGCGCGACCTGTGAAGAGATAAAGGAAGACAGTGTTCGAGTAACTACTGCTGAGGGTAAGAAGGAAACCATTCCAGCCGACACAGTCATTATAGCAGTCGACTACAAGGCGAATGATCGCCTATACAAAGCCCTGGAAGGTAAAGTCCCTGAAATATACTGCATAGGTGATTCTTCCCAACCACGGAGAATACTGGAAGCTACCAGTGAAGGATACCGGACCGGGCTGGCTTTATAAAGGTTTCAGGCACACTGGCTGCCTGGGCGACTAGGCAGCCAGGCAGAGGTCCAGAGTATACCTGAGGGTGAGATTGCACATTTGCCTGGATTGTACAAGATGGTAATCTCTTGACATACCATACGAGAAGCCGATAGTATGCAGGGGCTACAGGAGGAAGGAGGAGGGAATGAAGCTAGTGACTTTCGGGGTTCCCAAACTAGGTGGCCAGATACAGCGCATCGGAGCCATACACCAGAATAAAGTTATCGATCTCAATATAGGCTATACCCGCTATCTCACTGATAAGTATAGCAATACTCAGGCCTACGAACTAGCGGCAGCAATGCTTCCACCTGACATGATTGCCTTCTTCCGGAGAGGAAATGAAGGAAAAGCCGAGGCCGAGATGACCATCGACTATGTGGCGAAATACCAAGTCAAAGGCAGCTTGTTTGGTCCCCGGGGTGAAAAGATAGTCTACGAAATGAATGAGATCAAGCTGAAGGCGCCAGTGCCGCGGCCGAATTCCTTGCGGGATTATCTCGCCTTCGAGGGCCACGCCAGCTTTTCTGGGAAGAGGCAACTTGACAAAGGCTGGTATGAGATACCGGTATGCTATAAGGGTAATCCTGACACTGTCATTGGCCCCGACGAAATCATTCTCTGGCCTGCCTTCACCGATTTGCTGGACTATGAGTTGGAATACGGCATCTATATTGGCAAAGAAGGCAAAAACATCTCAAGGGAACGAGCAGAGGAGTACATTGCTGGCTATACTATCTTCAACGACATCAGTGCCCGCGATATCCAGTTGCAGGAGATGCTGGCAGGTGGCCTCGGTCCGGCTAAGGGCAAGGACACCTGTAGTGTCATGGGGCCTTGCCTGGTGACCCCTGAGGAGGTGAACCCTAAGAACCTGCGGATGATAGCCCGTGTCAACGGTGAGTTATGGTCGGATAATAACAGCGGCACGGCTTACTGGACCTGGCCTCAGATTGTTGAGTTTGCTTCCATGGAGGAGACGCTATATCCCGGTGATTTCTTGGGCTCGGGGACGGTGGAGGGTGGTTGTGGTATGGAACTAAACCGTTGGATTCAGCCAGGCGATGTCATCGAGCTGGAGATGGAAGGTATCGGCATCCTCAGGAACCGCGTTGGAGAGAAGCCGCCGAAGCGTATGTTCACCCGGTGATATTTCTGTCTGCAAGGTGTTTTGCACGCCGCCAAGCATCTGAGACGAGCGGAGGTAAGCAGGGTTAAAAAGGAAGGGACACTACTATGAACAAAGAATACACAATTCCGACCTGGGAACCGGGGGTCAAGCAGTTGGCTCCCAATATCTATGCCTATATCCAGGCAAAGGCTACCTGGTATTGGAGCAATGCCGGATTCATTGTAGGCAACGATTATGTGGTGGTCGTGGATTCACTGTCTACGGTTGGCCTGACTCAGAGATTCAAGGGCGAGATTAGGAAGATCACCGATAAGCCAATTCGCTATTTAATCAACACCCATCACCATGGAGACCATATCTGGGGGAACCATGTGTTTGCGGGGGCTATCATAATCTCGCATGACTACTGCCGCCATGAGGCAATAGAGACAGGTGTAAGAGACCCTAGTCTGCTGAATACCATCTTCCCTGAATTCGATTTCCGGGGAATCACGGTCACGCCAGCTGATATCACCTTTGACAAGCAGCTTACACTGCATATGGATGGGCGGGAAGTCCGGCTACTACACTTTGGGCCTGGCCATACTGCTGGCGACATAATCGTGCATTTACCCGGGGAGGGTGTTATCTTTGCCGGCGACTTCATTTTTTTGTATTCCACCCCGCTGGGCATGGAAGGGTCCTTTGCTGGCTGGCTCAGGAACCTGGATGCCATGGTGAATCTGGGTGCCCGAGTCTATGTCCCCGGCCATGGGCCGGTGTGCGGAGTGGAAGGGTTGAATCTGTGTCGCGATTATCTTGTCTTTGTCCGACGCGAAGCCAGGAAACGGTTCGACAAGGGCATGACTGTTGATGAAGCTGCCAAAGACATCGCCTTGGGGCAATTTAAGCAATGGCCCAACCACGAGCGCATTCTGGCCAACGTAGAACGCCTATGGCGCGAGTTCCGCGGCGAAGACCCTACCACCTCTAAACTGAATGTTGCCGAAGTCTTCTTACGGATGGACACCATGGCAAAGGCAGGAGAGCTGTAGTACGGAACTAGGACTGGTTCAGGATGAGAAATAGTCCAACCTGTTCGACATCCAACAAAAGCTTGTGTTGTTACCCAACATTTCTGACTTTCGTTCAACTTGTGCTTCCGCACAAGTGCCAATTGATTCGTTAAAGTCTTTGCAATTCCTTAACTAACACACACGATGATATGATATGGTTAGGGAATCAGGAGAGTCGGAGGCATGACCATGATTCAGATATATGATACCAAGCAGAACAAAGTCCTCAATGTAGCAAGAATTGAGAAATCGGATGCGGAGTGGGAAAAGCTGTTGACTCAGAAGCAGTATGAAATCACCACCAAGAAGGGAACGGAAGCTCCGGGTACCTGCACATTTGATCAGATCCATGAACTGGGTATCTTCAGGTGCGTGCGTTGTGACACTGACCTTTTTCTCAGCGCTACCAAGTTCGAATCGGGAACAGGCTGGCCCAGCTTCTATGAACCGGTCTCACCACTGAATGTAGTTGAGCAGCCTGACCGCAGTCTCGGGAGGGTGCGGACGGAAGTGCTTTGCGCTAGGTGTGGCTCTCACCTTGGCCATGTTTTTGACGATGGTCCGCCACCGACCGGGAAACGCTATTGCATGAATGGCTTTGCTCTGAGATTCATGCCCGAGGACAAAGGATGAACCAGGAAAACTCGCAGGAAACTGTTACCCTCGCCGGCGGTTGTTTCTGGTGCATTGAGGCAGTGTTCCAAGAAATTAATGGAGTGGAGAGTGTGGTTTCCGGCTACACAGGCGGCACAACGGTCAATCCAGCCTACCAGCAGGTCTGCAGTGATGAGACTGGCCATGCTGAGGCGATCCAGGTAAGGTTTGATCCTTCTAAGATCTCGTATCGGGAAATTCTGGAGATCTTCTTTTCTGTCCATGACCCAACAACACTGAACCGTCAGGGTGCCGATGTTGGCACCCAGTACCGTTCAGCTATTTTCTACCAAAGCGAAGAGCAAAAAGCCGTTGCCGAGCAGCTCATCGGAGAATTTGATAAAGCTCATTTGTGGAAGAAGCCGATTGTTACCCAGATTCTTCCGCTGGACAAGTTCTATCCTGCAGAAGACTACCACCGGGATTACTTTGCACGACATCCAGAACAAGCATACTGCCGTATGGTGATTTCCCCCAAGGCCAACAAGTTCCGCAAGCAGTGGGCAAAACGGCTTAAGCGATGGTCAATGAAGTAGCATGCTGTTAAGCCGACACTTATTGTACTTTCTAGCGTCTTGTTACCTAACTGAACAATAGTCCAAATTGTTGCCCAACGAACGAAACAATGTCAACAGTACTTGGTGTAGGACCTCTTAGGCCAGCAAATGGTTACTAAGCTATCCATTCATCCTCTCAGATGAGACTTTGTGTAACACTTTGTCCATTTGAAATTTGCATGCCGATGGGTTAACCTACAACTATTAGAAATATATGGACATCCCTTTCTCAAGATGGCACCTGGCAATTGAAAAGCGAAGGTCACGCAGACATTTCGATCCAAATCTACCCATAGCACCAGAGGCCCTGGCAGCTCTGGACAAGGTCTGTAACCAGTTCGCCCCATTTCCCCATGCTCGGTCACGTCTTGTAACTGAATCGGCAAAGAGCGTTTTCAAAGGCATTATTGGGAGCTACGGTAAGATCAAAGACGCCCCGGCGTTCATTGCTTTTATTGGAAACATGGATGATCCATTTATCCAAGAAGAGGTCGGCTACACAGGTGAGGGAATCATCTTAGAGGCGACAGCTTTGGGGTTAAATACGTGTTGGGTTGCCGGCTTTTTCAGACCGGAGATCGTGGCCTCTCTTATAGAAGTGAGCAACAAAGAACGGGTACTGGCCGTAACTCCAGTGGGCTATGCGCGGGAATTCGAGTCATGGGAGGAGAAGTTGATGACCGGCTTTGGTCGCCACCATAATCGTCTGGCACTTTCTAAGCTGGTTAGAGGCTTGCCAAGGGAGAAGTGGCCCGACTGGGTAAACATATGTCTTGAAGCTGCCAGGCTCGCTCCTTCTGCTGCGAATCGTCAACCATGGAGTTTTGATGTACAAGATGATAGTATCACAGTCTTCGTAAGGACTAGCGGGCCAGGGTTCAATGTCTCTAAACGTTTGGATTGCGGTATTGCGATGCTGCATCTGGAAGTAGCTGCTGTCGACTCTGGTTGTAAGGGGGAATGGGAATTCTTACCATCTCCACAGGTAGCCAAATTCAAGATTCGTTCCTAAGGTGTTCTTCTGGAGTTGACGCTGGGTGGTAAGTAACAAAAGCTTGAAATGTTACTTGGATGCACACTAAGATGAAATGCGTAAGCTGAACTTTTTGGTCTATTGATTATGATTTCAACCGTCCACACCAATCCCTTGGCTATCTTGCCCCCAGAGAGTATATCGAGAGGGAACTTGCTAAAATATGCTGCCCAGTGTTGCCCATGTGGTCAGCCAGGACACGTTGTTGACAAAAGGTCTACCTGATGATATAGTTGAGCAACAGTTGTAGACTGAATGTTCGTTCAATTACCCGGGTGAAAATTGTCTGAAGAGTTCACAATACGCACTTTTAGCAGTGACGAGGCTTTAGTCAAAGAGCGCAGAAATCATATAGTTCGATATTCTACAAAGGTGTTCACTAAGAAAGGGTATGACCGAACCAATATGCGTGAGTTGGCTAAAGCCTGCGAGATGAGTGCCGGTACGCTGTATCACTATTTTGGTTCGAAAGAAGAGATCCTCTATTCGATTATCAACAGTGCTACGTCACAACAGGCGGGTTCTATGGAAGATTGGGCCAATGAGTTGGCAACGGTGAGCCCGACGATAGCTCTTGTAGAGATTATGAGAAAGTTTTATGAATGGCATGACGACAATCAGGATATTACTCTATTTGCATATCAGGAAACGAAGAACCTGCCAGGCAATGCCCGGCAAAGCATCTTTGACTCCGAAGCGCGTATATTGGCTGTATTTGAGAAGTTGCTGACAAGAGGAATTGAAGAGGGTGAATTTAATATTGATAATCCCAAGCTGATTGCCCATGACATAGTCGTTCTTGGGCATGCCTGGGCCCTCAGGCGTTGGTATTTGAGAAAACACTGGACGTTCAAAACATATGTAAAAGAACAGGCCGATGCTATTTTGAGGGCGATTACGGTAGATAATAACACTGGTGTTGCTATCAAACAGAGAAAGGAGTCATCCAAGTGATTACTTTGAAGGAAGGTAATTTGCGCATTCCCAGATGGAACAGAAAGGTATTTGCCGTTGCTGGGGGTCTAACAAATTATAAGAAGTTCTGCCCGGAAATGAAGCTCGAAGAGCAGGTGATGGTTGCATTCCGGCAGATGTTGGAGAATAATGATTTAAAGCTCTCTCCGGTAGAAATCAAAGGATTAGTCAACTTTCTTGCCTGTGGTGAATTTGCCGACCACTTTCAAGACCAGCTCTTGTGCGAAGCTAAGGTCACTGACTACCTCGGTCTTGACCCCATATATGATATAGGTATCAAGACTGGCGGGGCTACCGGTGGCTCCACAGTGCTGACAGCTGCTATGGCGGTAGCCAGTGGATATGCTGATGTGGCATTAGCCGTGGGCTGGGAGCGCATGTCTGAAGTGGATACGCGAACAGGCAATTACTACATTGCTAACGCAGCCTGTAAAGACTTTGAGACCAGGCTTTCCCGCATCTATGCTGCCTACTATGCTCCTATGGCCGTCCGCTTCGCCTGGGCTTACAATCTCTCCGAGGAGACTAGAGCCAAGGTGGCAGTCAAGAATCACCTCTACGCCTATTACTCGCCATATTCCCAGCAACCAGGCAAATACACAATTCAGGATGTCCTTAACAGCCCAATGTCAACCTACCCGTTACGTTTCTTGGAATGCTGTGCCATGACAGATGGCGCGGCCTGCATGCTACTTTGCGATGAAGAAACTGCCTACAAGTTGACAGATAAACCTTGTGAGCTTTTCATAGCCGGCGGGAGCCATACCTTGAGAGTAGCGGATCGTAGAGACATGGAGATCCCGTTGTTGCCACACGAGACCGCCGATATGTATAAGGGCCTGCGCAAAAAAGAGGGGCAACGGTGGCCGGGATTTGAAAGCTTCGCTGCGTCACGATTTGCCGCTTATTTTGCCTACCGAATGGCTGGCATCACTAACCCGCTTGAAGAGCTTGACTTGGTGGAGCTGCATGATGCATTTACCATAAGTGACATTCAAACTTATGGAGACATCGGACTTCGTCCCTATGGACAGGAACCTGATTACATTGAATCTGGGGACGCCTATTTTGATGGTAAATGTCCATCCAATCTGTCTGGAGGGTTGATAGGTACCATGCATGCTGTAGGGGCAACTGGCATCTTTCAAGGAATCGAGTGCCTCTGGCAGATACAGGGCAAGTATGATAAGTTTCATGGCGACCCCAAAATTTGGGAGTCTTTTGGCAAGAGGAAGCCCGAAGACTGGAAGAGCCTCCAGGTACCTAATGCTAAGCAGGCACTCTGGGTATCTCATGCTGGCGTAGGATCACATGTAACAGTAGGCATTCTCAAAAAGGCTTTTTAAAGGAGGAAAACTGTGGCATCAAAAGGCAAGATAACCAAGTATACTGGCAAACCCGCAAAGGTGCTTCAATCCGAACCAGCCATAGTGATAGAGTGGCCGAGGAGTCTGGCCCACAGGCATACTTATGGGAAACTCTCCCCGTTCTTCAAAGGTCTGACAGAGGGTAGATTACTAGCCACCAGATGCGCCAATCCTGAATGTGGAGAGCACAGGCTGTGGCTTCCGCCGCGGGCTGACTGTCCCGACTGCAACCAGCCCATGACCTGGGAAGAACTGCCCCAGCCAGTCATTGGCACAGTGCACACCTATGCGCGTGTGGAATATGCTGGCGCTGGCATAGAGCTCACTACCCCCTATTTTCAGGTTGACGTTGAGTTGCCTGGCGTATGCACTATATTCAAGGGCTATCTGCAATACGGAACACTCGAAATAGGCATGAAAGTGAAGGCTTGCTTCCGCACCGAAGATCCGACCAACACAATTCTTGATATATACTGGATTCCTGTAGTCAATGATGCGGATGCCCGGTTTTGAGCAGGTAATCGGCAGCGAGCTAATTAACAGAAACTTAAGTAGAACAAGAAAAAGACGGTATGGGCAAGTTACTTTGGGAGCCGACGGAAGAACGAAAGAAGAATGCGAACATAACCAGTTTTAGAGAGTTTGCTAATAAACGATATAAACAGAACTTTCATTCCTATAAGGAGCTTTATGACTGGTCCGTAGACAAAATACCGGATTTTTGGGCTTCTGTGTGGGATTTTGTTGAGGTGAAGGCTTCCAAAGGCTACGAAGTAGTGGTTGACGATGTAACTAAGATGCCCGGTGCAAAATGGTTTATTGGAGCTAGGCTAAATTTCGCCGAAAATCTATTGAGATACAGAGATAAGAATACAGCCTTCATATTCAAAGGAGAAACTCAAAAGTCAGCGAAGATGAGTTACGCTGAACTGTATAACTCTGTAGGACGCCTGGCAGAATCTCTTCGAGGAATAGGACTCAAGCCCGGAGACCGGGTAGCTGCCTACATGCCTAATATGATAGAGACAGCTGTGGCGATGCTTGCCAGCACGAGTATTGGTGCTGTCTGGGCTTCGTGTGCCACGGACATCGGTTCTGGAGCAGCCATTGATCGCTTTGGTCAAATCGAACCAAAACTTTTGTTTACCGCTGATGGCTATTTCTATAAAGGGAAGGCTTTTGATTCCCTTTCCAGCGCTGCTGAAATTGTAAAGGGGATACCCTGTATTGAGAAAGTGGTAGTGACCCGCTACAGGGAAGAAAAACCCGATATCAGCCATATTCCTAACTCTGTATATTATGACGATTTCCTATCAGGAGGGACGCCTGAAATTCAATTTGAACAGTTGCCCGCAGACCATCCCGTGTTTATCATGTTTTCGTCAGGGACGACTGGCAAGCCGAAGTGCATCGTTCAAGGAGCAGCCGGAATTCTGGTTAATCAACTGAAGGAGTTAATAATCCACACCGATTTAAAGCGAGATGATGTTCACTTCTTTATCACGACTTGTAGCTGGATGATGTGGAACTGGATGCTGACTTCTTTGGCCACAGGTAATACCATTATTTTGTATGATGGTAATCCTACCTACCCTGGGCCGAGGGCTATGTGGAAACTGATTCAGGATGAAAAAGTCACTATGTTTGGCTGCAGCGCCAGTTATATTAACTACCTCAGGAACGAACACATTAAGCCGGCTAATGATTACGATTTGTCATCATTAAAAGAGATATGGCAAACTGGTTCCGTTCTCTCGGCGGAAGGGTTTGAGTACGTGTACCAGGAAATCAAGAGGGACCTGCATTTTAATTCCAGTTCAGGTGGTACAGACATCAATGGCTGCTTTTTCACTGGAAGTCCGATTCAACCTGTATACGCTGGTGAATTGCAGGGACCGGGTTTGGGGATGAAGGTAAAAGCGTATGATGAAAAAGGTCGTCCGGTATTTGACAAACAGGGCGAACTCGTCTGTGAAGCGGCTGCCCCACCTATGCCGCTTCATTTTTGGAATGATCCGGCTGGTAACAAATACAGGGAGGCTTATTTTGGTGTTTACCCTAGTGTGTGGCGTCATGGGGACTACATCGTATTTCATAGTGATACTGGGGGAGCTACTTTTTATGGTCGCTCTGATTCAGTACTGAAACCATCCGGGGTTCGCATAGGTACAGCCGAAATATATAACGTAATGGAAGGGCTGCCGGAGATTGCTGATAGCTTAGCAATAGGGCAGAGATGGGAAGGAGACCAGCGTGTCCTCCTCTTTGTCAAATTGGCTGAGGGATATCATCTGACGGAAGATCTGGAAACTAAAATCAAGAGAAGTCTCCGTGAGAAAGCTTCCCCAAGACACGTCCCAGCGAGAATCATTGCGGTACCGGATATTCCTTACACCACGAACATGAAGAAGGTCGAAAGCGCTGTCACGAACATAATCCATGGCAGACCTGTCCTGAACAGGGATGCCCTGTGCAATCCCCAATGCCTTGATTGCTATGAGAAGCTTATTAGAGAAGGGGTACTCAGATCTTAATCTACCGTTATACGAGGCTGGAAGGACCGAAGAATCGGGAGCAACGGGACTCAGTAGCGACATTGCTCAGACACACTTCAAGAAAGTGGTTGAGTCCTTAGGTAGCGCTTCTTGTGTGTACTGCGCAGAGAGTACCATTGGGTGAGATGAACCATGGATTTTGATTTGAGCGAGGAGCAGAATCTAACGCGCCAGGCGATTCGGGCTTTCGCTGAAAAGCAGATTGCCCCCATTGCCCGAGAGCTAGACGAAAGGGAAGAGTTTTCTGCCGAGTTAACGCGCAAAATGGCGGACTTAGGGCTGCTGGGTTGCTTTGTTCCAGAGAAATATGGCGGATCAAATATGGGCTACATCTCGTATGCAATCGCGGTTGAAGAGCTGGCGAGGGTGGATGCTTCCCAGGCCGCTACTATTGCTGCCGGAAACTCTCTAGGAATCGGTCCTATCTATTATTTCGGTGATGAGAAGCAAAAGCAAGAATGGCTTCCCAGGCTCTGTTCGGGAGAGTGTCTAGCTGCGTTTGGTCTGACGGAGCCTGATGCTGGCTCCGACGCTGGAAGCTCTCGAACCACCGCAACACTTGAAGGGGACTACTGGACTATCAATGGACATAAGATTTTTATCACAAACTCGGCTTGCCCATTAACCGGTGTTATTATTGTCCAGGCTGTCACTGGTAAGCATGAGGATGGCAAACCAGAGATTAGTTGCCTTATCGTTCCGAGCGACACACCTGGGTTGACAGCTAAGGAAATGAAAGACAAGATGATGTGGCGAGCATCCGACACGGGTGAACTTTTTTTCGATGATTGTATTGTGCCTGAAGCAAACCTTCTGGGAAAAAGGGGGGACGGCTTCCAGCAAATGCTTGCGACATTGGACGGCGGACGTCTAAGCATCGCCGCCATGGGATTAGGTGGGTCTCAGGCGGCTTTCGAGCTGGCCTTACAATACGCCAATTCACGCATCCAATTTGGACGGCCCATCGGTTCCTTTCAGGTCAACGCTTTCAAACTAGCCGACATGGCGTTAGAGATTGAACTGGCCAGGAATCTACTCTACAAGGTCTGCTGGCTACGAGAAAACGAACATCCCATTACTAAAGAGGCGGCCATGGCAAAATTGTTCTGTTCCGAGGTTATGGGCCGCTGTGTCCATCACGCAGTGCAACTTCACGGAGGGTACGGGCTGATGAAGGATTATGAAGTCGAGAGATTATATCGGGACCAGAGGATTCTTGAGATCGGCGAGGGAACATCAGAAATACTACGCATCGTGATTGCTCGTAACATTGGCGTGTCGGGAAGGGCAATCTAGAAAGAAGGGCACCATGAAAAAGGAAAAGGCAAAACGCAAGACTTCTGCCAGATTGAGTCCGGCTAAGGGTAAGGCAGCGAGGCATGATGATTTCCTCACCGACCTGGCTAGCCTCGCTCGTATGGAAGAAGTGGATAGGGGAAAAGAATCTCTGGGCGATCGGATTCGAAGGGTTCGAGAAATGCGGGAGCTTACCATTAGGGACCTCAGTAGTCGAACAGGGATTGATATAGCTACCCTGGAACGCATAGAATCAAGCGAAACGATTCCTGCATTAGGTCAGTTGGTTAGGCTAGGCAGAGCACTCGATATGAAGATGGGCTACTTTATATCTCCAGGAATTGACAAGCTCATGACTGTGGTGCGCAAGAATGAACGGCGGCCAATATCTCGCTATGGAGAGATGAAGAGTATGGAGTACGGCTACTTTTACGAGTCCTTAGCCCCGGAAAAGGCTGACCGATTGATGGAGCCTTTTATTGTGACACTGGTGCCAACAGACAAGGAAGAGTTCTCCACCCACGCCGGACAGGAGTTTCTTTATGTCCTGGAGGGTGAAATGAAAGTACAAGTTGGAGATCGCGTCGAATTTCTCAAGGCTGGAGATGCCGTCTATTACGATTCTAGTCAACCTCACCTCGTTAGATGTGTCGGCACCACTGTAACGAAGGTATTGGCTGTTCTCTATACGGGATCGAAATAGACTACAAGACGAGCGAGTCCTGCCCCCGGGCTCAGCCCCTATCACTCAATTTACCGGCTTTTTGCCAATCCGACGGAAATCTTGAAAGAACGATTGACAGTGTGTGAGGGGGTGATACACTAAGATTTTGGTGAAACTAAATTATCACTAGTGCATTGTATTAATGAAGTATGCTTAATTTTTCCCATTGGCTAATACATGGATTTAAGCGAAGAAAAGGAACTCGTCAGACAAGCACAAAAGGCCCCCGATGCTTTTGCTAAGCTTTACGACCAGTATTATCCTAAAATCTTTGGCTATGTACTGAGGCGGACTGCCAATCTTGAAGCTGCCCAGGATATTACTTCAGAGACATTTTTAAAGGCATTGAGGAAGCTCTGGCAATTTCGCTGGCGCAATATCTCTTTTTCCTCGTGGCTATATAAAATCGCCTCCAACGAGATTAACCAGTACTTCAGAAAAGCCGAATACAAAAAATCCGTATCACTGGAGGAATTACAGGAGCAGGGTTTTGAACCCATATCATCCCATAACCCCGAAAACGAACTAATAGAAGCGCAGGAAAAATTAAGACAACATCAGGATTTTCTGGAAATTCAGGGAAAAATCGTTCGGCTCCTTGCTAAATACCAGGAGGTAATTGCTCTCAGATTTTTTGAGCAAAAACAGATTAAAGAAATCGCTGAAATCCTGGGGAAAAAAGAGGGGACGATAAAGTCCCTGCTCCACCGGGCAGTGGAGAAATTAAGAGAAGCAGAATAAACCACCCCACGAAAATCTTGCGATTTTCCCGGGGATCCCATCAAATTAGAGTCAAATTTACTCAGGGGCCCCAAAAAGTCGCAAGACTTTTTGGGTTAAATAATGCAACCTTTTTCGGCCTCCTGCATTTACAGTAATAGAAGGAGGCAAAGTTTATGAAACACGAGGACTTAATTGAGAAACTAGAAAACCTTGAAACTCCGGAAATTGAACTTCAAGGCCATAAACAAGCATTAAAAATGGCTTTACTCAGCTCCGGGCGCTTTAAGGAGAGGACTATTAGGGATTGGACAAAAATATTAGCCCCCGTCGCTACTGCCATGCTTTTAATAGCGGTCATGGGACTTTTTGCGGTGTATAGGCCCGAGCCTCTACCTCTGGGAGGGAATCAAATCAGCAGGTTCGCTTCTTATGAGGAATTGCAACATTTCATAAAGGCGAACACACAAGATAAAGCATTCCTTAGGATGGAAGGCGTCATTGCGCCAGCAAGTGGAGAAGGCGACACCTTTGCCCCCTCTGCCCAAGATTACTCTGCCACCAATATTCAGGTTGCCGGGGTGGATGAGGCAGATATCGTCAAGACCGACGGAGAGTATATCTACCTCGTTTCTGGGCAGAAGGTTATCATCGTGAAGGCGTATCCCCCTGAACAAGCTCAAGTCCTATCCGAAATCGAGCTAGAGGGAACAGTCGTAGGAATATTCGTCAACGGAGATAGGCTGGTCGTGTTTGAGGGTGGAATGCCTTATTATGATATGCCCGTTGTAAGGGAATATGACATCATGCCTTACATATCACCCAAGACATTCATCAAAGTATATGATATCTCAGATAGGGAAAACCCCCGGTTGCAGAGGGAGCTTTCTGCCGATGGTCAATACGTCAGTTCACGGATGATAGGCGATTATGCTTATGTGGTGATAAACGAGCCTGTGTATGAACAAGACGATGAACTGAACCTTCCAAGAATTTATTCTGGCGGCAACGAGACGGAAATACCTGCCACAGATATCTACTATTGCGATGTCTACGACTATTATTATATGTACACGACTATTATAGCCATAAACACGCAGAACGATGACCAGGAGCCCACATATGAAACAATCCTGCTGGGAGCCAGCAGCAACCTCTATGTCTCTATGGATAACATTTACCTGACGTTCCCAATATGGGGAGGGTATGTGGGCGACTCCGAAAGAACCGCTATCCACCGCATCCACATACAGGGTAGCGTAATGAATTATACCGCCAGTGGCGAGGTCCCTGGCATGGTGCTGAACCAGTTCTCCATGGATGAGTATGATGACCACTTTAGGGTGGCAACCACAACATACGGTCAAACAACCGAGAATAACGTATACATTTTGAATATGTCCCTCAACATTACCGGCTCACTAGAGGACCTCGCTCCCGGGGAGACGATCTATTCGGCCAGATTCATGGGTGAAAGAGGCTATCTGGTAACCTTTAAGCAGGTTGACCCACTATTCGTGATAGATTTAAGTGATCCCCAGAACCCTGAAGTTCTCGGTTATCTGAAAGTAACTGGATACTCAGACTACCTCCATCCTTACGACGAAAACCATATTATAGGGATAGGTAAGGAGACAACGGACGCGGGGGAATTTGCCTGGTATCAAGGAGTCAAGATATCGCTCTTCGATGTCACCGATGTCAGCAACCCGCGGGAGATATCAAAGCTGGAAATAGGTCACAGGGGCACCGATTCGCCGGTTTTGCGGGACCACAAAGCATTTCTATTTGATAAGTCCAGGAACCTGCTGGTGATACCTGTTTTGGTCGCGGAAATAGATGAGTCGGAGTATCCTTATGGAGTTCCCTCCAACGCTTACGGCGAGCCTGTCTGGCAGGGCGCCTACATATTCCATATATCCCCGGATGTAGGTCTCAACCTAACAGGTAGAATCACCCATATTGAGAATCCCGCTGAACTGGAACAAGATTATTACTACTTTTACTCTTCCTTTTCGGTGGAGAGGTCCCTCTACATAGGCGATGTTCTCTACACTATCTCGGACGCCAAGATAAAGATGAACAGCCTGGAAAATCTGGATTACATCAATGAAGTGCAGCTTCCATCCTAAACCTCGACACCGTTCGACTGTCGCCCCAGGCTACCCGGGGCGACAGTCGAACGGTCTAAATACTTATCGGAGGTAAAAGAAATGAAGAAGATAGTGATAATCGTATTAGCTTTAGTGTTGCTGTTGCCGGTGATAGCCTCTATTCAGATGGCTCAGCCGGCAGCAGGCGAGGTGCTCAAATCAGATAAAGAGCGAATAACTTCACCGGATGTCAGTCCGAGTGGGCAGGCATTGCTGGTTGAAGGAAACAGCGTCTTCGCCTTTGAGCTTTATCAGGCGCTTAGAGAGAAAGAGGGTAATAAAGAGGATAATCTCTTCTACTCTCCCTATAGCATCTCACTGGCGCTGGCGATGACATACGCCGGAGCATGTAACGAAACTGCTCAGCAGATGGCCGATACCCTTCAATTCATTCTTGAACAGGAGAGGCTGCACCCGGCATTTAACTGGCTTGATGCAGAACTTGCCACAAGGGGTGAAGGTGCTCAAGGCAAAGATGGGGAAGGATTCAGGCTGAACATTGTTAACGCCATCTGGGGGCAAAAAGACTGCACCTTCCTTTCCGACTTCCTCGATGTCCTGGCCGAGAACTACGGTGCCGGGCTGAGAATACTGGATTTCATAACAGAGGCGGAAAAGTCCCGCCTCACCATCAATGATTGGGTCAGTGACCAGACGGAAGGTCGCATTGAAGACCTTATCCCGCAAGGCGCGATTGATGCACTGACCCGCCTTGTGCTAACCAATGCTATCTACTTCAATGCTGCCTGGGAGCACCCTTTCGATAAGGACATGACAGCAGACGGCCCGTTCTACCTGCTTGACGGCGGGCAGGTCAGCGTGCCGATGATGAAGCAGACGGAGTCATTCGGTTACACCGAGGGGGAAGGATACCAGGCGGTTGAGCTGCTCTATGATGGCTGTGAACTCTCCATGGTTATCCTCCTGCCTGAAGCTGGCAACTTCGAGGCTTTTGAAGAAGGACTTCAGGCTCAGCAGGTCAGTGACATCATAAGCGGTCTGCAACCTACTGAGGTCGCCCTGACGATGCCCAGGTTTGAATTTGACTCAGACTTCAGCCTGAAGGATACCCTCGCCGACATGGGCATGCCGATTGCCTTTTCTGGTGGTGCGGATTTCTCCGGAATGACTGGTAATCGTGAGCTGTTCATATCAGACGTTGTGCACAAGGCATTCGTTGCCGTGGATGAAGCTGGCACCGAGGCTGCTGCTGCCACCGCAGTGATTATGCCAACGTCAGCGGCACCTGAACCTGCGGTGGAAGTCACCATAGACCGCCCCTTCGTCTTCCTGATTCGCGACATTGAGACGGGTGCCATTCTCTTTGTCGGGCGCGTCCTGAATCCCGGTGCGTAAGTAAACGCCGCCTGTATTGCAAGCTTGTTAGGTGTGATTTGTAAAATAGAAGGGCTGGATATCCCGACACCGGAAAAATCCAGCCCTTCTGAGTTCTGTTAAGCTGTGCAGGGGCAGGCCTAACTCTTGCCGGTTCTGAATACTTTTGTGCCACAGGTTGGGCAGGGGCCTTGAGTTGACGACCTACCATTCTTCATGGTGATGCTTTTGGCGTTTTTTATTTCCTTCTTGGCACAGCACTTCATACAGTATGCTTGCATTTGACTCTCATCTTTCGGAGATAACCTGAATTCACCACCTGAGCTTCGTCGCTTGCTTCATCAGTCGCCTCTACGAAAGCTAGTAGGGCGTAAGACAATCTTAATACCTTTACGAAAGTAGGGTTACTAATGGGTGATTGACGGGTAAGCGAACGAGTTTTAGACTATATTCAGTTAGTTTTAGGGGGTGTTGCATATGCCTGTAAAAATAAATGGACGAATTTATTATAGAACTGCTGAAGTTTGCCAGATAGTTGGCATAGGTAAGAGCACTCTGTTCCGCTGGATCAGGCAAAACATCGTGAAGGATGCCGAATGTAGAGACAGGAAAGGGTGGAGGCTGTTCGCGGAGGATGAACTACTCAGTCTTAAGTCGGAGACTAACAAAATTCAGAAGAACCGTGTGGCCAAAATATGAGAAATATCATCGATTTTAAGGAACAAATTTAAGGAGGTATATCATGGTGACTACAATGAGTAAGAGTCAAAAATCCAGAAAGGTGGTAAGCGAAGACGTGAAACAAATGGTCGAGCTTCCCTCCGAGATCCCCGAGGAGGTCAGGGATCCTCTTGCTGAGTTAATGGGCCAGGCCCAGTCCGCCTACACGTCCTATCTGCAAGCTCAGAGAAAGGTAGCGGAGGCATATCAGGAACGCCAACGCCAGGGGGAGACTTCCTATAAAGAAATTGAAGAGCACGCCGCTAAAATTTGTACAGAAGCCCTCGAAAAAGCCGAGCGCGCCCTGGAAAAGGTTGAACAGGAAGCCGAGGAAGCGTATACGAAAGCGAAAATAGGAGCTAAGCAGGTTTACCAGGACAGTGTGAATGAAGCATTGAGAGTAAGCGGGGAGACCATCGAGCAAGCCTGGGAAGAAACCAAAAGAAATTCAGAGAGAATCTGGAAGGTCTTTCAGGGTAAAATAGAGAAATAGAAATATGACGGAATACCATAAAATGGGACTGACGTGTCACATTGGTACTCTCGCCGTTATTGAGTCCTGTGAGAAAGGTGGATGATATTATGAGTAATAACGCTAAAAAAGATGGTGTCATTGTGCTGGGCGGGCGTGAGTTCAATCGAGTAAAAAACGGGCTAGATGAGGCACAGGTAGCGTCTTTCATTGACGAGCTTACCAAGGAGCGGGATAAACTGGCCCAGTCCCAGGACCATATCGCGTCTCTTAACAGACTTGCAGAGATGACCGTTGTCGAAGCCGACAGGCTGGCCACGCAGGTCAAGACAGAAGCCGCAGAACAAGCTAAAGCTGAGAGTACTGCCATTATAGATAAAGCCAAGGAGCAGGCTCGACAGATGGCGGAACAGAAAATAGCTGAAGCTGTGGAGATTGCTAATGAAAAGGCTAACGCAATCAAGGTCAAAGCCGAAGAGGAAGCAGCACTGCTGCTAGAGAACGAGAAAATTAAAATCCGGAGTGAACTACACAACCTTGTAAATCAACAATTCGGCTATATGCTGGAAGAACTGGAAAGCCTTAAGAAGCAGGCAGCAGCGGTACAGGCAGATTTTGACAATAAGTTGTCTGAACCCGGGGAGGAGCACAGCGCCGCAGCCGCGAAAATCGCAGAAGAGAGAGACGCCGCAGCCGCGAAAATCGCAGAGGAGAGAGACGCCGCAGCTGCGGAAATCACAGAAGAAAGCGACGCCATAGTCGCGGAAGAGAGAGACACCGTAGTCGCGGAAGAGAGCAAGGCACTTGACAAACACCCGGAGCCAAGCCGGGCTACGGACCACAATGAAAAGAGCCTCGACCTCTCGAAACTACTTGAGATTGAAGACCAGGCAGACTTGGGCAAACCGCAATGGGAAGTGGAAATCTTACCTCCGTTTGATATAGCCAAAATCATGGAAGTCGTGTCCTTTCTTGACCAATTACCCGAAGTTGCAAATACCGAAATGATTGTACCTCAGATTGATATGCCTTCAATTCTGGTCTTCCTGCGTGAGCCCATGAACTTTGTTGATGTGCTGCAAACAATCCCAGCAGTGGCTCATGTTGAAGAAGTCACAACTGACAAAGCTGCTACCAACGGCGAACCGGGGAAAGGACCAAGGAAAGTTCGCATAGGCTTCTCGGGGAGCACAACGGCGCAAGAAAAGAAATAAAGAACACGCATGTCTTTTGCTAAAGGTAGCAAACCAATCAGATCGAAGAAGACCTAATCCTCGAAAGGGAATTGAAACCAACCCTCATCGGTATCAGGAAATTCCTTAACTAGTTCTCCCTGAAAAGCTCGAAGCTAGCCGTGTATGAGTGAAACTGGTAAAACAGGAAACCAGGGTACTGAGATATGGGTTGGACAGGGCATATTGGCCCATAATCTGTGGCAGGTGGTGAGCATAATATAAAAAGCAAATGAAACGATAAAGGACATCCAAAAAATTTTCTGCCTCCGTGCTATGATTTAGGGCGATTTGTAGGAAGAGAGACCAGAAATTCATGGTAGCATTTGAGGCGCGATGCAGCACCACCGCTATGGGAATAATGCCTCACAGGGATGTTGAGCAGGCGCTGGAGCTTGCCTTGAGTCTGGATATCCCATTCTGGCCTCAGCTTCCCAAAGTGAGCTTGTATGAAGATATGTATGTTCAAACATCGCAGAATTTCCCTGGTATAGCTATTGACTTTGACAAAGAAAGGCTCGTCTTTAACACTGCACGATTTGAACAAGAACTCGACGAGTATTTCGTGAAAATGGATGACCTGGAGGCTTTTGCCCTCACCGCCGAGTATTCCGCAGTATTCCGCAAGTTTCTCTCCAAGGAGCTTCAAAGTTATAAAGCTGTCAGGGGACAGGTCATCGGTCCCGTGAGCTTTGGCTTTAAGGTGCTTGATGAGAACCTCAAGCCAGTCATTTATAACGATGAGGCAAGAACTATCTTGTTTGATTTTATTCAGAAGAAAGCTAACATTCAGTATCGAGAGCTTAAGGAAAGGAATCCCAATGCCTTTGTCTGGCTAGATGAGCCAGGGCTGGGTTATGTGTTTAGTGGTCTTTCGGGATATAATGAGCAACTGGCTAAAGAGGACTACCATAATTTTGTTGAAGGCCTGGAAGGGCCCAAAGGACTGCATCTCTGTGCCGAGGTGAATTTACCCTATCTGTTAGAGTTGGGGGTGGAAATTCTGTCCTTCGACGCCTATCAAATTGGGTTTATGCCCAGGGAATATGCTGGTAGCGTAGCTGAATTTATCAAGAATGGCGGGGTTATCTCGTGGGGCATTATCCCCACTGAATCCACGGTTCTGGCGACGCAGACACCAGAAACACTGGCTGCGATCCTCTCAGATTACTGGGAGATAATCTCGGAAAGTACAGGTTTGTCCTTGAACCAAATTGCCAGGCAGGCATTGGTGGCACCAGCCCGATGTTGCCTTAGCGACATAGGGCAGGTTAGTACAGGTGGTAAGATGGCGGGCGAATGCCAGGTCTCCAGTACTGAGGAGGGGCTTGTTGAGAAAGCATTTACCTTCTTGCCTGAGCTCTCGCAGATACTGAGAGATAAGTATGGCGTATAAAGAATGGAATTCAATTTCTATTCAGGGCTTCGTCTTGGTCTCAGCCCGAAGAGTTTATGCCCGATTCTTTAGGGCGCTATAATCTATAATTAAGAACAATATGAAAGTATTAGGCATTATGGGCAGCCCGAGAAGGCAAAGCAATACCGAAATCCTTCTTGATAAGGCGCTGGAAGGTGCCAGGGAAGCAGGAGCCGAGGTCGAAAAGGTGCTGGTCTCGAAACTCAAAATCTCACCATGCCTGGAAATATATGCCTGTCTCAAGGATGGTAACTGTGCCATTAAGGATGATATGCAATTGCTCTATAAAAAGCTTCTGGAAGCGGACCATATCATTTTTGCTTCACCGATATTCTTCTATGGTATTACCAGCCAGGTGAAGGCAGTAATAGACAGATGCCAAGCGCTTTGGGTAAGAAGACATGTGCTGGGCATGGGCAAGGAGGACAATCGGGTGCGCAGAGGGGTGTTCATTTCAGTTGGTGCCACTCAGGGCAAAAAGCTCTTTGATGGCGCAGTGCTCACGGTGAAGTATTTCTTTGATGCTATAGGCGTGGAATATTCTGGTGATTTATTAGTCAGGGGAATTGATAAAAAAGGCCAGATTGAGGAGCATCCTACGGCTCTCGAGGATGCATTTCGCCTTGGCCAAGAGCTTGTCCTTGGGAAATAGAGACGGAGAATGAAGGCAATAAGAACTGACAATCTAACCAAGATGTTCGGCCATCTTGTTGCGGTGGACCATATTTCGTTTGAAGTCGAAGAGGGGGAGATTTTTGGTTTTCTTGGCGCTAACGGAGCCGGCAAGACCAGCACCATCATGATGCTGGCTACGGCGCTAAATCCCAGCTCTGGGACGGCCACTGTATGCGGGTATGATATCATCAGAGAGCGGGACAAAGTCAGAGAATCAATAGGCATAGTCTTTGAAACGCTGAGCTTGGATATCAATCTAACGGCGAGAGAAAATCTGGACTTCCATGCCATATTGTATCACCTTCCCAAGAAAGTGAAGGATGAGCGGATATCTCAAGCCCTGGACTTGGTAGGGTTAAAAGATAGACAAAATATATTGGTAAAATACTACTCCGGCGGCATGCAGCGCAGACTGGAGATAGCCAGGGGAATGCTAAATTCTCCCAAAGTTCTATTCTTAGATGAGCCAACGTTAGGTTTGGACGTACAAACGAGAAGGCTATTGTGGGATTATGCTAAGAGGTTGAACAAAGAATCAGGGACCACTATATTGCTAAACACTCATTATGTTGAGGAAGCGGACTACCTCTGCAATAGAGTAGCTATCTTAGAGTATGGGAAGATTGCGGTGGTGGATACCCCTAAAGCATTAAAAGATTCGTTGGGCAGCAGCGTGCTTTCTATCAGGTTTCCCCAAGGGGCCCTGGCCAATGAGTTTGCAGGTTTGCTAAACGGAATGAGCTGGGTCAAAAAGATTCATCAGCATGATGCTCAACTGGAGTTAACCGTAGGAAACAAAGGGATGAAGATACCCGAGGTAGTGAGATTGGCACGGAAGCACGGATTCGTTATTTCCTCGATCGGCGAACACAAGCTAAGCCTGGAGGATGTTTTCCTACACTATGTTGGGAAAAAGTTGCAAGACGACGAGCATGAATAGCGTAATAGAAATTGAAAACCTGACCAAAGAATTCGATGGCCTGGTAGCCATAAATCATATTACCTTGAACGTTGGGGAGGGGGAGATATTTGGCTTCCTTGGCCCTAATGGAGCCGGGAAGACAACAGCCGTAAAGATGCTCTGCACCATACTGAACCCCACTTCAGGCTCGGCTAAGGTTTGCGGATATGATATTGTGCGGCAAAGAGATAAGGTCAGAGAGTGCATAGGAATTGTGTTTCAAGATCGAGCCATTGATACATTCTTAACCGGTAAGGAGAACCTGGATTTTCATGCCCGAATGTATCATTTGGATAGGAAAACCAGGCAGAAAAGGGTTGCGGAGGTGCTAGACCTGATGGATTTGAAGGGGAAGGAGAACATGAGGATTAGTGATTGCTCCGGCGGCACCCAGCGCAGGTTTGAGGTTGCCCGAGGATTTCTGAACCATCCCAAAGTCTTGTTTTTGGACGAGCCGACTTTGGGCCTTGATGTCCAAGCAAGAAGGAATCTCTGGGATTACATCAAGCTGCTAAATGAGAAAGAGGGTATAACCATAATCCTGACTACTCACTATATGGAAGAGGCGGATTATCTCTGTCATCGAGTGGCCATTATAGACCAGGGCCGCATAATAGCCATCGATAGCCCTGAAAAACTCAAGCAAGCAGTGGGTTTAAATTTGATTTCACTGCAAGTAGCTCAGGATAGCAGTGGCAGCTTGGTTGATTCACTAAAGCAGCTTAGCTGGATAAAGAAGATTGAAGCACGTGATGGCTCACTGGAGCTAAGTATCGATGGCGGCGAAGAAAGAATACCTGAGCTTATTGATTTTGCCGATAATCGTGGGCTTGTTATATCATCCATCAAGTTGTATAAGCCAAGTTTGGAGGATACCTTTTTACATTTTACTGGGAAGACTATAAGGGAGGTAGAAGGAAGTCTGAAGGAAGTATGGAAAGCATGGATGAGGAGTAGAGGTAAGAGATAGCATGCGAGCAATTGGGGCCCGGCGAATCATAGACCCGCTACCGATTTATACCATGTGGTTGCGGGAGATGAAAAGATTTTTGAGAGTAAAGGCCAGGGTAGTTGGTTCACTATTGATGCCTCTCTTTTTTCTGGCTTTTCTGGGATTGCCCATGAGCTTCATGCCTGCCCGCCAAATACCGGGACTGGAAGGTATAGGTTACCTTGACTTTCTCGCTCCTGGGATAGTGGGCATGACCCTATTATTTGCTGGTACCATGTCCGGGGCATCGGTTATCTGGGACAAAGAATTTGGCTTTCTAAAAGAGGTCTTAGTGGCTCCGGTTAATCGTTTTTCCGTCATATTGGGCAGAAGCCTCGGCGGCATGACCACAGCCATAATTCAAGCCCTCGTTATAGTGGGAATAGCCGTAGCCATGGGAGTCACATTATCCAGTGTAGCAGGCTTCTTTCTAGCCCTAGTAATTATGATTCTTACCTGCGCCACATTCACGGGATTTGGCTTGATTATTGCCACCAAGTTAGGCAATCTGGAAGGCTTCATGGCTATAATGAACTTAATAGTATTTCCCATATTTTTCCTCTCGGGTGCCTTGTTCCCTATACAGTCTATGCCGTCCTGGCTGAGATATATAATGTACATTGACCCTTTGACCTATGGCGTTGATGGGTTGAGGGGCACTCTTATTGGTGTTTCTGCCTTTCCACTCTGGCTCGATTTCACAGTTCTTCTTATATTGTG
Source organism: Dehalococcoidia bacterium (assembly GCA_030615625.1). Classification (GTDB taxonomy): domain Bacteria; phylum Chloroflexota; class Dehalococcoidia; order GIF9; family AB-539-J10; genus RBG-13-51-36. The sequence goes on from JAUWYX010000009.1 coordinate 42,463, forward strand.
TTTAGCTTTAGCAACATTAGGCTCTTACTTCTTCTCAAAGATGGAAGCTGATTGAGGAACGGGAAAGCCGATAGGACTAATGCTGATTATATCGTTATAATCCTCCCTCCCTGCATACACACCCAAAACGCTTGATAGTGTGGGCAGTGTGATATAATAATCTGTGACATAATAATACCATAAACTAAGGATTTTGGGGAAACTGGACTCTTACAAAAGGTGAGACTTTCATACGCACGAAAGGTGTTTCAGTTTTCGGATGAAGGGTAATCGGAGGTGGCAATGAAAAATAGTAAAATGCTCCTATCAGCTTTATTCTCTATCGCTCTGGTTTTCAGCCTGATGCTTCCTGCTTGGGCAGTGGGAGCTTCAGCAGCCGTGCCTCTGCCAGATGACCATTCTATTAATCATCTGACGATAGATGGCTCGAGCCTTGCTTCGGCAATGGCTCTGAATATGCCTCAAGGAAACGTAACGCCCATGGTCGCCGCAGGCGGCGCTCACATAGTGGGGCTTAGGTCCGACGGCACTGTGGTCGCCATGGGAGATAACAACGATGGGCGGTGCAACATCGGCAACTGGACGGATATCACCCAGGTCGCCGCAGGCTGCTTGCACACGGTGGGGCTTAAGTCAAATGGCACCGTGGTTGCTGCGGGAGACAACCATTACGAGCAATGCAATATCGGCAACTGGACGGACATTATCCAGGTCGCCGCAGGCTATTATGACACGGTTGGGCTCAAGTCCGACGGAACCGTGGTCGCCGTTGGAGCCAACTACGACGGGCAGTGCAATGTTGGGGGTTGGAAAGACATCGTGCAGGTCACCGCAGGCTATGACTACACGGTGGGGCTCAGGTCTGACGGCAGAGTAATCGCGGTGGGAGGTAACGAATACGGGCAGCGTAATGTTGGTGACTGGAGAGACATCATCCAGGTTGCCGCAAGTTACCAACACACGGTGGGGCTTAAGTCCGATGGCACCGTGGTTGCTGTGGGAGACAATTACCACGGGGAGTGCGATGTGGATAGCTGGACAGATATAGTCCGGGTTGCTGCAGGCAACAGTCACACAGTGGGGGTTAAGTCCGACGGCACAGTGGTCGCTGTGGGAGACAACCACACCGGACAGTGCAATGTCCAGGGTTGGACGGATGTTGTCCAGGTCGCCGCCGGCGGGGTGCACACAGTGGGGCTCAAGTCCGACGGCACCGTGGTTGTCGTGGGAGCCAGCTATGATGAGCGGTTCAGTATCGGGAGTTGGGCGCGTATCATCGGTGTAGCCACAGGTGCCGGTCACACGGTGGGGCTTAAATCCGACGGCACTGTGGTCGCTGCGGGGGACAATCACTATAGACAGTGCGATGTCAGCGGCTGGACAGATATCGTCCAGGTCGGTGCGAGTGATGTTCACACGGTGGGGCTCAGGAACGACGGCACTGTGATTGCAGTAGGAGCTAACGACTATGGGCAGTGCAATGTTGGCGGCTGGACGGATATCGTCCAGGTCGCTGCAGGCGGCTGGCACACAGTTGGCGTTAAGTCCAGTGGTACGGTTGTCGCTGTGGGTGATAACAGTAATGGGCGGTGCGATGTCAGCAACTGGACGGGTATCACCGAAGTCTCCGCAGGCAACGTTCACACGGTGGGGCTTAAGTCCGATGGCACCGTGGTCGCCGCAGGTGGCTCCGTGAAGGTGGGACCTGAAGATGATGACACCGCCATCATCGTGTACGAAGGGCAGTGTGACGTCGGCGACTGGACAGACATCGTCCAGGTCGCCGCTGGTAACTGGCATACGGTGGGAGTTAAGTCCAATGGAACCGTGGTCGCCGTTGGAGCCAATTACAGCAGGCAGTGCGATGTCAGCGGCTGGAAGGACGTCGTTCAGGTTGCCGGGGGCTGGGATCATACGGTAGGGCTTAGGTCCGATGGCACCGTGGTCGCGGTGGGAGATAACGGCTTCGGGCAATGCGATGTCGGAGACTGGACAGGCATCGTCAAAGTCGCCGCAAGTTTGCGGTACACGGTGGCCCTTAAGAGCGACGGTACCGTGGTCGCTGCAGGGTGGGAACCTGAGCTTGCCAAATGGAACCTGGGAGTTACTACCAAGTATGTCCTTACCATATCCAGCATCACCGGCGGTTCGGTGACCACTCCTGGCGAAGGGGTATTCGTTTATAATGCTGGAGTGCTGGTCCTCGTGGTTGCCAAGGCCGAGAGGGGCTACCGCTTTGTCAACTGGACTGGTGATGTGGGTGGCATCTTCAATGTGAATGCCACCATGACCATCGTAAGCATGCGCGGCGACTATTTCATAACGGCCAATTTTGCACCAATCAATTGGGCTCTCATTGGCGGGATTATAGCGGCGGTGGTAATAGTAGGACTGGTGATTTTCTTCGTTCGTAGAAAGAGAGCTGCCCAGACCAAAGGGGGCTGAACTGAACTTTCCCCCGTACCTCCACCCTTAAGAGCGAAGCGAATTTTTCGTGGGGTAATTAGTAGCGTTTAGCTTGCCGTGTAGACTTTACATTGCCCCGGTAATCGGGAGCGGTGATGTTGAATACCAGGCTTATCATTGGGTCCACCATTCGTGAACTGATTCGTGTTTCAATCTCGTCTAAAGAGAGACATGTAGTGACCACCATTGGCAACCGGGCATTATAACGGTAGTTTATCAATTGATATAGCTTCTCCTGAGCCCAGGGCGTGGCCGATTGTTCCCCGAAGTCATCGAGTATCAGCAGTGGAACTTCTTTGATCCTCTCAGAAAACTCGTCATAGGATATTTTGCTATCTGGACTGAATGTAGAACGTAAATGGTCAAGAAGGTCGGGAACAACCACAAAGAAGACTGGTTTTCCTTGTGCCAGCCGATAATTAGCGATAGCTGCTGCCAGATGAGTCTTACCGCAGCCATTAATGCCTTGAAATATTAGCCAACCCTCTGGTGAGCGAGCGAATTCTACTGCTAAGTTGAAAGCCTGGCGTAGGTTTTGCCGCTGTTCCAGGGGAAGTTCCAGTCTCTTGTGGTCAAAATTATCAAAGGTCATATTCCGTAATAGCTCTAACTCTAAGCCACCCTGGGATTCCAATGGCGGTGCTGGTTCAATCGCCCATACCTGGCAGAATTCATTATCGGCAAGATGGCCGCGTAAGCGTTCATCCATTCTTTCTAGCGGTATATCGGTGATGATTACCGTGGCCAGCCTGGTATTGAAGCGATGCTGAAGGAGTTGCTCTAGCTTCTCTTTAGCCCAAGTAGTAGCGCTTCCCAGAGTAAGGTCATCAAGCACTAATAGAGGCACATTCTTTACTCGCTCAAACAGCTCGTCATAAGTGGTGTCGCTTGTGGGGCTGAAGGCGGAGCGGAGGTGGTCAAGGAGGTCGGCAGCACCGATGTAAAATACAGGCTCCCCTAAGCTGAGACGGTGATTGGCAATAGCACAAGCCAGGTGTGTTTTACCAGAGCCGCTAGGACCTAAAAATACCAGCCAACCCTCGGGATTATCAGCAAAGGCTTTGGCAGCCTGGTAAACCTGAGCAAAGTGCTCTTGGGAAATGGCACTCGCCACCTTTCCTTCAGGAGATAAATTGTCAAAGGTAAGCTGCGACAGGGAACCCAAATTGCTGTATTTCTCAAGATATTCTGTTTTTTTCTTTCTCAGTTCTCCTTTACTGCATTGGCAGGGTACCACCCGGCTGAAATCAACTTGCCCTGAATCTAGAGCAGGATGAACGAAGCCAGCCCCTTTGCAAACAGGGCAGATTTCACCTGCGCCTTCTTCTATCGAGGGAAAGGGAACGTTATCTTTTGACGAGGTGTCCATATCGGCCCTTGATATATTTGTCTGGGCCATCCTTTTTAATGTCTCTCCTATGCTCTCCACTGTCCTTACCTTCACTAGCCCATCTTTCAAGGATGCGAGCGATATATTTCCAACTGCGTTTATTCAGCGTAACTGCTTCCTTGAAGGCTTCTTCAATCCACTGGAGTGGATAAAGCTTCTCAGCTTCCTTAAGTTCTTCAGCAATCATTGGCGTTATCATGCCGATATTTTGCTCGTAGAGAGCAAAGATGTTGACAGCCGGCGGCTGATGGCTATCGGCGGTCAGAGAGTAAACATCCTCGAGCACTCCATTTATATTTAAGGTCGAGTGTAATAGAGTACCGTGCTCTACAGCCGAGTTCAAAGCCTGGCGAAGTGTCTCCTCATCTAACTCGGCTGACAGCCGACAGCTTTCAGTTTTCAGTTCTTTGTAAGTAACAAGGTGAGGATGGGCTTGCTTCCGCAGGATAAGATAAGAGACATACAACACTATCTTAAGTTCAGCCAGGTCTTGAATTTTAGGTATCGCCTGGGTAAAGAAAGAGTCAGGCAAGGAGATAAAATCTGTTTTCCTTTGAGAGCTTGATAATTGCCGGTTAGGCATCTTTTCACCCTTAAGAGGCAGAAATCAGCTCAGCCTCTAAATTATCAAATTTGACAACCCTGTTCAGGAAGCGCAGCTTGATTTGTCCTAAAGGACCATTGCGGTGTTTGGCTATGATAATATCGGCGATGCCGCGGGGATAAGGTTCCCTTTCAATATCATGCACCTTGCTCCACTCTTCGGGAGAATAATTCATATCTTCTCGGTGAATGAAAATAACCACGTCAGCATCCTGCTCAATGCTTCCGGATTCGCGTAGGTCAGAAAGCTGAGGTATATGGGAGGGACGCGCTTCTACAGCCCGGCTGAGTTGCGATAGGGCTAAGATAGGCACATTCAGTTCCCGGGCTAAAGTTTTTAAGGCACGAGTTATGTTACTGATCTCTTGGACTCGAGTCTCATTCCTACCGTCGCCTTGTATCAGTTGCAGATAATCCGCGATGATCAGGTCGATGCCGCGTTCGAAGTGAAGTCGCCGTGCCTTGCTCCTTATATCTACCACCCGAAGCATAGGAGAATCATCAATATAGATGGGTGCCTCGGATAAGACGCCGCTGGCTTCCATGATTTTTATCTCATCCTGCTCACTAAATCGTCCCAACCTTATACGCTTAGAATCCACCCCTGATTCACTACCGAGAAACCTCTGGATCACTGCCTCTCGAGACATCTCCAAACTGAATAGCGCAATACAAGCCTTTTGGTTAATAGCGGCATTCCTGGCAACATTTAGAGCTAAACTAGTCTTACCCAGGCTAGTCTTGGCGGCTAAAACGATTAAGTCAGTCCTATGCAACCCCCCTAAGGAATCGTCCAAGGCGGCAAAGCCGGTTAGAATATGAGGTACTTCCCCTTCCCTAAGCGTAGTAGGCTGCCCAGCTTCCTCAAAATATTGACCTAGGACCTCACGAATCGGAACAAGGCCTCGAAGACCCTGCCTGGCTCGCACTTTAAACAGGATATCTTCAGCGTCATTGAGGCTAGCCTCAACATCTGGGCTGGCTTCGTAGCCAAGGGCCTCGATTTGCCCAGCAGCGGCGATCAGCCGCCGCATTACCGCTGTATTGGATACTATTTGAGCATAATATTCAACATGGAGGGATGTAGGGACATTACTTATTAAATGGCTTAAGAAAGCGGCACCACCAATTTGCTCCAGCTTGTCCTGACGCATTAGCTCATGAGCCACTGTAATCTGGTTTATAGCTTCGTTGCGTTGATAAAGAGAGAGACAAGCTTGGTAGATCACCCGATTTGTTTCTGAAAAAAAATCCTCGGCCTTGAGGGAAACGGCAACTTTCAATATGGCCTCAGGGTCAATAAGCAGAGACCCAATTACTGCCTCCTCAGCTTCAATATCGTGGGGTGGTAATTTTTCCTCTGCCATGCCTAATCTTTCTCTTTCCTTTTCTCTTTATCGTTCTCGTTCTTCTTCTTTGCCTTTTTCTCTGCTTTTTTCTCTGTCTCTGTCCCTTTCTTCTCCTCTTTCTTTTTCTCCACCTTTTTCTCTGTCTCTTGCTCTTTCCCTTTCTCCTCCTCCTCCTTGATAACCACCGTAATTTGTGGATTAAGGTCGCTGGCTAACTTAACGGCTACTTCATAGCTGCCTGTTTTGCGTAAAGATTTCTCTATGTCTATCTTCTTTTTATCAATAACAGAACCTACAGCCCGACTTAATTCTTCAGCTATATCGGCAGCAGTAATAGAGCCAAATAAGCGTTCTCCGGCACCTATGCGAGCTTTAAGGCGAATCTCCATTCCCTCAATTTGCTGAGCCAGTTCAACTAGTTTATCATGGTCAATAATTTCTTCCCTTCGTTCCCTCTGTAGCCCGGACTCCGTTTGCTTAATGACCATGGGGGTGGCTACCAAAGCTAGACCCCGTGGCAAAAGGAAATTCCTGGCGTAGCCTCTGCTCACTTCCTTTATCTCTCCAGCCTTTCCCTTTCCAGGGAGGTCTTCTAGTAAAACAACCTTCATAAAATTCCTCGCTTCGCTCAGAATGACAAAAATCTCTCTGCCGACATAGCAGCAGTAGCGCCATCCCCAGCAGCAGTTATCGCCTGCTTGGCTGAATTATGGCGGACATCTCCAGCAGCAAATATTCCTGGAATCCTCGTTTCCATGAGTTCATTGGTGATTATGTAGCCTGCTTCGTCTAAAGGCAACAATCCCCGCCACTGAGCACTATTGGGCTCTGAGCCGATAGCCACAAAAACACCGGCTAGCTCTAATATTGATATTTTAGCATTTTTGGTGCTTTTTAGCATGAGTTGCTTAACTACCCCATCACCTTCAATTTGGGTTACTACAGTATCCCAAATAAACTCTATCTTTGGTTCGGCCATAGCTCTTTCCTGAAATATCTTGCTGGCTCGAAGCTGGCTGCGACGGTGAATGACCTTAACCGAGGAAGCAAACTTGCTCAAGTAGAGAGCCTCAGTGATGGCAGCATCGCCGCCACCTATTACAGACACTGTTTTACCTTTAAATAAAGGGCCGTCACAGGTAGCACAATAGGAAACTCCCTTGCCCACAAATTTATCTTCCCCAGGCACGCCTAGTTTGCGAAATTGCGAGCCAGAGGCAATGATTATCGACTCAGCTGCAAAATCGCCTTCGCTGGTGCTGACCAGATTATGCCTCTGGCTGGGCACTGCTTTGGTAACCTCGGCAAGCAAGGTTTCCAATCCATAGCCAGTGGCTTGCTCATGGATAAGTTGTCCTAACTCAATACCTGAGATACCCTTGGGAAAGCCAGGATAATTCTCCACTTGCTCAGCGTTGGTTATTTGCCCGCCAATTACTCCCTTTTCGATAAGCAAAGTATTAAACCTTGAGCGGGCACAATATAGCCCGGCGGTGAGTCCCGCCGGTCCACCACCAATGATGACTACTTGGTAAGTTTTGCCCATGGCTTGAAATTTTAACCTGTAGCTGCTCCCTCCCACAAATCACAGCGTCCCCCCCACCTAGCCAGAGCCTTGCCCTCCACAGAGATTTGAGCAATCTCGCATAAGTTGGGACAAGCTTTACATTAATTATACCATCGACTTTTGCCTCTAGATAGTGTTCACCGGCACCAATTATAGCGGCTTCAAAAGACCAGTGCGGGGCGCCCCCCAACTTTGTCATAGCGATATCGAGTGCTTCCTGCTCTGCCATCTCCGGAGTAAATACTCTAACTCCCATCGCCTGCAGTCGAGAAATGAGTCAACTCTCAGTAACCGCCCGTGAATTTCCTGCGGTAAAGATAGCTTTGTTAGTTGGCGCTGATACCACCGGTTCTGCACCCAAGGCTTCAAAAAAGTTTTTCCACCCAGGGTAATATTGATAATAAAATAAGGCTCTGGGAATGCCTACTCTAACCACGATAGAATTCCTGCTTAATCTTATCAAGCATTCCTGGCTGGAAAATATCAGCTACAGTCATAGCCATTGCCTTGGCTGCATCCATTAAGCCTTTGTGTCCTGCTTCAGAGGCGGCTGCGGAGGCAAACTCCTGTGTATGTATGAACACCTCAGGCGAAGCTATGGCTATCGTAGGATGTATGCTTGGTACCACCTGACTGACGTTTCCCATATCTGTACTGCCAAAGCCAAAACGAGGATCGAAGGCTTCTACTTGTCGCCCCAGCGATTCCAGATTTTGGCTAAATAGCTGAGCTAGAGTTGCATTGTTTTTCATAGGAGCATAAGTCCTGTCTCTCCAGCTATATTCTAATCTTGCCCCGCTAGCTACAGATGCTCCTATGAAACAGTTTAAAACCCTTTCCTTCAACTCATCAAGGTACTGATTATCTAGAGCACGTATCAAAAGCACAGCAGCACTATGAGCAGGCACTATGTTAGGTGCTTCACCTCCGTCAGTGATTATGCCATGGATGCGTGCCTCCCCCCTTATGTGTTGACGCAATGAATTTATAGAAGTGAAAGCTAATATCATAGCTTCAAGGGCATTTATACCCATGTGGGGTTGGGCAGCGGCGTGAGCCGGCCGGCCAAAAAATTCCACTTCCAGGGAGCTACAGGCAAGCGTCTGTATGGCTACCATGTTTAGGATATTGGGATGCACCATCATAGCCACGTCTATTTCTTTAAAGGCTCCTGCTTTCACCATGTCTATCTTGCCACCGAAGACTTCCTCTCCAGGAGTGCCCAGAACCACAACGCTGCCTCCTGACTGGGCAATGATAGCCTTACTAGCCACAGCAGCCCCAAGTGCTGAAGTAGCTATTATATTATGTCCACAGCCATGTCCTATTTTGGGTAAAGCATCATATTCAGCAAGCAAGGCAATTCTCGGGCTCCCTTGGCCATATGTCGCTCGAAAGGCTGTAGCCAAGCCAGCAATGCCTTGTTCTACATGAAATCCACTGTCTTCAAGATAGCTAGTAAGCCAAGCCGACGCCTTTTCCTCCTCGAAGCCCAACTCAGGGTTATCATGGATATTCAGGCTCAATTGGATAAGCTGCTGCCTTTGTAATTCGACGCTATCCTTTATCTTTAGCTTCAGGTTTTCTATCTCCAAGGTTGTTTAGCACTCCCTTCTCTCATTCTGACCATTAACCCTTCGCCTCTTGTCATTCTGAGCGAAGCAAAGAATCTAATTCCGCTCAGGGTGACAAAATGATCGTTTTCTATTTTCAATACTTGAACCTCTTATGATATAGTTTATTATACTTTGTGCTTTATCTAAATTTCTAGGCTATGACAGATGGAAAGAGAACCTCTGAGGGCGTTGATAAATGTAGCTCAGTTGCTGAAAGAGCCTGTTGGCTCTAGCCAAAGCCATGATATCAGTGGGATGATTGATGAAGAAGTTGAAGGTTTTGTTGAAGGAAAGGCAAAGGTGATTCATATCAGTCAGAGAGTTTTAGTTCAGTGTAAATTAAGTGCTGAGGTAAAACTCATATGTAGCCGCTGCCTTGATACATTCTTATTCCCTATAAGTTTCACTGCTGAAGAAGAGTTTCTTCCGATACCTGATGTGTCTGATGATTTAGCACTCTCTTCGCCGGAACAATCGAAAGACTTCACTATTGATAATAAAAATATACTTGACCTGAGCGAGTTAATACGGCAATATACTTTGCTAAATTTGCCCATGAAACCCCTATGTCGCCCTGACTGCCCAGGAATGAAGGAGGCGAATTCACATGGCACTACCTAAGAAAAAAACTGCTAAAGCGCGCCAGGGGAAAAGGCGCAGCCATCTTAAACTAAGTCTGCCTGCCACGGATGTGTGCCCACATTGCCACAGTCCTAAGTTATCTCACCATGTTTGCCCTAACTGTGGCTGGTACAATGATAGAGAAGCAATTGAGGTCAAGTCCGCTAAGAAATAGTTCGCATGGCTGATTTACCCAAGGTAGCTTATGTTTTCCCGGGGCAGGGCTCCCAAAGCGCTGGTATGGGGTTGGACCTGTATAACAGCTATCCTTCGGCCAAGGAAGTCTTTGATGAAGCTGATGCTTCCTTAGGCTTTTCCCTCTCCCGTTTGTGCTTTGAAGGTCCAGAGGAGGAATTGACAAAGACGCACAACGTCCAGCCAGCTATATTAGTCGTCAGCATTGCCTGCCTTAAAGCGCTTGAAGAGGCAACCATAGCTAATTTTCCCTCTCCCACTTTTGTTGCTGGACATAGTTTGGGTGAATATACTGCTCTAGTTGCCGCTGGTGTGCTGGGCTTGGCTGATGCTGTTTTGCTTGTCAGGGAAAGAGGGAGATTAATGTATGAAGCTGGGCTAAAAAATCCTGGAAGCATGCTAGCTGTAATAGGGCTTGATGAAGAAACAGTTAAAGACATAAGTGTTCATAGTAGAACTGAAATTTCCAATGTAAACTGTCCTGGGCAGATTGTGATTAGTGGTGCCGCCCAAGCCCTGGCTGAAGCTAATAAATTAGCCAAGACAAGAGGTGCTCGTGCTCTTATTCCTTTAAAGGTTAGCGGGGCTTTTCATTCTGCCTTAATGGAGCCAGTCATAGCGGAATTCAGTAAAATCGTCTCGAACGTTGGGTTTCGACCACCAATCATTCCTGTAATATCCAATGTGACCGCTCGGCCGTTAACCGACGTTGATTCGATAAAAAAAGAATTAGTGAAGCAACTTCGCAATTGCATCCAATGGCAAGGGTCGGTGGAATATATAATGCACAGTGGGGTCACCACCTTTTATGAGATAGGTCCCGGGAGAGTGCTTAGCGGTTTGATCAGGCGAATCAATTCAGAACTCCAAACTTTCAATATATCAGGAATTGAGGATATAGCGCAGCTAGCATGTACAGAGAATCCAACTAACTAATGGCTGGCATCAGGCGACAGGCAAGAATCGCTGCTCTCCAGACACTTTATGAGCTTGATTGCACGAAGCATAAGGTGGAGGAAGCTTTAGCTCGCTTAAGAGCAGGGGAAACACTGGCTCAAGAAGCACTTATCTTCAGTGAGGAGCTTGTGAAAGGAGTGCTACAGAACAAATCTGAGCTTGATGCGCTTATTAAAAAATTTGCCCCTGCCTTTCCCCCAGAACAGATGTCTATCATCGATAGAAATATTTTGCGCCTGGCTATTTTCGAAATTTTATTTAATGATAAAACTCCGTTCAAGGTAGCTATAAATGAGGCTGTAGAGTTAGCCAAGAAATTCGGAAGCGATTCTTCCCCCCGGTTAATCAACGGAGTGTTGGGCTCAATCACAACTGAACGTGGCGTAGGACAATAAAGCCTCACTAAGGGACGTGAGAGCCTTGTCTTCTCTCCTGATACCATCATCTGCCCCCGAACCCAATGTAATAAAAACTCTTAGAAAATAAACCACCAACCATTTTGCCAGAAGGCTAGCACAGAAGTTTGCGTCATTTGACAGGGCTTGTTATACTTTCCCGCCGTGCTTCAATTTATGTTACGGAAGAAAAGGGTGGGTACAATTCTTTTGTGAGAGCCACCCCTTTTTTTAGCAAATCTTTGAAAAGTCGAGGTTGAAATGGAAGTGCTAAGTCCTTACAAAGAAGCTACAGATGTAATACTCGAGGCCGGTGGTGAACCTCTCAAATTGTGTTACCAATGTGGTCTTTGCACCGGTATCTGTCCCTGGAATTTGGTCCGAAGTTTTCTTGTTCGCCGCATCATGCACGAAGCTCAGCTTGGGGCAATCGATTTTGGCGGCGAGGATGTCTGGACTTGCGTCACTTGTCGAGCTTGTGTTCAACGCTGTCCCCGAGGTGTCGAGATAATAAATGTCATGAGGGCTATGCGCCGAGCTGTAGCTAGCCTGGGTATCGGCGTTGTCCCTGATGCCCTGAGAATTTCAGCTAAGAACATTGCTGGCGTAGGTAATCCGCTTGGTGAGGAAGCCGAAAAGCGAAATGACTGGGCTAAAGATCTCAAGGTGAAAAATTTTGCTTCGGGCACCGAAATACTTTATTTCCCTTGCTGTGTTCCCTCCTATGACCCTGATGTAAAAACAGTAGCTCGATCTACTGCCACAATCTTCAATAAGCTTAAGATTGATTATGGCCTTATAGGCACCGAGGCAAAATGCTGTGGCGAGGCAATTAGAAAGGCCGGGTATGAAGATACGTTTCAAAGTCTGGCCCAAAACAATATTAATCTCTTTACCAGTAATGGTGTCAAAACCGTGGTAGTTTCTTCACCGCACTGCTACCACACTTTCAAAAATGAGTATCCCGAGCTTGGAGGCAAATTTGAAGTAATTCATATCACCCAATACCTGGCTTCACTTATCGAGCAGGGGAAATTGAAGCTCTCCAAAGAGATAAACAAGAAGGTAATCTATTCCGACCCTTGTTATTTGGGGAGACACAATGATGTCTACGATGAGCCAAGGGAGATTCTGCAAAGCATTCCTGGCCTGGAGTTAATAGAATTCCCTGATGCTCGCGAGAATGGCCTTTGTTGTGGTGGTGGTGGCGGTAGAATCTGGATGGATACCCCAAAAGGGGAAAGGTTCTCTGATATTAGGGTGGAGCAAGCTGTTGAAAAAGGTGCCGATATAATAGCCGTAGCTTGCCCCTACTGCGTTCTCAACTACAGAGATAGTGTGCTCTCTATGGGCAAGGCAGAGACTATTCAGGTTAAAGATATCTCCGAGCTTGTTGCCGAAGCGATATAGTAATGGAGGAGCCAACATGGAAGAAGTTAAAATTGGTATTTATGTCTGTCATTGCGGTTTGAATATCGCTGACATAGTGGATGTAGAAGAGGTAACCAAGTATGCTACAACCTTACCTGCGGTGGTAGTGTCTCGCAATTACAAATTTATGTGTTCTGACCCAGGACAAAATATGATTAAGGAAGATATTAAGGAACTTGGCCTTAATCGAGTTGTAGTTGCCTCCTGTTCCCCACTGATGCACGAGCCAACCTTCCGCCGCACTATTCAGGAGGCGGGAGTAAATCCTTACCTCTTTGAGATGGCTAATATTCGAGAACATTGTTCTTGGATTACTGAAGACCATAAAGCAGCTACTGAAAAGGCTAAAGCCTTGGTAAGCGCTGCCGTAAGGCGCGTTTATTATCACCAGCCCTTGGAGATAAAGGAGGTCCCAGTTAATCCCAATACTTTGATTATTGGTGGTGGTATTGCTGGCATCCAGGCTGCCCTAGAAATTGCTGACTCTGAGCACAAGGTTTATCTGGTGGAGAGAGACCCTAGCATTGGCGGACATATGATTCAATTCGATAAGACCTTCCCTACTTTAGACTGTTCTGCCTGTATTCTAACGCCCAAGATGACTTCGGTAGGTATGCATCCTTATATCGAACTAATGACTTATAGTGAGGTAGAGGAAATCTCCGGCTTTGTCGGCAGTTTCAAAGCAAGGATTCGGAAAAAGGCTCGTTATGTGGATGAAGATAAGTGCAACGGCTGTGGTGTATGTGTAACTAAATGTCCCTGGAAAGCAAATAGCGAGTTTGACTTGGGCTTAAGTGAGAGAAAAGCTATCTATACTCCATTCGCTCAGGCAGTGCCAAACATTCCGGTTATCGATACAGAACATTGTGCCTATTTCCTCAAAGAAAAATGCCGTGCCTGCGAGAAATTCTGCGAGCTAGGCGCTATTGATTTTGAGCAGGTTGACCAGATTGTTGAGGTAGAGGTGGGCAATATCATTGTTACTACCGGTTACGATTCCTTCGACCCCACTCCTATTACTCAGTATGGTTATGGGAAGTTCGATAATGTTTATACCGGACTTGAATTTGAGAGGATATGTAATGCTGTGGGACCTACCAGTGGCAAAATAGTTCTTAAAGATGGCTCGGAGCCCAAGAGCGTGGCTATTCTCCACTGTGTAGGTAGCCGCGATGAGAATTACCATGAATATTGCTCACGAGTGTGTTGCATGTATGCGCTCAAGTATTCCCATCTTATAAAGGAGAGAACAGATGCTGAAGTTTACCAGATGTATATAGATATGCGCTGTTTCGGCAAGGGGTATGAGGAATTCTATAAACGGCTCTCCGAAGAGGGGGTCAACTTCATCCGAGGAAAGGTGGCTGAGGTTACTGATAGGGCAATCAATGAAGATGAGCAAGGAAAGCTCATAGTCTGTGGGGAAGACACTTTATTGTGCAAGACTATCCGAGTCCCGGTTGACATGGTAATCTTGGCTACGGCATTGGAGCCAAGGTCAGATGCTGCCGAAGTAGCTAAGCTGCTGACTATTACTCAAAGTGCCGATGGCTTCTTCTTGGAAAGACATCCTAAACTCGACCCAGTGGCAACCATGACCGACGGTGTTTTTATCGCTGGCTGTTGCCAGGGTCCTAAAGACATACCTGATGCCGTAGCCCAGGCGTCAGCGGCTGCTACACGGGTTTTAGCCTTGATTAGCAAGGGGAGGGTAGAGCTTGAGGCAGCTACCGCTGTTATTGACGAAGAGAAGTGCTCGGGCTGCCGGATCTGTAATCTTCTCTGCCCTTACAGTGCTATTTCTTTCATCGAGGATGAGAAGGTATCCCGAATTAACGAGGCTCTGTGTAAGGGCTGCGGCACCTGTGTCGCCGCTTGTCCTAGCGCAGCAATTACCCATAGGCAGTTCACCATGGAAGAAATTACAGCAGAAATTGAGGGGGTATTAGTATGAGTTTCGAACCTAAAATTGTTGGCTTTCTTTGCAATTGGTGTTCTTACCGGGGTGCTGACCTGGCGGGCACAGCTAGGATGAAATGCGCTCCCAATGTCCGAATTATCAGGGTAATGTGCAGTGGTCGGGTAGAGCCAGCCTTTATTGTCAAAGCCTTTCAACTAGGGGCCGACGGTGTTTTGGTCTTAGGCTGCCATCCCGGTGATTGTCACTACGCAGAGGGGAATTATAAGACAATACGCCGTATGTCATTGTTGCAGAAGATGCTACCTCAGCTAGGAATCGAAACTGATCGTGTTCGCCTCGATTGGGTTTCGGCTTCCGAAGGCGACCGTTTCGTCTCAATAGTAGATGATATGACGGAAAAAGTTAGAGCCTTAGGTCCTTTTACGAAAAACTCTGACGAGGAGAAACATGGTTAAACTTGGAGTAGCTCTCTGCTGAGTGGCTGGTTGTGGTGGAAAAAGCCAGAGTTATCGCTATTGACACCAACGAATTCCAGAGTCTTTGTGACGAAAATACAGCTATGTGTTACAGGGTGGTGCAGAATGCTAATCGAGCTGTGACCCCAGGTTGAGATTTGCTAAAGCTCGGGAAATTGACTGTAATCGCTGAGGACACGCTTCTGGGCGGGATAGCCCGAGTTCCCGTACATATGGTAATTTTGTGCCCGGTTTTGAAACCTCGCTCTGATGCTGAGGATTTTGCCAAGCTATTCACCAGTGACCGCCGAGCGGATTGCTTCGTTATGGAAAGGCATGTAAAACTTGACACAGTAGCTACAGCCACAGAAGGAACGTTCATCGCTGGTTGTTTCGAATGTACCGGGGACATTCCTGAAACTGTAGCTCAGGCTTCTGCCGCCGCTAAGGCGCCAATATTTGCTGAATTAATCGAGGAAATGGTCAAACAGCTTAAGCAATTAGGTCCTTCGCCTCTCCAAGAAGGGGTCAAGGTATGAATCTCGAAGATATTATCAAGGAAACAAAGACCTACTACTGTCTGGAATGTGGCAAGTGCACAAGCCTTTGCCCAGTTTCAAGGTATAATTCCAATTTTTCGCCAAGATTTATGCTGGAAAGAGCCTTGATGGGCTTTGGAGATGAATTAATTCACGACCGAGAGCTATTCTCCTGTCTTGCCTGCTACGCTTGCTCGAATCTTTGTCCCTCAGACGTTGATTATCCTGTGTTTACGCAAAAGGTGAGGAATCTAGCTTCTGGCGAGGGCGAGCATGGTGATTGTGCTCACTCAGGGATCCTTTTTTCTTTAATGAGACTCATGTCTCGCTCTGATATCAGGCAAAAACGGCTGGACTGGCTTGATGGCTGCCATACCTCAGAGAAGAGTGAGGTATTGTATTTTGCGGGCTGCGCTCCTTATTTCGAGCCAGTTTTTGAGGACATTGAGGTCAGCCCGGTGAATATTGCCAGAAATAGTATCAAAGTACTTAATGCTTTAGGGATAGAGCCTATGGTGCTTCCTAATGAGAGATGTTGTGGACATGACCTCTTATGGACCGGCGATGTAGAGACATTCAAGAAGCTTGCTCAGTTCAACGCTCAGATGATAAAGGAATCGGGTGCTAAAAAGATAGTTTTTTCCTGCCCTGAGGGCTACCGGACGTTCAAGATCGATTATCCCCAGTATGTAGAGCTTGATTGTGAGCTAATGCATATCACCGAGCTTTTAGCTCAGAATCTCTCTAGTCTGTCATTTAGAGCGAAGCGAAGCAATCCCGAGGTTAAACGGGTAACTTATCATGACCCTTGTCGGCTAGGAAGGCACCTTGGGATTTATGAACCGCCGAGGGAAATAATAAGGGCTATCCCGGAAATAAAGCTAACTGAAATGGAGCATAGTGGCGATGAAAGCATATGTTGTGGCACCAGCGCCTGGACTAACTGCAGCTCTTATTCCAAGCAGATAAGAGTAGAGCGGCTACATGAAGCCAAGGCTACCGGCGCTGAGGCACTGGTTACTGCTTGCCCCAAATGCCAGATCCATTTCAAGTGCGCCATGGTGGATAAAGGTACCGAGAAATGTACTAATATAGAAATGAAAGTCATGGACATTGTAACCCTAGTAGCTGATGCTCTAGGAGACAAAAGTAGTGAATAATTCCGTTTTAGTTATCGGTGGAGGCATAGCCGGGATTCAGGCTTCGCTAGATCTGGCTAATATGGGCTTTAAGGTATATTTGGTGGAAAAGTCGCCCAGCATCGGGGGAAGAATGGCACAACTGGATAAGACCTTCCCCACTAATGATTGTGCCATGTGTATCCTTGCCCCCAAGATGATTGAGGCCAATTCCCACCCCAATATCGAGCTCCTGACTTATTCTGAGGTGGAAAAAGTCTCTGGAGAAGCAGGGAAGGTCAAGGTCAAGGTAAAGAAAAAGGCATCTTTTGTTGATTGGAGCAAGTGCACAGGCTGTAGTGAGTGTGCTAAGGTTTGTCCCGTCGAATTAAATAGTGAATTTGATGAGAACTTAGGTAAGCGAAAGGCTATCTATATTCCTTTTCCCCAGGCAATTCCCAATAAATATACTATAGATAAGCGTAGTTACCCACCATGCCGGGTTGCCTGTCCCGCCGGGGTCAATGCCCAGGGCTATGTCGCCCTTATTTCCCAGGGCAAGTTCAAGGAGGCTCTAGAGGTGATCCGCAGAACCATGCCCTTTGCCGGAGTTTGTGGACGGGTATGCACCCACCCCTGTGAGCAGGACTGCGAGCGGGGGCAGTTTGACGAACCTGTTGCTATTCGGAACCTGAAGCGTTTCGTCGCCGATTACGAGCTACGGGTGGGGAGAGAAAAGGCAGTCCCAGTCGAAAGGACAAAAGAAGGCAAGGTAGCTATTATTGGCTCAGGCCCTGCGGGGCTTGCCTGTGCCTATGATTTAATTAAGGAAGGCTATGCAGTTACTGTGTTCGAGGCTCTGCCTCAGGCAGGGGGCCTTCTAAGGTATGGCATCCCTGAATATAGATTGCCCAAGGAAATAGTGGATAACGATGTAAGCTACATACAGGAACTGGGGGTGGAGATCAAGATAAATACGCCGGTGAAAGACCTTGGCGAGATCTTCAATCAAGGATATAAAGCAATATTCTTGGGCGCTGGTTGCCAAGAAAGCATGAAACTTGATATCCCCAACGAAGAGGCTAAAGGTGTGGTCTATGCCCTTGACTTCTTGAAGCGGGCGAATTCAGGCGTAAAGATTGACCTGGGCAATCAAGTGGCGGTTATTGGTGGTGGGAGTGTGGCTATCGACTGTGCCAGGGTGGCTTTGCGCCTCGGCAGCAAAAGAGTCCATCTAGTCTGTCTCGAATCTCGGGATCTTACTTCCAAAGATAGGATGCTCGCCCAGGATTTGGAGATTAAAGAGGCTGAGGAAGAAGGATTAATTATCCATCCTTCCTTAGGTCCAAAGAGGATTCTAACCGAGAATGGGAAGGTCGCAAGCTTAGAAACTAGAGTCTGTACTTCCGTTCGTGATGAGCAAGGCAAGTTCGCTCCAAGATTTGCTGAAGGTCCAGTCACCACTATAGAAGCAGATACAATAATAGTTGCCACCGGGCAGAAACCATCGACGGTGGTTTTCAAAGAAATAGAGAAAAGCCCAATGCAAACTATCAAGGTAGACCCCATTACACTGTATACGAACATTGATGGGGTTTTTGCCGGCGGTGACGTGGTTTCTGGTCCGGCTGATGTCATCGCTGCCATAACTGCTGGCAAGGAGGCAGCAATTTCTATTGACCGCTACCTCAGAGGGATAAACATGAAAGAGGGAAGACCAGAAACGCTTAAAAGGGTAAAAGAGGTATCAAAGGCCGGGGTAAGACCAAAAGCAAGACACTCCATGCCGACTCTTGAACTCGGAAAACGAAAGGGGTTTGATGAAGTTGACCTTGGCTTTGACGAAAAAACAGCAGTCGAGGAGGCTCAGCGCTGTTTGAATTGCGCAGTCTGCTCTGAATGTCGGGAGTGTGAGAAGGTTTGCGAGGCTAATGCTATTGATTATGAAATGCAGGACGAATACGTCGAATTGAATGTTGGCGCGATAATCCTCGCTTCAGGACTCGGCTTATACGACATTTCACCGCTGACAGAATACGGCTATGGGAAAATAAAGAATGTGATTACTGCCATGGAATTTGAGAGGTTGACTGCTGCCTCCGGACCCACTATGGGAGAACTTAAGCGTTCTTCGGATGGCAGGATACCTGAGAATATAGCTTTTATCCAATGTGTCGGCTCTCGCGATTTCAGGAATAAAATTTATTGCTCCAGTGTCTGCTGCATGCACGCCACCAAGGAGGCAATGCTGGCTTTCGAGCATCATCCAGGGACAAAATCCACCATTTTCTATATGGATATGAGAGCTGTAGGTAAAAGGTTCCAGGAATACATTGCCAGGGCTAAAAAGGAATACAATGTGACTTATATCAGGGGACGTCCTGGCAGGATTGAAGTTAACCATGAGAATGATAACCCTATTATCTGGCATGAGGAAACCACCAGCGGAGAAATAAAGAGCTTTGAAACGGAACTGGTGGTTCTTGCCCAAGCCATGGTTCCTCAAATCACCAAAGATTTGGCGAAAATACTAGGTATAGAGTTAGACGAAGATGGCTTTGTAAAGGCTCCAGATAAATTGCTACAACCGCTGGATACTACAAGGCAGGGCATTTTTGCCTGTGGCTATGTCCATAGTCCCCGGGATATCCCGGATTCTGTAACTCAGGCCTCAGGGGCAGCAGGCAGAGCTGCTGAAGCTATAGCAGGAGGCAAGTAAGGGCCATGGAAGAAAAAGATCTTTCTCATCCTCGTATCGGAGTTTTTGTTTGCCATTGTGGCATAAATATCGGAGCATATGTCAAAGTTCCAGATGTTGTTGAATATGTCAAGCAGCTACCAAACGTAGTGCATGCCGAGCGCAATTTGTTTACCTGTTCTGAGGAAGGGATTTCAGCAATTAAGAAAGGGATAAAGGAATACAAATTAAATCGGGTCCTAGTAGCTTCCTGTACTCCTAGAACCCATGAGCCGCTCTTCCGAGCTGCTTGTGAAGAGGCGGGCTTGAACAAATATCTTTTCGAGTTCGTTAACATAAGAGACCAATGCTCCTGGGTGCATATGCGTGAGCCTGAGAAAGCTACGGAAAAGGCTAAAGACCTGATCAGGATGGGAGTGGCCAAAGCCAGGTTGCTGGAGCCCTTGGAGGAGATTGAAATAAAGGTAACTCCTTCGGCATTGGTGATTGGTGGAGGAATTGTGGGAATGGAGGCGGCTTTAAACCTGGCCAGGCAGGGTTTTGATGTTCATTTAGTGGAGAAGGAGCCAGAACTTGGGGGGACTCTTCGCAGTATTCATAAACTTTTTCCCACGAATCAAGAAGCAATGAAGTTAATCAAACCACTTGTTGAACAGGTTAAAAACCATCCCAAGATCAAGACTTATCTCTCGTCCAAAGTAAAACAAGTAACTGGATTTATAGGTAACTTCAATGTCAATCTGGACAAGAAGGGCAAGGAGAACAAATTCAATGTGGGCACTATTATAGTAGCCATCGGGGCTGATGCGTTAAAACCGACGGGTCAATATGGCTATGAGAAGATGACTAATGTACTTACTCAACTGGAGTTAGAGGAGCGTATGAAAAAGGGGGAACCCCTGGGTCAGAATGTTGTGATGGTCAATTGTGTGGGAGCCCGGGTTCCGGAGAGAACTTATTGTAGCAGAATCTGCTGCATGACGGCAATTAAAAATGCCTCACTTATTAAAGAATCGAATCCAAAGGCAAAGGTTTGGATATTGCACCGAGACCTCATGACTTATGGTGTGGATTTCGAGAGCTATTATCGAAGAGCCATGGAGTTGGGGGTCAGATTCATTAGATATAGCTTGGAAAGGCCTCCCGAAGTTATCGGAGATGGGGAGGTTGAAAGAATAAAGGTGTACCATGAACTATGGAGAAGGGAAATAGAACTTCCCTGTGATATGCTTATTTTAACTACTCCCCTTATCCCCGCCGAGGATAACCAAAATATCTCCAAGATGCTTAAAGTCTCCTTAGATGAGTTTGGTTTCCTCCTGGAAGCACACTTAAAGCTCCGCCCTGTAGAGTTTGCCATGGATGGAATTTACATCTGTGGCTCAGCACGTTGGCCTACGGATGTAACTGAAGGAATTTCTCAAGCCTATGCTGCTGCTTCAAAAGCAGCCGGTCCCTTGAGAAGAGGCTATGTCAAAGCTGAGGCGATAAATGCATCGGTTAATGAGGATGAATGCTCAGGCTGTGGGGTTTGCGAAGTCTTGTGTCCCTTCCAAGCTATTGAGCTTCAGCCTAGAGATGAGAAGAGGGTGTCCCATGTCAATGAAGCAGTATGCAAGGGTTGTGGCACCTGCGGTGCTGCCTGC
>JAUWYX010000007.1 GCA_030615625.1 Dehalococcoidia bacterium
GAGAAGAGGGTGTCCCATGTCAATGAAGCAGTATGCAAGGGTTGTGGCACCTGCGGTGCTGCCTGCCCCTCGGGAGCTATTGCCATGCACCACTTCACTGATGAGCAAATTCTAGCTCAGGTAGAAGCTTTATTTAGCTAACTGAGTTGGGGTGAAAT
Source organism: Dehalococcoidia bacterium (assembly GCA_030615625.1). Classification (GTDB taxonomy): domain Bacteria; phylum Chloroflexota; class Dehalococcoidia; order GIF9; family AB-539-J10; genus RBG-13-51-36. The sequence goes on from JAUWYX010000007.1 coordinate 159, forward strand.
TCACCAAATGTTTCGGATTATTTATAGAGAAACCTTAGCGACGAAAATTCATCTGTTCAAAATCGAAGCACCGGCAATTGCTAGAAAAGCGCTGGCGGGGCAGTTTGTTGTCATCAGGATTGATGAAAGGGGCGAACGTATTCCGCTGACGATTGCTGACTGGGATGGGAAGGAAGGCAGTGTTACCGTGGTGTTTATGGAAGTGGGAGCGACAACCTTTAGGCTGGCGTTGCTGAAAGCCGGTGACTTCATTGCTGATTTTGTTGGCCCCCTTGGTGTACCATCGCATATTGACAAATTTGGTACTGTAGTCTGTGTGGCGGGAGGGGTTGGTGTTGCGCCAATAACGCCTATTGCCAGGGCGCTGAAGGAGAAGGGAAATAAGATTACCTCTATTTTGGGGGCACGGAACAAGGACTTGCTCTTCTGGGAAGATAAGCTACGCAGTGTCAGCCACCAGCTAATAGTTACTACCGATGATGGCACGTACGGTCGCAAAGGGGTAGTAACCGGGCCGCTGAAGGAACTGCTTGAGAGTGGGGAGAAGGTTGACCGGGTCATTGCCATTGGACCAAGTATCATGATGAAGTTCTGTGCCCAGACCACCCAGCCTTTCGGGGTGAAGACTATTGTTAGCCTGAATCCGATAATGGTTGATGGTACCGGGATGTGTGGCTGCTGCCGGGTATCCGTTGGTGGCGTAACCAAGTTTACCTGCGTGGATGGGCCTGATTTTGACGGGCATCAGGTGGACTGGGACTTGCTCTTGGCTCGGCAGCGTATTTATCTTGATGAGGAAAAACGCTCTTTTGAGCAGTGGCAGGCTCAGATGGGCAAATGTTCTTGAATGGAGGTCTGAGCAACATACATGGCTAAGGCGAATCTCAACAGGGAGCCAATGGCAAAGCAGGACCCCAAGACGCGGGGCAAAAACTTTAACGAGGTTGCCTTGGGTTACAGCGCCGAGCAGGCTAAAGCTGAGGCAAGCCGTTGTCTTCAGGATCCCAAGCATCCCTGTACTGATGGCTGCCCGGTGGAGATAGATATCCCCGGTTTTATCAAGGCTGTCCTTGATGATAATATGCCCGAAGCGGTAAGGATACTCAAGGATAAGAACAGCCTGCCCGGCATCTGCGGGCGGGTCTGCCCGCAAGAGACACAGTGTGAACAAGTATGCTCGCTAGCTAAGAAAGGAGCACCTATTGCCATCGGACGCCTGGAGCGTTACGTGGCTGACTGGGAGCGGACTAATATGGGGGCGCTGAACCCCGGGGCAGAGCCGCCCAGACCAACTGGTAAACAGGTGGCGGTGGTCGGCGCAGGACCAGCCGGACTGGTTGCCGCTGCCGATTTAGCCAAGCTCGGCCATAGCGTTACTCTTTTTGAGGCATTGCATGTGGCTGGGGGGGTGCTGATGTATGGCATCCCCGAGTTCAGGCTACCCAAAGAAATTGTGCAGGCTGAGGTTGCCTACGTCACTTCCCTGGGGGTGAAGATTGAGCTGGATTCGGTGGTGGGAAAGGTGGTGACGCTGGATGAATTGCTGGAGAGCGGCTACCTTGCTATTTTCCTGGGTACTGGTGCCGGAGCGCCCATGTTTATGAACATTCCCGGCGAGAACTTAAATGGCATCTATTCAGCGAATGAGTTCCTGACCCGGGTTAATCTGATGAAGGCGTACCAGTTTCCTGAATATGATACACCGGTGTTTGTGGGCAGAAGAGTGGCAGTGATTGGTGGTGGTAATGTGACTATGGATTCAGCCCGGTGTGCTCTCCGGCTTGGTGCTGACGAAGTTTACATTATCTACCGTCGATCAGAAGTAGAGATGCCTGCCCGCCGCGAGGAAGTTGAGAATGCCAAGGAGGAAGGAATCCAGTTCAAGCTGCTGACCAACCCAAAGAGGTATATCGGCAATGAGTCGGGCTGGGTAGTCGGTATAGAGTGTTATGAGATGGGGCTGGGTGAGCCTGATGAGAGCGGTCGGCGGCGCCCCATTGCCAAAGAGGGAAGTGAGTTTATCATGGATGTGGATATGGTGGTAGCTGCCTTGGGCACCCGTCCCAATCCCCTTATTGCTCAAACTACTTCTGAATTGAAGACAACCAAGTGGGGTACGGTAGTGGCTGATGAGACTACTGGCAAGACGATGAAGGACAAAGTCTGGGCTGGTGGGGATATAGTTACCGGCGCCGCTACAGTAATAAGTGCTATGGGCGCTGCCCGCCGTGCAGCAAGAGATATAGATGAGTATTTGAGGAGTTAATTATGAACGAGATACAGGATTGCCTTTTTGGGACAGATATGGTATTAGTTACCCGTGTTATTGAGATGGCAAGTAGAGGTGGATTAAAACTACCCCTTTTAGGAGGATAGATGGACAACTTTGAACCAAAAATAGTAGCTTTTTGCTGTAATTGGTGCTCTTATGCTGGTGCTGACCTAGCTGGCACCTCCAGAATGCAGTACTCTCCCAATATAAGGATAATCAGAGTGATGTGTAGCGGCAGGGTAAATCCCCTCTTTGTCCTTAAGGCACTGAGCATTGGTGCTGATGGCGTGTTAGTCCTTGGTTGCCATCCCGGTGATTGCCACTATATTGAAGGGAATTACAAGACACTACGCCGCATCCCGCTGCTTAAGAAGATGTTGAAGCAGCTTGGCGTAGAGGAAGAAAGGGTTCGGCTGGAGTGGATTTCCGCGTCTGAAGGAGCAAAATTTGCTGAGGTAACTAATAGTTTTACTCAAGACATAAAAAACCTTGGGCCAAGTTCATCGGGCCATTTAAAGCAGAGTTCTAAGGAGGTAAAACATGGCTAAACTTAAGATAGCTCTTTATTGGGCGGCTAGCTGTGGTGGATGTGAGATTGCGACTCTGGCTATACACGAAAAGATACTGAAGCTAGCTGAAGTTGCGGACATCGTGTTCTGGCCAGTAGGCATGGATTTCAAGTATGCTGACGTAGAGAAGATGGCAGATAAGAGTGTAGATGTCTGCCTTTTCAACGGAGCTATTCGGAATGAAGAAAACGAGCACATGGCCCATCTCCTGCGAGCCAAATCCAAGATAATGATAGCCTATGGCTCTTGTGCTTATGAAGGCTGTATCCCAGGGCTGTCAAATTTTTATGACCGACAATTGACGTTCGACCGTGTCTATATTGAAACACCGTCAACTGAAAATCCTAAGAAAATTTTCCCTCAGACGAAAGTCAAGGTGCCCGAGGGTGAGCTTGAAATTCCTGAGTTCTACGATACGGTTAAGACTCTAGCCCAAACCGTGGATGTCGATTATTTCGTTCCCGGTTGTCCCCCGGAGGAAAAGACTACCTGGCTTGCCCTTGAAGCTTTGATTGAAGGCAAATTACCACCGAAAGGGACTGTCATAAGTCACTCGGTGAAAGCTCTTTGCGAAGAGTGTCCTCGTACTAGAGAAGAAAAGAAGATCAAAAAATTCTATCGACCTTACGAAATAATCCCTGACCCGGAAAAATGTCTGCTGGAGCAGGGGTTGTTGTGCTACGGCGTGGCTACTCGAGGCGGCTGTGATGCTCTCTGCCCTCAGGCTAATATGCCTTGCACTGGCTGTTACGGGCCGGTGGAGGGGGTAGTCGACCAGGGAGCTCACTTTTTGAGTGCTCTGTCTTCTATCATTGACTCCAATGACCCTGAGGAGATTCAAAGAATAATTGACGATATTCCCGACCCGGCGGGCACCTTTTACCGCTACAGTCTGCCAGATTCACTACTTAGGAGGGCAAGGATAAAATGAAGAGGATAATAATTGATCCCATTACCCGCCTTGAAGGTCATGGCAAGATTACCATCTTTCTCAACGAGGATGGCAGTGTAGCCAATACCTATCTCCAGATTCCTGAACTCAGGGGATTTGAGAAATTTTCCGAGGGCCGCCCGGCCGAGGATATGCCCCAGATAACCCAGCGTATCTGCGGTGTCTGCCCTGAAGCCCACCATATGGCATCAACCAAGGCCCTGGATGACCTGTTTCATGTCGAATCAACCAGCACTGCCAAGAAGCTTCGTGAGCTTCTTTATAGCTCTTTCTACGTAACTGACCACACCACCCACTTCTACATCCTTGCTGCCCCTGATTTCGTTGTGGGGCCAGATGCTCCACCTGCTGAGCGCAATATCCTTGGAGTAATCGCCAAGGTAGGATTGGAACTAGGTGGTGCCGTAATCAATACCCGTAAGCAAAATCACTGGATTATTCAAACAGTTGGTGGGCGTCCAATACACCCCTGCTTCGGATTGCCCGGCGGTGTAAGCAAAGCCATAAATGAAGAGGAAAGGGCGAAGATAGAAGAAATAGCCAAATCGTCGGTGGAGTTCGGTAAGTTGTCGCTTAAAGTCTTCGACGACGTTGTTCTCAAAAATAAAGCTTACCTGGACATGGTCCTGAGCGATACCTTTACCCAAAAGTCCTATAATATGGGCTTGGTCGATAAAGATAATAAGGTCAACTTCTATGATGGTAAAGTACGAGTGGTTGGCCCTGATGGCAAAGAACTCTGCAAGTATGCTCCCCGGGAATATCTGGAACATATAGCTGAACGAGTCGAGCCCTGGACTTATCTCAAGTTTCCTTATCTCAAAAAAGTTGGCTGGAAAGGTTTTGTTGACGGCAAGGACAGTGGAGTTTATCGAGCCACACCTCTGTCCCGACTGAATGCTGCTGATGGTATGGCAACTCCCCAGGCCCAGGAAGCATATGACAAGATGTACTCCACTCTGGGTGGCAAGCCGGCTAATTTCACTCTGGCAACCCACTGGGCACGCCTTATCGAACTTCTTTATGCTGCTGAAAGGTTGCTGGAGCTCAGTAGAGACCCGGAAATAACCAGCACGGATATTCGTAATATACCGACGGCAAAGCCCGATGAGGGTGTGGGCATTGTTGAAGCCCCGCGAGGTACCCTTACCCATCATTACATAACTGACGAAAAAGGAGTTATAAAGAAATGTAACCTGATCGTGGGCACTACCAATAACCATGCTCCTTTATTCATGTCAATTAAGAAAGCAGCCGAAGACTTCATAAAGCCAGGAGTAAAGATAACTGAGGGATTACTTAACCGTATTGAGATGGCATGGCGCCCCTATGACCCATGTATGTCTTGTGCTACACACGCTTTGCCCGGGCAGCTACCCCTGGAAGTGACCATTTATGATGCCCAAGGCAAAGAGCTTAAAAAACTGAGCCAGGGTATCTCATAGCAAGTTTTCGCAAATCGAAATGAAAACCCTGGTTTTGGGCTTGGGGAATCCTATTCTCTCCGATGATGGGGTGGGGATCAGGGTGGCCCAAGAGGTAGGGGAGAAGCTCAAAGATCCCCAAATAACTGTAGCTGAAACAAGTGAAGCTGGCCTTAGCCTTTTAGATTCTATTGTAGGCAATGATAAGGTTATTATCATTGATGCCATCCAAACCGAGAAAGGGCAAGCAGGACAGATATATCGTATGGGGGCTGAAGACTTCTCTCTCACCAAGCACCTTTCCTCACCTCATCAAATAAATCTAGCTACCGCCCTGGAATTGGGCAAGATGCTCAACTTAGCCATGCCCCAAGAAATCACTGTATTCGCTGTGGAAGCCAAAGACATTACTAACTTCAGCGAGAAATGCACACCTGAGGTAGAGCAAGTAATTCCCGAAGTGGTTAAGATGGTGCTGAAAGAATTAAATGAATAGCATAATCAATGGGGGGAAATTGGTGGCTTATTGCCGCGACAGGCATGTAAAGAGATTTTTGACTTTTACCATTTACCCCTAGCATAAGATATATTATTCCAGAACTTTTGCGAGGTAAGAGTCTGATGTATGGCAGTTTACAAGAATAGAGGATAAAAGTATGCTTACAGTTTGGGAAGCAATAAAAATGAGACGCAGCATCCGTAAATTTGTCCCGGATGATGTCCCGGAAGATATGGTGACCAAGATGCTTGAAGCAGCCAGACTGGCACCATCGGCAAGCAACCGTCAGCCGTGGCGCTTCCTGGTAGTGCGAGACAGAGAAATCAGGAAGCAACTCAGCCGTATATGCCTGGGACAGCGATTTATCGAGGAAGCACCGGTAGTAATTGTCTGCTTCGGTGATTTTGAGCGATACTCCGACATAGCCAGGAAGAAGAGACGACAGGAATCTGTGGATGCAGGAGTGACGAATACGGCATCAGGTCGGTTTGCTGATCCTGAGTTTATTGCCTATATATACTCTTTACCTGTTCCACCTCGCGAGCAATTGATTACGCCGGTGGTGGCGAATACTTATATTGCTATTGAGCATCTAGTGTTGATGGCTACGGAGCTGGGGTTAAGCACCTGCTGGGTAGGGGCATTTGAGGACCCTGCTGAGATAAACCGCTTGTTTGGCCTGGGTGATACGTTATTGCCAGTGGCCGTAATACCGGTAGGCTATGCTGCCGGGGAGATTCCTCCACCTCGGCCGCGGCTTCCCCTTGAGGAAATACTGGTCAAACCACGGATGCACGCTGCGGGCAGAGAAGAGTGAAGCTGGAATTGTCTAAGGTTGTTCCTTCATCCTATCCGCCAGCGACATAAAGCCCGCTTTTACCTCCACTCTTCCTCACCAGGCGAATCTCTCCAATGGTCATACTTCTGTCCACTGCCTTACACATGTCATAAATAGTCAGAGCACTTACAGATACCGCTACTAGCGCTTCCATTTCAAATCCTGTTTTCCCTACTCCCTTAGCGCTGGCAGTAATCTCAACAAAATTGCCGTTTTTAGGCAGATAAAATTCAACTGCAATGTGGGTGAACTGGAGAGGGTGACACAAAGGTATAAGATGGTGAGTTTCTTTTGCGGCCATGATTCCAGCTGTTTTTGCCACGGCTAAGACATCTCCTTTTTCTAGTTCCCCTTTACGGATAAGTTTTAAGGTAGCGGGCTTCATCTGCAACTTACCTTTGGCTACTGCTTGGCGTTGTGTTTCTCTTTTCTGTGTAACGTCTATCATGTGAATTTGCCTTGACTCCATTCTCAACCTCCAATCTGCGACATTTTTCGCTTCACCAGCCTGACATTGCTTCCCTCTAAATGATGATGCTCCGGCTTAAAAGCAACTGCCTTCAGAATCAGACGTTTTAGCTCCTCCATCGAAGCATTATTGCGTAGCGGCATTTTTAAGTCAATCTCATCTTCTCCCAGAAGGCAAGGGCGTAGTCTGCCATCTGGAGTAAGTCGCATACGGTTACACCGGGAGCAAAAAGAAAGCTCGGTGAGCGGACTGATGAAGCCTATAGTGCCCTTGGCTCCAGCCAAGTGATAATACATAGCAGGTCCGTTGCCAGTTATGGACGCACAAGACTTAAGCTTGCCAAGCAAACTAATATGTTGTCGCAATTCGGCGGAAGATACAAACTCTGCTACACCCTTGAAGGGCATAAGCTCGATGAATCGGACATGACATCTCTCTTCATAGGTCATCTTGGCAAAATCCAGTATCTCATCGTCGTTTATGCCCCGCATGACCACTGTGTTTATCTTGACCGAATGGAAGCCAGCTTCCTTTGCTGACTCGATGCCCTCAAGAACATTTTTCAATTTTCCAAGACGGGTTATGTATTGAAATTTATCGGCTTTAAGCGTGTCCAGACTCACGTTAACTCTAGACAAGCCTGCTTGCTTAAGTTCCAGAGCATAGTTCTTCAGAAACATCCCATTTGTCGTCAAAGACAGCTCTTGAATTCCCTTTATTTGAGAGAGCATCTTAATAAGCTTGGGCAACTCAGCTCTAACCAGGGGCTCGCCACCAGTGAGCCTTATCCTGTTGATGCCCAGCTCTGCCGCTGCTTGGACGACAGTACGAACCTCCTCGTAAGAAAGAATCTCGCTATGTGGCATCTGGGGGACACCTTCAGGTGGCATACAATAGAGGCAGCGCAGGTTGCAACGGTCAGTAACTGAAATCCGGAGGTAGTTTATGCTCCGTCCGAAAGAATCAAGAGGTCCAGTCATTGGCGAATTTCCTTTTCCATAATATGCACCCCGGTAGCTTTGAAAGTAGCATAGACTTCCCTGCCCTCTTGTAAATTCAATTCTTCTGCTGATATTTTGGTGACTAAGGCTACTAGGCGGAAGCCACAATTTATTTCCACCCGGCTAAGGGGGCCAAGAGTGGTTACTCGGCTAACCTTGGCCTGAAAGGAATTCCTCGCCGAGCTTTGGGTGCTGGATAAAGCTAGAGTGATATCTTCAGGCCTGATGCAAGCATATACTTCCTTTCCCACGGGGTAGTTAGAAACTGCCTGTATGGCATTGCCACCTATATTTACCATGGCTATACCTTCGTTGTTTGCAATTATTACGCTTTCTATGATGTTCTCCATACCGACAAAATGAGCCACCTCTTCGTTTTGGGGTGAACGGAATATGTCGGTGACATTGCCTGTTTGAACAAGTCTGCCATCAAGGAGCACCCCTATCCTGTCAGCGAGTTGCTGCCCTTGAGACATATCGTGCGTTGCCATTATCATGGTAGTGTTACGTTGCCGGGCAACGTATGAAATTAGCTGCGCAATCTTTGCTGTGGAAATAGGGTCAAGGTTAGCTGTCGGCTCGTCCAATAACAACACCTCAGGTTCGAGCACCAGGGACCTGGCTAAAGCTACTCTCTGCGCCTCCCCACCAGAAAGTGTCCGGGCGTTTCTATTCTCATAGCCTTTTAACCCAACCATTTCCAGAATATGGTCAACTTTCTCGGCAGTCTTGTTCTTTCCCTCTCCCCTCCATCTTAAGCCACAGGCAACATTGTCGTAGACACTCAAATTAAATACCTGAGGTTTCTGGTGTATAAATGACATCCGACGACGTATCTCCAATCTTTGTTTCCCCGACCGGGGGATGCACTTGCCATCAAAATAGATTTCCCCCGCGCCAGGGACTTCCAGAAGGTCTATAATACGTAAAAGCGTTGTTTTGCCCGCCCCGGTGGGCCCGATTAAAGCAAACACTTCGCCTCTATCAACGCTAAGGTTGATATTCTCCAGTATCGCCCGCTCACCATATCTGTGGTTTAGTCCCGTTACTTTTATTAAAGACATCTCTTACCTCTGCTGCAACCTATTCAAGACAATGTTAATGATGAGCGCCAGGAATAGAAGAATTATGCCTAGCGCTATAGCTAGTTCCAGCTCACCCTTACTTGTCTCCAGATATGCCGCTGTAGTCAACACCCTGGTGACGCCCTTGAAATTTCCACCGATCATCAGAGCACATCCAACTTCCGATATGGCTCTGCCAAAACCCATTATCACAGCAGCCAGCACGGCATACCTTGCCTCCCTCAGCACGAGCCAGATGGTCTGAAAGCCGCTGGCACCAAGCGATGTAGCGGTATCCACAATCTCCTTACTTACACCGCTCAACGCAGAAATGGTCAAACCAAGCAGTAAGGGAGTGATTAATATCATCTGGCCAATCACCATGACAGTGGGAGTGAATATTATGCCAAGGACACCCAGTGGCCCGGCCCGGGAAAATAGCACAAAAACAAACAAGCCCACAATAACAGTGGGCACGCTGAACAGCGTCTGGATGATATTTGTTAAGGCCCTTTTGCCACGGAACTGATGGAAGTGTATTAAGCTCCCCAGTGGCAGGCAGATCAGAGAAGCCAGAAGACAGGCGGTCCCCGAAATCCTCAAGGACCTCCCGGCTATCTGCATTACCTCGGGGTCGAGGGATATTATGAGTTCTATGGCCTTGGTAAGGCCGTGCCATATTTCAGTCAATTGCTCCTACCTGCTTTAATATGCTATTTCTTGGCACAGGCTTCGTACTTGCCGGTGCAGGTAATCTTGTCAGCGCAGTTAGGGCAGAACTTCCAGTCTGACCTTACCTCAGCACCGCACTTCTTGCACTTCACTACTGCTGCTATGACTGGCATGTCACATCTCCTTTCCTTAAGATTATTACTGGCAAATCGCTGGATCACAGGGGTAGAATAGCGGTTCTCCATAATCTGGCACGCCAAATCCGGCGATTAAAGCCTGGATTTCAGGTGCTCTGAGGAAATCTACCAGATTTTGAGCCATCTCAGGATTGCTACCGTTCTTGCAGATGATCACCGAGTAGACATTGAGCAGGATATTCCCTGTGTCTACCAAGGATACCAAATCCAAGTCGCCTTGGTAAGCAAGGAAGGTTCCCTTGTCTGTCAGGGTGTAAGCAATTTTCTCGTTAGCCATAACCAGTGTTGCCCCCATGCCTGACCCAGCTTCGATATACCAGCCAGCGGTCGCTCCAGTTCCTTGAATATCCTCTGTATAATTATAGCCGGCTGCTGCCCAGACGGCTTTTTCTTTGCCGTGAGTTCCCGAGTTATCCCCTCGAGAGACGAATTTGACCATCTCCGGGTCATCCTCCCCCACTTGCTGGATTTTTTGGAAGCCTTCTTCTGGACTCAAGCCACTAACGCCTGCGGGGTCAGCCTCAGGGCCTACGATGATGAAATAGTTATAAGCCCAGGGGACTCGCTCCACACCATATCCTGCTGCTTCAACAGCGTAGCCACCGGCTATAAATGCTGCCTCTTGAGAGGGGTCATGGACGGTAACCACATCCACATCACCCCTTTGACCTAATTCCAAGGCCATACCGGTGCCTTTAGCTGTTATCTGCAAGTCGACGTCGTATCTTTGCTCAAATAGGGGCTCCAGAGCATCCCACAATTCGGTGTCGTCAAGGCTGCTAGTGGTTGCTACCCTTAGTCCTGCGGGAGCAGATGTCATTACAATGACACTAATGATTATGGCAACTGCTATGACAGCCACTGCGATAACTTTCGTCTTTATACTTACCTCCAGAGTCAAAAATACTTCTGCTTAATGAATTAGCGAAATTGCGACACGGTTTAAAGGAAGCAACAAGCGGGAATAAAAAAGCACCGCCACAAAAACGGTGCCGTCCAAAAACCAAGCTTCATAATCCCTCCTTTCCTAGCACGGGAGGCACAGACATTTCTATCTGTGCCCTCGAGGCTTTTTAGCCTACCGGCTGCTTGCCATGGTTATTCTTTAGGCAAGACAGCTCGGAGAGAGCTAATAGTCAGTCTTGGATATTGTATCAGGGACTCGCTAAGCAAACAAGTGCCGCATATAGATATAGATACAGAAGCGACAGCCGGGTAAGTGAAAAGATTATGCCTCTTCTGCTTCTTCACTTGGCGCAGCCTCTTCGGGAGCTTCAACCGCCTCCTCCGCCACCTCTTCTTCTATCTTTTCCACAGGTCGCGAACTAATTTTCACCACAACCAACTCTGGGTTGTTAAGAACGGTAATATCTTTATCTAGGGCGACATCTTTGATGCGTATCGTTTGCTCCGGCTCAGTGAGGGAACTGATGTCCACTTCCAGGCTAGTGGGGATTTTTGCTGGCAAGCACTCTACAGTCAAAGTCCCAAGCTCATGCTCCAGCATATAGGTTTTAGACTTCAAGGCTGGCGCTTCTCCGACTAAGACAACAGGAACCTCTAACTTTATCTTTTCCTCCATTTTTACCTGATAAAAGTCTACATGGAGCAATTGTCCCTTCCGCCAATCTCTATCAAATTCGCGAATCACAATGGTCCTTGGCTTCTTCTCCTTGTCGAGCTTGAGGCTAATAAGCCTTGTCTGCCCAGCTTGACCTAACACTCGCTCAAGTTCACCAGTGTCGCACTGTAGTGCTAGAGACTCGATGCCGTGCCCAAAAAGATGCACCGGAGTAATTCCCTGGCGGCGCAAATGCTTGACTTTTTTACCGAGAATCTCCCGGTTGGTAACCTTTAACTCTATTTTGTCCATTCTATTTTTCCAATCATACCAGACAAGGCTTCCCTCTGCAAGAAACTGGGCTCGTTCATCTGAGTAGTGATTCGAAAAACCTGCGCTTTAAAAGGGTAATTATGATCTATGCCTACACTGTAGAGAAGAGGCATGAACAAGCTATGGCAACTATAGGGTTTTCTATCGTGTTTCAACAAGCCTTTCAGGCGTTTTGTGCTAAGTACTCCAAAACTTGCTCCAAGTCCATAGGTAAGGGCGAGGTGAATTCCTGGTATTGCTTAGTTGATGGTAGACGAAAGCCAAGGCGATAGGCATGAATAAATTGCCTGTTAAGATGAGCCGATTTTATTCCATAAGTGGGGTCACCGACGACCGGACAGCCGATGGCTGACAGGTGTATTCTGATTTGATGTGTGCGCCCCGTTAGTGGGGTGACTTCGACTAAAGTGTAGGTATTCAGGTATTTTCGGACTTGATATTGGGTAGTAGCCTCTTTTCCTGCTTCTACTATCGCCATTCTCCGTCTACTATGAGGGTCTCGCCCGATAGGTGCTTCAATTATCCCCTGTTCCGGGGATAGCCTTCCTTTAACAAGGACAAGATATCCTTTGGTTACAGTGCGGCTTTTGAACTGTGCGGCTAGATATTCTCGGGCAAAGTCGTTTTTGGCAATGACTATGAGCCCCGATGTATCTTTATCTAGTCTGTGAACTATGCCTGGGCGCATCAGCTCGTTGCTCATGGCCAGGCCGGGGCAATGAGCTAGGACAGCATTGACTAAAGTATGGCTGGGATGCCCCGGGGCAGGGTGAACTGTCAATCCAGCAGGTTTATCTATGACCAATATGTTCTCATCTTCATAAATTATGGCTAAAGGGATTGGTTCAGCTAAAGGACGGACTGGTAGGGGAGGAAGCTCGACTGTTACCCTATCGGCTTTATTTAGCCGCTGACTCGCTTTTGTCCTTTGCCCGTTGACTAAAACACAACCTTGCCCAATTAGTTTCTGCAAATAAGCGCGCGAGAATTGTGGAAGAATCTGGGTTAAATACTTATCAAGGCGGATGTTGGGAATAGGTGAGATGAATTGCAATGTCTTAATTTTGGGGTCTGTGGTTGTGTTCATGTGCTTTTCTAAATATCCCTGACTTATAAAAGTAATAAATGAGAGTAAAGACCCCCACCGTTATAGCTACGTCAGCGATGTTGAAGGCAGGCCAATGGAAGTTACCCCACAAACGGAAGTAAATGAAGTCAGTGACATAACCAAAACGGAGGCGGTCTATGAGATTGCCTACAGCACCGCCTAGAATCAAACCGATAGATACCATGCTCAGGGTAGTAGCTAGGGATAAGTAACGAAGAAACAGCAAGATAATGAACAAACTAGCTATGCTAATAGTGATGATAAGAAAGGTTTGATTGGCAAGTAAACCAAAGGCAGAGCCCGTATTTCCAATATAGATCAAACTTAAGTGGTCAGTTATGGGGAGCGATTCCCCAAGTGCTAAGTGAGCTCTGATCCATAGCTTGCTCAATTGATCTGAAGCGCTTACCAAAGCAATGAGGATGAGACATAATGTTGCTTTCTTGATGCTGTCACGCAAAGACAGTTTCGAATTATCTTTGTCCACAACAAAGTCGCCGATTTTGTCGGGGCACAACACAGGCGAACGCCCTTTATCTTGTCCCTTTTGTTTCCTTTGCCTGCTGAGCCTTACAGTTCAAACATAAGCTTGCTTGAGGGATAGCTTCAAGGCGAGCTCGCTCTATAGTTTGCCCACAGGAATCGCACAATCCATAAGTGCCGTCTTCATATTTTTGTAAGGCATGCTCAACCTCATTAAGAGACTCTCCCAGCCTTTCTTCCAAGGCCAGTCTTTTCTCTAGTTCGGAGGCTTCATCGGCTCCTTCTTCCCTTTTGCCGAATGGACTGCCTTCCTTTCTCTCTGCCGACGGTTGACCGAGAGCTCTCAACTGTTCCAGCTTCGCTAACAGCTCTGCTTTCTCCTTCTTTAACCTTTCATAAAGTTCAGCGGATTCTATCACTTCTTGTTCTCCCTATGATTTACAGCTATCCGACACCAAAATTCCACACGAACTGTGTGAGACTTGCAGTTCTACTATACGATGTTGGGCTTGCTAAAAACCTCCCTTATATCAGGATGTAAGGAGTCTCCGAGTTCTTTCACGGATTCGTATCTAATTTTGTTAAGTTCCCCTTGCTTTTCTTCAAATTCAGTTCTGGAGTAAAGTTTCTCAGGGTGCAAGTAAATATCATCTACATATCTTATCGCCCTAGGCACCTTAAAGCCCGTGGGGGAATCTACCCAATCTTCTAAACCTCCTCTCAGTAAAGAATCGAGTATTGCCATGGTAAATTCCAATCTTACATCTTTGTAATATTCCCCTTCTCCTATTCCTCCAGTATTTATCAAATAGTAATTTAGGTGGGGAATACCTTTTATTATCTCATAAAATATATTAGCATGCTCGGCCAGGTCTCCGGCGACAAAGGGGTCGTAGAAAAACTCGCCTCTAATTTTCCCTGCCTGGGTTGGGTCACCAGCCGAGGATTCCATTGCCTGTCCCAGAACCATCAAGGCTGCTGCTTGCTCCCGGGTTAGCTTTGATATTGCCGGAATCAGCGGCCCCCTGGTGATAAGAATCAGATTGTCAATTCTATCCACATCGATATAGGGACTGGCATGCATAAAATCTCTTCTTAATACCACTGCTCTGCCATTGGATGTTCTTTCGAAATTGAAAAGGTCAAAATCTCCGTCTTCGGTTACGTAAACATTCTCGCAGACAGTTTCCGGTTTCAACAGTCCGTAAAATATTTCGGTTTGCTCCCCGGGGTTCACACCCTCTGTTTTTACAAATATTCCCCCGGCTTCAAAGCCATGAAAAGAACCATCGGGCATGAGAGTCCCCCCGTCGTCCTGAATAAGCCAGGATTTCTCCTTCCCTTTTCTGGCCAGGATTCTACAGGTTGTAGTTGTTTTCCCGTTGGCACTCAATGCCACAAGTAACGTCCTCGCCATCCGATAGTCTCCGTGTGCTGATTGAAGGTAATCCTCTCTACAGCCAGTATGTAAGAAGATGCCCCCCCTTCTCGTCTTAACTACCCAATCCTCAGCGGCGAAAACCCCCTTCTTATATTCACCTATGTAGTTACCATTCCTGATTATCTTGACAAACCTTCCGTCATCCAGCATAGCCAATCTGATAGTGATATCTCTCTCGGGGAGCGGCTTTGACCGGTTAGTTTCAAAAGCCTCGTCAGCAAAGAATAAGATGTGGTAGGTTGGCTTTTTGACTTCCCCCTTTGAGGGTATAAAAAGGTTCTTGCCTCCGTAGGCAACATGGGCAAACCGCTCAGGAACAATTAACCTGACTGTGGTGTTACTATTTTCATTGCCCACAATTCTGTCTATGGAAATCAATCTTCCCTTGCCCAAAGCCTTTTCACACTGAGCTAATAGCTTTAGTTCATCCTCGCCAAAGGGGTGGTCAACACTGTTTTTGGTGAACATTGCTGACCTGGAAGTAGGCTCACTTCGGGCGGCAAAGTTTCCATATATCGTTTCCCTAACCCCCGGCTGTTTTTCCACAAGCCCTCTCAGTTCCTCATCAGGGGGATTATGAGTCAACCGTTTTTCTTCTCGTGCCTTTTGCCAAATTCTGTCGGCAGTTATGACGAATTGTTCTAGCTCAAACGTTACCATCATGCTCCTTGGGAGAAATGCGATTTCGCGTTCCTAATTTCTAGGAATTAGGTGTTAATATTTATTGCTTAGACCTCGCGAAATTCCCCTTCCACCGTGCCTTCTCCTTCTCCACCGGGTTCCTCTCCACCAGGCGGCGGCTGCTCTGGTTGCTGGTAAACCGATGCTCCGACCTTCTGCATAACCTGCGATAGCTCTTGCATCGCATTACGAATGGCGTTTACGTCCTGCCCTTGAAGAGCCGACTTCACACTGGCTAGCTTAGCATCTATTTCCTGTTTTGCATCGGCGGGTATCTTATCTCCGTGGTCACGGAGAGTTTTTTCTGCGGTGTAAGCCAAGCTGTCAGCAGAATTGCGTACCTCTATTTCCTCTCTACGTTTGACATCCTCAGTAGCATATTGTTCAGCCTCTCGTTTCATCTTCTCCACTTCTTCTTTGCTCAATCCGCTAGAGGCGGTAATAGTGATTTTTTGTTCTTTCCCCGTGCCTTTATCACGAGCGCTAACATTAAGGATGCCATTGGCATCTATATCGAAAGTCACCTCAATCTGGGGCAGACCTCGTGGCGCCGGTAGAATGCCATCGAGCATAAAGTGCCCCAGTGTTCGGTTATCAGCAGCCATAGGACGTTCCCCTTGAAGAACGTGTATTTCAACGCTTGGTTGGTTGTCACTAGCAGTGCTGAAAATCTGGCTCTTCGAAGTTGGTATAGTGGTATTGCGGGGGATAAGCGGTGTCGCTACTCCTCCTAGTGTTTCTATCCCTAGAGTGAGTGGGGTGACATCGAGAAGAAGGACTTCTCCGACTTCACCCTTAAGGACCCCAGCCTGAATGGCAGCACCTAAAGCTACTGCCTCATCGGGATTGACTCCCTTGACAGGCTCCCGGCCAAAGAATTGCTTTAAGGTATCCTGAACTTTGGGCATCCTTGTCTGACCACCGACGAGAATTACATTATTGATTTGGCTTGCCGTCAGCCCGGCATCGCTCAGTGCCTGGCGACAAGGCTCGATACTCTTTTCTATCAAATCAGCGGATAGTTGTTCTAGCTTGGCTCTAGATAATGTCATGCTGAGATGCTTGGGACCGCTGGCATCGGCAGTAATGAAGGGGAGGCTTATCTCTGTTTGAACCACTGTAGATAGTTCCTTCTTCGCCTTTTCAGCAACGTCTTTCAACCTCTGTAATGCCATCTTGTCCTGCTTCAAATCGATGCCTTGCTCCTTCTTAAATTCAGCACATACCCAGTCCATAATCCTCTGGTCGATGTCATCGCCACCGAGGTGGGTATCACCATTGGTTGACTTAACTTCCAGACCGCCCTCCTTCCATACATCAATGATAGAGATATCGAAGGTTCCACCACCAAGGTCATAGACGGCAATGGTTTGATCTTGTTTCTTGTCCATTCCGTAAGCCAGTGATGATGCTGTAGGCTCGTTAATAATACGCAAAACGTCAAGCCCGGCTATGGTGCCGGCATCTTTAGTGGCATTTCGCTGGCTATCGTTGAAATAGGCTGGCACGGTGATCGCAGCATCAGTGACTTCCTCTCCAAGGTAAGCCTCAGCATCAGTCTTCAACTTTTGCAATATCATGGCTGATATTTCCTGGGGACTATACTCCTTGCCCCCCATTACCACTCGGCAATCACCATTGGAAGCCGCGGTAATCTTATATGGTAGGCGCTTCATATCTTCCTGAACAGTATGGTTTTTAAATTTACGCCCGATAAGGCGCTTTATGCTGAATATAGTATTCTCGGGATTGACTATTGCCTGGCGCTTGGCTAACTCTCCTACCAATCTTTCCCCACCTTTACCTATAGCTACCATTGAAGGAACGAGATTGCCGCCTTCAGCACTTGGTATGATCTTAGGGTCGCCTCCCTCCATCACCGCTGCAACACTTAATGTAGTACCTAAGTCAATTCCTATCGCTCTTCCCATTTCTACTTCTCCTCCTGAGTTGCTTGCTCTTTGCCTCTTTTCTTTCCCCTTTACCAACTATCACCAAGCTAGGACGAATCACCGTTCCTTTAAATTTATAGCCTTTTTGTGTTTCATCAATAACCATCCCCTCTTCCCCCTCTTGCTGCATTACAGCTTCGTGCAGGCGAGGATCAAAGGGTTCTCCTCTAGCTTTAATCTCGGTCAGCCCTTGTGCCTCCAGGGTTGCCTTAAATTTATTATAAATGAGCTTGATACCTTCAGTCCAGTTTGATTTATTGAGCTCAGCAGGAACTGAAGCGAAAGCTCTCTCCAAGTCATCTATGACAGGCAGCAGGTTACAGATAAGCATGCTATTGGCAAACTCAATAATCTCCCCTTTTTCTTGCTCAGCACGTTGTTTATAATTAACAAAATCCGCCTGGCATCTTTGCCAATTGGCTAAATATTTTTCTGCCTTTTCCTTCTCCTCAGCTAGAGCTTGCTGTAGTGTATCTATAGCCTGGGCTTGCTCAATTCCTGCTTCAACTACCTCGTCACTCTCAGCCAACGTTGGACCTCCTTTAGATGTATTCAGCCACTGAGTTGCTTAGCAATGCTGAAAGGTAGTTAAGCGAAGAGATAGCCTTGGCGTAGTCCATCCGTTTGGGGCCAATCACTCCCACAATGCCACTGGCCTTATCAAGTAATCCATACTGGCTAGCTATTAAGCTCAAGTCATGTAATGCTGGTTCTGGGTTTTCTTCACCAATGACTACCTTTACCCCTCCCTTGCTAGATTCCTGGCAAAATATATTTCTAAGCCAATCCTCCCCTTCCAGCACCTCTAAAATTCCAAGTATTCTGGGACTGTTGGTAAACTCTGGTTGACTCAGCAGCAAACGCAGTCCTTCAAGGTAGGGCTCACCATATTCTAGCTTGTCTTCAGCAGCCATAATTTCTGCTAAAGATTCAGACAGCTGCCTTTCTTCAGAAGAAAGTCCCTCTTTTTTAGCCAAGATCTCGCTGCTGGTCATCCCGGCATAAATAGAAGTAAGCTTATTAGCTAGCTTCGTTAGCTCATCCTGGCTAACCTTTCTACTGAAAGATAAGACCTGCCGTCTAACTTTTGTTTCATACAAAACCACGATCAGCAAAGCCATGAAATCCTGCAAGGCTACCAAATCGAGATGCTTAAAGCGGCAGCGAACCGCTTTGGGAGTGGTTATTACTACCAGGTTGTGAACAAGGCGCGCTAAAAGCGCTGCCACCGTTTTTAGCCATTGCTCTAGCTCTTCTTTTGCTTCCTGAGATATCTGATGAATTAGATACTGCTCAACACGGGGAAGTTCAATCTCTTCCCCTATCAATTCCACATAGTAGCGGTAAGCCTTATCAGTAGGTACGCTTCCGGCTGAACGGTGAGGGTGGATAACATATCCTTCTCGTTCTAAGTCTGCTGTATCATTGCGGATGGTAGCCGGGCTTACCTTCAAGCCATACCTTTCCACGATAGCATTTGAAGCTACTGGTACTGCTCTAGTGATATAATCTTCAATTATCACCCTGAGAACGGTTTCTCTTCTTTCCCTTAAAGCCATTTAGCACTCTTCCCTTTTAATTGCTAAATAAATTAATTTATCACTATAAACACGTTCTGTCAATGGTGCTGCGGGAATCCACTTTGATGGGTTTTTCTTATTGACCGCGAATGAAATATCAAGTACTATTATAACACAAATGTGAAAACCGCGAAGACATTTTCCTTGGCGCAGCGTGATAGCAAAGTAGCTCAAATCCTAAGCTTGGAGGCAGCGAGGCAAGCAAGCACCATAAATCTTATTGCCTCTGAAAACCATGCCAGCCGGGCAGTGCTTGAGACCCAAAGCTCGGTGCTAACTGACAAATATGCTGAAGGATACCCCGGGTATCGCTATTATGGCGGTTGTGTCCACATAGACGAAATTGAAAATTTAGCTATCGAAAGAGCTCAAAAGCTCTTTAAAGCCGAACATGCCAATGTCCAGGCCCATAGTGGCAGTCAAGCCAACATGGCAGCCTATTCAATTCTATTGGAACACGGAGATACTGTTATGGGGATGAGCCTCAGCCATGGCGGGCATCTCACCCATGGCTCTGAGGTAAATTTCTCCGGAAAATGGTATAACTTTGTCCCTTACGGAGTTGATCCTAAAACCGAGATGCTCAACTACGATGAAATCGAAAGGTTAGCTCTGGAGCATAGACCTAAGTTAATAATAGCTGGGGCGAGTAGTTACTCTCGTATTATTGATTTTGAGAGACTTCGCTATATAGCTGATAAGGCGGGTGCCAAGTTATTGGTTGACATGGCTCACATAGCGGGAATAATAGCCGCTGGACTTCATCCCTCCCCTGTATCCTATGCTCAAGTTACTACCGCCACCACGCAAAAGACCTTGCGGGGACCCAGAGGTGGCTTTATTTTATGTGATAAAGAGATGGCTTCAGCTATTGATGCTGCAGTTTTCCCCGGGATGCAGGGTGGTCCTTCCATGCATATCATCGCCGCCAAAGCCGTGTGCTTCTTTGAAGCTATGCAACCCGAGTTTGTTGATTACCAGAAGTCAGTGCTGGAGAATGCCCGCGTTTTGGCTTCCGAACTCCAGAGATATGGGATGCGTATTGTTTCCGGGGGCACAGATAACCACATTGTCCTCGTTGACCTTTCCCCTCAGGGAATAAACGGCAAGGATGCTGAGGAAGCCTTAGAGGCAGCGGGCATCTCGGTAAATAGAAATACCATTCCTTTTGACCCCAAGCCACCACTGATTACAAGCGGTATCAGGCTGGGCACCCCAGCGGTGACCACGAGAGGTTTTGGCATAGAGGAGATGAAGCGCATTGCCTCTCTCATTGTCAAAGTGCTTTCTCCTTCGGGGGATAAGCGTGCACAAGAACAAGTCCACCAGGAAATACGAGAGATGTGCCAACAGTTCCCCATTCCTGGGCTGGCATGAGACACTTCTTCCCTTAATTAGTTACCCCTAAAGGCTTCGTTTTTCAGGAAGTATGGATTAATTTCTTTACTTGCTTTTACTAACCCTTCCCAAGAAACAGCGATGATTTCATGATATAATCAAGTTAGTATTCAGATAGCTAAGAGGTAATGATGGACGAATTAAAAGTGTTCAGCGGCACTGCTCACCCTGCCTTAGCAGGGTCTGTGTGTGATTACTTAGGCATACCCTTGGGGGAGGTTGAGGTCTTTGAGTTTAGCAATGAGAACATTTTTGTGCGCATCCTCGAGAATGTCCGGGAACGGGACGTTTTTGTCATTCAGCCTATTTGCTCTCCAGTTAACAAAAGCCTGGTTGAGTTACTTATCATGCTCGATGCCTTCAGGCGAGCTTCAGCGGGGCGAATTACCGCTGTCGTTCCCTATTATGGCTATAGCCGCACTGATAAAAAAGACCAACCCAGGGTTCCTATCACTGCTCGCTTGATTGCCGACCTGATTACTACCGCTGGAGCTAATAGATTGCTCACCGTAGACCTCCACGCCCCTCAAATTCAAGGATTCTTCACCATACCTGTGGATGAGCTCACCACTCGGCCCATCGTGGCTCAGTATTTCAAGGAAAAGGCTCTGGATAATCTGGTAGTGGTTGCTACTGATATTGGTATTTCCAAGGTAGCCCGTGATATGGCTGCTAAACTTGGAGCCCCCCTGGCTATCATTGAAAAGAGGCGCTTGGGAAATGTCGATGCCACTGAAACCCTCAACGTAATTGGCGAGGTTGAGGGAATGCGTGCCCTGACGGTTGATGATGAGATTGATACCGCTGGGTCTCTGGTCGGGGTGGTGAATGCTCTTTTAGAACATGGCGTTACTGAGGTTTATGCTTGCTGTACTCACCCCGTTTTCTCTGGTTCCGCTATCCAGAGGATAGCCACGAGCCGGGTGAAAGAGGTAGTCGTTACTGATACCATACCTGTTAATGGCGATAAGAAACTGGCTAAGATCACCGTCTTGCCCATAGCTTCGCTTATTGGCGAAGCCATTCATCGCATTCACACCGGCTTATCAGTGGGAGCGATGTTTGAGTGATAATGGAGTAGTCAACAGTTAGCTGAAAACTGAGGGCTGATAGCCGAAAATGTTTAAGTGGCTTAGCAATCTGCTTGATTCCAATGAGAAAGAACTGAAACGCCTTCAGCCTTTGGTTGACCACATAAACTCGTTGGAGTCTGAGTTTGAAAAGCTCAGCGACGCTGAGCTTCGAGCCAAAACTGATGAGTTTAAGGCGCGGCTGAAGGATGGCGAGAGTCTGGACGAGGTTCTGCCCGAGGCTTACGCTGCTGTTAGAGAAGCAGCCAAGCGAACCATAAGACAGCGGCATTTTGATGTCCAGTTAAAGGGGGGAATCGTCCTTCACCAGGGGAAGATAGCCGAGATGAAAACTGGTGAGGGAAAAACCCTGGTAGCTACCTTGCCCCTCTACCTCAATGCCCTCACCGGGCAAGGCAGCCATCTGATTACCGTTAATGATTACCTTGCCAAGCGGGATTGCCACTGGATGGGTCCTATTTACCACGCCCTGGGTATAAGCGTGGCCAGCATTAATGCCCAGCAAACAACCGACCAACCTGCCCCTTCCTATATCTATGACCCCAGCTATGAATCGGAAGACCAGAAGTGGAATTTTCTCCGCCCTGTCACCCGCCGCCAGGCTTATGAGGCAGATATAACTTATGGCACCAATAACGAGTTTGGCTTTGATTACCTCAGAGATAATATGGTCTGGGATTTGTCTCAATGCGGGCAGCGTCCCTTGAACTATGCCATCGTCGACGAGGTTGATAACATCCTTATTGACGAAGCCCGTACACCGCTAATTATCAGTGGTGCTGCCGAGGAAGCAACTAAGAGGTATTACACCTTTGCCCAGCTAGTTTCCCACCTTAGCAAAGATGCAGACTATACCATTGACGAGCGTACGCGTACTACCAACCTTACCGAGATTGGCATGACCAAGATGGAGAAGATGCTAAAGCGGGAGGGCTTGCTCAAAGCACCTGACCTTTATGACCCCTCCAACTACTTTCTCACTCAATATCTGGAGAGTGCCCTTAAGGCTCGTGTCTTGTTCAAGAAGGACAAGGACTATGTGGTTAAGGATGGACAGGTCATCATCGTGGATGAATTCACTGGCAGATTGATGTTCGGCAGGAGGTATTCTGAGGGATTGCATCAAGCCATCGAGGCCAAAGAGAGGGTAAAGATTCAGCGAGAATCAGTTACCTTAGCCACTATCACATTCCAGAACTATTTCCGCCTGTATCAAAAACTGGCGGGCATGACCGGTACCGCGGCCACGGAAGCCGAGGAGTTCCACAAGATTTATAAGCTGGAAGTGGTAATCATACCCACAAACAAGCCCTTGATTCGCACTGAATACCCTGACCAGATTTACAAAGACGAGAAAACCAAGTTTGCCGCCGTAGCCAGGGAAATCAAGCAATTAAATGACCAGAGAAGGCCTGTCCTTATCGGCACGACCTCTATTGAGAAATCAGAGGATTTATCTGACCTCCTGAGGAGAAATGGCATCCCCCATCAAGTGTTAAATGCCAAGAATCACGAAAAGGAGGCAGCCATAATCGCTCAAGCCGGAAGTCTCGGAGCGGTAACTGTGGCCACAAACATGGCTGGGCGGGGTGTGGATATCATACTTGGTGGCAATCCTGAGGGGCGTGGTGAAGCGGAATGGCAGGAAGAGCATAATAAGGTGGTTGAGCTTGACGGACTTCACATTGTAGGTACTGAACACCACGAAGCCAGACGCATTGATAATCAGCTCCGGGGAAGGGCAGGAAGGCAGGGAGACCCGGGTAGCTCTCGTTTTTATGCTTCCTTAGAAGATGAAATTCTTCGCCGCTTTGGCGGTGAACGTGTTAAGGGAATTATGCAGTGGGCAGGTATGGATGAAAATACCCCCATTGAACATCCCTTTGCCACTAAGGCTGTGACCAATTCCCAGGTCCAGACCGAAGGCTATCATTTCAATATTCGTAAACACCTTGTGGAATATGACGATGTCATCAACAAGCACCGCGAGGTGATTTACGCCGAAAGGAGAAAAATCCTCAGTGGCGCCGACCTTAAGGCAAATATAATATCTATGGTTCAGGATGAAATCCAAAGCCTGGTAGCCAAACGTCTCAGCAGCGCTAGCTACGAGCTGGAAGAAGAGCAATCCAATTTATCCGGCTTACTTGAGGATGTATCCACCATCTTCCCCTTGCCTCCGCACTTCAGAAGCGATGGGCTTTCCGAACTCAGCGCCAAGCAAATCGCAGAAAAGTTGACCAATTATGCCACCGAGCTTTACAACCAGCGGGAGCAAGAGCTAGGTCCTGATAATATGCGAATAGCGGAGCGACTGGTAATGTTGCGAGCTATTGACCTGTTATGGAAGGAGCATCTTACTGACATGGATCACCTGCGCCAGGGGATAGGTCTGCGGGCTGTCGGTCAAGAACAGCCGCTGATGGTGTATAAGAGGGAAGGTCATGCCTCTTTTGAAGCCCTCTTAGCTGGCATTCAGCATGACGTTGCCCATACCATTTACCGCGTCGGTATTGCCAAAGAAGCTCCAAAAAAGAAGGAAGCGGTTATGGTGGGCAAAAAGGTTGGGCGTAATGACCCCTGCCCGTGCGGCTCAGGCAAGAAATACAAGCATTGCTGCGGGAAATGATTAGTATCCTCTCCCTTTGTGGGAGAGGATTAAGAGCATATCTTGAATTTATCGAAGGAGGATGGTGCAATGCCAATTTATGAGTATAAATCAAAAAACGGTGCTCATTGCAGACTGTGTAAAGGAAAGTTTGAGGTCAGGCAGGGAATAAATGACAAGCCACTTAGCAAATGCCCCGAATGCGGCGCCGAGATAAGGAGGCTCTTTTCCCGCCCATTCCTAGGCCGAAAAGAATCCTTTAGCCATGAAGGCCCCTTCAATTATATGGAGAACGAGGCCGACGAATTAGGGCTGGAAGAAGACCTCGCCGAAGACGAAGTCTGGGAGTGAGTGGGCTGGGTGGGAAAATGTTGCTGTGGAAGGTAAGGCTTATGACCAATAAAGAACTACAAAAGGCAATCAAGGACGCAACTGATGATGTGAAGAGTTTATCTTCGTCTCTACTTAGTGGGCCTTTCCCGCAACAAGAGGTAAGGTGCAGGGAAATGATTTTATTGAGGCAATTGACTCTCTACAAGATAGAGGATGCCAGGAAATGTAAAAGAAAAGACTTGGAGCGCTTTAATTCTGAAATTTACAATTTAATAACAGCTTTTGTAAAGTCACAGTAGTAATCTGATAGTACGGAATGACATTGAGTGATTATTGGTTAGTCGTAGGTTCTCCCCACAATTGGAGAACTGCTTTTGAGCACAAAAACATTTGGGGCCTAAAACAAACACAAAGACATCTTTGGGAGAGACTAAATGAAGGAGATGTGTTGTTTTTTTATGTCACAAGCCCTGTCAGTGGGATAATCGGCCATGGCATTGTTCGTACAAAATTTCACCAAGATCAACCTCTATGGCCTCAGGAGATTAAAGAAAAGAAGGTTATATGGCCATTGCGCTTCGAATTTAATGTGGAGCGTTGCCTTCCCCTTAATAAGTGGCAAGCATTCAAAATAACTTCTGGGGAACTGTTTCCTCGGGGAGGGTTCCAGGCGTTAGATCATGGCATAGCCCGGCAACTTATTTCAAAGTTCACATCCTTACCTAAAGAATATCGTGTGGAGACTCCGACGCCAATCTCCCTAACAGAGACTCCTTCTATCTATCTTGGCGAACCCCAGCAAGTAGAGCAAGCTTTACCTTCGCACGATGAGCTTAAACATAGACTGGTGGAAATTGGGCAACTTCAAGGTTATCTTGCCGATGAGGAATATGTCTTTGATATTGGCAAGCTTGATGTCGTGTGGAGGAGAGTAGTACATTCCGTACCTACCTATGCTTTTGAAATTCAGGTTGGTGGAGACGTATACCATGCTCTAGCAAAACTAAAGCATGCCTTCGATTTATGGAATAGCCACATCTTTCTCGTCGCACCTCAAGCGGATCATGGTAAGGTTGAGAATTT
This sequence comes from Dehalococcoidia bacterium, assembly GCA_030615625.1. Lineage (GTDB taxonomy): Bacteria > Chloroflexota > Dehalococcoidia > GIF9 > AB-539-J10 > RBG-13-51-36. Next base: position 25,768 of record JAUWYX010000007.1, read on the forward strand.
GCTATCAGGGACTTTTCATGAGATTAGTAGTCGGATCAAATTTATTGAGTTGGAAAAGGTAGAGGAGCTTTATAGACGTAAAAAGGCCTATTTAGACTTTGAAGAGGAACTGGGCATATAGTTTTTCTAGGAAGAAATAGATTTGTCGAAAGAGGCAAAAGATGCTTGATAGAGACGTAGTCGAAGAATTTCTCGATTGCAAACTTGAAGAGTTGGAGCTGAAAATCCCTAAGGATATTTCCAAAGAGCAACTTGTGGAGGCTTTTTGCCAGTATGTTGAGGATGATTATTACGAGTGGCTGAAGGATAATTTTAAGTCTTTCTTTGAGCATGGTGAGCCTGATTGGGAGTGGATAAGAAGGAAAATTAGGGTGTAGACAGCGTTTGCTGTTTATCTTGGGCACTGTTTCGGGCAGTTACTGGTTAGTGCCAGAAGGAGAATCGGTTATGGGTAATAAAGAGCTGAAAGAGAGAAAGCAGATTCGTATTACCAATATGCCTACCGGAATTGACTTACTCCATGAACCAACCTTAAACAAGGGGACAGCGTTCACCGAAGAGGAACGGAAGGCGTTGGGACTTGAGGGGCTTTTACCGCCATATGTCAATTCTCTGGAAACACAGGTTGTACGGGTTATGGAAAATTTCTATAAAAAGCCAACGGATTTGGAAAGGTACATCTACCTCATTAGCCTCCTGGGCCGAAATGAAACCTTGTTTTACCGGGTGGTTATGGACAAAATCGTGGAAATGATGCCTATTGTTTATACTCCCACAGTAGGACGAGCGTGTCAGGAATATGGTCACATTTTGAGGAGACCCCGGGGCATCTTTATCTCGGCCAAGGACAAGGGACGAGTGATTGATGTCTTACGGAATTGGCCGAATAAGGATGTGCGCATTATAGTGGTCACCGATGGTGAACGGATTCTGGGTCTGGGAGACCTGGGTGCCAACGGAATGGGCATTCCCGTGGGTAAGCTTTGCCTCTACACTGCCTGCGCTGGTATTCACTCCGGGCTATGTCTCCCGGTGACCCTTGACGTGGGGACAAACAATGAGGAACTGCTAAACGATGTTCTCTACGTCGGCCTCAGACAGCGTCGCCTTCGTAGAGAACCATATGACGACCTGGTCGAAGAATTTATCATGGCAGTGCAGGAACTCTATCCCCATGTCCTTATCCAGTTTGAAGACTTCGCCACTCACAACGCACTTCGCTTGTTGAATAAATATCGAGGCCAAGTTTGCACTTTTAATGACGATATACAGGGGACGGGGGCTGTAGGGCTAGCAGGCTTGTATTCAGCCCTGAGAATTACGGGGGGCAAGTTAAGGGATCAAAAAATTCTGTTCCTCGGTGCTGGTGAAGCTGGTATTGGAATTGGCAATATGGTTAGCTCTGCGTTGGTTGCCGATGGGCTGTCTGAGAAGGAGGCAAGAAATCGGTGCTGGTTTGTGGATTCCAAAGGCCTGGTGGTGAAAAGCCGTAGCGATCTGACGGAATACAAGCTCCCTTACGCCCACGACTATGAGCATCTCAGAGATTTTCTTTCTGCTGTTAAGTCACTCAGACCTACGGTAATTATCGGAGCCTCGGGACAGCCCAAGGCATTTACCCAGTCGGTATTGGAAGCGATGGCCGTTTGCAATCAAAGGCCCATCATCTTTGCCATGTCGAATCCGACCTCGAAGGCTGAATGCACTGCCGAAGAGGCCTATACGTGGACGGAGGGGCGTGCTATTTTTGCCAGCGGCAGCCCTTTTGCTCCCGTCACGTTTAAGGGAAAAACATATGTGCCGGGTCAAGCTAACAACGCCTATGCCTTTCCAGGCATCGGACTGGGCATCATCGCCTGCGAGGCTATGTCTGTTACCGATGAAATGTTTTCTGTTGCTGCAAGGGCACTGGCGAATGAAGTTTCAGAAACTGACCTTGCACAGGGGCGTATTTATCCACCACTAACTAAAATCAAGGAGGTCTCCGCTGCTATTGCTACCGCAGTGGCAGAGGTAGCCTATAACCAAGGCCTTGCCAGGAAACCGAAGCCCGATGATCTACCGACGTTCATTAAGTCTCAGATGTATGAGCCGAAGTACCGGCGTTACGTTTGACTAGAGCCTGTTCAGAAGCTCTTAGATAGGAGTCCCGACAAAGGAAAGGGCCACTTTGCTCATATCCTCAGCTATCTTGAACTTAAGTTTCGGCTATGCCGCACTCGCCTGCTTGGCCTTTAAGCGTTTCCACAGCATGAGGCAGCGCCGGCAGTATCACTTCAAGGCATTCGCGTACTGCCTTGGGGCTTCCCGGCAGGTTGATAATTAAGCATTTCCCGCGAGTGCCCGCAACTGCCCGACTGAGCATGGCCATGGGGGTTTTCTTCAGGCTCTCAGCCCTCATCGCCTCGGCAAAACCGGGGACAATTCTATCCACCACGGCAAGAGTCGCCTCAGGAGTAACATCTCTAGGAGTAAGTCCTGTTCCTCCCGTGGTGATGAGCACGTCTAAATCATCTTCATCTACCCACTTAACCAGCTTTTCAACAATAAGCTCCTTCTCATCAGGAACGACGTCGTAATTTACAATGCGGGCATCCATACTGGAGAGGATTTCTCGAATAGCCTCTCCGCTCTTATCCTGACGCTCCCCTCTTGAGCCTTTGTCACTGATGGTTAATATCCCTACGGTAAACATTTTCTTCACCTAACCCTTTTCCTTCCTCGGGGTAGAAAGGCACCGTCCTGGCTTTTCAACACAAAATTCTTTTCTATAAAATCAGCCACTGTTACTGTATCACCCCATGGAAGCTGAGGGATATCAGTATCCAATGACCCATCAGTAACAATAGCCGAAAGTTCCTCGGGAGAACACAATAAGTCATCGCCGAGTTCTTTTTTATGCACTTCGATTTTAGGAGTTTTGCTTTTCCTGAATCCTTCGACGAGGACGAGGTCGAATTCAGCGCCAACAATGGGCATAATTTCCTCAATATCAAGCTCGTGGTCCAAACTTTTAATAAAGGCAAGCTTGCCAGGCGAGCTAACAAATACGGCATCGCTGCCCGCTTGAGCAAACCTCCAGCTATCTTTTCCGGGGTGGTCTATTTCCATCCTGCCTCGACTATGCTTTAAGGCAGCGACTTTATATCCTCTTCCTTTAAACTCGGCAATAAGTTGCTCCATAAGCACTGTTTTACCAGATCGTGATTTGCCCACGATTGAAACAATCGGCAACGTTTTCACCTCGCCTTGCCCCTCTCCCCAATCCAACATCTGCACCTCGACCATGTCTCCGGCCTTAACCCCCTTGCTACTTTCGGGGATAACAGCCAAACCATTGGCTCTGGCCATGGATGTAAGGATTCCCGAGCCCTGGGGGCCGGTGACGGAGGCATGATATTGACCACCGCGCCTGGTTACATTTACCCTGGCAAAGAGGCGGCGGCCATCAGTATTCACAACATCATCCTCAATAACCGCTCGGACGGCTGGCTTTGCCAGAATTTCCTTACCCAGCATTTTTAGTATGGCAGGACGGGCGAATTGTTCAAAGGTAATCATGGAGCTGACGGGATTGCCCGGCAATCCCAAATGAGGCACCTTCCCCTTTTTCCCTCCTTCCACCTTCTTCATAACCCCAAAGGCAAGCGGTTTTCCGGGCTTCATACAAACCGTCCAGAAACCAACCTCCCCATGCTCTGCCAGGACATCCTTTACTATATCGTAGTCTCCCTTGGACACACCGCCGGAGGTAATGAGCATATCTGCGTCCAAACCCTCATCGATTTTCTCGGTTAGAGACCGAACCGAATCGCGCCCTATGCCCAGGATTTTGGGAATCCCACCATAGCGAGAGACTTCGGCGGCAATGGCATAGTTATTGCTATCATGAATCTTACCCGGAGCCAATGGCTGGTCAACACCAATGAGCTCGTCTCCCGTAGCTAGAATAGCCACAATCGGCCGACGGATAACCAGCGCAGTGGAGAGCCCCAGGGAGGCCAGCACTCCTATCTCTTGAGGGCGAAGCACCTTTCCTTTTTTAAGAATTAAATTTCCCTTGGCAATATCCTCACCTCTACCTCGGACATTCAATCCCTCCTTCGCCTGGCACAATATACCGATTTGCGACAAGTCTCCCCTAGCTGATTTGCGGCTAACTTCATCGGTGTCCTCAAATCGAACTACGGCATCAGCCCCTTCAGGCAATGGCGCTCCTGTCATAATGCGGATAGCCGTCCCCGGCCTGACTTCTTTTGTGGGCATAGACCCGGCAGCAACCTCTCCGACCACGACCAAATATCTCGGTGATGATTCACCAGCCCCCCGAGTATCCTTGGCTCGCAGGGCATAACCATCCATGGCGGAATTATCCAGCGGGGGAATATCTATAGTGGAATAGACATCCTCAGCCAGAACCTGTCCCAGGCAGTCCAAAATAGGCTTCCGCTCGGGCTCAAGAACCTCAACATAGCTCAAAACCTTCTCCAGGGCTCCTTCCACAGAAATCATGCGGTAAACTCCCAAACCTGTATTATAGATTATCTTTGTCCTCTATACCAACTTCCTTGAGGACAAACTAGCTTGGTGATAATACTGCCCAAGAGCAGGCCGGTGCCTCAAGTTCAGCTTAAGTTGACAATTGGCAGCTTTAGCCCTATTATTTAACAAAGTAAGGAGGTAGAAATGCGAGAAAAGGTACAAGCAGCCCTGGAACAAGTGAGACCGGCATTGTTAGCTGATGGAGGGGATGTCCAACTAATAGATGTCAAGGATGGAGTGGTGACATTAAGGTTGACTGGTGCCTGCGGTGGCTGCCCCATGGCAAGTATGACCTTGAAGGATGGGATTGAACGGGTGCTCAAGGAACAGGTGCCTGAAGTTAAGGAGGTAGTAGCCGTCTAACCTGCGGCAGCATTTCAAAAAGAGGTCAGAAGTGAATCAGGCTGGAGATTTAAATGCCCCAGGGATACTTTATCTGCCACTCTTGTGGTAAAACGGTAGAACATACAGGAGAGGAGCGACCTTGCCAGGTGCTCAATGGTTGGCTCATGGTTTCACGATGGAAAGGTCCAGGAACAGTTGAGCATTATAATTTTTGCTCCTCGATTTGTCTCAAAAGATGGACGGATACCCAGGTTCCTCAAGTCCCTGACGTATTCTTAAGAGCTTTTGAGCAAGGAAAGGATTAAAAATGCCCATCTATGAATATTTTTGCCCTGATTGTAACTTCAAGTTTGAATTGCTTCGCCACCAAGCCCGAGCAAACGAAAGTGCCTCTTGCCCCCACTGTCACAATGGTGCTAAACGGATATTCTCTTCTTTTGCCTCTTTTTCTAAAAGCAGTGAAGGGCCATCTACCCCGATTGGGGGAAGTTCCTCTTGTAGCTCCTGCTCTGCCACAAGTTGTGAAACCTGCCAAATATAGCTCCCTCAACAAGAAACTGTAAATAGCCCAAATTAAGAGAACACTAAATGACCGGCCTGTGAAAATAAATCCCAAACATGTAACCACATTGGTGAGCCGAGATGATTGAGGTAAGAAGAGAAGACTTCTCCATCGATGAGATAACCAAGAAGATGAAGGACCCCAAAATAGGGGCGATATCAATTTATCTAGGCACTGTACGTGAATTCCCTTCGGGTAATGGACTGGAATTTGAGGACGATAACCACGCTGTCCGGAAACTAGAGGAGATAGAAAAAAGAGCAATCGATAGATTTGATGTCGAGGATGTAGCCATAATACATCGAGTGGGTTTCTTAGGCATATCAGCCAATATTCTATTAGTAGCAGTTTCCGCCTCTCACAGAGAGCCAGCTTTCGATGCTTGCAGAAGCATAATAGACGATATAAAGGATTTCCACAAATCATGGAGAAAAGAAGTATCGAAATAGAAACTTTAGGAATTTCCAAGGATGCTAAGTGGAGGAAGACAGATGAGCTTGCCCATGAAGAAGAGATTATCGTTAAGCTCAATGGAGAAATTCAAAAATTCTACTGCATTCCCGTTGACCTGGAAGAGATGATAGCTGGCTATTTGAAATCAAGAGGCATAGACCCTTCTTTGTCCCGGATCAAGAAACTTAGCAGCAGCGAGTTTGAGGTAAATTTTTCTGAAGAATTGGTTAAGACTCCCCAGAACTGTGATTCGAAGAAAAAGTTAACCAAAAGCGAAGTTTTTAATTTGGTAAAAAGTCTCAATGAAAACAGTTTTTTGTATGAAAAGACTGGCTGTACACATGTTATTGGGATCTGCGAGGACAAGGAGATTTTTGTAGAGGACGTAAGTAGACATTGCGCCATAGATAAAGCCATCGGCCTGGCAATTAGAGATGGAATCAATTTGGCAAACAGTTCCCTGATTACCTCGTGCCGACAAACGGCTTCCATAATAAGAAAGGCGATCTTTTGCCAAATACCAATAGTTATAAGCATCACTGCCCCCACGGACCTAGCTATAAAAGAAGCCAATAAATACGGGATAACACTTATAGGTTTTGCCAGTTCAAAAATGTTTAACATATACTCCCACGATTGGAGAATCGAAACCTAAAAATATATAGAGTGGGGAAATAACAGGTTTTATCGTACCGCGGTATCCAAACTGGAACCTTTCGCTGGATTGAAATTAAAGCAGGGAGTAGTTTACAATATAGCAGCTTGCTTTGCTTCACCAAATGCATGAACTTGGAGTAACTGAAAACATAGTTAATATTGCTTTAGCCAAAGCTGGTGAGGCGCAAGCTAGCAAGGTCATCCAAATTAACTTAGTAATTGGCGAGATGTCAGGATTTGTCCCCGATTGTATTCAGTTTTATTTCGATCCTCTCAGCAAAGATACCATCGCTCAAGGAGCAGTACTCCACTTTGAATTAGTGCCAGCTCAATTGCGTTGTCGGAATTGTTCCACGATTTTCCACCCCCAAGATACTCTGTGGGCTTGCCCCAAATGCCGGGGCCAGAGCGTAGAAATATCCAAGGGACGAGAACTCTATATTGAAAGCATGGAAGTAGAATGAAAAAAATAGAGGTTATCCAGAACGTTCTGGAGGCTAATGAGACCATAGCTAAGCGAAATCAACAGCTATTGGATAGGCACAGGGTTTTTGCTATTAACATTATGTCAGCTCCAGGTGCCGGCAAGACGAGCCTTATTCTACAAACTCTGACGAGGCTGAAAGGCAGGCTGAACATGGCTGTTATCGAAGGCGATGTTGCTTCCACAGTAGATGCTGAGAAAGTGCAGAGCGAGGCAAAAGCAGTAGTTCAAATAAATACCCGAAATATGCCGGAAAGTTGTTCTTTAATGGCTGCCATGATTGAGTCAGCTCTAAAGGACATGCCCCTGGATAACATAGACCTACTCTTAATCGAGAATGTAGGCAATCTCATTTGCCCCTCCGAATTTACCCTGGGAGAACACAAACGAATGGTGATTTCCAGCCTGCCTGAAGGGGATGATAAACCCATTAAATATCCCTTGATCTTTATCGATGCCGATGCTGTGATAATAAATAAGATGGACCTTCTTCCCCATGTTGATTTCGATATTGCCGCCTTTCACCGTTCCGTTGAAGGACTAAATCCTAAAGCCGAGGTTTTTCAACTTTCCTGCAAGACCAGCGAGGGGATAGAAAGGTGGTGCTCCTGGGTATTAGAACAAGTGAAAACCAATGCCATAAAGCGATAGAAGTTTCACATATCTGGTAAACCTCATCATCTTGAGAACGTTAAGCGACACCAAGGCAACTAGCTGATATTCTGTCTCCGTGCAAAGGTGGAAAATAGGGGGGCTTGATAATTTCCGGCGGATGATATATAATTCATGTCAAGCTTTTGAGGAAACTAAGCTATTACAGCTAAGTAACCAGCCCTGAAATAGAATCCCTCTCAGCAGAGAAGCTGTTTACGCGGTAAAGCATGAAGTTTCTAATTACAACGGCAGTCGCTTATGTGGTTTATCTCCTTCTCACTATTGGTAGCGGCACCGTTTTTTTATGGAGTAATGCCGAGCTCATCATCGGGGCAGTGTTCGCCGTGGTGGTTGGTGCCCTGCTCAAGAACCGGTTCATCGGCAAAGACCTGCGCATGCTGAACCCGGTGCGGTGGTTTACCTTCCTCGTTTACCTGTTCCCCCTTTTCTTTGCCATGGCCAAGGCCAATGTTGACGTGGCCTACCGTGTCATCACCGGCCGGATTAATCCGGCCATCGTGAAGATAAATCCCAACCTGAAGACCGACTTGTCACTTACCATCCTGGCCAATTCCATCACCCTGACGCCCGGAACACTGAGCGTGGACGTTGACGAGAAAACCAACGAGCTATATGTTCACTGGATAAATGTTGACCCTGAGGTGCTCAAGGACATGCCGAGAGACTACCATCCGATATGCCACAATTTCCCTGACTGGGCGAGGAGAATCGCGGGATGAACTGGCTTCCGGCGGTCATAGTTATGGCGGTGTGTATTATCATCGCCGTGGCACGCATCCTTATCGGGCCGGGAGCGCCGACGAGGCTGGTGGCTTTTGACACCACCAACACTCTGGTGGTGGCCAGTCTGGTCATTGTGGGGATGATGTTCAATCATGCGATTTTTATTGACGTGGCCATCGTGTATGCTTTGCTCTCGTTCACCATGACGCTGTATGTGGCCAAATTCATTGGGGGGAGCAAGTTTTAGTGGCGGCGCTGAACATAGTAACCTATATATTCATAGGAATTGGCCTTTTCTTCAATCTAATCGGAGTCGTCGGTCTCCACCGTTTTCCCGACATGTACACCAAGCTGCATGCCGCTACCAAATGCACCACCTTTGGCTCCATCTTCCTCATCATGGCGGTAATCATGCAGGCCGCCGGAATCTGGGCACAGGGAGGGACTTCTCAGTCTGTAATGTGCGTACATGCAGTGCTGGTGCTGGTGGCGCTGCTGGTCACCAATGCCACCGGCGCTCACGCCATTGCCCGGGCGGCGCATCGCAGCGGAGAAAAGCCCGCCAGGGCGGTGGTGGATGACCTGGGAGGGAAAGAGAATGATTGAAGCTGGGCCTCTGCATATCATTATACCGGTGGTACTGGTTGTCTGTGCCATATTTGTCGCCGTATCTCGGGATCTCTTGTATGCGGTCGTGGCGCTGGCTGTGCTGAGTCTGTTGTTAGCCTTTCAGTTTTATCTTATGAAGGCTCCTGACGTGGCCATTGCCGAAGCGGGAATCGGGGCGGCTGTGACCACAGCTATCCTTATCATCACCATCAGAGCGACCAAGCGTATGGAGTGAATAATGAGACAAGTTACAGGCCTGATTTTGTTGCTTGTTCTGGTAGCCCTTCTGGTGTGGGGGGTGCTGCCTCCAATCATGCGTGACTTTGGTTACCCTCCATCCGATATGGACGATTATATAATTGAGAACGCCCAAGAAGAAACCGGGAGCAACAACGTGGTAGCGGCGGTGCTCTTTGACTACCGCGCGCTTGATACACTGGGGGAGGCCACGATACTGTTCACGGCGGTGATGGGGGTGTTGCTTCTGTTACGAACATTGAAACGCAAGGAGGAGAGTTCCTGATGCTGTCAAAGATTGTGCGCACCGTGGCCAACCAGCTTATCCTGTTCATCCTCATCTTCGGCCTGTATGTTATTGCACATGGACATATTACCCCGGGCGGAGGCTTTCAGGGTGGTGCTATCATCGTTTCCGGTGTAATCATGTTGCTGGTGGCCTTCAGCTCTAAGGAACTTAAAAAATCGCTGCGTGAGCGTGTTTTATCAATAATGGAAAGCACCGGGGCCTTAATCTTTGCCGCCCTAGCTTTTGCCGGGATAGGCACTGTCTTTTTTTATAACTTCCTAGTGGGCACGCCAATCTTCGGCAGGATTCCTGTCCCCGGTCCTGGCCCGGGGGATATCTGGACGGGAGGGGTCATTCCCCTGATGAACTTCGCTGTGGGCCTTAAGGTGATAGCCGGCCTTTCAGCAGTGGTTCTGGCTATAGCGCTATTTTCCAGTGGTGAGGAGGTGGAAGAATAATGGAGTACATTCCTCTCAATTTCCCCTTTCTAGCGGCAGCGCTGCTGGTGGGGGTATCTTTTTATATAATCATATTCAAAAAGAATTTGATTAAGCTCATTATGGGCATTGCCATGCTGGCGGCAGGGGTCAATCTGTTTCTGGTGTCGCTGGGCTACCGGGCAGGAGGGACGGCTCCTATCTATACCGATGTGCCAGAAGGACCCATGGTCCTGTCCGTGCCCCAGGCACTCACCCTGACCAGTATCGTCATCAACGTTGCAGTGTTGGCCTTGATGCTGACCATGGTGATACACATTTACCGCCATACCGGAAGCCTAGATTCAGAAAAATCTAGAAAGATGAAAGGATAGTGATTTGGATACTCTAATAACTCACTCCTCCATCTTGATTATAGCCATACCTCTGGTGACAGCATTTTTAATACCACTAGTAGGTATGACAAGTAAAAAAGCCAGAAATGCACTTGTAATAGTTAGCCTGGCATTTGTAGCATTTCTGGTTTTTGCTCTGGCAAAGGATATCGCCATCAATGGAATCCACATTTATACTCTTGGTGCCACTTCCCCTGACCTTACTACCCCCACGGGATTCATGGCGCCGGTGCGGATAATCCTGGAAGTAGATGGCATGTCCATACTTATGGGCATAATTTGGTCGATTGTTTCCTTAGCTGCAGCTATATTTTCTTTTTCTCATATAGCAAGTGAGACAGGACAAAACAGGTTCTATACCCTTTTATTGCTTATGGTGACCGGCGGTTTCGGAATGATGTTCACTGGTGATTTATTCAATTTGTTCGTCTTTTTAGAAATAGCTTCTATTTCTGGGGCAGCGCTGATAGCTTTCAGAACCAAGTTTGCCGACACCCAAGAAGGCGGATTCAAATACATAGTCGTATCTGCCATTGCGTCTCTGATGGTTTTATTTGCTATTGGTCTACTTTATGCCCAGTATAACTCGCTCAATATAGGGGCTCTCGCCCAGGTAATTCAATATACAACGCCAGACAAGATAGCCTTAGCCCTGTTATTAATAGCGTTTACCATGAAAGCGGGGATGGTACCCTTACACCTGTGGTTTCCTGATGCCTATTCCGTTGCCCCGGCGAGTATAACTGGCATGCTGGTAATAACAAGCCACGCTTGTATGTATGCTGCTTTCAGAGTTTGCTTTACCCTATATGGGGGTATGCTAGGCACGTCTGTGGTGGGTTGGATACTAATAATCTTCGGGCTACTAAGCATGTTTGTTGGAGTTACCATGGCTGTCTTTCAGAAAGATGTCATGCGCTTTATGTCCTATCATGCTATCTCTCAGCTGGGGTATATGTGGGTTGGGGTAGGTGTGGGGCTGGCTGTTTTGGGCAACCCAGCACTTCTAGCCACCTATGGTAGAGACGCTATAAGCGGAGGTATTTTCCATATCTTAAATCATGCCATGTATAAGCCACTTCTATTCTTCACTGGTGGAGCTCTGTTCTACTGCACCGGTACCAGAGACCTTACCAAAATGGGTGGCTTAGCCCACAAGATGAAGTGGACTACTATACTGTACATAATTGGAACCTTGTCTATTTCCGGTATCCCTCCTCTCAACGGATTTTCATCAAAAATACTAATTTATGAGTCTGTGTACCAATTTCATCCAATCCTTACTATAACAGGTATAATAGTCTCGATCTTGACTCTGGCATCCTTTACCAAGGCTTTTCATTCAGCATTTATGGGAGCGGAACTGCCTGAATATAAAGAGGTGAAAGAGGTTCCGAGGTCCATGATAATTGCCATGGTGATACTAGCTGCAGGCATTATCTTCATTACTCTGTTTCCAGCGCTAATTGTTAATTGGATAATTAACCCTGCTGCCGATGCTTTAATAAACCAGGGAGCATATATCAACGCAGTTACGGGAGCTACACCATGACGTTAATTCTAGAATCTGGCTACGCCTTTTGGAACCCTATCATCTTGATCATTGCTTTTGCAGTAGTGATGGTAGTAGTCTACTTCTTCAGGAGGCGAGGACAGAAAAAATATAAGAAGGATACGGCTCAAACACAGATCTTTCTATGTGGGGAAGAGGTTCCCGAAGCAGGGCAGCGCCACATAAGGGTAGGCAATATATACTGGGGATTCTTTGAAACTCTTAAGGAATACTATAACCAGGTCCTAAGACCCCATACTGGAATAATAAATGACTATGTACTCTGGTTCGTAGCTGTTACGGCCATAAGTGCCATAATACTCCTTATCGCGGGCTAGCTAAATAGTTTGAACTAATATAGGAGAGATATTTGAGCTTAAAGGCATTTAAAAGAGCATTGTGGGTCTACCACCTTAACACTGGCTCGTGCAATGGATGCGATATCGAGATTCTAGCCGTGCTTACCCCCCGTTACGATGTCGAGCGCTTTGGCATCATGCTGGTGGGCTCACCCCGCCATGCCGATGTATTACTGGTGACGGGTCCGGTGGTTAAGCAGATGGTGCCGCGAGTCAAGCGCATATACGAACAAACACCTGACCCCAAGCTGGTCATGGTAGTTGGTAACTGCGGCATAGAAGGGGGGGTATTCTACGAATCGTATAATTTGGCGGGACCCGTAGACCAGATTATACCGGTGGATGTGTATGTCCCGGGATGTCCGCCGCGGCCGGAGGCCATTATTCACAGTGTGGTCATGGCCTGGGTAAAGCTCGAGAAAGCTGAGCAGGGAGTAAGCTAAATGGAATTACTGACTCCTGAAAAAATAATTGATAGCTTCAAGACAGCTCTGGGAGATAGCTTTATTGACGCCAAAATCTATCAGTGCGAGGTTGCCGTCAAGAAGAATAAGTTCCGCAGCCTCTGGGTCGAGGTGAAAAAGAGCGCCTTCCGCGACGCTGTTGACCATATCTGCCACCTCCAGCAATACCCCCACCTGGCCATTATCTCCTCGAGCGACCTGGGCGCTGAGGTAGAGCTCATCTACCACTTCACCATTTACTATGGCCATCACCTGGAGGAGTTGAGCCTGGGGCTGCGGGTGAAGCTGCCCAAGAGTGACCTGAAGATACCAACGATTACCGACCTCATCCCCGGGGCACTATTTACCGAGCGTGAAACCCAGGAAATGATGGGAGTAGAGGTGGTCGGTATCCCGGATAAAAGACGATTATTCCTGCCTGAGGACTTTCCCGAAGGTGCTTATCCCTGGAGAAAAGATGAGAAGGGCCCACCGAATGACATGCTTAGGGTTCTGCCGGGAAGGGAGCCAAAATGACACTGGAAGAGACGAAAAAGGCAACGTATACCATCCCTGTAGGTCCAATTCATCCGGCGCTGAAGGAACCGATTCGGCTTGCTCTTAGCGTTGATGGTGAAGAGATTGTGGATGTGGATATCTTTGCGGGACAGGTTCACCGCGGTATCGAGTGGCTCGGTATGAATAGAAATAACCCTATCCAGAGTATATACCTAGCGGAACGGATATGTGGTATCTGCAATATATGTCATCCGTTCGCATTTGTTATGGCTGTTGAGCACGCTGCTGGAATCACTCCACCGGCGCGTGCTGAATATATAAGGACGATTACCGCTGAAATGGAGCGCATACATTCCCATCTACTGTGGGCTGGGATTGCCGCTCACGAGATTGGCTTTGACACCATTTTTTATCTTGCCTGGCGGGTTAGGGAAGAAATAATGGATTTAATTGAATACGTGACCGGAAACCGGATTACCAAGGCTATGTTTCAAATTGGTGGGGTGCGGAGAGACATTACTGAAGAGCAATTCCCCAGGATTAGACAATCCTTGGATTACTATAAGAGCCTATTTGGCCAGCTAAAAAGGGTATTCTTAGACGATAGGACGATACGGATGCGGACAAAGAATGTAGGCGTCCTGAAGAGGGAAGATGCGTTGAAATTGCTCACGGTTGGACCAACAGCCAGGGCAAGCGGCGTCCCCAAAGATGTGAGGCAGGACCAGCCTTACGCTGCCTATGCCGATTTGGATATCAAAGCCATGACTCCAGACATGGTCAGCGGGACTGTAGTCGGCGATGTGTATGACCGGATTATCGTTCGATTACTGGAGGTTAAGCAGGCGATTGAAATCATTGAGCAGTGTTTGGAGAAAATGCCACCCGGTCCGATACTGGCACAACCAAAGACAGCGGTGCTTTTAAAGACGCTGACCCAAGCAGAAGGTGAAGGTATCGGGCGAGCCGAAGCACCTAGGGGTGAAGTCATACATTATGTTCGTCTGGAGGCTGGGCAGAGCACCCTGGCCACCTGGAAGGTGAGGGCGCCCACCTATGTTAACCTGATGGCGGTTCCCACTATACTCAAAGGCATGCAGATTGCCGATGTGCCCATCGCTTTTGCCTCCATTGACCCGTGTATGTCCTGCACCAACCGGATTGTGGTAACGGACAGAGCCGTCGGCCGGAAGTCGGTGGTGGGCTACGAGGAACTCCACCGGCTTTCTGTAGAAAAGACGAAGGAGCTGCCGCGATGAACTTACTGGGAGAAAATATCTGGATAAACGGCGTGATTATCATTGTTGGCTCCGCCGTACTGGTGTTCATCGGCGGTGTTTTCGGCATGCTCTACCGCGGCATCGACCGCAAGCTGGTGGCGCATATGCAGGGGAGGGTGGGACCTCCCATAGTGCAGCCCTTCCGAGACGTGCAAAAGCTGCTGATGAAAGAGAGCATCATACCTGATGGTGCTGTCTCCTGGCTGTTCACGGCAGCCCCATTTATTTGCCTGATAACTTCGGCTTTACTATTACTTTACATACCTTTGTTTGGGCTGCAAGCGCTTTTAGGTGGATTTGGTGATGCCCTATTAATAGTATACCTGTTGATACTACCGTCTCTTGCTTTTGCCGTAGGTGGTTTTGCCTCCAGTTCACCATATGCCACCGTGGGGGCACAGCGGGAGATGGTCGTCTTGATGAGCTATGAATTCCCTCTGGCAGTAGCTATAGTTTCTCTCGGCTGGCGCATAGGTCACGTTACCACTCAGCTAACTCCACCCGCCAACCCATTTATGTTTTCTACGATTGCCGAATATCCTATATGGAGTTTGGTTGGCCCGCTAGGAATAATCGGCTCGCTGATTCTGGTATTTACCCTCCTGGTGGTTACATCAGGTAAAGGTGCCAAGGTGCCATTTGATGTAGCTGAGGCTGAAACTGAACTCGCTGGCGGAATACTGGTTGAATATTCGGGCAGAAACCTGTGTTTGTTCTACCTCGCTGATATAATAAAGGCTTTTGCCATGTCATCATTAGTAGTGGCTCTATTCATTCCATATAACCTCTCCCCTTTGGTTGGAATTGGCACGCCAGTCCTCGCCGGCATAGTGGATGGCTTATTCTTTCTGGTCAAGGTCTTTGCTGTGATGTTCATTAGTATGTCGGTGATACGCACGGCAATGGCACGATTCAAGATAAGTCAGGTAAGCTGGGTCTACATAATAGCCATGACCCTCATCAGTCTCGTCGGTCTGATACTGATAGCAGTCGATTTGATGGTGTGATGAAAATGTTTGAAGCAGCAAGAACGATATTAAAGCAGCTCTTTCTAAATCCAGCGACAAATAAGTTTCCGGCAAAATATGCTCCAGCATCAACCATTCAATTCCTAAACAGTGTTACAAAAGGCGAATTGAAGATGATTCCGCCAGTGCCGGTGCCGTCTAAATTTCGGGGAAAAATCGCACTTAATAAGGAGAGGTGTACCGGATGCAGGTTGTGCATTGAGGTCTGCCCGACAAAAGCCATAGAATTTATACCCGAAGAGAAAAAGGTGAAAATATTCGTCTCCAGATGTTGCTTCTGCGCTCAGTGTGTTGAAATCTGCCCACCCAAGGTGCTATCCATGACAGAAGAGTTTCTGCTAGCCACCTATGATAAGTACGCCGACGAGCTGGTAATCGTTGACAGCGGCGGGCTACCGGGCTCGGTGGAGAGAAAGGAACCAGACACCGGAGCCGCAGAGAAGCCGGCCGAGCAGAGCTAGCTCCTTTACCCCAGCAGCGGAATTTCAGCTATCCGTCCTTCCAGAATAGCCTCAGCCAGTTTCTTCACGCTTTTGCGCACCGCTTTGGAAATACCACTGCCTGTCTCTGTCCGCTCAGGCTGCACGCCGACAAGCAGGACCTTCCCGCAAAATTCCTTTACATAAGATATAAACATGGAAAGGGGCATGTGGTGTGTGGAAAAGGACAAAATGCTGATTTTCTCTGGCGCGATTGTGCGCAGAGCACCGGGGGGTAAGCCCATATCGGCGGCATCTACCAGTATCAATAAGTCAGGCCGGTGCTGGCGGATAACCGAGGTATAGCTTTCCGGAGCAGTGCCAGCGTCTATGGCCATAATCTCAGTGGGGAGGAGAGACTTGGCTCTGTGCCGCCTCCGGTTGAGCATGTCCACCACACAGGTGCCGGCGGCGTCATCGCCGCCCAGCCGGTTGCCGATGCCCAGAACTATCGTACCGCTCACCTGCTGTCCACAGCTCACAACTTTCGACCATGCTTACTTTTGTGAGTATTCTATTCCCATTTCACGCCTTTTAGCAACAAGACCTTTCCCCAAACTAATTGACACAACGCGCTTCTTGGTGGCTTGACCGTGTGGGAAGTATATGTTATAGGCTGGGATTTCGGAAAGCTAAACTGTTATCTTTTAGCCGTTGACAAGCCACTGCTGTGGGTGTTAACATCTCACTGTTTCTACTGGTGCGGCGCTTTGCGAGCTGCCCGACTGAAAGGAGGAGGTATAGCGATATTAAAGAAATCATGGCGCCGGTGGAAAATCTCAAAACAAGGAGGAACTCATGGCTTATGAGAATTTAATTGTAGAACGAGAGGAAAATGTCGGCATAATCACCTTGAACCGGCCGCCGGCAAATCCGATAAATCTGGCTGTGCTTGATGAGCTGGATACGGTTCTGACCGAGTGGGAAAAGGATAAAGCGGTGAGAGCCATAATCATCACCGGAGCCGGCGAAAGAGGATTTTCAGCCGGCTTTGATTTAAAAACGGCCGGGACGCCGGAGGGTGAGAAGTCTATGTCCCGGGGGCAAGAGGTGTTCAGCCACATCGAAAAGTATCCCAAGCCGGTAATCGCTGCCGTGAATGGCTTTGCCCTCGGTGGTGGTTGCGAGCTGGCAATGTCCTGCCACTTTAGGATAATGCTCAACTCCGAGCAGGTGGTGATGGGACAGCCCGAGATTGACCGAGGTATTATACCTGGCTGGGGTGGCACCCAGCGGTTGCCCAGGCTGGTGGGGAGGACCAAAGCACTTGAAATGCTTCTACTCGGCACCAGAATCAACGCTCCCGAGGCTTTGAGCATCGGGCTTATAACCAGGGTGTCTCAGCCAGGGCAGTTGATGAATGATGCTAAAGAACTTGCCAGGGCGCTGGCGAAAAAGGCCCCGGTTGCTATACAGGTAATCCTCGACGCAGTGACCCGGGGACTTGAGACCACCACTGACCAGGGCGTGAAAATAGAACTGGAAGGCTCACAACGGATAAGCAAAACGAAGGACGCCATGGAAGGCGCGATGGCGTTTATTCAGAAACGAGAGCCGGTCTTCACCGGAGAATAACTTTCTGGGGCGAAAGTAAAAAATAAAAGGAGGTTTTCTGTTATGAAAGTTGAAGACATCAAGAAAATTGCGGTTATGGGGGCTGGCGACATGGGACATGGCATTGCCGAGGTGGCGCTGCTTGCGGGCTACAAGGTAGCACTGCGGGACATCGAGCAAAGATTTGTTGACAGGGGGCTTTCCAGAATTAAGGAGAGCCTGGATAAGCTCGCGGGAAAGCAGAAAATCACTGAAGAGAACAAAAAGGCGATGGTGGCTAACATCACGACCTTTGTTGATATTGCTGAGTCTGTTAAGGACGCTGATTTTGTTATTGAGGCAGTTCCCGAGATTATGGACCTCAAGAAGCAGGTTTTCCAGGCGCTGGATGCAGCCGCTCCAAAACATGCCATACTGGCTTCGAATACCTCCAATATGAGCATCACGGAGATTGCCGCGGCTACGAAGAGGCCGGAGCAGGTCGTCGGCATGCATTTCTTTAACCCGGCTGTCCTGATGAAGCTCGTCGAGGTCACAAAGGGAGGAAAGACAACCGAGGAGACAATGCAGGTGGCATATAATCTGGCGCTGAAGATGAACAAGGTGCCGGTCAGGGTTGAGAAAGACTCTATCGGATTTGTTTATAATCGGATCAACGCGCCGGCCCAGATTCTACTTAGCCTGATGGTAGAAAAAGGCGTGGCTGCCCCGATGGAAATCGATGCCAAGATGAGAAAGATAGGTATGCCTATGGGGCCATACGAGCTGATGGACTATGTGGGGCTGGATGTCGCCTATCACGGCGCTCTTTATTTTGCTGACAAACTCTCTCGCGACTACGCGCCGCCCAGCTGGCTCAAAGCTAAGATTGACGCTGGTACGCTGGGGAAGAAGACAGGAAAGGGCATTTTTGACTGGTCTAAAGGCAGGCCAGAGATAGACTTATCCAAGGCGAAAGAAGACTTCGACCCCACTGCCTTGATTGCCCTTCAGGTTAACGAGGCGACAAAGTTGCTCGAGGCCGGAGTAGTCAAGAGTCCGGACGAAATTGACAAGGCGATGGTTAATGGAGGCGGTTCGGTGATTGGTCCCTTTCAGCTTGCCAAGGGGATAGGGTATGATAAATTAGCCAAAATATGTGAAGACCTTGCCCAAGAGTTTGATGTCAAAGTTTTCGAGCCCACTGAGACATTGAAGAAGGGGAATATCTGATTAAGAAGCATAAGGGCCTGCTTAAGTGACTTGAATCAAACCAGGGGCTGCATCACAAGAATTGCTTCTCTTTTGGTGTGGCCTTGGTTCGGTTGTGGTGTCAACCTTCTTCATAGTCTGGCTTTACCTCCTTCTAAAGTTGAGCTTGTTTAATAATCCTCTCTGCGATTCTGAGGTCGCCCTGGGCAGCCGAAGAATATAGAGACCCTCTCCTTCGGTTCACTCAGGGTCAGGGTGACAATTAAACGGTCTAAAGGTTTAACCAGACCAAATCATAACTTTCGGTTAGATTTTAGATGATTTAAACCACCACTCATAATTTGCCGACTTTTTTTACCGGATGGCATGAAATTCTGGAAGAATCCTGAAAAAACCTGACAGTGTGGGGATGATATACTATAAGCAGTTTGGGCAGTATTTGTCACTTTACTGTGAGTGGACTGAAGGATTATAGACAGTCTGTTCAGTGACAAAAGAGAGGTTAATAAAAGGCAAGAGTTTTAAGGTTTTATCGTAAGAGAGTAAAAATAATGGCTAATTTAACGGATGAGAAGAGATGAAGAAAGAGAAAAAGCTTCTATTGTTCTTAGCACTGATTCTTGTTGGTGTGCTGCTTTTTGGCGCTGTCCCGGCTTTGGCCGGTGAAAATCCTGGTCGTGGAAAGTCACTGGCGGAAGCCAGAAAGGCGCTGGAACAAGAACTTTTGCCTCTGGCGGGAGCCGGCTTTGTTGGCATCGCCCATTCGGAAGCTGAGGGCGAAATCACCGTCTTTGTCGAGAATGAACAGACGAAGCAAAGAGTGCCGCGCTCCTTTGAAGGCTACGCGGTGCGGACGGAAGTTACCGGGAAAATACAAGCATTTTCTACTCAGGTAGCGGAGCCCCTAAACGGCGTTAGTCCTGAGAGACGACACGAGGTCAGCCCTCTGGTTGGCGGGATAAGCCTGTCAGCCTACGTCCCGGACCTGTATTATGCCGGAACCCTGGGCATGGTCACCTATGACGACAAGATTCTGTCTAATGCCCACGTTATCGCTATGGATCCGGATACGCATGAGTTTCTCGCCCTAGGAACAGACATCATCCAGCCCGGAAGTGGCGACGGAGGAAATATGGGAGATCGGGTGGGGGAACTAGAAGCATACATACCTATTGACTTTGACCCTGGTGCGGAAAACTATGCTGATGCTGCTATAGGCAGTATTGATGAGGGTGTTGATGCGTCCTACGGTGAGCAGTTTGATGAAGGAGATAATTACTGGGTTGAAGGGTGGACCGAGGTCTCTACGGGAGATATCGTACGAAAATCTGGGCGCACGACTGGAGTAACCACCGGCGAGGTGTATCAAACCAATGGCTCTGTCTGGGTTGAGTACGACGGCCAAGCAGCTCATTTCGTGGACCAAATTATAGTAGAGCAAGTGAATTGGTCCTTCTCAGGGCA
This sequence comes from Dehalococcoidia bacterium, assembly GCA_030615625.1. GTDB lineage: Bacteria > Chloroflexota > Dehalococcoidia > GIF9 > AB-539-J10 > RBG-13-51-36. The sequence goes on from JAUWYX010000007.1 coordinate 46,045, forward strand.
CGGTGATTCAGGCTCCGCGGTGGATAAAGATGGAGAGTTCGTGGGGCTGGTTTTTGCTGGCTCCCACGACTACGCGTTCATTAACAAGGCAGGGCACATTATTAATGGGCTTGGTATCGCTGTTGAGCCTCTGGAGGGTCAGTATAGCCTCTCCATCTCCAGCACCCCTGGCGGTGAGGTGACCACCCCCGGTGAGGGAATGTATATCTACGATGCCGAGGAAGTGGTCTCCCTTGTCGCTGAGGCTGACGTTGGCAACCACTACCACTTTGTGGAATGGACTGGCGATGTGGAGGAAATCGACAATCCTGAGGCTGCCTCGACCAACATAACCATGAATGACTCTTACTCCATCACCGCTAACTTTGAACTAGACCCAGGTTGGTATAGCCTCACCATCTCCAGCACCGAAGGCGGCTCGGTAACCGAACCCGGTGAAGGGCCTTTTATCTATGCCGCTAGCATGGTGGTCAACCTTGTTGCTGAATATGACGAACACTACCACTTTGTGGAATGGACTGGCGATGTGGATGAAATCGACAATCCTGAGGCTGCCTCGACCAACATCACCATGAACGGCTCCTACTCCATCACCGCCAACTTTGAACTAGACGAAGGTTGGCATAGCCTCACCATCTCCAGCACCGAAGGCGGCTTGGTAACCACCCCCGGTGAGGGGACTTCTGTCCATGCCGCTAACACGACGGTCGACCTTGTCGCTGAGCCTAACGTAGGCTACCAGTTTTTGAGGTGGACTGGCAATGTAAGTACCATCGCCGATGTCGATGCTGCCGAGACCACCATCGCCATGAACGCTTCCTATTCCATCACCGCCACTTTTGAGACGTCGCACCCCGAACCCATCATGGTGATATTGACGGTATCCAGCACCACTGGTGGCTCGGTAACTACCCCCAGTGAGGGGACATTCTCGTGTCCTCTCGGCTCTGCAGTCAACCTTGTGGCTGAGGCAGTGAGTGGCTACCGGTTTACCAACTGGTCGGGCGATGTGGGCACCATTGCCGATGTTAACGATGCCACCACCACCATCACCATGGACAGCTCCTACTCCATCATAGCCAATTTTAGTGGGGCTGGCTCGCGGTGCTTCATCGCCACCGCAGCCTACGGCACGCCCATGGCAGAGGAAATAGAAATTTTGCGTGACTTCAGAGATGAATACTTGCTCACCAGCCCGGTAGGGAAGGCTTTGGTGGAGTTTTACTACAGGGTCAGCCCACCAATAGCTGAGTTCATAACTGAGCATCCCAGCCTGAAGCCAATAGTGAGGGCTGGGCTGCTGCCGGCTGTGGCCATGAGCACCATAGCCGTCAACACTACTCCGGCCGAGAAGATGGTTATAGCAGGCTTGCTGGTGCTGGTTTCAGTGGCACTGGCTGTCTGGGCAACGAGGCGGCGAGATAGAGGCCCAGAGTATACCTAAGGGTGAGATTGTACATTTGCCTGCTGTAATACCTCCACGACCCTGGCAGTGCTCTGCAATGGCGAAATAAAGGAATGTAATTGCCATGCTTTGTTCACCCTCACTTTAATCCTCTCCCATCAAGGGAGAAGAGATGCCCCTTTTAAGAAAGTCCGTTTTTTGCTACAATTGTCCACCGAGCAATGAGTTATTTCCTGGGCGTAGATATTGGATCTGTCAATGCTAAGCTGGCGCTCATAGACGAGAACTGCAGGGTCGTTCAGTTTGATACTGAGAAAGTAAGCTCCAGCCCCAGGGCCGCCGTCAGTTCACTTATCGCCAGGCTGGGCGAGAGATTCAATGTTGAAGAGATTGTCGCTGCTGGTGTATCCGGCTCAGGCAGGGCTGTTATCCCCAAGGAGCTTGGCTGGACGGAATACAGCAGCTCACTGGCGATTGCCTCTGGGCTGCTCCATCGTTACCCCGACGTTAAAACTATCATACAAATCGGCGGCCAGAGCACCCTGGTGATAGAGCTGGAAGATGGCTTGAGAAAACCGTGGAAGGTGGCATCCAATCCCCTTTGTGCTGCGGGCACGGGAAGGTTCCTGGAGCAACAGGCCTACAGGATTGGCATCAGCATGGAAGACTTCGCCACCCTGGCCCTGAAATGTAAGGGCACTCCTCCTAGGATAGCCGCCCGATGCAGCGTCTTTGCCAAGACCGACCTCATCCACCTACAGCAGAAGGGAGCCCCGCTGGACGCCATGCTCTACGCACTCTGCGAAAGCGTGGCCCGAATGGTCGCCTCTTTGAAGAAAGGAACTTTCCAGGAGCCGGTCTATTTTGTGGGCGGCGTTGCCGCCAATCCTGCCGTGGCCAAATCCCTCAACGATATGATTTCTGCCAGGAATGGGCATCCCGTTGAGATAATCATTCCCGAAGATTACCTTCACATGGAGTCCCTGGGTTCGGCATTACTGTCCATAGGAAAAACTTCTCAGGGCGTTACGCTGTCAGGAACAGATGCCAGGCAGCGCCATTTTGAAATGCCCAGGCTGGAAATTGTCGCCGTTCAGGACGGTAAGGATGGTCAGAGGATAGAAGAACCATGTGTTGGCTACCTCGGGGTTGACGTTGGCTCCACCAGCACCAAGGCTGTGATAATGGATGAATCGGGCACACGATTGCTGGGGAAGAACTACCTGATGACTGCGGGAAGGCCAATTGAGGCTGTCAGGCAGGTCTTCAGAAACTTGCTTTGGGAGGGTGCAGACAAGGTCAAGATAGCTGGCGTCGGCGTTACCGGCTCTGGTAGATATCTGGTGGGTGGCTTCATCGGGGCAGACTTGATTAAGAATGAGATAACGGCACAGACCAGGGCTGCCGCCGAGTTGGACACTGAAGCAGACATTATCGAGATTGGTGGGCAGGACTCCAAGCTGGTCATCAAGAGAAACGGCGTGGTCGTGGACTATCATATGAACAAGGCCTGTGCCGCGGGGACAGGAAGCTTCATTGACGAACTAGCCGAGATGCTCGGCATTTCCGTGACCAATGGTGAGTTTGCTGACCTGGCATTTGCTGCCCCCCATACCATTGAGCTGGGGACGAGATGTGCTGCTTTTATGGGTCAGGCGGTGGCCTCGGCACAGCAAGAAGGCGTGCCGCTGGAAATAATCACGGCCAGTCTGGCTAACTCCATAGCTAAGAACTATCTCTCCAAGGTGGTGGAGCACAGAAAGCTGGGCGACAAGGTTATCCTCACTGGAGCGGTATTCTACAACAAAGCCGTAGTCTCTGCCTTCCACCAGCAGCTTAAAGGTAAAACATTGACCGTGCCGGAGCACAAGGAAGTCAGCGGCGCCATAGGCGCAGCCCTACTGGCAAAAGAGGCCATGGCCGGCCAGGAATCGAAGTTCAAGGGCTGTCAGGAGGTTGTGGACAGAGAGTGTAAACTTACTACATTTGTGTGCAAAGGGTGCGACAACAACTGCACCATTACCAGGATGGAGATGCCCGGTGAAGAGCATAGCTATTATGGCAGCAGGTGCGACAAGTACGACGCCATAGCCAGCCATGCCAAGAGAGAGACCTTCTTCGATAAGCGGGAACAGTTGCTCTTTCGAGAGTACAAAAAGGATTCCGGCACAGGGCCTGTGGTGGGCATTCCCAGAGCATTGCTGGTCTATGACTATGCTCCGCTTATTATCGGGTTCCTTAATGCCCTCGACGCCAAGGTTGCCCTTTCCAGCCAGACCAACAACGCAATCATGGAGCAGGCCATCGAGCTAAGCTACACCGACAGTTGTTTTCCCATGAAGCTTCTCCACGGGCATGCGGCAATGCTTAAGGATGTGGATTACATCCTTTATCCCTGCGCCATTCGCCTGGGTAGCAAAGATGGGGATGCGAACCAGAAATACTCCTGTCCCTTAGTTCAGGCCTCTCCGTTCATAATACGCAATGTGCTTGGCTTTGGGGAACGGCTGTTGATACCCATAATTGATTTCAGTCGAGGCGATGACGATGTGATAAAGAACCTGGCGGATGTCGCCGTGAAGATGGGGTTCAGTAGAAAGAAAGGCAAGGAAGCAGCCCTGGCTGGCATTGAATCTCAGCGGAGATTCGAGGCCGACCAGGCAGTGCTGGGCAGGGAACTATTGAAGCAACTGCGCCAAAGCGACCAGTTGGGCGTGGTCCTCTTCGCCAGGTCTTATATGTCGCAGGATGCCGGGGCAAATCTGGGCATAGCGGAGAAGCTCGCTCAGCTTGGGGTGGTGCCCATACCGCTGGACTTTTTGCCCCTGGAGTCGGTGAATGCCAAGGATTACTCCGACCGACCGTACTGGTTCTATGAGAACAAATATATAGCCGGCGCGGCTATAACTGTCTCAGACCCGCAGCTTTATGGGTTGTCGCTGACAAACTTTGGATGCGGCCCGAACTCCTTTATCCTCCACCTTGTAGAAGATATCATGGGGGGCAAGCCTCTGGGGCAGTTGGAAATAGACGAGCATGCCGCTGAGGCTGGTATCGTTACCCGCCTCGAAGCCTTCGTCGACACCATTGAAGGATTTGCCCACTCTGCCGGGAAGCAGGAAGCGCCACATAAAGAAGATATCTATCGGAGAGCATTTCCGGCCGTCATTGATACCGCGAAGACCTTCATTATTCCCAGGATGGCGCCGCACATTGAGCTTGTAGGTGCGCTTCTAGAGGGCAGCGGCTTCCGAGCAGTTGTGCTTCCTGAGGCCAATGAACGCAATCTACTCTATGCTGATAAGATAACATCGGGCATGGAATGTTTGCCCTATCGGGTAACCCTGGGCGACTTTCTGAGGTTCAGTTACGAAGATGGCACTGACTTGAAAAACGTAGAGGCAGTTATGGCGGGGGCATATGGTCCCTGCCGCTTTGGGAAATATGCGCTGGAACAAATCAAGATACTTAAGGACGTGGGCATTGACCTTCCCATACGGACCACTGTGTCGAACAATGCGTATCGGGATACAGACATTAGCCCTCGTTTTGCCCGCCTCGCCTGGAAGGGCTGCGTGGCTATTGACTATCTCCAAAGGTCACTCTGGCGCACTCGCCCTTATGAAAAGAAGTCGGGCTCGGCAGACGAATTGTTTGATGAATATCTGGGCAGAATTGTCGGTCGCGTCCGTAAGAAAGAAAGTCTCGATGATATCCTGAGCCACGTAAATTCTGATTTTAGGTCTCTCATTGACCCTGAACTGCCCCGCAAGCCTCTAGTGGGCATTAATGGCGAAATCTTTTTGCGCTCCAACAGATTTAGCAACCAGGACCTGGTCAGGGAATGTGAAAAGGCTGGATTGGAGGTCGTCGTCTCTTCCATAGGAGAATGGATAAAATATATCTTCTACCGGCATGTTGAGGATGCTGTAAGGGACCGCAAATTCCTGAAGGCGCTGATTAGCTATATTATAAAACGTGTCTGGGAACATGACGAGCACAAGGTAGTCAAACATTTCCAGAACCTCGTTGATATGAAAGAGCCCTCAACGGAGGAAGTACTGAGGTGGACAAGTGAGTGGCTTTCCCCAAAATGCGGAAGTGAGGCAGTTCTCAGTATAGGTAGTGGAGTCGAATGGATGGAGAATCCTAAGTTTGCTGGTGTGATATCAGTAATGCCCCATGGTTGTATGCCCGGTGGAATTGTAGCTGCGATGTCAGAAAAATTCAGTGTTCTGTATCGTAAGCCCTGGATCAATCTCACATATGACGGCTTTGTGGAAAGCACCAACCTTACGAGAATCAATAATTTTGCCGAGGTGCTTAGATTTTGTAGCCAGGAAAGGAATGAAGGTATTTAGGCAACCTTACCTCCAGCTAATGTGCAATTTCAACCCTGGGTTTGTGTTGGACTTCTAGTTCTTCTGCCCCTTCTACGCACGAGATAAATCACCAGTCCCACTACTACTGCCGCCGCTATAATGCCGCCGATGAGAGCCCAATTTATCGGTGGTTTCCGCTCAAAGTTAGCTGTTATAGAATAATTATCGGTCATGGCGATGATGGTTGTGGCGGCATTCACATCGAAGATGGCACCCACGTCACCCGTCCAGTTGACGAAGCGGTAGCCCGCATCGGGTTTGGAAACCAGATGAACCATCGCCCCGGCATTATAATCGAACGACTCCTCGCCAGGGGTGATTACGGCCCCGCCAGCTGTACTGGATATGGTAAGGGTGTGGTGGGTGATAGTCCCCAGATTCCATTTGACAAACTCGACCCCGGCGCCTGCGGCGACCGCAGTGCCGTCAGATTTGAGCCCCACCGTGTGCCCGGCTGCGGCGACCTGGACGATATCTCTCCAGTCGCTGACATCGCACTGCTCAAAGAAATTACGCCCCACGGCGACCACGGTGCCGTCCTCCTTAGCTCCCACCGTATAATCATAGCCAGCGGCGACCTGGACGATGTCTCTCCAGTCGCTGATATCACACTGCCCCCGGTTGTTGTATCCCACGGCGACCACGGTACCGTCGGATTTAAGCCCCACAGTGTGCTCGCTACCAGCGGTGACCTGTACGATGTCGCTCCAGCCGCCCTCGCATTCCCCAGCGTAGTTAAGTCCCACCGCGACCGAGACGCCGTCGGCCTTAAGCCCCACCATGCACCGGTCGCCTGCGGCGACCTGTACGATTTGTATCCAGTCACCGACATCCAACTGCCCGTAATCGTATCCCACGGTGACCAGGGTGCCGTCGGACTTAAGCCCCACTGTGTAAATGTCGCCTGCGGCGATCTGGACGATGTTTGTCCAGTGACTGACATCGCACTGACCGTAGTATTTGTATCCCACGGCGACCACGGTGCCGTCCGCCTTAGCCCCAGCGGTATGGTAGCCGCCTGCGGCGATCTGGACGATGTTCGTCCAATCGCCGACATTGCACTCCCCATACTCGTTTCTTCCCGTGGCGACTACGGTGCCGTCGGCCTTAAGCCCCACCGTGTGAAGCCCGCCTGCGGCGATCTGGACGATGTCTGTCCAACCACTGACATCGCACTGCCCCTGGTCGTTGGATTCCACGGCGACCACGGTGCCATCGGACTTAAGCCCTACTATGTGATCCCTGCCAGCGGTGACTTGGACGATGTCCGTCCAGCTGCGCACATCCATCACCCCAAAGCGGTCGGGTCCCGCGACGACCACTGAGTCGTTGCTCTTAAGTGCCACTGTATGCTCGTAGCCTGCGGCAACCTGGACGATGTCCTTCCAGTTACTGACATCACATTGTCCCTGGTCGTTTGATCCCACGGCGACCACGGTGCCGTCGGCCTTAAGCCCCACCGTGTGAAGCCCGCCTGCGGCGACCTGGACGATATCTGTCCAGTCGCCGACATTGCACCTTCTGTCATCATTGTATCCCACGGCGACCACGGTGCCGTCGGATTTAAGCCCCACCGTGTGCGCCTTGCCCGCGGAGAACCGGACGATGTCTGTCCAGCCGCCGACGTCGCACTCCCCGCAGTAGTTTTGTCCCGCGGCGACCACGGTGCCGTTGGATTTAAGCCCCACCGTGTGCGCTCCACCTGCGGAGACGCGGACGATGTCCGTCCAGCCATCGACATCACATTGGCCATATTCGTTGTATCCCACGGCGACCACGGTGCCGTCGGCTTTTAGCCCCACAGTATGACCCCCGAAAGTTTCGCCGCCTGCGGCGACTTGGATGATGTCCGTCCAGTCACTGACGTCACACTCCCCCCGGTAATTGTATCCCACCGCGACTACGGTGCCGTCGGATCTAAGCCCCGCCGTGTGCCTCCAGCCTGCGGCAACCATAGGCGTTACGTTTCCTTGAAGGGTGTTCAATGCCATTGTGAGAATAAGACTGGGGTTATCTACCGTCGAATGACTAATAGAATGGTCATCTGTCACAGGCACAGCTGCCGAAGCCGCTGCCATCGATACAGGAAGAATCGGACTGAAGACCAGAACAATGGAAAGTAAAACTCCTGGGAAGCTCCTCCTTTTCTTCATTGCCATCCCTCTTATTTGTGCGCGCTGTTTCATTTTGGGCAGTTTTGACCGCCAAAATGTCTGGCTTTTAATATTATATCATACGCTCCGTATAATCCTTGCCGTGTTGACAATTAGATTTTAGATGATATACTAAAAGGGTTATGGCTCAATCTTATGTTCGCCTATTGTTAAGGGGTGTCGTGGAGCCTTTGCTGCTCTTTATTATAGGCGAATTACCCATACATGGCTATGAGATTGCCAGAGAACTAGAGCGGAGGAGCGAAGGCTACTTTGATCTTACGGCAAGCACCCTTTACTCCGCATTACGCCGTTTGGAGAGCAGAGGACTTGTGGCAAGCTCGTGGCAGCTAGTTGCCAAGCAAAGGCGCCGATGTTATGAGTTGACCGAGAAAGGTCGTCAGATTCTGGCTGAAGAATTAGCTCAGTGGCAGAAGTTTCTTGGTGCTACTGACAGAGTTATAGACAGCCAGTGAAGTGGAAATTCAAATCTTAGGGGCCCATCAGCTCGAGTTAAAAGGGGCGCGGCTAACTTCTCTATTAATTGATGGTACTTTGGTTGTAGACGCTGGTGGACTCACTTCGGCTCTTTCTCTGGCTGAACAGAAAAAAATAAAGGCCGTTTTGCTTACCCATCACCACTTCGACCATATTCGGGATCTGGTTACTCTGGCTGCTAACGCTGCTTACTATTGGCGAGGGCAACTAGTAGCCTACGCCTTGCGCTACACGCTTGATATTGTCACTACTGGCCTTTTTGATGGCCAGATATATGCCAATTTTCTGGAATATCCCAGTAAAGAGAAGCCGACTCTCATACTCAAGGCTATTGAGCCTTATAGCAGAAAAACTATCGCTGGTTTTGATGTCTTAGCAGTGCCGGTAAAACATTCCGTACCTGCTGTCGGCTATCAAATTACCTCTTCGGATAATAAAAGCTTGTTTTACACCAGCGATACCACAGTGGGAATATCCGATTGCTGGCAGCATATTTTCCCTCAGTTGCTTATTACTGAAGTTGCCGGACCCAATAAGTATGGGGACTGGCTCAAGAAAGCTGGCCATCTTTGTGCTGAGTTTCTAAAAGAGGAACTCATACAATTTCGCCGACTCAAAGGGTATTTACCTCGCGTCATTGTTATTCATATCGGGAATCCTTTTGAGCAAGAGATTAAGGAAGAAGTAGCTCGAGTGGCTCAGGAACTAGAAGCTGATATAAGCCTGGGCTATGAAGACATGAAAATTACCTTGTAATTGCCACCCATGGAGTTACTGTTATTCTTTTCTACTGGCAAGTATTTATGGCGTTGCGCCTGAAGGCTGGCGCCATGGCAAGAGTTGCTATGGCGCCAGCAGTTTTCTTCAGCCTACCTTGGGCAGTTCAAGCTGGGCCTTCCTTACTTCTTCCTCGGGATAGGCATAATCTTCAAGTTGCCCCGTTAGGTATTTCTCATAGGCAGCCAGGTCAAAGTGCCCGTGCCCGCTATGGGCGATAAGGATGGTCTTTGACACACCCTCTTTTTTGCACTTAAGTGCTTCATCAATAGCTACCTTGAGATTGTGGCATGGCTCAGGACCGCTGATAATGCCCTCGGTGCGGGCAAAGTGTACTCCGGCGGCAAAGGCGGCAGTTTGAGGCACAGCTACAGCTTCAACCAACCCCAGTCTATGGAGGTGGCATATAGTAGGTGCCATGCCATGATAGCGCAGTCCGCCGGCGTGAATTGGTGGCGGGATAAAGCCGTGCCCCAGGGTATACATTTTAATCAGGGGCGTCATCCCGGACAGGTCACCAAAATCATAGGCATAAAGTCCCTTGGTCACACTAGGACAGCTTTCCGGCTCACAGCAGATAATGCGCATGTCTGGCTTCTTGCCGCTAATCTTATCCCGAATCCAGGGGAAGAATTGCCCGGCGAAGTTTGAGCCACCGCCAATGCAGCCGACAATAATATCAGGGTAAGCGTCTGCCATCTCCATCTGCTTCCGGCATTCCTCCCCGACGATGGTCTGATGGAGCAGGACATGGTTAGCCACGCTGCCAATCGAATATTTAAAGTCTGGATGTTCTATCATATAATCTACTGCCTCGCTAATAGCCAGACCTAGACTACCGGGACAATCAGGCCATTTTTCCAGCATAGCTCGCCCTGACTTGGTCTCTGTACTGGGGCTGGGGACACAGTTAGCCCCCCAGGTCTCCATGGCGATGCGGCGATAAGGCTTCTGGTCATAGCTAATCCTGACCATATAGACCTTTATCTCTAAACCAAAGAATGCGCCGGCCAGAGCCAGGGCACTGCCCCACTGCCCGGCACCGGTCTCAGTACATAAGCCCTTGAGCCCTTGTTTCTTGGCATAGTATGCCTGAGCCGTGGCGGTATTGGGCTTGTGGCTCCCCGCTTGGTTTGTCCCCTCGTATTTATAGAAAATCTTGGCTGGAGTATCCAAGGCTTTCTCCAGCCGATACGCCCGGTGCAACACCGTTGGTCTCCAGGTACGGTAGACCGCCTGCAGTTCCTCAGGGATTTCAATCCAGCGGTCTGTGGTGTTGAGCTCTTGCTCGGCACATGCCCTGGAAAATAGACCGGCGGCGTCATCTACGGTTGCTGGCTTTCCCGTTCCTGGGTGCAAAAGTGGCGGCATTGGCTCGGGCATATCAACCATAATGTTATACCACTTGGTTGGCATGTCCTTTTGGTCAAGAAACCACATTGCTCTTTCCATTTCTCCTCCTTTCGATTTCTTGTTCGGCTAACATTTCGGAACTAAGTTACCCTACATATTGACCTCCTTTTACAATAAGGCAGCTCTCAGGCATTTAATAAAAGAGCAGGCACTTCCAAGTGACTTGTCCTCGTCGAGCAACTGTATAATACGGCTGCCCACGATGACCCCATCGGCTACCTTGGCTATTCTTCGGGCTTGCTCTGGAGTGGAGACTCCAAAGCCAACACAAAGGGGTTTTTCAGTCCTCTTTCTCACGTTGGCTACGAAGCTTTCCAGTTCCTCGGGGAGTTTAGCCCTGGCGCCAGTGACACCGGTCAGCGAAACTAAGTAGATAAAGCCGCTTGACCTGCTGGCCACTAGTTGGATGCGTTCTTCGGTGCTAGCCGGGCTGAGAAGATAAATAAGGTCGAGCCCGTGCCTTTTAGTTGATTGTTCCAGGTCCTTTCCTTCCTCGGGTGGGAGGTCAGGTATTATTAGCCCATCAATCCCCACCTCGGCGCACTTCGAACAGAATTGCTCCAACCCGAACTTCAGCACAGGGTTGTAATAGGTCATAAACACCAGCGGAATTTCTACTCGCTGCCTTAGCTCTTGGACCAGTTCAAAACAGAGTTTGGGGGTAATGCCTTGCCTGAGCGCTTCATAACTTGCTCGCTGGATGGTGGCACCGTCAGCCAGGGGGTCGGAAAAGGGGATGCCAAGCTCGATGATGTCACACCCGCTGCTGGCAAAAAGAGGCACTACTTTCAAGGTTGTTTCAACACTGGGATAACCTACTGTGATGTAGGGAATAAGAGCAGTATGGCTTGCTTGGGCAAAAGATGAAGCGATGCGGCTCAAAGCTTCACCCCCAATGCCTTGACTACAATATCCATATCCTTATCGCCATGCCCACTCAAGTTGACTACAATAATTTGTTCCTTATTCAGGGAACCTGCCATTTTGGACGCATAGGATATAGCGTGGGCTGGTTCAAGCGCCGGAACAATGCCTTCGGTCTGGCAGAGAAGCTGGAAAGCTTTCAGCGCCTCCTTATCATCCACTGCCACATAGGTGGCACGTCCAATACTCTTGTAGTAACTATGCTCGGGACCTACTCCGGGATAATCCAGCCCGGCGGAAATGCTTTGAGTCCCCAGGATCTGTCCGGCATCGTCCTGGAGGACATAGGATTTCGTCCCATGCAAAACTCCTACCGTACCGGCAACCAGAGAGGCGGCGTGTCTTCCAGTCTTGATTCCCCTTCCTGCCGCTTCTACCCCGATGAACTTGACGTTTTTATCGTTCACAAAGGGGTGGAAAATCCCGATGGCGTTGCTTCCTCCGCCCACGCAGGCGATGATATAGTCAGGCAAACGATTGCACTTAGCTAAAATCTGCTCTCTGGCTTCTTTGCCTATGATTGATTGAAAATCACGCACCATTACCGGGTAAGGATGAGGCCCCACTGCCGAGCCCAGAAGGTAGTAAGTATTTCTGACGTTGGTCACCCAATCTCTAATCGCCTCATTGATGGCGTCTTTCAGGGTTCTGGTACCTGAGGAAACAGGACGCAGCTCGGCACCTAGCAGCTTCATACGGAAGACGTTGAGGGCTTGACGCTGCACATCTTCCTCACCCATATAGACAATACAATCCAGGCCCAACTTGGCACATATGGTGGCAGCAGCTACCCCGTGTTGTCCAGCACCAGTCTCAGCAATAATCCTTCGTTTTTTCATCCTCCTGGCGAGGAGACCTTGTCCCAGAGCATTGTTTATCTTATGGGCTCCAGTGTGAAGCAGGTCCTCCCTTTTAAGGAAGATTTGTGCCCCCCCGCAATGCTTGGTAAGCCTTTCAGCGAAATAAAGTGGCGTTGGCCTTCCCGAATAATCACGGGACAGGGAATCGAATTCAGCCCAGAAGGACGGATCACGCTTTGCCTCTTCGTAAGCTGTTTCCAGTTCGCCCAAGGCCGGCATAAGAGTTTCAGGCACGAATTTGCCGCCAAATTCCTCGAAATAACCGTGAGAATCAGGTAGCTGCTTGTCTTCTCTCATCAACTTTCCTTACCTCTTCGATGAACGTTCTTATTTTGGCTATATCCTTGACCCCTCCCGTCTCTACGCCGGAGGAGACATCCACTCCCCAGGGTGCCACCCTCTGGATTAGCTTAGCTACATTCTTCGGGTCGAGTCCACCGGCAATAATGACCGGAAACCTCTTAGCTACCTGCTGAGCTAAGTTCCAGTTGAAGCTTTCTCCTGTTCCGCCATATTTGCCTTCAACTTGGGAGTCAAGGAGGGCGATAAACCTTTGTGCGGGAAGTAATTTGCCTCCGGCGGATAGTTCAGCGTAGAGTTCTGCGGGGGATTGCTGGTCTATTCGAATTGCCTTGATAACCGGTCTAACAACCTCGCGGCAATACTCCCAGGATTCATCGCCACTTAGCTGAACCCAATCTAAAGCACAGAAATCGGCGAGCTCATTTACCTGGGAACCCGGTGCATTGACAAAGACGCCGACCACTTTTGTGGCATTGCTGCTTTTTTTAACTGCACTGGCTATCTCACATGCCTTGGCAGGACTTACCTGTCGTTGACTGGGAGCGAAGACTAACCCGATAAAATCAGCACCAGCCTCAACCGCTGCTAGAGCATGGGTCTTATCTCTAATCCCGCAAATCTTGACACGGGTAGATGATGAAAATTCCTTCATCTTAGCAACTCCTTCATCTTAGCCAGGACATCACCGGCGGTAACCAGAGCCTCGCCAACAAGTACAGCATCAACTCCCCATTTCCCGAGCTTTTCAATATCTCTTTTGCTTTTAATGCCGCTCTCGCTAACTACAATCCGCTCCTGGGGAATGAGAGGCCGCAATCGGCGGGTCATATTGATGTCAATAGAAAATGTATTGAGGTCTCGATTATTAATTCCGATGATTTCCGCTTCACTGAGAACTGCTCTTTCCACCTCGCCTTTATTGTGCGCTTCAACTAGGCACCTTAAACCAAGGCTGTGACTCAGCGAGATGAGTTCCTTAAGCTGTTCCTGGCTCAGGATGGCTACTATTAACAACAAAGCATCAGCGCCATAGGCCCGAGACTCATATACCTGATAAAGGTCGAAGATGAAATCCTTTCTCAGCAATGGAAGCCCAACCACTTCTTTGATTGCTGCTAGGTGCTCAATGCTGCCCATAAAATAATTTGCCTCAGTGAGCACTGAAATAGCAGCAGCACCACCTTCGGCATAGGTCTGGGCTAACTCGATGGGGTTGAAGTTGGGACTTAGCATCCCCCGTGATGGGGAGGCTTGCTTCACCTCAGCAATCAGTCGAATGTGGTCGCCCTTGAGAGCCAGGGCGAGGTCAAGCGCCGGCTTCTGCCGGGCAATATGTTGTTGCAAATAAGTTATGGTAGCTACCTTCTTTCTTTGCTCAACCTCTTCCCTTTTTTGAGCGATAATTTTATCCAACATTTCCTTTTCCCAGCTTCCAGCAATCAGTTACCAGCTAAACGCCGAATGCTGGCTACTCCTCATTTAGGCTGTGGCTGAGCTTGATTAGCTCGTCGAGTTTAGCCAAAGCTTTTCCATTGTCGAGCGTCTTCTCGGCAATGGAGGCACCTTCTTTGAGGTCTGATGCTTGGTTGCCAGCCACCAGCGCGGCAGCAGCATTCATGATAACTATGTTCCGCCTGGCTCCCACCTCTCCGCTTAATATGCCGCGCAGTATCTTAGCATTTTGCCTGGCTGTTCCTCCCTTAATTTGGGTCATGCTTGCCTTCATAAACCCCAAATCATCAGGAGAAACTTCGTAGGGTGGCGATACTCGATGTTGAGTGATATCCCACACCAGAGATTTCCCACTGATGGAGATTTCATCCATGTCATCTGTGCCGTGTACCACCAGGGAATGCTCTGTGCCCAGACGGTGGAGAACAGAGGCAATCTTCTCTCCCAGTTCCTTAGAGGGAACACCGATGACCTGAAACTTGGCTTTGGCGGGGTTAGTAAGGGGACCGAGAATATTAAACACAGTACGAATTCCGATTTCGCGTCGGGGGGCAGCGGCATATTTCATCGCTGGGTGAAAGCTGGGAGCGAATATGAAGCCGATGCCTATTGTCTCCAGACATTGAGCGACAGCCTCAGCATCAAGGTCAATCTTCACCCCCAATGCCTCCAGGACATCGGCACTGCCGCACTGGCTGGATATTGCCCGATTACCATGCTTGGCCACCTTGAGTCCTGCGCCGGCGACAATGAAAGCGGCTGTTGTGGAGATATTAAAGCTAGAAGAGCCATCGCCCCCTGTCCCGCAAGTGTCAACCACTGGTGAAGTGACCTGAACCGGCGTTGCCTTAGCCTGCATGACGCTGGCTAAGCCAGCAATCTCGTCCACCGTCTCTCCTTTAATACGCAGGGCGGTGACGAAAGCGGCAAACTGGGCTGGCGTGGCCTCGCCAATCATTATCTCCTCCATTACGGCTGCCCCCTGCTCAAAGGTCAGCGAGCGACCGTTGACCACAGTTTCAATGGCTTCTTTAATCATCACTGTGCTCCTTGTTTTAGAAAATTCTTCAACAAACCTTTCCCACGACGGTCATAATTAATTCAGGGCAAAACCGAACGCGTAAAAGCATAGCTAATCAGCCTCCGCTTGGTCAATAGCAGCGAGCAATGCTTGCGCTTTTGTCAGGCTTTCCTGGTATTCGCGCTCAGGGATGCTATCGGCGACGATGCCAGCACCCGCTTGGATATAAGCGATGTTATCTTTGATAATAACGGTACGTATAGTGATAGCGGTATCCAGGTTGCCCGAGAAGTCGAAATAGCCTACTGCGCCGGCATAGGGTCCCCGTTTCTCTCTTTCCAGTTCGGCGATGATCTCCATAGCCCGAATTTTGGGAGCGCCGGAAACAGTGCCGGCAGGAAAGCAAGAGCGGAGGGCATCAAACTGAGAAAGTCCAGCCCTGAGCCTGCCCTGAACGTGAGATACTAGATGCATAACATGGGAATAGCGTTCCACATCCATAAGCTGAGTTACCTCGACTGTGCCCGGCTCGCTAATTCTCCCGATGTCATTACGCCCCAGGTCAACGAGCATGATATGTTCAGCACACTCTTTTTTATCCTTCTTGAGTTCCTCTTCCAAAGCCAGGTCTTCAGTGGTATCCTTACCCCGAGGGCGAGTGCCGGCAATAGGATGAGTGGATACTATGTCATCCTCGACTCGCACCAGAAGCTCGGGAGAGGCTCCGGCGATATAGAAATCACCTAAGTGGAGGTAGTACATGTAGGGAGAAGGGTTAATAGAGCGCAACGCCCGATATATGGCAAAGGGATTGGCATAGGTAGGTCTTGCCAACCGCTGTGATAAGACAGCCTGAATTATATCGCCGGCATAGATATACTCCTTGGCTTGAGATACTATAGCCTCGAACTCTGCCGGAGAAAAATTTGATGACACTTCAGACCTATTTGGTGGCGCATTCTTAAGAGTCTTAGAATGAATCGGCTGCTCCAACCTGTCCACCAGGTCGTCAATTTTACAAGTTGCCTCCCGATACGCTGTGTCAACATCCCCATCTAAGTGAACGTGAGAGACAACCTTGATTTTGTGGGTAATATGGTCGAAAACAAGCAAGGTATCTGCCAGCATCAACACAGACTCGGGGAGTCCTTGGGGATCTTGATCGGGACAGGGCAGTCTCTCAAAGTGGCGGGCAACCTCGTAGCTCAAGTAGCCAACCATGCCACCATGGAATCGGGGAAGGTCGGCAACGGACACGGGACGAAGTCGAGCGAACTCCCTCTCCACCAGATTCAATGGGTCAACGGGATTCTCATTTCCTGTCCTTAAGACAAGAGAGGGCTCGGTGCCAATGAAGCTATAGCGGGCCAGTCGCTCACCACCCTCAACACTTTCTAGAAGGAAGGAGTAATTGCCGCGGGCTATCTTAAGGTAAGCGGATACCGGCGTCTCCAGGTCGGCCTGAATGTCACGGCAAACTGGTACCAAATTGCCATACTTCTTCAGTTGGCGAACCTCTTCCAGTGTTGGATAATACATATCACCTCACAATAAAAAAACCTCTCGCCAAGGGGCGAGAGGTTTAACCTTCGCGGTGCCACCCTTTTTCGGCCTTTTCGGCCATCTCTTTTCAGGTACAGCCCAATTTGGCGATACCCTAAGCTGTGATAACGCTGTCCCTGCGACAAAGCCTACTAGGTGTTAACCTTTCGGTTTGCGGCTCCCAGGTCCATTCCAGCCTCGCGCAAGTATCGGCTCACACCTTCCCCGACTCTCTGAACTCCGCCTTAAGCTGTACTAGTCCTGTTCTCAGCCTTTTCCCATATTTAATTGTTTAAAATATAAACCTTGTCCTTTAGTTTGTCAATAGCGTGATTTAAATGGGGCTCAATGGATAGAATAAAGGACCTTCAGTATAGTGTTCAGCCTTATTTTTTATTTGTGTTTTCGGGCCAGTATCTAGGGATAAGGTCACAATGAGTATGAGTCAAACTCCACCGCATATCTTGCCGGCTCGTGCTTTGCTTGTCTCCTTTGGCTATCGTTAGTGTGAGCGAGCCAGTATAAAAGGCGTCATTGTCAAACGATATGGGAAAAATTACGCTCATTGCAAGGTCAGCAGCATTATCATCTCTCCGAGGGTCAATTATGGAGAAGTGTGCGGCTACCTTATGTCTCCATAGATAGACCTGGGGTAAAACACGCTCCATATATTCTCGGGCCTTACTTGAGTCGCCATTATTGGCCAGCCAACCCACCATCTTCACATAGTTGCATGCTGTCACTGCGTACCAGTGGAAAGCGCATGCCACTAAGTTTTGGTTAATTCCTTGCATCTCTGGGGCATTACCAAACATAACAACCTGTTTGTTCTCCGGTAATCTCTTAATTACCTCGGCTTCCACCCTTTGCACTTGCTCATATAAAAACCTAAGGCCCATGGCGAGATAAGCTAAGGAGTGAACTTCGTTAAAGTACTCTTTTTCTTGTTCGTCCGACAGTTTGAGATTAGCGATATGGTCGATAACTCTCACGAGGCCCTCCAATAATATCTTTAGCTACTTCGCTAAATTCTGCAGGTGAGAAATGATGCCTTATTTCTAGCTCACCAAAATTGAAAAAACTAGTCGGGGAAACTAATAATGGGGGAAACCTCTTCCTCATTGAAGCCCAAACACTCGTTTGGCATTGTCACAGAGGAACAATTTCTTCACGTCATCGCTGAGTTCAAGGGTATCAAGGTCTTTTAAACACCTCTCTGCTGTAACCATCGGGTAATTAGTTCCGAACATAACCTTCTTTTTGCCGTTCTTCTTCATGTAATTCACTAATTCCACCGGATATCTTTTAGCGATATAGGCCGAGGTATCTATGTATACATTTTCGTGTTTCGTTGCCACCGCTATCATTTCCACCGTCCAGGGATACCCGATGTGCCCCCCCACGATTTTGAGTTCGGGAAATTCAATGGCTACCTCATCAATATAAGGGATAGGCCGTCCTGGTTCGGAAGGACAAAGAGGACCAGTATGGCCGACCTGGCAACAGAATGGAATCCCAAGCTCGATACACTCGGCGTATAGGGGATAATAGCGCCTGTCAGTCGGGGGCAGGTTCCAGTACCATTGGACAATTCTCAAGCCCTTAAAGCCAAGCTGACGCACGCAGCGTCTCAGCTCTCGAATGCCATCCATAGGTCGGTACAAATTAACCGACGCTATGCCCACAAAGCGGTCAGGATACTGTTTGACAATAGCTGACACCTCGTCGTTTGATATGGTTGGCCCCTGAGGGCCCCACCAGGCACATATTAGACCCAACTGAACACCCGCTTCATCCATGGCACCGATGGTGAGTTCTACCGGAACATCCTCAGTCAATTCCCCTGTGCCTGTCCATCTGCGAAGAGAATCAAAAATAGGCTGGTTTAAATGTTTAGGTGTCGGGTGCTGCATCCAGACATCAATGATTCCATAATCTTCTGCCATGATATCCTCCGATTGGTAACACCTTAAATCTTATGCCTTGGACATATTACAATTATAATAGGAAAATTGCAACGTGGCCCTTTCCCCAGCCCTCTGTGATAAGCCCTGGCTGCCGACCTAAGTGAGGTGAATAAAATTAACGAGATGGTGGGCCATGATGGACTCGAACCATCGACCCCGGCCTTATCAGGACCGTGCTCTAACCAACTGAGCTAATGGCCCTTAGCAGTTAAAATATAGCCTTTGTGGTAAGCGACTGTCAAGCTATTCAAACCATGGACATGAATATTCCAGCAACCACTGAGGTGGCGATGGCACCCGCCATATTGGGCCCCATGGCGTGCATCAGCAAGAAGTTTCTGGGGTTCGCCTTTTGCCCCTGTACCTGAGCTACCCTGGCTGCCATGGGAACCGCCGAGACACCTGCTGCACCAATCAACGGATTTATCTTCTCTTTTAAGAATAAATTGGCTATTTTCGCTCCCCAGATGCCGCCAGCGGTACCAAAGGCAAAGGCTACTACAGCCAGACCAATAATTATCAAAGTCTTGGGATTCAAGAATACCGCCGCCGGCATCAGTGCCCCAACGGTCAGCCCTAACAAAAATGTTGGTACATCTACGAATACGCCACCTGCTGATGTTGCTAACCTATCAGTAACGCCGGTAACAGAAAGTAAATTGCCAAACATAAGCATGCCGATAAGAGGTGCTGAGGCAGGGACAAGTAAAGCGGACACCACGAAGACGGCTATAGGGAATATGACCTTCTCTAACTTGGAAACCTCTCGCATCTGGGGCTTCATATATATCTGGCGCTCCTTCTTCGAGGTAAGCAGCCTTATTACCGGTGGCTGGAGTATGGGTACCAGCGCCATATAAGAATAAGCTACCAGCGTAATAGGGCCCAGCAACTGGGGCGCCTTAGCTACGGTAAGGTAAACCGCAGGAGGACCATCGGAGCCCCCGATAATACCAACACAGATGGCTTCGTTGATGGTGAACCATCCTGTAAGGTAAGCAATAAGGAATACAATGAAAACTCCTAGCTGTGCCGTAGCCCCGAACATAAAAGACAAGGGGCGAGCTATAGCTGGGGAGAAATCCGACATGGCACCAATTCCGAGGAAGATAAGTAAGGGAATTATTTTGCTCTCTAACCCATACCGGTAAAGCAAGTTTAAGAGTCCTATTTTCCCTTCGGCTATCTCCTTCAGTCCGCCTGAGGCTGGCAGTGGGATAGCACCGGGCTCTGCTGGGGCATAAACCATTAATCCAGCAAAGGGTATATTAACCATCATGATGCCTAGACCGATGGGTACTAATAAAACGGGCTCCATCTTCTTGGCTACGCCAAGATAGATGAGGCCACCCCCGATGAAGAGCATCAGGATATTGCCCCAGGTTAACCCGCCAAAAGCCATTTCGTATAAGCCAAACATCTTAAGTTATACCTCGATCAATTAAATTCAGCCCTTATCCCTTGGGGCTCTTCTTCGTACCACAAGCCCTATTATCCAGATTATAATACATAGAATCGCCAGGATGAGGAGGGTAGATCCAAAACCACCACCAGCGATTTTTGCGATTAATTCCCAGTCTATCATCCTAGCCTTCTTCCCTTTCCTGCCAGACAAGAGCAGCCGTATGCTTTATGACTTCGTAACTAAAACCGCGGTAAGCAAGGTAACTTGATAGACGTCGGTAAAAGTCTGGATAATCGAGATAGGCAAGGGCAGGCATCCGACTAGAGCCTAGCTTATAAGCAATCTCTTCGTCATCTATGTCCTCAGTCACCTGTTCAATGATTTCTGCGGCTACTTTTTTATCTCTTAATTCCTTTTTTATCAATCTTTTGCTCTTAGGCCTGAATGATAAGCGGTTATCCTTCCAGAATTGGGCGAAGGTAAGATCATCGATCAAGTTTTGCTCCCTGAGTTTGACAATTGTTTTCTCTGCCACTTCATTAGCAAAACCGCGCCGGTGAAGCCACTGCCTGATTTCCCCTTCGCTGCGCGGGCGATAACTGAGATAATAGTAGGCTGTATTGAGACAGTCCTGCAAGGAATTATTATCTGTCAACTGGCTTCTTCCTGAATCACATCAATCTTCTTGTGATAAGGTTTCTGAACCTTTTTCGAGAGAGATGCTGGGAATAGCTGTTGAAGCTCTTATTGTGCTTTCTAGTTGTGCAGCTAGTTCAGGGTGCTGCCTCAGGTAATCCTTGGCATTTTCCCTGCCCTGCCCCAACTTCGTATCACCGTAAGTAAAGAAGGCACCAGCTTTCTTTATCACACCTGTTGCCACCCCAAGGTCAACCAAATTTCCCTCCTTGCTTATCCCGTGATTAAACATAATATCAAATTCAGCGCTGCGGAAGGGAGGAGCTACCTTATTCTTAACCACCCTGGCCCTTACCCTTGTGCCTACCATTTCTGTGCCCTGCTTGATGGATTCACGCCGCCTTAAATCTATCCTCACCGAACTATAGAACTTAAGCGCCCTTCCCCCGGGAGTTACCTCCGGATTACCGAAAACAATGCCCACCTTTTCTCGCAACTGGTTAATGAAAATAACCGCTGTTTTAGACTTACTGATAGCAGCACTCAATTTTCTCAGTGCCTGGGACATCAATCGTGCCTGCAAACCAACATGGGCATCGCCCATCTCGCCTTCTATCTCAGCTCTGGGCGCTAGGGCGGCCACACTGTCGATGACTACTACATCTACAGCACCGCTTCTCACCAGGGTTTCAGTAATTTCCAGGGCTTGCTCGCCGGTGTCAGGTTGGGAGATAAGTAAATCGCGCAGGTTGACACCGCAGTTAGCGGCATATCTAGGGTCAAAGGCATGCTCAACATCAATATATGCAGCAATACCGCCAGTTTTTTGAGTTTCAGCGATTATATGCTGGGCGAGGGTAGTTTTACCTGAAGCCTCAGAACCAAATATCTCGGTAACTCGCCCTTTAGGTATGCCACCTATTCCTAAAGCCAGATCGAGAGCCAGTGCCCCGGTGGAAATGGCATCTCCAGCTACTCTGGCTGGAGCTTCGCCTAACTTCATAATCGAACCCTTGCCATATTGCCTCTCGATTTGCTCAATGGCCAATTCGACTGCCTTCTCTTTCTCAGTAGCCACTCCTTAAATATTGTATCATGGGGACTATAACCCAATCAATGGGGAAATAATGCAGGGCCCTTTTTAGCGTGAAAATTTGCCTTAGTTTACTATTGTCGCTAAAAATCGAAGCTTTTCAAGGGCAACTACTTATAGCCTAGGAGTTCCTCCAAGCCTTTAGCTTGTTCCACGTGATAAGGGCCCACTCTAGTGCGGCGAACTTCCACTACAGTAGCGCCCACCCCGAGTTTCTCTCCGATATCATGAGCAAGACTTCTAACGTAAAATCCTGAAGACACCTCACAGGCAAAAGCGAAATAGGGAAACTGGAACTCCTTGAGTTCCAGAGAATAAATGCTTACCTTTTTAGGTGGTATATCTACGATGATACCCTTTCTGGCTAGTTGGTAAGCTTTTTGACCTGCCATTTTTTTAGCTGAAAACGGTGGAGGGGTCTGCCAAATATCACCATAAAATTCCTTCAAGACCCTTTCCAATTCCTCTCTGGTTACTTCGTTATCGCTTCGCCGCAAAACCCTTCCTTCAGAGTCAAAGGTATCTGTCTCGATACCGAGAACAGCCTTAACTTCGTAAGCCTTGTCCAGCTTAAGAAACAAAGAGGCGTTTTTCGTCCGCTTGCCGGTGAGAATAACTAAAAGCCCCGTAGCTAGGGGGTCTAAGGTCCCCGTATGACCAGCCTTCACGTTGAATTTCTTTTTTATCCGCTGTACCACTCGGGAAGAGGTAAGCCCTTTAGGCTTGTCCACCAGTAACATTTCGTCCATCCCCCTAAGTATACCGAAAAACCTGGAGCTTATCACTCCCCATTTTAGGTTTTGTCATTGCGAGGCTGAGGAAGTCAGCCGAAGCAATCTGGGAGGTGGTAATGAGATTGCCGCGCACCTTTCAGGTGCTCGCAATGACAAGTGAGGTGCTCGCAATGACAGCCCGCTGGCAATGACAAAAGAGGTGCATGGTAAATCAAACAACTACAAAAATCTGGGCGAGATACGCTGCTTTACTTCGATTTTCTCAATGGATATGCTAAGCTGATTATGATACACCAGGTGAAATCCTACTATTTTTGATTTCGGTATCGGAATGGTAAAGCTTACGTTCTACGGAGGCGTCAGGGAAATCGGAGGCAATAAAATCCTCCTTGAAGATGATAAGGGGAAGCTTTTCCTGGACTTTGGCTATCCCTATAGTAAGTATCGAGTCTTCTACGAGGAATATTTAAAGCCTCGACCCGGAGCAGGACTCCTCGACCTGTTAGTAATGGGGCTGCTTCCCCAGCTTGAGGGCATTTACCGCACTGATTTAGAGACAGAAAACCTGTGGCAGCAGTTTCGCCGAGCCGAGCATTATCGCAAACTTGAGGATATAGATGGAATTTTGTTAACCCACGCCCATCTCGACCACTCAGGCCACATATCTTTCCTGAGAGAGGACATTTCGGTATATGCCACTGCGACCACAGCATTTATCGCCAAGGCAGTACAGGACTCAGGCACATCATCCTTCGACCAGCAGGTGTGCTATTTCACCCCTAGGATGGAGGAATGTTTGAAGGGATGGAAGCAGGGGGCTTATGTTGCCAGCAGCAGTGGTGACCGTCAACGTCGCTTCTGCGTTGCTGATAAGCTCGAGCTGAGTGAGGAGGCCGAAAATTTTTGGGGAAAAGCTACCCGACGGAAAAAGCTTGCCTCACAACTGCTGGGCGATATTAGTAAATGTAGCTTTAAGCTGCGTTGCTTCCCCGTAGACCATTCCATTCCCGGTGCCTGTTCCTGGGGTATTGAGACAAGCTCTGGTTGGGTGATTTACAGCGGCGACCTGCGACTTCATGGTAGGCACGGTAAACTTACCGAGTCAATGATAAAGGAGGCAGCTCAGCTACATCCCAGGGCATTAATCTTGGAAGGCACTAATGTCGACAAAGCGGCGAATGTTTCCGAGCAGGAGGTATATGAAAATGCCTTCAAAGCTATTAACGATGCCAGGGGCCTGGTCATTGCCGATTTTCCTCCCAGAGATGTAAATCGCTTGCTTACCTTCTTGCAGGTTGCCAGAGACACAAAAAGGAAGTTAACCATTTTGCCCAGGGACGCTTACCTTTTAAAGACCATGCGCCTTCTTGAGTCAGAGATACCTGACATTGCCCAGGAGGATGCCATTGTCATCTATCAAGAAACAACCGC
Source organism: Dehalococcoidia bacterium (assembly GCA_030615625.1). Taxonomy (GTDB): domain Bacteria; phylum Chloroflexota; class Dehalococcoidia; order GIF9; family AB-539-J10; genus RBG-13-51-36. Next base: position 70,041 of record JAUWYX010000007.1, read on the forward strand.
TAGCAAGACTCCTGCTTTATGGTTGCGAAATATCTACCAGGACTACTCCAGCAAAATTGTTCTGGCTAAGGATGTTCGTTCTAACCAGGGTGATTTCATCCTCTGCTTCAGCTTCTGGGATTTGAATGAACTGCCCAGCATACAGCCCCGGGCAGGCAGCCGTTATGTCTTTAGCTCTAGCGAGCCTCACAACGAAGAGCAAGAGATGGACTTCCGGCGTTTGCACCACTGGCTCGAGCGCTTCCAATTACGAGCATTCGGACTCCCTGTGGAAAGAAATGGCGAATGGGAAATACCTGAGGAAGAGAAAGGACTGCATGCTTCGGGCCATGCTTGTGGTCCAGACCTGCTGAGAGTTGCTCGTGAGATTCAACCAGAGGTGCTTATACCGGTGCACTCTGAGAAGCCCGAATTCTACGTGGATAATCTGAGTAACAGCGGGATAAATGTCATCCTTCCTACCGAAGATGGAACGGTGGAAATATAAGAGGGGTCAACTCTATTTTTCTCCACCCCGCTCGTCATTGCGAGCGAAGCGTGGCAATCTCGTTGGCCCCATGAGATTGCTTCGGCACTGTCGTGCCTCGCAATGACGGTGGGGCGCTCGCAATGACAGGAATGGAAGGTGGCTCAGAATGACACCCCCCTCGGTCGGGTTACCGCCCCCGGCGGTGCTGGAGATGGTCACTCCTACGGGCCGGGGTCAACGGCATGGAGGCAAATCCAGTTCGCCCACGGTATGGCTATATTCTTGGGAGTGTTCGGCCAGTTATCATAGACGATAACATAGTCGCCTAAAGGTAACGAACCTGAACCATCAGGGTCCCAGTTTAGCTTATATCCTACGCCGGTCACGGCGTGCCCAATTAGCCCCTCCTCCCAGTACTCTTCAGGGTTAGGATAGGATGACCCACCATAGTTCGTCCCCCAATCATGTACACTTATCGTCTCTCCGCTTTGTGGGTCAGTGAAATTTATTCCGAATACCGGGTTCCAGTAGTCGAAAGAAACTACCAGAGGTCGGCCGGCATCAATCTCAGCCGTATAAATAGCAAGGCTCAAATTATAATCGGTAGTACAATTGGAAGTCACCGTCCAATCATAACCGAGTTTCCCAGCAGGGCGAACAGGAGGAGGGGTGAGGAATGGGTTGGCACCATCCCAGCGGACAAATTCCAAAGTCCCCAGATCTATATCAAGATCGAGGGTTCCGGGGAAGCCAGGGTTGGCTCGGGCTGGGCTGCCGGTATTATTGGTATCCATAAAATAGCCGAGGTACTCCGCCACTGTCTTAAGATTAGGAGGTTGTTGAAAGGCAGTTAAATTCTGAGCGTTAGAATGTCCCATGACAGCATCCCAGTACCCCAGGACGTTGACCATCGCCATCGGGGCACAGTAACTAGTACCTGGAGGAGTAGATGGTATGGTTGCAGTAGGTGGCTGGCTTGTATCGGGAACATCGTCTATGAAAGTCATATCAAAGCCGAAATTAGTGCTGATAGTGTAGTCACCGTTCATGGTGATGGTGGTGGTGGCAGCATTAACATTGGCCACGTTACCAGTCCAGTTGACAAAGTGGTACTCAGCATCTGGAGTCGCCGTCAGGTTGACCACCACACCTGCGGAATAGGTATGCGCGCCTACTGCAGGCGTGACCGAACCACCCGCCGTGCTGGTGATGGTCAGTGTATACGTGGTTGTTGGGGTGCAAGCAATGCTGTTACCTAAAACCATACATAGTAGGATTGTGATTAAAGCGACTGAAATTAATTTGTGTTTCATTTCCCCTCCCTTGTAATACTTCGGTCGTCTTCGGAGTAAAAGTTTAGTTTTCCCGAAGTCTTACTTGATACTATTAATGCTATACCTCACCCCCCGCCCTGTCAAGACTAAAAAGGGGTCAACTCTATTTTTCTCGCTATGAAGTGTCTCACTTCAATGAAACCAGCCACTCGCAAGAGACGATGGCACGTGTACCTTCAGGTCTGGCTTCAGGCGGGGTAAAAATCCTCTGGGCCTTTGCCTTAGGGTTAATACCTTTAAAGAAACCGCTGCGAATCCGCAGGCCTCCAGTTCTACAATCATAATACTCCATCCCCCATCTCTTCGCTGCACTTTGCGCTGAACAATCGAGTGTACGCATTCTGAAACTGTTTGCGGTCAGTTCCGCTATTTCGATATTCTCAAAAATAGCCCAGTGAGAATATTTTAAAAACTTAATCAGGTCCTTGACTTCCTCTCTCGGAAAACCCAAAACTTTGACCAATCGCCTGGCTTCCTCCGAACCATACTCTTCCATAAGCTGATAATATTCCTCACTCATATATGCTTCGGGAGCTTTCACCCGTATAAAATCTTCGAACCTCATCCACATGTAATTAAGGCTATACAACTGCTGGAGCATGACGTTATAGAGGGCATCTTTTTTAATTGCACGGATGTTTAACATCTTTTATTCCTCCGAGGTAATGGTCTAAATTTTCCAAAATATTAGTTCGTATTATATCACCCCCGCACTGTCAAGCGTTTTCTTGGCAAAAGGGGGTCAACTCTATTTTTCTGTACCCCACTCGTCATTGCGAGAGAAGCGTGGCAATCTCATTGGCCCCACGAGATTGCGGAGCTTGTTCCGAAGCGTAAGCGAAGAATCTCGCTCCTCGCAACGACAGAGGGGAAGAGATTGCTTCGGCACTGTCGTGCCTCGCAATGACAAAAAAGTGGGGTGCCCGCAATGACAGGAAGGGGAGGGTGGCTCGCAATGACAAAAGACTATAGTATTTTTAATCGTTTGGGTATAATGCCTTAAGTGATTATAGATTTTCATACCCATATATTTCCCCCCTGGCTGAGGGAAAGGCGTGACGAATATATCAAATGCGACCCTTGCTTTTCCTTGCTTTATTCTCAGCCGAAAGCCAGGATGGCAACGGCGGAAGAGCTGCTTGCCAGCATGGATGAAGCCGGAATTGGTTTGTCCGTCGTTCTTAATGCCGGCTGGGTAAGCCATGAACTCTGTGTGAAAACAAACGATTACATTTTAGATTCAGTATCACGCTATCCGACAAGGCTTGTCGGCTTTTGTGCGATTCAACCCAGGGCTGGAGATGCTGCCATAGCTGAGCTGGAGCGATGTGCTAAAGCTGGGGCTAAGGGAATTGGCGAATTAAGGTCTGATGTGCAGGGCTTCGACCTCACTGATAAGACAACAATGAAGCCTCTGGTTGACGCCGCGCTAAAGCATGACTTGATTTTTCTGACCCACTCTTCTGAGCCAGTGGGGCATGAGTACTCCGGCAAGGGTAGTATCACCCCTGACATTCTCTACTCCTTTATCACGGGTTTCCCGAATTTAAAGCTTGTTTGTGCGCACTGGGGTGGAGGGTTGCCTTTCTACGCCCTGATGCCTGAAGTAGCCCAGGCCTTAGCCAATGTCTTCTTTGATACCGCGGCCACCGTTTTCCTTTACAAGCCCGAGATTTTTAAGCAGATGAGTCACATCATCGGCAGTGATAAAATCCTCTTTGGCACTGACTATCCTCTTATGCACCAGAATCGAGTGATTGCTCAAATCCAGTCTTCGCAGCTTCCCGAGGAAGATAAAGCTAGAATTTTGGGGGCTAATGCCCAAAAACTGCTATGCCGGGATGAAAGGAGCGGAAGTGTCACATAATCCTGAGCAAATCCGTTCCTTTATTGCCATTGAACTGCCTGAGGAGGCTAAGGAGGGATTAGCCAGGCTGAGAAAAGAATTGGAGAGGGATGAACATAAGTTCGTCAAGTGGGTAGCCCCGGGGGGAATTCACCTGACCTTGAAGTTTCTGGGCAATATTCCTTCTAAGCGGGTAACAGAGATAACTGAAGCTATAGAAGAAGCTACACAGGGGATTTCTCCGTTCCATTTAGAAATTTCAGGCCTGGGGGCTTTCCCCAGCCTAAGGCAAGCTCGGGTCTTTTGGGTCGGCATCGGTGGGGAGGTGGACAAGCTATCCAGGTTACAGCAAAACATCGACTCCGCGCTCGCCGCCCTGGGATTTGCCAAGGAGGAACGCTCATTTGTGCCACACTTGACTCTGGCTCGCATCAGGCAAGGAGCATCACCACCGGAAAGAAGGAGCTTTGGCGAACTTGTGGGCTCTACCATTTTTGAAGATAAATATCATGTCGAAGTCGAGGCTATCAGATTAATGAGAAGCCAACTGACGCCGGCCGGGGCTATTTATACCTGCCTGTCGGCGGTTGGGCTGGGCCATTAGGAAAATCTAAAGAAGAATCTAAAAAATTTGGGTTTATTCGGGAAGTGGCCTTGCAAACGAATTTTTGATAGTATATACTTACTACTTTTGATACAGGCAAATAAATTTAATCGTGGAGGTGGAACTTGGAAAACGGTCCATTACCTAAGTGCCAAAAATGCGGAAAGGGGGATTTAGTGCCTCTGTCTGACTTTGGTAGTCAAGGGGCACCGATTCACTACAAGGCTTGGGTGTGTACCCGTCCTGATTGCGGTTTCAATTTAAAGATCAGGAACGGTGAAATATACCTTGATGAGCCTATTCTTAGTGGAGAACTTCATACCCGCACACGCCGAGAATACACTCCTTAGCAGAGGATTTGCTTCGTTCAGGTAAATTAGTTGAGCTGGCGGTGGACTCTTTTTTCCCGCGCCGATGCGTTGGCTGTGGGAAAGTAGGCGGTTTTCTTTGCCCTCAATGTCTTGGAAAATTACCAAGGCTAGTGCCCCCGTTTTGCCCCAACTGTGGCAGGCCTCAGGCTAGCGGTATCGTATGCCCAAGCTGTCGGCAAAGGCAAACTAAGATTGACGGCATCCGTTCTCTATTTAGGTTTGACGAAGTAATACGGAAAGCCATTCATCAGCTGAAGTATCGAAATTTGAAGGCAATCTCTCCCTGTCTGGCTGAATTACTAGCTGATTATCTCAGGTCAAATCCCTTGCCTGGCGAAGCCTTGGTTTGCGTACCTCTTCACCCACGGCGATTAAGAGAGAGGGGTTATAACCAGTCCAGCCTTCTCGCCAGGGAGTTGGGCAGGCGCATTGATTTGCCAGTGATTGAGGATTGCCTCATTCGGGTTAAGCAGGCACAACCTCAGGTGAGGGCAGTTGATGTAGAAGAGCGCTGGAGGAATGTAGCCGATGCTTTTGTGTGCCGTGATGAAAAGGTAAGCGGTAAACAAATTATAATTATAGACGATGTATGTACCTCTGGAGCCACGCTGGAGACCTGTGCCATAGCTCTCAAGAACAAGGGCGCCGCGTCTGTTTGGGGCTTAACCTTAGCAAGGGAGATTTACAACTGAAGGAGGAGAAATGAAGCTACAGATTATCGCTAAGAATAATGTGGAGGTCTCTGAAACATTAAAGGCGTATGTTGAGAAGAAGGTTGGCAAACTGGGTCGTTACCTACCTACCATTGATGAAGGCAAGGTGGAGATTTCCAGGGAAGGTGCAAAGCTGCCTGAGCAGCGATTCATTGTCCAGGTTACCCTTGACAGCAGAGGTGTCTTAATTAGAGCTCAGGAAAAGTCTAAGGATATTCGCACAGCCATTGCCAAAGTAGTGAATGTGCTGTCTAAGCGAATCGAGCGATACAAAGGCAAATTATATGATAAAGGCAGAGGCGTTTCTTTTGCTCGGCAAGGAGCAGCAATCGAGGCGGAGGAAATCGAGGCTCCCAAAAGAGTGGTAAAGAGTAAACGCTTCTTGGTCAAACCCATGCCTGTAGATGAAGCTATAAGACAAATGGAGCTTTTGGGGCATGACTTCTTTCTTTTCATAGATGCCGATACTGAGAGACTCAATCTGCTATACCGTCGTGAGGATGGCAACTATGGATTGATCGAACCAGAGATGGGGTGATCAACAATACGGTTTTAAGTTCGAATCCTGCTAGGGGAGGCATTTTTGGATAAAAGGTAAAACTCAGCAATAACAGCGCGTTCCTCCAATGTTGGCGATACGGTAGCGCATTGATTATAATAGATATAATAGTGGGGGAACTGCGCAGAGAAGTGTCCTATGACTAGGAGACGAGGGGCTTGGTTTTGGGTAATGGCATAAGGCATGGCAGGAAAGCTCCAAAAGTTGGGGAAGTGGGCATATTAGGGGAACACGAAGCCCAAGGGAGGGAAGCCATTGCTACATATAAAGTTGTTTTCCATAAGAAAGTTCTTATTATGGAGAAAGGAATATGCACCAAGAACCTTTATATTCCCTACACCTCCATCAAGGAATGCGGTTACTACAACCGTACATGGTTTCGCTCTTTCACCTGTATCATAAAATATGTTGACGATCAGGGAAAGAATAAGGAGGTTAAGTTTCGGAGTCGTGCAGATTGTCCGTTTGCAGTGCTAAATCTATATACCGATATTCTTCGAATTTCAAAGCAATATGGGCACAAAATAGCGCAGAAGCCAGATGAAAAACTGATCAACTTAGCAAATCAGCTAAAAGACCTTAATGTAGAATCTGAATTTATAGAAGCTGATGTTCAACAAAATAAAGCATCAGAGGGAGTAAAATGGAGTGGAAATTTTTGGCAGAGAGATGTGGGGGGGCTCAAGCTTAGCTGTAGTAATGTCGAGAGGATAAAGGTAACTGAGAGTGGAAATTTAACCATAAATCCAGGCTCAACATATGTTCCTGTTAATCAATATAATTATGAGACTCGATACCATACTGACTGGGTGATTCCAGTTGAGCAAACTCTCAGTATTGACTGTGTTGGCAGGCCCAAGAGGAAATTTCCAAGAGGACTAGTTGATTATGAATGGCAGGAAGGCGGGCTTGCTCAAGAGCCGAAGCAAGACATGACCTTGCGTGAGATAATGAGCCAAAGCAAGAAACCTACTTGGAGTGAAGCTAACAAGCTGGTAGAAGGGGAAGCTGACTCCGGCCGGCGAGGGCATAAACTTACCCAAAGGCTAAATCAAGACGGTCAATTGCGTCAGATGCTTATAAAAGCCAAAGCACCTGCTATAAGAATCACAGGAAATCACATATATATTGAAGATAAGAACTTCCCTAGCCAGAAGCTCTCACAGTGCGTTGACACTATTGCTTGTTATATTCGACAGGAAGCTGGTTGGTAAGGCGTGTGCGCTTGATGATAGTTGTATGAGAGCCGAACAAATAACTCAATACACCAACGCAAAGGTCTTCTCGAAAGTCTTGGTTTTATCTTTTATCCTAAATGGTGAGAAGATTTCTTTGTGAGTGTGCTATAATTGGGTAGATGGGAGAAAGAATCATGTTGAGAAGGTTTCGTGTAATTCTTGAACCCAATGAATCAGCTGGATACACAGTTACGGTTCCCCTGCTACCCGGGTGCATAAGTGAAGGTGATACCAGAGAGGAAGCGCTGGCTAATATTAAGGAAGCTATCGAACTTTATTTAGAGAGTCTTCAAGCTGATGGCGAGCCGCTTCCTGCTGAGGAAGCTATTGAAGAAGCGGTTATAGAGGTTACCGCGTGAGGCTTCCGCGAGTCAGCGGCAAGCAAACCGTCGATGCACTCCTGCAAGCTGGTTTCATCATACACCGAATTCGGGGAAGTTACTATATTCTTAAGCACCCTGAAACAGGCCGGAGAGTAACAATTCCTTATCATCGACGAGAGCTTGCCTTAAAGACATTGGACTCGATTTTGAAGCAAGCGGCAGTCAGTCGTGAGACGTTTTCCAGACTGTTGTAAAGTACCAAACTGTTTAAAACTGGATAACCCACCTCTCAGTCTTGCATCCGAAATAGCGACAATAACTCAGACATCGACAAAAGTTCGGATTTCCCCCCAACGCGGGGAGCAATTGCGCTTTTTCGAACCTAACTAGATACAAAGTAATCCGAACTTGTGTGGGGTGAAGGCGCTTTTTGCTCCAGTAAAGCGCAACTGGGCTAGAAAAATAATCTGGGAGTAGAAATCGGCATTAAAGATTCCTCATATCATATTAGAGCCAAAACAATTTATAGTGTTCCGCATAATCTCGTATAAAATCCCTCCTATTTTTCTGCTCAGGAATGCCTGCCACGATAGATTTCTTAAGGCGTTCTTGCCACAGAACATGCTATGGAGCCAGCCAAGAGTTGACGGTTACTACCTGGGGATGATATCCTTGAGACAGGTTATCTCTGGTCATGAAATCATCCAGATTGGAGGCAATAGAGATAAGAGATGAACTAAAGCTTAAACCAGAATCTGGCTGTTTCTCACTACCACATCGGTCCTGCGTAACTGCAGGAAATTCTGAAAAGGGAGGTCCAATATCAGCGATTTATTTGATTTGACAGGCAAGACTGCTATCGTAGTCGGCGGCGCTGGCGGCATCGGTCGTGCGCAGGCTCTGGGCCTGGCGGAGGCTGGCGCCGATGTCGTTGTGGCCAGCCGTAACCTGGAGCATCTAAAGCCGGTAGCTGAGGAGATACAAGCTCGGGGTAGAGAGTCACTGGCGGTTACCGTGGAGGTTACTGATGAGAAATCAGTAGCGGCTATGGTCGATAGTGTCCTGAAGAAATTCCCTCACATTGATATTCTGGTAAACGCTCATGGTCTGGCGATCCGCAAACCTGCCGATACCTTTCCAATTGACGAGTGGCAGCAAGTTATGGATATCAACACCCGCGGAACATTCATCTGCTGCCAAGTGGTTGGGCGGGTGATGATCAAACAGCGTAGTGGCAAGATCATAAACGTATCATCGGTGAGAGGTAGATACGGCCTCCCTGCAAATTACGCTGCTTACTGCGCCAGCAAAGGAGCTGTAGATACTCTGACACGAACGCTCGCTTGCGAGTGGGCTAAGTATAATGTGCTGGTGAATGCGGTCGCGCCCACTATTGTGGAAACCGAACTTACCCGTCCTGCCTTGGCCAACCCCCAGTTTGCCCAGCAGATGAAGTCTCGTATCCCGCTCGGCCGCTGGGCAATGCCGGAGGATATTGTCGGGGCTACCGTATTCTTTGCCTCAAAGGCGTCAGACTTCATTACAGGGCAAATCCTTTACATTGACGGTGGCGTGACTACTTGGTAATAGAATAATTGATAGTTAAAATTTAAGGAGGTATATGTTATGGGGGAAGAAGTTTTAGTTGATTTGAGCCATCCGTTTGGTGCTGGTTCACCCCTGTGGCCGTATTTTGAAGATGTTAAAATCGAAAGAATGCACTATATGGCAAAGTCCGGCGTTCTGTCCCAGAAAATAACGACCGTCATGCATTGCACCACCCATGCCGATTCACCAGGGCACGTATTTGAGGGCGGTTTGTTTACTCACGAAATTCCCCTGACCTGCTACTATGGCGATGCTGTAGTCTGGGATATCCCAAAGAAAAAATGGGAGCTCATCACCGCCACGGATCTCGACGCGGCGAATAAGAGGTTGCCCATGAAGGCGGGCGATATCATTATTGTCCATACCGGTTGGAATAAATATTGGGGCGATAACACTACTTATTTCTGCTATTCGCCCGGATTGGGCAGAGAAGCTGGTGAATGGTTCGTATCGCATAAAGTTAAAGCTGTCGGCGTGGACCAGCAAGCTCTGGACCATCCGCTCCACACCGCTATTGGACCTCATGGTCCTGGGCCGCTGCGTCCAGACATCTGTGCCGAATATAAGAGAGAGACCGGACACGACGTACTGCAAGACTTCCCGGAGTGGGAACCCTGTCATAACCTGATAATGAGAAACGGTATCCTCGGCTGGGAAAACGTCGGTGGCGATATCGCTAAAGTGGTCGGGAAAAGATGTAGACTTTCCGGTTTCCCGATTCGATGGTACATGGGTGATGGCTCCATCGTTCGTATGGTTGCCTTCATTGATGAGAAGGACCTCAACGACGTCCCGGATCGCGTTTACAAGTACGGCACACAATAACCCGGATTATTCACGACTCGAGTAATTTGCAATTAAAAGGGAGAAAATATGAAAAAGATTAGTTTAGCTCAGGTCAAGCCATATGAGGCTCCCGGTCATTCCAAGATGGTTGCGCTCAAGCTAAGCGGCAAAGATGAAACAGGGGCTGAGAAGTTCTGGGTGGGCATGTCCCATTTCCTTCCCGGCGGTGGGGCTGAATTCGGCGCTACGCCAGCGGAGAAATACTACTTTGTCCTGGACGGAGAAATCACGGTCAAGACCGAGAAGGAAGAGGTAACCCTCGGCCCATGGGATTCAGTCTACATCGCTCCCAACGAAGGAAGGGAAATCATCAACAAGACCAATAAGCCAGCGAGTATGCTGGTAGTTATTAACTATTAGGCTAATTTTCCATTTCTCTGAACAGTTGTGTTTCTAATTGCCCCATAGAATTGTATAGACTACGGGAAACGAGAGAAGGGCTTTGATAAGAGCTGAAGATGTTAGCAATATTGCCGTGATTGGCGCGGGCATGATAGCGCCCGGCGTTGCTCAAGTCTTTGCCACCAAGAACTACAATGTTCGTATCTTTGCCAGAAGGCAAGAGGCATTGCGAGCGGCTATTGAAAGAATCAGGTCTGCCCTCTCAACAATGGCTGAAAGAGGGATTGGTTTACAGAGTGAAATCGAGCCAGCCATAAGCAGGATCAAAACCACCACCGAACTGAGCGAGGCCGCCGCCGATGCTCACTTGGTGATTGAGTGTGTCTCCGAAAATCTGGAGTTAAAGCAGCAGTTCTTTCATAATCTAGACCGGCTCTGTCCTCCAGAGACTATTCTGGCTACCAATACGTCGGTGATTAGCATAACCGAAATCGCGGCCAAGGCTCGTGTGAAAGAGAGAATTCTGGGGACTCATTTCTGGAACCCCCCTTACCTGATCCCGCTCGTGGAAGTTACCAAGGCAAGAGATACCTCTGACGAAGCCATGGAGGCGACTTATCAGCTCATGAAAAACGCAGGGAAACACCCGGTGAAGTGCATGAAGGATGTGCCTGGTTTTATCGCCAATCGGCTGCAACACGCCTTGTGGCGGGAGGCTATCTCCATCGTGGAAAATGATATTGCAGACGCCGCTACTGTTGATGAAGCTATCAAGAACGGTTTTGCTGTTCGGTTGCCAGTTCTGGGACCTATTGAGAACGCCGACATGGTCGGACTCGACCTAACCCTGTCTATCCACGACTATATTCTCAAGCATCTTGAATCTTCTCCGAATCCCTCGCCCCTCCTAAGGGAAAAGGTGAAAAGAGGGGAGCTGGGATTCAAAACAGCGCAGGGTTTCTATACCTGGTCTCCCGAAGAGATCAACAAGTCCAAGGAAAGGCTTCTAGAATACCTCATCGAGTGGACCAAGAAAGAACAGGGCAAAGCATAGAACGACCTTGAGTGATCATGCAGAAAGCTATTGCATTTGGTGCAATGAGATACATCTTGTAGGAGGAGTGAGCAGATGGAAAAGCTTATCATAACGGCCGCCTTGACTGGCAATATCACCCTGCCGACTCAGACACCTTATCTACCGCTGACACCGCAGCAAATCGCCGAGGAGGCGGTAAGGTGTGCCAATGCTGGCGCGGCTTCGGTGCACGTCCATGGTAGAGACCCGCAGACCGGCAAACCGACTACCGACCCGGCAGTCTACCGGGAGATTGCCACCCTCATTAAGTCAAGAAGCAATGTTATTGTCTGCGTGACCACCGGCGGCACCATGGAAATGACAGCGGCGGAAAGGATAAGGGTTGTCCCGGCTCTCAAACCGGAGCTGGCTACATTTAACATGGGCTCGATCAACTTCTCAATTCACCCGATTACAGAGCGATATAAGGACTCGGACTACAAGTATCCCTGGGAGAAGGATTTTGCCGCCGGAACCATAGATTTCATCTTCCGTAATACCTTTGGTGATATCGAGCACTTCTGTAAGACCATGACTGAGAATGATACCAAACCCGAACACGAAGCATATGACGTAGGGCACCTGTACAATATACAGTATTGTATTAGGAGAAAGCTCGTGCAATTCCCCATCTGGGTGCAATTCGTCACCGGAATTCTGGGTGCGATTGGCGCCCATTTAGAAAATATCATGTTCATGAAACAAACAGCTGACCGACTGTTCGGGCCGGAAAACTACAAGTGGTCGGTAATTGGCGCCGGCTACCCCGCCGAGTTTAACCTGGCGACACTATCCATAATGATGGGTGGGCATGTCCGCGTGGGCTTTGAAGACAATATTTATGTCCGCAAAGGTGTATTGGCTAAGAGCAACGCCGAACTGGTAGAGAAGGTAATCAGAATCGCCCGGGAGCTTGAACGGGAAATAGCTACGCCCGACGAAGCAAGAGAGATCCTTGGCCTAAAAGGGAAGGGCAAGGTCAACTTCTAGAAGAACCGGACATAATACCCCACAAAAAAGTCTCTTCGATTCTATTTTGTTTTTTGAGCCTAGCAACCTTCTGTGGGCGACTCGTAGGTGGCCACTTCACGGCTTTTGCAATCTGCAAGCTTGGACACGTTTGAAGGGGATTGTGTCAAATCAGCGACGACCACAAATTCGTACTCAGGGAAATGCCTCTGAAGTGCTCCTTTTAACGAACTCCTTACTACTATGAGCACGTTGACTGGTGAAGCTAGGGCTAATTCGACTGCGGGCATAAGCCCTTTGCCACACAGTTCCAACGGGCCGACCTCATCGATGACCACAAAATCGTATCTGCTCTCGACCGCCCGTTTAATAGCACCGCAGGCAAATAATATCCCGTCCCTGCTAATGGTATAGTCACCAACCATTTCACCTCCCTTGAAACATCTATGGCATGATAGCCGGGCAAATGGGATCTCTTGGCCGGTAAGGAGGTCAAGTGCATTAGAGCCAACTCGTTGTCCTTGCTTCTCAATCGCCGGAGAGAGGATTCCGCCAACGCTGGAACCAGATTTTCGCCGCCAGTCAATGTATCCCCTGCACCAACTGGTCTTGCCTGACCTTGGTTCACCTACAACGAGCAGTCTCACTAAAGACCTAATGCGAAGGCAACTGCTGCAATAATCCAGCAGGAGACTATGGTAGCTGTAGTGCTAGCATAGAACAACCTTGGCTTTGTGCTGCTGAGTTGCCAGAACTTGGGTCGGAGCTGCATGCCTACCAGGTGTCCCAGTAGCAGCAGACAAGTACCTACAATGGCTAGACCTGTACCATTGGCAAACACTGAACTGAGTCTCTCAGCAAGTCCCCAGGATGCCCAGTTACCCATACCTATGGCCGATGCTAGGATGGCGAAAAGGATGATGCTCAGGTATCCCGCTGCAACACCAGCGCCAATGCGCATCTTGATACTACTTTCAAAACCTTTAAACAGCAGGCTGACCACCAGGCTGAAGGCCAGTGCTTCCAGAAGGATTGCCGAGGCAGGGTTGACCACGAAGGGAGCAAAGATAGGTTGGCCATAAATCACGGCGCTCAGCGGCTTGAACAGGGCGGCGATCACTCCAATCCAGAATACGAGCTTGGGCCGCCGATAGGTGACGACAAACGCCCCCATAATTGATATGCCGATGCCCCCCGTAATTGCTCCTTTGTAGGCGAAGTGGATAAGGTGCAAAGAACCTCCCAGAGTGGCCTCCACAAGGCCCCAAATTGAGCCAAAGAGTACAATCCCGACGATGGCGCTCAAAATGTTTCCTGACTGTGAGTGTGTTCTCAGTTTGTTAAATACCTGCATGTTCCACCTCTTCATTCGTAAGCTTGTACTTAAGTATATCAAACAGAGATTTTTAGTCAATATAGTGTTGACTCTTTTGAGTCCATCATATTAGAATAATAGACTAAGTCAGACGAAAAAAGAGGAGGAAGAATATGGCCCGTTCTACGAAAGACGAACAAGTTTTTACAAATTGTACCGTCGGCGGACCGGTTTATGTCTACGTCAAAAATGGAAAAATAACACGCGTTGAACCTCTGCAGCTCAGCCCCGATGATGCCAAGTCTTGGGTCATCGAGGCACGAGGAAGAAAGTTCTCTCCTCCAAGAATAGCGATGGTCTCTCCGTATACTCTGGCTGAGAGGTCAAGAATATACGCACCTAACAGGATTCTTTATCCCCTTAAGAGGGTGGACTTCAACCCTAAAGGAGACAGGAAAGCTGAAAATAGAGGTAAATCAGGCTATGAGCGAATCAGCTGGGATGAAGCTTTAGATATTCTCACTCGCGAAATAGAGCGTGTTCACTTAAGTTATGGGCCGGGAGCCATTTTAAGTACGGCTTCCTCGCACCACAACTGGGGGAATATAGACTATAGACACAGTACCTACTTCCGGTTTATGGGAATCCTTGGCTATACTTACGCCGACCACAACCCCGATAGCTGGGAGGGCTGGCACTGGGGGGCAATGCATACGTGGGGGTTTGCCTGGAGGTTAGGGGTCCCTGAACAATACGACCTTCTAGAAGACGCGTTGAAAAACACGGAGATGATAGTTTTTTGGTCCAGCGACCCTGAGTCCACGAGCGGAATATACTGCGGGCAGGAGTCAACCATATGGCGTTTCTGGCTTAAAGAGCTGGGAGTGAAAGTGGTCTTAATAGATCCTTACTATAACTTCACTGCCATAAACCTTGCTGACAAATGGTTTGCTCCAAGACCTGGAACCGACACGGCTCTAGCAGCAGCCATCGCTTATGTCTGGCTCACCGAAAACCTATACGATAAAGACTACATCGAAAAGCGTACCAGCGGATTTGAAAAGTGGCGAGACTATATTCTAGGTGAGGAGGATGGTTTTCCCAAGACCACGGAATGGGCGGAAAAGGAGACAGGAATACCAGCCCGGGAGATTAAAGCCCTGGCAAGGGAATGGGCGAAAAGGAAGACCATGCTGGCGGCGGGGGGGCTTGGTGGCTGGGGAGGAGCCTGCAGAACGGCCTATGGAACGGAATGGGCGAGAATGATGGTTCTGCTCCAGGCGATGCAGGGTCTGGGCAAACCGGGCATAAATATATGGTCAACAACGGGAGGTGTCCCGTACAATGCCGACTTCGTATTTCCAGGATATGCTGAAGGGGGAATATCAGGTGACCCACTGAACTCTGCCGCCCACTTCCAAATGATCTCGCGAGGCATGACGAAGCATCCGGTGAGGTCGGCGATAAACGATCCGGGCGGGCAACATATTCATAGACTCCTAGTTCCTGAATGCGTTTTAAATCCGACCCAAGCGTGGCGGGGGAAGGGCTTCTGCGGCGCCTCCACCGAAACTCAGTTTAAGAAGTATAAGTATCCTGAAGACGGGTTCCCAAAGGTACGAATGTTCTGGCGGTATGGTGGCGCTTACCTTGGCACCATGACCAACACGAACCGGTGGGTTAGGATGTACCGAAGCCCCAAGCTGGAATTTGTGGTTAACCAGTCCATCTGGATGGAGGGGGAGGCTAAGTTTGCTGACCTGGTGCTTCCAGCCTGCACCAACTTTGAAAGGTGGGATATCGGTGAGTGGGCTCACTGCTCAGGCTATATACCCCACTCATCCTATGGCACAAACCATCGGATAATAGTCCTGGAAAAGAAGTGTATTGAACCTCTTGGAGAATCTAAATCAGACTATGAGATATTTGCCATGATGGCTGAGAGGCTCGGGTTCCACGACAAGTTCACCGAGGGAGGCCTAACAGAATTAGACTGGATTAGAAGAATGTTTGAAGTCAGCGACCTACCCAAGTACATTTCATGGGAAGAATTCGAGAAGAAGGGCTACTTTGTTGTTCCTCTGCCCAAAGACTATAAGCCGACACCGGCCCTGAGGTGGTTTGCTGAGAATAGAAAACGGGATACACCGGACTGGGGGCCTGTTGGAGGGGGAGTAGAAGGACTGCCCGACAGGGAAGGAAACCTGGCAACCCAGAGCGGGAAAATAGAGTTTGAATCGCAGAGCCTCAAACGTTTTGACCCGAACGACGCTGAGAGACCGCTTATTCCCAAGTATATTCCTTCATGGGAAGGTCATCATACCAAGGAACTTGTATCCAAATATCCTCTGCAGCTGATTTCACCTCATCCAAGGTTCAGCTTTCACACCCATTATGATGGTAAGGAAAGCTGGATGAATGAAATACCGGAACACAGAGTTAAGGCGAAAGACGGACATTACTACTGGGTGATCCGGATAAACCTGGAGGACGCCAATAAAAGAGGCATAAAGGACGGCGATATAGTTAAAGCCTACAATGATAGGGGAGTCGTTTTATGTGCTGCCCAGGTTACCGGGCGCGTCCCAGCTGGAGTAGTTCATTCCTACGAGTCCTGCGCTATTTACGAACCAATTGGAGAGCCTGGTGAATCACCGGACAGAGGTGGATGTATTAACCTGTTGACACCTCACCGCTTCATGTCTAAGAATGCCTGCGGGCAGGCTCCGAACTCATGCCTAATTGAAATAGAGAAGTGGTAGTCAGACGCACTTAACCATTTGCAAGGCAGGGCGCATTACTGTACAATGTGCCAGAAAAAGGCAAGAGGGGAAGAATATGACGCATTC
>JAUWYX010000004.1 GCA_030615625.1 Dehalococcoidia bacterium
TGGGGTGTGTATGCGCCTGTAGCTCAGCTGGATAGAGCGCAGCCCTGCGGAGGCTGAGGTCGCGGGTTCAAATCCCGCCAGGCGTGCCATGGGCGGTTAGCTCAGTGGTGAGAGCGCCTGTCTTACACACAGGAGGTCAGAGGTTCAAGTCCTCTACCGCCCACCACTCACTCTAAGCCCAGGAGTGGTTTATCTTTTAGGCATTTCTGCTACTGTTCACGGGGTTAGGGATAGTGAATCCCTAGAGAGAATCAGGGAAGGGCCTCGCTGCCTCTTCTAAAGTGTGTTTTAGGCGATTTTTATTGTGCCCCACTCATGGGAAGCCAGTCGCAAAGCGTTACCGGGCGGTGGTTGGCGTTTCTTCGTAAGCCAAAAGAGGATGTATGCCCCTGGGCATTGGTGCTACCTACGCCTAGCTACTGGAAGTTGCCTTCTCATAAAAATCTCAGGTTTGGCTAATATCTAGACTAAGGCTTCTAGTAGCTCTTCCTCGATACTTCTTGTCCTTGAGCATTGTATAACACTGCCGTATCAGGACTACTATTATTCCAAACAGCTTTTCCAGAACCGAAACTAAAACCACCATATTCTGGGTGAATTTCATTAGTGTAAACCCTTATACTCTTCCCTGGCTGTAAAATATAAGCTGGAAAGGTAAGTGAAGGGTATCCCTCAGATATGTCTTTGATTACCCAACCTTCTAAATCTACGGGTTCGCTACCCAGATTTTTAATTTCTACATACTCGTCAGATTCAGTGCGTGGCTCGATACCATCATAAAATATTTTAGTAATTTTAACAGCGGAAATGTCCGTATCACTTAAGCCAAGTAGAACTAACCCTACCAGAAAGATTGCAAGGGTGACCACAATGACCAGCCCCTTCACTCTCACCTCCTCAAATCAATTATACCACCCATAATCACCCTGGGGGAGATAAGGTCTTGATAGAGAGTTGGGGAAGGGATTATAATATGACAGCACAGCTTTGTCAGATTAGTAAGTTGCAAATCGAGTAAGAGGCAGTATGCCACAAAGGAGCCCAACTCCTCATAGGGGAGGGACTGTTTTAAGCAACGGTAACGTTGGAGGTGTTTAAGATGAGCAAAGCGAAAGAAGCGAAAGTAACGATTCGGCGCATGATACGTAGCGACATTCATGAGGTTCTAGCTCTTGATAGGATAATTAGAGGCTCGAGGCGCGATGTTATCAAGTATGAAGACATAGCTTCTGCTAACCCTGGGACAGCGCCTGACATGAGTTTTGTAGCTGAGGGTGATGGTAAATTAGTGGGCTTTTCTATCAACCGGTCGATGTATCTAATGGTACCGCTTACTGAAGTATGCATTATTCACGCTATACTTGTTCACCCCGACTATCGAAAGCATGGCATTGGCAGCAAATTAATTCAGGCGCTCCTGAAACATTGCCAAACCGAAGGTATTGGCACGGTTCGTGCCCTCATTCCTAAGGGTAGCAAAGAACTGCAGGTCATGTTCGAGCGGCAAGGTTTCCAACGTAGCCGTATTGTTAACTTTGATAGGACCTTTGAGAGTTAGGTAAAAGGTCCCCCAACACCTGAAGAACGCCTCGGTAGTTCTTGACTGGGGCGCGTTCTATTTCTTCCTGGCCCTCGATGCCAGCTTCGATACTATCGTCTCTGGTATTAGTGCCGCGTGACAGTAATGTTGTAGAGATAGTCAGTATCAATGATAGCTCTAAGGTACAGGGAAAAGCAAACTTCCCTTCCTCAGCCTGGAACTTCAGGTCACTATTATAAAGGCATCAGTCCGTAAGATGCTGGTAGCTTAGTATCTACGCTGTCTGCCTCGTCCACCAAACCCGCCGCCACCGCCGCCATACCCACCACCACCACCATAGGGCCTCCTGCCACCGCCACCTTCGGTGCGAGGGCGTGCCTCACTAACACTGAGCGTCCGCTCCCCCAATGATGTTCCATTAAGCCCGTTGATTGCAGCCTGGGCCTCAGATTTCGTTGCCATCTCAACAAACCCAAAACCTCTAGATTCGCCGCTGTACCTATCCTTAATGATGTTTACCGATGTGACTTGCCCAAAAGCCTCAAATGCCTGGCGCAATTCATCCTCGGTAAGCTCGCGAGATAAATTACCTACATATATATTCATAATGTTAACCCCCTTTCAATTTTTATGGCATTACCCTTCGTGCAACCAAACTTTTTAAAACACGCTGAATGCCTCTGCTTCTGAACCTTCGGGGGTTGGGTTTGGTTCCAGCCCCCTTTGAATCCAGCTACATTAAATTATTGCTGACTGCTCAATTTCATCTTGCTGTAGCACTCACTACAATATACTGGCCTGCCCTCTCGAGGCTCAAAGGGCACTTCACAATCCTTGCCACACTCAACACATACTGCGGGATGCATTTGGCGGCTAGAGCTGTAACCTCTGGAGCTATTGTACTGGGCTCTCTTTGCTTCACGGCAAGCTAGGCAACGCTTGGGCTCATTAGTATATCCCCTACTAGCGTGGAACTCTTGCTCCTCAGCAGTAAAGGTGAATGTAGCACCACAGTCAGAACATTCTAGCGTTTTGTCTGTAAATCCCATTGGATGACCTCCTTTCTTATAATACTTGGCTCGAGTTTCGGTCATCCAACGTTCGCACATGAGCTCGGAAGAGCTTTCACAGAGACGTGATAACCTACGCTTATAACCACTAATTTAAGTATAATAAAGGGCTTTAAAAATTGCAACTATTGGAATTCGCTGCCTGAGCATTTTTATCTTGAAGCACCGTTAATTATAAAATCATAGAATGACTGAGAGAAGTAGCATGGAGTAGTGAGGGACGTGCATAAAAGAAAACTAAGGTTGAAATTCCTGGGATGCCTGGTAGGGACGGCAATCGGCGATGCTCTGGGCGCAAGGAGAGAAGGAAGAGGAATGTCCAGAAGCGAGGATGTTGTTTCTCTTGCTGAGAAGCTGGAGCAGCTAATTTACACCGATGATACTCACATGACCATCGGTATTGCCGAATCCCTGATAGAAAGCAAGGGCTTCAATGGAGAACATATGGCACAAACCTTCATAAAAAATTATGAGGCTGAGCCGTGGCGTGGCTACGGGCCGGGACCCCCCAGAATTTTTGGGATGATAAAGAGCGGCGAGGCATGGTATAGCGCCGCAAATAGACTTTACCGGGGCGGCTCTTTTGGGAACGGCTCAGCCATGAGAGTAGCGCCAGTAGGACTTCTATATTCCCGTAACCTGGAGAAGCTAAGGAGAATCGCTTACCAGTCAAGTTCCATCACTCATTCTCACGAATTGGGCAAGGAGGAAGCAGCACTCCAGGCTTGTGCTGTAGCCCTGGCTCTCAACACGCCTTCAGATGAAGAGATTGACAAAGAGACTTTTCTCTCCAGGCTCCAGAATTTCATCCAGGACCGGTTATACAAGGAAAAAGTAGCCCAAATAAGAGAGTTGCTTGGCGAGCAAGATAAGGCGAAGGTGGTCGCTGTGCTGGGAAATGGTATGGAAGCACCAAGGTCAGTGCCTACGGCTATCTATTGCTTCCTGAGGCAGCCGCAGTCCTATAAAGATACCGTGATTTACGCTATAAGCCTGGGCGGCGATACTGATACTATAGCCGCCATGGCCGGGGCTATTTCCGGGGCATATCGCGGCATAGAAGCCGTTCCTTCAGAGTGGCGGGCGAAGCTGGAAAACAGGGAGTATATTGAAGCCCTGGCGGAGAATTTGGCCACTTCGGTAAATAACGTGAATGTCGAGTGATCCAATAGTTTATTCGCCGCCAGAATCCGGTAAGTTTACCGTGCTTTCGGTTTGGTCGGGGACACAATCATATAATGTCGAGATAGTGGCCAGATGCCTCGAAAAAATGGTAGTTGGACTTGGCACTAGCCCCTCTTTCGACCGAGGCATTGTCGAAGAAGAGCTACAAGGTATAATTCCTGTCTATCGCAGGTATTAGTTCGGGCAAGATATGGTAGCGACCAGTCCGGTAATGGCTATATGCGCAGCGTTACTTTCTCAGGATGGCTAGTATACCAACCACGATAAAGCCAATCCCCAGGACCCATCTCAGCAGGTCGGGTACGGCTAAAATCAATATTCCAATAACAACCGCTATTACCCCCATCCACAATCCTGTTATTCTAAGCATGATAGTCTTTTACCTCCTTTGATGAAGTTAGAGCTACAGCTTCTATTATGATTAGGTAAGTGTCAGGAAGTCAATAGCCTGTCCTAAATCCACCATCTGAGCTTGGAAGCTAGCCATTACTCAAATTGTCCTCGGTGCCACGGAGGAAAATATTGATGTGGTTATGGCCGTAGGTTTAAGAGACAGGGAGAGGGGCCAATAATCTTCTTAAATTAAGAATTTTGCGCTATAATAAAAAACTGGGGGGAATTCTGGGAAAGATAAAATTTAGCCGGGTGAGTTTCTCCCCCAATTAAATAACACAACCATTATCTTGACCCGCAGCAATGCCATATCTATAATGTCATGATTAAAAAATCGAGAGGAGGCTCTATGATTAAATCAAGATTGTGTGACCTAATTGGAATCAAATATCCCATTATACAGGCGGGAATGGGCCCCTTCAGCAACAACAATCTTTGTGTTGCTACAGCAAACGCAGGCGTCCTCGGGCTGCTTTCCACAAGCGGCGTTTTTAACAAAAATGATCAGCCATGGATTTACAACGACTTTGTGAGAACCGGAGAAGCTGACCCCGAAGACGATATGGCTACGGTACTGGAAAAGGTGCTGAAACGGACATACAGGCTGGTAAAAGATAAGGGCAGTATTTTCGGTATCAATGTGATGGTTTCAACAGAAGTTCTCCAGGCTTCACACATCATGATTGATATGGCCATCAGGGTTTGCCAGGAGAACCCTGATATGAAGAAGCATTTCAAAGTGATCTATACGTCCGCCGGCGACCCTCTTGGCTGGAAAGACAAAATAAAGGGAGCAGGATTTACGTGGATACATATTGTTCCATCTGTTAAGGCAGCTTTGCGCTGTAAGAAAGCTGGCGTCGACGTAATAGTAGCTTCCGGCCACGAAGGCGGTTTCCATACCTCGTGGGAACCGGTCCATTCAATGATTTTGCTTCCAGCCGTGGTGGAGACAGTATCAGACAACGAGACGCTGGTTGTCGGTGCCGGTGGGTTCTGTGATGGCAGGACACTGGCGGCCGCGCTGATCATGGGAGCAGACGGTGCACTGATGGGGACCCGCTTTCTGGCAACACAGGAGAGTGATTTTCATCAGATCTGGAAACAGGAAGTTGTGGATGCAGGCGACAGGGCAACCCTTGTGGCGCGCGGCTTTGTCGGGCCTGCCCGGTGGCTGAAAACACCTCGCAGCCAGGAACACGCTAGAAATACTCTCCAGAAATCGCCTGGCGTTTTTCTAGGCACTCCCGATGATTACACAACGCTCGACATGTCTTTGATTGATTTTGAGATTGAATCAATGAAAGCCACCTTCGAAGGGAATAAAGAAAAAGCGCTTATGGCTGCCGGTGAGGTAGCTCAGCGAATTAAAGATATGCCAAGGGTTGACGATTTAGTACAGGAGATCGTCAGGGAAGCAGAAACTGTCCTCAGGGAAGTCCCGAAAAGGGTTCTGGTGTAAGGTTTAAGTCAGACTATGATAAAGGGCAGCAGTTTTCTCACGCCGCTCATGGATTCTTGCCACCGTAAGTTTTACCCAAAATTTTCTGCGTAAGTCTAGATATGAAACTCGACTATGTCGCCATCTTGAAGTACATGTCCCTTGCTAACCCTCTGCCCATCATACTTTCCTGAGCCCCAAACGACTGCATACTTCAAAGTTTGATAGAAGTCCTTATGGAGGCTCTCAGCAGCTTTTTCCACTGTGCTGCCTTTCTCCAGTATCATAGGGTCAGTCAGGTCGGCCTTGCTGCCGGGGGTCTTGGTATAAACCCGGACGATATTCAAGGCTTGATAAACTGCTCTTTTGAACTCCTCCAGGCCGCCACCTTCCCTGGCTGAAATGGAAACCAGGGGAAACAGCTTGGCATATTGTGAACGCAAGCGCTCCCAATTCTCGTTTGAACCTGCCAGCTCATTCTTGTTCCCCACAATCAGCATCTTCCTGGGATAACTTCCCGGAGTTGCTTGTGCACCACCATCTGTTAAGGGCTCTATTCTTGCTTCTCTTAGCCCTTGGAGAGCTGCCTCTACCTGGCTTATTGGCTCCAGGGATAAATCTATTACAATGGCAATGAGGTCAGCGTTTCTAAGGGTATTTGCTAGTAGTACTCTCACTTCTTTGTGCCCGATGGGTGGCGTATCCACCAGTTGTATCTGGATATCTTCAAACTTCATCATACCCGGAATCGGGGTTTTGGTAGTGAAGGGATATTCAGCTATTTCTGGAATAGCCTCGGTTACCGTCGCTAGTAGCTGTGATTTCCCGGCATTGGCTGGCCCGACTAACATTACCTGTCCGGCGCCCTCCCTGCTAATATAAAAGCCTGTTCTCCTGGCTGTGGCGTACTTTCTTTCTGCCTCCTGGGAAAACCTGGCAATCTTCCGCCTTAGCGCGGCATGGAGCTTATCGGTGCCTTTATGCCTGGGCATAATGGCAAGCATTGCTTGCAGGGCGGCAATTTTTTCCTCTGGCTCCCTGGCTGACCTGTATCTCTTCTCAGCCTCAAAATACTGTGGCGGTAGATTCGCTGGCATATAACTAATTTTAACATTATGCCCTTTCTATCGAAACATCCAGTGCTTTCCCCCTTCCTTCACAAAAAAGGGGCTGGTTAGCTGTGATTTATACAGTTAAGTAACTTTTAGTTTTTGATGGTGGTGAAAAGTTCGTTAGCAAAAATGTTAGTAAATGGTTACCTTGACTTTAAAGCTTTGAAAAAATAATATTAGGATAGAAGATGAGTTAGAGAATGAATGAATTATTTGAAAGTTTGCTGCAAAGTGGTGAAATAAGGAAAACTGATTTCAAAAGAGACCAGTATAGGCTAGACAGCGAATACTTTAAATCAAAATTTGTGAAAGATATTCTTTGCATGGCTAATGCTCCTGGGGATGATGGATATATAGTTTTGGGTGTAAAAAGTGAGAGGGGAAAACCAGGAGAAGTAGTCGGTATTTCAGGCCATCATGATAGTGCGGACTTAGCAGGAATAGTCAATGGAGTAGTAGAAGCACCAATTCAGTTTGAATATCATGCTATTAAATATAAAGGCCGGGAATGTGCAATTATACATATTCCTAGTAGCATAGGTCGGCCACACTGGAGCAAAAGAGACTTTGGTATTTTAAAAAAGCATGTATTCTACACCAGGCGTGCCTCTGGAAATACTGAAGCTTCGATAGAAGAGATTCGGCAAATGTGTATCCAGACTATTCGCCTCAGTGATGCTGTAAAACAAAGGGCAAAGTTATCTACTCATGTGACAGATGAATTAGCCACTCTAAATATGGACGAAAGAAAATCTCGAATGTATAAGATGCTGAAACATATTAGCCCTAAAATTGGATTAAAAAATTATCGTTCTATTGTTTATAGAGATTTGCCGGAAATAGAGACACGTGGTGCGTTAATTGGTAGTTATAGTGATAAAGAAAAGCATGAATTCGTGATTTTCATGTATCCGTGGTCAGCTAAAATGCAAGATATCAAATGGTCCCGACTCAGAGTAGCAAGTATTTTAACGTCAGAATCAATCATTAGATTAAGGAATAAAGAGAAGGTACGATTGAATGTAAGCACTTTAATTCATATAGCTTATAAGAATATATATACAAGTGCGCTAGAAAATTGGTATTACGATTCCAAGAAGTTTACAAATGAGATTAACGAATCTTGGGGAAAAGTAATGATATGGAAGGGATATGTAGGAGGAGAAGAGAAGCATGAGTTCTTTATGCCAAATGTGTCATCAGAAGAAGAGCTTAAGGAAAGACTCATGCAGTTAATCGAATGGGCAAAGACAAATATAAAAAACCAATAAAGCTATAATTCGATAGGATACGACAGGCTACAAAGTCTGTTTTTATTTATAGTAATTTGAAAGAGGTCTTGACAATTGATTTAGCTGGTAGGCCGTACAGGATTCGAACCTGTGACACCCTGATTAAAAGATACAAAAGGTATGTCCCTGAGCGTGGAAAGAAGTAATTCCTGATACCTTTCTATTGGCGATTTAGCTTCAGGTGGTGCTGTTTAGTACCATTTTGTTGTTTACGGTGGTGAAAAGTTCGTTAGCAAAAATGTTAGCAAAAGAAGTATGGTGAAGCTATTTTGATGGGCGTTTTCGTTTTTTACTAGGTTTTTCGGGAAAGTAATCGATGATTTTGCATAGAATGTCAATCATAATTTGTAAGTGCTCATCGTCAATCATTAAGCGAACTTGCTCAACGGTGTAATCTGGGGTATTGGTTGTGAGGCTGACATAATTGATGCCATCTTCCCTATGGCTAGCAGTGATGCCATCTACATATAATGTTGGCAAGTCATTTCTTATAATTTCCTTGTCTTTAGAGTTCTTTCTATTTGACATAAGTATGCTCCTCTTGACTAACAAATTTCTGCTGAAGGAATGGGGTCGTAGGCTGTATTATCCTCGTAAGGAGTTTGTGGTACATTGGGATTCTAGCAATTGAAGCGTGCTTCACATATTTTGATGGATGGACGTAGACCTGCGGTTGTAAGGGAAAACGGCCATCGCCGGTTCTCTTGAATCTAAGGACAGACTGTTTTAAGTACAAAGTGATTCCCACAAATTTGGTTTGATAAATAAAGCCGTGTTTAATTCGACGATGTTTATGCAATGCTTGGCGAGAGATACCTAGCATTGAAGCAACTTGGGTAGAGTTGAGAAAATTGGCAAGGGGAAATTGAATTAGTAGTTCATGAATAAGTCTGTTTCTCTCTGCCTCTATGGCACGAGACATCTCTTCTGTATAAAGAATGTCGTGGCAATCTGTACATTCATAGTAAGGAATGTTTGGAACCTCAATTTTACCTACGTAGAAGTCGAATATTTGAAGCGAATCAGATTTCACCTCGTAAACACCGCCACATTGGTAACAATTCATCAGAACCTCCTTTTAATAGTACGGTCTGTCTTCTTTAAAACTATTAATAATTAACTTTCCGTCTGCATCATCAATATACAAATGAATGTAAACATTTTCTCCAAAAAGTCGAGCTTTGTAAACATCAAAAACCCACCAAGCGTTTCTCTTAGAAGGGATTGACTTACAGAAATATGTTTCCTTTAATAGTTTAATGGCCTCAATTATTCTAGGTCTATTCCATCCAAAATCGGCAAGTGCAGAATCCTCAGCATTCTTTCTGATAAGAAATTCCCCACTATTTATTTTCTGTTTAACATCTGATAATTGATAAAAACTGCTTGGGCGATGAATATGCTTTCGTTTTTGCTTTCTTTTAGACATCTTAAGATAGCATTAAAGTTGACGCATGTCAACCCAGATGGTTGTTCACTAATATTAATTTTAACATATTGAAAAAAGCCCCAAAAATTATTTAATAGTAACTAAAATAATAAAAGAGACTTGATTGCGAGTATTAATGCAATGAATAAATTAGTATTTTTGACTATTGACAATTGATTTAGCTGGTAGGCCGTACGGGATTCGAACCTGTGACACCCTGATTAAAAGATACAAAAGGTATGTCCCTGAGCGTGAAAAGAGGTAATTCCTGATACCTTTTTATTGGCGATTTAGCTTCGATTTGTACCACTAGGTCACTCTTGGTTTTTCATGGTGGTGAAAAGTTCGTTAGCAAAAATGTTAGCAGAACAACGGTGCTAGGTAATGCGCTCAGTGGCAATTAATCCTATTAGCGCTTCGCAAGCATTGAGATACATCCTTGTTGTGGAGATTTTAGGTTTCTTGCCACTGTGAGTTTCTGCACTTAACTTTGCATACATTGCATCAATTGCTGCTGCCATACCATTGATAAAAGTCAAAGTAGATTCGCTGGGAAGAGGTGACGGTCCTGCAAGTGTATAACGAATTCTCATTGCTCGAGTTACCGCAGATCCCTCCTTTGGCTTTTGGTACCAGGGAGAAGCTTGAATTTGAGATACTGGAGCCAACTTGTCTAATAGTTGCCTCAAAACCTCTCGCATACTATTCGAAGCTTGTGAAAGTGAGTCTGGTAAGTTACTTTCTAATACCTGCCAAGCTCCTACTCGTTTTGATTCAAGTTCTGGGTCAATGCCTTCTAGGAAGCTCTGTATTAGAGCAACGGTGGGTGTTACGGCTGTTAATTGAGTAGGTGGTGGTGGTGTGGTCTTGGTAGAATCATCTTTTATAGGGCTTGTTTTTATTGCCTCAGAAGTGTTGTGGATTGGCTTAGATTTCTGAACGGGTGTGGTGCGTCCAAAAACTGATTCGAAAATATCACCGTAACCGGAAAATGCAGCTACCGATTTCTGCTGTGTTATAAGACTGTTAAGTTGACCAGTCAGATAAATGATACTGTCTTGGTCTTGGTCCATTAAAGCTAAGCCAAGTCGAGAAACCAGTTTATCTATAGCTGCATAATCTGATGTCTTGGTATTTTCTTTATTTAAAATCAAC
Organism: Dehalococcoidia bacterium; assembly: GCA_030615625.1. Lineage (GTDB taxonomy): Bacteria > Chloroflexota > Dehalococcoidia > GIF9 > AB-539-J10 > RBG-13-51-36. The sequence goes on from JAUWYX010000004.1 coordinate 10,618, forward strand.
TGTGCTTCAGCAATAGCAGAATTAGCTCCATCAGTTACAGCATTAATCCCTGCGTCCTTAAGCGCTTTCGTAATAAGCTCGTCGGTTAAGACTAAGCCCTTATTATCAAATTTTTCCTCAATATGGGTATTAGATTTTGTTTCGGATGCTTTAACAGTGACATTACAGTGTTTGTCAATATGAAAAGTTAATGAGACCTGCGGAATACCAATAGGTTGCGGACGAATTTCAGAGAGTAGAAATTTCCCAATAAATAGATTGTATTTTGAAAGTGGTCTTTCGCCCCAAGAAATACTAATCTCTACTGATGGCTGATTATCACTAGCAGTGGAGAGGACTTGACTTCTCTTAGCAGGTAAAGGAGTACCTCTCCTGACAATTGGAGTAGCAATACCTCCAAGAGTTTCTATAGATAAGGTAAGAGGAAGGAAATCATAAATAATGGGTTCTTCTTTGGTCATATCTAAACTCAGTGTAAATGCCTATATTCTTATTAAGTTCATTATAGCACTGCTAACTTGGACAAGCCAAAACGAAAAGATACAAAAGGTATGTCGCTGAGCGTGAAAAGAGGTAATTCATGATACCTTTTTATTTGCGATTTAGCGTTGACTTGTACCGCTAGGTCACTCTTAGTTTTTCGTGGTGGTGGAAAGTTCGTTAGCAAAAATGTTAGCAGAAAATATCATTTAGTAATATTCTCTTCTCTCATCTTCAGATGGAGTATTATTTATAGGAAAATCCTTTCTCTTAGCAAGTATAATTTCTTTTTGATGTTTTTCCATGATAAAATCGCGAGCTGCAGCTGCACCAGTAGTGTGGCTAGATGCCAATAAGAATCCTTTATTTATATTACCCATATCCATATAAGCAAAGAGCTGATAAACATCAAGACCATCAGCTTGATCTCTTTTAATTTCCCATGCTTCGCCATCTGCTAGCACATCTATAGAACCAGCCAGGCCTTCGATGGTATATTCAGTCTTTACGTCATTTTTTTTACTGACGGGGTTATTTTCAAGCCAGTTCTTCAACCGGTCTCTTAGAAGTCTTTCAGGAATTTCGGCTGGATATCTCTTTAATCTAAGATATCCTTTTTCCTCATCACCACCTTGTCCTTGTAGAATATCTTTTACTTTATTAATACAGTGAATAAAATGGTCATCCATTATGATAGAATTCTTAGTTATAGCTGTAGTGAATCCTTCGAGGAGATTTATCTCGCCTCTAACGAGATTGTAGTCATTGTGCCTGACGTTTACAATACCTAGTTCAGATAATTGATGAAACAAAACAACGCGATCATAAAGAAGTACATCTAGGCCTTGTTTTGATAGCGATACAGCATAAGGATGGTAATGAGGCAAAGGATTAATTCCAAGGTCTTTTAATTCATTTTCTGTGGGAGCGTAACCGAATGTTAATTCAGCTTTCCAACCAGGTCCGGAAATCCTCCTATTTTCTATGACTGGTTTATTAGTTCTATTTGAAGGATGAAAATAATAAGGTTTTATTTCAATAATATCCCAAGAATATAGAACATCACCAGTTTTAGTGTTTCTTGAAAATAGATTGATTTCGGCGAGTCTATTTGCTGGCCTTAAAAATCTCCTATAACGTGCACCTAAATATGGAACTAAAGTCATTGTAATGGATTGTGGGTTAACATTCACGATAGGTTTAATATTTTCTATACATATCTCGGTTCCTGATATATTGTTAAAATCACAACAATAACATTCTAATTCACCATATCTAAGTTCTCTAACAACTCGTGCTTGAGAATCAGTGGTGGTTTTCGTAGCTAAATATTTCAACTTACCTAATCCGGCAATAGCTTGTTTCATGCCAAGGCCATGTTCGTTAAGAGAATTTGCAGACTGTATTGCTGCAGGTGATAGAGCTAATCCCAGTTTATCTTGAGAAATACCGAAAGCATTATCCTTGATTAATATCATTGTGCAATTGTTCCTATCATCAACCCAAAATTCGATATTTACATTGAGTCTTAAATCAGGGAGTTTTGCTGCAATAGAATTATCTATCAATTCAGAGATTAAATCCTTGAAGTCATAAGTATTATTACCAAGTTCATAGAAAATATTGTCTGAAGGTTTAACAATAACTTTTTCACTATATGGCTGTAACTGATCGACATTTATCATTTTTAGGACTCCTAAATGTTTGTTAGAAGATTTTTCTATAATCTACACCTTTTTCATATATTAATGCAATGATTAAAATTGGTATTTTTGACTATTGAAAATTGATTTAGCTGGTAGGCCGTACAGTGTTCGAACCTGCGACACCCTGATTAAAAGTCAGGTGCTCTACCAACTGAGCTAACGGCCCCCGGCCGAGGTTGCTTCGGCTGCCTAAAGTCAGCCTCGCAACGACAGAGGGGGCTGCCTCGCAATCTTTTGTCGCGCAATCACCCAATAAATTGGGCAACTCTTTCCCTTCCTTCACAAAAACCAAAGGAGGAAGATGATATAATGTGCGCTAACATTTTAGAAAAACTAGACTATTACTACAAAGGAGGGCAAAAATGTGGGATGCTTCGAAGTGTGACCTGTGCGGCGACTGCCTGGTGAATTGCAGGTATGCCGGTTATGATAGGGATAAGGCGATTGCTGAGATTACGCTGCTCATGGAGGGCAAAGACGCCGAAATATTGAGCAAGTGTACTACCTGTATGGCCTGTAGTGGTTACTGCCTTACCGGAGCTGACCCTTCTAACCTTATCTTCAAAATGCAGGAAAAAATAGGCACCAGCCCCATAGTAGTGATCGGCAAACCGGTATGCGAGGCATTAGTCCGGGCATTCGAAGAGAGAGAAGACCCCGAGCAGTTGATACCGGGTCATCCTGATAAGCCAGCCCTGTCACTCGACGCGTTCCGGTTTGACAACTTCCCCGAGGGCACATTTGACAGCCAGTTATTTAAGGGTATGACCATAGTGAGAGGCGGTGAGTATGCGTCTCTTGCAGGCTATGTGCATATGGGTGGGGAGAGCTTCGTCGAAAAGTACGGTCAGCGAGTCCTTGACAACCTGGCAAAGCTGGGCAAAGACATCGTGTACATTCACAATGAAGGCTTTGTCCTCGCGCACGTAAAGGCCAAGGAGTATGATTTCAAAGTTCCCTTCAAGTACATGCACCTCTACGAATACCTGCGTAACTATCTAAGAGACCACAAAAAGAACATCACCAAACTGGGCAAGAAGGTTGCCTACCAGGCCAACTGCGCTACCAGATGGATCCCTGAGTATGATGCCTTTCTGGATGAGGTCTTTGAGCTTGTCGGCGTGGAACGGCCGAACAGAAAATACGAGCGGTTGAACGCCGTCTGCTGCACTGTCCCCCTTATCTACACTAACCGGGAGCTTGCCGTTGACATTCAGAAGAAAAACTTCGAGGATGCCATTGCGTGCGGTGCCGATGCCATCATAACTTGCTGCCCTATATGTTACGGAGTGTTCAGGCGACCCAGCTTGCAGTTCAATTTGCCCAACATGTTCATCACTGACCTGTGCCGCATCGCTCTCGGTGAAAAGCCCTGGCCAGAAGGCTCCCGGTAACGAAGCTGCAATCTAGCTTCATGTGCAAACTGGTATACCCCAAACGTCACCGACAAGATATCTCCTTTATAGAGATAACAGGCCATAGTTTAGTTTTTCCAAAATCTTGGTGCATACCACCCCCGCACTTCATGAAAACCAAGGTGGGAATGATGCTAAGGCGCGTGACTATTGTCCTGAAATGTTAGCAGAAAAAGGGGAAGCGGAGAGTAGGCCGTACAGGATAAAAGGTAGAACTAAAACCTTCTCACAGATGTTTCATTTCTTCTAGCATTGTCTGCTCTTGGCCATTTGAAAAGAGTAATTAGATAGCTATCTTTATTTGAAAGTGGGTAGAGAGTGTGCTCTCCTGATGACTCTATACTTCGCGATTCCCATTTATTTTTGTTGTCCTTGGTCACAACGCGTTTCTCATTCACCCTTACAATTCCATTCCTTCACTTTTTCTGATGGCGCGTGTTGTATCTCGGCTGTCTTGTCCATGCCCGAAAGTTAATCTCATCAAAAATTTGAAAGTAGCAACAGGAATTTATCTCTGTACAGATATTATAAAGTTAGACGTAGTGATATCGATTTGAGTATAATACGGGATTAAGGAGGATACTATGCCGCCAAGAAAAAATATGTTCGAACATAAATATGCTGATGTCAATAACATACGCCTCCACTATGTAACGGCGGGCAAGGGGAAATTGATAATGTTTCTCCACGGTTTTCCTGAGTTCTGGTACGAGTGGAAGAATCAACTTGCTGAATTCGGACGAGATTACCAGGCAGTGGCTCCGGATATGCGCGGCTATAATCTTTCATCAAAACCTGTCGATGTAGAGCAATATCGAATGAAATATCTCATCGGGGATATTCGTGCTCTTGCCGAGCACCTTGGGTATAAGAAGTTTATCCTCGTGGCTCATGATTGGGGTGGTGCGGTAGCCTTGCCTTTCGCTATACGTCATCCTGATTATCTGGAGAAGCTCATAATAATAAATGCCCCACATCCTGTTACCATTATACGTGAGCTCCGCGATAATCCGGAGCAGCGGAAAGCCAGCCAGTATATTCTCGTACATCGTACCCCTAAGGCTGAAGAGATACTGTCTAGAAACAACTATGCTTTGCTTGCTAGTAACCTGCTGGAGGATGGGCTAAAACAGGGCTACTTCACGGAAGAAGATAAGAAAGCGTATATCGAAGCCTGGTCACAGCCCGGTGCGCTGACCGGCGGTTTAAATTATTATCGAGCCACTCATCTCGGCTCTTTTACAGGTGAAAGCGACGATATCTTGTCGGCAGACCCTTCTTTGTTTATAGTTAAGGTACCGACGCTGGTAGTCTGGGGTGAGAAAGATAAGTACCTGCTTACGGGAAATCTGGAAGGTCTGGAAAAGTACGTACCAAACCTGACCATCAAGCGCATTCCCGATGGCTCGCACTGGGTCATTCATGAAAAGCCGGGGCTGGTTAATTCCTATATCAGAGAATTCATCACTGCCAAGGCCTGAATAGCCTTTGCCACCATGTTTGCTTAGTGGTCTGCTTAGGGGCTTCCAGAAGCAATAATCGTTCCTGAAGGGATTCTGCTTTAGCTTTCCAATAGCCGACTTCCTGGGATAATTGCTCTATTCTATTGACAAGGGGTTGGGTTGATAGGGTATTATCTGATAATGGCTTAGTGAGCAGGGGTAGTTCGTCGATAATGTATGACCCCCCGAACTTGGAAGGGACTAGCCTGGCCTTGAGCTTGCCAGACTTGATATACCGACGGATGGTAACTATTGAGACCCCTAAAGCCTCGGCAGCCTCTCTTAATGTATAGCCATCCATTAGGAACATTGTAACACCTTGGTCAATGTCATTGGAATGGGGATGATCAGTCTGACCAGGGGTGTCGTATAACTATATTGACCAGGGAAACAGAGAGTGAGCCGTACAGGATTCGAACCTGTGACACCCTGATAAAAAGTTCGGGAAGAAAAAAATAGATACAAAAGCAGATGAAATGAGCCATTTTGACACCCTGATTAGGGCTGACACCCTGATTTTTTCTCAGAGGCCGGGTCTGAAACCGACAAATAATGATAGAGGAGGTTAAGATCCAGCATGTCAACTCATATGCACAACCAGGAGAAGGCAAACACCTTATCTGAACTCATAGACTACTACGAAGTTTGCAACAGAGCTGAAGGCAAAAGCTACAGAACAATAGGCTGGTATTCTGCAAACCTAAAGCGTTTTCGTAGCTACCTGAAAGGCAGGCACCTCTCAGAATCATTAGATACCATCGACAAAAAAGTGCTCCGCGAATATGTACTCTATCTGCTCAAAAGGAATAGATTCGAGAATCACCCTTACGTCCCACTCAGGACAGAGCCATTGTCGGCCGCGACGGTCCACGGTCATGTTAGAACCCTGCGGGCGTTCTTCAGTTGGCTTGTAGCTGAAGGCTTGACTGAAGAGAATATTGCCAAGGATTTGAAACCACCCAAGCTGGTCAAGAAGGCGGTATCTACATTATCGGACGAGGAAATAATCGCCATAGTCCACACACTGAACCCTAACAATCATTGTGAGGCGAGGAATCTGACAATCTTCATGCTTCTGCTTGATACCGGGCTCAGGATAGGGGAACTTGTTAGCCTTAAGATGCAAGATATTCACATCAACGAGGCATTCGTAAAGGTAATGGGCAAGGGCAAAAAGGAGCGAATCGTGCCTATCGGAAACAACGCACAGAAGGCATTACAGCGGTATCTCTTCCGTTACAGGACCAGACCCGCGCATGCGGGGATTGAAAATGTTTTTCTGTCAGTACATGGCACTCCCTTAACTGAGAACAACATGCGACTGATGTTTGCCCGGTTAGGGCAGAGATCGGGAGTCCATCGACTTCATGCCCACCTTTGCCGGCATACTTTTGCTACAAGGTTCCTAACTAATGGTGGTGATGTCTTCACCCTGCAGCGAATACTTGGGCACTCCACATTGGAGATGGTAAGACACTATGTGAATTTGGCATCAAACGACGTTATTATCAAGCATCAGAGGTGTTCGCCGTTGGACCGCTTGAATCTACATAGAGCCTAGCATGGTATAGTTGGTTAGGTAACAACACAGGCTTCTGTGTGGTAGAAAACAGAGATACTATACTGTGGTGATTTATAGAAATCGTGTCACGAAAGTCATGGCGAAGCTGACGAAGCGTAGTGGCGGAGGTAAAGGAGAAAAGCTCAATTCAGTGTTTTTTCCGGGCAGCTCTTCTTCGGCCTTGCCTTTCTGTCCGGGCAGCTCTCCTTCTACGCACGAAGAAAATCGCCAGTCCCACTGCCACCACCACTGCTGCTATAATCCCGCCGATTAGCAGCCAGTTGACCGCAAAGTTGGCGGTTATGGCGTAGTCGCCATGCATGGCAATAATGGTTGTGGCGGCGTTCACATTGGCGATGGTGTCCACATCACCGGTCCACTTGACAAGGCGGTAGCCTTTTTCGGGCCTGGCAACTAGGCGCACCACCGTCCCGGCATTATAGGTGAACACCCCCTCGCCAGGGGTGGTGACGGAACCATTGGGAGTGCTGGAGATGGTTAGCGTATACTCGACAATTCCCAGATTCCATTTGGCAAGTTCGATATCAGGGCCTGCGGCGACTACAGTGCCATCGGCCTTAAGTCCTACCGTGTGATAGCTGCCCGCGGCGACCCCGGTGATGTCTGTCCAGCTGCTGATGACATACTGCCCACCGGCGTCGATTCCCACGGCGACCAGGGTGCCGTCGGCTTTAAGCCCCACTGTTTGATAGTTGCCTGTGATGATCTGAGTGATATCTGTCCAGTCGCTGATAGCACGCTGCCCATAGGAATTATCTCCCGTAGCTACCACGGTCCTGTCCGCCTTAAGACCCACTGTGTTATAGCCACTTGCAGCGACTTGGGTAATGTCCGTCCAGCTGCTGACAGCGCACTGCCCATACTCATTGTCTCCCACGGCGACCACGGTGCCGTCGTTCTTAAGGCCCACTGTGTGAGCATAACCTGCGGCGACCTGGGTGATGTCCATCCAGTTCCCCACATCACATTGCTCGAATTGGTTATCTCCCACGGCGACCACGGTACTGTCGGCCTTAAGGCCCACCGTGTGCCCGGAGCCTGCGGCGACCCCGATGATGTCCGTCCAGTTGCTTACATTGCACTGCCCGTAGTCATTCCATCCCACGGCGAACACGGTACCGTTGGCTTTAAGCCCCAATGTGTGACCATAACCCGCGGCGACCTGGGTGATGTCCGTCCAGTTGCCGACATTGCATTGCCCGTAGGCATTCCATCCCACGGCGGCCACAGTGCCCTCGGCCTTAAGCCCTACCGTGTGATAGTAGCCTGCAGCGACCCTGATGATATCCGTCCAGCTCCCGGTATTGCACTGCCCGTAGTGGCTTCTTCCCACAGCGACCACGGTGCCGTCGTTCTTAAGCCCCACAGTGTGCCAGCCGCCCGTGGCAACCTGGATGATATCCGTCCAGCCCCCCACATTGCACTGCCCGTGGTTGTTGTATCCCACAGCGACTACAGTGCCGTCCTCCTTAAGCCCCACCGTGTGGTCATAGCCTGCGGCGACCTGTATAATATCCCTCCAGTCCCCGACATCGCCCTCCCCAGAGCTGTTCCCTCCCACGGCGACCACGGTGCCATCTGCCCTAAGTCCTACCGTGTGGTAGCTGCCTGCGGCTACCTGTATTATGTCCCTCCAATCGCCGACGTCACTCTGCCCGAGGCCCTTATATCCCACGGCGACCACGGTACCGTCGGCCTTGAGCCCAACCGTGTGACCATAACCTGCGGCGACTTGGATAATGTTCGTCCAGCTGCTGACATCACTATGCCCGAGACTGTATCCCACTGCGACCACAGTACCGTCTGCCTTAAGCCCCAACGTCTGGTCATAGCCTGCGGCGACCTGGGTGATATCCGTCCAGTTGCTGACATTGCATTTCCCGCCACCGTTGTCTCCCACGGCGACCACGGTGCCGTCGGCCCTAAGCCCCACCGTGTGATCGCCGCCGGCGGCGACCTGAATGATATCTGTCCAGCCGCCGACATTGCACTGTCCGAAGTAGTTGGATCCCACGGCGACTACGGTCCCGTCAGCTTTAAGCCCCACAGTGTGATAGAAGCCTGCGGCGACCATGGGCGTCGCTTGCCCTTGAAGCGTATTCAGCGCCATTGCGGAAGCAGGGCTGGAGCTATTTACTGCCGCAATAATAGAACGGTCATCTGGCAGATGCACAGTCGCTGAAGCTCCCACTACCGAAGCAGGAAGAAGCAAGCTGAAAACCAGGAAGATAGCGAATAGAGTTGTCAAGAGTATCTTTCTATTTTTCGCGAAGGTGCCTATTTTGTATCGACTTAGCTCGCTTAATATATTCCTTGCTAACACTATTTCCTCCCTGTGATTCACTTCTTATTGTTTCTCTTGCTTCGGGCGCTGCCGATACGCTTCAATATAGCGCCGGGCGCGCTTGTCACGGCCGAGCACAAGGTCGGCGGCTAGGATAATCGAGCGCACCTTAGCCACATCCACAATGAGGCAGGTGGCACCGGCGGCAGTAGCCATGACGACGAAGGCGTTATTGATCAGTTCGCGGTCAGGCAAGCCAAAAGATACATTGCTGGCGCCCATTGTCATGTTCACCCCCAGTTCGGCCTTAATCCGCCGGATGGTTTCCATGACTGCCACCCCGGAGGCGGGTTCAGCTCCTACCGCGAAAGCCAGGCAATCAATGACTAAGTCCTCACGGGGGATACCTGCCGCCTCAGCTCGTTCCACTATCTTATGGGCAACCCGCACCTTTCCCTCAGCGTCCTTGGGGATACCATCATCATCCTGCACCAGCCCGATGACGGCAGCCCCATATTTCTCGATCAGGGGCAGGACCCTTTTCAGGGAGTGCTCTTCACCGGTAACCGAGTTAACCAGCGGCTTACCCTTGTAGACCTTGAGTGCCGCTTCCAGGGCATCGGGGTTAGAACTATCAAGGCACAGGGGTGTATCTACGGTTTCCATCACTGCCTGCACCGCCTTGGGCAGCAGGGCTGCCTCATCGATGCCAAATACACCCACGTTGACATCAATAATATCCGCCCCGGCTTGCGTTTGAGCCAGCGCTTCTTTGCGCACAATCTCCAGGTCGCCGGCCTTGAGAGCCTCGGCTAGCTTTTTCTTGCCCGTGGGATTGATACGCTCGCCGATAAGCACTGTGGGCTGGTTATCACCAATGATTACTTCCTTGCTTGGGCTTGATACTTTTGTTTCCATCAATCTATTTCCTCCCTCTTGCCGTCTATAATCCGGTATCTTCCCAGATAACTTGCCTGCATAAATGTTGGCTGAAAGCTAGGGGTGCTGGCTAATTCAATATAACTAACTCTGGAGGCGACAGCCTGTGCCTTAGTCCGAGATTTAAGGGAAATCAGAGCCAGCTTGGCTCCCATGCCGGCAGCGTTGCCCACCTGCCGGAAGCGGTTTAGGGGTAGTGGTGGCAACATGCCGATTGTCACCGCACTGGCTACATCGATGTAGGTGCCAAAAGCTCCGGCAATTATCACCTGCTTAATCTCAGCTTCAGAGCAGCCGCTCGTTTCCAGAAGCACCTGAATACCGGTACGAATGGCGGCTTTAGCCAGCTGCAGTTCTCGTATGTCAGTCTGGGTGATGGTGATGGCTGGCTTTCCTTTCCGCTCCTCCTTACTGACCAATATAAACTCGTGCTGTCCCTTGTAGGCGCGAACGCGAGGTTGATTGTCTGTTATCCTGCCACCCTCATCAATAATCTTAGCCAGATAAAGCTGGGCTAATGCATCAAGTATGCCCGACCCGCAGATGCCGACCGGCGACGCCCCGTCGATGGTCTGGTACTGGATTTTATCGCCATCTATGCGCAGGCGTTCAATAGCTCCTGTGGCTGCCCGCATGCCGTACTTGATATGACCGCCTTCAAAGGCAGGTCCGGAGGCACAGGAGGTGGTGGCTATCTTCCTCTTGTAGATTAGAGAGACCTCAGTGTTGGTCCCAATGTCCAGAGCCACCGTTGTTTCTTTCGCTTGCCAGGCATCTGTTGCCAGCAACATGGAGACATGGTCGGCGCCAACGAAGCCGGCGATGTTGGGCAGCAGGTGTACGTATGCCCCAGGGGCAATATTTAACCCCAGCTCCCCAGCCCTGACTTCCAATGCCTGGCTGATGGCAGGCACGAAGGGGGAGATAGCAAGCTGTTTTACCGGCAGGCGGAGGAAGAGATGGTGCATGGCGGTATTGCCCACGACTACTGCCTCCAAAATTTGTTCAGGTTTGGCACCAGCCTCAGCACAGAGGTCAGTGCAAAGCTCGTTGATGGCGTCAACCGCCAGTTTCTGTAACGCTGCCGCATTATCCGGCGAGTGAACGACAGTGGTTATACGGCTAATGATGTCTTCTCCATAGCTAATTTGGGGATTCATTATCCCCTTGGCGGCTAAAGTCCGGCCGTCGCTGAGGTCAACCAGGTAGCCGGCAACCTTGGTAGTGCCCAGGTCTATAGCTAACCCTAGCTGGCGGCTTTTTGGGGGATGAATGGCTATCACCTCGCCATTACGGACTACAGCCTGATTTTTCCACTTCCAGGACCGTAGTTGGTCAGAGATGGTGCGTAGGGCACCAATATCAATCTTGGTACATCGCAGCTTGTGCTGCTGGTTTAGTGCCTTAAGCAGGCGGTCGGCATCAGCCTGGGGGGCTTCTAGTGAGGGGGCAGATAGCTGCAGGCGGTAGACTCGAACTGATGGCTCGGGGGAAACTTTTACCTCCAGTCCCTCCACCTGGAGCCGCTGCGGGGTGGTCATGGACTCAGCGGGCACAGCTACTTTGCAGTCGCTGGCGGGATAGGTCTGGCAGGCAAGTCGCCACCCCCCTTTGATTTCTCGGCGGGAAAAGGTCTCCAGTTCGTTGGACGTTGGCTTGGAGACGGTGCCACTTAGAACTTGAACCTTGCACGAATGACACGTTCCCTTGCCGCCGCATATACTGCTTATACCGACGCCGAGGCGGTGGGCGCAGGCTAGAAGCGGCTCTTTCTTGCGGCATTTACCTCTTCGCCCTACCGGCTCAAAATCGATGGTGAAATCAGCCATTTTTTCCTATTCTGTTACTTTGTAGTGGCAGGTTTCCCTGAGGCTACAGCGGGCACAGACTTCAGCCTGTGTCCACCTTGTCATTTGCGGTCCTATGCCCATGACCATGGAAGTCGATTTACGGGGGACCATTACTCCGGAAGCAGTCAGGCTCACACCGATTTCATCTGCGTTGACCAGTCCCAGCAGGTTCCACTGCTCGGTCAGGGGAAAACCGGGCATACCCGGGTTAACCGGGCTGCTTATCTCATAACCCCGAGACGAGACCTCACTGGCAAGACGCCTGAGGACTTCCGGAGCCATCATGTCCACGGCGGTGCTGCCAATACCGTCTAGAATCATCCCCCGCATAGCCTCGCCGCTTTTACTGTAGTCTGTTACCTGTTTTTCCAGCCTGGGGCCGATGGTGCAGAGGAGAACGGCAAGCTCCTTCGCCTCGGGGAAGATTGCCGGTATTAATGGGCCGTGTATCGCTTTGTCACCCTCCAGTGATGTCTGGCTGCCATTCATACTGCTTACCGTATAGTATTCGTAAGCCACAGCTGGCTCCAGCAGGCGAGTCTTCTTGACACTAGTGAGCAATTCCAGGATTAAATCCTTTATCTCAGGCCTGACTTTAGCACCTCCCCCCAGTCCCTGCCGCCGTAGCACCTCCCTGGTCTTCAAGCTCAGGGGGATATCACGGATTACAGGCATAGCCCGGCCTCTCCTCTGCTCTTATGTTACCACCCCAGCCCGTTAAGCAGCTATTTGTAAACGCCGTATTTCTTGACGGTTTCAACCATCGCCTTGAGATTATCCCACTTCACCTCATCGAAGAAGGCGCCATTGCTCATGATATAGCCACCGCCCTTGCCGGCAACATCGATGCATCTCTTGGTGTGGTCTATGGCTTTCTGGGTGGTGCCTACGGCCAGCAGGTCCGTGGGCATGGTGCCGGCGACACAGGCAATACCATCCAGTGCTTTCTTGGCTTTATCAATATCTACAATGTCGAACAACCAAGCCGTCTTACCTTTGGGTAAGTCCCGGATAACCTCCAGACGTGAGTTATAGCCCCCTTCAGCCCAGATAAACGGGAACACTCCCTCATCAACCATGCCCTGGATTATCTTCTTCAGATAGGGCCAGTAGAATTTCTTGTACTGCTCATCGGACATAAAGCCATCGGCACCTTTATGCAAGGGTATGAATATTATAGGACATCCACCCATCTTGGCCTCAATTACCCCTTTCTGAGTCCAGAACGGCAACATAGCATCCATGGCTTCGATGAGCTTATCGGGCTGGCGGTACATATCCATCATTATACCTTTAGTACCCCTGAGGGTATCAGCTAGTATGTCAAAAGGCGCTTTGGTATAGCCGACTTGACCTGCGGGAAATCCTAACTCTGGCATCTCCTTCATAAAGGCACCGAAATATCCCATCCATTTCAGGGCTTCACTCCCGGCTTCCAGGAGGGCTTTAAAGGCAGCCTGGACATCGGGCAGACCGTAGGGGAAAAAAGTAATGCCTGTTCCGTACATTTCAGCGTAGGTGGTGAGATTGGGCAGCTGCTTGAAGGGCTCCAGGGCGCCGAAGATGCGCGGCAGGTAAACGGTGTTAAAGAAATGCGTCGGGTCCTGAATCAAGGCGTCATATTCATCGGCCATCATGTATTCGCCTTCGATGCACTGGTAGGTGGTGTTATTAGGTACACCATGCCCCGGCCACTTGTATAACTTGTAGTCAAGAATATCAAAGAACCTTCCCGGGCCGGGCGCTACGCAGCCAAAGTGTGCATCCGGCTCAATTTCCAGGTAGAATTTTTTCCATGCCTGGTTGGCCTTTTCATAGTCATACATGACTTCACGAGGGGTTAACCCGGAGTAAAAAGCGGGGGCAAAGCTGGGAATTAGGAAGACCGGCACCCTGTCCGGCTTTTTCTTGAGTTGTAAGGCGTCCTTTATCCTGGTTGCCCTCTCCTTGTATAACCTCTTGGCTTCGGGGCTTTTAAACTCCACGCCCTCCGGTGACATCCACTTGGCAAACAGCGCCTCTTGCTTTTCGTCCGAGGACATATCTTCCCATTGTTTTTCCATATTTATTGCCTCCTGTAAATTGTCTGGGGATTTTTAACTGGCACCGATCCATTTCTTGGCCAGGGTAACTCCGGCCATGGCGTCCTTGCCGTAGGCATCAGCACCGGTATAATTCTTTATCTCGTCACTCATCTGACCGCCGCCAATCATGACCTTTACCTTATCTCGTAAGCCGGCGGCTTTTATGGCTTCCACAGTTTCTTTCATGGAATCGAAAGCCAGCGCCAGAAATCCGCTCAAGCCGACGATAGGGGCACCAGTTTCCTTTATCTTATCCACAAACTTTTGCGCCGGGACGTCCACGCCGAGGTCGTGAACCTCGAAGCCATTGACATCGAGCATAAAGACGACGATGTCCTTGCCGATGTCATGTATATCCCCGGCAACAGTGCCGAAGACAATCTTGCCCAGCTTCTTGCTCTCAGCTGCCTTGGTGAGCTTGGGTTTGACCAGCTCGGTTACCGCCTTCAGTATCTCACCGGAGTACACCAGGTCAGGTATGAAATATTCGCTGTCGGAAAAGCGCTTGCCCACGATTTCCATGCCCTTTCTGGCATCCTCCATAATCTTGAATGGGTCTTCACCAGCGCTCAGCCTGTCTTTTGCAATCTTGATAGCCTCTTGTTCCTTCAAATCAGCTAACGTGTTAACTAGGTCTTGAGCCATCTTTACCTTCCCTCCTTGAACTGTATTAGACTCTATAGTCCGCTCGCGTTAATGTTATTTGAAAACGAATTATAACAGTCGCACAGGAATTTCTCTACCCATTGGTCGCAAACTGACACAGATTGACAGGAAGCCGTTTGTTCATGATACAATGCGGGCAACTTAAAGTGGAAAGGGAGGCAGGATAATTATGGTCAAGCTCACAAAGATTAAGGGCGAGATTATCCAGAAATCCAACGAACTGGCTATAGAGTATGAAGCAAAATACAAGGGCTGCGGCCAGTGTACATTTTTGGCAATAATTGATGCCCTGAGATGGGGTGGCCTGGAAATTATCCCCAAGGATGTGGAAGATAGACTTTTTCCCGGGGTATGTGTTCTGACCGGGGGTGTTGGCTTGAGCGGAGATGGTACCTGCGCCGCTGTTGCCAGTAGTGCTTTGGCGATTGGCCTGGCTCTGGGAATTCCGCGGGAGGGGCAGGATGTCGAACTCCTGGGTGCGGCTTGTGCCACCGTTCGCAATACTATTCTGGATAAGTATTACCGGGAGTACAGGTCTATACTCTGCAAGGATGTGCAGAGGAAATTTTTCGGGAAAGCCTGGGACCTGACAAATAAGGAGATGGATCAAGAGTTCAGGGGATTGACCCGCGGGTGCACCATTATGCAAACTGCCAAGTGGACCACTGAAATTA
Organism: Dehalococcoidia bacterium; assembly: GCA_030615625.1. Lineage (GTDB taxonomy): Bacteria > Chloroflexota > Dehalococcoidia > GIF9 > AB-539-J10 > RBG-13-51-36. The sequence goes on from JAUWYX010000004.1 coordinate 25,800, forward strand.
TCCTGGACGAATTTGAAAAGGGGAATGTGAAAGGGTATGTCGACAGACCTGAAGACAGAGCTTGAGTTCTTCAACCGGGGTCCCAGAAGTCCGAAAGTGAATGCGAAATCGAAATCAAACAGACTGACAAATTAATAAGGAGGGACACATGCCAGGAGTATTAAAGGACAAAGTAGCCATTATAACCGGAGCCAGTCGTGGTATGGGGAAAGCCTTCGCCTTAAGGTTTGCTGAGGAAGGGGCCAAACTGTTATTGACTACTACTAGTCTGGAAAGGGCTCAGGGCACGGTTAACGAGGTAAAGGCTAAAGGAGGGGAAGTAGCACTCATGGAGGCTGATATCTCGCACGAAGATGTTCCCCAAAAGATAGCAGAAAAGGTCATGCAGCAGTATGGCAGGGTCGATATCCTCGTCAATAATGCTGCTATATGGTATGGAATCAATGCCCAGCCCTGGGATGCCTGGACGGTGAAGGAGTGGGACCAGATGTTTGTGGTGAATGTAAGAGGGACATGGCTGGTCTGCAAGGCCATAGCTCCGCTGATGGTAAAGCAGAAAAAGGGTAAGATTATCAATATTGCATCTAATGTTGCCAGAGTCCCCGCGGCTCAACTCTTTTTGCCATATGCCTGTACCAAAGGAGCGGTTTACATACTAACTCAAGCCCTGGCTAGAGCTCTGGGTCCCTCCAGTATTAATGTCAACGCTGTTGCCCCAGGGTACGTGGCTACTGAAGCCAGTCTAGGTCAGACGGATAGCGACAAAATATTCGAGATTGCCACCGGGGAACAATCAATTCACCAACGTTTGCAGCGAACTGACCCGGTGGGGGCAGTCCTGTTTTTAGCCTCAGCTGCCTCGGATATGATCTCGGGACAGATTATCTATGTTGATGGCGGAACCGTGATGATATAGGCAGTGGGAGCCCCCGTCTGCTTTAGTCGGCCAGTCACTGTTGCCGCACAGGTCTGCCGCCGTGAATTGCCCCGGCTAAGGCCAGAGTTCCTGAGCCACGTCTGTCAACCCCAGTTCCAGCAGTTTCTTTTTACTGGGCTTGGCTGTCTTGAGGTCCCAATCCATGGCAGTCAGGTACTCTCTGACCATGGTGTCCTCATCAACGGTTACTCCAGCCACGGGGCCCTCCTTTAGCGGCGGCCGGCCGAATACTCTGTCGGGGACCTTGAACTCTAGCGGGTTTAACCCCTCGCGAATGTTGAAAGCCTGCCGGAGGTTAGAAATTCTCTCTCCCGTCTTTAGCAATTCGTCATCGGTTATATCCCAGCCGGTAACCGCCCTCATAAAATCAGCGATAGGGTCAACATTGGGAAAAGCCCAGTACACGAATAGACACATCCCGGTACAAACCACGGTTTGGTGGAAGTTGCTGCCTATCCTGCGCGCCTCCCCCCGGCCAGAAAAGGACGTTAAGTCAAATCTGGGCAGCAGTCCGGCAGGATGTCCGGGGGCGTCTGACAGCTCCGAGCCCACAAAATGACGGCCTGGTGTGGAGTCCAGCTTATAGCTGGTCGCATAATGAAATGAATGCTTCGGGTCATGTGCCGGAAGCTCCTGCCCGCCTATATGTATGGCGTATTGGTCGGAGCCCTTGCCAATCTTCTCCGCTGCCACCTTTACGCCATCGGCTAACACGGCACCAAAACCTTCCCGCTTAGCCAATTTTTCGGTCATAGCCACGATGGCTTTATGGTTGCCCCAGGTCATTTCGATACCATCGGTGTCGGCCTTGGTAATAAGCCCCCTCTCGTAGCATTCAATAGCCAGGGCAATAGCTGCCCCGGCAGAGATGGTGTCAATTCCATAGCGGTCGCAGATATCACTGGCTTTGATTATCGATTCTAGGTTGTTATTGAGGCAATTGGTGCCAAACATGGCAATCGTTTCATATTCCGGTCTCCGGGAACCAGCGGCATATTTATACTCTCCGGTTCCGGCCTTCATGTACCCTCCGCAGGCAATGGGGCACTGGTAACAGGCAAACTTTTTCGCCCTCCGCGCAATCACAGCCTCTTTTGCTATGGGTTGGAAATCTGGAAAGTCAATAACTCCGACTCCTGTCCAGTTCTTAACCGGCGAATCACCGCTCAGAACGCCAATATCAACGAGGAAAGGCGTGCCGAAGGGCTTTAACCAGGCGATATGCCCACCCAGTTCAGCCGTGTATTTCTTTCTCAGTTCCTTGGTTCTTTTTTCATCGGCGATGGGAACCTTCATGTTACCCTTCACAGCCACTGCCTTCAGCTTCTTGGAGCCCATCACGGCACCCAGACCGGAACGAGCCGCAGCTCTATTCTTGTTTAGCACCGCCGCGATGTGAGAGAGCTTCTCACCAGATGGTCCAATGCAAGCTACCTCCACATCCTTGCCCAGTTCCGATTTGAGTATTTCTTCGGTCTGGCGAGTGTCCTTCCCCCACAGGTGGGCAGCATCTCTCAGCTCAGCTTTGCCATTGTTGACAAAGAGGTAGACCGGCTTTGCCGACATGCCGGTGAAGAACACGGCATCGCAGCCGGCGAACTTCAGAAAAGCACCGAAGTAACCACCGGAATTGGCATCACCCCAGCCCCCGGTCAGCGGTGATTTTCCCACCACAGTGTGCTTTGTGCCCGCAAGCGCCGGGGTACCGGTAAATGGGCCGGTAAGGATGCCCAGGATATTATCCGGGCCCAATGGGTCAACACCAGCCTTTTGTCGGCTGAAAAGGATTCTGGCGCCGATGCCATAGCCTCCAATGAACTGGCGGCAAAGCTTTTCGTCAAGCGCCTCATCCTTTAGCTTATTTTTGGAAAGGTCCACAAACAGAATTTTCCCCATATAACCTCGTGCCATATTTTCCCTCCTTGCTTTGCTATAGACTGTTAAATTTTGATTTTCGTTCAAATTCGGGCATTTTTGCAGTTGCTTGATTCATCAAGCGCAACGCTTTTTTGTCATTGCGAGCGGAGCGTGGCAATCTCCATACTCAACAGCCCCACCGAGATTGCTTCGGCACTGTCGTGCCTCGCAATGACAAAAGGGGGCTGACTTCATCAGCCTCGCAATGACAAAGGAGGTCGCCCAATAAATTCTCACCCAATCGAAACTTTTCAAAATGCAAAAATAAAAGTGCAAAATGACAGAGCAAAGGTCAAAAGTTTTGCGTTTTGAATTGTCATTTTGCTTTTTGACTTTTGATTTCTGGATTTCAGTATTATTTGACATTTGGTGCTTGAGATTTATCCCTTTTCTACACTTTTATTAGCCCAGCAGGGCAGCGCCTCTCATCAGTTAAGCTACAGCCCTAAATAAGCTTCCTTTACCTGTTCGTCTTGTAGAAGGTCTTTACCTTTTCCCTCCAGGACAATCTGCCCATTTCCCAACACGTAGGTCCGGTCGGCTATTTCAAGGGTCTGTCGGACATTTTGCTCAACCAGGAAGATGGTAATTCCCTGCTCACGCAGGCGCTTTATGACCTCGAGGACTTCCGAGAATAATTTCGGTGCCAGACCATACGACGGCTCATCAAACATGCACAGTCTGGGATTGGACATTAAGCCCCGACCGATGGCTACCATCTGTCCTTCCCCGCCGCTCAATTTCTTGGCTGATTGCTTTCGCCTTTCTTTTAGCACCGGGAAAACTTGATAGACCTGCTCCAGCGTTTCCTTCCTCCGCTTCCAGGCTACAGACGAATACGCACCCATCTCCAGGTTGTCTCCCACTGTCATGTCAGTAAAGAGCTTTCTGCCTTCGGGTATCTGGCAAATACCCAGTTTCGTAATTTTGTAAGGTGCCAGCCTGTCTATTCTCTTACCGAGAAACTCCACGCTACCCGAAGCCGGACGCAGCAGGCCGGATATGGTATTGAGCAGAGTCGTTTTACCGGCGCCATTAGCACCAACTAAAGCGACTATTTCTCCCTCACCGACTTTTAAAGAAACATCCCGTAAGGCTTGAGACTTGCCATAAAAGACATTCAGGTTGCTAACTTCCAGCATGGGTCTCCTCCCCGAGGTATATCTCGATAACTGTCTTGTTGCTGGCAATCTCCTGTGGCGTTCCTTCAGCAATCTTCTCACCGTGATGGAGCACCATAATCCGCTCACATATTCCCATAATTGCCTTCATGACGTGCTCAACTATAAAAATGGTAATCCCGGTATCGCGAATCTTTGCTACCAGCTCCATAGCCTCGCTTACCTCCGCGGGGTTTAGACCGGCCATCAGTTCATCAAGCAACAACAGTTCCGGCCTGGTGGCTAACGCTCTGGCTACTTCAACCCGCTTCTGGCTGACCAGGGTCAAGTCTTGAATTGAATTCCCCGCCATTGCCGACAAGCCGACAAACTCCAGTGCCTGGCTGGCTTCCCTGGCAGCATCCGCTGCTGATATGCGGTTTGGGCTACCGAAAAACGCTCCCACCAGCACATTCTGAAGAACCGGCATATTGCCGAAAACTTTAGTCTCTTGAAATGTCCTGGACACCCCCATCTTGCAGACTCGATGGGGCTTTAAACCGCGAATCTTCTGGCCTTTAAATGTTATTTCCCCTGAGCTAAGGGGCAGAGCTCCCGATGTTAAATTAAATAGCGTTGTCTTGCCAGCTCCATTGGGACCAATCAGACCTACGATTTCGCCCCGGTCAACATGGAAGTCAACATTGGATACCGCCGCTAACCCACCAAAATACTTGGTTACGCCCTGGCCTTCAAGTGTTCGCATGTTGCTCCGCTTCGCCTCCTTTCCGCCACTTCGCTATCACCCCTCCCAGCTTACCTTGCAACATTGGTACCAGCCCAGCTAATCCATTGGGCAGGAATAAGATAACCAGTATTAATATGATACCAAAACCGAGCATAAAATATTGCTGGAATTCGACTTTTAGCGCTGCGTCTAAATAACCAAAAACGAAGGCACCTACTACCGGACCATAAAACTGACCCATGCCGCCAAAGATAGCCATCAGGATTGGCAAGAAGGAATTGAATATGTTGAACGCGATACGAGCCTGAATATGTATTATGGCGGGCGCAAAGATCGCCCCGGCTGCCCCCATGAAGACGGCGCTGATGGTGAACAGGATAACCTTCGTCCTAGTGGTATTGATGCCCATGTGTTTGGCCGCTTCCTCGTTGCCACCAATGCTCAGCAGGGCCAGCCCGTATCTGGAGCGCCTGATAAAATAAATGGTCACCAGCGTCACCACGACAAGGCCCAACATCATGTAAAGAAGCACTCCGGGGTCCGGTGGGGTGAGGTTGTGACCCCAAATGTTATGCAGTATGTGGGTATCTATGTAGAAGACTATCTCGCCTATGAACATGACGAACCCGAAGGAGAAGATGGCAAAATATACGCCCCTCAGTCTCAGGGTTACCAGCCCGATCAAAAAAGCCAGCGCGGAGGCCAAGAGACCTCCAATAACTATAATAACGAGAAAGGGCAATGTTCCCTCCAGGAAGGCCGTGGTCATAACGCCGACCCCGAAAAATGCCGCCGTCGCCAGTGACATATAACCGGTAGCACCAGAAAACATAGCCCAGCTAACCGCCAGGACGGTATACATAAGAATCGTGGTCAGCAGGCGGATATAATAATCATTACCATAGAGGGGAAAAGTAGTCAGGAAGATTAAGATTAAAAGGAGAGACCCCACCGCCAGCAACTTTCTATGTGTGGTAAATAACCGGATTATATCCATTTTCTTACCTCTTCCCTAACAGACCTGCTGGTCTCACCAGCAGCAGGACCATGAGGATTGCGTAATAAACGGGCACGATGAGAAGAGGCTCCCAGAGGCCGGAAACCAGCCGGGAAACGATGCCAATCAGGATTCCGGCAATAAAACTGCCCGGGACACTGCCCAGTCCTCCCAGGACGACCACAACGAGGGCGATTACGGTATTATTAAAGCCTATTTGTGTGTTAATCGGGGTCCTCCAGCTTATCATTATGCCACCAATGCCAGCCAGCATGGTACCCAGCCCAAAACATAAAGCCAGGATCATGTTGGTATTTACCCCCATCAGCCCGGCCGTCGCCGGGTCTTCAGCCGTGGCCCTGACGGCTCTTCCCGGCCGGGTCCGGCTCAAGAAGAGATACATGGCCACGCCTATGGCCACGGCAATTACGCAGGCTATGATCTGGTTGAGGCCAAACGACGTCCCCAAAAATCTCACTCTATCGGTTAGATAAGTATTTGAGTAGGTCAGGGCACCCCACCTCATCTGCCCCACGAAGTTGATGACGTAGAAGAGACCGAAGGCGACCATCAAAGCGTTGCCCTCAAAGACGGGCGGCGACGGTGCCCGCGCTTTGAGGGTCCTGAACAGGGTTATTTGCAGTAGAAAACCTATTACGAACAAAAGGGGACCGATGATAGCCACTGCCAGCAGCGGGTTTATCCCAAAGGCTGTGGACAACGTCACGGTCAGCATCGCCCCCAGCATAACGTATTCGCCGTGAGCGATGTTTAGCACCTGGCAGACGCCATACTGGAGAGTCAAGCCCATGGCCAGCAAGCCATAGATGCTGCCCGTCATTATGCCGTTAATGATTAACCGCGGAAGCTCAATCATGACGCCGACCTCTTGTTCCTTATTTTTTCTTTAGGTTGACACGTAAGGACAGGCTATCTAGAAAGACATCTCAGGGAGACTTTCCCGCTCATCCTTCTAGACAGCCTGCCTTCTATTTTTCTAGACTCCTTACCTTATCTAGTCTTATCCTCCTAGTCTAGCCTAGGGTAGCCAGTTCCAATTGCCCTGCATGCCGGCGTTGTAAGTCCCGGTAGTATCGTACTTCGGGTACGGGGGCGTGCTAGGTCCTACGACTTTAACATAGCCGCCTTGCCACTGGCAAATCTGTGCGGGCATGGTTTCGTAGTCGATGACTCCACCGCCCGTGCCGCCTCCAAATACCTCATACCAGCAGCTCCCCATGACCGTTTTACATGGGTTAGTCGCGTTGTAGCCGACCAGGACGCTTCTCACATCGGCTGTGTAGCCAGCATCAAGGTGTCCGACCTCCTCTACAGCCGCCGCCCACATCTCCAGGCCTGACCATATGACAGGATGGCCCCAGGGGTCCCAGGCGTACGCGGGAGGAAATCCTGCCGCTTCGGGCTGGACTATGTTCCACATGGCACTTAACGACATCGTCACAGGCTCAGTGATCGTCGTCTCGTTAGTGGCAGTGGCGAAGCCCATTGTTCCTTCCATATCGTCCCCATAAGTCAGAAGGTAGGCCCCTGATTGGGCGCCCGGCCCCATTACGATGGCCGGTGGGTCGAAGTCGAGGGCATCGAATGCTGTCATTAGGTAACCGAGGTACGGGTCATAGGTCCACCCGCAGAAGATGTCATAGGCATCGTTAGTCCCAGTCGCATTCAGAGCAGTTTTAGCGTCTGCGACTAGCTGTTCTATGTCGTCGTAAGTGGCAATATAAGCATGATGTCCAGCGGCGGTGACGTTCCCGGCACCGAATGTAGCTATGGTGACATCGCGATATTCATGGCCGTGTTCGTTATCAATATAGACCACATATGCCTTTGGTGCAGCTATAGGTACGTCCTTGAGTATCTCGTACAGGACCGGTATCTGGTACCAGTCGGAAAAGCTCAGGTTGATAAACGTGTTAGACCAGCTAGCCAACATCGACGGGTCCACCATCATGACGGTAGCACCACCTTCCAGGGTGCTTAGCAGTATCCCCTTGGCATCGCAGATGGGGGCCTGCTCGTAAATAGTCCCGGTGCCCGGCCCGCCCCACACGAAGTGAACTCCGTCCACGTCTATCAATGCGTACGTTTGTGCTCCCATCTCTCCTGGTGTCAAGGGGTTATACTCGCGAATCACCAGTTCTATGGGCAGTTTTTCGCCGTATGTATCCATATAGATTCCGCCATCGGCGTTGACCGTTTTATTGAATGCCCTGTAACATGGCCCACCAGCTATCTGGTCATAAAAGGCAAGAATCCCATCAGTGTCTCTTACCAGACCAACTTTGATGGCTGTTGGTGCTACCACGCCGCCGTCACAGCCGATAAGACCCACGCTGAGGGTTAGCACCAGGGCTACTAAGATAAAAAGTACTTTTTTCACTGTTTCTCCTCCTTTTCAACAATTTTCAAAACTGTATCGCATCTTCTTGTTCCTGTCATCAAACCATACACATCCCTCCTTTCATTTATAATTTGGTTCTCCTATCTTAAATAACTTACCCTCGTAGAACTCATCACCTCCTTTCATTAGCCATATGTCTTTATAATATGCCACTAATGTTAAAATCCTGTTAATTAAGATTCTGATTTTGCGTTCGATTTTGGGGCGTTTTGGAAGCTCTTCGCCTCTACAGTTGTGTAATTGCCTGATTTATCGGGCTCTGCCGAATAAATTGAGCTGGTTAATTCTGATTTTTCCCGTTCAATTTCCAGCATTGTTGGTTATTTTGTAAAAGCTTGGTTTTATGCTTTCAATCGTCAGTATATCACCTTCCCACCCACCTGTCAAGGCAGGTGTCCTAATTCAGTAGTAGAAGTGCACAATTAGCACTAAAGGTCATCATAGATATCCCCAGCCCCACATCTCCACGAAAGCAGAAGTTCAGCAAGATTATAGCACAGTCACCCGTTTAGCCTTTTGTTGGATGTAACGAGATTGCACATTAGTCAGAAATGTGCAATCTCGTTACGATGGTATTCTGGGGACATAATACCTAATTCGTAGTAGGCCTAATTGGTATGGTGTCCCTGGAATCGCAAGAATAATCCCTCGCTCAGCTGGTGGTGACCTGCATCATGGACCTGACTTAAAGAGGCGGGATTGGAGTTAAGCTGGCTTGTGAAGCTTTCCCGGGCCAAATGAAGAGTAATCCAGGTCATAAAATTGCCTGCATACGGTAAATAAACCATACTGCACGCCACCTAAAACTATTTTCGCTTCCGCAGAATCACGATAATACTTCTCGTAGTTGTTTTCACGGACATAACCGAAGGAACCCATGAGCTCCATCCCTCTCAGGATTAGTTCTGATGCTTTCCTGGTAATAAATACATGCACCGCGTGTCCTTTAGCTGCCATACTTACCGAATCCCAGGGACCATAAATCTCCCGATGGTCAAACTCATGGGCCAGTTCCAAAAAGGCAGCCCTGGCCACAGTTATTACCGATGCCATCTCGCCCAATATGGCAGCCGATGAAAGATGCTGGTTGATTGGTTTACCGCCTACCACCCTCTGTCCCGTGTAGTCAAGAAGGACATCGAAGGCCCCTTGTAGAATACCTGTGGCATGTCCCGAGTTCATAGCCATAGGAGCAGCCAAGATTTCTTGAAAGATAGCCCAGGCTTCAGACCCCTGAAGTCCCCACTCCTTGGGCACCCGGACATTATCAAAATAGGTGGAGGTGTTTCGGTCAGATTGCATGCCACATTTGACCTCAAATTTGCCATGGGAAACGCCAGGCCAGGGTTCGGGAACATAAATCAAAGTAGAGGCATCTATCCCCAGCCTCGGGTCTATATTACAAACCACGCAATTGAGGTCAGCTATGCCACTATTAGATGCCCAAAACTTGTTTCCGTTTATTACCCACTCGTTACCTTCAAGTTTAGCCCTCACCCCTATCGTTCTGCCCTCATTCAGCGAGTTCTCAATATCAACGGCAGACTCGACTTCGCTAAAGTTCATGCAGGCAACGGCTAACTCTTTGCCCACGAACTTGGGGGAAAATTTATCAAGCACCGCTTTCGCCCATGCCTTTGCCTTTGGAGAAAAGGGCCCGATATAGGCTGTAAAAGCCGGTTGCCACCCCCAGTCGGTGCAGGCACTGTGCATACTTATGCCATAGTCGCCGCGCCCTAGCTGCTCCTGCTTTAGGGCAGCGCCAACTACGGTACCCTTCTCCGCAAAGCCACCATACTCCTCCGGTATCATGCTTTTCTGGGAACCAATGTCTACCTGTAATTTCTTCAGGATGGGAGTAATTATTTTTTCATGTGTTACATCATCGTCAATCTTGTCGCGAACCGGCATAATCTCCTTGTCGGTAAAATCAGCAAACACCTTCTGCAGCATCCGTTGCTCTTCATTAACAAAACACTCCGGGTATTGTAATTTGTACCACTGACTGGTCTGATTTAACACTTATCCCTCCTTTGAACGCACACTTCTTGTCAAGTTCTGTGCTTTGATATTAGATTTCTTCAGTTAATAGATGCTCTAATCCATGATTACCCTCTTTCCCAATCCTTTTTTAGCCCTCCTTTGCTGTGTAGTACGCCGTCACCCATGCTGAAAAACCCATTATCCAAAGTACTGCCGCCAGTATGAGCCAAAATGTTACCTCTCTAAGCAGGCTTGTTAGCCTACTCATTAAGCATAGCATACATCCTAATTATACCACTTGCTAATCCAGTGAAGTTTGAGGATAGTCAGAGGCTTGCGAGCCTTGTCCAGAGAGTCTGACAGATAATCAAAATCATGCCTGAAGGCTTCTAGTAGCTCTTCCTCGATACCTCCTGTCCTTGGGCGTTGTATAGCACGGTCCAATCGGGGTCAGTATTATTCCAAACCGCTTTGCTATACTCGAAACTAAAGCCGCCCCACTCGGAATGAATCTCGTTTGTGTAAACCCGTATTTTGGCACCCGGGGCTAAGACATAAGACGGGAAGGTAAACGAGGGATATCCCTCAGATATGTCCTTCAATACCCATCCCTTCAAGTCTTGCTATGATAGCCACTTTGCCCTCTAATACTGGTGACATGTCTGCCTGCTTCTAATTTACTTTGTCTCTTATATTCAATGCCTTAGTCTGGTAGTTAGATAGCAGTTTCCTGCCTCAAGGCTTCCACGATTCCCTTAACTTTTTTCTTATGTTCCTCTCTACCTATAGTGTATGAATGCGGAACCCAATTCATGTCCTGCAAATCCTTTATCAGGCTAGTGAGTAGGTCCCAGGGTATGGATACAGGTAACAGACCCTCTGGGAATAAGTTTCTCGCTCTCATGCCAAAACTTGGAAGTGTTAGATTTAATTCACCACTCAGGTAGGGGTAGATGTATAACCATGCACACCCCATAACCACTGTTCCCTTACTGGACCACATTTTCCCGGTCGAATAGCTCATTGCTCTCAGTAGAATTTCTATTTGACTCAAGTTAGCGGTAATAATCAAAACATCTGGCTCGAATGACAGTTTGTCTAAAGGAGAGAAAGCAACGTACTTAATGGTCCCCTTCGCCAGTCTAGGTACGACCTGATAGATTCCTCTGTTGGCACGTGCTTCCTTAAAGATTTCTAACTTAGGTCCTACTCGTCCGCTCTCGAAAATTGGGTCACTATCCACCATACCTAATATCAGCGGCCCTATGATGCACGTGAAGTTCTCTTTTGCTACATAAAAAGTGCTGCCATTTTGCGCTTCTACAAGCATCTCACAAAAATCTAGAACCTTGTCCAACTTTTTAGTTCCATCCGGTTTAGTAGGTAAGAACTTAACACCTACGGGTTTCCTCTCAAATTTAAATTTGTTAAATATGGATAAGTCCTGTTGTATTGAACTCATATCAACCACCTTTCTGGTTTCATAATATGCCTGCGTGTCATTTATTGCACTATATGGTGACCACAATTGACAACAAGCGTGTGCCCGGTTATCCCACTAGACTCGTCTGAAGCCAAGAACACTGCAGCAGCAGCTACCTCAGCTTCTTCAGTCGGTCTCTGGAGAGAATAGTTTACAGTAATCTTGCTCATTAACTCCTCAAAAGGAACACCCGTAGCCTTGGACCTGCCCATTACCACATTAGTAAGACGTTCCCCCCTAACCGCGGCAGGGCTAATGCAGTTGACACGAATGTTGTATTGTCCCACCTCGATAGCCAGTGTTTCGGTCAATCCGATGATCCCCCACTTAGAAACGCAGTAAGGACTTCTCATAGGATACCCAAACCTTCCACCATCGCTACCTATGTTTATTATATTGCCCTTTCTGTGCGGAATCATGTGTTTAAGCACCTCCCTGGCACACAGCATGCTCCCGGTTAGATTAATGGCCAGCACCTCGTTCCAATCCTGCAGTCTCAGGTCAACGACATTGACAGTAGGTCCACCAATGCCGCTATTATTAACCAGTATATCGACCTTGCCGTAGCCATTGAGAGTTTCGGCGACCAGCCGCTGCACTTGCTTTTCATCAGAAACGTCGGTTTGTATGGCTTTTACCCTACCTCCCCCCAATTTGATCTCTTCAACGGTCTCATCTAACCTAGAGAGGGTCCGAGCGGCTACTACTACTATTGCCCCCTCAGAAGCAAAGGCCATCGAGATAGCCTTGCCGATACCCCTCCCACCACCAGTAACGATAGCTACTTCATCTTTTAATCGCATGTATTGTACCCCCCTTAAGCGCTAATTTGATGTCTATATAATTCTTATATGACAAGTCGCGGTCTCCCAGCAGGCTGCAAAACAGACATATGGTCACACCTCAATGGCACACACGCGATGTAGAGCATCCCTTCCGTTGTCTCTTTGTTAATCTGTTTCTTTAATCGAGGTCAATGACTGTACCAATCGGGGTAGATTTGTGTGAGCACTACAGAGGGGTCGCACAGAGGTCCAAGATACATGATGGGATATCCAATTCTTCTTTCTCGAAGGGCTTGCAATCCTTCCACCGCCTTGGCCATCATTCCCGGTGGCAGCGCCAAAACCATTTCATCTTCGGTAACGGTGCCGAATGCTCTCTCTCCCATACATGGAATAGCCAGGGCAGGCTTGCCAGTAGTATAGCACTGAGCTAACCCATCGGCACAAGAGCCTTCACCGATGAAGAAAAACTGAAAGCGCTCGTAGTCTTTAAACTGGAGCCCGTTCATCAGCAACATCATCTGGGCGGGATTACCGTAGATTAAGATAACATCGGGGGCAAACTTCACCGAACCTAGTGGGGCGAGCACAATGGCCTCTCCGGGTGGAACCAAGGGATATACCGCCATCTGTTTACTGGCTTCTTCCGTTGTGGCAAACCAGGTATTGGCGAAGGCAGTTGCCTCCCAGGAGACCTCCTTTTCAGAAGTAGCTGCCAGACCACAGATTCGAGCACAGCGCTCACCGAGGTTGTCTCTTGTCAATCCTACAATCATGCCTCCCATTCGAGCCAACGCTGGTGCCTGGCAAAAAGAAGCTTTTCGATTGAGTCGCATCACGTCCGGTATTTTATCCAGCTCCTCTACTTTCTCCAGTCTCTTGTAGGCAACGGGGCTTGTTTTGAGACGAAGCAAACACTCCATCTCCTGGGTAAGCTTTGCCCAGTCAACCACTGGGGCTTCTTTTTTCTCCACTTGTTTCCTCCTTTTTTCGTTCGTTATTTAGCAAAAGAATCATAAGCAGCTTAGCATGTGATTGTCAATATTACACGCCCGGCTTTACTCTTTTCCTTGGGCTACTGCCTTTTTAATGCTATGTCCTACGTGCTATACTATTTCCATCGAAGGAATCTAGACCGGCTTCCTTAGTGGCACTTCTTTTTTGTGATTGCGGGGAGGACAGCGACGAAGCAATATCGTGGGGGCATGAGATTGCCACGCCCCGATAAGTTGGGGCTCGCAATGACAAGAAGCCAAGCCTCGATGAAATTGGGGCAACTATTAAAGGAGGTAAGGTATGGCACGAGGTTATATGGGAAAAATTCTGTTTGTGGACCTTTCCAAAAATAAGCTAAGGGATGAGGCGCTCGACGAAAAACTTTGCCGCCAGTTCATTGGAGGCTATGGCATCGACGCCAGAATCCTTTTCAGCCGACAAAAGGCTGGTGTTGACCCATTGGGACCGGATAATATCCTGGGCATCTTTACCGGCCCCTTTACCGGTACCCCGGCACTTGCGGGCACAAAGCACACTATGGTGGGAAAATCACCGTTGACCGGGGGCTGGGGTGATGCCAATTCCGGTCGTTACTTCGGTGCCTTCCTGAAGTACGCCGGCTACGATGCCGTGTTCTTTATCGGCACCTGGTATTTACTCAGGGCGAGTCTTCTGGTATCATCCTTACTGATAAGGTTCCCCTCGGTATCTCTGAGTTCGTATGGTCTGTCCTGTTTAAGACTCCAGATTCGCCGTACGCCTATAGTAGTCTAAAGAGTTGACAATATTAACTGGCAATTTCCCTATACTACTACAAAAAGATGCAGGGAAAACCCCATCTCTCAACCTTATGGTCGGGGATTTGAGTATGGTAGCTTAAATTTGCCAAGGTAAAAAGTTCGTCTACCTTATTTTACCTCTCGTCAAGAGTGGGATACATCCGGTCACCAAGATCATTGGGGTCTAACGCCTGTTTAATCTTACGCTGCCAGGTGTGTGTGGCTGGCTGCTTGGCCAGATCTTGCTGCAGTTCTTCGTGCGTTTTACCCACAGCAAGGTACATGCCTTCCTTCCCGGGCGGGATGTTATGCATGGCTTCTTCTTGTATACAGTGCTTCATCCACTCTACGGCGGCAGCAGTCGATACCTTATCGGCCACATCATAAAAACCGAACTGCTCCAGCCCGCAGTTCCCCCCGCCGCTGATGGAGCCGACACACCCCATCATCGAATCGCTGCCGCAGTCCACCAGTAATCCCTTCTCTTGGTATTCTCTGGTCGCATCTTCGGCGAGCGGTCGGTATTTTTTCACAAAGTCTGGCGTGCCGACCTGCATGAAGTTGCCTACCCAACCACCGGTATAGACGAAGTTCAGATTCTTCTTACCCAGCCTGAGCAGGTACAATAACGCAAACTGCTCCATTTCCGGCTCCAGCCACTTCTTAACTTTCCAGCCCCCGGTTTCTTCCAGTATCCGCTCCAGCACCTTGTCCTGATACTCAATATCCCGCTGGCTCATGCCCACCAGCACCAGCTGGAACGATCTCCTCATTTCTTCAGTGAACTCTTTTACCTCCTGCTTTTGCACAAACTCCTCGATGTCATCAAGCGATTTGGTGGGGTCCTGGTAGAGCATCCAGAAAGCCGGACCCAGGTCCGCACCCAGCATGGTCCACTGCCGGTGCGCATAGTAACCTATCTCGTTATCATATAATCTGTAATAGGCTTCGAATAAACTATCCCAGTCCTTAAAGGCCAAAGTATATGCCCTGAAGTTTCCGGGCAGCGGAGAGCGGTAAGCGGGCGCGGTACCCTCAACGGGAAACTCCACCGGCCCCGGCCAGGGAGACAGCTTCACGGCGCATTTGGTATATACGCCCAGACCACCTCTGGCTCCCAGCGCTCCCCTGACGATACCCCTCATGCTCGGGCCCGGGCCTTCAGCACAGAACCAGCCGCACCCGGAACCGATGGAGCCTGTTCTTAATATTTCACCATTGGGCATAACCCACTCCGCCCCCAGCAGGTTCTCCCTGAGCTCGCCGGTGTAAATTGAGGTGCCGCCGCTTCCGTGATAACAGGTAGCGCCGACTAAGGTAGAGCAGCTGGCCCCGGCGCCGGTCACGGTGCAATTCAGCCCTCGTTTCATCACCTCTGCCTGGAGCACGCCGGCGATAGCATACGGCTCTATCACGGCGAACATGTTCTTCTCATCAATCTCAAGGATACGGTCCATACGCCGCATGTCCAGCTGGATAACGCCCTCAGTAAGGGGAGCACCGTAAAAGTACCATCCCGTGGAATAGGGTTTTACTTTTATCTTGTATTTGTTGCAGGTTCTTACTATCGCCTGGACCTCTTTGGTACTGCCCGGCAATAAAGCGGCCTCCGGCCGGGGCATGAACTTGCTCTGGTTGGGACGGACGGTTTCAGCCAGCCACTGGTAAGCGTATGAGTCCATTACAGCGGGGTCTTCTGAGATATATCCGGGGCCCACTATATCTTCCAAAGCACGGTACGCGTCTCTTGATAATGCCATTTTCTGCTCCCTTCCGTTGTTATAGCGCCATCTGAACAAGGTCTATAATGTCATAGACCTCGATTTTTTCATCTTGGCTTTTGACCGTATCGGCAAAGTTCCTTTCACACCATGGGCAAGCGCTGACTATCGCCTCTGCACCAGTGGCCTTTGCTTCGGCAAGCCTTTCTGCGGCGGTCCAAGCGGCAAAGTCCGGGTATGCTTCCAGTACCCCGCCGCCGGCACCACAGCACCAAGCATACTCTCTGATTCTTTCCATCTCCACCAGCGCTAGGCCCGGTATGCTCTTTAAGACGTTCCTTGGGGCATCGTATACCCCCCAGGCACCGTTATACCTGGGTTTGCTCGGTTTCCACACCGGAATCTGCCCGTATATTTTCTCTCTAGTGCCCTGCCAGGGCACATACGGCTCGCCCAGCCTACCCAGATGGCAGGGGTCATGATAGGTAACGGTCAAAGGCACACTCCTAGTCAGTTTTATCTTGCCTTCCTTGATAAGGCGGTTGATATATTCCACCACGTGAATAACCTCAAAGGTGAAACCTATTTCAGGATAAAGCCGTTTAAAGGTGTAGTAACACTCAGCACACGGTGTGACCACCGTCTTCACTCCGGCATCAGCCCATACCCGGGTGTTTTTTCTGGCACATCCGTTCAGCTCTTTACGGTATCCCCACTGGTAAACCCTGCCACCGCAGCATGATTCGTTCTCCCCCATGATACCGATATCCACACCAGCGTCCCTGAGCATCATGACGGCCATCCTGGCTGTCTTCTGCAATCCCTCAGCATAGCTGTAACGGCAGCCGGCATGAAAGACCACCGCAGCCTTTTCCTCGGCCAGATTTTTTACATCCAGTCCATCAGCCCATTTGCCCCTATTCACCCCGGGCTCCATCATCATATTCTCTTCTTTATGAAGGTTATCAATATAAGGCTTGTGCTGGGGCAGCGTCTGTCCATCCTCAACCAGCTTGAAGCGCATTTCGCGCATTACCTCCAGCCCCTCGATGTTATAGCGGCAGATTTTATCGGAGACATCACATGCCCCACCCATCTGGCATTTCCAGACAATATCTTTCAGCTCGTCATTATAGCCGATCCTGCCCTCGAGCAGGGAAAGACCGACGGATAACCTGCCACCGAGCGAGTAGGCCTGAAAATTACAGTACTCCATGCTGGGACAGGCCCTGGCAAACCTGGCGCTTTTTATGTGGTCAAACGGGATCCACTTGCAGTAGGAGCAACGGCTGCAGTTCGTACAATCATCCCTATAATCCTCTAAAGCCATATCCTTTTATACCTCGACTTTTCATTTTTGCTAGAAACAAAGCTTGCCCGGGTTCAGTATATTATTGGGGTCAAATATCCCTTTGATGGTCTTTATCATTTCCTTGTTACCGGCATCCCGGTTATACACCATATCCGCCCATATACCGTAAGGCCGGGAGAAATAAGCCCCCTGCTCTATCAAGGCTTCACTGCACGTGTCCAGTAATTCCCTGACATGGTCACTTTCTATCTTGTTCCCAGAGTTGTAAGGTAGATTGAATTCACAGTGACAGGCGGTACCCTGGTGCTGCGGCTGGAGGTAAATACCGATATCCGAGACCGGATATCGCAGCGCATTTGCCGCAGCAAAAACCGTATTGACAAATTCCGAAATCTTATCCAGCGTGCTCATGAAGAAAATATCCTGACAGGCACCTTTGTAAGTTAGCTTCCAGTAGGTTACCGGAGACGGATTGAGTATGGTTGACATTACCTGTCCGCCCCCGATGCCGGAAACCGCTGGAAGTAATTCTAGGCCGAACTGATGCACTATGTCCCTGGTATCTTTTTCCTGAAAGTCCACCTTTTCCTCCGGGAAAAGGTCACGCCCGGCGATTCCCATAATGATAACCCATGGTGGCAGTTTATTTTTCAGGGCTTGTATTCCGTCAGCATCCCTACTCAGGATAGCAGCCAAGCTAGCACTGTTTAATACAAGGAATTCATCACCCAGCCTGACTTTCAGCAGTCGGTAAGCGCATTCTACCAGGCCTTTCAGGTTATCCGCCGGTATGAAGAAAAACCTGTGCACCTTAGGCAAAACCTCACATTTTACTGATGCCCAGGTCACGATACCGATACTCCCCTGAGCACCGGAAACGAGCCGGTAATAGTCCACCTGACCAGGACCTCCGGAGAAAACTTGGGCCAGACCCATTTCCCATTGCTGCTCAAGCGTGGGGTAATAGCCACCTGCGTCACCGGTTCGCAGTATCTCCCCATTGCCCCAGACTATCTCCAGGCATCTCAATGGCTCAAGCAGTGTGTGGTTGTACTTGGGTACCAGTGTCGGCTCCCTCTCCAACAGACTAGCGATTACTGACTTTGACTGGCGGGGGAGCAGTGGCGTGGAGAGTCTCAAGCCCTCTTCAGCTAAGGCCGGTTGCAGCTGCGCATAGGTTACTCCCGGCTCAATTAGCACCATCCTGTTTCTGCGGTCAATCCTGATAATCTTATCCATCCGGCGCAGGTCAATGATGACTGCTTCCGGCACGCTCGGCACGGTATCACCATGAAAGTGGGGCTCACCTGAACTTACCGGTACCAGGGGTGTTTTTGTTCGGTTGGCCCACGTCACAATCTTTTGCACATCATCTGCATTACGGGGTTGTACAACTAACCGTGGCTGCATCGGCAAGGTAAAGCTATTATCATGAGAGTAGCTGTCAAGGATCTTGTGTTCTTTGATGATCTTTTGCTTGCCTATCATCTCCATCAGATTATTACTTGTTTTGACATTCAATTTTCAATCTCCCCCATTGTCATTAGTAAACTGAGTGCTGTCTCATTTTTAATAGTATTTCCTTCTACGAAGTAGAAGGTCAATCCGTAAAATTTGAAAAGATTTTAAGCTCAGTCCCACAAGCGCTTCATGTTTACTGATTAACTGCCTTAGTAGTTACAGAAAACAAGAACTCAATTTAAGTAATACTAAAAACTTTTTTGGTATATGTCAATACCACTATTGACAAATACAGCTAATAATAAGAGTTGTGAAAATTGATGACACAAAGAGATCAGCGGTGGTAATTTACACCGCTTGACGGGACGCTATCTATCAGGGTAATGTATGACTAACTGATGTATAGTAAAAATTTAAGAAGGTCTAAGAAAATAAATCAGGAAGGTAATAATGGCGATTTTAGAAGAACCAATAAAAGGGATAGTAGAAGTTAAAAATTACATTGATGGAGAATGGGTTGAGTCCGAAGGTGAGATTCAGGATGTGGTCAATCCAGTCAATGGTGAAGTGATTGCCAGAGTCCCGATTTCAACCAAGGAAGAGATTGACACCGCAGTTGAAGCGGCCAAAGTAGCTTTCCCTGATTGGCGGAGAACTCCGCCGGTTGCTCGTGGCAGATGCCTCTTCCGTTTAAAGGAGTTGCTTGAAGCAAATTTTGAAGAGTTGAGCAGGGTACAAACTCAGGAGCATGGGAAGACAATTGATGAATCCAGAGGTGAGACCAGGCGCGGCATTGAAAATGTAGAAGTTGCCTGTGGTATTCCCACCCTGATGCAGGGTTATAATTCTGAAGATATTGTGTCCGGTATTGACGAATATCTTATTCCTACACCACTGGGCGTCTTTGGTATCATCGGACCTTTTAATTTCCCCTTCATGATTCCGCTCTGGTCAGCACCTTACGCCGTCGCGACTGGCAACTGCATCGTAATCAAGCCCTCAAGTGAGGTTCCCTTAAGCCAGATGAAAATTGCGGAACTTGTAGATGAAGCAGGTTTTCCTCCTGGCGTCTGGAATGTAGTGAATGGTGGAAGAACGGTGGTCAACGGAATGCTGGACCACCCAGATATTGAGGGTATTACTTTTGTCGGCTCAACTCCTACTGCCAAGGATGTTATCTACCCGAGGTGTGGTGCCACCGGCAAGCGGGTCATTGCTCAGGGCGGAGCCTCAAATTTTATGGTAATCATGCCGGATTGCAACCTGAAAGCAACCATACCGGCAATGATGACATCTTTCTTCGGTAATGCGGGGCAACGCTGCCTAGCTGGTCAGAATGCCATTATTGTTGGTGATGATGACCGTTTCTACAACGAATTTATTAACGGTGTTGTAGACACGGCTAAGAAGATAATAATTGGTAATGGTCTTGATGAGGAAGTTCAGATGGGTCCTGTCCGTGATACCGAGAAGAAGACAAAAATACTTTCATATATCAGTAATGGTATTGAAGAAGGTGCCAAGATAAGACTTGATGGCAGGGGTGATTTCAAAATTAAAGGAGACTATCCCGATACCTGTTTCCTGGGCCCAACCATCATGGAAAACGTTAAACCTGAAATGAAGATAGTTACCGAGGAGATATTCGGTCCCACCATGGGTATTATCCGTGTCAAAACCCTTGATGAAGCCATTAAAATATGTGACGACAATCCCTTCCATAATGCAGATGCTATTTTTACCTCGAGTGGAAGAACTGCTCGAGAATTCAAGTATAGAGTTAAAAGCGGGAACGTTGGTATCAACGTCGGTATAGTGGCACCCATGGCATTTTTCCCCTTCAGCGGGATGCGCGACTCCTTCTTCGGAATCTTACACACTCAAGGTAAGGAAGCCATCCGCTTCTTTACAGAAAGCAAGGTGGTAATTGAAAGGTGGCCCTAGTAACGGAGGAGATATAAAATGCCGTTAAATACAAGCGCCTCGGTTATCAGTTTTGCTAAGCAGCTGGAAGCGGATTCTGCTGGCTTTTATGAAAAGATGGCAGAAAGATATCCCAAAGCGGCAGAGCTTTTTCTCACCTTTTCCAAAGAGAATAATAACTATACCATGATGATTCAAAGGGCATACTACGGCGTTATCACTGATGCCATTGAGGGGTGTTTTGCCTTCAGTGTAGAAACCGATAAATATACGTTTGAGAGAGAACCCGCGAAGGAACTAGGCCACACTAATGCCTTAAATCAGGCCATTGATATGGAGCAGAAGCTCATCTCGTTTTACACTGATGCTGCCGAACAATCAAAAGCGTTTATGGCAGATGTGCCCAGGACTTTTTTAATAGTAGCCAAGAAAAGAAAGGATCGTGAGGATAAACTAAGAATGCTTCTTAAGGAGACATAACTAAGCATGGTAAGTATAGTTGCAAGGCGTCGCATAAGCTGCCCGATTTATCATGTTGGTGCTTATATTGTGAAGTTTGACGATGGATCTCACGTTATTAAATGCGCTAATAAACAGAGATGCGGTAATACATGCCCATATCTGAAAGACCCGGACTACAAATCCCCTTATCGCAGAGCACCTGAGTATATGCCTTAATAATTACAGTATCTTGAGGTGGACCCCATTGTTAGGACAGGATAGGAGTAATGTTAAGGTTGGGTCCCGCTATCCTCAATGGGTCTGGTGTTAAGGATTCTACCATACCTTCTTTCGTAATTGCTATAGGGGTGGAGATGTGGGTAAAAACCTCTGCCGGTGTCCGATAACCGAGAGCCTGATGAGGTCGCTCGGTTTTGTAAAACCGGAAGTAATTGCCGAGACTGATCCTCGCCTCTCTTCCATCCTGGTAAGCCTTAAGATACACTTCTTCGTACCTTATTGTCCGCCACAGCCTACAGCACGCCCATGGCAGATGAAATACAGATTCTGCGTGAATTCAGAGATGAATACCTGCTGACCAACCCGTTGGGACAAGCCCTGGTAGACCTCTATTACAGGGTCAGCTCACCAATGGCCGAGTTCATAACTGAGCATCCCAGCCTGAAGCCAATAGGGAGGGTGGGGCTGGTGCCCGCTGTGGCCATGAGCACCGTAGCCGTAAACACCACTCTGGCCGAGAAGGCAGCCATAGCAGGCTTGTTGGTGCCAGTTTCAGTGGCACTGGCGGTATGGGTGACGAGGCGGCGAGGCAGAGGCCCAGAGCATACCTGAGCGTAAAATTGCACATTAGCCTGTCTTGTTCAGTAGGTCACATTAGCTCGTTTTGTTGTGCATTGAGAGTTGGCAGGCAAAGTGTGATATCAACTTGTTTAGATCAAGGTTTGCCATATTGATTTCTGTCCATTTGAGATTCCTTCTCCTGATTCTGAGCATATACTTGCCTGCCTTTCTTGTAAATTGTCCAGCAGTCAAGCAAGGAAGGAAATACTCTGTTAAATTCCGAACCGAATCAGGGTGTCATTTTTTCTAAAAAACAGAACCACCCTGGTTTTCGGGTGGTTTTGCTTAGATGGGACTTAGCTATAGATTAGTTACTTTTGGTAGGCCGTACAGGATTCGAACCTGCGACACCCTGATTAAAAGTCAGGTGCTCTACCAACTGAGCTAACGGCCCATGACTTTGTGAAACTATGTGCAGCCTATTTTTCTACTGTCAGGATATTTGAAATATATATAGCGAAAGCAGGGTGAATGTCGCAAATAAATCCCCCGTCAACTGCCTCCACAGAGAAGGTTACCCTGTTTGGCTTCCTGAGGGGATCGCCAAATTTATTAAGCCCCATTTCATCCCAGGGCATATTGTGGCCTAATATTTCCAATAGGCCCTTAACATCCCTCGGGTCTTCTACTATCACTTCGAAAGGAAGCTGATGTGCTAACCCTTCCAACTGACTATTATTTAGCTTTATCCTCATTTTCCAATTTATACTTTTGCTGGTTATGGCTATCAACCCAGCGGGTGATGGGATTCGAACCCACGACGTCTTACTTGGGAAGCAAGCACTCTACCGCTGAGTTACACCCGCAATTAACTATATTATATCAAATGGGAGGGATAATGGTGTCAAGGATGGATTACTCTGGTGGTGTAAGTGTCAACAGTTTTTTTGCAATTTTGGGATATTTGGCAATGAAGAGTAGTTCATCCTCCACCAGTGGTTTTTGCGCCTCCACGTTGGCATATCTTGCTAATTCCAGAATTTTTTTAGCTTGCCCAGCATCTTTAAACTTTACCGCCATCTGGCCCATTATATGACTGAAGCCTGATATCCCGCTATATTCCCCCGAGCATATCTCCCTGCCGGTCTCTACAAGCTCCGGTTCACCTCTACCCACTTCATCAAAGCTGTATAGCTCGTAGTTCTCGGGGTCTTTCAATACACCATCAGCATGAATACCAGAGCTGTGGGCAAAGGCATTGGCTCCAACGCCCGGCTGGTTTACGGGAATGGGGACCCTAAAAGCATAGCTGGCGAATCTGCTTAGTTTCCAGGCCTTTGTCAGGTCTATGGGCTTTTCCAGTTGATATTTTTCAGCGAATCCCTTGGATTTGGTGACAGCTAGAGCCGTGGCTACAAGGTCAGCATTGCCGGCTCTTTCTCCAATTCCATTGACGGTGGTGTTGATGTAAGCATCCTGTCCACCGTCTATAGCTCCTTTAGCCCCGGCAACGGAATTAGCCACAGCCATTCCCAGGTCGCCATGACAGTGAAGCTCAATGGGCATTCCGACATTCTCCGCCAGAGTTTTGGCACTCTCGTAAATGGTAAATGGGTTGTCATAGCCCAGGGTATCACAATACCTAAGTCGTTGAGCCCCGTGTTCCTTGGCTGCCAAGCCGAATTTAACTAAAAAATCTATTTTTGTTCTGGAGGCATCCTCGGCATTTACACCTACGCTTGCAGCTCCATGGGCGTGAGCCGCTTCTAAAGCATCGACCATCATGCTTACGATATCTTCTCGGCTCTTTGTACCCTTAAATTTGCCTTGAATCATTTGGTGCGATGTGGAAATAGAGACATTAAGGTGCTTAATATTCGGGACAAGCTTGAAAGCTTTTTCCACATCAGCTGCGACTGCCCTTATCCACCCCTCTAAACGGATGGGTTGGAGGACGCCCATGTCAGCTAATTCTAAGTTCGCCTGCAGGTAAAGCGATTCATGTCTCGTCGTGGGGAAACCAAATTCGGACTGGAAGACGCCCATTTCGTTGAGGTACATATTTATCATGGTCTTTTCCAGCTTGGACAGACCGAGGTTTGCAGTCTGAACGCCATCGCGATTGGTAACATCTAAGAAATAAATCTTGGCCATCTTTGCCTCCCAGGACGAATGAATTTAGTAAGAATAGCATTATTCCTTCAGGTTATCAAATTTTGGCCCTGTTAATGTTCTCCGATTTTAGCTACCTCAGAAAATCTAACATGACTTCACCTGTGTGCGGCATCTTTTTATCCTCGTCTGCTTTCTAGCGTAATTTAAAACTTCCTTTGTTTCCATCCTTTAGATTATACTAGCGGAGATGATGGTTAGAGCAATAGAATGGCTCGATGGTAAGCTAAGGATATTAGACCAGAGTAGGCTTCCACGGGAGCAAATCTTTGCCGACCTGGATAATTACCACGATGTAGTTCTGGCTATTAAGGAAATGAGGATTCGCGGGGCACCAGCCATCGGGGTCGCTGTTGCCTATGGCATAGCTCTGGGGGCATCAGGTATTAAAACAGCAAACAAGGATGAATTTCTCGCTCAATTGAATCAGGTCATGCAAGCTTTTGCTGCCTCCAGGCCTACCGCAGTCAACCTTTTTCAAGCTATCAACAGGATGAAGAAAGCTGCCAGGGGAGATGGCGTCGCTGAAATAAAAAATTCGCTTGTCAATGAAGCAAAGCGGATTCACCAGGAGGAAGTAACCGCAACCAAGCAGCTCAGCCAGCTAGGAGCCGAGCTCATCAAAGATGGTTTCACCCTGCTTACTCATTGTAACGCCGGTTCTTTAGCCACCGCCGGCTATGGCACTGCCCTGGGTGTAATCAAAGCTGCTAAAGAACAAGGAAAGAAAGTGAGCGTCTTTGCCACGGAAACTCGCCCCCTTCTCCAGGGAGCCAGGCTCACTACCTGGGAACTAAGGCAAGAGGGCATCCCTGTAACTTTGATTACCGATTCCATGTCTGGCTATTTTATGCAGCAGCGGAAGATAGACTGTGTTATTGTTGGCGCCGACAGGATTGCTGCCAATGGCGATGTCGCTAATAAAATTGGCACCTATACCCTGGCAGTACTGGCTAAAGAAAGTAAAATCCCCTTTTATGTCGCTGCTCCTACAAGCACTATTGACCTTTCCTTAAGCTCGGGAGACAAAATCCCAATTGAAGAGCGAAGCCCTGAGGAGGTAACCCATATCCAGGGAGTACCCATTGCTCCCGAAGGCATAAGAGCAGCCAATCCTGCCTTCGACGTCACTCCCCATAGTTATATAACTGCCATAATCACCGAAAAAGGTATAATAGAAGAGCCTTATGGAAAGGACTTGCTAAACATAGCAAAGTAACATTGGAGGAGAGAAGACTAAAGATGAACAGGAAATCCCCAATATGGCAGCAACATGGCGGCAAACTGTGAGAACGTGGCGCGGAAACACTAACCGCCACGTTCAAGGAGACAAAAGCAGTAAATCCAATTAAGGTAAGATAGAGACATGGCTATGAGCAAAAAAGAAGCTCGTCAAGAGTTAGCGAAATTAGTCGACAAGTATCAAAGTTTAACTCCATCAGCCATCAGGAAGTACACCGAAGCAGATACTCGCCGTATTTTTGTCATGCCTCTATTCCATGCTCTGGGCTGGGATGTATACAGCCGAGAGGAGGTAGCCGAGGAAGTCAAGGCAGGCACTGGGCGGGTGGATTATGTCTTTAAGCTACATGGCGTTTCCCAGTTTTACCTGGAAGCTAAGGCATTGCGAGCTGACTTGACCAAGCCCGAATACATAAAGCAAGCAATTACCTATGCTTACAATAGAGGAATAACCTGGGCAGTGCTTACTGATTTCGAGAGATTGCAGGTTTATAATGCTCAAACAGGTCGCCGTTGCTTAAATCTTTCTTATGATAACTATCTAAAAGATTTTGATGACCTGTGGCTTCTATCTAGAGAGTCATTAGAAAGTGATGCCCTGAGTAAATGGGCTGAGAAATATGGAATACTTCCTACGCGACTGGGAGTAGAGCAAAGGCTTTTTAATCAACTCCGCCATTGGCGTGAAGAACTCTCTACCCAGCTTTACCACTACAACCCAAACCTGAGCTCCAATCAAGTAGACGAAGTTATCCAGCGGCTCTTTAATCGCCTCATCTTCATTCGCACCTGTGAGGACAGGAAAATAGAAGACAGGGTTCTACTCGGTGCCGTCCGTGAGTGGCACAGCAGTGGCGGTAAGGGAGAGCTCGTTGAAGTGTTGCGTCACATCTTCCGCGATTATGATGGTTATTATGACAGCGACCTTTTTGCTCCCCATCTGGTTGACCAGGTTTTTATTGAAAGCATAACTATTGAAGGCATCATCAATGGCCTATATGAAATCCCAGGTGGCATGGCCAGCTATGACTTCTCCCTTATTGATGCCGATGTATTGGGCGCAGTATATGAGCAATATCTGGGGCATGTAGCCACGGTAGTTAAGCAACGAGCAAAGGAAGCTCAAGTTCGCATGGATTTAGGGTTTCCCTCTGAGCCAACATTTGAACTTACTGCCAAAAAAGAACGACGCAAAGAGCATGGAATTTACTACACTCCCAGATTCATAACCGACTATATAGTCAAAGAAACCGTGGGGCGTTTCCTCAAAGAGCGTAGCCATAATGAAATACTTAATATCAAGATTTTAGACCCAGCCTGCGGCTCAGGCTCTTTCTTAATTCGCGCTTACGATGAACTCCTAAACTATCACGCTTATCGAAGTGGCA
The DNA here is from genome assembly GCA_030615625.1 of Dehalococcoidia bacterium. GTDB lineage: Bacteria > Chloroflexota > Dehalococcoidia > GIF9 > AB-539-J10 > RBG-13-51-36. The sequence continues at coordinate 52,408 of JAUWYX010000004.1, forward strand.
AATCCATTTCTGAACTTGACCAATGGGAACGCTTGCCTATCCTTATTAGTAACATCTTCGGTGTCGACCTCGATGTGCAAGCTGTTGAAATAGCTCGCTTGAACCTACTATTGCGGAGCTTGGCAAGACGAGAGACCCTCCCCAGCCTTGCTGATAACATCCGTCAGGGCAATTCGCTTATCTCAGGCACCGAGGACGAACTCAAGAGCTATTTCGGCGATAACTGGCGAGAAAAGAAGCCATTCAACTGGGAGGAGCGATTTCACGATATCATAGCTGACGGCGGTTTTGACGTTGTAATAGGCAATCCGCCGTATGTAGGTTTCCATGGTTTTATGGATCAAAAAGATTATCTTAAAGATGTGTATGAGTCTGCTCAAGGTCGGTTTGATGTATACCTGCCATTTATTGAAAGAGGTGTTAGGCTCTTAAAGGAAGGCGGGCTTTTGGGTTTCATATGCCCAACGAATTTCATGAAGAGGCAACATGGTCAAACCTTAAGGAAATTTTTGAAAAGCAACTGTAAGATTTTGCAAATCATAGACTTTCAGGATCAACAGATCTTTGAGCAAGCATTAAACTACACGGGTATTTTCATTCTTGAAAAATCCAAACCTACCTCTAAACATCTCGTAACGTACATCCCTGAAAGAATAGGCGGGGAACAACTCTCTATAGAGCAGGATGCCCTACAAGATGGCGGATGGATATTCAGGCACAAAGCATATGAACAAATCGTGGTTAAAATTGAAGCACAAGCAAATGTAACTCTAGGCGAGCTAACAGAAAGTATTTCAGAGGGTATCGTGACCGGGAAAAATCAAGTGTTTCTCATATCGCTAGATATAGCTAACAAGCTAGGACTGGAAAAGGAACTTTTGAAGCCAGTTATTCAAGGGAAACAGGTTCAGCGGTACTTTCATGAACCAGCGAAACATGTGGTTATATATCCCTATCGGAGTAAGGAAAATCGTACGGAGCTTATTCCAGAAGAGGATTTGGCTCGTCTTTTCCCGATAACTTGGGAATACTTGTCTTCCCATAGGCACAATCTCGCGGGGCGAGAATACTTTGATAAATCCGCAAAGGTCTGGTATGAATTATGGTGTGAACGCACCTTTTCTCAACAAGCAACCGATAAGATAATCGTCCCAGAGTTGGCTTCATGCAACAGATTTGCTTACTGTGAGGAGTCTACATTCTACTTAGACACAGTTTGTGGAATCCACCCCAAAAATAAAGACCCTAGAAGCTATCTATACTTATTAGGTCTCTTAAATTCATCCCTCTTAGAATTCTATTATAAAAAGGCCACAGTCCCTAAAGCTGGGGGATTTTATATCTATAAAACCATGTTCTTAAAAAGGCTCCCCATCCGCAACATTGACTTTAATAATCCATCTGAAAAGAAGATACACGATGACTTGGTAGCTCTGGTAGATAGGATGCTCGAGCTAAATAAACGCTTGGCTCCTATTCGCAACACGCCCTCCAACGATCGTGATGAACTACTCAGAGAGATAAACCACACCGATAATGAAATAGATAACCTTGTCTATGATTTATATGGGCTGACCGGCGAGGAGAGAAAAATAGTAAAAGAAAGTTGAAGCTGTTTACTTAGAGGATTTTGATGAAGCGTTATCGCCTATATATCGATGAATCTGGAGACCATACCTACTACAAATTGGAAGACTCTGCTAAGAAATATCTAGGCCTCACTGGCATATTCATAGAGGGCGAGTGCTATCGGGCTACCTTTCAGCCAGTGATGGAAATACTGAAGCAAAAGCACTTCCCTCACAACCCTGGCGAACCCGTAATCTTACACCGAGAGGATATTATAAACCGAAGGGGACCCTTTCGAAGGCTAAGAGACGTGGAGAGGGAGCAAGCTTTCAACGAAGACCTCCTGCAATTTATAAAAGAGCAAGATTACTGTATCATCACTGTAGTCATTGATAAGAAGACCCACATTGAACGATATGGCGAAGCTGCTTACCATCCTTACCACTATTGTCTTGTTGCTCTCCTTGAGAGGTATTGTGGCTTTTTGAATTTCCATGATGCACAGGGCGATGTCTTGGCTGAAAGCCGAGGCGGAACAGAAGACCGGCAGTTGAAGGAGGCATATCGGGTTGTTTACAACGCAGGAACCCAGTGGCGAGGTACCGAATTCTTCCAACGGGGTCTCACAAGCTCGGAGATTAAACTAAAACAAAAATCGGGGAACATCGCTGGACTGCAGCTTGCTGACCTTCTGGCTTACCCTAGCAAGCAGGAAATCTTGATTGAAGAGGAAAGGATTAATGACCCTGGGGATAACTTTGGCAAACAAATTTGTCAATGCATTGAAGCAAAGTACAATCGGCACGTATTTGATGGAAGAATAAAAGGATACGGAACGATTCTCTTAAAATGAAAAGACCAGGTAAATTACCTGATCCTCTCACGCTAGCCCTTCACGGGCCATCCACCTTCGATATAATCGAATTAGTTTATTAATAACATGTACTAAGCGATTTGTCAAGATGTCTATGACACTCGTGGCGAAACTTAATGCCTCAAGCCAAAATAGGGATCGTAGGTGGAAGGGGCTTTACATAATTGCAGATAAGGAAGTTGCTTTCTGCAAAGAAACCTTGGCAATGTGGGCAAAGCTGGGAATGGATTATAGAAAGATTAAGTGCAACTGTGTGTGGTAAAACTTGATACGAGATTTTGGGAAATGAAAAAGCGGTCCCTGCGAGCGACTAGCTTACAGCTAGTTTATGCCACCTTCCAGTGACACACTTAACACAGGACTTACCCGCTATGGTAAGCTTAGCATGATAGTGCTGATGCTGTCAAGTTGTTTGCGACGTGATATCTGCTTTACCTTTTGGGAGTTGCGGTGCTAAAATTGATATAAAGATAGTAATGTCGGGACATTCTAAGTGGTCACAGATTAAGCGGCAGAAGGGAGTAACTGATGCCAGGCGCGGGCAGTTATTTACCAAGCTTGCTCGAGAAATCATAGTTGCAGTGCGACAAGGTGGAGCTAATTTAGAAAGTAATTTCCAGTTACGTTTAGCAGTACAGAAAGCCCGTGATAATAACATGCCTTTGGAGAATATCGAGAGAGCCATAAAGCGGGGTAGTGGTGAAGCCGGGGAAGCTGCCTTAATTGAGATGAAACTCGAAGGCTATGGGCCAAGCGGGATAGCAGTTTTGGTGGAAGCCTTGACCGATAACCGTAATCGCACCATTCAGGATGTGCGCCGTCTCTTCACCCGTCACGGTAGTAATCTTGGTGAGAGTGGTTGTGTCTCCTGGCTCTTTGAGAGTAGAGGAGTGATTACCGTAGAAAGCAATGCCTCAGATGCCGAAGAAATAGCGCTACGAGCTATCGATGCCGGGGCTGAAGATGTTAAGACCGAAAAGGATTATGTGGAAATTTACACGCAACCTCAGGATTTGGAAAAAGTAAGGAAGGTTATTGAAGAGAAAGAACATGTGATTTCGGCGGAGCTCTCGCTAACGCCTCAAACTACAGTTTTGCTGGAGGAAAATAAAACAGTTCAGGCCCTGAATTTCCTCGACGAGCTAGAAGGATTAGACGACGTACAGCGTGTTTTCTCCAATATCGATTTTTCTGAGGCTACTTTAGAAAAGCTGTGCAGTCGAACTTAACATGTGCATTCTAGGCGTTGACCCTGGCACTATAAATTTAGGCTACGGTGTAGTAGATGGCGAGGAAGAAATGCATATGGTAGATTGCGGAGTAATCCATCTCCCATCCCGGCTTCCTATGGAGGAAAGACTGCGCTCTATCTACAATGAATTAAGCAAAATTATCGCTAAGCATAAACCAAGCGAAGTAGCCATTGAAGAGCCCTTTATCGGCCACAACGTGAAGTCAGCATTCGCTATTGGCAGAGCACAAGCTATAGCTATCCTGGCAGCTGTCAACCAGGGACTGCCCGTCTACTATTACTCACCAGCCAAGATAAAGCAGCAAATAACCAGCTATGGGCAAAGCGATAAACAACAGGTTCAAGAAATGGTAAGAGTCCAGCTCAAGCTCTCTGACCTACCTCAGCCCAGCGATGCTGCGGATGCCCTGGCTGTAGCCATGTGCCACATTCAGCAGAGGCGACTTAACCAATGGCTCACTGGACATAAGCCGAAATGATAGCTACATTAGAAGGAATACTGGAATATCGTGGTAACGACTCCATTATCATTAATGTCGGCGGAGTAGGTTTTCGGGTATATGTCCCCGGCTCAACTTTAAGCCAATTAGGAGCTGTTAAAGGCAAGGTCTCCCTCTATACCCATCTCCATGTGAGAGAGGATAACGTTTCTCTTTACGGTTTTGCCTCAAGCGAGGAATTAGCTCTGTTCAAAAACCTTATTTCCGTCTCAGGAGTTGGCTCTAAGGTGGCTTTAGCCCTACTCTCGGCTTTGAATCCTGAACAACTTGTCATGGCTATAACCAGCGGCGATAGCGACCTCATCAGCCAGGCGCCTGGCATCGGTAAAAAAATGGCCAGCCGCCTTGTCGTTGAACTCAGAGGCAAGTTGGAAAAGGAGTGGAAAGAGGTAGCTCTGCCCTTAGCCCCGGAGAGTGCCGATGTCATAGCTGCTTTAACTGGCTTGGGTTACTCTTTAACGGAAGCTACCCAAGCTGTCTCTAAGCTTCCAGATTCTGAAGAGCTGAGCTTAGAAGAGAAGATTAAAATGGCGCTGCAGCAGATGGCAAGAGGATAGGCTGACAACAGTGAAGCCAAGCAGGAAAGGCAAAAGTGCCTCTTCGTTTGGCCTTGCTGAAACATGATATAATGGAATTCTGTTTTTAGTTTAACTGCCTGTAAGCAATGAGGCAAATTTAGCTGAGATGGCAGGTGGGAACATAACCATACTTTTCAGTATAAATCGGAGGAAGAGCCATGAGATTCGTGAAATGGTTTGAAGAGATTGGAGCACAGGACGTAGCTTTAGTCGGTGGTAAAAACGCATCTCTTGGTGAAATGATAAGAAATCTGGGCAAGAAGGGGGTAAGTGTACCCTCCGGATTCGCCATTACTGCTGAAGCATATAAGTATGTGGTAGAGAAAGCAGGCATAAGCCAAAAAATCAAAGGCACTTTGGCGGGCCTGGATACACATGATATGGAAAATTTGGCGGAGAGGGGCGAAAAGATAAGGAATTTGATAACAAATTCTCCCTGCCCTAAGGAATTGGAAGAGGAAATAAGAGTTGCCTATCGTGAGATGGAAATGAAATATGGGGATGGTGTTGATGTTGCTGTAAGAAGCAGTGCCACTGCCGAAGATTTACCTACAGCCTCATTTGCGGGACAGCAAACGAGTTATTTGAACGTGCGAGGAGAAGATGACCTCTTAGATAAGGTCATGGACTGCTTTGCATCTTTGTTCACGAACCGGGCGATCTCCTACCGGGTGGATAAAGGTTTTGACCATCTCAGTGTTTACCTCTCGGTGGGGGTGCAAAAGATGGTTCGCTCTGATTTAGCTTGCTCAGGCGTCACATTCTCCATAGATACAGATTCAGGCTTCAGGGATGTAGTCTACATAACTGCTGCCTATGGGCTGGGAGAGAATGTGGTACAGGGAATTGTTAATCCTGACCAGTTTTACGTTTTCAAGCCCACTCTAAAGGAAGGGTTCAGACCCATTGTGGAAAAGAAGCTGGGGACGAAAGAGAAGAAATTGGTCTACGGGAAAAATGGAACTGGAACGGAGCAAAAGGAAGTCAAGGTTGAGGAGCAAAGAAAGTTTGTGTTAAGTGACGATGAAATCTTGATTCTTGCCAGATGGGCTTGCATTATAGAAGAGCATTATGGAGTGCCCATGGATATTGAATGGGCAAAGGATGGGGTAACCGGGGAACTTTTCATAGTCCAAGCCAGGCCAGAGACAGTGCATTCACAGGTAGACTTGGCTTCGCTCAGGACATATGTGCTTGAAGAAAAGGGGAAATTATTGCTCAAAGGGGAAGCAGTGGGCACGAAAATAGGGCAAGGCGAAGTGCATGTAATAGAAGACAGTGATGAAATACACAAATTCAAGGGCGGTCAAGTTTTGGTCACTGATATGACAGACCCCGACTGGCAGCCGATAATGAAGATTGCTAGCGCCATAGTTACCAACAAAGGTGGCAGGACCTGCCACGCAGCTATCGTGAGTCGTGAGCTTGGGGTACCCTGTGTAATTAGCACCGGCAAGGGGACGGAGGTCTTGAAGGAGATAAAAGAGGTCACGGTAGATTGTTCAGGTGGCGGGGGCAGGATATATGAAGGGAAATTGAAATATAGGATAGATGTGGTAGAGGTAAGCAAGATCCCCAGACCAGACACCAGAATAATGATGAACTTTGGCATTCCCGATGGTGCATTTATTCAAAGTCAAATTCCCAATGACGGCGTGGGTTTAGCTCGGGAAGAGTTCATCGTCAATTCTTACATCGGCATACACCCCATGGCGCTGATAGAATATGAGGAGTTGAAGAAAGCAGCGAGTAATGACGAGAAATTGGCAAAGGTAATTAAAGAGATAGATAAAAAGAGCGCACCATATGCGGATAAAAGGGAGTTTTTCATTGATAATTTAGCCATGGGGGTAGCGAAAATAGCGGCGGGGTTTTATCCCAACGAGGTCATCGTTCGGTTTTCCGACTTTAAGACAAATGAGTATGCCAATTTAATCGGGGGGTATCGCTATGAGCCAGAGGAAAGTAACCCAATGATAGGTTGGAGGGGGGCGTCTCGCTATTATGATAAGAAGTTTAAGCCCGCCTTTGGTTTAGAATGCGAAGCGATAAAGAAAGTAAGGGATGAGATGGGATTGACCAATGTGAAGGTGATGGTTCCTTTTTGCCGGACGCCGGAAGAAGGAAGGAAGGTAATAAAAGCCATGGAGGAGTTTGGCTTAAGGCAAGGGGAAAATGGGTTGGAAGTGTATGTGATGTGCGAGATACCGTCCAATGTGATTTTGGCTGAGGAATTCGCCGATGTGTTTGATGGATTCAGCATAGGGTCGAACGATTTAACGCAACTAACTCTTGGTTTAGACAGGGATTCCGAACTAGTGGCACACATATTTGATGAAAGAAATGAAGCGGTGAAAAGACTGGTGAAGCAAGTTATAGATGCTGCACACCGTCACAAACCGAGGAGAAAGGTAGGGATATGTGGTCAGGCGCCGAGTGATTTTCCTGAATTTGCCGACTTTTTAGTTGAGTGCGGTATAGATTCGATGTCTTTGAACCCGGATGTAGTATTGTCAACGAGGTTAAATATCGCAGAGGTGGAAAATAGGATAAAATCAAAAACCAAAAGAAGACGCGCGTGAGGACATGAGGGTGCTGCTGGGATAAATTAAGGATTTTGCCTTGAGTTGCTATATTACAGTGATTCCATGGTTAACAAACCTAATATACGTGAACAAACAGAGAAGAGAGAAGAAGCCATTTCCCCTTATGCCGCTAAGAGTAGGTTCAGCCGTGGTCGGCTGAAGTGGGAAGAACCATGCCCTATAAGAACCAGTTTTCAACGTGACCGTGACCGTATTATATATTCCAAGGCCTTCCGTCGGCTAAAACATAAGACACAGGTTTTTATTGCTCCCTTAGGTGACCATTATGTCACCAGGCTTACTCACACTCTGGAAGTATCCCAAATAGCCAGAACTATAGCTCGAGCTCTCAATCTCAACGAAGACCTCACTGAAGCTATCGCTCTCGGACACGATTTAGGGCACACGCCTTTTGGCCATATAGGTGAGGAGGTTTTAAATGAGTTGTATCACGGTGGCTTCAAGCATAATGAACAAAGCTTACGAGTAGTTGATTTATTGGAGAAGGAAGGACAGGGGCTAAATCTTACCTGGGAAGTGCGAGATGGTATTCTCAATCATTCTAAGGGACAAACGGAGATTTTAGGAGAAGGATGGGGAGATGTCAGTACTTTAGAGGGCCAAATATGCAAGATAGCCGATATCGTGGCCTATGTTAACCACGATGTCGAAGATGCTATGAGAGCTGGCATTATCTCCCAGAATGATTTGCCCAAGTCAGTAATAGCAACTCTGGGACATGCGCATTCACAGCGAATTAATACCCTGGTTTGTGATGTCATAAACTGCTCCTGGCCTGTTAGTGGCAATGGCAATTTAACCAATCCAACTATAGGCATGAGCCCTGAAGTCCTTAGAGCAATTAACATGCTCCGCCAGTTTCTATTTGACAAAGTATATTATCCCAGCTTAGCTGGAAAAGAGGCAGTAAAGGCGGGAAAGGTATTGCGTCTATTATATTCTCATTTTCTGAAGCACGAGGATAGATTACCTCGAGAATTTGCCTCTCTGCCGGATAACAAGGAGCGCAAAGTCATTGATTACATTGCTGGGATGACCGATCAATATGCGCTAAGATTAGCTGAAAAGATATCTCAATGAGCGTAATCACAGAGGTAAAGCAGAGATTAGATATAGTAGAGCTTGTCTCTGAGTATGTTACTCTGCAAAAAACGGGGCGTAACTTCAAAGGCTTATGCCCCTTCCATAGTGAGAAACACCCTTCATTTTTTGTCTTTCCTGAGCAACAAAGCTGGCATTGCTTTGGTGCCTGTGGAACTGGTGGCGATATCCTCTCTTTTATCATGAAAAAAGAGGGCATTGATTTTGGCCAAGCTCTTCGTCTTTTAGCTCAAAGGGGAGGCATAACTTTAAGCCCCCTTGAGGCGCCAGACAAGGCTGAGGATGAGAAGAAAGGGAGATTGTTTCAGATTAATGAAGCAGCTACTGAATACTATCACCATTTACTTTCAAGCACTAAGGCGGGCGAGGCAGCGAGAAACTATCTGGCAAGAAGAAATGTCATGCCCGGGAATATCAAAGAGTTCCGTCTCGGTTTCAGTCCTGATGCTTGGGAAACCATTAAGAATTACCTACTGGGTAAAGGTTACGCAGAAAAGGAGCTAGTAGAAGCTGGTCTAATAATCGAGAAAGAGGAAGGAGGTAGTTACGATCGATTTCGCAACCGGCTGATGTTTCCTATATGTGATATCCAGGGTCGAGTCACTGGTTTCGGAGCTAGAGCCCTAGATGACTCCCTGCCTAAATATATCAACTCTCCCCAAACATCAATTTTCGATAAGAGTAGCAGCTTGTATGGCGTTGATAAGGCTAAGTCTGCCATTAGAAAGGAAAACTTAGCAATAATCGTAGAAGGCTACATGGACGTTCTCACTGCTCACCAACACGGCTGGCAAAATGTAGTTGGCTCAATGGGAACTTCTTTAACCGAGAAGCAGGTGGGAGGCATTAAAAGATTAACCAATAACATAACCCTGGCACTCGATGCCGATCTTGCCGGAGAAGAAGCTACCTTGCGAGGCAAAGCGATATTAGCTTACTCTAATGCTGAAGCAAATGTCATTTTATTACCTCCGGGCAAAGACCCGGACGAAGTAATAAGAGAGGACCCTGCTCTCTGGCAGAAACTGGTGGAACAAGCTATGCCTATTCTAGACTTCGCCTTTCAATCTGTAATAAGCAAAGTCGATATTAATAAAGCCAAAGACAAGTCCCTAGCTGTACAAAAGCTCCTGCCCTCAATTTATGAGATAAAGGATCCCCCACAAAAATTCCATTATGTGGAGAAACTGGCTCGTGCACTAAAAATCAAAACGTTGGATGTAGAAGCTGCCTTGCAGAAATTAAAGACCGCCAGGAAAAGGCCTCAACTTAGCAAGCCAACAGAACAATCTCGCCTTGCCCGCCAGTTTGTATCCAGCCCTATTGAGGAATACTGCTTGGCACTTCTCCTTCAGTACCCAGAGCTTCGTCCTTTAGCTCAAGATCAAGAATTATCACCAGAACACTTCGAATCCACGGAAAATCGAGAGGTCTTTGTCAAGTGGCAACAGTCTTCTGATATCTCGAACCTTGAAAGTAAACTTGACACTAGTTTATTAGAACATTTATACTATTTGGTTAAAAAAAATTTCCCGCCAGCCATACAGGAAAGCGCGCAAACACGACACCGTAATTTAGGCGATTGTATTCTCCGTCTCAAGGAGAAGTTATTCCGGAAATTAGAGACTGAGAAAGAGGCGGCGCTTGAGATTGAGAGGGAAAAGGGTGGTATAAGCTCAGAGTTGTCCAAACTAGAGGAGCAGGGAATAAATTCCGGGCAACAACTTCAGGAAGTCTTTGTTAAAAAAGAAAAAAGCCATGGATTCAATGAAAGAAGAAAACATCAACCTGGGTAGTGATGAGGAAGAGGCTGAAAGCTTACTCGGCGATGAAGCCGAAACTAGTGACGCCAGCACCTCAGCCGACGAAGTTGAAGAAAAAGAGGAAAGCGAAGAACTCCCCGCTGAGCAAACTGAAGAGATCAGGCCTCCGGTACCACTAGGGGAATATGAGGTAATTGATGACTCAGCTCGTATGTATCTTCAGGAAATTGGCAGAGTGTCACTTCTCAATGTCCATGAAGAGAGGTTACTATGCCGGAAGATAGAGCTGGGCAGAAGCTTAGAAAGAATCGAAGACAACCACTTCAGGAAATACAAGAAATTCCCTTCACCCGTTGAAATAGTTATTCACCTAATTTCTCAATTATCCAAGGCATACCAGGTTGTTCAGATTGTCGAAGAACATATTGGTATCGATCCTTCCAGCAATGTGGTAGAGACGATCAGGAATCCTAAATTTCGCTCCGCCATCGACGAGGTTATAGACTCATCGTTAATAGCGGCAACTACTGAAGGGATAGACAAAGGAACCACTGCAGCCGAAGAAGCCATAGTAAATCTTTCCATAACCAGTCAACTTCTGCTCCCGCACTTGCTAGAGCTCCTGGCTAGAGATAAAACTTCATGGCAAAAACTAAAGACTCTCCTGACTGATGACAGTTTCCTATTCCAAATCGATCCTCATGGTAGTGAGTTCAAAGCTTACTTTGAACAGGTACAAACCGAAGCAAAAGCATCAGAAAGGCACCTTACTGAAGCAAACCTACGCTTGGTGGTGAGCATAGCTAAGAAATACATCGGGCATGGCATGCCTCTCCTTGAGCTTATCCAGGAGGGGAATATTGGCCTTATCCGAGCTGTAGATAAGTTTCAGTATAGAAAAGGCTACAAGTTCAGCACCTATGCCACCTGGTGGATCAGGCAAGGTATCACTCGATCTATAGCTGACCAATCCCGTGCCATTCGCATTCCGGTACACATGGTAGAAACAATTAACAAGCTATTACGCACAATGCGGCAGTTAGTTCAAGAACTTGGACGCGAACCAAGTTACGAAGAAATTGGCAGCCGACTAAGTATGTCGCCAGAAAGAGTAGAAGAGGTCATGGCCTTGTTTTTCCGTGAGCCAATATCGCTAGATATGCCTATTGGCGAGGATGCAGATAGCCGTTTAGGCGACCTTGTTGAAGATCATGCTAGTTTAGCGCCAACTGAAGCCACTTCACAGCAGCTACTCAAAGAACAAATAGATAAAGTGCTCGATGAACTTACCGAGCGCGAAAAAAGGGTTCTACAGCTTAGATTTGGCCTTAAAGACGGACATGCTCGAACTCTGGAAGAGGTGGGTAGAGAATTCAATGTAACTCGAGAAAGAATACGACAGATTGAAGGCAAGGCTCTGCGCAAGTTACGTCATCCCACCCGCAGTCGAAAGCTCAAAGGCTATCTAGACTGATTTCACCTTAAGGGAATGTCAAACATAGTACCCATCTTTTTAGGTAACTTGCCTCGCGTTAGTGACTTAGTCAACTTTTGTATCTCACGAAACTGATTAAGAAGTTGATTAACGTCTTTGGATGTGGTGCCGCTTCCTCGAGCAATGCGACTTCGCCGTCTGCCATCAACAATGGCTGGATTACGCCTTTCCTCGTAAGTCATAGACAGGATAATAGCCTCTATCTTCTTTAATTGTTTCTCACCCTCGTCATCTGGCAAAGAAGGAGCGAATTTGGAGACGCCCGGTATCATTTCCACCAGTCGCCCTAAAGAACCCATCCTGTGAATTTGACGCATTTGATTGAGGAGATCCTCAAGGTTAAAATCCCCGGTGCGCATTTTTCTTTCCAAGTTCTTGGCCTGTTGCTGGTCAAAGGTCGTCTCAGCTCGCTCGATGAAGGTGAGCATATCTCCCATACCCAAAATACGAGACGCTAAACGGTCAGGATAAAATACTTCTAAAGCATCCAATTTCTCACCAGTGCCCAGATATTTTATGGGCACTCCGGTAACAAATCTAATGGAGAGAGCAGCTCCACCTCGGGCATCTCCATCCATCTTCGTCAGGATGAGTCCCGTGAGCCCGATTCGACCGTGAAATTCTTGAGCCACTCTTACGGCATCCTGCCCAATCATAGCATCTACCGTAAGCAATACTTCTGAAGGCTGTACCAGGGATTTGATATCAGCCAATTCCTTCATCATGGCCTCGTCAATATGCAGGCGCCCTTGAGTATCTACTATAACCCAGGTCAATCCCCTTCCCCTGGCTTGGTTTAGAGCATGCTGGCAAATTGTTGTTGATGCTACGTTAGCATCCTCACTATATACCGGGATATCGTGTTGCTCACCCAGTAATTTGAGCTGTTCAATAGCAGCAGGTCGGCGAGTATCAGCAGCTACTAATAAAGGACGCTGCCCTAAATGTTTGAGTTGAACAGCTAGCTTCACCGCTGTAGTGGTCTTACCGGAGCCCTGTAATCCTACGAGCAAAGCGACCGCTGGTGAGTCAGTAACCGAAGCTAAACGGCCAGGCTCTCCACCTAGGATAGCAATTAATTCTTCATTGACAATTTTGATAATCTGCTGGGCTGGTGTTAGGCTATGCAATACTTCGGAGCCAAGAGCACGCTCTCGCACTCTGGACAAGAATTCCTTGACCACCTTAAAATTTACATCTGCCTCCAGAAGCGCCAGCCGTACCTGGCGTAAAGCATCGTCGATGTCCCCTTCACTAAGCTTGCCTTTCCTGCCAAGCTTATCAAATACAGCGGTCAACTTTTGGGTTAAGACTTCAAGCATATTGGTAGTATTTTATGCTTAGCTAAATCCCATAGTCAACTCGTTTTGCCATGTCCAGAATTTTCATCTCAAACTAAGAATCCTATTGCACTTAACCCAGAACCAGCATACTATATAAGTTAATGGAATATCTTTGGGCACCATGGCGAATAGAATATATACAAAGGATAGCAGAAAGCGGCTGTATTTTATGCCAGAAACCCCGGGAAAATAACGATGAGGCAAATTTTATCCTTTATCGTGGCCAACACAATTTCATAATCCTGAACGCCTTTCCCTATAATCCAGGGCATTTAATGGTCGCCCCCTATCGGCATATAGCAAATTTGCAGGACCTAACGGATAAGGAAGCAGAGGAACATTTTGGCATTATCAAGAAAGGCTTAGAACTTCTAAAAGAGGTAATGGAGCCAATGGGCTTCAATATCGGCTTAAATTTGGGCAAAGTTGCTGGAGCCGGAATAGCGGAGCACCTCCATACGCATATAGTCCCCAGGTGGCAAGGTGACACTAACTTCATGCCGGTGTTGTCTGATACTAAAGTCTTATCGGAAGCTTTGATTTCCACATACCAAAAACTAAGAGCGAAGTTATAAAAATAGTTGCCAAATTTTATTGGGACTGCTCAGCGCCTCTCCTTATAGCCAAGGCAATTCCTTTAGCTTAGAGACTTCGTTAAAATGACGCCAAAGCAAGATAGCTGCGCAAACAGTAATTCAAAAATATAAAGGGATTTGTCGTCGTCATGGAGCTAATCTCAATTCCGCTATTCCTCTTGGTTAGAAAAACAGCTTAGCGTTTTACCAAAGTGAAAACTGGAAGGGAATCTCCAGAATCTGAACAAGATTTAAGAAGCGGGGTTATTGACAGCTTAACTTCAGGTAGCTTGAGGATAGGAACCAAGTATCTTAATAAAAATAACCTCTTTATTTAACTCTCTCACAGCTTCCTGGTAAACTTTGCCATCTAAGTGACCCTCGAAATCAGCATAAAAAACGTATTCCCAGGGCTTAGTTCGGCTCGGTCTGGACTCCAATTTTGTTAAATTTATATTTCTGGTGGCGAAGATACCCAAAATTCTGTATAGAGAGCCAGGCTTATGTTCAGCAGCAAACACGAGAGAGGTCTTGTTTCTCTGCGCGGGTTTAGCTTTCTGCTTTGAGATAGCCACGAATTTGGTATAGTTGTTGACACTCGTCTCAATTTCCGGTGCCAGAATCTCCAGCCCATAAATATCGGCAGCTCTTTTGCTAGCTATGGCAGCACAGTTCTTCAACCTTTTCTCTTTTATCATTTTGGCACTGCCCGCGGTATCATAGCTAGGCATAATTTCAACTTTCAGTTTACTTAAAAACCCCTCACATTGAGCTAAAGCTTGGGGATGGGAGTAAATCGTTGCTATATCTGCCAATTTTTCCCCTGGCAAAGCCATCAGGCAATGGCTTACTTTGAGAATAACTTCAGCAAATATATTAAGAGGATACGCCAATAACAAATCGTAGGTCTCGTTGATACTGCCAGCTTGAGAGTTCTCCACGGGAACTACCCCAAATTCAACCTTATCCTGCGACACAAGTTCAAAAACCTCTTTCAACCGGACACACGGCAAAAAATCAATGTCCCCACCAAAAAGCTTTGCCGCAGCATCCTCGCTGAAAGCACCTCTTTCACCTTGAAAAGCAACCTTGACCATAAACCTATTGCAAAGTATAGCCTAAACCCGCTTTGAACTTCCACTGTAGCTTGATTAGCCTTTCCAAAAGCGAGGGGAAAATATCATGAAAACCGTAAACAATTCTAACCGCCCCAACCACATGCACATAATCAAGATGGCCTTGGCTGCGCCGGGAAGCCAGGCATAGTTCAAACCGGGACCCACTCCACCTAAACCAGGCCCCACATTCCCCAAAGTAGCCGCTACTGCTGAAATTGCTGTCTCTAAATTAAGCCCCAAAAAACAAAGCGCTACTGAAGCTACAACAGCAACAAGAATATAGAGAAAGAGGAAAGAGATTATATCTCGGATTATTCCCTCTGGGAGGGGTTTTCGGTTATATTTCACTGGAATTACGGCTTTCGGGGAGATAGCCCTCTTCATCATTACCCCCGTATGTTTTATCAGGGTTAAAACCCGTACCACTTTTATCCCCCCACCAGTCGAGCCACCACAGGCCCCGATGAACATCAAAGCCAGAAGCACTATTCTGGCGCCAGAGTGCCAGGAGCCGAAACCAGCAGTGACAAAGCCTGTAGTGGTCATAATCGAAAGTGCTTGGAAAATTCCCTCTCTATATGAGTTAAAGCCTTGCGAAAGTATTAATAGAGAGATGGCGACCGCCAGAATAATCAAGTAAAGCCTGAATTCATCGTCTTTGATTGCCCTCCAGTTTCTCTGCAAAACCCGATAATGGATTATGAAACTTATGCCTGCCAGGAACATGAAGGCCATGATTATGTATTCTGCCAATGGATCACCGTAAGACCCAATACTTGCCGTGGTAGGGGTAAATCCTCCGGTGGAAAGAGTCGAGAAGGAGATGCAAATTGAGTCAAAGAGAGGAAGTGTGGTCAAGAGACGCAGGAGCGCTATCTCAACGGCAGTGAAAGCTACGTAAATTGCCCAGAGAATTCTTGCGGTGGATGTGAATCGAGGGCGCAGCCTTTCAGGCAATGGTCCGGGGAATTCCCGGTCGAAGAGCTGGGAGCCGCCTACCCCCAGTCTGGGTAAGATGGCAATAAAAAGAGCTATTACTCCCATCCCACCCAGCCATTGGGTAAGGCTGCGCCACAAGAGAGCGCTCCTGGGTAAATCTTCTACCGCATTTAGTATAGTAGCCCCGGTGGTAGTGAAGCCGGACATGGACTCGAAAAAGGCATCGAGAAAACCCAACCCCAGGAATACATAAGGGAGTATGCCAAGAAGGGGAATGAAAAGCCAGGTGAAGGCCACTATGGTAAAACCGTCGGCACGCTCTATGACATTCTCAGTTTTGAATCTAAACTCAAGAATTAATCCGATACCGAGAGTGAGTAGCAGCGCATACAAGTAAATGTACCACTTCTCGCCATAGTAAAGCGCGGTTACCAGAGGAACGATGTAGGCTAAGGCGAAGTATTTTAGGAATGAGCCAATGATGTGTAGGGTTAATCTTAGCCTTTGGCGAACCATCTATTCATAAATTCGGTCCCCTTTTTGGCAGATTCCCGGTTCACAATGAGAGTCAGCCAATCTTTAGGCTGTATCTCACTATCCGCACCCAGATATTTTCCCCCTCTTTGCACCACGAGGACCCTTACACCGTTTGGGGTTGCTAGCCTAGAAACACTTTGCCCGACACATTTCATGCCCTCCTCAATCTCTATTTCGAAGACCTCTGCTCTTTCGAAAGAGAGAAAGTCCTTCACATAAGGCTGTGAAATTAGGCGATAGATGTGCCTGGCTGCTACCATGTCTGGGTTAACCTGTAAACTAGTCCCAGCCTGCCTGAAGGTTTCCGTATGCTCTGCCTCGTCTACAAGAGAAATCACCGTTTTTACCCCAATTTCCTTGGCTACCATGCAAAGCATTAAATTCTCCGAGTCATCGCCAGCTGCGGCCACAAAGGCATGGGCATTCTTGAGTCTCGCCTCTTCGAGGGTGGACTTCTGGCCAGCATCTCCTGTGATCACCATCACGTCAGAACCCTCTGCTATTTCAGCGCATCTCGCAGGGTCCCGGTCTATAACCGTTACTTGATTCCCTTCTTTAATAAGGAGCTCCGCCAAATTCCTCCCTATATCACTTAAGCCTGCTATTACGATATACATTGCTTCTCTTCAATAGTGAGTTACCTTTGCCATCCTTTTGGTGAATCAGCGAACTAATGCTGAAAAAGGGAGTTGCAGATCAGGGAGCAAATAAACTTGAGGTTTGATTTGGAATACCAGACACTCTCCATTCATATTACTTCGCTATTCTACCGCTTTTGAGCGTCCAGCGATTTTACGCCCCCCTAATATACTTGTCAAGTGCTGAGTTTAGAGAGCGTTTAGCAAGGTCCAGTTGGCATTCTGAGCGAAGCGAAGAATCTCAGAGATTCTTAATCATCCAAATTCATTTGGATTCCTTAGAGTGACAATACTAAATACATTCGAGTTTACATGACGGCAATTTCTTTTCTTAGCTCTTTTAGCCAGGTCAGTGATTTAAGCTCTCGCTGCAAAATGTATCTTATATACTCGCACAGTACGCGCTCTAACTCCTGTGATAATTCAGGTTTTACTCTGACCCGCCTTGCAGTAGCATAGTCACAGCTTTGCCACAAACGAAGAACCTTCAAAGCCCCGACCGAAAGGGGGAGAGAGGGTTTTAATGAAATTGCCTCGGTTTGCTCGTAACGGTGATTTTCCTCAGAATTACAATGAGGGCACAAAAGCCCCCCCTTGCTGGGGCTGAAAAAATTGACTACGGGCTTAAGGGGCGAGTTACAGCTGACACATCGGTGCAACTGGGGACGGTAACCAAGGTAGTGAAGAAGATTTAGCTCGAAGTAACGCAATACAGTCTCATTGCTGTCTGGCTCGCTCAACTGATTTAAGACGTCCAGCAATAAATCAAACAAAGGACGATTCTCACCGCCCTCAACAGTAAAGGAATCAATGAGCTCTAAGATGTAAAGGCCGCAAGCCATGCGCCATAAATCGCTTTTCAAAGCCAGGAAACCATTTATCGTTTGACTTTGGGTAATAATATCGAGATTACGCCCTTTAGCTAGCAACATTAAGCTATATGTCAGTGGTTCTACGTTGCCGCCCAATTTGCTCTTGGGACGACAAGCTCCCTTAGCTACTGCCCGTAACTTGCCAAATTCTGGAGTATAAATAGTGACAATCTTGTCGAATTCGCCCAGCTTAGTCTGTTTTAAGCTGATGCCTTGTGTTTGATAATTCCGAGGTGTACCCATCTTAAATCCCAAACTCTAAACACTAAATCCTGAACAAATCCAAACATCCAACTTAAAGTTCGAAACCTTTATTTTGAGGCATCTGGATTTTGGCAAGTGTAATAAAGTTCCTCTCCATTGCTGTTATCTTTCCTTTTGGTATTATACCCTCTTCAGCCCGGCAACCGTATAATTAAGAGCAGCTACCCGAGTCTTAGCCTGAAACTCTTTTGGGCTGCTTTTCGGTGTGGTTCAGTACTAAATTGATGGCATTGGCGGCGGCAGCAAAGGAGTAGTACACAGGCAAACCGGCTGAAATACAACCACGAATAGCAGCCAGAATGGCCTCAGCCTCTTTGGGCAGAATACTGGGTTCAAGCACCATTGCCACGGGCTTGGAAAAAAGGCCCTGCTTTACGGAAAACCTACTCATTAACAAATTTAGATGGTCTTCTGAAATCCGAGACGTTGTGAATTGACCTGTCCTGACAAACGTAACTAGGAAGTCAGCCCCATCCCACCTTGATAATATACCGAAGGTTTTGATTACGCCCTCAAGGTTCATCATGGCTTGTGAATAATCCACAGGATTTCGCAAGATATTGCCTGCGATGGGAGTAAACTCCCGTATCTGAGCAATGGTCTCTGGAGGGAGTGGAGGGACTCTTAGCCCCCTGTTTTCAAACTCGTCAGCGATTAGGACGCTGGCTCCACCTCCAGCACCGAATAACAACGCATTCCTGCCTCTGGGAAGCGGCAAGAACAGAAGTGTGACCAGTACATCGATCATTTCTTCGATGTTACTGACACTAATGATTCCCAACTGCTTGCAGAGGGCATCCCAAGTGGCCCGGCTCCCAGCGAGTGCCGCAGTATGGCCGGCGGCTGTTCGAGCGCCTCCCTCGGTAGCCCCCCCCTTAAGCAATATCACTGTCTTTTCCTTCGTTGCCTCCTCCAGAGTCTTACGGAATCGTTTTCCATCCTTAATTCCCTCGATGTAAAGGGCTATTATTTTGGTATCTGCATCATTAGCAAGATATTCGAGCAAATCGTTTTCATTGATGTCACATGCGTTGCCGTAGCTTATGACCTTGCTGAAGCGAACGCCCCGCAACGCTGCTTGCCTGACCAAATAGATGGAGTTGCCACCACTTTGACTAATGACTCCTACCGGGCCGCTTTCTTTGGGAAAAGCTGGACTGAAGGATAGGCGTGATTGAGGGCAGTAAATGCCCATACAATTAGGGCCGATAATCCTGATCCCCTTCCTGCGGGCGACTTCCACCAGTTCAGATTCCAGCTTTACTCGCTGTTCCTCACCGGTCTCACTAAAGCCCGCTGTACAGAAGTGAATTGCTCGTACCCCTTTTTCGGCACATTCTTCCACAAGCTTGGGAGCAACCTGGGCATTAACCAGGCCGATTACGTAGTCGATGTTGCCAGGGACATCTTTGAGGCTGGTATAAATCTTGCGACCTTTGATCTCCCCTCCCTTGGGATTAACGAGATAGAGGGGGCGGTCGAATCCAATTTCGATAAGGCCCTCCAGGAAAGTGCTCGTCCAGTGCCAGGTCTTGGCAGTTGTGATGCCAACAAGGGCGAGCGAATTAGGGTGGAAGAGGAAGTCCAAGTTATGCTGATGCGTATTCTTCATACTCCTTACTCAGTAATACTTTGTTAGCTCAGGTGGATGGTGAGGCAAGTTCACGGTAAAGAAGCTGCATGGCTATAATGGCCTGTGACTGATAACTCTTGATATCAACTTTCTTGAGATTGCCATGCTACTTGATGTTATGTGAGTGAAGATGCATGGCTACCTCCGCCGAAGTATAGCAAAGAGTTTATGGGTTGTAAATGTTACTTTGAGCTTGTAGATTTCCTCTGGGCGAGCTACTTGACAGCTTTTCCAAAAAGTGTATTCGATGGGCTAATTTGATAGGCTAATAAAAATATGGTAAATTGCATTTGGATTTTGGAAAAACCAAAGCCTTGCATAATGCTTCTGCTACAACTTAATCGTAACCCAGTCTAAAAATTTCTCAATTCACATCGTAATTAGGAGGCTTGTATTGAAAGAAGAGAAACTAGGAAAATTCGAGTATATTTTCAACCCAAGAACGGTAGCTGTAATAGGAGCTTCCGACAGCGATGGCTTCTCACAAGCTTTAATGGGCACAAAACTCAGAGACAGTCTGTTCTTGGTTAATCCCAAGTATAAAGAACTCCACGGTAAAAGATGCTACGCCAGCATCTTAGATATAGAAGACGGGATTGACTATGCTGTCATAGCAGTGCCAGCATTACTCGTCCCGAGAGTATTGGTCGAATGTATAGAAAAAGGCGTAAAAGCGGTCCATGTCTTTACAGCCGGTTTCAGTGAAACTGGAGCAGAAGAAAGGAAAATTTTAGAAGACGAAGTGCGGAAGATAGCCAGAGGTAAAGTTAGCTTAATTGGTCCTAACTGCATGGGAATATGTTGCCCTAAGTCTGGCTTATCTTTTATTCCGGATGTCTTAACCGAGGAAGGTCCGGTTGGGGTGATTTCACAGAGCGGCACCTTTGCCGAGCAATTCTTGTCCATCGGGAAGCTAAGAAATGTAAAGTTCAGTAAGGTTATCAGCTACGGGAATGCCATAGGCCTCGATTGTCCCGACTTCTTGGAATACTTGGCGCATGACTCCGAAACCGAGGTTATCGCTTTATATATGGAGGGGACAAAAAACGGTAAGCGTCTCAAAGCAGCGATGACCGAAGCTGCAGAACTAAAGCCGGTACTGGCACTCAAAGGAGGAGTAACTGAGCACGGCCGCCGGGCAGCATCTTCTCACACAGGCTCATTGGCTGGTTCGCCAGAAATCTGGAGTTCACTTTTCAGACAGGCTGGGGTAATCCAAGTGGAGGACTTCGACGAACTGCTGGATACCACTTTGGCATTGTCCTGTGTGCCACTTCCTTCGGGGAAAGGGACCGCTATTATTACCAACTCCGGTGGTTTTAGCGTGCTGGAGACTGATTTATGTGTAAAAGCAGGACTGGAAGTCCCTCAATTCACGAAGGAAACGATAGCTGAGTTGCGTAAAATGGTTCCACTAGCGGGAACAAGCATAAATAATCCCCTGGATGCTTGGCCAATATTTTATAACATGCCCGGAACAACAGGAACACTTGCAGATGCTATCAAAACCTTGTCTCATGATAAGAATATTCATTCAATAGTGCTGCACTTTGATGAAGTGCGTTACCTGCGGCATGTGTTAGGAGAAGCAACTGAAAACTTCCTGAAGGAACTTGTTAAGATTATGGTTCAAGGGTGTAGGTATGCTCGAGATGAAATGGGCAAGACCATAATGATTTGCGTTTCACTCGATGCCTATTCGGAAGATGAAGTGGATAGAAGGTATCACTTGCTGGCTAAAAAGGCTTTTGAAAGCGAGCAATTCCCTGTATATCCCGCGCTTGGTGCCTCAATCAAGGCTTTATCCAACTTGTACAGGTACAAGGCCCAGTATCGCAACTCCTAGACTCTGTCACCACCGCCAATCGCCAACTTGTCGGATAGAGTATCCGAACCTCAAATTTCTTGAGTCGCCAGACAAATGTCAAACGCGGACTAGCAAAAACTCAGCTCCCCAAAGATGAGGGCTAATAAGCTACTTGTTGTAAGACGGGATTTCAGACCAGTCCAATTTTCTGGGCCACTATCTCCCTGTGGAAGTCAGTGCCGCCAAAAGCAATATCTGCGGCCTTGCTTCTACGGTAATAAAGGGGTATGTCGTGGTCAGCACTGGTAGCGATTGCCCCGTGTACTCTCACTGCCCACTTGCTAAGATTCTTGTAGACCTCGTTGACATATGCCTTTGCCATGGAGGCTTCTTTAGCGCAGGGAAGACCCTCCGACTCCATCCAGGCTGCCTCATAAACCAGATAACGGCTGGTTTCCATTGCGGTCCACATGTCAGCCATTATATGTTGAAGTGCTTGGAAAGCGCCTATGGGCCTTTCATATTGAACCCTTTCTTTGGAATACGCCACGGTCATTTCTACACAAGTCTCTATAGCACCTATGGATTCGGCACACTTAGCGATGGCGCCTTTGCGCAACAGCATTTCCACAATGGGCCATCCCTCATCTATCTTACCAAGCATATTTTTCTTGGGCACATTGACGTCCTTAAAACGCACTTCGCATAGCTTATCTGCGGCGGTGGTAGGCATTACCTCGCAACTTATTCCAGGAGTCGTGGAGTCGACAATAAAAAGGGTGATTCCCTTCTCGGGCGAAGTTCCATCTTTTGTCCTTGTGACACAGAGGATGTAGTTCGCAACATGGGCCATTTCCACGAAGAGCTTTGTGCCGTTTATTATGAAGTCATCTCCTTTTGGTGTTGCCTTAACGGCGATTCCAGAAGCATCGAAGACGCCGTCACCTTCGAGGAGAGCCGTGGTAAAAATTAGTTCACCTTGAGCTATCTTGGGAAGTAATTCCTTCTTTTGCTCTTCAGTTCCCGCCTCGAGTATGGGGAAAGTGTTAGCTATAGTAGCTATTAATGGTCCGGGAAGAATATTTCTGCCTATCTCCTCTAAGAGGACAACAAGGTCCTGGAAGGTATAACCCATACCCCCGTATTCTTCAGGTATAATTAGGCCCATCCAACCCAGCTCAGCCATCTTCTTCCAGAGTTCGGGAGAGTATCCTTCCTCACTTTGTTCGAGTTTTCTTACCAGAGTCTTGGGACATTCTGTGGTAAGAAAATCTCGTGCCATTTTCTTCAATATTTCTTGTGTTTCAGTAAATCTAAGATCCATGATTCCTCCTTATCGAAGCTTGGTTTATCTCATCCTGGGTAAGCCCAGGCCGTACCAGGCGATGATATTCCTTTGTATCTCATTTGTTCCCATGGATACGGTGGTTATGAAATGTTCGTGGAACATCTTCTCCCATAACCCGTCTAAAGGAGCCCATCGAGAGGTCTTGACCTGGCCATAGGGGCCTAAAATGTCTGTAGCCAGAAAAGCAAAACGCTCGCCCAGTTCACTGAAGAAAATTTTACCTGCTGAGGCATCCATCAGGGACATTTCGTTTCTGTTTTGTAAATCAGCGACACGATATGCCAGGGCGCGGGCTGCCTCTAATTCGCAAGCTAGCTCAGCCAGCCGATTACGGACAAGCGGGTTCTTGGCCAATAGCTGCCCGTGTCGTTTGGTCTCGTTGCAAAATGTCACCAGTTGTTCTAGCCCGCGGATCATGCTCATGATTTCGTTTATGCCGGATCTCTCGAAACCAGCCAGAAGATTTACAACAGCCCAGCCCTCGTGTTCCTGGCCGACAATATTTTTGGCTGGCACATGAACATCGTCAAAATAAACCTCGGCATAAGGAGCATGGCCATCCAAGTATGGAATTGGCCTTACCGTGATCCCTGGCGTCTTCATATCGTGTAGAAGGAAGGTTATGTTGTGATGTTTTCGAGCAGTCGGGTCTGTCTTGAATACGCCAAAGCCCCAATCAGCTTTGTGAGCGCCGGTGTTCCAGGTTTTCTGACCATTTATAATGTACTCGTCGCCCTTTTTTATTGCTGTTGTGCTCAGAGAGGCTAGGTCTGAGCCGGCATTGGGTTCGCTCCATAGCTCACACCACATAACCTCTCCCCGGGCAATAGGTGGCAGGAATTCTCTCTTTATTTCTTCACTTGCGGCCTGTAACAAGGTTGGGGCAAGCATTTGCACTCCAAAAATATCTACTCCGGGAATGCCATAGTATCCTCTGGCTTCAGCAAAGAGGACGCGGTCCATCATGTCTCCTTTGCCAGCATATTCTGGTGGCCAGCCAAGGGCAAGCCATCCCTTTTTGGCAAATTCTTTGGCGCAATATAAGTTGTACTCCCAACACTCGTCTACTTCATAGATGGTCTCAAATCCCACAAAGCTTGGCGGTTTCTTTTTTTCAAGTTCTTTACATGTGTCATCGAACTCCTGTTTGCGAACTTTTTGTTCATCTGTAAGCGAAAGGTCCATGTATACCTCCTTTGAGTTTGAAAATATTATGACAATGCCGCTCGGTTTTGCGCCTTATTTTAGATTGTGTGGAGAAAATTGTCAAAAAGTTTGTTGCGGTATGAACCCCGGAGCAAAAATTTAAAAGGAAGCAGGTTCTACCACCATGGACAAGGGCCAAAAAAAATGGCATCACAACCCTGCTGTGACTTATAAAGCGTTTGATGAAGGCAGAATCTGCTCTCAGGGATTAAAAATCCCTTTCACAAGGAATTGCCAGCCTACCCGAAAAGCGTGACCAATGCCGTGCGCGTAATTTGGGATTAACGAACCCTGGGAATTGGCTGTTATCAATCCTAATTACAATATTTCCAGTCTGACTCTGGTATCCTCTTTAGCTGCTTTTACTCGAAGTAGCGTTCGTAGTGCTTGAGCTACGCGACCTTGCCTGCCGATAACCCTTCCCTTGTCATCGTCAGCAACCTCTAATTTAAATAGCAAGCCTTCATCACTATTTTCCTCGGTGATCTTTACCGCGTCAGGTTCTGCCACAATGGCTTTAATAATGTATTCCAGCAGGTCTTTCATTTCGCCTCCTTAACAGTTAGTTTTGGCCTGAGGTCGGCTTAACTTTATCCATGATGCCTAGTTTACCGAGCAAGCTGCGCACCGTATCTGTAGGCTGAGCTCCATATCTAAGCCACTTTAAAGCTTTTTCTCCATCGATGCTGACAGTTGCGGGGTCAGTCAAAGGATTGTAATGGCCGATAATATCAATGAATTTACCATCACGGGGAGAGCGACTATCGGCTACTACCACTCGGTAGAATGGTTTGTTTCTCCTTCCCATACGGCGTAATCTGATTTTAACCATTTTAATAAGGTGATTATCTCTTAAGTGTCAATGTTTGTCAATGGCTTCTGGCTTAGAGGGCATATTTTGATAATCTGGCGGCACAGAAATAAGAAAATTATATAGTGGTCGGGCAGTTCAGGCAACGATTTTGGGAGAGAATACATATACGGTTGTTGTTTTGAACTTCCTCCTTAGTAAGGCTAGTTGTGGTTTATATATCCTAATCCTTCTTTCCTCGCAAGTGACCGGCATATTAAGCGCTTTTGATATGAGTTTCTCCTCTAGTTTCCCTTCACATATTATGGCGGCTTCAGCTTGATTTGCTCCTAGCTCTATAAGCATGGGCAATAGCAATGCTTTTTGCTCATCAATATCTATCATGCTTGCCAGATACTCAAGTTCACTCTTTTTAAAAAAATGAGTGCTGCCATCGTTACATACAACATGGGGATATTTCTCGTTTAATAAATAAAAGAGTTTATTTTCTTTGCTCTGCCGTTTTTGACTCTGTGGTAACCCAGTATTCACTATCCTGAGCTCGCTTCTTAAGCAATCCTGAAGTATCTTTTCATAGGGAGATTGCTTTGCTTCATCTTGTAATGGATTAGGCATTTGTTTATCCTTGAGCAACCAGGACTTTCACACGTTTCAGCCGTACTTTCTCCTCTCTATCTCTTTCCTCAAACTTCATATTTAAGTAATTTATCGTCACCTGTAGTCCTGGGATTACTATATATTCTAGAGCATTGGTTATCCTTTTTGTCCTATGTATTTCCATTGCCAGTAATTCAAAATTCCTCTGAAGCTCAGCTAATTCTACAATAGCTCTAAGAGATTCTTCAGATAGCTGGGCTGCACGGTCCAACCACGAGGAGGTATCAACCAGATTATACCCTTTCATCCCGACTTTGTCGGGATTGCCCATGAGCTCAAAAGACGGAATTCGCACACCTGCGATGTTTCTTGAGCCAGCGGTGATTTTTAGGTCAGCCTCAGTGGCTATTAGTTCCTTTTCCAGCGCTATGTACCCATGATACCCAGCGGCAACTGATAGTGCCTTATAAAGTTTAGAGAATTCATCAAGTAGGTTTCTTTTAGCTTCTGCTGTATCCCTCGCTGTCTGTAGGAATTCCATAGTTAGTATGGAAAGCCTGTCCTTTATTATCTTTTGTACTCTTTGGGACAAGGAAAGCCGGCGTTTTAGTTTTACCAGCTCGATTTTTGTAGGTCTAACTTTAATTAATTCCGGCATTTTCCCGGCACCTGCTTCTACTTCCGGTACTTGGGAAGGTACTTTTTGATGAACTCTTCTTTAATTAGTTTCAAGTCTTCTTCAGGCAGTGTTGAAAATAGCTCCCAAGCTATATCCAGAGTGTCTTCTACCGTTCTTTTCTCCCACTCACCTTGAGATATGAATTTTCTCTCGAACTCATCTGCGTTGGTCAAATATATTTTATCCCTTTCACCCAATGCCTCAGCACCTATAATGGTGGATATCTCCCTGAGATAACATCCTTCAGCATAAGCAGCGTAGGATTGCATAAAGACATTGTTGTGGTCCTCCCTGGTCTTGCTTGGCCCAATCCCCTCTTTCATCATTCGCGAAAGGGATAAGAATACATCTATCGGTGGGTATACCCCTTTTCTTTCTAGATTTCGGGAAAGGACAATCTGACCCTCAGTTATATAGCCGGTAAGATCGGGTATAGGATGTGTTATATCATCGTCAGGCATTGTCAAAATGGGCATTATAGTTACTGAGCCTTCTTTACCAAGAATCCGGCCTGCTCTCTCATACATCGTGGCCAGGTCAGTGTACATATACCCGGGATATCCCCTTCTTGATGGTATCTCTTCACGCATGGAAGAAAGTTCGCGAAGAGCTTCGCAATAATTGGTCATGTCGGTGAGTATGACTAGTACATGCATATTCTGTTTCCATGCCAGATATTCGGCTGCGGTTAAAGCTAGTTTTGGTGTTGATATTCGCTCGATAACAGGGTCTGACGCGGTATTGATGAAGGCCACAGTTCTCTCCAGCGCACCTGTCCTCTCGAGATTCCTCATGAAGAAGGAGGCATCATCGTAGCTGATACCAATAGCAGCAAATACTAGAGCGAATCTTTCCTCCTTGCCTTTTACGGTTGCCTGTCTGATTATCTGAGCTACAATTCGGTTATGAGGCAGGCCTGAGCCGCTAAATATGGGCAATTTCTGCCCTCTAACTAATGCGTTTAAGCCATCTATCGCCGAAATTCCCGTTTCAATAAACTCTGCTGGAGGCTGGCGGAGTGCGGGGTTTATGGGCTCACCGTTAATATCCAGGTAATCTTCGGGAATCACCCGCGAACCTCCATCTATTGGTTCTCCCATCCCATTGAAGATTCTCCCTGAAATGTCAATAGATACTGGCAACTTTAAAGTTTCGCCTTTACACCTTATCTTGCTTCCGATAAGGTCTACTTCGCTGACGCCACCAAATACCTCGATTATAGCTGCTTCTTCACTGATGTCTATTGCTTGACCACTTTTCACCTCGCCATTCCCAAGTTGAATATCAACCATCTCATTAAATTTTATACCAGGTATGCTTTCAGCTATGAGCAAAGACCCCTTAGCCTTACTAATTGCTCTTCCTTCTTTAACGTAAAGTGAGGAGAAATCCATAAAAGCCCTCCTTTTCTCAGGGAACGCGTTTGCCAGTTACCAGGCTTTGGTCCATCTCCGACCACAATTCCTTGACTCTCTGTTCAAAGGCCTCATTTGGTATATCCTTCATCCTGGATATTCTGTATACCATTGGCGATGAACGGATGCTCTCAATGCCTGCCCCCGAATTTAACATCTCCTGAGCTAGTTCATAAAACTTCATTATAGTTTTAAGCATGAGGCCGGCTTTTGCTGGCATACAGTAGGTATCGACTTCGTGATAGGCGCTTTGCTGGAGAAAGTCCTCGCGTATCATCCTGGCGGTAAGAAGTAATAATTTGTCTCCTTCAGGTAATGCTTCGGGACCGACAAGTCTCACGATTTCCTCCAGTTCAGCCTCCTGCTGCAATACTCTCAAGGCACTAGCTCTGGTATCCTCCCATCCCGGGTCGTATTCATTCCACCAGTCTTTAACTGCGTCTACATAAAGGCTATAGCTAGTGAGCCAGTTTATGCTAGGGAAATGTCTCTTGTTTGCCAGCGAAACATCTAAGGCATACAAGGCATCTATTATTCTAAGTGTGTTTTGGGTTACCGGTTCGCTGAAGTCAGCTCCTGGGGGACTCACAGCACCGGCTACTGTTACTGAGCCCTTTCTTTCAGGATTGCCTAAGCATTCAACCATTCCTGCTCTTTCATAAAAAGAGGAAAGCCGAGAGCCCATATATGAAGGAAAGCCTTCCTCCCCTGGCATTTCTTCCAGTCTTCCACTCATCTCCCTCATGGCTTCAGCCCATCTCGAAGTTGAATCAGCAACCACCAAAATATCGTAACCCATGTCCCGGAAGTACTCGGCCATAGTAATACCAACAAAAATGCTTGCTTCCCTAGCCACAACGGGCATGTTAGAAGTGTTAGCTATAAAGATCTCTTTCTCTTGTAACAATATTCCTGTGTTAGGGTCCTTGAGTTCTCTAAAGCTAGTAAGCACATCAGACATCTCGTTACCCCTTTCGCCGCAGCCAACGTAGATGTTCAGATGTGTCTGAGCCCATCTGGCCAGCTGCTGCAGGGCAACGGTCTTCCCAGTACCAAAGCCCCCGGGTATCGAAGCCTTGCCACCAAGAGCTAAAGGGAACATGTAATCCAAAATTCGCATGCCAGTAGTGAGCAAGCCTGAAGGATCGAACCTCTGCTTATAGGGTCTGGGCTTTCTTACTGGCCACTCTTGCATCAGCGTGAGTTCCTTTACTTCATTACCATTCTCTATCCAAGTTACAGGCTCTTCGACAGTGTAGTCGCCTTGGCGTATCTCTTTTATCGTGCCTTTGATTCCCAACGGCACCATTATCCTGTGTTCTATTAGATTGGTCTCGGGCACTACACCTATTATATCCCCTTGACTAACAGCATCCCCGACCTTGACTTTAGGTGTGAACTGCCATTTTTTGTCGCGGGGAAGAGCTGAGGCTTTGGCACCCCGTTTTATAAACGGGCCAATATTCTCACCCAGGGTAAGTAAAGATTTTTGTAGCCCATCGTAAATAGAGCCTACAAGTCCGGGGCCCAGCTCTGCACTTAAGATTCTTCCTGTTCCTCTTACCACCTCGCCAACTTTCAATCCAAGAGTATCCTCGTGTGCTTGAATTATCGCCTTGTTCCCTTCCAGTCCTACTATCTCCCCGACAAGCCCTTCTTCACCTATCTCAACAACTTCGTAAACCTGTGAACCTTTCATGTCATCGGCGATAACTAGGGGACCTGAAACTCTCCATATTTTGCCCATGTCTTTATCCTCCTACTCTTGCCATAATCTCAAATTTCCACTTCAAACCCTATAGATTCTCTGATAAGCGCCCTGTAATATTCCCTAATATCCGGGTACTTTGTGCCAAACTTCGATGGAACCTCGACAATTACAGGAGTTATTCCTCTCCCTTTTCTAACTTGGGTCACCAGGTCTTCAACATATTGAGCATAGTCTTCCAGCATCACTACAATACCAACATCAGGTTCGGCTAGCAATTCGGTTAGAGCTTTCCTCACATTTTCAGGAACATCGTGATCGCCCTTTATCATGTAATTCTTACTGATACCGGCCAATCTCAGTGCGTTGACCAGTTCTTCGTCTCCTATGACAGTTATATCCAGGTGTTTGATAGGCATCATATCACAGCACCAAATAATTCTTTATTTCCTGAACGGGAACACCATCGATTATTGCTTTGAGAACTAGCCGCAAGTTCCGTATTTCAACCTCTTTAAGGATTAAATACCAGGCCATCACCAGTGGGGATAGCACTCTTGGTGACAAAATTTCCTTGAGCATTCTGAACTTATGCTTATCGATAATTTCATCTACAGCCGTGATGCTTTTGGTTTTATCATAATTAGTGGATACTTCATTTGCTATATCCTGATATTGGGTATCCTCCAGCCTGGCAGGTATGTCGGTCATTTTAAGGGGTAGTAATTCTTTAATGGCTTTGTCTGTAATCCTATAGCCGCCGGCAATAATAAATTCAGCAGCATCGGGTCCTATGCCTTCAATTATAGCTCTCAAGGCAATTTGCAGGTTTGTTAGGTCTATCACTAAGCCGAAGGCTTGGGTAAGTACAGAGCCATCTTTTATTCTTCTTGCCATGTTTAACATGCTTTTATAATACTTACCGTCTAAGTTAGCCTCAACAATGAGCTTCGACTTTGCGCTTTTATCTATTTTGTATTGTTCCAGGGCAGGTACGTAATCTCCCAGTTTGCACTTGATGAGTAGCTGGATGATGTCATCTACATTCTCAGCGTTGGAAAGTTCATCTAGCAATGCATTATTATGGATAATCCCGACCGGTATCATACTGGGTTTTTTACCACCTGAGATGCCTTGTAAAGCAGCTTTAATATTTGAGACATCGTACTTCACCACATATGCTCTGGATACCTCCGGTATCTCTTTGGGCAGAAACTTAAATGATTCTACATATCTGATGCGCTGCGCGAGATAACCCCACAAGCATTCATCTAGATAATCAAAAGTCTTAACAGGCAATTCCTCCAGATAGCTTCCTATATCGGTCTCTCTGATGGTTGCCAGCGCATCCTGGAGGTTGGGCGCTGTCATCATTTTATCTATATGTTCGGAGGTGACAGTTTTAGGTTCCTCGCCCTTCAAACAAGCAGATATAAATGCGTATCTTGGATTAAGCACGACGTTCTCTTACGGAGCTTCAAAGAGTTCCTTACTTATCTTGGGCAGCAACTTTGGTAGCAACATCTCGAGTCTGGTTTCATAAGTGTTATCTATCCTGAGCTTTCCCTCAACATTCTCGGCTATGACCCCTCCCAGGCAATTGGATTCCCTGACCTCCAATATCTTGCCGGATAATTCCTTATCCGCTTCAAGAAACTTTTTTACAGTGCTTACATCTTTTGGAGAAACGTAAATTCTGCCTTTGTCCACGCCGAGCCCCTCCATAGCTTCCCTGATCAAGTTTAGAAAATAGCTTTCATCGCTTGAAATTCGGGACAATTCCTTCCGCGCCCCGTCAATTATTTTGGCGATTGTGTCAGCTTTCGCGCTCGATAGCTGCTGTCGCGCTTTGATAGAGGCCTGAGCCAAAATTCTCGCTACCTCCTCCTCTGCCTCTCCTCGCATTCTGCCCCTCTCTTCCTCGAACCTCACTTCTCTCTGCCTTTTGGCTTTCTCTATCTCTTCTTGCGCTTTCTCCTCAGCCTCTCTTATTATGTTCTGGGCGTCCAGCTTCACTTTGCTGACAACGGCTTCACTTATTTTTTCCATATCTTACAGATCCTTAAAAAAGTCCTAACATGGCCAATGCCATTATGGCGAATACCAGTCCCAGCACGCCTATTAGCTCGACGAACACGGCTAACATCATGGCGTTAGTCAATATCCGCCCCTTTGTCTTGGGCAAAAGGGAGATACCCGAAGCGCACACAGAGCCCTGGTACGCTCCCGAGAACGCTTCAGCAGCGCCAGTTATGACACCGATGCCCAATACCGCGAAACCCATACCACCACCATCAGGCATGGCACCGAGTGAGGGAATTACCGTTGTTAAAATAAGTATCAGTGTTATGAGGCCATAAAAGGTCTGGGTCATCGGTAGCGATGCCAGGAGAATGACATTCCTGAGCTGTCCTGGTTCCTCAGACAGCGTAGCTGCCCCGGCCGAACCGGCGATACCGATGCCTATTGAAGACCCTGCCAAGCCTCCGGCTAAGGCTATCGCACCTCCGATGACTGCCAGGGATTCGGGGCTGATTAGCATCTTACACCTCCGTTAATTAAATATTTTTTAACTGCGTTCACACTTTGACAAATGCAGGTCGAGCCTTCAATCGAAACGGGCTGTATGCCCTGCCGCCTCCTTCATAGAACTTGAACAAGAACTCCACAAAACATAGCCTGAGGGAGTGTACAAAGCATGTTATGCCGCTAAGAGCCAAGTTAAGCACATGTCCAACAAGCAAAACTAATATAAATATTAAGGTGCCAACTACAGCCTGGACTATTCCAACAGGCATCATGTCAGATAATAACTTTGCCATCAGGTTAAAGCAGTATGCCAGGTAATATGTGGCCAGCCCCACACCTGCCAGCCTGGCATATGACATAACATCGCCCAGTAGCCCGGTCACATCAAATATCCAGAAAATACCACCCAGGAAAGCACCCTTCTCCATCAAGGATGAGACGACAATTAATACTACGCCCAGAATCGCAACGTATAACAGGATAGAATATATTTGTCCAGTTAACAATGGAATATCTATGCCAAGTATGGCATGCATAATCCAGGGTATGGCACCAATTTGAAGCATAAATAGCCCAGCTTTGTTGAGCATTACCGCTTTCTGCCTCTCTTTTATCCCTCTAATAAGTCCAAGCACATGGGCTATGTTTATGTGAACCAGACCTATTATTAATGAGGCAGCTATGAATTTCATGGGGTCTAAATATATTGCCTGAATTGTTTTGGAGAGTGCTAAGCTCTCGATTCCAAAGAACTCGTAGAAATTGCCCAAATAGCTTCCCGTAAGCACGCCAATAACCAGAGCAACACCACCACTTGTGTAAATTATCCTTTGGAATAGCTTAAAACCTTCAGATTCAGGGTCATCAACGAGAAGTCGCAGGCCACGGTTTGCAAATAGCATGAGGAGGGCAGCGTACACTACGTCCCCCAGCATGATGCCAAAAAAAATGGCAAAGGAGTATGCTATTACCGGAGTGGGGTCCCATTCCTTATACTTTGGGGTGCCAAACAAGTTCACAATGACTTCGAACGGCTTAACCGCAGTTGCATTCCTCATCTTGGTGGGCGGCTCCTCTGCTTGCTCTGGCTTCCTTGTGTCAATGAACACGTAGCCTATGTTCTCCCTGAGCTCAGAAATTGTAGCTTCGACATTACTTTCTGGAATCCAGCCCTCGATTAATGTGACGTATTTTGCCTCACAGGCTTTGGCTAAAACTGCTAACCTTTCTGTTTCGGCTGATAATGCCTCCCTGAAAAGGACGAGCTTTTCTAGATTCTCCCTGGTTTTACTTTCAATCTCGGTATGAAGCCTTGCCAGTTCTTCTTCAAGACTGTGAATATTACCGTCGGCTACTTCAAGAAATTCTCTTAGTGTCAATTTTTTTTCTGGTATGTGCAGAATCTTGGCCCCATCATCCTTGACTGTGGACTCTATAGTTTCCTGATTTTCCACTTTGGCAATGGCATACAAGACAGTCTCGTGTTCTATTGTACCCGAAAGGCTCTCAAGTATGTAGTCTCTAAGTTTAGGGTATGAAGTTTCAAATAACTCGTTTGGAAACACAAAGACCCGGGAGAAAAGATAACTTCCAGAAAAATTTAAATCTTGTAATCTAATATCGGCCTGCCGCTCCAGAGAGCCAAGGTACTTGGTTAGTTCTGTTAGCTCCTTAACATCCTTGTTGAGTTTGGTAGCTCTTTGATGCACGTTGCTGAGCTTGGTACATAGCAACCTTACTTCGCTGTCAACTTCGTCAAACGGCCTGGTATATATAACTTCCACATCCTCTCTCAGCGATACTCTTTCCCCTTTTGGCATGTAAGCTAATATGTCGTTAATGCTTGTTAATAATTCACCGATTTTCCTTCGTTCCCGTTCAACGGCTTCTTTGTCTACGGGCTTCAGCTCTTCGCTTTCTTCGACATGAAGCACACCAACGGTATGCAGAGCTTTGAGGGTCTTGGTGGAGTAATCCTTGGTAGTCACTACCCGGACTTTAGCCATAGGGTCAGATGTATTGACGATTAAGGGTATCATGTTAACTTCTGCCCGTGACAATATTCACCACGAGTTCCGTAATCTCTTTTACTTTTTTATCAGCATTGATGCCGATTTCAGCAGCTTTCTTCTCAGAGTCCTTGATTTTTTCATCGGCTTCTGCCCTAGCCTTACTCACAATCTTGTCACACTCGGTTTTTATCTCATCGAGGGGCAACTGAGAGGAAACTATTTTCTTAGCCTCTTCTCTGGCTTCGAGGAGAATTTCGTTGACTCTGGTCCTCGCCTCTTCGAGTATCTTTTGGGCTTCGACCTCGATGGCTTCTACACTATTGGTGATTTCTTTGGCCATAACACGTCCTCTTGATAGTTCCCTAGGCTGGTACTAGACAGCGTTTGCACGTAGACTGTTTCCGCAATCGGGTGGATAATCATTTCAGTAACTAATAATTGGTTATTGATTATAGCAAAGTAGTTCACTTTCGCCAAGTTGATACCCCGGGTAAGAATCCACGCTCCTTACATATCAGTAACTTCAAAGTTTGTTATTAAAGTGGAATGCTTTATAATTCAAGATATGAGAGTGCACACATTACATGAGTGGGAGGTGAGCATTGCCCGAGCGAGGGAAATACAATTGAGCCTGGCGAAGAGGGTGGTAACTGAAAGCGAAGTTACCAACCCATGCCTTGTTGTCGGTATTGACATATCTTCTCCTGATGCTCAAGGCGTAGCAAGAGGAGCAGTGGTAGTTCTCCGTTACCCCGAGTTTAGTATAGTCGAGGTAAAGGTAGCTGAAGGTAAGATTACATTTCCCTATATTCCTGGCCTATTGTCTTTTCGGGAAAGTCCCTTGATTCTGGCTGCTTGTGAAAAACTATGTAATGTTCCCGACCTTATTCTGATTGATGGTCAAGGGATTGCTCATCCCAGGAGATTTGGGCTCGCCTCACATGTGGGACTTTTTCTTGATTTGCCTACTATAGGCTGTGCAAAATCTATCCTTTGTGGCCGGCATCAGCCCCTAGGAGAAGAGGCTGGCTCTCATGCTGAACTGCTTGATAAGGGGGAGCTTATTGGAGCAGCGTTAAGGACTAAATCTGGAGTGAGGCCAGTATATGTTTCCGTGGGCCATAAAATTGACCTGACATCGGCTTTACAATGGGTGATAAAGTGCTGCCGTGGTTATAGACTTCCTGAACCTACCCGCTTGGCTCACCTCGCTGCCGGAGGAATGTTGACCTCTGAACCAAGCTGCCAAGGAAAATTATTCAATTAAGGAGTATTTTAGATGCAAGAAGAGAAGGAAAATCTAGAAGCCTTGCTTCGCCGAATCTCGGATATCATGGTGCATCTTTGACATCCCTGGCAAGGAAAAGGAAATTGCTGGGATAGAGGCGGAGTCAGCCCAGCCTGATTTTTGGCACGACCCGGCTAAAGCTCAAGCTATAATGCGGGAGCTCAGGGGCAAGAAGAATCTAGTCAATGTTTGGCGCGAGCTGGAGAAGAAAGCTGCCGATCTTCAGGAAATGATTATTCTGGCTATCGAAGAGGAAGATTACTCTCTTAAGGAAGAAATACAGCTGGAGCTGAAAAAGCTGGACTCTCGGTTTGAACAGTTGGAGAGCCAACAGCTTTTTACTGGCGATTACGATAGTCGAAATGCCATGCTCGCCCTTCATGCTGGTGCTGGTGGCACAGAGGCTCAGGATTGGGCAAACATGTTGCTCAGGATGTACTTGAGGTGGGCAGAGCGGCATGATTATAAGGCCGAGGTCTTAGATGTCTCCCCTGGAGAAGAGGCTGGTATCAAAAGCGCTATCGTGGAGATTAAAGGGGATTATGTCTATGGCTATCTCAAAAGTGAGCACGGGGTACACAGGTTAGTGCGGCTTTCCCCCTTTGATGCCGACCATGCCCGCCATACATCTTTTGTCCTGGCGGAAGTCCTCCCTGAAGCGGAAGAGACGGTGGATGTCAAAATAGACCCCGAAGACTTGAGAATAGATACTTTCAGGTCCAGTGGTCCTGGTGGACAGCACATGCAGAAGACAAGCAGCGCTGTCAGGATAACTCACTTACCCACAGGGCTGGTAGCTACTTGCCAGGGTCAGAGGTCTCAGCACCAGAACAAGGAAGCTGCTTTGAAAATCCTTTATTCTCGCTTCCTAGAGCTTGATCGCAAAAAGAAAGAAAAGGAAAGAGCCAAGCTAAAGGGCGAGCGTATTGAAGCGGGTTGGGGAAACCAAATTCGAAGTTATGTTCTTCACCCCTACAAGATGGTGAAGGACCACCGCACCGATTACGAGGTTCACGATGCCGAAGCTGTGTTGGATGGAGAACTAGATGGATTTATCACTGAATACCTTCGGTCTAAAGTAGGGAAATGATTAAACGCATCGTCTTAATAACTTCGGCGCTTCTCTTGCTTTTAAGCCCCTCCCTCGTCGCAGCCGGGGATGATATTGCAGTTATAGCTAGCGATGTAGATATAAATTTCCCAAGCCAGGCTGTGTTCACTATTGAGGCTGAAAGCTATGTGGATATCGTCGATGTCCGTCTTTATTACCAGGTGGGTAAGATGAACTACGCTGAAATTGTCAGTGAGGGTTGGGCTGATTTTACTCCAGCAAGCAAGGTAGAGGCTAATTGGGTATGGGATATGAGGAATACGAGCTTGCCCCCTGGTGCTGAAGTCACATATTGGTGGATGATTGAGGATGCTGCCGGGAACAGATTTGAGACCTCCCCTGAGATAATGCATTTCGATGACGAGCGCTATCTTTGGCAGAGCTTGACTGGTACCGTACCTCAGGGTGGCGAGCTGACCCTTTTCTGGTATGAAGGCAGTGATTCCTTCGCCCGAGAATTGATGGATGCTTGCGAGGAAGGACTTGCCAGGTTGACCCAGGATATTGGCACCTATCCAGAGAGGCCCATCAAGATATATATTTATGCCTCAACTAGTGATTTACAGGGGGCTATGATTTTTCCTCAGGAATGGAGTGGCGGCGTTGCCTTTACTGCATTTAGTACAATCGCTATTGGTATTCCACCGAGCGAACTTGATTGGGGAAAAAAAGCCCTGGTTCACGAGTTGACGCATCTTGTTGTTCATCAGGCAACTTTTAGCCCCTATGGGCAGCTTCCTATCTGGCTTGACGAAGGGTTAGCTATGTATAACGAAGGCGAGCTTGACCCTGTTTTTCGCTCCTACCTAGAAAGGGCTATTTTGGAAGATGAGCTTATTTCGGTGCGCAGCCTGTGTAGTCCCTTTTCCGCCGAGACTGAAAAAGCTCTCCTTTCCTATGCTCAGAGCTATAGCCTTGTTGAGTACCTTCTGGATAATTATGGACAGGACAGTATGCTCGACTTGTTGACTATTTTGAAGCAGGGTAGTACCTACGATGAAGCTTTGACTGAGGTATATGGTTTTGATATAGCTGAGCTTGATGCGCATTGGCGAGCAACGCTGACGAACCCAATAGTTCCGGCTCAAGGGCCATGGTTACATCCCGCTTTGATTGCTGTGTTAGCGGCATTAGCTGTAGCACTGGCTTTGTGGACCTGGCGAAGGTCGTCTAGGAAATCAACCATGTAAGATAAGCCATGAAAGACTCTTTTACTGTTCACGATTTACCCCTCAGTGAACGCCCCAGGGAGAGGCTGCTTAAGCTGGGCAGCGAAGCTCTTTCTGCCCAGGAAATTTTAGCTTTAATCCTGGGTCGGGGAATTAAAGGTGAATCTGTCATGGTGACTAGCCAAAAGCTGCTAAGCCGGTTTGGCAGTCTCAAAGGTGTTGCTAATGCTTCTGTAGAGGAGTTGACCCAGACGAGAGGTATTGGGCCAGCCAAGGCGGCGCAGATTAAAGCTGCCCTTGAATTGAGTAAAAGGCTGGAAGGTGATGCCGGCGAGAAGCCCAAGCCGATGCTCAAGTCCCCGGAGGATGTGGCTGCTGTGGTGAGGAGCCAATTGAAAGGCAAGAAGAAGGAGCATTTTTTGGTACTCTGCCTGGATACTAGAAACAGGCTAATAAATTGTAAGCCAGTTTCCATAGGCAGCCTGGATACGAGCATTGTTCATCCCCGTGAGGTGTTTAAGGAAGCGGTATCTTCCTGCGCCGCCTCGGTAATTTTTGCTCATAATCATCCTTCGGGTGACCCTGAGCCATCCAAAGAGGATGTTGAGCTAACCAAGAGGCTGGCTAAAGCCGGTGAAATCATAGGCATTGATGTCCTTGACCACATCATTGTCTGCGATAAGAATTACTTAAGTCTGAAGGCTAAGAATTTGTTCTAAATTTAATTGCAAATGGCAAATAAACACTCTTCAAGTGCGCAATTTACGGCGACTTAATTTCTGAGATATACTATTGGGCAAGCGAGCATCATGAAGACTAGCGAAAAGAGCGAGGTTTTCTTTTTCCCCTATGATAGAGGTAGGGCTTTCCTCAGAGGGTTGAGAACTCTTTTCTCTAAAGTAGCCGATGTTGTCTCTGCGGGTGATTCAGTAGCGGTGAAGGTTCACATGGGAGAATATGGTGGTAGTGCTTACCTTCGCCCGCCGATAGTGCGCCGAGTATGTGATTTGATTAAGGAAGCCGGGGGCAAACCGTTTGTCACGGATACCACTACTCTTTATCCCATGGGGAGATTCACTGCCAGCCAATATCTGTCTACAGCAGCCTACAATGGCTTTACCAAGGAATCGGTGGGAGCGCCTGTGGTTATCGCTGATGGAGAGCAAGGCTGTGACGGAGAGTGGGTGGATATCCCCAGGCGGGTTTCTGATTGCTCTTTAGATAAGATAAAGATAGCCAAGAAGATTTTCAATGCCGACTCTCTGATAGTTCTTTCTCATGTGAAAGGACATGCGCTATCCGGCTTTGGCGGCTCTATCAAGAATGTGGCTATGGGCTGTGTTATCAAGAAGTCGAAGGCTGCTCAACATAGGGTAAATCGGGCTCTCATCGACATCTCCAAATGCACAGGCTGTGGACAATGCATTGAAGCTTGCCCCTTTAAAACCTTGTCGTTACTTGAGGAAAAAATGGTGCGTGATGATGAGAAATGCATGGATTGCAGTCATTGTCTTTATCTTTGCCCGGAGGGTGTTTTTTCTTTGCCTCCCCAGGCACAAGAGAGATTTCAAGTTTCTCTGCCTCACGCTGCCGCGGGAGTACTAAGCCGGTTTTACTCTAAAGTGGCTTTCATCAATTTCGTCCAAGATGTAACGCGATTGTGTGACTGCGCTACGCCGTCAGGTTCGCCAGTAGTTCCCGATATTGGCATCCTCGCCTCCACAGATGTGGTAGCTATTGACAAGGCGTCGTTGGACTTGATTGCTCAAAGCAAGCCCCTAGGGAAATTTGCCAACATCAGCTCTCCCGATATATTAGGCAAGATAAATGGCACGGATAGCCTGATTCAAATAAGAACTGCTCAGGAGCTTGGCTTGGGCAGCATGGTATATGAGCTAAAAGAGTAAAAATAAAAATGCAAAATGACAAACCAAAATTTAAAAATGGATTTAAGTGTCATAGGAAGAAAATGATTTTTGCATTTTAATTTGTAACTCTGATTTTGTATCTTTGTTTTTTGATATTTCTCAAGATTTAATCGCTGTTTAGAACGCTATGTGGAGTAACATGGAAGATATTGAGTTGGCGCGCTCTCTTTTGGAGGAAGAGAAATGGAATCTCGTTGTGGTGAAGAAAGGGCAAGTTCTTTTCAGTTCCAGAGAGCGCGGAATAGCCCCCTTTTTCCAGGCTGTTCAGAGTATGGGGAAAAGTTTACATAATGCTGCGATGGCTGACCGCATCGTGGGCTTAGCTGTAGCTATGCTTTGCCTTCATGCTCAGATAATCTCGTTATATGCTGGCATAGCAAGCCAGGGAGCGCTTGATATGCTGAAGGGGCAAGGGGTGACCGTTAGTAGTAAGAGCACAGTTCCTTATATCTCTAACTACGATGGCACAGACTTAT
The DNA here is from genome assembly GCA_030615625.1 of Dehalococcoidia bacterium. Taxonomy (GTDB): domain Bacteria; phylum Chloroflexota; class Dehalococcoidia; order GIF9; family AB-539-J10; genus RBG-13-51-36. The sequence continues at coordinate 92,149 of JAUWYX010000004.1, forward strand.
GTCCTTTCGAGAAGCTGGCAAGAAGTTGTCAAAGGCCTTCTCAATTGTTTGCAGCGTTACAGTCTCTTTTTGCTGAAGGTGACCAGTGAAAAAGATTTGGCAGCTTACATCGTTATCTCTTCTTTTGTCGGCTTTACTGGTTTTACCTTTGACTGCTTGTCAGCCGGAGCAGGGTGATGAAGGCATCCTCCGCCTCTGGGATACCGGTCCCATAACGCTTGACCCGGCGATTTCTGCCGACATGTCTTCTCATACCTACGTCATGCAAATCTTCTCTGGCTTGGTTCGTCTTGACCATGAGCTGAACATAGTGCCCGATATTGCTGAGAGCTGGGAGAAAAGCCCTGATGGCAAAACATATATCTTCTACCTGCGCCAGGGGGTGAAATTTCATAGTGGCAGGGAAGTCAAAGCTGCCGATTTCAAATACTCCTGGGAGCGAGCCTGCGACCCCGATACTGGCTCTGGCACAGCCGCTACGTATCTGGGCGATATTGTTGGTGCCAAGGATATGCTGGCGGGAAAAACGGGAGAAATCTCCGGGGTTGAAGTCATTGATGCCTATACTCTTCAGGTTACCATTGATGCTCCCAAGGCTTACTTCCTGAGCAAGCTAGCTTATCCCACCGCCTTTGTGGTTGATAGGGCTAATGTGGAATCCGGCGAGGACTGGTGGCGGGAGCCAGACGGGACAGGGCCATTCAAGTTAAAGAAATGGAAACTAGGTCAGCAGCTGATTTTGGAGCGCAGTCAGATTTATTATGGCGAATCGGCTAAACTGGAGCAGGTCATCTATCTTCTGTCTGGCGCGCCCATGGCCCTGTACGAGACAGAGAAGATTGATGTCGTTTCTGTTTACTTGGCTTACATTGACCGAGTGAGTGATGAGACTGGCCCGTTTTATCCCGAGTTAGCCGTAACACCCGAGCTTAGCCTCTATTATATTGGCTTCAACACTGCCCAACCTCCCTTCGACGACGTTAACATCCGTCGTGCCTTTTGTCATGCTGTGGATAAAGAGCGTATCGCTGAGGTGATATTGAGGGACATGATAAATGAAGCCGATGGTATTTTGCCGCCGGGCATGCCTGGCTACAACGAAGCTCTCGAGGGATTGGACTACGATGTGGAAAAGGCGATAGAGCTTATCACCGACTCGAGATACGGAGATGCTTCGAACTTGCCCTCTATCACCCTAACTGTTGACGGCTATGGCAATAGCATTCCCAGTTATCTAGGCGCCATCATCCAGGAATGGCAGCAAAACCTCGGCGTGGAAATCTCGGTGAGGCAACTGGAACCAGAAAATTTCCTTTATAACCTGAAACAAGAAAAGGATGAGATGTTCATACTGGGCTGGATAGCTGACTACCCCGACCCGCATAATTTCTTGGACATCCTGTTCTATACCGGAAGCGAAGTTAATATCTTCGAATACAGTAACTCCAGCCTGGATGCTTTGCTTGACCAGGCAGCTATAGAACAGGATGGAGCTGACCGCTTGGCTATGTACCAGCAAGCTGAACAACTGGTAGTTGATGACGCTCCTTGTCTCCCCCTGTTCCATGGCGCCAACTATATCCTGGTGGAGCCCTATGTCAAAGGCTATGAGCTCAGTCCCCTGGGTATTCCCGACCTGAGCAAGGTGTATCTGGAGTAGTTCTAGCTTGTGGGGTGGGGATTTATTCCTCGCATTAGGCTGTTGGTCCCTTTCCATTAAAGTAGTGGGACTTCGTGTGAAATTATGCTCAGGGCTGTGATTACGTTGGGGTAGACTGTGGTGGTATAATGATAAGGGATGGAAAGGGAGGCGATGCTCTATGAGACACTCCCTGGTGGCAGGGTGAGGTGTCATGTTTGCCAATGGAGGTGCCTTATTAATCCCGGTAAGCTTGGCGTCTGCCGTATGCGCATCAATCGGGATGGCAGGCTGTATAGCATGAATTATGCCGAGGTATCCTCGATGGCGGCCGACCATATTGAGAAAAAACCTCTATTTCATTTCTTCCCCGGTACCTATGCGTTTTCCTTAGGCACCTGGGGATGCAATTTCCACTGCAAGGGATGCCAGAACTGGGAGATTTCCTGCGTGGATATTCCGCGAGGTTCACAGCAATTGCTTCCGGAAAGAGAGATAGAGCTAACCAAGAGGTATAGTTGCCAGGGCATTGCCTGGACCTATAATGAGCCCGCAATTTGGTTTGAATACACCCTGGACTCGGCCAGGCTGGCTAAAGAAAATAATCTATACACTGTGTATGTGACCAATGGCTACGCCACGCCTGAGGCGCTGGATACCATAGGTCCCTGGCTTGATGCCTGGAGGGTGGATGTCAAGGGCTTCACCGACGGGTTCTATCGGCAGCTAGCCAAGATTCCTCGGTGGCAGGGCATTCTGGACGTCGCCAGGAGGGCTAAAGAGAAGTGGCATATGCATGTTGAGGTGGTGACCAATATCATTCCTGCGATGAACGACGACGAAGAGCAGCTCAGGAACATTGCTACCTGGATTCGAGATAACCTGGGCGAGCTCACTCCCTGGCACGTAACTCGGTTCCATCCCCTGCACGAATTTACCCATCTGTCGGCTACCCCGGTATCCACTTTAGAGAGGGCATATAAGATTGGGAGAGAGGCAGGGCTGAAATTTGTCTATCTGGGCAATGTACCGGGGCACGAGTATGAAAATACCGTGTGTTATTCTTGTGGCAAAACAGTCGTTCGTCGAATTGGCTATGATACCCAGGTGGTGGGGTTGGATGGCTCAAAGTGCAAGTTCTGTGGAACCGGGCTTAATTTCCGGACATGAGGGAGGTGCTTTATGACAAAGGGACTTCATCCTGTGGTAGAACTGGCTAAGGAGACTGTGGAAAGCTATGTCCGGGAGGGTAAAACACCCCAGCCGAGGGAATTAACTCCAGAGATGAGAGAGCGGGCGGGGGTTTTTGTTTCCCTTCATAAGCATGGGCAATTAAGAGGATGTATTGGCACCTTTGAGCCAAAGGAGAAGAATGTGGCTGAAGAAATCGTTGCCAACGCTATTAGCTCATCTACCGGGGACCCTCGCTTTCCCCCGGTGACTGCGTCTGAGCTTGATGACCTGGAATATAGTGTGGATATCCTTACTAAACCTGAGCCAGTCACGGATATCAGTCGGCTTGACCATAAGAAATATGGCATTATCGTGGAGAGTGGTTGGAAGAAAGGACTTTTGCTGCCTGCTCTGGAAGGCGTAGATAGCGTTGAGGAGCAAATTGCTATTTGTCGGCTCAAGGCGGGAATATTAGCCGGCGAGCCGGTTAAGCTCTATCGCTTTCAGGTGAGAAGATTCAAGTAAGGGTGTTGAAACCAAAATACAAAAATCACATGAGCGAGTACAAGGCATGGTAGAAATTTCTTATGGTGTGCTATAGTATGAGACATAGCCGAAGAGAACTTTAGGACGAGAAGTGTATATTGACCGGTGTGGAAATAGGCGGGGCTTGGTTTTGCATTCCGGCATTGTTTCTCATATTGTTGCTATCACGAATAGATTGGTCCTTCTGATGTCGCTTTCTCCTGGCAAAAGTAAGCTGGGGGAATACTTTCGCTTGTCTATCCCCTTGGCTGGTAAGGGAGAGGAGGTGCACTTTGGTTAAGTTTTTCCTAACCCCCAGGAGTGCGGAGTTTTATGACCTGTTCGAACAAGAGACGAGTAATCTGGTCGTTGCCGCAGAAAAACTGGTTGACCTCTTTGACAATTATGAAGATGTGGAAGCAAAAGCAAAAGAGCTTAAGGAGTTAGAACATAGAGGCGACGTCATAACGCACGAGATAATACAGAGGTTACACCGCACCTTTGTCACTCCCATTGACAGAGAGGATATTACTCTCCTCGCCCAAAGCCTGGATGATGTAATGGATTTCATCGAGGCTGCGGGCAGGACAGCCTTTCTTTATAATATTGCCCAACCCACGGAGAGGGCCCAAGAGTTAGCCCGAATCGTAGCCAGGGTAGCCTACAAGCTGAATGAGGTCATGCCTCGTTTGCGCCACCGTGACCAGTTCCCATGGATTCTCAAGCAGTGTGTGGAGATTAATACTCTGGAAAACGCGGCCGACGACGTGCATCATGCTGCCTTAGCCGAGCTGTTCGAAGTTTGCCATCTTGACGCATGTGAGGTAATTAAATGGCGCGAAATCTATGAACACCTGGAAAGCGCCACCGACCGGGGGGAAGATGTCGCCAATGTCCTTGAGGGCATAGTATTGAAGCATGCCTGAATTCGCTCTGCTGGTTCTGGTAATTGCGGCAGCCATCGGCTTTGGTGTGGTTAACGGTTTTAACGATGCTGCCAATAGTGTTGCTGCTTCGATTGGCTCCCGGGCTATTTCACCTCGAAACGCCATAATACTGGCTGCATTTAGTAACTTCGCTGGTGCCGCTACGGGCACTGCCGTAGCTATAACCATCGGCAAGGGGATCATAAGCTCTGAAACATGGTTATCTTTACCAGTGACTGCTGCTTATTTGATACTGATTGCTGCTTTAGCTACGGTTATCGTGTGGGGAACTATAGCTACTCGTTTGGGTCTGCCGGTAAGTATCAGCCATAGCTTAGTAACCGGGCTGGCAGCGGCAGGGATAGTGGTGGTGGGCAGAGAGGCAGTGATATGGGGTGTCCTGCAACAGATTGGGGTATCAGTGGTTGCTGCTCCTAGTCTGGGTTTCATCGGTGGCTTTGCTCTTATGGTTGTCCTGCTCTGGGCATTTCGCCGAAGCGCTCCAGCCAGGATGAGAGTTGTCTTCAGCCGTTTGCAATGGCTTACTACCGCTTTTTTGGCTTATAGCCACGGTAAAAATGACGGACAGATGCCCATAGCTCTTATCACCACGGCGCTGATGATTCATACCCAACAGGTTGAGCTGTGGGACAATATCCCCTGGTGGGTAATAATCGTATCCGCTTTAGCCATTAGCTTGGGCATCGCTATCGGCGGCTGGCGAGTTATTAGAACTGTGGGGATGAAGATCACTGCTTTACAACCTATCCATGGTTTTGCTACCCAGGCCTCAGCGGCTACTGTCATTGAGATAGCTTCGCGCCTGGGTATTCCCGTAAGCACCACTCATTGCGCCACAGCAGCTACAATGGGGGTGGGTGCCACGAAGCGCCTTTCCGCGGTAAGGTGGGGGGTAACCAGAAATATCGTGTTGGCCTGGGTTTTAACCTTCCCGATATGCGGTGCTCTCGGCTGGATAATAGCATCACTTCTGAAGGTTGCCTTTTGAGGTGACAAAACTCCTTTGCCTCTTTAGAACATCTGTGCTATGATGGGCTGGTGAAACTATTGCCGGCGGCTCTTCAGAAGCAGGATTACAACCTGGCAGCTCATGTCCTCGTCTATGGCTTGGTCAAAGCCTCGGTAAAAAAACCCAAAAATTCTCTGAATTTTCGGGAACCCCGGAACTGTTATGGCAGCAGAAGGAAAAGGAAAGAGAAAGAGTAGTCCACGGGGTTTCTATAGCCGGGCCTTGGATGAGGCAGAAAAGCTCGAACTGGAGGAAGCTTCTCATGTCGAAGGAATCGACGAGGAGATTGCCCTTCGCAGAGTGAAGATCAGGGAACTTTTAGAAGAGCAGCCGGAGCGAATTGACCTGCACTTCGAGGCAGCCAATATCATAGCCCGGCTGGTAAGAACCCGATATCAAATTACCAAAGAGCAGAAGAAGTCCCTCAAGGAAGCCATCCAGAAAGTCTTGACCGAAGTTGCTGTGCCCCTGGGGGTTGGTATCGGAATTAAAGCAGCAAGCAAGTAATCATGTTACAGCTTAAATCCTAAGCACCAAATTCCAAACAATGTAGAAAATCAAAAACCAAAGGTCAAAAATCAAAATGACAATTTAAAATGCAAAGATTTTTACCTTTGCTCTGTCATTTTGCACTTTTATTTTTACCTTTTGCATTTTGCAAGGATTTGTTTAGAGCTTAGATATTGGGATTTTATTCTAATGAAGCTAAGACCTTATCAACTGGAAGTGGCCCGGGCGGCTATGGACTCTATCCAGAAAGGAATGGGACTGAGCCTTTCTGTGGAGATTGCCAGGCAAGGAGGCAAAAACGAGCTTTCAGCGCATCTGGAAGTTCTGCTGTTAACGCTATATATGGCCAGGGGAGGCAATCTTATAAAATGCTCCCCGACCTTCAAGCCTCAAACCATTATATCTATAGAAAGGTTGAAACAGAGGCTGGATGATTTTGGGTTTGATGGCATTTATCGTCTCCAGATGGGCTATATTGTTCAACTCGGCAACGCTAAAGCTATCTTTCTGTCGGCTGAGGGCTCGTCTTCAGTGGTGGGACACAGCGCTGACATACTTCTGGAGATTGATGAATCGCAAGATGTTAGCAAGGAAAAGTACACCAGGGAATTCCGCCCCATGGGTTCAGCTACCAACGTGACCGCGATTCTTTATGGCACTACCTGGGACGATAGCACCTTGCTGGAAGAGGTAAAGCAGGCTAATCTGGAACTGGAAAGAAAGGACGGCATTAAGCGCCACTTTAGATATGATTGGCAGGAGGTAGGCCACTACAATCCTGACTATATCAAGTTCGTCCAGACAGAGCGGCAAAGATTGGGCGAAGAGCACCCCCTGTTCAGGACTCAATATGCTTTATTACCTATCACCCACGGCGGAGGCTTCCTATCACGGCAGCAGATAGCTCTGGTGCTGGGAGAACACCAGAGGCAATCGCAGCCTGAGGGGAAGAGGACTTATATTGCTGGCGTAGATTTGGCCGGGGAACATGAGCAGGAAGTGACAGGAGGGGACGCTCCTTTCAGTGGTAGGGGAAGAGGGCGTGATTCCACAGTAATCACCATTGCCGAGGTGGATGCCACTAACCCATCGCAGCCAGTGTTAAAAGTTGTGGAACAATACCAGTGGACAGGAATGCCCCATAGCCAGCTTTATACCCAGATGACGGATATCCTTAAGAATGTCTGGAACTGCCACAGGATAGTGGTGGACTCCACCGGCATTGGTCAGCCTGTAGCTAGCTTTCTCAGAAAGGAACTGGGAAACAGGGTCATCCCATTCGTCATTACCTCAAAAAGCAAATCCGGCATGGGCTTTGAGCTATTGTCCTTTGTCAATTCCGGGAGGCTTAAACTCTACAAGCAGGATGGCTCCAGGGAGTATAAAGAGACCTTGTTTGAGCTGGAAAGAGCCAGGGCGCAATATCGCCCGAACCAAACGATGAACTTTTATGTTGACCCTCAAGAGGGACATGATGATTTTCTCGTGAGCCTGGCTCTGGTGGTCCAGGCCGCTAAGGGTCTTAGCCCCAGGGAAGCAAAGGGTTGGCTCAGGGAAAGCTAGGCAGGCCCCGAAATGCAAAAAGTAAAAATAAAAGTGCAAAATGACAGAGCAACGGTAAATAAAAAATTAAAATGCCCCGATTTAATCTAACAAAGATGCAAGTAAAAGTATAAGTATTTTTAGATTTTGCATTTTAATTTGTCATTTTGATTTTTGCCATTTAATTTTTAAGTTTCTGTATTGTTTGGGCTTGTCCCGACTTCATTCCAATGTAGGCAAGTCTTTGCTTAGCTCAGCCAGGGATGCAATCCTCTTCTTAGTTTGCTCTAGCTGTCCCTTATGTTCTTTGGCATACTGCGTAGCTTGCTCGTAAAAGTCTTTTATCCTGGGCACAAAGGATAACTGGGATAATATCAAGGTAACGTCGATAAAGTGCCTTTCTCCGGGAAAATCGCCACCTCGAATCAGGGCGTTGGATGCCAGCTCTTTGATATAATCGCTGATGCTCTTGACCATGTCCATATTCAGATCTCTTTCCGGGCCAGATATGATATATATAGCTTTGCCGGCATCCTTAGGGTCACAAGTGAGGGAAAGGTCAGAGATGGTGGCGTCCAAGGCTTGTGTCCCTCTGAAGCTTTCCAGAGCTTTGTCGCGGAAAGTCTTCTTCCTTATCTCCCAGGGGAAGCGGAATGAGGGAAGCTCAGTTCTCCCCAGGCCAATGGTGGTCCACCCCTCCAGGCTGGCAATTATGTCCCCGGCGTCTATCGTCCGCGAACCCACATATTTGGCCTTGGTTACCTCACCGGCACACATTAAATCATAGAAGGGCTCGGCAATCATCCTGTTTATTCTATCTATGTTACTAACGAGACTGGCATCCTTTCTTACATACCTCTGGTTATCAGCGAGAAAAATGGCATCCACTACATCATAAGTGGATTTCAGACAAGTAGCGGTGTTATATGTACTCCTGGACTCTGTGGTCTGTTCGTGCTCAAAAGGCAAAATTACCAGGGCATAAACCGGCTTGCTGATGTATCTATCCTTAACTGCCCGGGCTATTATGGGCAGCGCTCCCGACCCAGTGCCGCCGGCAGCGCCAGCGATAAGAAAAAAGGCATGTGTCTCGTAAAACTGGGGGGTAGCTTTCACGGCATCCAGTACCTTATCACTGTCCTCCTTGGCCAATTGAGCTCCTAGCTCGTTTATCTTGCCTACCCCGTGTCCCAGGGTCTGGCGCAAGCCCAGGAGCACCCGGTGCGTGTAGTCGTCCTTGATAAACCTTAGGCCGGTCAAATCTGCCTGGTCTGTATTCACGGCAATGACTGTGGGGGCTATGGTGGCCTTGCGTTGACCACGCGCCTTGAAATTTAGCCTGGCAAAGTGGTCAGCAATCCGGCAGCCACACTGCCCCAGTCCAATAACTGTTAACTTCATTTTTCCCTCCTTCTTTCTTTACCGTTGTTTCCTCTTTTCTTATTTGTCACTGCGAGGCTGTTTAATTTCGTCTAGCTTTGGAACCAGATTTGTTTTGGCTTTCCGGGAAATTCTTCACCTCCAGATTTTGTAGTGCGACCCTTCAGGGTCGTGCAGCACGAGGCCAAAGCTTCGCACTACGTTTTTAAACATTCATTCGCTACCTTTATTCCCCTTCCTCCTTAGTAATAATATATTCTTCTCCTTATTACGAAAAAGTAAACCGCGGCACCGATGCCCGCCGCTATTGCGACTATGATAACAATGAATGCCCACAGGGGCAAGCGTCCAGCCCGGAAGGAGTAGACCGCGGACCAGTCGCTTTCATTCTCTGCGCCATCTACGGCTTGCACAATCCAGTAGTAGGTGCCATAAGGCAACGCTTCTGCCTTCTCCAGCGTGTAGTTCGTTCCGACTATGTTTGGAATTGAAACTATTGGGTCAGCGAATTCTCCAGTGGCGGTGACATTGGCACTGGCTGCTATTTGCAGGCTATAGCGAACTCCGCTGTCATCGGATACCGCCGTCCATTCAAACGTCGGCCTCACCTTGCCTGTGAACCCCATCCTGTCCCCATCGGGTGGGGAAATGAGTTCTGGTGTGCCCGGAGGGTCTGATTCCATGGTGAAGATAGCGATGGCCTCGTTCTCGGCGGCATCCTCGGCTGTTACTTGGGGCGCGCCATGTTGACTCTCAGGCACGAGAAAACTTACCTCAAAGCTGCCTTTGTCGTTGGTCCTGGCTGTCGCTACCTGGCTGCCATCGTACATTATGTCCACATCTTTGTTGGTGGGAAATCCGCCGCCCGTGACGGTCAAGTTCATGCCCACGTGTCCTTCGTCGGGGGACAGCACTATGCCAGGCTCTATCTCGAAGCTGAGCTCGTTGATGTCTTCTTTGTCGGTCCGTTCTCCCTCGGCGGTGACGCTATACTCGCCTTTGGGCATCTCAGGCACCTCGAAGTTTTCCTCCCAGTAACCCGTGTCGTCGGCCCTGATGATTTCCGTGTCTGTTTCCACTGCCTCTCCAGCAAATAATATTGTAATGTCCCTCTCGTTAGCAGCAAATCCGCTGCCCGTCATCGTTATGCTCTCACCCGGGCTGCCCAATGGCTCATCTACGACGCTACCCGATGGTCCATCCAGAATGTTTATCCCCGGCGTCACTTCGAAGGTGGCATCCTCGACCTTAGCGAAGCTGCTATCATCACCCTGGGCGTCTATCTTATGGTTTCCCTTGGTGGAAGGGGGAATCTGGAAACTCACCTCCCAACTGCCATCCTCGTCCGCTTCGATATTCTCTGCTACCGTCTCATCGTCGCCATTGAGATAATACCTCAGCTCGATATCTTCCTCATCCTCGGCAAACCCCCGGCCTTCCACGGTAACCGTGGTGCCCACAGGGCCCTCTTCAGGGTCTACTATTAAACCCGGCTTCACGGTAAAGTAAGCAGAAGCAGTGATGTAATGCACGTCCCTGGCGCGCACCTCGTGGTCTCCGCTGCAACTTTCGGGAACTTCGAAAGTGACCTTGAAATATCCGTCTTCATCGGTCTCGACATCTTCTATCCATTCTCCAGTACCGTTCGGATAATAGTAAATATCAACCCACTCATCAGCTGTAAAATTATAGCCACGGACGGTAACTTCCTCCCCGGGAACTCCCCAGGTGGGGGAGAGCGTGATATATGTGCCATTGGCTTGCGCGGGCGCAGCCGGAAGGGCAATGGCTATAAGGCAGACGGCGAAAACAACCAACAATCGAGGTAGCAAGTGCATTTGACCAACCTCCTTTTTGCTATTATAAACGAAAATGCCACTAAAAAGTAAGTACCTTATTGGCTACCACCAGCGGTCATAATAGATGGTTCGCCTCATCACCAGAGCGCGAATCAGGGCGACCAGCAGAACTACTGCCGCGGCTATGATAGCAATGAATCCCCATAGGGGCAGGAGTCCGACGCGGAAGGAGCGGGCCGCGGTCCAGCCGCCTTCGTTCTCTGCGCCATCCACGGCCTGCACAATCCAGTAGTAGCTGCCATAAGGCAGTGCTTCTGTCAGTGTATAGCTTGTTTCAACTAGGTTTGTAACCGAAACTATGGGGTCAACGAACTCTCCAGTGGCGGTGACATTGTCACTGGTCGCTACCTGCAGGCTATAGCGAACTCCACTGTCGTCGGATACGGCTGACCACTCGAACGTCGGCGCCACCTCGCCCATGAATCCCAGCCGGCTCCTGTTGGATGGCGAGATGAGTGAGGGTGTGGGGGGAGGATCTGATTCCATTATGAAGTTAGCGCTGGCCGCATTGCCGTCAGAATACCCGGCTGTTACCAGTCGCTCGCCATATTGGCTCTCAGGGACGGGAAAATTTACACTGAAGCTGCCTTTGTCGTTGGTTTCGGCTGTTGCTACCTGGCTGTCATCATACATTATGACCACATCTTCGTTGGCGGCAAATCCGCGACCGGTGACGGTCAGGTCTATGCCCACATGTCCTTCGTCGGGGGACAACACGATGTCAGTCTCTATCTCGAAGCTGAGCTCGATTATGTCTTCTTTCTTGGTCTGCTCTCCCTCGGCAGTGACGCTATACTCGCCTGTGGGCATCTCGGCCACCTCGAAGCTTGCCTCCCATTCGCCTTTGGAGTCGGCCTTGATGTCTGTGACCACTGCCTGGCCATCAAACAATATCTTGATGCCCCTCTCGTTAGCGGCAAATCTGCTGCCCGTCATCGTTATGGTGTCGCTCACGATGCCCGATGATTTATCTATGCTTATCTCCGCCGTTACTCTGAAAATGGCATCAATGACCTCGTAAAGCCGGCTCACATCACCCGCGGCGTCTATCTTATGCTCTCCCTGGGTGGATGGGGGGATTTGGAAGCTCGTCTCCCAGCTGCCTTTGGCATTCGCCACGATATTCCTTTCTATCGTTTTGTAGCTGCCATTGAGGTAATACAACAGCGCGATGCCTGCTTCATTCTTGGCAAACCCCCGTCCTTCCACGGTAACCGTAGTGCCCGCAGAACCTTTTTCGGGACTTACCGTCAACCCCGGCCTGATGATAAAGTAAGCATCTGCTGTGGCATACCCTACGTCGGAGAGCACCCTGTAGGGCCCCTTGCAGCCTTCAGGAACGGTGAAGGTGATTGTGAAATCTCCACTCCTATCGGTCCTGTCCGTGGCTATCAGGGTTCCGTCATAATAAATGTCAACTAATGTGTCCTCATGAAAATCATGGCCATAGACGGTGACCTCTGTTCCCGGGACTCCCGACTCGGGGGAGAGCTCGATACCGTAGGGTAAACATATGGCTGCTTGTGCGGGCACAGCCGGCAGGGCAATGGCTATAAGGCAGAAGACAAGAACAACAAGCACTCGAGATAGTAAGCACATTTGACTAATCTCTCGCTATTATAACCGAAAATGCCACTAAAAAGTAAATGCCGTATTGACTAAATTCCAAAATCCAAACTCTAAACAAGTCCAAATATCAAAATTCAAATCTCTAAACAATGACAAAGATCAAGCGTCAAATCAAGCCCAAAATCCAAATGACAAAACGAAGTAGTTTTGACATTTAATCATTTGGATTTCAGTTGTCATTGGGATTTTGAAATTTGGGTTTGTTCAGGATCGGGGCTTGCCCCCGACCATTCACCACCGAGATTGCTTCGCCCCGACTTGTCGGGGCTCGCAAATGTAGTGCGACCCTTCAGGGTCGTGCCGCCCTTTGCACGAGGCTAAAGCCTCGCACTACAGTTTTATGCCTTTGCACTGGATTTTGTAGTGCGACCCTTCAGGGTCGTGCCGGCCCTTGCACGAGGCTAAAGCCTCGCACTACAGGCTGTAAATGGTTTCTAATTCAAATGAGCCTGAATAGGGATAGCTGCTACAATCCTCTACCATCCCCTTCCTGACAGGGTTTTGGATTATATATCGGGCTACAGCCCTGGTGGCTTCATCGTTTCTCAACACATGTTCGTAATAATTTGCCCCCCATAACTGCACACCATAAATGCCTTTGAACCAATAAGCAGTTTTCTGTTTGAACAAGGTGACAAAGTCCTTCATATCTGCATTGCTATTCTTTCCTTCTATTAGCAGATGCACGTGATCGGGCATAAAGCAGTATGCCCAGACTAAGAAACTTTCCTGCTCACACGTACTCTTTAGAATCTCGATTACTTTGGCGACGACTTCATCATTCACGAAATGATGTTTAAAACCTTGTGAGCGTATAGTGATGAAATATCGATAATAACCGCGATAAGAAAAGCTCTTAAGTCTCCTTGGTTTTTCGTGTTCTCTGCTTGGCATCACTGATATTGATCGATAAATTGTAACATAACCGTGTTGTAGTGCGACCCTTCAGGGTCGTGCCGCCCTTTGCACGAGGCTAAAGCCTTGCACTACATTGTTTGTGCCGTTTATGTGGGTATCGTAGTGCGACCTTTTAAGGTCGTGCCATCCCTTGCACGAGGCTAAAGCCTCGCACTACATGTTTGTGCCATTTATGTGGGTATCGTAGTGCGATCCTTCAGGGTCGTGCCGCCCTTTGCACGAGGCTAAAGCCTCGCACTACATTGTTTGTGCCGTTTATGTGGGTATCGTAGTGCGACCTTTTAAGGTCGTGCCATCCTCATGCACGAGGCTAAAGCCTCGCACTACATTGTTTGTGCCGTTTATGTGGGTATCGTAGTGCGACCTTTTAAGGTCGTGCCATCCTCATGCACGAGGCTAAAGCCTCGCACTACATTAGAATGACAATAGTCAAAGAAAGGGGGAGGGGCGGCTTGTGGCCGCCCCTCCTAGGAATCACCTTTACCTCTCCCTTAAGAGAGGGTCAGGTGGGGTGTGCTTATACTCGACGAGTCCTGAAGATGAGCACTATTACTACAATCACCAGGGCAGCGCCGATGCCGATGACTACCCATACCCAGTACGGAGTTACCGGCTGGGCTGGGTGCGCCTCAGCAGTGTGCGCTTCGAGTTCCGCCTGAGTGTCGAAGCACAGACCGTCCTGTGGACAACAGAACGCACCCGTTGGTGCTGTGGTGAAGCTGCCTACGGCGCTCATGCTTATGACAGCGCCCTCACTGTAGGCGGTCACCTGCCAGTAGTAGGTGGTGCCGTAGTCCAGCGTTCCGGTGTACGTGGTGGCTGTGTTCCTCAGCCCCTCTTCTTTTTGGACGGGACTGGACAGGTCAGCGTTCTTGGACAGCACCCAGTCGAACTCATCAGCTTCCGCCAGCAAGTCCCAACTGAAGCCCACGTTCTTTGTACCCACACCCATGGCTCCCGGTTCAGGAGCGACAAGCGTTATTTGTGCGGCTTCTATGCTGGGGGGAACAGTGAAGCTCTCACCCACGGTCCACCAGCTGTGGATTACCTGACCGGTGGCGGCTTCAGAAGCCCTTACCCTCCAGTAGTAGGTCTGTTCACAGGAAAGTCCTCCAGCTAGTCCTCCCATGACGGAGTAACTCGGGATGTCTCCTGTAATGCCACTTATTATGTAGTCCGTCGCGGGATCGCCTTCCGCATTTACCTGCACCGGCATGGTGAATTCCTCGTCCAGTGCGAACTGTATCTCATACACGCAAGCATCGCACAGGCCGTCCCAGGTCAGGGTAAATGGCGCGCTGTAACATGAACAGGGGTCGGCTTTGACTTCAGGGGTTTCAGTATCGGGAGCCTTCTTGGCATAGCAGTCCTCAAAGGTCCAGACGCTGCCGGCTTCGTTGTCTACGAAGTCATAGTCATGGCGGTCAATGGCAAAGAGCTTGGTGTTGCTGTCTGCCGTCAGGCAGCCGCAAATCTTCAGTGCGTCGGGCCACGCTTCGAAGCTCTCTACATCAACGGTTAGTCCCATCCACAGGAAGTCCCAGGTGAGACAGGTCACGCATACTGTAACCTCACGCTCGAGAGAGCGGGCTACGCCGGTGAACATAGTCATCTCGTAGTCGCCCCAATAGCTGGCGTAGATAACGCCGCCGTTCTCAGCGTCGGTGTAGGGATTGCCCGGTCTATCCACGACCAGTCCGGTGAAGTTCACCTCTACGGGCTCATCATCGTCCGTGTCTGCGTCGTAAATACCGATCTGCCACTCTCGAGGCTCGGCTTTGAGGTCCATCCAATCTGTGCTTTCGCCAATGACCCACTTATAAATACCGTTCTCAGTTCCGGGGGCTTCGGCTAAGGCAGCGTAGATTACATCGTTGGCGTCGAAGTAGGTGTCGAAGGCCACTGTAACGTAGCCACCGGTGGTGACATCCTCCAACGCGGTGAATGTTTCACCGCCATCGTCGGAGTAGGCAACATCTCCATCATTGCCGCCGACCAGTACGTAGTCGCCCCAAACGGCGATGGTATAACCATCAGCGACCTCGCTGTCGACTGATTCATGCCAGCCGATAGCATAGTCATCGGACATGGCAACATCGCCACCGTTATCCAGGGCAAAGATGGTCTCCTTGTCCAGCACTGCCAGGTCTACGATATTGTCTACAGAGGCACTTCCAAAGTCCCAGCAAGCCAGGCCTTCCAGCTCATTCCAGTAGACGTTATCGGTATAGTAGTCAAAGAGATAGACGGTATCGCCGGTCGTTTCCTCGGGATTTAGCCTGAGTATGCCGGCTTCTAAAGTGCCATCCCCCCACGCGGCGCCCTCGAGCGAGCCGTGCCAGACGCGAAGCCAGTGTTCGCTGTATTCGCTGTATCCAAATTCGGGAAGGTCATCGCCGTACAGCCAGACGCTGTCGCAGCCGCAACCCCTCCCATCATCGTTAACACTGACCACCCAGGTCTTGTTGCAGTCGGGCGACACGGCGACATCGGAGAAGTAGTTAATATTGGTGTCAATCAAACTGAGCTGGTTCCAGACATCTCCGTCGTCGAAGCTTACCGACCAGGCGCCCTCGTCATATAATTGCCCCCCCATAGGTGGACCCAGGGCAACAGCATAAGCCTTGTCGGCGCTTACGAAGAATGCCGCCATGGCAAGTCTCCCCGAGGGTGGCTTGCAGGCCTCTTCCCAGGGCAGGCAGCAGATGTCCATATTGGTGATTTGAGTGTTGCGGTAGACGTCCACGCCCTCGCAGCACGCTGCAAGCACTGGAAGTCCCATCGCCATTGTTCCGTCGCCCAGCAGGCCGGCTATAGCCTTACCTTCAGCTATGTAGCCCAGGTAATGGACGTTGGTCAGCCAGGGTGTGCCATCTATCTGCTGGTTGACTTCCATGACAGACTTGTTTTTCACACGGAATATCTTGCCCACTGCTGTGGGCCCGGCAGCAATGTAGTTCACGTTTACCCAGGCATACCTCTTATCTGAGTTCCGGCCGGAGTAGTCCAGGGGCAGTGTTATGCCCGCTGTCGCTGCGCCAAGGGTTATCCATGGGATGTTTATGCCTAAACCACTGACTACAGCCACAGCATCGATGGCCAGAATTGAGTCCAGGTTCCAGCCTTCGCTGGTTCCCCAGGTGCCGCATTGGAGGTAGAGTGTGCCAGGGGCGTCAACGGTGGCAACCAGGATGGTCTTGTCCGCAGCCCAGCTGGGGGCGAATTTGATGTCAACAACGGCTTCAGAGATGAAGGCAGGCCCAGCAGGCGGGTACTCCTCATCCCAGCCTGAATAGTCCGTAGTATCTGTGGCATCTTCCCAGTTACTGGCCGAAGCTCCGGTAGCCGTGGAGCGCCAGAGCTCGGCGGTACCCCCATCGGTGCCGCCGATAGCCATGTCACGCTTGCCAGCCACTTCTGGGGAGACTTCGAGTTCATAGACCCAAGCGGGGTTCATGAACGCCGTCATAAAGGCACCGGTGTCCTCGAAGTTGTCCCCACCGTCATCGGAGATAAACACATGCACGGTGGTCCCAGGTATATCGAGGGCAACAGCCACGAAGTCGGCGTCCACGCCATCCGTGGCCACTTTCAGCAATGTTAAACCGGTCACGCCGGCCTCGTCCTCTATTGCATCGGTGATGTCCTTCCAGGTGGCGGCGCCGTCATCTGACTTCAACAGACAGAATCCTTCAAGTGAGAGGTCTCCGTCCATATCAAAATCGCTATCGACGATAGCGTAGGCCACGTCTCCGCCGTCAGCCACGGCAAAATCGACGATTGTGGAGTTGGGTGCCATGAGCCAGTCGTCTATGGTGGGAGTAGTGACCCGCGTCCAGTCGCTGAGACCGGGGTCGGCACTCACCTTGTGGGCTGGTATCGCTACAATTATCAAACTTATGGCCAGTGCCGCAGCGATGAATAAATACATCGCCTTGGCTGGCCACGCTCTTGCTTTAATCATTATTTCCTCCTTATATAGGTATCCAACTTATCTTCACTCTCGCCTGAGGTCGACCCCTCCAGGCTCGAGTCATTGGAAACATTTTCTTCAGTAAACCTAGTTTTAAGCCTGCCTCATTTCAGGCTGCCCTTCTTGATTTTCTGTATCCGTAGTGCGACCCTTCAGGGTCGTGCCCTTTTTATTCTGCACGAGGCTAAAGCCCCGCACTACATCAGATTTCGTTTTTAGCTTATGCCCGGGCCAGGCATCGTTCTCTTCCCCTTGCGAATCCTTGAGATTGCTTCGTCGCCTTCGACTCCTCGCAATAACACACTACAGAAGGCTTCTCGCAATATCGACTCGCTTCGGGACTTTGCCATAGGCATCACCTCCTTTCTATTTTATTAACGTCATTCTGAGGAATCCTGTTACATCAGCATACTCGCACGAGGCTAAAGCCTCGCACTACACTAGCTTCCCTCCAGAATGACAGGCAAATGTCCTTAAACAGTATTCAATTATTAAAGTTCAAACAAACTCTCAAATCAATGCCAAAAGCCATAACAAAAGGCTAAGGCCTTCCTAACCTTTAACTTTAAAACTATATAGTCTATTTTGTCAATAGGTAATCAGTAACTTACCCCAAAGATAACTTAACTTTACCAGAAATAACTTAAGTTTATTATAGCCGCCAGCTTTCTTTTGTCAATATGCCTAATAAAGCGAGGTATCATGTGGCGGGCATACGCCACTGAACAATGACAAATGACAAAGCCCAAATAGCAAATAAAGCTCAAGGCCAAAATCCCAATTCCAAAGCATCAAATCCCAAGGCTTTGTAGTGCGACCTTTTAAGGTCGTGCAATGGCCTGGCACGAGGCTGAAGCCTCGCACTACAAATTTAGCGGTGTGGGACAAAAATCCCTTGCTAAATTAGAACATAAGTGCTAATTTATACTCAACATGGAAGAAAGATTCGGCGAAGCCGAATGGGTAATGAGGAACGGAATATGGAAAGTAAATTGATGTGGGATTTATTGCCCGAGGAATTCCACTACGAAGATAAGGGTTGTGAGCTCTTTTCCTCCTGTCTTAACTGCCCCTTTCCTGATTGCCTTAAAGAAGAGCCCTGGGGGAAGGAGAGGTTCTTAAAGAGCAGGCGAGCCGAGAGGATGATGGAGTTGAAACGAGAAGGGAAAAGCGTTAAGGAGATTGCCCGCATATTTGAGGTGAGCCCGAGAACGGTGCAGAGATGGCTGAAGGCGGTGGAAGAAGCCTCGCAAAATCAAAAATCAAAATGCAAAGTACAAAAGTAAATTTTTGGGTTTTGCTCTGTAATTTTGATATTTAACTTTTGATCCTTGAACTGTTTTTAGAGATGACTGACTTTAACCCATCCCATCTGAACCGCATGGACACCCAGCGCCTCGCCGCTTACCGCTCCAACCTTGATTTCTACCAGGGCACCCACTGGCCCACGCAGTCACGCCACCGTCAGCTTGTCTTTAACTACGCTAAGGTATCCATAGACAAGCTAACCAGCTTCCTTATGCCGGGACTCGGCTTCGCCTGTTATCCCGTAGCCGACGTTGCCAGCGATAGCGAAGCAATCGAAGCCAGAGTAAGGCGAGCCGAGCAACTCCTTCGCCAGGTATATGAGCAGAACAACCTCCAGCAGCTCGATTACGAGACCGAGATTGACACCGCCGTCTTGGGAGACGGCTGCTACAAGGTGATGTGGGATACCGAAGAGAAGCGTATCCGTATCACCGCCCCCGATGTCTCAGGCATCTATGCCTGGTGGCTTGGAGATGACACCTCGCGGGTCTGGAGGATAGCTTCAAGATACACGCTTACCTGGGATGAAATCCAGATGCTTTACGGTGATGTCATTGCGAGCGTAGCGAAGCAATCTCAGGGGATTGCCACGTCGCCCCGATTCATCGGGGCTCCTCGCAATGACGGAGGGACGTCATTGCGAGGCACGCCAGTGCCGAAGCAATCCCAAGGAAAGAACAGAGTCGTGGTAACCGAGCTCTGGACGGATAAGGCCTTTGACCTTTACCTGGACAACGATCTCATAGGGTCCAGACCCAATCCCTATGGCTTTATCCCCTTTATCATCTTCCCCAACATCAGGGACCCCAAGCACTTCTGGGGCGTATCGGATATCCCCAGCATCATCCAGCCCCAGCGGGAACTCAACCGGGCCTTGAGCCAGCTATCCCGCATCCTGGAGCTGTCAGGCAACCCCATCGCCGTCCTGGAGAACATCGCATCAGCTGAGGACATCAAGGTCCAGCCCGGGGCCCTGTGGACCATACCGGAGGACGCTAAGGCTTATCTTCTGGACTTACTGCAAGGCGGCGGAGTCAGACTTCATGTCGATTATATCGATTTGCTATACCGTGCCCTGCACGATGTATCGGAGATGCCCCGGGCTGCCTGGGGAGGCATCGAGAAGGAGTTCTCAGGCACCGCCCTGAGGATTGAGCTCGGCAGCCTCATTCAGAAGGTGGTGCGAAAACGCACCATCAGGACCAATGTATACCACCAGCGTAATGCCATGATATTAAAGCTGGCTGAAATGTTTATGAACGAGAACTTTGAAGGAGTGAACCATAGAGTGGTCTGGGGTCCCATCCTGCCTCAGGATATAGATAGGCAGGCCCAGACCGAGCAGCTCTTGGTCCAGGCGGGAGTCCACAGCCGGAGGACCGCTATGGACGAGATGGGTGTCCAGGACCCCGACGAGGAGTTCAACAGGTGGCTGGAGGAGAGGGAGAGGATACTACAGATGAATCAGGAGTTCAGGGCAACATCCACACGTGGCGGAGCGAGAGAGAGCGGTAGCCGCGGAGATGGAAGTGCCTGAATAATAAGCTCACCCCCTTGTCATTGCAAGGCGAAGCCGAAGCAATCTCAAGAGGAATAGGAGAAATGTATGGAAAACGAAAACGAGGAAACCCAGGAAACCCCTGCCCTGAGCGAAGTCGAAGGGACCAATGAGGTTTCCACCCCCGGGGACCTGGAGGCGATCACGGCACAGCTCGAGGAGGAAAAGAAGGCCAAGGCCGCCGCTGAGGCAGCCCTGGCCGAGAAGGATGCCCGCATCGCCGAGCTGCAAGCCGAAGGCGAAGCATTGCGAGCCGAAGGCGTGGCAATCTCTGAAGCCCACGCTCAGGCCGTCACCAAATACCTCGATGCCGTCAGGGCTGCTAATCCCACTATTCCCCGGGACATCATCGCCGGCGGCACCATCGAGGACATAGACGCCTCGGTCGAGAAGGCTCAGTCCATCGCCAGCGCTGTCAGGCAGTCCTTAGAGGCTGAGGCCAAAGAGGCTAAGGTCCCCGCGGGAGCACCAGCCAGGGGCGAGATATCCCTTGAGGGCTTAACCCCCAGGGAGAAGATCGCCGCTGGAATACAACAAGGAAGTCAAGGATAAAAATGCAAAACGCAAAAATACAGGGCAAAAATCAAAAATTTTTCGTTTTGCTTTGTCATTTTGGTCTTTTATCTTTGATTTTTAATTTTGAACAGGAGGAAATATGAGTATATCTTTAGCAGAAGCAAGTAAGCTCTCGACCGATATCCTGCTTAAAGGAATCATCGAGACCATCGTCAAGGGCAGCCCCATCTTACAGGAGCTGCCCTTCATCCAGATCGTGGGCAATAGCCTGAAGTACAACCGGGAGAAGACTTTGCCCACCGTGGCCTGGTACTCCCCGGTAACCGACACCTGGACGACCTCTGAGCCGGCTTTCGAGCAGTGCTCTGCCAGCCTCTGCGTCCTTGGCGGAGACGCCGATGTTGACAACTTCCTCAAGGCCACCAGGAGTAATATCCAGGACCTCGAGGCCGCTGTCATCGAACAGAAGGCCAAGGCCTTGAGGAACGAGTTTGAGAACACCTTCCTGAACGGCGACTCGAGTGTGGACGCCAACCAACCCGATGGTCTGTATAAGACCATGAAGGGCACAGCCTGGGAGGCCACTACTGCCTATTCCCTGGGTGACATCGTCGTCCCCACTGCTGGCAAGGAGAATGGCTTCCGTTACGAGTGCACCACCGCCGGCACTTCTGGCTCAACAGAGCCCACTTGGAAGACTACCGAGGGAGAGACCAACTCCGACGGCACCGTCGTCTGGACCTGCCGGCTCGGCAACCACCTCGGCATGGCAGCGAACGGCGCCACCCTTGCCCTCGGCAAAATCGACCAGCTCATTGACCTGGTCAGAGGGGGCAAGCCCGACCTGCTCTTAATGAGCCGCCGGTCCCGGAGGAAGATCGCAGCCTTAGCCAGAGCCGCTGGATCCAATCTTCAAGTCGGACAGGGTAAGCTCGGCGAGTTCGTCGAGCTCTATAACGGCATCCCCGTCGCCATCTCCGACTGGGTCAAGGACAACTACACCGTGGGCACGTCCAGCGATTGTTCGGCCATGTTCGCCTTCCAGATGGGAGAGGGCGCCGTCTGCGGTCTTACCAGCCCCGAGGTGATTCAGGTCGAGCGTCTCGGCTCCCTGGAGACCAAGGACGCTTCCCGGACCAGGGTCAAGTGGTATGTATCACTGGCAAACTTTTCCATCGTCAAGGCCGCCATGCTGACAGGAGTGAGAGACTAATGTCCATGCCAGGCAGGAATGTCATTGCGAGCCCCGATTTATCGGGGCGTGGCAATCTCCTGGCGTGCGTTTCAACCTCCTTTGTATCGAGGCGGGAGGGGGAAGGTCGAGCCCCCTCCCTACCTCAGTGCGCATCGATGCGTATTGCGAGGTGAACCGTGAACTTAACCGAAATGAGAGCCCGGGTCCGTGAGGACCTCCAGGACACCGACAGCCAGAACTACCGCTGGACGGACGATGAAGTAGACGGAGCCATCGAGAGGGTTGTCATGGAGTACTCCCTCCATGCCCCTATCGAGCAGCAGGATGATATAGCCACCACCGACGGAGATACTGAGCTCGATATCTCCTCCCTCACAGGCTTGCTCAAAATCGAGTCAGTCGAGTTCCCTATCGGCCAGGCTCCTAAATATCTCCAGCGGACCGAGTACTGGGCCGGCCACTTTTATATGGAGGACGAAGGTGACGGAGAAGACGCCCGTGTAAGATGGCTTAAGAAGCACACCCTGGACGCCGAGTTCACCACCATCCCCGCCGAGCACGAGGAGATTATCGTTTTGGGCGCCACTGGCTACCTGGCCATGTCGGCAGCCGCTTATACTGTGGACAGGGCCAGCATCGCCGGCCGCCACGCCACCATCAACTACAAGGCCTGGGGCAAGGAACGGCTGAGCCGCTACGACAAGAAGCTTAAGCAGATTGCCCAGGGAAACCGAGTAATCCAGAGGCAGCTCTACACCGAAGATTAAAATGCAAAATGAAAAGAGCGAAAACACAGAGCAAAAATCAGAATCTTTACATTTTAATCTGTCATTTTGATTTTTGACTTTTGAGGTTTGATTTATGTTGGAAGTCGGCATCCTCAAAAACTTCGACGGGGGTACCTACAAGGCCGGCGTTCAGCTCGCAGGGTCCTTGACTACCTATTTCGACAACCTTAATGTCGCCCGGAATATTGCCTCGGCCGAGATGGTAACCGGCCGCCACGTAATCCTGGCGATCCCCGAGGGAAACCCAAGGGACGCCGTAGTCATCGCAGTATTCACCGTATAAGGAGGAACCGTGCCTAAATCAAGAGTAAAGGAAGCAGTAGAAAAAGAGAAGACCAAAGAGGGACTACCCAGGGAAGCCTTCGCCATCGTCGGCGACCCCCAGGATCCTGAGACCTGGAAGCTCCCCCACCACACCAGGGCCATCATGCGCGCCCTCCAGGGAAGGCTCGATATCGAGAGGACCGTGGACTGGGACCGCATGCCTGCAGCCGTCGCCGCCCTCAGCCGGGGCGGTTACCGCGGGGAGAGGGTCCAGGCCTCAGAGGAGGACATCATCCAGGCCGCCCGGCATTTAGCCAGGCACTATGAAAAGGCTGGGAAGTCCGTCCCCGACACCCTGGGCGCCCTGATTTAACATAACCATACTCAGGAACGAAACCCATGAGTGTAATAAGTGGCAAAAGGGGAAAGAGGGGCTTTCTCGAGCCTCTCAGAGCCTGTTCAGCAAAGGAGGAAACATGCCGGAGGAACAGAACAAAGCTAGTCCCAACCTCGTGACGGTCTTTTGCGATTTTTTCCGAGCCGCCACCAGGCCTGTTGTTACCGTCATTTTCGCCGCCGTCATCGCCCAGGTCGTCATCGACAGAATCGACGCCCCCCAGTGGTTCCTGGGCCTGGCCATCCCAATAATTGGCTGGTGGTTTACCGAGCGGACGGTGCAGCACATCAAGGAGAAGAAGGAGCAAAGCTAATGCCTCGAGACGAGGACAAGGGATTCCTGAAAGGCCTTAACATTCACGGCTTCATGGACGTCTACCAAGAATGGCACGCCTTCGTCAATGGCTTTTGCGAGGTCCTTTGCCCCTGGCGGGCGAAGTATGAACCCTCCGAAGAATTACTAAATGACTTGAAGGGGGATCATCATTACTATATGTTCGGCCGAGCCATCGGCGTCATCGCCTGGCTCATCATCGCTAAAATCATCAAGGAGGTCTTCTTTTAATGGCTAAATCAGGAATTAAGCACATAGACGTCGGCCTCGAGCTCACCAAGACGGAGTGGGAGAGCGAGGAGAGCCACGAGCTCATTCACGGCAATAGCTTCCCGTCCTCGCCCGTCGAACGTCAGCTCTTCTACCGGGACGACGAGCATAAATGGTATATCTACAACGGTTCGGCCTGGGTTGACCTTCAGGGTACTGGCGGCGGAGTCATGGACAAGTCTTGCCGGGTTCACCATTCCACAGACCAGACACTACCAACTGGCACCGTGGTATTCTCTGCTTTTGATACTGAGGTCTGGGACACCGACGAAATACACGACACCGTCACCAATAATAGCCGGCTAACCTGCAAGACAGCAGGCAAGTATATGATTGCTGGCGGCGGTCAGTTTGTTGCCAACGCCACAGGAAGACGGCATGCTCAAATCAAGCTGAATGGGACTACGGTCATAGCTGGACAGCACTTTCAGGCGGTGACTGATAGCGGTGGTGTTACCAGCCTTACAATAGGTACCATTTATAGCTTGGCTGTGAACGACTATGTGGAGCTAGGATTTTATCAAGCATCTGGAGGAGACTTGGATTTGCAGGGTGGGCAGATATACTCCCCCTGGTTTAGTATGGCAAGGATAGCATGAGAACCCTGACTGCTACCTTGGAAGCTGTCCAGAAGAAGCCCCACCGCCTACCCTACGTCGAAGCCGAAGTCTATGACTACGAGCAGGGTATTAAACGCCTCACGTGGACACGCATCTATACCGGCAGCGAGCCCGACAATCATCACGGTCTCACCTTCGATGGTAACGGCGATATGCACCGCATCCGGGTAGAAGGCAGCAACCTTTACTATCAGAAGCTCTTCTCCCCCTTCAACGCTCCCCCTTCGTTTCCTCTTTCCTTCCCCATCTCCCTCGTTTCTTGGTTCGATGAATGGGAGCTCATAGCCACCGACTATGCCGGTTCCTGTGCCATCGCCGCCTGTGGAGCCAAGGTCTATATCTTCTACCGCACCACCGGCAACGTCCTCTGGAAGTATTATAGCCATGACTACGGCGACACCTGGGATGACGCCCAGCTCGTTGACTATGCCGACGTCCTTTCTATGGCTGCGTGCTGGTGGGGGATCGGCGACATCGTCGTCTGCTTCGCCCTTAAGTCCAACGAGCTTAACGGCATAACCCTGGACACCAGCACCCAGGAAGCCACTCAACACACCTGGACCGACGCCAACCATCCCTTGCTCAGTATCTACGGCATCGGCGCTACTTTCAACGCCTTCTGGCCATGCTGCGAGATAGTCCTTGCTGCTAAGGAGTCCGACACCCCCTATAATCACTTCGATCTATTCCGTACCTGGTTTTTGGATACCTACAACTTTGGTGCCCTCGAGAGCTTCCTTATGTCCCCGGACGGAGAAGATATCACCTATGAATACCCCGACTGCCACCTGCCGGCATCGGCCCAGAGCTACGAGACGAACCGTATCATCGCTGTAGAGAAGTTCGCAGGCACCACCGCCTACACCCGTCCCCTCGCTTGCCTCATGGTAAAAGGCACGTATTGGAGCGATACGACCTTTACCGAGCCTAAGCCCTTCCTGGACGTCAGCCCGGCCTATGGGCTCAGAATCGCCAGCACTGCCGACTATTGGTGGCTGGAAAAGCCCGACGGAGTCTGGAGAGCCCCCCGCCCCGCCGACTCGCCCCTCGACTTGACCAAGGACATCGTGACATTGCAAACAAATGTCATTGCGAGCCCGACTTCAGTCGGGCGTGGCAATCTCGTACTGGAGCTCGATAACTCCAAAGGCCAATATAACGTAGGGGAGGGTCTTGTACCCTCCCTCATTAACAAGCGCAGCGAAATCGTCCTCAAGCTCGGCTATAAGACGACGGCAGGCAAGGAGACCTCCGAGGCCGGCACTTACTGGGTGGATTCCTGGGAGTACTCCTCCAAGCCCAACATGTCCCGCTTCATCCTCACCTGCCTGGACGGCTGGGGCCTCATGGACCGCTGGACCGCCCGATACCAGATGAGGTGGAACAAGGACGAAGTCAACCCCAAGAGCGTCTGGCAGATCCTTTACCAGCTCTTAGCCCGTGCCGGCATCAAGCTCACCAACACCCCCGCCAAACCCCAGTCCTCCGCCATTAACAACTTCTACCCCGACTTCACCGTCAACCCTGGCACTCAGGGAGACACCGCAATACGCAAGCTCCTATCGTTCGTCCCCGACAAACTCATATTCCGTGGCCAGGAGGCCTTCACCAAGAACCCACTGGCCAGCGAGGAAAGCTGCTACTCCTACGGCACAGGCCACGCCATCCTCAGCGGTAAATACATCGAGGCCGTCACCGTCTCCCGCGCCCGGGCCATCGGCCGGGACAGCGGCGATAACCGCATCCTGGAAGAAGCCCTGGACTGGGACTTACTCGCCCTGGCCATTGACCAGCTCGAGCAGGACTATGACCCCAACCTCCAGACCGCCACCAGGGCCCAGGAGAGGGCCGACGCTCTCTTAAGAGAGGCGTCATTGCGAGCGCAGCGCGGCAACCTCGTAGTCCCCACCAACTGTGGTCAGGAGCTCCTCGATGTCGTCGAGGTCACCGACGAGCGCTGCGGCATCTCGGAGGAGAAGTATAGGGTCGAGGCCATCCAGACCGATTACGACCGCCGCCAAGGAATTTACACTCAGCGTCTGGCGCTCTGTGCCCCATGACAAATTATTGGGAATGTTTAGTAGCGTCATTCTGGGGAGTCCAAATGAATTTAGATGATGAAGCATCTCGGAAATTCTTCGCGGAGCCTGTCCTGAGCGGCACAAGATTCTTCGGTAGTGGGTCAATTTGAAAATGGTAAAAGTCTTTGAACTATCCTGAAATGAAGACAATGGCTTGACAAATAGTCAAGTTGTGATATAATAAAAGCAGTTATCACTATGAAAAGAGGCGACGTAGGGTTTTGTCCCTACGAAGTCTCTTTTCGGTTATATAGATCTCTCATGATATCATCTAAGTAGAATATCCGTATTTTAGTATGTAGTTTTCTGAGCAGATAGGAACATCCACCTCTACTACAAGCTATTAGGCATTCTAGTTTACCCTTATCGTGTAGGTATTCGACTAAACAAGCATAATCACCGTCGCTTGCTATTATTACTGCCTTTGCATAATTTTCATAATCCACCATAGACTGCAATGTCAGATTTACGTCTACGTTACCTTTAATTTCATCTTCGTGGGTAGCTACTTCTTTAAATTTCAATTCATATCCTTGTCTTCTTAACTGGTCATATAAACTCTTGTATTCCGGTACATAACCAATAAAATAATAGGCAACCTTAACAGCATGTTTTTCCATAAGATAGACTCGGAATTCATTCAAATCTAATTTTACCTCAAGCGCTTCAACTTCTTTTTCAAGTGATTGGAGTGATTTGTAAAAGTTCTGACCATCAATGAAGGCATAATTCGCTGGCACTTCATGCATAATCTATCAACCTCACAATTTCTTCTATTGTCCAAATGTGATTAGCTAACCTGGCTGCCATTGCTGGTGTCTTTGGATAAGGATTATTTAAAGCCTTGTGTGGCCTAGCGAAGTTGCGAAGTGGATTTCTCATGGGCTACTAATTAATGCTTGCTTCAAATCATCGAGCCTTGGGGTAAAATCTTCAACGAGCCCCTGGCGGGCTACTTGCCATTTGTGGCTAACTTCGATATTGATAGCATCCACTGCTGTTCCTGAGATTCTCAATTGGTGCAGGGTTTCCCTGTAGTTGCTTTCTAGTTCCTGTCTTATCTTTTGTTCTGCCCCTTCATATTCTTGAACAAGCTGGCCTATTTCTTCTGCCTTTGGCTGCAATTCAGGCCCTAAGCTGCTTATCACCTCGATTACCCTTTTCACGCTATTTATACCCAGGGTAGTTGTAAGCTCAATAGCCTCTGCGAGGTGCTCGATCACGGCCTGCTTTATTATTGTTCTCTCCTTTTCTTCGTGCTTGTTTAGCTCCGCAGGCATATCCAGTTTTTGGGAACCGTCCAGCCATTTTTGTGCCAGCACCTGACCGATTTGGCGATACCTTTGTCTTTCTTGCTGTTCCTTTTCCTCGACTGACAGCTTGCCCAATCTATTTGCTTTCTCTTGAGCAATTTCCCAGGCACTCTTTAGCTCACCCATATAGGTTCCCTCTCCCTACGCCGTTGCGAGCCGAAGGCGAAGCCACCTCACATCCCCATTCCTTTAGATTGCTTCAGCACTACCGGGCTTCGCGATGATAGGGTAGCGACATTATTAGCGTTAACAGTGCATTTTAGCCTATAATATTGACGGGGTTCAACAAAGTGAGTTTGGGGTTATAGTGATGATTTATCATAATTCTGTGAAGTTAGCGGAGTATTTTTATTGTTATGTATGGCAAGGCAGAGGAAATAACTGCAATGCCATTCTCTGGCCCTCGGTTTTAAGGGGGGAGCGTCCGCACGTATTAGTTGACCCC
The DNA here is from genome assembly GCA_030615625.1 of Dehalococcoidia bacterium. GTDB lineage: Bacteria > Chloroflexota > Dehalococcoidia > GIF9 > AB-539-J10 > RBG-13-51-36. The sequence continues at coordinate 120,341 of JAUWYX010000004.1, forward strand.
GGCCATGTCAGGAATGAGCTTGGGGAGCCCTGTTTTGATTCACTGACTCAGGCTATGGAGAGGGATGGCTTCAAGATGGAGGATATTGGTCTGGTGATTGGCACCCATAGCCATCCTGACCATATTGAAGCCACTGAATTGGTGGTGGAAAAAAGTGGTGCTTTGTTTACTTTATCCCGTGAGGAGGATGAATTTTATCGCACGATGGGGAAGATGTTCTTTCAAGCATTTGGAGGTAAGCCGCCGCAGGTTAATCCCTTCTTTTATCTTAAGGAGGGCGATTTGTCTCTGGGGGCTAAAAATGATAAGGTAGCGGTCAAGGTTCTATTTACCCCGGGACATTCTCCTGGTTCTATTTCCCTTTATCTGGAAGAGGACAAAATATTGATCAGCGGTGACGTGGTCTTTGCTGGCAGCATAGGCAGGACTGACTTCCCTGGTGGCAGCTCTTCCTTACTACGGAAGAGCATTGACGAACTGTCTCAGCTTGATGTGGAATACCTTGTTCCTGGTCATAGCACTGAAACTGGCAGCATAATTGCTGGCAAGGATAAAGTAAGGCATAACTTTTACACGGTCAAGATGTTTTTTTAAAATATAGAAGGATCGAATTGATATGGAGATAGATGACAAAATTAAATATGCTCTGGAGCACACGGAATTAATCAGAGCACCACGGCAAGGACTGGACACTTTTGGCAGTTCTGTCATTGATTATTACGTTGTCACTGAACTGGTGGGAAACCTTAGTGTGGTCAGGGATGGAAAGGTAATTGCGGCAAGGCCCAAAATTGTTACTCCTGCTTACCTGGTCAATGTCGAAGGCTTTAGCGAGCAGGCAAAAAGATACGTAGCGATGATGGCTCGAGAGCGCCCTTATGAATCGGGCATTTTTTACCGATATAAGAACGAACCCGGGGGGATGAATGTTGTCTCCGAGCCTATCAGCCAGGTGATAAATAAGCTCAGCTCCCAAATAGAGGAACAGCATAACCCCTTAAGCACCATAATTAGGGGGGTGGAGGAACTATGGGATGTATCCTTGCTCATGTTCATCTATGAGCTAACTAATAAGTCGGTTCGCACTAATATAGCCGAATTTAATCGCCGGGGTTTTTTAGACATCGATGCCAGTGGAGTGCCCCAAGGTGCCCGAGATTACATTGAAGAGCTTTTCGAGCAAGCAAGTCGCAACCTTTCCCGAGCCCCGGAGTTGGTGATTGAGTTAAACCGCTGGGGTCTATTCCCAGAATATCAGGACCGTTTCTTTGCCCTGTTCAGAAGAAGGTGAGCCCGCCCTGGCTTTACATAAAGTGCGTTAGGTGGTTACACGTAACCCAAAGAGATTAGATCCCAGATAAATGCCTCTGAAATGCAAAAGGTAAAAATAAAAATGCAAAGTGACAGAGCAAAAGTCAAAAATTTGCATTTTGAGTTGTCATTTTGATTTTTGCCCTTTGATTTTTAAATTTCTCCTGAGGCGTGAAGGAATCCTTTCCTTCACCATACTACATCAGTCCCAGGTACCAGCTTAGTATACTACTTCCCCAGAGCAATGTTATCGTGGCGGCCAGGGCAAGAAAGGGACCGAAAGGAATCGTCTCCCGGCGTTTTCTCTTTTTAGCTATCACCAGAGCCACGGCCACTATGCCACCGAGGATAGCCCCCATAATAATGGAGAAAAAAACCAGTGGAAAGCCAGTAGCCAGACCAATCAAAGCAGCTAGCTTAACATCTCCCCAACCCATGCCGCCACGGGAGGCTAGCGCAATCAAAAGGAATATCGCAAAGCCAATGCCTCCGCCTAGAGCAGCATTGGCGACTCCGGTAACTGTCCACTGGGTAAGCCAGGACTGAGGCAATAAAGCCAGAAGCAAAGCCACAACCATGCCGGGATAAACCACCTTGTTCAGGATGAGCCCGTGCTCCAGGTCAATGACGAAAATGATAATGAATAGACAGGCGTAGAAAGCCATAACTCCCAGCCCCACACTTAAGCCGTAATGCCAGTAGAGGAAAGCGAATATCAGGGCGGTGGCAAGCTCCACCCAGAATAGCCTCCGGGGTATGGCTGCCTGACAGTACCGACAACGACCACGAAGCCTGAGGTAGCTAAATACGGGGATGAGGTCTTTAGCGGCTAGCCTGTGCTGGCAAACTGGGCAATGAGATGGCGGATTTACAATGGACTCATTCCGGGGCAGACGGTCGATGCATACATTGAGGAAGCTGCCTACGGCCAGACCCAGAAGGGCGAATAGGAATATCAAAAGTATTTCCACGGGTGTTTATTGTGGACGTATCATGGGCCTGAAGTCAATACTTGGTGGGTATTGTTGCCCGCGCAGCTTCTTGTGTCATTGAGAAGGGCGAAGCTTCGAAGCAATCTCAGTGGGAAATAGAATTGCCCCCATTTTAAACAGGCTGCCAGCTCAGGAAGGAGTAGGTCACGTTATTCACGATATTCCAGATGTAGGAAGGGTTGCGGGTGCCAGGATTGGCGACTGCGATTATGTTCCAGCCTGCGCCTGAGAAAGAGGTGATGTCCTTCATCTGCGCCGTAGTCTTGCCCGTCCCGCCATCCGAAGTGGCCTGTCCACTGGTTTCAGTATCCCAGAAAGAGTTGCTCACACTGCCGCCATAACCATTCACTCCCAACAGACCACCAACACTCGAAGAGCCGGTCACGCTACCTGTGGAATAGCAGGTGCTCACAGTGCCATAATTTGCTCCGACCAGACCGCCAATAATGTGATCGCCAGTCACGCTGCCAGTAGAGTAGGAGTTGCTCACAGTGCCATAATTCTCTCCCACCAGACCGCCAACATTGTTATCGCTGGTCACGCTAGCGGTGGAATAGGAGTTGCTCACAGTGCCCCCATTCCTTCCCACCAGACCGCCAACCGCCCATTCTATGCCACTAACGTTACCGCTGGAATAGGAGGTGTGAACCGTGCCCTGATGATTCTGTCCCACCAGACCACCAACATTACAATCGCCGGTCACAGTGCCCGTGAAATAGGAGTTGCTTACAGTTCCGTGCATATTCTGTCCAACCAGCCCGCCAATAAAGCTACCGCCGGGCACGCCAGTCACGCTACCGGTGGAGTGGCAGTCGCTTATGGTGCCCTTCCAGGTACTTCCCACCAGACCGCCAACCTCTCTCCAGCCAGTTACGTTTATGTTCTCGACACTCATATGAGTGACATTTCCACCGGGAGCAAGGTATCCAAATAATCCAAGTGGCGCAGCTAAATTAAAATTTAAGCTCAGGGCGGAGGCATTGTGACCATTTCCATCAAACTCTCCGGCCAGATAAGGGATGTAAAAATTGGCTTCATCGACTAAATCCAGGTCGTTTGTCAATCTGAACTTGAGAGTACCATTTTGCCCGAACGCCAGTAGCTGTTTGAAATCACTGACATCGTTTATCAAGTAATAGCCATTTTCTCCAGAAAGCTTTTCATTGACATCCAGAAACTTATCGTTAGCAAGCCATTGCTCAAAGGCTCCACTGAATAAAGCTCCTATAGTAATTATCTTCTCGCCGTTAATCAGGACCTCATCATAATCATAGTAGGAGTTGCTCACAGTGCTACCATCAGAAATGTGTCCCACCAGACCACCAACATTCATATCGCCAGTGACGCTGCCTGTGGAATAGGAGTCGCTCACAGTGCTATCCCACGAATTTACTCCCACCAGACCACCAATATACCTATCGCCAGTGACGCTGCCTGTGGAATAGGAGTTAATCACAGCGCCACTATAAGAATTAGATCCCACCAGACCGCCAGCAGCTCCAGCGTAAGGCCAGCTAGTGGCAGTTACGCTAGCGATGGAAGAGGAGTTGCTCACAGTGCCGGCATGATGATTATCTCCCACCAGTCCGCCAACATCAGCGGTGCCGTGCACGTTGCCTGTGGAGTAGGAGTTGTTCACAGTCCCATAATTCCTTCCCACCAGACCGCCAACGTTATAGTGGCCAGTCACACTAACGTTCGCCACGCCGATATCTTCGATGACCCCTTCTTCATCAACAGCACCAAAAAGCCCCACATAATCCTCGCCATGCCGGTTGATAAAAAGGTCGTGTATCTCGTATGCCTGTCCGTCGAGGCTGCCCTTAAATGGACGATATCCAGTTCCGATTGGGCGCCAGCCCTCTCCCTCGTTAGCTGTTGGGCTTGCTAGCTCCTCATAACCGAGAGTGGTAGCATCGAGGTTGTTCATCAGAGTGTGGTTGCCGGCCAGGTTGTCCCTGACGGCATCCAAATCATACCAGGTCCTTATTTCCAGGTCTTTGGAAGGAGGGGTATAATCGTCACAGCCTACCATCCCGGCAATTAAGGCCGCCGTAATCAAAAAGACGCAAACCTTTACCAGGTGATGGTCTCTCCTCGAACTAGGTATTGTCTTCATCTTCCACCTCCAGATTTTTGTTTAAGGCTGCCAGCTCAGGAAGGGGTAGGTCACTCCATTGACGATATTCCAGATATAGGCGGGATTGCGCTCGCCAGGACCGCCGACTGCGATCATGTTCCAGCCTGCCCCTGAGAACGTGGCGATGTCCTGCATTTCCGTAGTATTCTTGCCAGTCCCGCCAGCCGAAGTAGATTGTCCGCTGGTTTCGGTGTCCCAGAAGGAGTCGCTCACAATGCCATCATTAGCTCCCAACAGTCCGCCAACTGACGAGTTGCCACTCACAATGCCCGTGGAATAGGAGTTGCTCACAGTGCCCCAATTCCAATTAGATCCCACCAGACCGCCAACAGCCATATCGCCAGTCACGCTGCTTGTGGAATAGGAGTTGCTCACGGTGCTATAGCCACTAGCTCCCACCAGCCCGCCAACCCGCCAACCACCAGTCACGTCACCTGTGGAATAGGAGTCGCTCACAATGCCCTCATAATGCTGTCCCACCAGACCGCCAACCATGTTATTGCCGGTCACGCTGCCTGTGGAGTAGGAGTTGCTCACAGTGCTGTCATAATTCCGTCCCACCAGACCGCCAACCCGTTCATTGCCGGTCACGCTGCCTGTGGAGTGGGAGTTGCTTACGGTTCCATTATTCTCTCCCACCAGACCGCCAGCATGGTCGCCGCCATTCACGCTGCCTGTAAAATAGGAGTTGCTCACGGTGCCTTCATAACTCCGTCCCACCAGACCGCCAACATAGTCGCTGCCATACACACTGCCACTGGAATAGGAATTGCTCACAGTGCTGCCTGACCCACTACCTCCCACCAGACCGCCAACCCACGAATCGCCAGTGACGCCGCCAGCGGAATAGGAGTAGCCCACATTGCCAGAATTCCATCCCACCAAACCGCCAACATGCTCATCCCCAGTCACGCTACTGGTGGAATAGGAGTTGCTCACAGTGCCGTTATCATGATTAAATCCCACCAGACCGCCCACAATACTATTGCCAGTAAAGTTACCGCTGGAATAAGAGTTGCTCACAGTGCCACGATTCTCTCCCACCAGACCGCCAATCCAATCCCCATCGCCGGTCACGCTGCCTGTGGAATAGGAGTCGCTCACAGTGCCGTAACTATATGCCACCAAACCGCCAACAGTGTTACTACCAATCACACTACCTGTAAAATAGGAGTTGCTCACAGTGCCAAGATTCCATGCCACCAGACTGCCAACAAGGCGTAGGCCATAGCCAGTCACGTCAGCGTTCACCACGCCGATATTCTGGACGACTCCTCCCTCACCAACAACGCCAAAAAGCCCGATGTAATTCTCATCAGGTCGGTTGATAAATAGGTCACGTATCTCGTAACCCTGACCGTCCAAAGTCCCAGTAAGTCGGTCATCGCCCGGAGAAACAAATCCAATTGGCTGCCATCCTTTTCCCTGATTGGCTGTTGGGCTCGCCAGCTCTGTATAGCCAGTAGTGGTGAAATCGAGGTTGTTCTTGAGGATGAAGTGGGCCTCGAGGTAATATCGGACGTTATGAAGGTGGTACCAGTTCGCAATCTCATAGGGGTCCCCGGCTGTCCCATTCCCTCCTGCGAATGGGAAGAAGTCGGCAGTGATGATGTAGCTGCTCTCCGTGGTGATGGTGATGTTAGTTGCTGCAGCATTGACATCGGCGATAGTATCCACAGCACCATTCCAGTTGAGGAAGTGGCATCCAGGATCTGGCATGGCCACCACGTTAACTACAGTGGTAGCATTATTATAGGTAAAAGTTCCCTCTCCAGGCTCGGTTACCGACCCTCCAGCGGTACTGGCGATGCTGAGGTAACAAGAGTCACCACCACCGGTACAGCCTGCCAACCCTGCAATTAAGGCTGCTGTAACCAAAAAGATGCTAGCTCTTGTAGCGTAGAAATTCAGTTTTCTCAACATATCTAGATTAAAGTATTATATGCTACTTTTGTTAAAATCCTGTTAATTTTAGGCATGTGTTACAATTTTTTTAGTGAGTATATCGCATCACTTGCACTGCTAAGGGAATTGATTTGGCGCGTGCAGCAGTTTGAATATGACCTAACAGGCGAGCCTACTTTCCTGGTCGTATAAAGAGTTACTTACCCATCTGTCATTGTGAGTCCCGATTTATCGGGACGAAGCAATCTCGTTTCTGAGACTGGACACTGGATTAGGATGATAATATAGTAATGTGGTTGCTAAAAATCGGGTTGAGGCGGTATATCAATGAAGTATTATGTTGGTTGCAGCGGCTGGCATTATGAGCACTGGCGCGGTCTTTATTACCCTCAGGAATTGCCCAAGCCTAAATGGCTGCCATTCTACGCCCGGCAGTTTACTACTGTGGAGCTCAATAACAGTTTTTATAAGCTGCCTTCGGAGAAGGCTTTCACCACCTGGCGAGAATCCACGCCCGACAACTTCATTTTTGCTGTTAAGGTGAGTCGATTCATCACGCACATAAAAAGGTTAAAGAATTTGGGTTCGGCGGTGGACAACTTTCTATCTCGGTCTGTTTTGTTGGGAGAAAAACTGGGCCCTTTGCTATATCAACTGCCTCCTAACATGAAGCGCAACGATGAGCTATTGCGGAATTTCTTATCTTCGTTGCCGCGAAAATATCAGCATGTAATTGAATTCCGACATGAATCCTGGATTGATGACGCTGTATTCGATATTCTACGGGTACACAATGTTGGGCTGTGTGTTTTTGACATGCCTGGCTTTAGCTGCCCCCTTATCGCCACCAGTGATTTCGCCTATGTCCGTTTCCATGGCAGCGAGGGTCTGTATTCCAGTTGTTACTCAGACCAGGAGCTTTCCCAATGGGCACAAAGAATTGCCCGACTGGGGCAAGACGTCAAGGCCAGCTATATTTATTTTAATAACGATGCCGAGGCGTTTGCGGTTAAAAATGCTATAACATTGGGGAATTTTCTACAGGCGCTCTGCTCCAAATCCTAAATTCCAAAACTACCTCTTTTCATCTTTTGCGTTTTGAGCTTGATTTGACATTTGAGCTTTGTCATTTGTCATTGTTTGACGAGTTCCTCTTTAACTTTCTTCGCCAGGGCTGGGGTTATGCCTTCTGTCTGGCTGAGCTCCTCTGACGAAGCCTCTTTGATAGCTTCAATTGAGCCAAACTTTTTTAGCAAAGCCTTCTTTCGCCTTGGCCCGATGCCGGGGATGTTATCCAGAGCAGAAGTAATGACTTCTTTGTGACGCAACCTCCGGTGGTAACTTATAGCGAAGCGATGGGCTTCATCCCTGGCTCTTTGTAGTATATGGAGGGCTGGAGAATCTTTAGCTATATAAACTGGCTGGGGGTCGCCGGGTATAAATACCTCCTCATTTTCTTTAGCCAGGCTGACCATGGGGATATAGTTTAGCCCTAATTCTTGCCTCACCTCCAGGGCGGCATTGAGTTGTCCCTTGCCGCCATCAATGAGGACGAGGTCGGGAATGACTGCCCAGGTACCTTCGCCTGTCAGGCCCCGTTTAAACCTGCGTCTCAATGTCTCTTGAATCATGGCATAATCGTCAGCGCCAGCCACAGTTTTGATGCGGAAGCGGCGGTAATGTGCCGGTTTAGGCCAGCCCTTTTCCAAAACAACCATGCTGCCCACAGCCAAAGCGCCCTGAATATTAGAGACATCGTAACATTCTATTCTCCGGGGCATTTTGGGCAAGAGTAGTCTGTTTTTTAGCTCTTGTAATCCAGAGCTTATAACTGCTACCTTCATCTCTTTAGCTTGGGCTAGTTGTAAACCTTTGACAGCATTTTCAGCTACAGTATCCACTAGCTTCTTTTTGGCTCCTCGCCGCGGCACTTGAAGCTCCACCCTGCTACCTTTTTGCTGTTCAAGCCATTCAGAAAGCACTGCTGGCTCGTCTACCGGGTGCTGAAGCAATATCAGCGGTGGGATATATGAAGCCGAGGCATAGTATTGTTTCACAAAACTGGTCATTATTTGCCCGGGAGACTCCCCCTGGATGCCTTCCATAATAAAATGGTCCTGGCCAATAAGTTTATTATTGCGAATAAAAAAGAGCTCGACATAAGCCTGTTTTTCATTTTGTGCCAGACCAATGATGTCCTTTTCCCCCTGTAATGTTATAGCAATCCTCTGCCCCTCTATGACTTTTTCTATGGCCTTAATTTGGTCGCGCAGCAAAGCTGCCCTCTCAAACTGAAGCTGTTGCGCTGCTGCTTTCATCCTGGTGTTTAATTCACGAAGAATAAGTTCCTGCTTCCCCTGTAAAAATAAGATGACCTGGTTTATTACGTCGTGGTATTCCTGTTTTTCCACTGCTCCAATGCATGGTCCGAGACAGCGGCGGATATAATAATCAAGACAAGGCCGCTTATCTTTACCATCGATGCGCTTGCTGCAACTGCGAAAAGGAAAGATTTTCTTTATTAACCTTAAGGTTTTGCGTACCGAGCCAGCACTGGCAAAAGGTCCAAAGTATCTAGCTCCATCTTTCTGAACCCGGCGGGTGATGTAAACACCAGGCCAATCTTCGTTAACGTTTATCTTGAGGTAAGGAAAAGTCTTGTTATCTTTAAGGCGCACATTGTACCGCGGGGTATATTTCTTTATCATGTTGCATTCCAGGATAAGCGCCTCTTGCTCGGAATTGGTAACTACGAACTCAAAATCCTGTATTTTCGCCACTAATCGTTGAATCTTGGCTGACAGGCTAGAGGGGGCGCCAAAATAACTCCTTACCCGACTGTTCAAGTTGGCAGCCTTGCCAACGTAGATAACCTTACCCTCTTTGTCCTTAAACAGATAAACTCCGGGCTTTGTTGGCAAAGCTTTTAATTGTTGTAATTCCACGGCAAATTTATTGTAGCAAGTGGCTTGTATAGAGGCAAAATAACTCGCATTATGTTAAAATAACTCTGATGAAGCTGGATATCGATGCTTTCCTTCAATATTTGACCCGAGATAAAGGCTATTCTCAGAATACTGTGGCTGCTTACCGCAATGATTTGACTCAAATGGCAGCCTTTATTGCCGCAGAGCAAGCAAAGGGCATAATCAAGTCCTATGATGAGCTTTTGAAGAGCTATTTACTCAAGCTCAGGGAAAAGAGATACTCTGTGGCAACAACCGCTCGCAAGGTCGCATCAGCCAAATCATTCTTCAAATTTATGGTTGATTCGGGGAGGATGAGGGAGAATCCGACACAAAATTTGCCCTCTCCTCAAGTTAGCAAGCATTCACTCAAATTCTTATCTCCGTCTGAGTACCAAAAGTTGCTTGCCGAGGCCACAAAGCTACCCACTCCGGAAGCTAAAAGAGATGCGATGATGCTGGAATTACTTTATGCCACTGGTTTACGCATAAGCGAATTAGTGTCATTAAGTGTCAAAAATATTGATTTGAAGCAAAATTGTGTGCATATTAATTCTAAGAGACAAGTTCCTTTTGACCATCGCTTAAGCCTGATTTTAGGAAATTTCCTCAGGAATGATAGGCTGGATTTATTATATGATGAGAGAGTTGAAGCCCTATTTCTTAACCGACGTGGTAAGAGGTTGACCAGGCAGGGGTTCTGGCAGATTATTAAGGGTTATGCCTCCAAGGCAGGGCTGGGTGGCAAGGTTACGCCGCAGACCTTGCGTCATAGCTTTGCCAGACGTAAATTACAAAGTGGCACTGAGCTCCGTCAACTCCAGCAACTTTTAGGTCATGCATATATTTCCAGCACAAGAGTTTATAAGCAATCTGCACCTAGGCGAGGATAATGCCGAAAAAATCACGACGTGCTAAAGCTAAGCATCGCACTAGACTAGCAAAGACGGTACAGGAGGGGCGTTCGCAACAACTAAAGCCGCTGCCTGCTGAGGTACAATCGCCGACCCGAGTATCCCCAAAAGCTCAAGATTTAACCAGCCGCTATCAATATGTTATGCCTGAAGTAAAACGCATCGGCATCATTGCCGGAGCTATAATTCTGGTCCTCATAATCTTGTCTTTCGTTCTTGGTTAACGTCTTCAGCTGGTGAACTGTGGCGGATTTAGAGCGGGCTAGAGAGAATTTACTTAAATATCTCGAGTACGAAATTGCAGACAAGCGTGTAATTGAGGCTATGAAGCGTGTTCCGCGTGAAGCCTTTGTATCGCAAGAGCAATATCAGGCTGCTTATGACGATAGACCCTTGAGCATTGGCTTTGGACAAACCATCTCCCAACCCTTCATTGTGGCTCTGATGGTACAAGCTTTGGAGATCAGGGGTGATGAAAAAGTGTTGGAGCTGGGTACTGGAAGCGGCTATGAGGCGGCGATATTAGCTGAGTTAGCTCAAAAAGTGGTTACCGTGGAGTGTATACCTGAATTGGCGGAATCAGCCAGGCAAGTTCTGGATAAACTTGGTTATTCCAACATTGAAGTTCACGTGGCTGGCAAAACTTTGGGTTGGCCAGAGGGAGCCCCTTACGATGCTATCATAGTTTCTGCTGGTGCCCCCACCGTGCCCCAAGTCCTTTTGGAGCAACTAACCTGGAATGGGCGATTGGTAATCCCCGTAGGCTCTCGATGGCAGCAAGAATTACTCAGGGTCACTAAACTAAGGAAAAGAAACAACATAGAAAACTTAGGTGGCTGCTATTTTGTGCCTCTCATTGGTGAAGGTGCCTGGGGGAAGTGAGAAGGGTAATTAGCGATGGAAATATCTTTGGCGCTGAAAGTGGAGAGTTGTGTAAGTTGCCTCATTTAAGGTATATTGAAAAGGAACTTGCTAAAGTATTTCCCCCGGTGTTACCCATGTGGTCAGCCAGCACAGTGGCTTGATGGATGCTGCGCAATGGGATAGGCTCTACGTCCGAAATGATGAGGCTGGAAAAGCCTCATCACCAATCGAAATGAGAAATCCCGGCTACTATATTCTGTTTTAAGAATGTAGAGAACTGTGAATGCCTATCGGAAGATCATTTGCAAAACAAGCTAACGGAGGTGAAAGATGGATCTTAACTTGAGTCGAGAGCATGAGATGCTGAGGGATATGGTGAAGGAATTTGCTGACAGTGAACTGGCGCCTCGTGCTTTGGAACTGGACAATAAAGGTGAATTTTTCTGGGAGCAGGTGAAGAGGTCAGGGCAGTTGGGTCTCATTGGGGTGATAAACTCCAAAGAATATGGCGGCACGGCTATGGGTCATCTGGCTCGGATGATTCTCATCGAGGAAATCTCGCGAGTTTATCCACCAATGGGCTTCTTCCATCAGACGGGCAATCTGTTAATGTACGCCATAGAGACCTTTGGCAGTGACGAGCAGAAGAAAAAGTATTTGCCTGCCCTTTGTAAAGGTGAGAAGGTGAGTGCTTTTGCCCTGACTGAGGCTACCGGTGGGTCTGACCCAGCCAATATGCAGACTGAGGCTACTCTGGAGGGCGACGATTACGTCGTTAACGGTAGGAAGTCCTGGATCACTGCAGTCGACCCAGCAGATGTTGTGGGTTTTGTTGCCAGAACCGGAGATAAGTTCAGCGCATTCATTGTAGAGAAAGGCACACCTGGCTTTGAGGTCACCCGGAGGGAGGAGACTATAGGTCTGCGTTCTTTGCCAGTTAACGAATTTGCTCTGACCAACTGCCGCCTACCAAAGGAAAACCTCATAGGGGAGGAGGGACGTGGTCTTGTCTGCGCTCTGACCACTATTGCCACTATCGGTAGGACAGGTGCCGCCGGGGTAGCCCTTGGCATTGCCCACGGCTGCTACGAAATAGCTTTAAAGTTCGCCAAAGAGCGTGTCCTCTATGGCAAGCCGATAGCTGTCCTCCAGGCGATACAGTTTATGCTGGTTGATATGAATGTGGAGATTGAGGCTGCAAAATGGCTTTGCTACAGCACTGCCTGGCAGCTTGACCAGGGCAAGACATCCCGAGACTTGGCAGTGGATATAGCCAGATGTAAGCTCTATGCTGTTGATGTTGCCAACCGCTGCGCCTATAAGGCACTGGATATCATGGGCGCTTACGGGTTGTCTCCCGAGTACCGTGTCATCGGTCTACTGAGAGATGCTCTAGAGCTGGGCGTGGCTGCTGGTAGTCAGGAGATAATGAAGATTACCATCGGAGCAACCATTACAAGGTAATCTGGCTCTATGTGGCTTGAAATCTTAGTTTGTATTAAACAGGTGCCGCACCCCGACCATTTCTCTGAAATTCGGCTAGATGTAGGCAGTGGGCACATTATACGGGAGGGTATCCCGGCAATAATAAATCCACTGGACCGCAATGCCCTTGAAGAGGGGCTGAGGGTTAGGGAGAGGTTTTCAGGGAGGGTAACCGTGATAAGTATGGGGCCTCCCCAGGCTCAAAAAGCTCTGGAGGAGGCCCTGGCAATGGGCGCGGACAGGGGCATCCTTCTTTGCGATATGGCATTTGCTGGGGCTGATACTCTGGCAACTGCCAATACTTTATTTTATGCTATCCAAAAGCTGGGCAAGTTCGACCTTATCTATTGTGGTAACGAGACGGTGGATAGCGGTACTGCCCAGGTCGGCCCTCAACTAGCAGAACTCCTTGATATTCCTCAGGTGAGCGGTGTTCAGGAAGTCACTTTTAGTGACGAAAAGGGCCTAGAGGTCAGGCGTGCCCTGGAGCACGGCTACATGAAGGTGAGGTTGAAGCTCCCGGCTCTGCTTTGTGTAACCAGGGATATTAATAGGCCCCGGTTGCCTACAGTGCAGAGTATTATGGAGGTGGTACAGAAGAAGCCGATTATCTGGAAAGCGGAAGATATCGGGGCTCCACCGGAGAGCATTGGCCTCAAAGGCTCACCAACCTGTGCTGCCGGCGTTTACGAGCACAAGGCAGGGCGGCGGCGCGAAATAATGCAGGGCTCTACCGAGGAGAAAGTTCAAAGGGCTGTGGCACGGCTTAAAGAACTGGGAGCGATATAAGGAGGAGCAAAAGCGTGAGTAATTCTGGGGAAATATGGGTCATTGGCGAACAGCACCAGGGGAGGCTTGAAGAAGTCTCACTGGAGCTTTTGAGCAAGGGGACGGCACTATCTCAAAGAATGGGTGTGACTCTTTCTGCGGTGTTGTTGGGGGATGAGGTCGAGGAAGTTGCCCGGGAGCTTGTCTTCCACGGTGCTGAAAAGATTTACCTTCTTGAAGATGCCCGGCTTCGGTATTATCAGAGTGAGGCATACGCCAGGTTGCTGGCCGGGGTTATCAAAGAGCATGAGCCGCAGATAGTTTTGATTGGTGCCACTGAGATTGGTAAGGAGCTAGCACCTAGGGTTGCAGCTAAGTTAAGGACAGGGTTGACGGCGCACTGCATCGACCTTTATGTTGGCGAGGTTGATGACGCTCCTCATCTCATTCATGTAGTTCCTGGATGGGGTGGCAATTTGGTTATGCACATCATTTGCCCGCAAAGGAGACCGCAGGTGGTCACCGTGAAACCCGGGGTGCTACCCAAGGCGGTAAGGGATGACACTAAGAAGGGCAAGATAATCAGGGTCAAACCTGATGTAAGGGATGAAGATTTCCGTCGGATAGAGACTGTGGAGGTGGTTGAGGAGCCGCCCAAAGGTAAATCACTGGAGTCGGCTGATGTTGTGGTTTGTGGAGGTTGGGGCATGAATGCTCTGAGTGACTTTTCCAAGGTGCAGGAACTGGCTGATATCTTGGGAGGAGCCGTTGCTGGCACCAGACCAGCCATGGATAAAGGCTGGGTTGATGAAGCCCGGATGATAGGGCAGAGCGGTAAAACGGTTAGCCCGGGACTCTTCGTAAGTCTGGGAGCCTCAGGAGCGATGCACTACATTACCGGCTTTATGGGTTCTAAGGTGATTCTGGCTGTGGACCAGAATCCGCAGGCTCCGATCTTTCAGATGGCTGACATTGGCGTTGTTGGCGACTTGCGCGAAGTTATTCCCTGTCTTATTGAAGAGCTTAAGAAAGACAGAATGCCCAAGAAATTCTGAACTAAGATAAGGAGGAAAGCCAAAGCATGGAAATTATTGAAGCTATCAATCAAAGGAAGAGCATTCGGGCTTTTAAATCCGACCCTGTGCCCAAAGAAATTCTGAAGGAGATAATGGAGCTGGCTTTGCGAGCCCCTTCCTGGGCGAATACTCAGCCCTGGGAATTCGCAGTAGTGACTGGGAAAAAGCTGGAGGAAATAAGACAAGCCTTCGTTAAAAAGGCAGAAGAGGGACACAATCCAGACACAGACATCCCTCGTCCTCGAGAATTTCCCCAGCCTTACGATACTCGTCGCCGTGTTTTGGGCAGGAGAATTCTCGAACTAAAGGGAATAAGCAGGGAGGATAAAGAAAAGAGGAGGAGGTGGCTCTTGCAGGGCTTGAGACTGTTTGAAGCTCCTTGCGTCATCTATATCTATATTGACCGTTCTTTCTACCTGCAGGGCGACGGGTTAAATATTTGGCCTGTATTTGATTGTGGTTTGGTGGCTGAGAACATCATGCTGCTGGCTACCAAGTATGGGCTGGGAACCATTGCTCAGATACAGGCTGTCGTGTATCCTGATGTGTTGAGGAAGGTGTTGGGAATACCAGATTCCAAGCTTATAGTGCTGGGAATATCTGTCGGCTACCCTGACTGGGATGACCCTGTAAATCAGCTCCGCTCCGAAAGAGAACCGTTGGATAATGTGAGCACCTGGTATGGCTTTGATTAAAAGATACAAAAAGTATGTCCCTGAGCTTGGAAATGAGTAATTCTTGGTACCTTGTATACGATTGTGCAATATGTCGTGAAACTGTGATTTTTGACTATTGACAAGGTGAACAGGTAGCGGGCCTAGGCTTTCAGCATCTCCTTCTTCCGCAGCACCTTCTCCGCATCCTTCTTGGCACCGACCTTCTGAAAGATGGCAAGTGCTTCATCCAGGTCCTCATGCGCCTTGTCCCGGTCTCCCTTGCCGCCGCGAGCCAGGTACATCAATCCTCGCTCATAAAGGGTCCTGGCTTCATCCCAGGGGAGCTGGTATTGCCTGTTGATTTGGATAGCCCTGTCAAAGGACTCGGTCGCTGTATCCCAGTCCTTCCGCGCTGTGGCCAGCATACCTCTAGCCAGATACATGGGTGCAGGCAGGCCATACCAGTTCTGCCCTGGTTTCATAAGTTCGAAACCCCTGTCCACATATTCCGCCGCCTTCTCAGGCTGGCCTATCTTTATATAAAGCTCAGCCAGCACCGGAAGCACCCACAGCTCAAACAGAACGTTACCTCCGTTCCGGCAGATTTCCAGGCTTTTCAGCAGTAGCTCTTCGGCTTTCGGAAAGTTTCCCTCCTCCAGACTCAGGCTGCCCAAGGCAAGGGAACAAGCACCCACGGCGGCAAGGTTGTTCCTGTCTTTATGGGCAGCTATTGACCCTTCCAGATACTCCCTGGCCTTTTCCGATTCTCCCTGGCGCAGATAGTGAAATCCGATGCCGGCAACATCTTCAAAGGGGCAAATTGCCCCGGTTTCTGCCACTGAGGCCTTGTCCTGTATGGTCTCGACCGCCCGGCAGGACTCCTCCGCCTTGGCAACTTCTCCGGATAGCGTATATATTAGCGCCAGCGGGCGTCTCAGGAAGAGCTCAATTATAGGTATGCCGAACTTAGTCGTCTCGGGGAGAGCTTTCTCCCCCCATTTCCTGGCCATTGGGACATCCCGCAACAAAGCCAAGTTGAGGGTAAGCTGTTGGCCCAGCATTGCGAGAGGAAGCGGACTTCCCTTCTTGACGACCGGGGTCCAGACATTCTCATTATAGGCTATACCTTCGTCTACCCGTCCGGTGTACGTTAATGCCATCCCCAGGCTGGAGGCTGCCTTCAGCCGTGTGCCCATAGGCACACCCAGCCCGGCAAATAAGTCCACAGCCCTCTGTGCCCAACTGAGGGCGGTAGCCGGCTGTCCCAGGTGGAGATATACATGTGCCATACGTTGATATAATAGCCCCTTCTCCACACTATCAGGGTCCTCTTCTAACGTGGTCTTGGCCGCCTCCACGTGTTCAAGGGCCAAATCTTCCCTGCCCAGGGCACTGTATATGGTTATGAAACTCATCTGAGCGCGGATTATCTTTTGTTTGTCGCCCAGCTTCTCATAGAGCTCCAGCGCCGACCTGGTATAGCCAAGGGCAGCATCATAATCCATTTGGGCTAAAGAGACGCCGACCAAATTCTCTAATACCTGCGCCTTCTTGGCAAGCTCCTCTTCTATCATTGACCCACTTTTCTCCATCAGCTTCAGTGCGGTTTCATAATATCGCCTTGCTTGGTCCCAGGCGAACAGCCTGGCTGCTTTATCCCCAGCCTTCTGAGCGTAGTCAACGGCCTTGGACAGGTCATTCCCCTCAAGAAAGTGGTAGGCCAGTGCTTCCAGATAATCGTCTGTCTTCCTAGCATATACATCCTCCATCGCTTCCCCAACCTTCAGATGGTGTCTTCTCCTTCTGACTGGACTGATGCCTTCGTAAAGGACATCTCTGAGCTGAGTGTCGGCGAAGGCGTAGACCTCCTCCCCCAGGATGTGCCGGGCGACCACGAGGTGGGCCTGCAAGCACTTATCAATCATGTCTATCAATCGGTTTTCATCCAAGCCAGTGACCTCTCTCAGCATCGGAAAGCTAAACTCTCTGCCAATCACCGCTGCTAGACTAAGGACATGAGAGCATTCTTCATCCAGGCGCCCTAGCCTTTTCTGGGCTATCTCCTTTATGCCACGAGGAACATGTACATCAGAAAAGTCCTTGACCCCCCAACCTTTTTCTACAGGGTATACTGCTCCCTCTTCGACCAAAGAGCGTAATACTTCCTCGACAAAGAAAGGATTGCCTTCCGTCTTGGCATATACTAGGTCAGGCAGTTCGCTGGGAACCTTCTCGCCGAACGTCTGCCTGATCATTTGAAGAACATGATCGAAGGCCAGTCGCTTTAAGGGAAGCGCATAAGACAGCCTCTCCCGATTTATTTCAGCAACAGAGCGAGAGAGGGAACGCTGGTCTTCCAACTCCAGGTCACGATAAGCACCCACAACCAGGAGGTGCTCAGCGGTGATGGCCCGCGCCATGTGGAGCAAAAGCCCCATGGAAGCATCATCAAACCACTGCAGGTCATCCAAGAACAGCACAAGCGGAGACTCTTTGGAGATGTTGACAAAGAACTGAGTAACCGCCTCGTAGAGGCGGACATGCTGTTGAGCAGAGGGTGCTGGCGCTGAAGATGGGATGGTGCCCAACTTCTCGCCAACCTCAGGCACCAGTTTTACCAGCTCCGGGGCGAAGGTACCCACGGCTTTGAACAGAAGAAGCGGTGGTGCCCAGCGGACATATTCCTTGATGATATCGCTCCAGGGCTGGTAGGGGACAGCGCCCTCACGCTCACCACCCCTGCTCATGAGACACTGAGCACCTCGGAGCCTGGCGTAGCTTCTCAGCTCATAAGCCAGCCTGGTCTTACCAATACCAGCCTCTCCGGTGATGAATACCAGGCCTCCTTCACCTCTCAAGGTTGCATCCAGGCGTGCCTTGAGGATTCTCATTTCCTGCTCCCGGTCCACCAGCAGCTGAGCCCACAGTGGCTCAGGAGTAGGAATGGTCTCAGCAGCTTTCCCCTCGGTTGGCGCCTCCACATATGTGAGTCTGGCTTCCGGCCCCTCAATCACAGACTTGAGAGCCTGGGAAAGCTCACTGGCCGACTGGTAGCGGTTTTCGGGGTCTTTGGACAGAAGCTTCAGGATGACCTGCTCCAGGGCTTCTGGAATCTCCGGGGCCAGTTTTCGGGGCATCATGGGCAGGTCGTTGATATGGCTGAAAATGATTTTAACCGGGTCATCTCCGGGGAAGGGAGGTCTGCCAGTGGCCATCTCATAGAGAACGCAGCCCAAAGAATAGAGGTCTGACCTGGCATCGGAGCGCTTTCCTAGGGCCTGCTCAGGAGGCAGGTAGGCGGGGGTCCCTACTATCACACCTCTCGGTGTGAGCTTAGGTCCGCGTAATGCTCCGGCCAGGCCGAAGTCCATCAGCTTGGGCAGACCCTCGGAGGTGATCATGATGTTCTCCGGCTTGATGTCTCGGTGGAGGATGCCATGAGAATGCGCATATTCCAGTGCCTGGCAGACCTGGCTGCCGATTCTGAGCGTGGTAGCGGCATCACAGCGTGCACCAGGTTGAGAGCTGATCAAACTGCTTAGGTTAGGGCCATCGACGAACTCCAGGATGAGGTAATGGCTCTCGTCCTCCTGGCCGATGTCGTATATGGCGACAATATGAGGATGAGAAAGGCCAGCGGTGGCCTTGGCTTCCTGTTCAAAGCGGGCAAAGGACTCCTGGTCAAGGCCTTCACCCTTAATGACTTTAATGGCTACGGTGCGGCCGAGCCTAGTGTCCTCAGCCTTGAAGACAATACCCCTGCCGCCCTCTCCTAGCTTCTTTGTGACCTTGTACCTGCCGCCCTGGAACGATTCAAACACCGCTCATCTCCTAGCACCATTAGCAGAGCCTATCGCTCAAATTTATGAGCAATTGCTGCATGATTTATATAATCATACTCGTGGGTGAATATGGAGTCAATACTCTCTGACTCGGCGTGCTGACACCCTGATTCTTTCCAAAATTCGGTGGAGAATCTTATCTGGTAGCTTTGGTGAGCCGTACAGGATTCGAACCTGTGACACCCTGATTAAAAGATAGATTAACGCAAGAAATGCCCCCAAGGGAATTCGAATCCCTGTCTTCAGCTTGAAAGGCTGACGTCCTGGTCCCCTAGACGATGGGGGCAACATTAGGCATTTTAAGGGTAAATAGCTAAATGTGCAAGCCCAGACGGCTAAAATAATAAACCTATCCATCTTTTATCATCTGTAGTTGTGGGTAAGGTAAAAGTAATTCTCACTCGTGCTTGCACTGGACTTATAGCAATCTGTATTGTCATTTTGCTATAATGCTAGAAATTTTTTTCCGCATAATCTAAAATATAGCCGATTTCGGCTTGATAATAATTTGGATATGAGGTATCATGTGGCGGTTATTATGCACACAACTGGTAGCCTCGAGGTGTTGAAAAGCATTGCCCAAAAGCGCCGAAAGAATTGACCGTGCACGATTGCTGGACTGCTCACGAGTAAGGATCTAAAGGAGAATAAGGCATGGCTAGAATTGGAGTTTTTCTCTGCCACTGCGGCAGTAACATAGCTGGGGCTGTGAATATCCCGGAGGTAGCTGAGGCGGCGAGAAGGCTACCTCAGGTAATTTATGTTGAAGACAATAAGTTCACCTGTAGTGATCCTGGCCAGGCAGCTATCCAGCGGGCTATAACTGAGCATCAGCTTAACCGGGTGGTCATCGGCGCCTGTTCGCCGCGTATGCATGAGACAACCTTCCGTAGAACAGTGGCTGGTGCCGGTTTGAACCCCTATCTCCTGGAGATTGCAAACCTACGGGAGCATTGTAGCTGGGTCCACCCTGACCAAGTTGAGAAAGCTACGGCTAAGGCGATAGACCTGGTGCGGAGAGCGGTGGCTAGGGTTGCCTGGCAAGAGCCCCTCACCCCCAAGCAAGTTGGCATAACCAGACGAGCTTTGGTCATCGGTGGCGGCATTGCTGGCATCCAGGCTTCCTTAGATATCGCAGATGCTGGCTATGAGGTTATCTTGGTTGAGCGAGAGCCCTCCATCGGGGGACATATGGCCCAGTTGGACAAGACTTTCCCCACCCTGGATTGTTCTGCCTGCATCCTGACGCCCAAGATGACTATGGTAGGACAGCATGCCAATATTAAGCTAATGAGCTACAGTGAAGTGGAGGATGTCTCAGGGTATATAGGAAACTTTCGGGTCAAGATTAAAAACAAGAGCCGCTACATCGATGTGAGCAAATGCACAAGCTGTAGTGAGTGTGCTAAGGTTTGTCCCGTCGAACTAAATAGTGAATTTGACGAGAACCTGGGTAAGCGAAAGGCCACCTATATTCCTTTTCCCCAGGCAATTCCCAATAAATATACTATAGATAAAAGAGGCATACCCCCTTGCACGAATGGCTGCCCTGCAGATATAAGGGTCCAGGGCTACATCGCTTTAATCTCGCAAGGTAAGTTTAAAGAAGCTTTGGATGTAGTTCGTGACACTCTTCCTTTCCCAGCGATATGCGGCAGGGTATGCCACCATCCTTGTGAGGATCAATGCGATAGAAAGGATATAGATGAACCTATCTCAATTCGAATGCTGAAAAGGTTTATTGCTGATTGGGCAAGAGAAAATGGCGAAGAGCCGCCGGAAGACATGCAGCCTACAAGGGGAGAGAGGGTGGCAATTATTGGAGCAGGACCTTCAGGTCTCACCTGCGCCTCAAGACTCCTAAAGAAGGGTTATCCTGTCACCATCTTTGAGGCCTCTGATAAATCCGGTGGCATGCTCATAAACTGCATCCCTGATTATCGAAGCCCCAAGGAAATAACTAATTATGAAATAGATCGCCTATTAGCCCATGGAATGGAATTAAGGACAAGTGTTAAACTTGGAAGAGATATAACTCTTGAAGAGCTCAGAAAAGAATATAAAGCGACCTACATAGCTATAGGAGCTCAAGATCCGGCAAGACTCACGATAGATGGGGCAGAAGCGAAAGGTGTAATCTATGGTTTGCCCTTCTTGAGGGACGTGAAATCAGGAAAGAAAGTCGAAAACTTCGGACGGAAGATTATAGTTATCGGGGGTGGCAATGTAGCTATAGACTGTGCTAAGTCTGCCCTGAGGGTAGGAGCAGAGAGGGTTCACCTCGTTTGTCTCGAGACAAGGGATCTTAGCTCCAGAGACAGGATGCCTGCTTATGAATGGGAAATAGAGGAAGCCGAGGAAGAAGGGGTAATCATCAATGGCTCATTGGGACCAATGAGGATATTGAACAAGGATAGGAGAGTCACCGGCTTAGAGACACGGATCTGCATCTCTGTCTATGATGAAGGAGGGGGTTTTGCGCCAAAGTTTTCGGAAGAAGCAGGGCCTATTATAAAAGGAGATACGGTGATAATTGCCATTGGCCAGAGGTCGGATCTTGCAGGCTTCGAGGATGTAGAGCAAACCCCACGGGGAACCATCAAGGTAGACGAGATTACGCTGGAGACAAATATTCCCGGTGTTTTCTCTGGGGGCGATATTGTCACGGGGCCTGCATCTATTATTGAGGCTGTTGAGCATGGAAACAAAGCAGCTGAATCTATAGATAGATTCTTGAACGGGCGTGACCTTAAACTGGGGAGGGAAATGGAGGTTCAAGTTGCCCCCCTACGAGAGATGGAGATGGAGAAGAAGGAAAGGGCAAAAATATCAAAAAGAGACCCCAAGGAGAGGATGAAGAGCTTCAACGAAATTGAGCTTGGCTTTGACGAAAAAACAGCAGTCGAGGAGGCCAAGCGCTGTTTGAATTGCGCAGTGTGCTCCGATTGTCGGGAGTGTGAGAAGGTTTGTGAGGCTGAGGCTATTAACTATGAGATGCAAGATGAGCTAGTAGAGGAGGATGTGGGGGCTATTGTGGTGGCTACCGGGGCGGAGGTCTTGGACCATACCCAGTTCAGTATATATGGTGGCGGTGTCCATCCTGATGTCGTCAGCACCCTGCAGATAGAGAGGATGATGAACGCCGCCGGACCCACTGGTGGCGAGGTGGTTCGCCCGTCCAATGGGGCTCACCCCAAAGAGGTAGTCTTTATAAGTTGCGTGGGGTCTCGGGATGAACGCACCGGAAGTGGCTATTGCAACAAGGTATGCTGCATGGTTATGGCTAAGCAAGCTATTATGCTAAAAGAGCACGCCCCGGATACTCATAGTTATATCATATACGTCGATGCCCGGGGGCCAGGAGGTAAGATTTTTGAGGACTTCCTGACGCGGGCTGAGAAAGAAGGAACCACCTATATGAGAGGCCAGATTGACAGTGTGGCTAAGCAAGATGGCAGACTCTTAATCTCCGGGCAAGACTTTCTCAGCAACGAGACTTTTAACATACCCGCCGACCTGGTGGTTTTAGCCACGGGATTAATGCCCAACGAGGATTCCGCCAGGCTATTCCAAACCCTCCATATTAGCTACGATGCCAAGAATTATCTCCTCCAGGCGCACCCCAAGCTGCGCCCGGTGGAGACCGCTATGGATGGCATCTTTATCGCCGGATGTGCCGTTGCTCCCACCGACGTACCGGAATCTGTAGCCCAGGGTGGTGCTGCGGCAGAGTACGTGCTGAAACTATTTAGCCAGGAGTCCATTGAAGCTGAACCCATGACCTCTATTGTGGACATTGCTCAGTGCACAGGCTGCCTGCTGTGCCAACAGGTCTGTCCCTTCCAGGCTATCGAAGCTGAAACCCTGCGGGATGGGCGGACCGTGGCTTCTATTAATGAGAGTCTATGTAAAGGATGTGGCATCTGTGTCGCTGCCTGCCGCCCCGGGGCAATAAAGCTCAGGGGCTTCAGTGACCAGCAAATTCTGGCTGAGGTGATGGCATTATGAAGTCGGAGTATCAACCTAAGGTCATCGGTTTTCTATGCAACTGGTGTAGCTATGCCGGCGCTGACATGGCAGGAACTAGCCGCATGAGATATCCCCAAAATATTCGCATTATTCGTGTCCCCTGCTCGGGACGGGTTGACCCCCTCTTCGTAGTGAAGTGCTTCCAGAGGGGAGCTGACGGAGTCCTGGTCTCAGGCTGCCACCCGGGAGACTGTCACTATACTGAGGGTAATTATTATACCAGGCGCAGGTTTGCACTGCTTCGTGAGTTCCTTGACTATCTGGGTATAGCAAAGGAGAGGATGCGGGTGGAGTGGGTTTCAGCATCAGAAGGGCAGAAGTTTGCGGATCTATTATCCGATTTCACCATGGAGCTAGTCAGGCTTGGGGCAAGGAGCAAAATTTGAGATGGATATGGAGTTAATCCAGCAGATTCGAGATAAGGCTCGAAACCTTTTGGAAGAAGGCACGGTTGAGGGTGTCATTGGCTACGAACGGGCTAGCGATGGTCTTACCTCTCGTCCCTTCTTTGCTTACGACCCCTCTGACACAGAGCGACTTATCTTCGACGAGACATGCGCTCACAATCTGGTTAAATATCTCCTGGATAAGAAAAGTAAAAAGATAGCGGTTGTGGTTAAACCCTGTGACTCACGGGCTATCAACCTGTTGTTGAATGAAGGACAGATAGAGCGAGACAAGGTATTTATTATCGGGGTTGGCTGTCCCGGTATGGTGGAAACGAATTGGAACCACAAAAGCGAGACATTGCAGGCGAAGTGTCGAAGCTGCCAGTTATCTAAACCGCTGGTCTACGATTTTCTGGCGGGAGGGGAGCTTGAAAGACAAGCTGAAGAGGAAACCTATTCCGACATTATGGAAGCAGAGGCTAAGTCCGTTGCCACCAGGAGGGAATTCTGGCTGGAGCAATTTGGCCGCTGCATTCGTTGCTATGCCTGCCGTCAGGTCTGTCCAGGCTGTTACTGCCCCGTGTGCTTTGCCGAACGACTCGAGCCCCTATGGGTGGGCATCCGCATCGCCCCCGAGGAGAACGACTTGTGGCAGACCATCCGAGCCTTTCACCTGGCGGGGCGCTGCATCGGCTGTAATGAGTGCGAGCGAGTTTGCCCCGTGGGCATTCCCCTCAGCCTGCTCAACCGAAAGCTAGAAAAGGATGTGAAGGAACTTTTTGCCTTTCAGGCGGGGCTGGACCCTGAAGAACCACCCCCCTTCGCCACCTTTAAGAAGGAAGAAATATTGGAGTTCGAAAAATGAACTTATTTGCCTCCAAGGATGACCTGATTCGCTGGCTTGATTCGCTCCTCCAGAAGCACATCGTCGTTGCTCCAGTCCGGGTT
The DNA here is from genome assembly GCA_030615625.1 of Dehalococcoidia bacterium. Lineage (GTDB taxonomy): Bacteria > Chloroflexota > Dehalococcoidia > GIF9 > AB-539-J10 > RBG-13-51-36. The sequence goes on from JAUWYX010000004.1 coordinate 144,626, forward strand.
CAAGGGCAGACCATGTTTCAACCCATATCTAAGGTGGAAGAAGTTATCTTTGATTTCGATAACACCACGCTCTCACCCAAAGGATGGTTCCTGCCCCCCACAGAGACCCTTTTCTCGGTGCAAAGAGATGATGGGAAGGTCGAGTTGGTTCCCACGCTGGTGGAACATGATGCGGTTATTTTTGGATTACATCCCTGCGATGCTAAAGGCATTGCCTTGATGGATGGCCCTTTTCTACAAGAGCCGAGCGATGCCCTGTATCGGGAACGCCGCAGTCGAACAGCTCTTATCGGTCTTGCCTGTTGCCAGGTGCAACCGGAGTGTTTCTGCACCAGCATGGGTAGTGCACCTGATGACCCCAGCAATGTGGATATCCTGCTTACTGAGGTAGAGGATGGCTACATTGTTCAGGCTGTTACTGAGAAGGGAAAGGCCTTGCTACCCAAGGGCTTGGTAGAGTATAAGGGGAAAGTGCCCACTCCTCCCAAGCTTCAGACTGTTCCCACCAAGGAAGTCATCTCAGCAATGAGGGAACTCTTCAATGACCCTTATTGGGAGCAACTTGCTGACCGCTGCTTGCATTGTAACATCTGTGCTTATGTTTGTCCCACCTGCTATTGCTTCGATATGCGGGACTATGCTGATAAGGGAAAGGTAGAACGAGTGCGGAGCTGGGAGAGCTGCCAATCCCCGGGCTTTAGCCTCACGGCTGGGGGTTATGACCCCCGGACTACGAAGGGAGAGAGGTTGCGGCAGCGTTTCTATCATAAGCTCCTCTACTTTCCAGAGCAATTCCAGGACGTGGCCTGTGTTGGCTGCGGCCGCTGCGTTAGGGACTGTCCAGTAAATATAGACATTCGCGAGGTTATAAGCAACCTGCAGCAAGTGACGGAGGCTAAAAGTGGGTCTTGAAAGTCCTTTTATTCCCTATCTAGCGACTCTGAAGACGGCTACCCAGCTGACCCCCGATATCAAGCTTCTAAGTGTGGAACTGGAAGGCCCTGACATCAGAGCCAGCTTTGACTACAAGCCAGGGCAGTTTGCCTTGCTCTCAGCCTTTGGAGAGGGAGAGGCACCCTTTGGCATCGTGTCTTTGCCTCTACAGAGAGACGGCCTGGAATTCGCCGTGCGGCGTATTGGCACGGTAACCAGAGCCTTACAGGAGCTCGAGCCCGGAGACACCCTGGGAGTGCGGGGACCCTTCGGCAATTACTTTCCTTTAGAGGATTATGTGGGAAAGAATGTAATAGTCATCGGCGGGGGCATCGGGATGGCACCACTGCGTCCGGTGATTAACAGAATACTGGAACGGCGAAATGATTACAAGGAGTTGTTGATCATAAACGGGGCACGAACACCTCAAGACTTGGTGTTTCAACCGGAGTTCCCAACATGGATGAAAGCACCCGGAACTAAATTGGAACTCACTGTTGACAGGGGTGATGAAGAGTGGAAAGGACGAGTGGCCCTGGTCCCCGATGTAGTGAAGGAATTGGCACCCTCGCCAGATAATGCCATTGCTATTATTTGCGGACCACCGATAATGATCCGCTTTACCCTGGCCAGGCTAAGAGACTTGGGCTTTAAGGATAACCAGATTGTTACCACTCTGGAGGCTAAGATGAAGTGCGGCCTTGGTAAATGCGCCCGATGCAATATTGGAGAAAAGTATGTTTGCCAGGATGGTCCGGTATTTACCCTAGAGCAACTTTCACAGTTTTTGGAGCAACCATGACAGCAGGAAATAAAAGCAATAAGGATGAAGTAAGGACAGGAGTATATATCTGCCAATGTGGCACTAACATTGCTGGAACGGTAGATGTGGCTGAGGTAGCCGAGTATGCCTCGCAGCTGGATTCAGTGGTGGTAGCCCAAGTCTATAGGTTCATGTGCTCTGAGCCGGGGCAGGAGATGATAAAGAAGGATATCAAAGAGTTGGGCTTAAACCGTGTTGTGGTTGCCTCTTGCTCCCCCACAATGCATGAACCCACCTTCCGCAAGGTATGTGAGCAGGCAGGGCTGAACCGTCACTTATTCCAGATGGCTAATATTCGAGAGCATTGCTCCTGGGTAACCGAGGATCACGAAAAAGCCACCGAAAAAGCCAAGGCGCTAGTGCGGGCAGCAGTACGGCGGGTCTTTTTCCATGAACCTCTTGAGGTAAGAGAAGTCCCGGTAAATTCCAGCACGCTAGTAGTGGGTGGAGGTATTGCCGGTATTCAAGCAGCCTTGCAGATCGCTAACTCTCGTCACAAGGTTTACTTAGTGGAGCGAGAGCCTTCCATTGGGGGACATATGATTCAGCTGGACAAGACCTTCCCTACATTAGACTGCTCGGCCTGTATCCTGACCCCCAATATGAGCGAGCTGGGTTCGCATCCTTATGTCGAGCTACTCACCTATAGTGAGGTCGAAGAGGTATCAGGCTACGTCGGCAACTTCAAGGCCAAGATCAGAAAGAAAGCCAGGTACGTCGATGAGGAGAAGTGCACCGGTTGCGGGGTCTGTCAGGAGAAATGCCCCTGGAAAGTAACCAGCGAATTCGAAATGGGTTTGGGACAGCGGAAAGTCATTTATACTCCATTCCCCCAGGCAGTGCCCAATGTTCCCGTCATTGATCGGGAGAACTGCATCTATTTCCAGAAGGGCAAGTGCCGTGCCTGTGAGAAATTCTGTGAGATAGGGGCTATTAATTTCGATGATGAGGAAAAACTAATAGAGGTGGAGGTAGGCAATATCATCCTGGCTACCGGCTTTCAGACCTTTGACCCTTCTGTTGCTGCTCAGTACGGCTATGGGAAATTTGACGACATTATCACCGGGCTCGAGTTCGAGAGACTATGTAATGCCACTGGTCCCACTGGTGGTAATATTCAACTCAAGGATGGCTCCGTTCCCCGAAGCGTGGCCGTTGTCCACTGTGTCGGCAGCCGCGATGAAGAGTTCCACGACTATTGTTCACGAGTCTGTTGCATGTATGCCTTAAAACACTCCCACCTTATCAAAGAAAAGACTGATGCCCAGGTCTACCAAATATTTACTGATATCCGCTGCTTTGGCAAGGATTATGAGGATTTCTACGAGCGATTGGTTGGGGAGGGGGCGAATTTCGTCCGGGGGAAGGTTCAGCAGGTCGCCAGCGCTAATGGAAAAGGGATGGACCGAGGTAAGCTAACTATCACTGCGGAGGATCCAGATAACGGCAAGGTGACCCAGGTATTTGCTGATATGGTCGTCCTCTGCACTGCCATCGAACCGCAGCAAGATGCCGATAAAGTGGCTCATATCTTCACCGTGAGTCTCAAGGCTGATGGCTTCCTTTTGGAACGCCACCCCAAGCTGGATCCAGTAGCGACCAGGACCGATGGGATCTATGTGGTGGGTTGTTGCCAAGGTCCTAAGGATATCCCGGACACGGTATCCCAAGCCTCGGCGGCGGCAGCCAAGGTTCTAGCTGTAATCACCAAAGGCAAGGTGGAGCTTGAGGCAAGCACGGCAGTTATCGACGAAGATCTTTGCTCAGGGTGTCGAATCTGTAATCTTCTCTGCCCTTATAGTGCTATTTCTTTTGACGATGAGAAGAAGGTCTCTAATATCAATGAGGCACTGTGCAAGGGCTGTGGCACCTGTGTCGCAGCTTGTCCCAGCGGAGCAATTACTCACAGACATTTTACTAGCGAAGAAATTATGGCCGAGATTGAGGGCGTGTTAGTATAAATTTCACCTATTATTCCACCCCACGAAAATCTTGCGATTTTCGCGGGGACCCCGTTTAATTTAAAATCGAATCCACCTGGGGTGAGGTTATTGCATTCCCCAAGAATCATCCTATATGTCAAAAGTAACAAGGCAATCCCTCAAATTAGCTTCTATTAGCGTCCGGGGCATTGTTCAGGGCGTCGGCTTCAGGCCTTTCGTCTATGGACTGGCTGTTAAACACAACCTTAAGGGATGGGTTTACAACACTTCAGAGGATGTCAAGATTGAGGTAGAAGGTGAAGCAGAAGCTGTTGAGCAATTTGAGCTGGAGCTCGAGACAAAAGTCCCACCGCTAGCTTACATCGAGAACGTAACTATTGAGTATCATCCACCCTTCGGTTATAAAAACTTTGAAATTCGGCAGAGCCAGGCACAGGCAGGGAAATATCAGCTTATCTCTCCGGATGTTGCTACTTGCCAACCTTGCTTAGCTGAATTGTTGGACCCTGAAGACCGCCGCTACCGCTATCCCTTTACCAACTGCACCAATTGCGGCCCGCGCTTTACCATAATTGAAAATATGCCCTATGACCGCCCCAAAACAACCATGCGCTCCTTCCAGATGTGCCCCCAGTGCCAGGCGGAATATGATAATCCCCTGGACCGCCGCTTCCATGCCCAGCCCAACGCCTGCCCAAAATGTGGTCCCCAGGTCCAGCTAGTTGATAACCAGGGTAATCTAGTAACCGAGTCGAATCCTATAGCTGCTGCCAGTCAGCTCCTTAAAGAAGGGAAAATCGTGGCCATTAAGGGCTTAGGGGGTTTTCTCCTGGCTTGCGATGCCACGAACGATACCGTAGTTAAAACGTTGCGGCAGAGGAAGAAGCGCCCCTCCAAGCCCCTTGCCATAATGGTTGCCACTGTCGAGGAAGCAAAAAGACATTGTTATGTCTCGCCAGAGGAGGAAAATTTACTTACCTCACCTCAAAGCCCCATCGTGCTCGTGAGGTGGAGAGAGGACTCATCTGTATCTCGGGAGGTAGCGCCAGCTTTACGATTCTTAGGGATTATGCTGCCATATACACCGCTCCACCACATCCTGCTCAGGGATACGGGCTTGCCTTTAGTAATGACCAGCGGCAATCTCAGTGAAGAGCCTATCGCCAGAGACAATGATGAAGCCTTAAGGAGGCTTTCCGGTATTGCCGATTACTTTCTAGTCCATAATCGGGATATCTATTCCCGCTACGACGACAGCGTTGCCATAGTGGAAAAGGGCACAAGCCAGCTTATAAGACGGGCGCGTAGCTACGCTCCCTATCCCATACGCCTCACATTTGAGGCCAAGCAGGTGCTTGGTTGTGGCGCTGAGGAGAAAAATACTTTCTGCCTGACTAAAGACAACTATGCCTTTTTATCACAGCATATCGGCGATATGGAGAATATGGAAACCCTGGAACATTTTGACAGCACTATATCCCTGTATAAAAGGCTTTTCCATATAGAGCCTGAAATCATTGCCCATGACCTTCACCCTGATTATCTGGCCACGAAGTATGCCCGGGAGTTAGGCGAGTTCGGTATAAAGCTTATTCCTGTGCAGCATCACCATGCTCATATCGCCAGTTGTCTGGCTGATAATGGGCTGAAGTCCCCGGTTATAGGCGTGGCCTTCGACGGCACAGGAATGGGTGCCGATGGAAATATCTGGGGAGGGGAATTCCTGGTAGCCGACTACCGTAATTTTAGCCGAGCAGGACATCTGGAATACCTGCCTTTGCCTGGAGGAGCCGCAGCTATAAAAAGACCCTACCGCACCGCCATCGGCTATATTCTCACCCTGTTAGGGGAAAATGCCCTCAACGCTGTCATTGCGAGCGAAGCGAAGCAATCTCAACTAGCTTCTATCGGGCAAGTTACTGAAGTTGAAATAGAGGTTATCAAACGCCAGATAGAAAGAAAGATAAATTCACCGCTTAGCTCAAGCATGGGGCGCCTTTTTGATGCCATATCAGCCCTGTTAGGCATAAGGGGCGAAATAAATTACGAAGGACAGGCGGCGGTGGAACTGGAAATGGCTGCCCTCTCTTCTGTCATTGCGAGGCCTGTCCCGAGCGAAGCGAGGGAACTCGACGAAGCAATCTCCGGTAATAATGAAAGCTACCCATACCGCATAGTAGAAGACGAAGGAATAAGAATCGTGCACCTGAGGGACCTGCTCTCAGCCGTAATAGAAGACTTACATCAGGGTATCTCAAAGGGGAGGATATCAGTCAAATTCCACAATACCGTAGCCCAGATGATAAACGAGATGTGTCACTTGATATCCGCTGAAACCGGCATCACTCAGGTCGCCTTAAGCGGCGGCGTATTCCAGAATCGCTTACTTTTGAGAAAAACGGTCAGCTTACTGGAAAGCAGCGGTTTCCAGGTTTTTACCCACAGGCAAGTGCCCTGTAATGACGGTGGCATATCTCTGGGGCAAGCAGTTATTGCCAATTTCGCCGTATAAGAAGTTACGACTGCCAGCTCAGGAAGGGATAGGTCTTCTCGTCGTCAACAACGATATTCCAGATATATGCAGGATTGCGCTCACCAGGATCGCCGATTGCGATTATGTTCCAGCCTGCCCCTGAGAAGGTGGCGATGTCCTTCATCTGCGCTGTAGTCTTGCCCGTCCCGCCATCCGAGTTATCTTGTCCGCTGGTTTGCGTATCCCAAAAAGAATTGCTCACGGTGCCTTCCTCTTGATTGTCTCCCACCAGACCGCCGACATGGTTCTCGCCAGTCACGCTGCCGCTAGAATAGGAGTTGCTCACAGTGCCACTATTAGCTCCCATCAGACCGCCAACACCCTCCTCGCCAGTGACGCTACCGGTGGAATAGGAATTGCTCACAGTGCCACTATTAGCTCCCACCAGACCGCCAATATACGCATTGCTAGTCACATCGACGTTCAACAAGCCGATATCTTCGATGCGCCCTCCCTCACCAACAATACTAAAAAGCCCTACATAACCTTTGCCAGGGAGGTTGATAAACAGGTCACGTATCTCGTATCCTTGCCCGTCGAAAGTTCCAGTAAATGGAGGATCACCCCCGGTTCCAATAATTGGCTGCCAGCCCTGTCCCTCATTGGCTGTCGGGCTCGCCAGCTCTTCATAACCGTCAGTGGTGGAATCGAGGTCGTTCATCAGAATATGATGGCCGCTCAAGTTGTTCCTGATGGCATCCAAATCATACCAAGTCCGTATTTCCAGGTCTTGCGAACGAGGAGAAAAACAGCCTGCCATCCCGGCAATTAAGGCTACCGTAATCAAAAAGATGCCAAGTCTTTTCACGTAACAGTTTAGTTTTTCCAACATCTCTAGCTTATAGGATTATTATAACACATCCTTCGCACCGTCAAAGGGTCGATTTGGCGTGTGCGCCAATTGGGATATCACCTCACAGATAAGTCTACTTCCCTCGCCGTCTAAAGAGGAAAATAAGCAGGGCAGCGATGCTTTTGGCATCGCAGATTTCACCCGAGGCGATAAGTTGGGGTATCTCATCCGGGGAAACTCGGACTAGCTCGATGTCGTCAGTATCCTCAGCCACGAGACGACTGGGCACAAGGTCGGTAGCCAAAAAGCAATGGAGGTACTCCGTGCCATAGCCCGGGGTGGCGTAAAAGCCCCCCAATTTGTCTATTTTCCGGGGGAGATAGCCAATTTCCTCTTGTAATTCGCGGCGCACAGAGTCAATGGGCTCTTCACCGGGGTCAATGCCACCAGCAGGTATTTCCAGAAGAAACCTGTCCACTGGATGGCGGAACTGGCGAACTAGAAGGACATTATCTTGTTCATCAAGTGCCACTACAGCTATACAATCGCTGTGCTCCACCACTTCTCTGGTGGTCTTTCTGCCGCTAGCTTTCTCCACAGTGTCCACGCGTATGTTTACCGCGCGCCCGTGATAAATCTGTTGGGTAGCTAGCTTCTTTTCCGGCTTCACCATACTCTTGTGACAGCTTCAAAGGTGGCGAATAAGAGCTACCTCATCGCAGTTGGGAAACTTGGGACAGCGATAGCATTCCGCCCATACCTTCTGGGGCAGCTCCGTTTTGTCGATTAGTTGGAAGCCATGTTTTTCAAAAAAAGCCGGCTTACGAACGAGGCAAAAAACCCTGGGTATGCCTAATTCCTTAGCCTCTTCAAGACAGGCCTGGGCAAGCAAAGAGCCAATCCTTTGGTTCTGTTCCTTTTCGTCGACAGCCAGAGACCTGATTTCAGCTAAATCAACCCAGGTAACGTGCAATGCCGCACAAGCGATAACCTGACTTCCTTTCCTGACTACGAAGTAATCTCTAATATCATCATATATCTCAGATAAGGCGCGAGGCAACATCTCCCCCTTATCAGCAAAACGACTGATCATCTGGTGCATGGAGGTAGCATCGCTCACCTTTGCCCTATCAACCTTTATATCAGCTTTCATTTCTTCTTCCTCCCAATTTTTGCCACAGCGAACTATAAAAATAGTTTGGCTGGTGAATTCTTAAGAAGCGAGCTATGTGAGGACTGAGCTTCACTCTGATATTTTGCCCGTCTGATAATGGCAATTCAACTTGTCCGTCAATGCTAAGTATGACCTTTTCTCTGTGGGCAACCTTCAAATCAACTATGCTCTGCGGAGGCAGTACCAGGGCATGACTCAATCCCAGGTGGCAGGATATTGGTTTGAGGACGATTTCCTTGGATTGAGGATGAAGAATTGGTCCGCCAGATGCCAGGGAATAGCTTGTGCTCCCGGTAGCGGTAGCCACAATTACGCCATCAGCCCGGTAAGTGGTTATCGCTGCGCCATCAATTTCTACTTCTATGTTAACCAGGCGGACTGCCACACTTCGTAGTACCACGTCATTCAAGGCATGAAAGCTTTTGTCTTCAAACCGAGCCTCGAGCATGGCCCTTTCCTCGATCCAGCCTTTACCCTCGAGCAAATCGGGTAAATCGGATAAGACCTCATTGCCATCTATCTCTGTTATAAATCCCAGCCTGCCCAGGTTTATACCTAAAATGGGTACCGGCAGGGGGATTACGATTCGAGCAGAATGGAGGATAGTGCCATCTCCGCCAATACTGAGAATTAACTCTGTGCCCGCAACCCGGGGTTTAGCTTCATCCTCGTCCCAGGCTGAGCATCGCCACGAAGAGACTCCTCGAGAGGATAGAAACTCTTCCAGTTTCTCAGCTAAGTCTCGGGCTTTCTCCCGTAGGGGGTGATACAGAATACCAATACGCTTCACAGGTGAACGAAGTGTAGCACTGGCGAATTCTGGCTGTCAAACGAGTTGACAGAATCAAATCATGTCGCTTAACAGGAATTAAGTGCGGAATGCTTACTTCCCCTTGAACGTGGGCAAGGGCTTCTTCTCCAGGAAGGCTTTCACGCTCTCGCGGTGGTCCTCACTCTGCCGGCATATCCGTATGGAGTCGGTCTCAAGGTCAAGTTGACGCGCCAGCCTGTCGAAGAGACCGCGCCACACCATCTTCTTGGTTAGTTCTACAGAAAGAGGTGCCTGCTGAACAATCTTGTTGGCTAATTCCCTGGTTGTCTTCATCAGGTCATCAGGTGGAACGACCCGGCTGACAAGGCCGATACGCAAGGCTTCGGCGGCATCGATTAACTCGGCTGTGTACATTAATTCCAGAGCACTGGACATTCCCGCGGCCAGAGGCAGGTAACATGTCAGACCGAAGTCAGGCACCAGTGCCCGTGCCACCTGGGCGACACCAAACCTGGCTGTCTCCGAGGCTATTCTGATGTCACAGCTCAGTGCTAGAGATAGGCCGGCGCCAACACAGGGCCCATTTATAGCGGCAATGGTTGGTTTCAGCAGCTTGGGGAAGATATCAGCAGCGGGCCACCCGGTTACCTGGAGACGGTTGAAGCGGGATTGCTCGGCAGCCCCGGTCAGCAATTGCATGGCGGAGACGTCAGCGCCGGAACAGAAACCACGCCCGGCACCGGTAACAATCAATACCCTGACACTGTCATCTTGGGCCACTTCATCTACCGCCAGAGGCAGGTTCATACCCATTTTCACGGTAAGGGCGTTCAACTTATTCGGTACATTGAGGGTCAAAGTGGCAATGCCGCAATCATCCTTTTCCAGTAACAGGTCTTCATACTCCATCCTGGTTCACCTCCTGTTCGTATCGTTAGTTAAAAGAACAATTATAGCAGAGGCGGAGAGATTTTTTGACCATCCGGCAACCACTTAGCATATTCGAGGTAGCAGTTCCCCGGAGAGCATATCAACGATTCGGGAAGGGCCGAGCTTTGTTCTCATTACCACCTTTCCCGGGTGCTCATTGGTTACCTCGCCGATGATGGCAGCGTCTCTACCATAGCTATTTTGCTTCATTTGAGCAAGAATCTTATCGGCATCGGCGGGGTCAATTACAGCTACAACCTTGCCTTCATTTGCCACATAAATGGGGTCCAGTCCCAGGAGCTCGCAGGCAGCTTTAACCTCTTCCTTCACTGGTATCTTGGCCTCTTCTACCACAATGCCCACCTTCGATTGCCGGGCCAGTTCGTTGAGCGTGGTTGCTAGCCCACCCCTGGTTGGGTCGCGGAGGCAATGAATCCTGGACGAGACCTCCAGCATCTGAGATACTAATTTATTCAATGGAGCGCAGTCGCTTTCCAAAGTCATGGAGAACCTTAATCCTTCACGCTGACTCATTACAGCTATTCCGTGGTCGCCAATGGTGCCACTCAACAGGACCTTGTCCCCAGCTCTGGCGTTAGCCCCTGAGATATCAACTCCGGGAGAGATTATCCCTACTCCCGAGGTGGTGATAAACAGCTTATCAGCTTGTCCTCGATTTACCACCTTGGTATCCCCGGCGATTATACTTACCTCGGCTTCTTCAGCAGCTTTCTTTATTGATTGCACTATCTGCTCAAGCTCACTTAAGAGAAAGCCTTCTTCTATGATTGCCGAGAGACTCAAATATAGAGGCCTGGCTCCATTCATAGCTAAGTCGTTCACCGTGCCACAAACGGCTAGCTTGCCGATATCGCCGCCGGGGAAAAAGATGGGATTTACCACGTAGCCATCGGTGGTGAAAGCCAGCCGCCCGCTGGCTTCGAAAATAGCTGAATCATCTAATTTATTTAACGCCGGATTAGCCAGGAAGGGAAGGAATTTTTTCTCCACCAGTTCGTGGCTCAATTTGCCACCACTGCCATGGGCTAAAAGAATGATGTCATCCATAAGCCTGCTCCATATCTGCCCTAAAAGCCTTGCGAATTTTCAAGAGTCCCGTATTGATAATAGGCGGCGCAGGCGCCTTCACTGGAGACCATGCAGGGACCGACAGGTCTTTCCGGGGTGCAGACCTTCCTGAAGAGTTTGCACTCAGGTGATGTAGCTGCGCCACGGATTACATCCCCGCACCGACATCCCTTAGGCTCCCTCGGTGGTTTCAGGCTCACTGAAAAAGCCTTGCCGGCGTCAAATTGCTCGTATTTTCCTCTAATTTTCAAGCCACTTTGGGGGACAATTCCAATCCCCCGCCAGTTAGCTTCGCCAATCTCAAAAACATCCTCCATCAGTTGCCGGGCTTTTCTATTTCCCTCGGGCTTTACTCCCCGGGGATAAGCTATCTCCACTTTGGGCTCGCCCTTTTCAATTTGCTCCACCAGCTTATCTATGCATAACAAGATATCCAGTGGTTCAAATCCCGAGATGACACAGGCCACTCCATAATCCCTGGGGATAAATTCATAGGGATGAGAACCAATTATAACACTAACATGTCCGGGACAGACGATGCCGTCTAGCTTTACCTCGCCTGAGTCGAGCAGCGCTTTCATCACCGGCGGGGTCAGCTTATTAAGAGACAAAACGTAGAAGTTTTCTATTTTCTCCTGCTGTGCCTTAAGTATAGAAGCAGCTATGGTTGGCGCCGTGGTCTCAAAGCCGATGCCGATGAAGATGACTGATTTCTCGGGGTTGGCTTTTGCTATCTCTACAGCGTCTATGGTGGAATATACTATTCGTACATCTGCTCCCTCGGCTTTCGCCTGTTGCAAGCTCGAATAGCTGCCGGGAACTCTTATCATGTCTCCAAAAGTAGTAGCGATAACGTCGGGCAGGTGTGCCAGGGCGATGGCTTTGTCCAGGTCAGCGGTTGCTGTAACACAGACGGGGCAGCCTGGCCCCGACCTCATTTCCACCGTTTTGGGAACTAACTGGCGAATTCCATATCGCAATATGGCATGCGTGTGCCCACCGCAAAATTCCATCAGGCTTATCGTTTTGGTGGAGCGCTGAGCAATTTTGTATGCTAGTCCCCTGGCTAGCTTGCTGTCTTGATACTCGTCAATGAACTTCACTTAGACTTGCTATCTCTTCCAGGAGCTTCAGGGTCTCTTCGGCTTCAGCTTCATCTATAACACCTATGGCATATCCCGTATGCAGCAATACGTAATCCCCCAGCTTGGCCTCTGGAGTAAAGGCAATGCTAACTCGACGCCTCACCCCGGCGATTTCTGTTTCAGCCTCATCCCCGTCTATGGAAACAATCCTTACCGGTATTGCTAAACACATGCCTTCCTGTATTTTAGCCCAGGTTAACCCATAATACAAACCGCGGCCTAAAGCCAAAAAGATATCGCATTGACGCTAATTAGGCATTGTGCTATTTTATGCGACATAATTCACTTGAGGAGCATAAGTTAAATGCGAAGCGACATGGTGAAGAAGGGCATCGAGCGGGCGCCTCATAGGGCGCTGCTGCGGGCTGTCGGTTGCTCTTCAGATGACTGGGATAAGCCATTTATTGGAGTAATCAATAGCTTTAGCGAGATTGTTCCCGGGCACATCCATTTACAAACAATCGCCAAGGCGGTAAAGGCAGGGATTCGCAGTCGGGGTGGGGTGCCTTTTGAGGTCAATACCATAGCTGTTTGCGATGGTATCGCTATGAACCACCCGGGAATGAAATACAGCTTGCCCAGTCGAGAGCTCATTGCCGACTCGGTGGAAATCCTGGCTCAAGCTCATGCCTTCGATGGCCTGGTATTTATCCCGAATTGCGACAAGGTCATTCCTGGGATGCTGATGGCTGCGGTCAGGCTTAATTTACCCTCTGTCTTTGTCAGCGGTGGTCCCATGTTAGCCGGGAAGTTTGTCCAGGGAAACGCTGCCAGGTCCGTTGACCTTATTACAGTTTTTCAAGCTGTAGGCGAAGTAGCTAAGGGCAAGATAACCGAGGCCGAGCTGCAAGAACTGGAGATGGTCGCCTGTCCTGGTTCCGGGAGCTGTGCCGGGATGTTCACTGCTAATACCATGAATTGTCTCAGCGAAGCCCTGGGAATGGCTTTGCCGGGTAACGGCACAATCCCCGCAGTGGAAGAACGGCGGGTACAACTTGCCTATAAAGCCGGGCAGCAAGCCATGGAAACGCTGGCCAAAGATATTCGGCCTAAAGACGTTATCACCAGGGATTCTCTTTACAATGCCTTTGTAGTGGACATGGCCCTGGGGGGCAGCACAAATTCTGTGTTGCACCTTGCTGCCATAGCGCACGAGGCTGGGATAGATTTTCCACTGTCTTGGATAAACGAAATTAGCGACTCTGTTCCTCATATCTGCAAATTAAGCCCGGCCAGCGATTATCATATTGAGGACCTGGACTTAGCTGGTGGCATTCCTGCGATAATGCACGAACTATCGGGATTGCTGAAGCTTAAGGCGAACACCATTTTGGGCAAGTCCTTGGAGGAAATAATTGCGGGGGCAAAAGTTAAAAATAGAGAGGTAATCCACCCCCTGTCACAACCGCATGCCTCTACTGGTGGTATCAGCATATTATTTGGCAATCTCGCGCCTGATGGCAGCGTAGTGAAAAGCGCTGCAGTAGCTTCTGAGATGTTAGTCCATCGGGGTCCAGCGAGAGTTTTCGATAGTGAGGAGGAAGCCACGGCGGCGATAATGAAAGGCGAGTTTAAGTCAGGTGAGGTAATCGTCATTCGCTATGAAGGCCCCAAGGGAGGGCCAGGAATGCGGGAGATGTTAGCAGCTACCTCCCTTCTCAGTGGTATGGGTATGGATAAAAAGGTAGCTCTCATTACAGATGGACGCTTTTCCGGAGGCACGCGAGGAGCAGCCATTGGGCATGTCTCTCCTGAGGCGGCAGAGAAAGGTCCGATAGCGGCTTTGCGGAATGGCGATATTATTAAGATAAACATACCTGCCCACAAATTGGAAGTAGAATTAAGCCAAAAAGAGCTAGAACAACGGCTGGCTTCATTGCCTTCCTTTGAACCCAAGATTAAAACTGGCTATCTCAAGAGGTATAGTGATAAAGTAAGCTCGGCCAGCACTGGTGCGGTGTTTGCTGGGTAAGGAGCTATTCTATGAAGAAGACTGGTGCTCAGATTCTCTGTGAGAGTTTAATTAAAGAAGGGGTAGAGGTTATTTTTGGCATTCTCGGTGGTGCTGTCTTACCGATATATGATACCTTCCCCCAATATCCTCAACTCCGACATATATTAGTTCGCCATGAGCAGGGAGCGGCTCATGCCGCCGATGGCTATGCTCGAGTTACACATAAGGCGGGAGTGTGTATTGCTACTTCGGGGCCTGGAGCTACTAATCTGGTTACCGGCATTGCCTGCGCTTATATGGATTCAGCACCCATGGTAGCTATAACTGGCCAGGTAGCCACACCTGTTATTGGCAAGGATGCCTTTCAGGAGACGGATATCACAGGCATTACCATTCCAATTACCAAACATAACTATCTTGTTACCGATGTTGCTGAGCTGGCTAAAACGATTAAAGAGGCCTTCCACATTGCCCAGACAGGAAGGCCGGGACCTGTGCTTATTGACATACCGCGGGATGTCCAGCAAGAGCAAACGGACTTTGTTTATCCCGATAAGCTTGATTTGCCGAGCTACAAGGTTGTCTCTCGTGGGCACCCAGCTCAAATTAAGAAAGCAGCAAAGCTCATTAACGAAGCTGAGCAGCCTGTTATCATCGCTGGCAGGGGGATAATTATTTCCCAAGCCTACGATGAGTTTAAGAAATTTGCTGAGAAAGCACAATTACCAGTGGCTCACACTCTCCTTGGTCTGGGCTCCTTCCCTGGAAACCATATACTTGATCTTGGCATGCTGGGGATGCATGGCATAGCTTGCGCCAATATGGCAGTGCAAAACGCCGACCTTCTTATCGCTATTGGTATGAGATTTGATGACCGAGCTACGGGAAATACCAGGGAGTTTGCTCCCAATGCCCGCGTCATTCACATCGATATCGACCCCGCAGAGATTGGAAAGAATATTCTCACCGAGGTGCCGGTAGTCGGGGATGTAAAAAGCGTGCTCACAGCCCTGAATGAGGAGATTGAGAGAAGAGAGCACGGGGATTGGCTTTCCCAAATAGAACAGTGGAGGCATGAGTATCCATCGCTAGAAATCAGGCAAAGTGATGAGCTATTGCCTCAATACATTATTCACCAGATCTACGAGGCCACACAAGGTGATGCTTTATTGGTTACCGGGGTGGGGCAGAATCAAATGTGGGCGGCACAACATTTCGTTTATACCAAGCCAAACAGCCTTATTTCTGCAGGGGGTTTGGGCCCCATGGGGTTCGAACTACCCGCGGCCATGGGAGTTAAAGTCGGTCGCCCCGAGGAGGTGGTATGGTGTGTTGCGGGCGACGGCGGCTTTCAGATGACTATCCAGGAGTTAGCTACCCTGACACAGGAAAACATTGCTGTAAAAATAGCTATCATGAACAACGGGTATTTAGGCATGGTAAGACAGTGGCAGGAGCTATTCTATGGGAGGCGCTACGTTGACACGAAGCTTTGGAATCCCGATTTTGTCAAAATTGCCGAAGCATATGACATTCCTGGTATCAGGGTGAAACGCAGAGAGGAAGTCATACCGGCTATACAGAAGGCCATGGAGTACCCTGGAGCTTTTCTCATCGATTTTCTTATCGAGCCCGAGGAGAACGTCTATCCCATAGTGCCACCAGGGGAAAGCCTGGCCAGATTTTTCGAGCCATCTAGGCCAGAGGTATTGGGAGGAAAATTATAAGCATAAATTGCAAAATGCCAATGACCAAAAGATGAGGGTTTTGAATTTAGAGATTGTAATTTGGAATTTATCTATTGGGGGGCAAATTGACTAATACAAAACATACCTTAGTAGCTTTAGTGGAAGATAAACCGGGGGTGCTTAATCGAATAACTAGTTTATTCCGACGGCGCTCATTTAATATTCAAAGTCTTGCTGTAGGTGGTAGTGAACATCCCGGCTTATCTCGCATGACCATTGTTGCTGTCGGTGATTCTGCTCAGATAGAGCAGGTGAGAAAACAACTGGACAAGCTAATCAACGTGATTAAAGTCTCTGATATAACTGAAGAAGACATGGTGGACAGAGAATTGGCCTTAATTAAGGTGAAGGCTACTGCCTCGACAAGAAGCGAGATTATGCAAATCGTTGGCATTTTCCGGGCTAACATAGTTGATGTTGCTCCAGGTTCACTGACAGTAGAGGTGACCGGTGACGAAGACAAGGTGAATTCTCTGCTCGGGCTCCTTAGTGATTTTGGTGTTAAGGAACTTTCACGAACTGGCAGGATAGCCTTAACTCGTGGAAGCAGTTCTTAAATAATTGCCGATAGTTGATAACTGACAACTGAAGGTTAATAGAGGAGGGATTATGGCTAAAATTTATTATGACAAGGATGCTAACCTGGATTTGCTCAAAGGAAAGACAGTTGGCATTATTGGCTTTGGGAGCCAGGGACATGCTCATGCCCAGAACCTAAGGGACAGCGGCTGCCAGGTCATTGTTGCCGAGTTACCAGGCACTGAAGTCTGGAAGGCAGCAAAGAAAGCTGATTTTGAAGTGGCCACCGCCGCTGAAGTAGCCAAAAAGGCAGATATAATTGTTATGCTAGCTCCGGATACTGTGCAGCCCAGAATCTATCGCGAGTCAATTGAGAAGGAGATGGCCCGGGGCAAGACACTTATATTTGCGCATGGTTTTAGTATCCATTTTTCCCAAATCGTGCCTCCAGTTGATGTCGATGTTAGCATGATAGCGCCTAAATGTCCGGGACATATACTCAGAAGGCTTTATACTGAAGGTTCAGGACCTCCGGCCTTGGTGGCTATCTACCAGGATGCCTCGGGGAAAGCGAAAGACACAGCTCTGGCCTATGCCAAGGGGATTGGTTGCGCTAGAGCCGGGGTTTTGGAAACGACTTTTGCTGAAGAGACCGAGACCGACCTTTTCGGCGAGCAAACGGTGCTTTGTGGAGGAGTCTCTTCTCTGATAAAGGCTGGCTTTGAAACATTGATAGAGGCTGGCTATCAACCGGAGATCGCCTATTTCGAGGTTTGCCACGAGTTAAAGCTCATTGTTGACCTGATTTATCAAGGTGGTTTGAGTTATATGCGCTATTCGGTAAGCGATACGGCAGAGTATGGAGATTATACGCGGGGGCCACGAGTCATTGATGATTTGGTCCGGGAGGAAATGGAGCAAATTCTGGCCGAGATTCAGAATGGCAGCTTTGCTACAGAGTGGATTTTGGAAAACCAGGCTGGCCGCCCCAGCTTTAATGCCGTGAGGCGAATGGAAGCAGAGCACCCCATCGAGGTTGTGGGCAAAAAGCTCAGGGATATGATGCCCTGGCTGAAGGGCTAGGTATTATTGGAAAAGCTTGCTACTGACACACTACTGCGAGCTTTAAAAAATTTTTGTATGACTTGGTAATAATCTCCTGCGCACACGCCAGCAGAAGATAGTGATTTTTGGTCAGCGTTATCTTATAATATTGGAAAGAGAGTGGGAGGTGTGGCCATGCCATACTGTCAATACTGTGGGGAAAAAATAGATGAAGATACAGTATTTTGCCCTAAATGTGGGGAAATTTTAGTTGGGGAAGACACTGGATGGCAAGAGTTCCAGACCCAGGAGAAAATTGATGAAGTGAAACATAGGGCAAATATGTATATTATTTTGGCAATAGTTCTTGCAACGGTAGGGATAGTAGCTGGCAGTATGTTTTGTGCCTCATCGAGTTCGGTTGGGCTTTTTGGAATAGTGCTTGTTTGCTTGGGCGTTGGATGCACTGCGTCGGCTGACCGACATGAACACAAAGCCAGGAATTTGAAGAAACGACTCGGGCGGTGAAGTTAATCTGAAGTTGTATTAGTAATATTAGCGCCTGAATTTACAATATCTTTTAGTTAGTCCTCGCAGAGTATGTCTCGTACACGCTTCCTGAAATTACGCTTTGCTGAGCCGGGTGACTTTGGTTCAGTCTTAGATTCAAAAAGGCTGGCCTGTGGTGGAGGTAAGTGAGATAGTATCGCCGTGACCCCCAAAAATAAAACCTTCTCTTTCAGTTCAGCTATAAGGTCAGCTAGGGTCAATTTATTTTGCGCCACCTAGCCTCGCGATTATCTCATTAAGGCAAAGTGCGCCTTAGTTCAAACACCACCGGGTTTGCTGGGTCAGGACAAGCAACAGTAGTCTTGTTTCGGTCTTGCTCCCAGGGGAACGAACCGCCGAATTGCAGGACTTGGGCAAAAGGGAAAAGGGAGTAAAAAGCCCATGAACAAAGGTTAGACGGAGTCTGTTGTCCGATGACAAACTCATCACCAACCTTGTGTTGAGCCGCGCAAGTCCCCTTCTGTGATATTACCTTAGCTATCACATCAGACATCTCAACCTCCTATTTCACTACCAATTGGATTAATACCTCCTACCTCCATTTCTGGTTAGGTCGACCTGAGTTGTCTATATAGTATATTATGGCATGGCTCGGTACAAGCGAGTGGTGGATGTACAGGATGTGCGTCGTCTGTCCATACCAATTATCTTTGTTTTGCCGCCGTGCTCACCCAAGCTTAATGGGCATATGGAAAGAGCCCAGAGGGCTCACACTGAAGATGCCCATGTGACAATGCTATAATCATAAAGTTTAGGGCGATGAAGGTTGCTCTAGCAAAAATAAGAAGGGAGGCAGGAGTTTGAGCTTCAAAGTAGTTGTTACCTTTTATGTGCCAGGGGCAATCCCCACCTACGATGAGCTCTTAACCAGGTTGGGGGCAGAAGTGGAAAAGACCTTCTGTACTACTGAGGAGGAACTTATCTCCACATGTTCTGAAGCTGACGCTGTCATAGCAGTGGGGATAAGGATAACGCCCGGGTATGTCTTTAGTCCCAAAGTAATCGAGAATCTGAACAAATGCCGACTGATTGCCCTTACGAGTATAGGTTATGACAATGTGGACATAGCTGCAGCTACAGAAAAAGGTGTTTGTGTTGCCAATGTTCCCTATTATTGCTTGGAGGAGGTCTCAGACCATACTATGGCACTTATTCTCGCCTGCGCCAGAAAGTTTTATCAACTATTTCCTGACATTAAGAGTGGGAAATGGAGTACCCAGGCAGAGTACTTGAGCGCCTTGAAGCCGTTACATCGGATATCTGGGCAAACCTTAGGGCTTCTTGGCTTTGGCAATATCGCTCGTACCCTTGTCCCAAAAGCCAAAGCTTTTGGCTTCAGAATTATTGCCTACGCCCCCCATGTGCCTAAAATCCTGTTTAAGACATTTAAAGTGAAATCGGTAGAGCTCGACCAATTGCTTAAAGAGTCGGACTTTGTTTCCATGCATACCGCTCTCACTCCAGAAACAAAGCACATGATGGGGCTTCAGCAATTTAAGAAGATGAAGCCCACCGCTTATTTCATTAACACAGCCCGGGGAGAACTCGTGGATGCAAGGGCTCTTTATACTGCCCTTTCAGAGGGACTAATTGCCGGTGCTGGGTTAGACGTATTAGATCCAGAGCCTCCTAGCCCCGATAATCCCTTGCTCAAGCTTAATAATGTTCTCATTACCGGTCATTTTGCTTACTATTCCGAGGAGTCACGTGAAGAGTTATTTATGTGGCCCTGGGAAGAGGTAGCCAGAGTATTGCAAGGGGAGTGGCCTCACGGCTTGGTTAATCCACAGGTCAAGGAGAGATTTAGAGTTAAGTGGGGTGCTCACCTCAAGTAAGCAGGACTCATTATGGCTGAGATGGCTTTGACAAGGTAGTGAGGCGATAGCTCGTAATGCCTTCATGCTACAAATATTTCTTAGGAGAGATAGTCTTTGAAAAATTTCTCACACCCCCTTGACAAAGTTTTAGAGGTGTGTTAATATGATAGTGCCCCGAGCAATTGAACAAGAACTTGGCGAGGTGGAGCCGACCGCCGAGTAAGTGGAAGCTGAAAGGTGCTGGGAGGTAAAAGGCCCAGCACAAGGTAGGTGGAAGCAGAAAGGAGGGTGGGTGGAGAGCCAAGGAAAGGGAGATTACTTGGGGCAATTTTTTATTCCCAGTTTTTTTGTTTTTATACGAGCTATAAGTATTGCCACAGAAAAAGAGAGCTAAGTTGGGGTTGGTTATCGCACCTCCTCGTCTTTGATTAGCTCGGGGTGGAGGATGCCAATAAAAGGCAAATTACGGTATTCTCCCTTGTAATCTAATCCATAACCCACTACGAACTCATCGGGAACTTCAAAGCCTACGTAATCAAGAGGAACATTTATCAATCGACGTGCTCTCTTATCAAGTAAGGTACAAACGCGAAGACTAGCAGGATTGTGAGCAGAGAGATGACTGAGAATGTAATTCAGTGTCATGCCAGTATCTACAATGTCTTCAACCATCAGTACATGTTGCCCTGTTATGCTGCTATCGAGGTCTCTGGTTATCTTGACTACCTGACCATCACCACCATAGTATGAGATAGCCATAAAGTCCAGGGTAACCGGAAGGGAAAGGTGCTGCATCAGGTCAGCCATAAAGCAGACCACGCCCTTCAAGATGCCTATTAGCATTAATCGTTGACCAGCGTAATCACGCGAAATGCGTCTGGCTAGGGTTCTTATCCTTCGTTGAATTTTGGCGTGGCTGTACAAGACTCGATCGATTCCCTCTACTTTAGCTTCGCCTAGAGGGCCGTAACCATATTTGGCTAACAGCTTGAGAAAATCATTTTTGTTCAGAAGCCTGATATTGACTTCAGGGTAAAGTTCTCTAAGCTGGCGCAGCTTGCGATTCTTCTCGGTTAGCAGATTTTGTTTTAATGTAGTGAGTTCAACATAAAGGTCTAGCTCGGGCAAATAAAAATCGGGAGTGAACATCTCTGCTATCTTGTCGCCCTCCCACCTAAGAGGAAAGGAACGAGGCTCGTAAAGCCATTCAATGCAGTAGAAGTCCAGAAGTCCGGCAAAATCCTCCTCGCTGGGATGAGCGAAACTAGTTGGCTTCAACGTAGTAGGCAATGGAGATACTTGAGACGATTTTCTTCGTCTCTCATTTGCTTTATAGCCTTGCTCTAACAATTGATGAAGCTCTGCTCTCTCAAAGACGACGGCGCAAATATCAGCAACACTGAGGAGGAAGCTTTTATCAGCTTCGGAGAATTGATGAGGCTCGCGAGTGTAAATTCGAATCTCTCCGATCGCTTCTCCTTTCCCCAGTACAGGAACCCCAAGTAAAGAAGATATTCCTTGTGCTAGTGCTATTTGGGGATGTTGAACTCTTTCGTCTTTAGCAGCATCGGCAATAAATACCACTTTCCCCTCAAGGATATCCGGGAGGCTTTTACGGGCCTCAAGGGGCCCCTTTTTCAGATAAAGGTCGCTCAAACCATACGCGCCTACAGTGATCAAATATTCCTTTTGGGGATTGAGGGATAAAATGCGGCAGCCATTTGCCTGCATTGCCTTGGCAGTGCTTTTAGCTACGGAATTGCAAATCCTCCTTAAACTAAGAGCCGAATTGGCAACTTTAGTTATCCGCTTGAGAGCTGAATAATAACTACGTCTCGTTCTACCCATTTTTCTTGTACTCTATCCACATTTAGTAAAGCCACAGGCGAGGCAAATGTTGCAGCCTTCTTGGTAAATCAAAGGACCACCACAATCGGGGCATTGCCCGGCCCAACTTTTAACCATCTCAGGGTTTTTGGAGGGTGCGTCTGGATTAGTGGCGATCTTTTCTTTAATGTACTTCTCCAGCACACTAGCGATAGCATCGGCACAGGACAAAATAGCATGTCCCTGCTCCCAAGCAATAGAAGGGCATCTGATGCTGCGCAGGTGCTTTACAATAGAATCTATATCTATTCCAGACCTTAGAGCCAGGGATGTAAGGCGGCTAATAGCCTCAAGCTGTGCGGCGGCACAACCTCCAGCCTTTCCTAAGGTGGAGAAAACTTCGGATATTCCCCGACTATCAAAATTTACTGTCACATAAATGTAGCCACACCCAGTGTTTACCCTTTCGGTTACACCCTTGGTAACTTTAGGCCTTTTCCTGGGAGCTAGCTTACCTTCAGCTTTTTTTACCCCCTCACCCACAGTGAGGACCTGACTTTCTCGGCTCCTATCTCGGTAAATAGTTATCCCTTTTAAGCCTTCCATACAACAATCTTTGTATTTCTTGCCCGAACCGCAGGGACAAGGATCATTCCGACCAACTATCCCTTCTAAGCCTTCGTGATATGCCATCATATATACTTTAGCCACATCATCGGGTGTTGCCTCGTAGGGGAAATTGACTGTCTTGGATATGGCGTTATGTGTAGCCTTCTGGAAGGCTGCCTGCATCTTGACATGCCATTCAGGGGCTATTTCATGAGCAGTAACAAATAAGCGCTTGATTTCGTCTGGCACCCCATCAATATCACTGAGGTGAACCCCAGTAGCCAGCTTCTGCATGAGTTCTTCGGAGTAGAAGCCTCCATTCTTGGCGGCTTCCTCAAAATAGGGGTTTACCTCTATTAGCCGGTCACCATCAAGGACAGTTCTTGTGTAGCTCAGTGCAAAAAGGGGCTCAATGCCACTGGAGCAACCAGCTATTATACTGAGGGTGCCGGTAGGAGCAATAGTAGTTCTGGTGGCATTTCTCACTTCGAGCTTAGGATCAGCGAGATCATAGTCGCTTCCCTTGAAGGTAGGGAATACCTCTCTTTCTTTTGCTAGTTCCCTAGAGGCCTCGGTTGCCTTCTCTTGTATGAAGGCCATCACTTCCTCGGCCTTGTCCAACGCATCCTTTGAGTCGTAGGGAATACCCAGCCGGATTAACATGTCAGCAAAACCCATCACCCCGAGCCCAATCTTTCTCGTCAGTTTGGTCTTTTCCTCTATTTGGGGTAGGGGAAAGTGATTGACATCAATAACGTTATCTAAAAACCTAACAGCAACTCTCACCGTCCCTGCCAGCTTGTCCTCATCAATTTCAACAGTTCCATTCTTGGCTCGCAGCATCTTGCCTAGATTGATAGAACCCAAGTTACATGATTCATAGGGGAGTAATGGCTGCTCGCCACAAGGGTTGGTGCTTTCTATTTTGCCCAAATGTCCAACGGGGTTTTTGTCATTTATTCTGTCAATGAAGACGACACCCGGGTCACCAGTGCGCCAAGCCATGTTAACTATTCTATCGAACACATCCCTGGCATTGAGCTTGCCAGCTACCTCTCCAGTTCGTGGGTTTACTAAGTTGTAATCGGAGCCTTCCTCCACTGCCTTCACAAAGCTATCAGTTACAGCTACAGATAGGTTAAAATTGGTCAGAGCCTCAGGGTCCTCCTTCACTGTGACGAAGTTTAAGATGTCAGGATGGTTGACATTAAGTATGGCCATATTGGCTCCGCGGCGCATTCCGCCCTGTTTAATGACATCGGTAGCGGTGTCAAAAACTCGCATAAAAGAGACAGGACCGCTGGCAATACCACCGGTGGAGCCAACTCTGTCCTTCTCCGGCCTGAGTCGGGAAAAGGAAAAGCCAGTACCACCACCGCTTTTGTGAATTAGAGCCGTGTATTTAACAGCATTAAAAATGGATTCCATGGAATCATCAATGGGGATAACAAAACAGGCTGACAACTGCCCTAATTCGCCACCGGCATTCATCAATGTAGGGGAATTAGGTAGAAACTCTAGATTAGCCATTAACTGATAAAATGCCTCTTCTAGAGAGGAGACATCAGCTTCCGTGTCGTAAAGGCGTTCGGCTGAGGCAATGTGCTTGGCTACGCGGCGAAATAGCTTTTGTGGAGGCTCAACGACCTTTCCTTCCCCATCCTTTTTCAAATATCTTCTTTTCAGAACTCGGATGGCATTTTCGGTAAGATTTATACCAGGGGTAAGTTGAGCCCTCGGCTTGGTTGGAATAAGATGCATCTCTTTAGTCTCGGTTTCCATTTCAGGCTTAACCTCCTCTGGCTTAGCTGGCTCTTCAGCAGCCAGGATTTCTCTTACCGCAGCCCGGATTTCAGACTCAGCGCATAGGCGCTTCTGTCGACGGTATTTTGGCACTAAGTGCTCCATTCCAGGTAAGGTTCGCTGCCGTTCCAGACGTTCAATTACCTGAGTGGTGAGTTGTTCTATCTTGTTTCTATCACGTATGCCAATTGACTCAGCATCAGCAACAACGGCCCTGAGAATTTCAGTGCGGTTAAGAAATCCTTCACTATCGTTTCTCTTGCGACTATTACTTAACACAATACCCCCAGATTTGGTATTTTG
>JAUWYX010000002.1 GCA_030615625.1 Dehalococcoidia bacterium
CTCAAATTCCACTTCTTGCCCTTCTCTAAGGGACCCATAGTCCACCCCTTGAAGCTGGTTGCGGCCAAAGAAGAGCTCTTCTTCCCGCTCTGTCTTGATGAACCCAAAACCACGGTCTGCAACTAGCCGTTTTATTGTGCCCTTTTGCATAGAATGCCTCTCCAAATCCGCTTGGCTGGGCTACCTATCAGGTAAAGTATACATCCTATGTTAGACCCGGTGTTTTCTTGCGAAAATAGCAGTAGTATAGCCCCCAAGCGTAGAACAGTAACGTGAGAATGAAGTACAAGTGAACGGCAATGGGATTGAGATCGCTCAGTAGTCTGTCGATATCATTTAGGCTCCTTAACCCACCGAAGTAGTTGTTGGCGCTGTTTATGAGAGGTGACAGCATCCCGATTATCAGGATATTGAGCCACAGCCACCTGCGCTGAGGTTTAACTTCGAGAATGATCAAGAGGGCGACGAAGAAGGTGATCAGGTCACAGAAGTACGGAGCAGCTAGGGCAAACCAGGTCCTGACACCCTCCCAGGATACATACCCCCAGCGGAATGCGCCCAGGTCGAAGTTGGGCCAGAATACGAACTCCGTGACCTCAGCTCCCTCTGCCATTGCTGCAAGGGCATGGCTTCCCTCATGCCTGATCGTGCCGATGGTCTGATAGACAGGATACAGCAGAAGCCAGAGAAGGTCCTTTCTCTTTCTAGTCATCCTTGAGGATCTAACTTATATTATTGTATTGCCTGATAAAATCGTATTGTGTTTTTGGCAACTTGTCAAGGCAAACTGGTAAACTAGGTCACAACATAGTCGTACGGGATTGGGGCTCTTGCATGTGGCTTCTTTATGTTAGCTGTGCCTGGGTAGCCGGGATATTCCTGGGTTCAAAGGTTAGCCCGCCTTTGCTTGCCCTCGCCTTCGGACTTATCCCTTTCGCGCTCATACCTTTCCTCCCCAGCAGCAGGAAGACCTTAATAGTAGCCGGGTTATGCCTCCTTGCCCTCTTCGGCGGCGGGCTTCACTTCCCGTCAAGCTTGCCTCCAGTAGATGAGCATTCCCTTTGCTTTTACAACGACACGGGAATTGTAGAGATTCAAGGCATGGTGGCAGAGGAGCCTGACATTCAGGATAGATATCGCCTGCTGACATTCTCTGCCAGCGAAATAATTGTAAACGGCGAAAAGGAAGAAGTATCGGGAACCGCCTTGATTCGAGTGCCCCGATACCCCACCTACCATTATGGAGATGTCCTTAAAATAACAGGAAAGCTGGAGACGCCTCTCCAATTTGAGGATTTTGACTACAAAAGCTACCTGGCTCGCCAGGGAATTTATTCGGTTATCTATTATCCCGGGGTAGAAGTTCTAGACCGTGGCCAGGGCTTGAAACCTTTGCAGTGGATTTACTCTTTGAGGGAACGGCTCTCTGCTTCCTTAGCCAGAGCTTTGCCTGAGCCACAAGGTTCATTGGCTCAGGGTATTTTGCTGGGCTTGAGAGGCAACATACCTGATTCCCTTTATCAAGCCTTTTCCAGGACAGGGACAGCACACCTGCTAGCTATTTCCGGCTTACATATCAGCATCATTATTGCCATGCTCCTCAGCTTTGGCATCCTGGTCTTTGGCCGGCGGCGTTCCATATATATCTGGCTGACTCTCGCGCTTATATGGCTTTATGCCCTGCTCGCCGGGATGCATCCGCCCATAATTCGAGCGGCAATCATGGGAAGCCTGTTTTTGATAGCTGAATATCTGGGGAGGCAGCGAAGCGCCATTATTGCCCTGGCTTTCGCTGCCGCGGTGATGGTGGGAATCCAACCGCATGTCTTGTGGGGCGTCTCTTTTCAACTCAGCTTTTTGGCCATGGCCGGGCTTGTTTTCCTCTATCCTTACTTCCAGGCGTGGGGGAGGAAGGGTGTTGCTTCCTTATTTGGAGCTAGAGAAAAGATTGCGGCCGCAGGCGGTATGATAACCGACGGCTTTGCCGTAACCCTGGCAGCTATCGTGGCAGTTGGGCCGCTTATAGCTTATAACTTTGGCGTAGTCTCCCTGGTTGCCTTGCCAGCAACCTTCTTCTCCCTGCCTGCTTTGCCCTTTATCATGGTCACGGCAGCATTAGTCGCCTTCACGGGACTACTTGCTTCGTTTGCGGCTCAAATACTCGGCTGGCTGGCCTGGCTTTTTCTCAGCTATCTCATTTTGGTAGTTCAAGGCTTTGATGCCTTGCCACACTCATCATTAGAGGTAGCCGCTGTTTCCACCTGGCATATCTGGGGGTACTATGTTATATTGGCTGGAGTTATAGCATTCCTCAACTACCGAAAACAGTTGGCTGATTTTTCCTCCAGATTGACTTCAGGAATAAAGAAAGTCGCTGAAGGCATTTCTAAACCTCGCCTCGGCTTTTCTATGAAATGGCTTGTCCTTCCCCTTTTGGTAGTAGCTATCCTAGTGTGGTCTATGGCTCTGACCATGCCTGATGATAAGCTTCATGTAAGTTTTCTTGATGTGGGACAAGGAGATGCCATCCTGATTCAGACGCCCAATGGCCAGAACATACTCATTGACGGGGGTCCTGACCCCCAGAAAATCAATTTGGAGCTGAGCAAGAAGCTCCCATTCTGGGATAGGACGATAGACCTCGTGGTTTGTACTCAACCTCAAGCCGACCATATCACAGGCCTGGTAGAGGTCCTTCAGAGATACAAAGTGAAGCAGGTGCTTGAGCCTGGAGTATCTTATAACTCCTCTATCTATCAGGAATGGCTCAGGCTTATTGAAGATAAAGGAATCGAATATAACATAGCCCGGGCTGGACAGGAAATTGATTTGAGCAGCGGAATCAAGATGAAGGTGTTAAATCCGCCAGAAGGCTTATTTGAAGGGACCAGCCATGATGTAGATAACAATGGAGTGGTGCTGAGGCTGACCTGGGGCAAGGTCAGTTTCCTGTTTACTGCTGACATTAGAGAGGAAGCTGAATTCGAGCTTATCGGGCAGCGAGCCAATTTGAAAAGCACCGTGCTTAAAGTAGCCCATCATGGCAGCAAGACATCCACTGCTCAGCAGTTTCTGGCGGCGGTTGACCCCGAAGTGGCGGTGGTTTCGGTGGGGGCGGATAACCCCTTTGGCCATCCCAGCCCTGAGGTGGTGGAGAGACTAATTGACAGGCTGGGTGAGGACAACGTTTATCGAACAGATGAGGATGGCACCATCGAGTTCACTACCGATGGGGAGAGGTTGTGGGTATCTGCCAACAAATTTCCTCTTTAGAATCTCATTGTTAATAATTGAACTAGTCACCACCTTCTGTCTACTGTGTCTCATGACTCCAGGCTCAATAAGGTAATCTCTGCCCTAATCAACCTCCCAGCTATTAGTTGTTGTCCATTGCGTATCAGTCTCCAATGGAACGTCATCCTGCTTGCGGTGCTCGATTTTCAGACTTTTTCAGGTGTCGGTGGATACTACAAAGAAGGATATTGGTATTTGCTTCGCTTATGATACAATAACATAGTTAGGTTGATATTCATGAAAAGAATTTATATCTTATTGATTACAGTGACTTTGCTTGCCGGGATGGTGGGTTGTAGTGGTAGTGGTGAATCTTATACTCTCACTATCACCAGCACACCTGGAGGATCAGTAGTTGAGCCTGGAGAAGGAACCTTTACGTATGATGAGGGAACAGTGGTTAACCTAGTAGCCGAGGCTGACGAGGGATACCAATTTGTTAACTGGTATGGAGGTTTGCTCCAAATCGCCGATTACAGGGCCGACACAACCACCATAATCATGGAAAACGACTACTACATCAGCGCCAACTTTGCCGTACCAATATTGGTATGGGATTGGTATGATTTGAATGCCATCAGAGATGTCCTGGGCGGCATTTACATTCTGATGAATGATCTCGATTCCACCACTCCCGGTTACGAGGAACTGGCAGGACCGACAGCCAATCAGGGAAAAGGCTGGCAGCCGATTGGATCCGTTAATGGGTCGTTACCTGAGATATTCGTAGGAATTCTTGATGGTGGGGGATATGAGATATGCGACCTCTTTATCAACCGCCCCGACACATTTGATGTGGGGCTTTTCGGTATTGTTTATTTTGGTGGGGGCATTACAAATCTCGGCGTCGTCAACGCCACTGTGACGGGACATGAATGGGTTGGGGGGCTGGTGGCTCTTAGTGTTGGCGCCGTAAACAATTCCTACTCTGTTGCTAGCGTGAATGGTACCGACTATGTCGGCGGTCTGGTTGGATCGAACGGTGGCACTGTTAGTAATTCTTATTCCATCGGTAACGTCACTGGTAATGAGTCCGTTGGCGGTCTGGTGGGAGGGAACGCGGGCATTGTGAGCAAATGCCATTCTACCGGCAGTGTGACTGGGGATGACCGTATTGGCGGTCTGGTGGGAGGGAACGGGGGCGTTGTGAACGACTGCCATTTTACCGGCAATGTGGCTGGGTATGAGCGTGTTGGCGGTCTGGTGGGAGAGAATGTGTATAAGAATGTGCATATATATGGCACTGTGAGCACTGTGAGCAACTCTTATTCCGCAGGCAGCGTGACTGGCGACCAAAGTGCTGGTGGCCTGGTAGGAGAGAATTGGGGCACTGTGAGCAATTCCTATTCGACAGCCAGCGTGACCGGCGAGGTCTATGTTGGCGGTCTTATAGGGCTTAACTATGAGAATGGCTATGGCATAGTGAACAACTCCTTCTGGGACACCGAAACCAGCGGACGAGCTACTTCGGATGGCGGCACGGGCAAGACTACTGCCGAAATGCAGGACATCGCCACCTTCTCAGGGGCGGGTTGGGACATAATCGCAGTTTCTGCTGGTTCGACTAATATTACCTACATCTGGAATATCGTTGACAACGTGACTTATCCCTTCCTGAGCTGGGAGCCAGTTTCTTAACACGATTAAGCCTCAGACCATTCTCAAAATCCAGATATGTCACAGAAAGGTATCTTAATATCAAGAAGGGGATATGCGCCTTGAAGTTTTCAACTTCACCACCCACCTAGCTGCCACTTCATATCTATTGCCTATCAGTCTCCAAGGTAGCCCATCATGGCAGCAAGACATCCACTGCTCAGCAGTTTCTGGCGGCGGTTGACCCTGAAGTGGCGGTGATTTCGGTGGGGGCGGATAACCCCTTTGGCCATCCCAGCCCTGAGGTGGTGGAGAGATTGATTGACAGGCTGGGTGAGGACAACGTTTATCGCACAGATGAGGACAGCACCATCGAGTTCACTACCGATGAAGAGAGGTTGTGGATGGGGGCAGACAGCTAGGGAATTTATTCGGTAGCCAGACGCTTATAATGGTAGGCTTCCTGCCGTAGCAGGACACCATGCAGGGTTGCTCCTGGCCCTCCTCCTACCGAGGTGCACTTTTCTGCTTTGCCCCGTGAAGCGACAATCAAACCGCCGGGATAGCCCATCACAGGGACTGTGACGAGATTCTGCCCTAGATCAGGATTTTCCCGTCCTTGAGGAAGAGAGTCCCGTCTACACGCACTTCTCCGCCATCGCGGAGGTCGCAGACCATATCCCAATGGATGGCGGATTTGTTCTTGCTCCCTGTCTCAAGATAGCCCTTCCCAAGGGCCAGGTGAATCGTCCCACCGATCTTCTCATCGAATAGGGTGTTCTTGGTGAACCGCTGGATCCCGAAATTGGTGCCGAAGGCGAACTCTCCCACATAGCGTGCCCCTTCGTCGGTCTCCAGCATCTTCAACAGGAATTGTTCATTCTTAGCTGCCGTAGCCTTGATGACCTTCCCATCCTTGAATTGGAGTCGGACATCTTCCACCTCGCGGCCGAAGTGGCAGGCAGGATAAGTGTATCTGATATGCCCGTTCACGCTCTCCTCGATGGGGCCGGTGAATATCTCGCCGTCGGGGAAGTTCTCGTGCCCGTCGCAGTTCACCCATTTCCGGCCAGTGACCTCCAGCTTGAGGTCAGTATCCGGGCCAATGACATGAATCTGCCTGGCCTTTTTCAACCAATCAACCAGGCGCTGCTGCTCTTTAGAGATTTTCTTCCAGGCCTTGATTGGATCAGGCTCATCGACTAAGCAGGCGCTATACACGAAATCTTCGAACTCGCGGAGCGACATCTCCGCGTCCTGAGCGAAAGCCTGGGTGGGGTAGAGGGTCCCGGTCCAGTGCAGCTCTTCCTTAGCCGCCCGCTCGAGCAATCGATCGGAGAGGGGACGCCTCGCCACTGCCCGGCGGGACTGCTTGGCAGGGTCAGCATTGGTGAGCCGCTTGGTGTTCGCATCCGTCCAGATCCCGATGTTTGCGTCGATTTGCTCAATCATGTCCTTCATAAACGGCGGGATGTAATCAAGCTGGGCATCCTTGGCATAGGTATAGAAAAGCTCTTCTGCCTCTTCCAGCTCCACCTGGAGAAAAGGGTGAGCACCGCGCTCCAGAACCTTTTGATAGACAGCCAATATCAACGGTGCACCCTCAGGGCCACCGGCGAGGCGAACCAACTGGTTTGGTTGCACCTCAACCGAATAATCGACCAGAATCTTAGCTACGGTTTCAACTCTTGGGTCTGCCATCTCACCTCCTTTGACGTGTTCATACTGAAATGTTTCGGCAGTCTAGCAGGTATTGTCGAGGATAGTCAAACAGCCAACGACATAGCGATAGTCAACGCACATCGCACAGATGAGGATAGCACCATCGAATTCATTACCGATGGTGAAAGGCTGTGGCTAAGATTTACCAGGAGTGAAGAGTTGTAACCCTACTTGACCGCGTCCGCCGCTCACTGGTTCTGCACGGTTGTGGTTGGTAGGTATTAAGTGAGTATTCCTTGATTATCAGGTACCAAATTCCTATTGACAATCGAGGTTCTGATTGTTATAATGTTCAATAGAAGCTTGGCATAGGTCTATATATTATACAGAGTATTAAGGAATAGGTATGAATAAAAGACTGCCACCCAAGCTGGAATCCTCTGGCTTACATTCAACCGTACACAGACTTCATTTTAACTTTGATTACCGAAAAGCCACTCAAGCCTTGAATTATTTTACACAACAAGAAGGTGGCCAAGTCAATAAGATGAAGGTGCTTAAGTTGCTTTATTTTGCTGACCGATATCACATTCGTAAATATGGACGCTTAATTACTAACGATAACTATTTGGCAATGCAACACGGACCTGTTCCTTCCACATCAAAAGATATTGCCGAAGCTAATGATTATCTCGATGATGAGGTCAAAGCTTACTCTTTACAATTCATTGAACCTTTAGATAATTTGGTATTGCGTTCTCTAAGAGAACCCGATAATTCCGTCTTATCTGATTCGGATAGGGAAGCATTGCGTTTTGCTTGGGATAATTTTGGTCATTATGACCAATTTGAATTGCGTGATTTAGCACATAACTATCCTGAATGGCTAACACATCAAGATGATTTGGACGATGCATCGTGCTTACCTATGGATTTGCTAGAATTTGTGCAAGACCCCACTACAAATGTTAACAAATGCTTTGAACTTAGTAATAAAGACAAATCCATAAGACGTGACCAACTTATTGAATTAGCTCATATAGAATCCCTCTGGAGATAGACATTGGTCAAGGTTCCCCCCGAAGTTGCAATCAGGGGAACAATTAGACCAGGGTCTGTATATTATTTCCCTCACGAAAGTTTTTCCTCACCCGAACCTCATTATTTTATTGTTATTAACATAGACCCCACTATTGATGAGGTTATCCTTTTAATATGTGCCTCCTCTAAAATAGCTAATGTTAAAAGTCAATGCCGGACCTGCCCAGATGAGACCTTTGTTGTGATTAGTCCGCAACAGTATTCAGGCTTTAAAGTGACATCCATATTAAACTGTAACTATGTCATAGAACAATCAATGGACCAGCTTGTCGAACGATTATCGAATGAACAGCTCAAACTAAAACCAGAGATGAGTATTGAACTAGTGGAACAATTACGGCAAGGGGTGATAATTAGTCCTACTGTGTCGGGTAGAATTAAGGGATTATTAGGTATTTAATTGAACAACCTTTGCATTATGAGCTAGTTATCCAATTACTGTTATCCGCTTCCACCAACCACAACCAAGCAGAACCCGCTCACTCCAGGTGAGCCGTATTGCGATGGTAGAAATAGGCAGGGATCCAACTACGAACAGCACCCAGCTTTCTCCTAAATCCCGTTGGCAGCCCAAGATATGAGATAAATACCCACAGATAATAGAATCGCCGCAGCAGCCCGGCAGCGAAGCCATCGAAGACACGATTCCATAACTGAACCACCGCCACATTCCTGCCCATATATATTAGCTGCCCCTTAAACTTGTAACGGAAGGGACGCTGGCCCTCACCTCGCATGGTGCGGACGATATTCCTGGCACAGGCCGGGCCCTGTCGCTCAGATACCTGCTGGGTCGGGGGATAGGGCACCGAGCCATGCTCTTGTAATAAATAAGCGCAATCCCCGAGTACGTAGACCCCGGGTGACTCAGGGACTTCCAGATACTGATTCACCATGATGCGCCCACCCTTCGCCTTATTGAAAGGCAGCGATTCCACAACAGCCACCGGCTTCACCCCCGCTACCCAAATAACAGTGCTGGTTGCTATAGTCTGCCCGTCAGCAGTCTGAATACCACCTGACCAGACCTTGGTAATACGAGTTTCCAATAAAACCTCAATTCCTCGAGAGCGCAGCCGGCTGATAGCCAGTTCTGACATTTTAGCCTTCATGCCAGATAAGAGAGCATCTTGTGCCTCGACCAGGAGCACCCGAGTCTGGGGCATCAGGGAAGGGTAGTTCCGTATCAGCGCCTTGCGCAGGAAGTCCTGAATAGCCGCTACCAGTTCTATCCCGGTGGGTCCGCCTCCCACCACCACAAAAGTGAGTAGCTCACGCCGGCGTTGTTCATCTCCTTCCCGCAATGCCGCCTCATAGTTGTCCAAAATGTGATTGTGGATGCTGACAGCATCCCTCAGAGATTTGAGGCTTAGCGAATTTTCCTCAACCTCGGCCATCCCAAAGAAATTGGTAGTGCTGCCCAGGGCTACCAACAAATAGTCCCACTCCAGTTCTCCATCATCGGTGCTGACTACCTTCCTCTCCACATCTATGCCCTGTACCCGGCTCTGCCTGAACTCAACCGGTCCCGCAGCACCCCTTCTTCTCAGCAGGGCATGCAAGGGGAAAGAGATATGACTGGGCTCAACGCTCCCGCTAACTACATGCCATATAAAGGGCAGGGGGTGATGATAATCCCGCTGGTCCACCAGTGTTACCTCCAGCCCCGGTGTACCAGCGGAGGCTTTCTTCAACTCCAGTGCAGCGCCAATCCCCGCCGCCCCCGCACCCAGGATAAGCACTCTCTTCTTGTCTTCAGCCACGGCCATCTCACAATAAAGGAAGTTTTGCTCGTTTCAATAAGGTTACCGTTAGTTTATCCAGATGTCAATGATAATATCAGGAGGCTGTTCGCCAGTTATCGCGTGTCATTTTGAGACGTCCGAGCGCAAGATAAGGAACTCGCCAAGGCAACTGTGACACAGCTTTGTGGCTTGCCTGAATCACTCAATTGGAGTATTCTTTTAAACGAGAACCATAGCTCAGCCGATCAGGGCACAGGCAGCAAGATATCGAGGGTTAACCATGGTTGATTTAGATAATGCCTCAGTTTACCGGCAATTTGATAAGTCAGGAATGCTGAATCACCTGCACGGGTTTCCCGAGCAATGCCAGAAGGCCTGGGAAAAGGTGCTGAAGTTTGAGCTCCCCCGCGAATATACCAAAATATCCAACGTCGTTATCGTGGGGATGGGTGGCTCTGCTATCGGCGGCGATATCGCGCGCCGGCTTGCCCTGACTGAAAGCAAATTGCCTGTCTGGGTGCACCGGGACTATGGACTGCCGGCATTTGTTGACGCGGATACTTTGGTCATCGCCTCCAGTTATTCAGGGAATACCGAAGAAACGCTCTCCGCGTTCACTGAATCGCTAAGGACCCCAGCCAGAAAGCTGGTCATCACCTCAGGCGGCAAACTTAAGCATTTAGCCGAAAATGAAGGCATTCCTGCTTTTGTTGTGGACTACCAGGCGCCTCCCAGGGCTGCCTTTCCTCATAATTTTATTCCCCTGGTGGGTATTTTTCAGAAGCTTGGTCTGCTTGGAGATAAGTCGGCAGATTTGCTAGAGGCGGTGGACATTCTGAACAAACTGTCCGGAGACTTTATGGAAACCAGGCCCCTTGCTTCCAATCCCGCAAAGCAACTGGCAACCAGGCTGTGGGGGCATGTAGCGGTCATTTATGGAGCCGAGATGCTCTCGGAGGTAGCCCGGCGCTGGAAGACGGAATTTAATGAAAACAGCAAGGCCTGGGCATTCTTTGAAAGCTTCCCTGAACTCAATCACAATGCCGTAGTCGGCTACGAATTCCCCCTCGAGGTGAAGGAGAGGATATTCGTGCTTATGCTGCGCTCCTCTTCGCTCCGTCCCCGGAACCTGCTTCGCTACGATATTACCGCTAAATTGCTGGCCAAAGCGGGAATCGCTTATGAATTTGTGGATGCCAGAGGGAAAACCGCCTTAGCTCAGGTGTTGAGTTTGGTTCTCCTGGGCGATTATTCCAGTTTCTATCTGTCAATACTAAACGAGGTTGACCCTACATCTACAGATGCGATAAACTTTGTGAAACAATACCTCGCCCGGTCTGCTATTTCGAGTGATTAAGGTAGAACTGAAAGGGCATAGTTGTTCGGGAAGATGCGTGGGCAAATCAGCAGGTACAGCAGTGGGGTGGCTGGATGAAAGCTTTAATCTTAGCTGCCGGCAAAGGCACAAGACTTAGGCCTCTAACTAACACTGTCCCGAAGCACCTACTGCCAGTGGGCAATAAGCCGATTTTATTTCATGTGCTGGACTATATAAAAGAAGCTGGCATCAAAGATATCGGCATCGTTGTATCTCCAGACTCCGGCCCTTACATAGAGGAAGCCATAGGTGCTGGCTCAGAGTGGGGAGCGAAGATTACATTCGTCGTCCAGCCTGAACCCCTGGGGCTGGCGCACGCTGTCAAGGTAGCCCAGGGCTTCCTCGGCAATTCACCTTTTCTCATGTTCCTGGGCGACAACCTCATCCAGGAAGGCGTCAAAGATTTCCTGGACGAGTTTCACGCTTCCAACTCCGATGCCAGCATTCTCCTCAAGGAAGTGCCCGACCCCAGGGCTTTTGGCGTAGCTGAGCTCGACTCTTCAGGAAGAGTGGTACATCTGGTAGAAAAGCCCAAGAAACCCAAGAGCAACCTGGCCATAATCGGAGTTTACCTTTTCACCGCTGAGATCCACAAAGCTATAGCTCAGACAAAGCCTTCCTGGCGGGGGGAGCTGGAGATAACCGACGCCATCCAGAAGCTTTTGGAGTTGGGAAAGGAGATTAGAAGCCACCTTCTCCGGGGTTGGTGGCTTGACATCGGCAGCAATGATGGGCTCATTGAGGCTAATCGTGTTGTTCTTGATGCCTTCTCGAAGCGGGACATTAAAGGGGAAGTGGATTCGCAAAGCCGCATCGTCGGCAGAGTCCAAATCGGGGAGGGAACAAAATTAGAAAGCAGCCTTGTTCAAGGCCCGGTATTCATCGCGGCAAATTGTCGGATAAAAAATTCCCTTATCAAACCTTTCACCAACATCGGGGCCGGGACG
Organism: Dehalococcoidia bacterium; assembly: GCA_030615625.1. Lineage (GTDB taxonomy): Bacteria > Chloroflexota > Dehalococcoidia > GIF9 > AB-539-J10 > RBG-13-51-36. Next base: position 11,724 of record JAUWYX010000002.1, read on the forward strand.
GTGGTCGAGGATTCATCCCTGGAGCATTCGGTAATACTGGAAAATTGCCAAATTTTGAAAATCAAGCACCTTGCTGATAGTGTCATTGGTAGAAATACGATATTAGCCGGACAGGGGAAAAGCCCTGAGAAGATACGGCTGTTCATAGGTGATGATTGCAAAGTGGAATTGGAGTAGAAAATCATGCAGAGATTGTTAATTGTTTCAAATAGGCTGCCTCTCACTATTCAGGAGAGGAAAGGCGAGTTGCACATTGAGCACAGTGTTGGTGGCCTGGCTACAGGTCTAAGCTCGTGGTACAAATCCTCCAACAGCATCTGGATAGGATGGGCGGGGATAGGCCGGAAAAAAATAAAAAAAGAAAAAGATATCATGGCGAGATTGCTATCTGAAAACTGCCACCCGGTTTCTCTCTCACAGCAGGATGTCGAAGCCTACTACCACGGGTTCTGCAATCGAACTATCTGGCCTCTTTTCCACTACTTCCCCCTCTATGCGGAATATAGCGAAGATTTCTGGCAGGCTTATGAACGAGTCAACACAGCTTTCGCCAACGTAGTTGCTGGAATTGCCAGGCCTAATGATATTATCTGGATACACGATTATCACTTAATGCTCCTCCCCAAGCTCTTAAGAGAAAGGTTGCCAAAGGCAACAATGGGTTTCTTCCTCCACATCCCTTTTCCGTCTTTTGAAATATTTCGCTTGTTACCATGGCGTAAACAAATTCTGGAAGGACTTTTAGGCGCAGACCTCGCAGGTTTTCACACCTATGACTACACCGGGCACTTCCTGGACAGCGTGCATCGTCTATTAGGCTACGAAGTGGCTATGGGGCAAATCACCGCGGCCGATCGGGTAGTGAGGGCGGATGCATTTCCCATGGGAATAAACTATGAACAATTCTCCAGCGTTGCCCAGGACCCAAAAGCGCAAGCAGAGAGAAAAAAGTTTCGCAAAAAACTAGGAGATTGCCAGGTAATTCTTTCAGTGGACCGTCTGGATTACACCAAGGGCATCCCTGAGCGGTTGGAAGCTTTCAGTGTGTTTCTGGACAGGAACCCGAAGTTCAAGAGGAAAGTAATTCTTGTTTTGCTGGTAGTCCCTTCACGCACAAGAGTGGACCACTATATACAGTTGAAGAAACAGCTAGATGGACTTGTGGGCGAAATCAACGGAAAACATGGGACTATAGGCTGGATGCCAGTCTGGTATCTATACCGCTTTTTACCCTTCCACTCCCTCGCCGCCCTTTACAGCCTGGCTGATGTTGCCCTTGTTACCCCTCTCAGAGACGGGATGAATCTTGTAGCAAAAGAATACACGACAACTAAGACGGACGGGAAAGGGGTTTTAATACTTAGTGAGACTGCCGGAGCTGCTCAAGAGCTGGGAGAGGCGATTATAATAAATGCCAATAACCAGGAAGAGATTGCCCAGGCATTGGCAAAAGCCCTGGAAATGCCAGAACAAGAGCAAATAGAGCGCAACCGCACAATGCAGAAACGCCTGCGTCGTTACGACGTGGTGCAATGGGCAAATGAATTTATGGATAAACTGCTTTACACCAAGAAACTTCAACGGGAGATGGAAGAAAAGGCATTGACCTATGAGATGCAGAAGAAATTAGCCAGCGATTTCCAAGAGAGCGATAAAGCATTACTCCTATTGGATTATGATGGCACACTTGTCCCTTTTTCACCCAAACCAGCGGAAGCAATGCCGGGAGCCAACCTCTTAAGATTGCTTGAAAGGTTTACCAAGAATCCTCGAAACGAAGTAGTGCTCATAAGTGGACGCGATAAAGATACCTTGGAGAGCTGGTTTGGCGGTCTCGATGTGGGATTGGTGGCTGAACATGGCGTGTGGATTAAAGAAAAGGGTGGAGGATGGGAGACGATAGAGACCCTGACAAGTGAGTGGAAGGAAGAGGTGTATCCGATACTTGAGTCATGGGTGGATAGAACCCCGGGCTCCTTCATTGAAGAAAAAGAGTTCTCCCTTGTCTGGCATTACAGAAAAGCTAACCCCAAGCTAGGTGAGCTTCGAGCCCGGGAGTTGATAAACAATCTCTCAAATATAACTGCCAATTTAAACCTTCAGGTGTTGGAAGGAAGCAAGGTAGTGGAAGTGATAAACACCGGCATAAACAAGGGGCGCACGGCTTCAATATGGATTTCGAGAGAGAAATGGGACTTTATATTGGCACTGGGCGATGATTGGACCGATGAGGATACTTTCAAGGTTCTCCCTTCCACAGCGTGGTCTATAAAGGTGGGGTTTGGGGCTTCGGCAGCTAGATTCAGCCTTAGTTCCCCAAGCAACGCGACTTCTCTGTTAAGAAAAATGGTAGGGGGTCGGTGACAGTTAGAACAAAATGTAGGGCTTATACCTGATAAATCAGGCAACTACAAGGATTGGTTTCTCTTCCGCTTGCTCAGCTTGAACCAGGGAGAAAAGCTGATTATGATGTCAGCATTGGCTTCCTTATTGATAGCCCCACTGACAACCATATTTATAGCCATAAGATAATCAGCAATTCTATCGGGAAGGAGAAAGCGCTGCCCCACATACTCTCTGCCCCTTTTGCCCATCGCCTCAGCAGCCTTGGGTTTTTCCAGTAAATAGATTATCCTTTTTGCAGTTTTGCGTGATGTCTGGTAAAAGTATCCGGTATCGCCGTCCCGAATCTGAAGGGGTATGGCCCCCGCGTCAGCACCTATCACCGGTTTGCCCTTCCACAATGCCTCAGTAATTACCAACCCGAAGCCTTCTTTGGTAGATGGCTGCATTATAACTCTGGCGGCCCGCTGGAGCGCATTCACTTCCCTCGAATTCTCCAGACGGTCGTCCAGAGACAGATTTAGTACGTGGATGTCCTCGTCATTCTTTGTGTCTTCATAAACTCGGGCTAGAATTCTCTCTCCTTCCGGGTCATCGCCAGCCAATCCACCCGCTAATATAAGCTGGCATTCCTTTTCCTTCCTCACCCGGCGGTAGGTGGCAATAGTCCTGTCTATTCCCTTCCAGGGGTCAAACCTACTAATCTGGGCAATGATTGGGACCTTGGGGTCTATACGGTATTTGGTGAGAACCCTGTCTATCTCTCCCTGGCTCAATTCCTTATTCTTCTCAGAAAGAGGGTCAATGAAAGGAGGGATTATAAACTTAGGCAGCGGCCACCGTGGGAGAATGTATTGAGCCGCTGAAAATATGACGGCATCATAGTGCTCAGCCCAGTCGGTCAGGAGATCCCATAAATCAGGGTTAGCCTCTATAGTCTCTCTATCCATATCTATGTGGCATCTCCACAGCCAGGTTGCCCCCGGTCTTCTAAGATAGTGACTCAAGCCCAGTGGCTGTGGGTCTTGTACATCTATCACGTCAGGTTCGTAGTCAATAAGATTCTGCTTGGCACACTCCTCGAGGGTAGATAGGTAAGTATGTTGCCGCTCTGGACTGAAGGAGCCTGTCTTGCCCTGTAGTAAGTTGTGTAGCTCCTTCGTGGACTCGAAATATTCCTTGGAACCACAAATAACCTTCCACTCAGTTTCTACACCCACCATATTCAAGAACGGGACAGCGCTGTAAAGCATCTCAGCGACACCACCACCCTGGGCGCTAGCATTCAGGGTCAGCATTTTTAAGCCTTTCACTCGCTGAGCTATCTTCTGCAGTCTCTCCATCCTCTCCTCCCCCAAGATAGGAACATAAGCCTCCGGAGGAGACGTGGAGAAAGGACAAAAGTTCTTTCTCTTACTGTAGACGGTCCCGTCTGCCAGGATGGAAGAGATGCCTGCTTTCGTCATTCAAAATCCTCGCTTTACAAGTTACACCAAACCAAAGCTACCTTACGCCACATAATTGACTGATTTTACACCTGACAGCACACATTGGCAAGTCCTCGATTTAAATCATCTAAACCTAATCGAGATATCGGACGAGGTAGCCTTGAAATTGAAGGTGGTGCGCCCGGCTACATTAATAAGTCCCACTATTCCGCCTGGAGCCTTAACTTCCCTTTTAAACAGGTGCAGTGAGCTCTTGTAGTGGAGGGCTTGCCCCCTCCCAGGCTTTTCTCAAGGGGGGAGGGTAACAATCGACCTGCGATTTTCCCTAATTCAGTGAACTTTATAGGTACTGTCTCTGCTCGGGTTGAACTCTGCAAAGAAGCGAGCGATGTCCTCGCGCTTGAATCTGCGGTCACCACGGGGGGTAATGCGGTATGCCTTTATTCTTCCGCTATTACTCCACCGCCTCAGGGTGTTGGGATGGATATGGAGCAGCCTGGCTACCTCCCTCACCGTCAGCATATCATCCATTTGGCCATTATTATCCATACTATCCATATCTTTTCCCATCTCCTCTTTAGTTAACATATCTTAAGGGTAACTCACTTCAATCAACTGCACAATCACCCAAAAGTATCAATTTGATTAGAAAATGGTACTGGGAAAAAAGTCCTGGATTGGTAAAATTGGTAAGAAAGGTTAAGTTAGGTATATTGACTTCCTTTTGAAAAAGTGCTACTCTTATACATATTATTCCCATAAGTATTATGAATAATCTACGCAAAGGAACACTAAGAGAGCGATTGCGTAAGTTCGCGGGAGTGCGAGTTGTGTGGTCGGGGAAAGCTGATGGCGGGCAAATGCATGTGTAAGGGAGGATAGGCCGAAAGTTCTGTTGCCGTTTTATGTGTGAGGAGGCAGTGAAGCTGAGCCTGTAGCTGGTCGCTTGGGCTCGGTGGAGCTAATAGCGAAACCGACCTTAAAGGTTAGTTTCGCTTTTGTGTTTAGTGAAAGGGATGAAAGTTCTGGTTGTTAGCCATTCGCAAGACTTATCGCAAGCTATTTCCCCTATCCTGAGAGTAAGATGGCCAGACTTAAGTTTAGTCCATGTCAACCAAGCCACGGAAAGCCTGGAGCTGATACATAGAGAACAGCCAGACATCGTTATGTTTTACCTCCCTGAGCGAAGCGAAGGAGCACCACCCCTGAACTGCTTTGACCTCATAAGCCGGATTCGCAGCTTCTCCGGTGTGCCCCTCATTGTTATTAGCCAGAGCGATGATATCATGGACAAGGTAAAAGCTCTGGAGATGGGTGCCGATGACTGGGTGTCCCCATCTTTCAGCCCCATGGAGTTTATTGCCAAGGTCAATGCTATTCTCCGCCGCCGCTCCCCCCATAAGCCTGGTGTTTCCTTTTTCCTGAATGGCAAGCTATCTATAAATTACGACGCTCGCCAAGTACGCATCTCGGGAAAGCCAGTGAAGCTAACCCCTATTCAATATAAACTCCTTTGTCATTTAATCAAGAACCAGGGAAGGGTATGCAGCGCCGCCGAGTTGCTCCAGCATATCTGGGGGCCGAACTATAGTGATGAGAGAGAACTCCTGAAGCTGAGTGTTTATCGTTTGAGGTCTAAAATCGAGGAAAACCCCTCGGCCCCAGAAATCATTTTCAATGAAAGAGGCATAGGCTACGTCATTAGGGCCTCCAGTTCGAGTGGGTAGAGACACTCCCCTTGTCATTGTGAAGCTCCTCCCCCTGAGTCCTAAACAAATCCAAATGTCAAAATCCCAATGACAACCGAAATCTAAATACTGAAATGCCAAAACTACTTCGTTTTGTCATTTAGATTTTGAGCTTGCTTTGATATTTATGCCTTGTCATTTGTCATTGCTTAGCATTCAGGATTTGGTGTCCGAGATTGCTTCACTTCGTTCGCAATGACATAGAGAGTGTGCTGAAACCAAAAAGAAACCTTTTGTAACCCAAAAACAACCTCTGGTAACTGAGTAGCTACTGACTTCTCTGACGTTCCCCATTACACTGGACTTAAGCACTGGTAGATAAGTGTTGGCATTTAAGGCCGGGTTGACCGTGGAGAAGATTTTGCTTGTGTGTCCCGACTTAGCGATGATAGATAACTTAACCTTTGTATTACAGCATTCCGGTTTTCAAATTGTAAACGCTGCCGAGAGCAAGCAAGCTTTGGCGGAGATGGGTAGAAGCTCTCCTGACCTCGTAGTTTTGCGTGAGAACAGCTGCAGACTGAATGGAGACGAGCTTTGTATCCGCATTCGGGAGATATCTGATGTTCCCATCATCGTTCTCGGGCAGGAGCAGGAAGAGGCGGCGGGAATCGAGTTTCTGGAAATGGGCGCTGATGCCTACCTGACCTCTCCCTTAAGTTTGAGGGAATTGCTTGCCAGGGTTCGCTCCTTGCTGCGCCGCACCCGGGCCTCTCAAGGAACATGAAAGAGGATAACTAAGATGGAAACTGGTTACAGGGCCAACAAGAATTTAAAGAAGCTGTGTAAACTCAGCGACCGTGAGGTCAGCCTTGCGGATGAGGGTTCGCAATGTGCCTGGCTTGAGTTCTTTTCTTCCCCCGGGAACGCTGAGGTGGCGTCCATCGGGATGATAAAGGATGGCATGCCTTCCTTTCCAGTGGTCAAGAGAGAAGCCAGTCCTTCCGAAGGCTTTGATAGCATCTTCTCCTCTTACCACCGGGAGCTTTGCCATCAAACTGGCACCTTAGGAGCTACCTCTACCTCGTCGGTCTCAATCCTGAGGGGAAGTCCATCTGCTTTCCGCTCGCTCAGACACCAGCGTATCTCCTGTGACACAAGTTCCGGTGTCTCTTCTGGGAGGGGCATATTGTGTTTCTCTCGCAGGGCTAGAATTCCCTCGATAGCCTCCCGAATATTAGCCATGGCTTCCTCTCGAGTGTCGCCCTGGCTGACGCACCCTGGTAGAGCTGGGCAGTGGATGGAATATCCGATTTTCTCAGGCTCAAGAATAACAGTGAATTTCATAAATAACCTCCACCTAAATAGCATAGCAACAGGAGTTTGAAAATGCAAAATAGTCTGTGTCTAAGAACCTTTTTGATAATAACGACTGCCGACGCCCTGGATCCATTTCCAGGCAGGTCGATCAGGGCGACCGGGCTTCCTTATCAAGTCTCCTCTCCCTCGATAGGAGTTCCCTCTCCACTTGCTGGAGAGGGTTAGGGTGAGGTCAAGGTGAGGCTGAGTCCAATAAGGCACGCCTTAAATCAAAGATGAGGTGGGATGATTAATGAGAAACTCCAAAAAAGGAGGACCATAAAATGAAAAGAATAGGACTTTTATGTCTGGCGCTGGTCCTGGCGCTGGGCGCGCTCGGCGTGGGCTACGCCATGTGGTCCGATACGCTCCAGATTGAGGGCGAAGTGAACACCGGCGAACTGAGTGTGATTTTTGACAGCCAGTATGACAACGACCCCAGTGACAATGACCCCAAGGAAGCGGGCTCGTGGAATCTGACCACACTCGAATGGGAGGGGGCAAGATGGGACAAGAACGTAGCTTCCACTACGTCGACCTTCGATGACAAGTCTGCTAGGATCGTTGTGACCCTCGGCTATCCTTGCTACTGGGGTAGCGTACTCTGGGACGTGCACAACGTTGGCACCATCCCGGCAAAACTCCATTCGATAACGCTGACGAAGCTGAGCAAGCAATTGGACGAGTGGCCGATGAATAAGGCCCTCGACATCGACACCCGGTACTACGTTGACGTCGAGCAGCTGAGAGTAAACAAAGTGCTCCAGGCCGACGATGATTTCAGCTTCATACTAAGTGCGTTCAACTGCACCCAGATTGATGCGTGTCAGGTGGGCTACCTGGACGTCACGGTGCACGTGGAGCAGGACGCTGAGCAGAAGAAAACGTACGACTTCGTCATTGACTATGTCTTTGCTAACTGGAATGAATGATGAGTGAAGACTGAGAGGAAGAGTTTTTCGGGGAGGGGGCTCTGTCCCCTCCCCAAAGGAGCCCGCCCTTCGGGGGAAACGTGAATAAAAAGGTCTCGGGAAAGCCCCACCCCCTCTTCTTGGCAGGGGAAGAGGCAAAGGATTATAATGGTCTTTACCCCTTCCCCTGGAAAGGAGAAAGGAATAGTGAAGCTGCCTTTCCGGCATAAAGATAAGGTGAGGGCTTGAGTATAATGAAAAAGAGAAGAAACAGGTTTTCCCGACTGGGACTGCTGCCCATAGTGCTGCTTTTGGCCCTGTGTCTCACCGGCGTGGGCTACGGCATGTGGTCGGACGAGGTTTACATCGAGGGCACAATCACCACAGGCACGTGGGATGTGGGCGGCACCATCGGCTTCTGGAAGAACTGGGACAATCACTATAACGAAGCGGAAATCGTGCCGTGGCTGGTGGCCATTAATTCTAGCTCAGAGTGGCTAGGCCCAACCACGGTGGAGGGACTAGATGAACTGTTTGCCGCTGCCACGGGACAGTGTCCCCCTATGAAGAGCAAATTCCTGGTCCACTACATGGCTACCCGCCTGGATATCGCCTCTGGCCGGCTTGATGTGGGCAATACTCATGACGTTACCGGATGGGATGAAGATAACTATCTCGGTCTCCCCAACCCAGCATTGGCAACGCTGTCCGAGATAATTATTGCCATTGAAGGTAAGTACCCGGCTGAACCTGAAGACCCCGCAGCCTGGCCCACAACGGAGCAGTACGAGACAATGAAGGATATCTGTGACGCTTTGAACAATTTGTGGATCTAGTTCGTCCTTGGTAGGGCGGGGAGAGGCTTCGCCCCTACGGAGGTTCTGGAAGGTTTAAGGAATGACAAGAAAAAGAGTGATAGCGAAAGGCAACCTGGGCAGGCTGGGCATGTTGTCTCTGGCGCTGGTGGTGGCGCTGGCGGGGATGGGTGTGGGCTATGCCCAAATGCAGGGCGGCCTGCAGAGCAATGGCCAGGTGCTGACCGACTGCGCCTTCACCTGGGTGGTCTCCAACGACGATGGCGAGGTGACTAACATATCTCCTTATGGAGACATTGACCCCGGCGATGATAGCGGCGGCACCAGCTATGACAGGTGGGATGCCCAGAGCAGCGACGACCCCTCGAAAGCGCAGGAAATGGGAATTCCCTGCGCCAGGTATGATAAAGACGTGGCGCGAACCACCGTCCAGATGTCGGATGGCCAGCGGATAATCACCGTGCTGGTAGAAAACGCCTACCCGTGCTATTACCCGACGGTATTCTTCGGGCTGAAAAATACGCAGAGTTTTTCTGTCAAAATTAAGAGTATTGATATTAGTTACGACATGCCAGAGCTCACCGTCACGTTTGACGGGATAACTGAAAATCAGGTGCTCTCCACTGGCGAGGAGGTCATCGGTAGACTGGGAATTCACACTGAGCAGTCTGCTCATCAGAACTCAACCTATAATGTTGAGGTGAAGGTAGTGCTGGTTCAGAAAGAATGAGTCGGGCTGCTGTTGGGGGCAGTGGGGACATTGGGGCCATTGGAAGTGGTGGTGGTGAGGGGAGGAACGCCCTGAATAACCTTCAGATTTAACTGGCTCCCACTTGACGCGCTGGGAGTTTGTCCCTTATAGTGGCGTTACGGTGGATATAAGCCTTAGAGACAACCCGCGGTATAACTGGTTGCTTGTTCTCGGTCTGCTGGCTGCCATATACTTGCTGATAAACCTGGGACTGCCTCGTCTGCCCATCGACCCATTCGCCAAGGCTTATGTCGTCCAGCCCATACTCTGGGGACTCCTGGCCTGGGCAATTCTGGTCCTGCCCAAGTACAGGACGGCCGGCGGATTGAGGCTCAAGACTGCCATTATCCAACTGGCGTTGATGATTGGCTTTTTCCAGGTGGTGCTCTATGTCATTGGCGGGCTCTTCTCCAGCTTTGGCAGAAGCCCTAATTCTTTCACCCCGACGGGCATCCTGACCAACCTGGTCTTTGTCGGCGCAATGCTGGTGGGCATGGAACTCAGCCGCGCCTGGCTCATCAATCGCCTGGGAAAGAAACATACTTTCCTGGCGCTCGCCTTCGTGGCTGTGCTGTATACTGTGCTGGCTCTCCCCTTAGGCCGCATCACCGGTCTCAGGCCGGAGCTTGCATCCATCACTTATGTGAACTCGACTCTCCTGCCGACACTGGCCGAGAGCATGCTGGCCTCATTCCTGGCTCTGCTGGGCGGGCCGTTGGCTGCCATTGCCTACCGCGGGATACTCCAGGCGTTCTGGTGGTTCTGTCCCATCCTCCCCGACCTGGCCTGGGTGTTCAAGGGGCTTATCGGTGTGGTGGTACCCATCGTGGGGCTGGCGGTGGCAAATAGCCTTCGCGTTTCGCGACGCCGGCCCGGGCAGGCAAGACGAGAGAGGGAGGGCTCTCTGGCCGGCTGGATTGTTACCACAGTTATCGCCGTGGCCATAATCTGGTTCGCTGTCGGGTTGTTCCCGATGCAGCCGACGACAATAATCAGCGGCAGTATGAGGCCGACCCTGGACGTTGGCGATGTGGTCATCATCGCCAAGGTGTCGGCGGATACTGTCAAGCCAGGTGATATTATCCAGTTCCGGGAATCGGAAGGGGTTACCACAGTACATAGGGTGGTCGAGATTCAGGAAAGTGAAGGGATAAGAGTTTTTATAACCCAGGGGGATGCCAACAGTGAGCCAGATGCCAACCCCGTCCTCTTTGCGAATGTGGTCGGCAAAGCGGTTTTTGACATCCCCAAGATAGGCTGGGCAGCCATAGCGGTTAAGGAATTCTTTATGGGATAGGTATGAAAGAGCAAAAGACAAATCCCAACTACAAAATCCCAATGCCCAAAACAGTTTTGAATAACGTCATCGCCAGGGGCGAAACTCCGATGCAATCTTGGGGGAGGGACAATGAAATTACCAAGCATCGACGAGTCAGAACTCAGAATGACAAAAAATGCTTCACAAGTTTAGTGCGCGGGCTTAGCCTCGTGCGGCACGACCCTGAAGGGTCGCACTACAGAAATCTGGCGCGGAGGCTAAAGCAGAAACGAAGATTGACACCTTGGTTTTTACTCTTTAGAATAGGGAGATAAAGCTGATGAAAGTCTGGAAGGCGTTTGCCGGGTCACGAAGGCTAAGAATAACTTGCTTCGCCCTGGCTGGTGCTCTGCTGGCGGCTTCAGTGGTTGGGCTCGGGTATTCTGTGGCGGCGCCGACCGAGGAAATACCGGCGAAATACGAGCATAGGGGACAGTTCGACTACACGGTTTACCTCAAGCCCAGTATCCTTTACGGTGATTTCATACCGACCGAGGAAGAAGAAGAGGAGGAGGTCCCTATGGTTTTCTTCCGAAATATCATTCAAGAGGTGCAACTGTCCTTCAACTACAACTTTAATTCCAGCCAGCCGCTGGCTAATGTTACCAATAAGGTGGTGGTGTCAGTAATTGCCAAGAACCCTGGGGTGTGGCAGAAGGAAATGACGCAGTTGGAGGAGATTCATGCGGGAACAGAGTTCAAGGTGGATTTTCCTTTATCCCTTGCCTCACTAGAACAGGTGGTGGCTGATATCGAGCAAGAGATAGGGATTAGCACTACCCAGAGAAACTTCATCATCAGAGCTGTGGTTCATACCACGGCCGAGACTGCTCTGGGCAAGACCATCGAGGACGAATTCAGCTATGAGTTTACAGCCATAACCACAGCTAAGAAATTAGAACTGAAAGGCGACCTTGAGGGTAGTGAAGAGGGTTCCAAGGAGGGAATAAGGTATGAAGGGGAAGGCCGGTTTGACTACGAGGTATATCTCAAGCCGAATCAGCTTTATGAAACAGATGTGCTCAGGTCGGAGGCACCTCCTGTGGCAGAGCCTCCGGCAGAACCTCCGGCATCTCCCCAAACCCTGGGCCCAGGGCTGTTGTACTTTCCCAGGATAATTAGCAACATCAAAGCAAGTTTTTCTTATCAGTTTCTCTGCGATAGACCGATAAGCGAGCAGTCACAAGAGGTTGAGATCACCGCCACAATAGAGAACCCAGGACAGTGGAGCAAGAGCCTTGTCGTGGTGCCCGAAACAAACAAAGCAGGCAGCTTTACTATATCCTTTCCCATAGACATACAATATTTCACAATGGTGATTGATGCCATCGGGCAGGAGATAGGTGTGCGCGGGAGTTCCCACAAAATAGTGATTAAAGCTGATGTCCGCACCGTTGCCCGCACCGATCTGGGCATGGTAAACGAGGTCTATACTCAGACATTAAGCGGTAAGCTGGAGGCAAATACTCTCACCTTTGATAAAGAGCTATCTGGGTCTCAATCGGGTTCCATTGGTGGAGCTGCGATACCTGGGGCTTCCGGGGAAGGTGGCTCGAGGGCACCCTGGATTATTGGTCTGGTGATAGCCTTGCTGGCTCTGGGCTATTTTGGCTGGAGCCAAACCCAACTTAGATTGGCGCCGGTTAGTGCTGGTGAAGCTGAAGCTGCTCGGGCTAGAAAGAAATATAGGCAGATGATGGTGGATGTTGAGGAGTTGCCGGGGGTAAAACCAACTGAGACAGTTATACCCCTGAATTCACTGGACGATTTGGTAAGAATCGCCGATGACCTGGTCAAGCCCGTACTCCATCAAGCGGAGGAGGGGCGGCATAGTTATTGCATTATTGATAGCGGCGTAAGATACCTGTACGTCATTGAGACCTGAAAATAGTGCTAACCCGCGATGTAGACTAGAAGCTACATTGCCCAGTGTATAGCGACCAAGCAACGCCCAAGGTAACCATGAGATTGCTTCGTCTCGATAAATCGGGACTCGCAAAGACAGAGGGGAATTACCAACTCTATGCAGAGTCAGCTTTCAGGCAGGTTCAGGCACAATTAGAGCTTAGTATCTCTTCCAGCACCTCTGTCCATCTGTCCCCGAGGAGCCTAGTGTCTAACTTGATTTGCGTGGCGCCTATTTTAACTGCACCATCAATAGGGTTGTCAGTGGTCAACGGAAACTGGGAGAGATGGCACGCTTACGCTTGCTTCGGCTGCCGAATGGTTGTCGAGCCCCCGCTCCTATGGCAGCCCCATCAGTGATGAGTTTCAGGATTTCTTGCCCGGCTTTCTGCCACTCCTCAACAGTTCATTCAACTACAATGTAGCGGTCCTCCCCTGTCCCCAAGCCATGCCTCAAAGCTGTCCTGACCTGGGGTAACTGCCAGGGGTCCGCCACGAGCTTGTTATTGGCCTCATAAGCCAAGAGCACTTTAATCGCTTCGACATCAATAGCCACAAGGTCCCCGGAAGCAAGCACCACTTCAGGCTCCGCCAACTGGCCCTTGGCAGGACCACCTGAAACGAAGGCCTTTCTGCCATCCATGATTATGAGATTTGGTTGCCAGCACAGGCTGATTTCCGCAATCTTTTGCTCCAAGTGGCGAGCGTGAAGAGCACGCCGTTCGCCAGGGTGCACAAAGCCTACCGCAAGCTTCAGCGCCCCCGAAAATCGTGCCAAAATATGGGTTTTCAGGCAGGGCAGGTATACTATCTTGTCAGCTTCATAGGCTGAGCGTGGCATGGAAACAGAGCTCAGATAGTCCCCATTAACCTTGACCCTTACCCAATCATCAGGTTTATCATCGAAAGCAATGAGCTCCACCCCCAGATCACGCGCTAACTCAAAAATACCCAGTTTCCTGAACACTTTGCTGGTGGGTCTCCATATCCCACCGGAGCTTTCGCCTATTGTAACTTTTGCTCCCGCTTCCAGGAGGAGTTCGACTACGGCGCGCAGAAACACCAGGTCGGTAGAGCCAGGATACGGGTCCTGGCTGTTAAAATTTGGCTTAAGCAGAACCCTGTCGCCCTTGTCTATAACCGGCTCCAGGGAACCCAGCAGTGCGATGGCCCTATCAATAGCAGCCTTGATGTCTCCACCTGCCTTCACCTTAGCCACCAGAGCCTGGCCATTTCTGAGCCAGGGGTTGGCAGGGCGAGGCCTGGGGTCAACAAGCGGAATATCCCTGGGCGCCCTATCAGTGAGGAAGTGATAAACCCCGGCAATCTTATCTCCAAAATCCGTCATTTGTGTTCCTCCTTGCGAACGGCAACTCTTAAGTCCTGCCATGCTCGTAACAAGTTTTTGGTTTTCAAATATTTGTGCATTTCAGCAACCTCTAATTAGACCTCAGTATCTCCACCAGCACCTCTGACCATCTGTCCCCCAGGAGCCTGGTGTCTAACTTGATCTGCGTGGCACCTATTTTAACTGCGCCATCAACAGGGCTGGTAACTATCAGCCGGCGGCCATCGGTTTGGGGCTTTATCACAATTTGCCTTCCCTGTGTGGAAATAGAGCTTACCTCGGCCCACGTAGCCAGAACCTTGATTTTCACCACGTAAAGAAGATTTTCCACAGGCTTAGGCAAAGGACCAAATCTATCTTTGAATTCTCGAGCCATGTCCTCTACTTCCTCGATATGCTCCACCCTGGCCAGTCTGTGGTAAAGGCTTAATCGAGTATTTAGATTGGAAACATACTCTTCCGGTATGTGGGCGGCTAAAGGCAGGGATATGCTGGGCAATTCCTTCGCTTCGCTCGTAATGACACTCTTCCTCACTTCGCCAGCTTGCTTTGCTTTCAACTCCTCCACTGCCTCAGCCAGTAACTGGCAATAAAGGTCAAAGCCCAGGGCGGCGATATGCCCGCTTTGCTTGACCCCTAAAAGATTGCCCGCTCCCCGAATTTCCAGGTCCTTCATAGCAATACCAAATCCCGAACCCAGTTCGGTAGCCTCGAAGATAGTCCTGAGCCTCTTATAAGCCTGGGGGGTTAGCTGCCTCCCCTCGTCAAAGAAGAAATAAGCATAAGCCTGGTTGATACCGCGGCCCACCCTGCCCCTCAACTGATAAAGCTGAGCCAGGCCGAACCTGTCAGCCCGGTCAATAATCAGCGTATTAACATTAGGCATATCCAGACCTAATTGGATAATAGTGGTGGTCACCAGAATATCATACTTGCCAGCGATAAAATCCGTCATGACTTTTTCCAATTGCTCTTCAGGCATTCGCCCATGAGCTATAGCTATTCGAGCTTCGGGCACTAAATCCTGTAATTTGCTGGCAGCTAAAGCAATGCTCTGAACGCGGTTATGGACAAGGAAGACTTGACCATTCCTCTCCAGTTCACGCAATACCACCTGCCTGACCAGAGTGCCATCGTAAACCCCGACATAGGTCTGGACAGACAGGCGTTCTTCAGGAGGCGTTTCCACAATGCTCATATCCCTGATTCCGGTTAAAGACATGTGAAGGGTGCGCGGGATGGGAGTAGCGCTAAGAGCCAGGGTATCCACTTCCTTCCTTATCTGCTTGAGTTTCTCCTTCTGCACCACGCCAAACTGTTGTTCTTCATCGATTATTACCACTCCCAGGTCTTTGAATTTGATGTCTTTTTGCAACAGGCGATGAGTGCCGATACATATATCCACAGTGCCATTGGCTAAGCCTTCAAGGACTTCCCTTTCTTTTTCCGGGGGACAGAAGCGGCTCAGCATTTCTACTCTTAAAGGAAAGGTTTGCAACCTCTCGGTAAAGGTAATGAAATGCTGTTGAGCCAGCACGGTGGTCGGGACCAGAATAGCTACTTGTTTGTTATCCATAACCGCCTTAAAAGCAGCACGCAATGCTATTTCGGTTTTGCCATAGCCCACGTCGCCACAGATAAGCCGGTCCATGGGCTTGGCTTTCTCCATGTCCTCTTTAACCGTCATGATTGCCTCAATCTGGTCCGGCGTTTCCATATAAGGAAATGATGCCTCTAGCTCCTGTTGCCATAGTGAATCTTCACAGAAGGCGAAGCCGGGAGCTACCTCCCGAGCAGCATAAAGGTCAAGTAGTTCCTGAGCAATTTCCGCCACCGATTCTTTAACCCTTTTCTTGGTCCTTTGCCATTCCGGGGTTCTCAAACGGCTCAAGTGTGGTGCCTGGTCGCCAGCACCGATATAGCGGCTGACGCGGCCTATCCGTTCAGTAGGCACATAGAGCCTGTCACCAGCGGCATACTCTAAAACAAGGTATTCTCTCTCTACTCCATCGGAGGACATCCTGGCCAGACCGTGGAACTTGGCGATGCCATGGTCAACGTGGACGACATAATCGCCGGGGGCTAACTGAGGAAGAAACCATTGGTGAGGTATTGGCCTCTTCTTGCCCGCTCGCGGCTGCTTCACAAAGCCAAAGAGCTCGGCATCAGTGATAAGGGTCAGCCTGTCATCCATTACCCAGCCTCCGTCCAGCGAGCCCTGGAGTACGGTGATTGAACCGGGCGGAGGTATCTGTACTATCTCTGATGCCGGCGAAGTATGAATGTCCTCTTTCTGGAGAAGTTCAGCCAACCGATTTGCTTGATGGCTAATTACGACCACGCGCTGTCTTTGTTCCACCATTTGCTTGGCTGTTTTGAGGAACCTTTCCAACTGACTGCCATAACTCTGAGCTCTGATGAAGGGCAAAGCCTGTCCATAACTCTGGGCGGCATCCCATGTTGCCAGCGCCAAAAAAAGAGCACCTTTCCTTCCTCTATCCCCTTCTTTCATCTGAGACTCTAATTCCTCCCAGGTGAGGTAAGGAGAGGGAAAGTCCTCAGGCAACTCGCCTCTTTCCATCTTTGTGGCTCTTAATTCTTGAGTTTCTTCGTTTAGCCTGGTGACGACAAGTTCAATTCCTTCAGGGTCATCGAGAACGAGCAAGGCCTCACCGCCAAGGTAGTCAAGGACGCTTCCAGCCACCACCTCAGAGCTATCAGCCATTGGCATAAATTCTCTAGCCGGGGTGACAATCAACGAGGATACGGGGCTGGCTGAGCGTTGGCTTTCCGGGTCGAAGCATCTCATGCTCTCTATCTGGTCGCCGAAGAACTCTATGCGAACTGGCAACTGGCTGCAAGGGGGAAAGACATCAATAATGCCACCCCGTTTGCTTATCTGCCCGGGCAACTCGACAACGTCCTCCATTTCGTAGCCCATGCTTTGCCATCGGCGCAGTAGCTCCAGTGGCTCAGCAGCCACGCCTGGCTCCAAAATATGACAGGCAGCCACAAAATCCCTTTGCGGGATGGTTTTACTCATGATTGCCAGGGCCGAGGTTACTACCAAGGGAGGTTTTGTCACCCTTTCTTTTCCATCATTGCAAGACTCACCTCCCCCTCCGTCATTGCGAGGCACGCCTTCTTTTTCGTCATTGAAAGCCACCGTTTCCCCTGTCATTGCGAGTCCCGATTTATCGGGACGAAGCAATCTCGGTGGGGCATGGAGGGGCTGGTAAAGGGCCAAGGTGGCTAATGCCCTCAACCTCTCCAGCATCTGATAGCTGATAGCTGAGAGCTGAGAGCTATCATAAGGCAGGAAGTCGAGCTCAGGGAGACGATGCAACTCGGCCGAAGGGGAACACCAGGCTCGAAGCTGCTCATGAAGCTTTCGGGCAGTCTCAGGCTGACCAGTCACCACCATGAGGGGCAAATCGAGCTCTTCGTAAAGAGCGGCAATCAAATAGGGCTTGGCAGCATCGAGTATGATTGCCTTATGCTCACCTTTGGCTGTGGACAGCTCCCCCACCAGTTGCCTGTAGGCAGGCATTTCTTTGAGCAAAGAAAGCAAACAAGAGAGATTCATACGAAAATACCAATGTCCTCGTTAAGTTAATCCTATAACTTCTTCTTGAGCGAATCCACCTTCTCCTTCATGCCCTGGGCCTTGTCTCGCCGGTCGTCAATTTTAATCGTAGTCAACACCCTGGCCACCCCTTCCCCAAAAGTCCCTTCGTGCATCTTCTTTACCACTGCTAAAATCCTGTCCAAGTCACCTTCTATAATCGTCCCCATTGCGGTCATCTCGTACCTTATGTCCTTTTCCTGCTCCAGGACCTTGACCGCCCGTGCCACGTATTGGCTGAGTGAAGAAGTCTTTGTTCCTAACGGGACAACGCTTACCTCGGCTATTGCCATTCTATCACCTCCTTACACATCCAGATTTTTTGTATTTGCCTGATTTATCAGGCCCTCCGCTTTTTGTCATTGCGAGCCCCGACTTGTCGGGGCGTGGCAATCTCATTGCCTTCCCACCCAGATTGCTTCGTCACTTCGCTCCTCGCAATGACAAAGGGGAAGCCCAACGAATTGGGCAACTACATTTTTAGACTGCCAATATATTATGTCAACTAAACAGGGGTTCTTTCGCCCCCACTCATCGGAGAACCTCTGTGTTTAGTTCTATTTTACCAGCAATGATAAAATAACTAGAAATATATGAAGGAATTAATTGAAAGCCTGGCCAGAAAGGCTGGCGATACCCTGATGAAGTATTTTCGCCAGGACTGGGCTTTGCTTAAAGAGCGAAGCACGGCTAAGGAAGCAGCCACCAAATATGATAAAGAGGTGGACAGGTTAATTGTTGAAGAGATTAAGAGACGTTATCCTCACCACAGCCTGCTCACTGAGGAAAGCGGCTTTCTCCAGGATGACCCCGATTGGCTTTGGATTGTAGATTCTTTGGATGGCACAGGCGATTTTGCCAATTTCAACCCTTTCTTTTCCGTGTGCATAGCTTTAATGCATAAAAATGAGCTTGTTTTAGGGGCAATCTGCGCCCCGGCGATTGATGAGTTTTACTTTGCTGAAAAGGGCAAGGGTGCTTACTTAAACGGGGTAAAGATTCAAGTATCCGATGTATCAGACCTCAGCCAGAGCTACATTTTCTACTGTGAAGGTGGAGAGAAAAACCGGGGAAGAACAGGCGAGCTCCTGTATAAGGTTTACCCCCGGGTTATGGACATACGCAAGCTAGGTTCGGCTGGGCTGGAAACAGCCTGGGTTGCCGCCGGCAAAGGAGAGGCTTACTTCTCCACCAGGATTGAGCCCTGGGATGTTGCCCCCGGTGTCTTATTAGTGCAAGAAGCTGGTGGAAAGGTTAGCGACTTTCAGGGCAATTCCTGGAAGCCCCAAACAAGCGACCTTTTATTCTCTAACAAAAAGCTTCACGAGAAGATATTGAGCTTGATTTCTTCCCAGTGATATAAAGGAGGATGAATGAGCGAGGCGAGAGTTTTCACCGTTGCCCGGTCCCGGGAAAAGGGCTATGCTAAGCTGGCATTCAAACCCGGAATCACGCCTGACGAGCTTGAGCCAGAGGGGGCAAGGTTTGGACAGTGGCTATTGGAGAATGGCTCGACTTCGTTCCTCAAAGGTCTGCACCACTTATTCGACGAAGCCGAGATAACCAAAAAGATAGGCCTGGGCTATTAAGGAAAGGAAGGTTACAGGTAATCCTGGTTAGAAGCCTTCTTGAATCTGCTATGTCAACAGAGAAAGCAATTATAAAGACACTGGGAGGAAAAGAAATTACCATAACGGAGCAAACTCCCATCCCCTGTTTTCGCTGTGGCATCTGCTGCGCCTGCTTCCAGGCTCCACTTACCCGCAAAGACATAGACAACATTGCTTCAGCCCTGGGAATATCAAGCTCGAAGTGCATCTCCAGATATGCTCTGAAGGTGCCGATAAAGGAAGGTTACCTGCTCAAGAAAACCAAGAAAGGCTGCATCTTCCTGGCCTGGGATGCGGATGGGAAAGCCCGCTGCGCCATATATCCTTCGCGTCCTAAAGCCTGTCGGGAATGGATACCCAGCCTTGCCAAGCCCGAATGCCGCGAAGGATTAGCTAAACTCAAGTCCGAAGGACAAATAATGCTACTGGAGGAACTCTTCAGTTCCCAAAAAGACAAGCAGGGCCTTTACTCATCTCTGGAAAAAGAACCTCTGCTTTAGCTTCCAAGGCAACATTTTTGAAGAGCACAGACTCTTTCTCAAAATAGATGATACCTTTCGACAACCTACAACTTCCGCCCTATAGCTTGCAAAAACTCGTCTTCGCTAATCTCAAGTTGCTTAAGAATGTCCGAGAGTAAATATGGGCTAATACTCTTAGCAGGATGGAGAGGGACAGGAGCTCGGCGGCAATCTGAGTGATGAAATATTGCGTGACTCCCCTTTTGCCGAACCTTCTCAAACCCTAATGCCTGGAGTCCCTTCACCACCTCTCTAGCTTTGAGCGGAGGCAGCTTTGTCATACCGCTACTGCAACCCAGTTGGTGCCAATTTCGTCAGGGATCTCCTCACCACGCTCCTTGCGATATTCAAGGCAAAGCTCAAGCACCTCTTTAATGTTAGCCAAGCATTCCTCGTAAGTCTCACCCTGAGCGTGAGCTTCCGGAATTAAAGGACAGTTGGCAATATAAAACCCATCAGGTGCTTTCCTAACAATAACGGTATATTGCATTTTCTCCCTATCTCCCCAATTATAGCACAATTGCATTAAAACCACTCTCCAGACTAGAGTGGTCGCTCGCTTGCCGGCGGCTTGGTCGGTTTCTACCCGATATAGCGCCGTGGATTGAGTTTCATGGCCCCATATTGCTACACTAACTCGACATGCCTGAACTGCCTGAGGTGGAGACGATTAAGAACGAGCTTTCGCCCTGGGTCGTGGGGCAAAGCTTCAAACAAGTTACCATCTTTGATACCGAACTGGTATGCGGTGGTTCTGCTGAAGAAGTCCGCCGCGGATTAATCGGGCAGAAGGTAGAAAGCCTGGAACGCCGGGGGAAGTATCTCATCTTTCACCTATCAAATGGCAAGTCACTGATTATGCATCTCAGGATGACCGGCGTCCTGCTGTTAAATCCCAAAGAGGTTGACCACTACGCCCGGGCGGTTTTTCACCTCTCCAACGGGCGCCGCCCATATTGCGGTTGTGCACTCGTCGGTGATAAAGTTGTCCGAAATCAACACTAAGATGAAACAGAGTCTGACATTAATTTAGTTAGCAAAAAGGAGGCCAAAGATGAACACGTTTGCGGGAAAAGTAGCACTGGTAACCGGCGGGAGTTCCGGCATCGGCCGCGCCACGGCAATCAAATTTGGAGAACGGGGTGCCAAGGTGATGGTGGCCGCCCGCAGGGAAAAGGAAGGGAAAGAAACGGTGGAGATGATAAAAAAGGCCGGCGGCGAAGCGACGTTTATTCAAACTGATGTACGGATTGCCTCACAGGTTGAAAACATGGTGCAACAAACCGTAAAAAAATACGGCCGTTTGGATATCGCCTTTAACAACGCCGGAGTAGGAGGCATAATGGCCCGACTGATACGGACGACCGAGGAAATCTTTGACGAACTGGTGGATACCAACTTCAAGGGCGTCTGGTTGTCCATGAAATACGAAATACCGGTGATGCTGGAACAAGGTGGCGGAGTCATTATAAATAATGCCTCCATCGCCGGAGTGTCCACCGCGGAAAGATTGGCCGTCTACAGCGGAAGCAAACACGCTGTCGTGGCCATTTCCAACGCAGCAGCTAGCGAGTATGGCAGGGACAACATCCGGGTAGTCTCCATCTGCCCCGGGTGGATCAAAACCCACATGACTGAAGACCTGCGTGCCCGAAAAGACGCCGATACCATAATGCAGGGCAACATACCTCTGAAGAGATGGGGTGAACCTGAAGAAGTGGCTGAAATGGTAATCTGGTTGGCCTCGGACGCTGCCTCCTTCGTTAGCGGCGGCGCCTTCATCATCAGCGGAGGGATGAACGCCTAGCGCCCTGCCAAAATTATTCTGGCAAATGTCATCCCCGCTGATACTTTCCCAACAAGGTCAGACTGTCCAACAAAACCCGAATTACCTTGCTGGATAAGAAGGGTTGAGAACTCACACATCCGCTTATTCTGTTAGTCCTAAGATTTTAGCGGCGTTGCCGCCCATTATTCCTTCGATTTCCTCATCTTTAAACTCGATTCCTTGCTCCTTCACCGAGTCGGGAATTTTGGTAAAGGCTTTGACCCACCTTTCTTGATTAATTAGCAACTTCAGAAAGGGGTAGTCACTGCCGAACAGCACTCTCTGCCAGGGGACCGAGTCTAACAATGTCCTCAGAGCTCTGTAAAATTCCAGAGGGCTGAGAAGCCGTGGCTGCCATAGAGATAAATCGAGGTAAACATTTGTTGCGTTGTTACAGATTGCCACTGCTTCCGAGTACCAGCATCCACCGGTATGTGCCAGAATGATGGGCAGGTCAGGAAAGTCCATGGCTACCTCCTGCACATAAATAGGCTGGCAATATTTAAAATAAAGTGGTTTCAGCACCTCCCCTGTATGGAGCAGAACAGGGACCCCATATTCCAATGCCTTTTCATAAATAGGATAACATGCCTTATCGTTGGGATAGAAACCGGCAGCCGAATGCAATTTAATCCCCTTCATACCCCATTCCTTGAGAAATCTTCCAACCATTTCGGCAGCTTTATTTCTTCTAGGGTCTATGCCGGCAAAAGCAATTAATCGCTGGGGATATTTTCCCGCCGCATCAGCATAAACCTTGTTTATCTCCTCAATGCTTAGCTTGGGTTCACCAAGGTGGCGAGCCAGACCCCAATCAATCGCCAACAGCACACTTTTATCAATCCCGGCAGCATCCATATCCTTGACCATCATGTCACCTGAAATATCCAAAAACTCCGGCAATCGTCTTTGCACTTTTTCCAATGGCCTGTTAATCCTCAGCGCCCCAACCTCTGCCCAACCATCCCAAAAAGGTTGGGCCACACTATCATAATCACAAAGGTGAGTATGAATATCGATTATCATATCGTCCCTCTCAAGGTGTGTTGTGTTTTCCTGATTATATCATCACCCATCCGGCAACCTTAATCGGAAAGACTCCGTCACTCCACCGCTGCCTTAACTCCCCTCCTCAGCGGTTTTTCGGTATTCATCCAAGGCTTTCATCATGGCCAGGAAATCCTTCTGCCCTGAGCCTTTCTTTCCTTCAAGCCACCGCTCCAGTGCCTCGATAACAATTTCTCGAATTGGTTTACCTTGCTCAATAGAGGCAAATTTTATCGCCTTGAGAAGTTCTTTACTTCCCAAATCTACAGTTATTCTCGTTCCTTTAGCCATGCTCACCTCCTCTATCCGATTTTATAACATAAAATCACAAAAACATATAACCTTCCCCAATATGGTTGATTTTGAGTATGACAAGAGCTATACTCATCATGCCGAATTCAAGATAGTCAGGGATGTGGGGTAGCGAAGTGTTGGCTGATATCTATGCGAGTATTACTCCTGAGCACGCCACACCCTCTGGAGGAGAGCCCGCTCCCTCCACTCTCCCTAAGTTATTTAGCCAGTGTCCTTATTAGAGAGGGTATTGAGGTTAAGATTCTGGATTTCCTGGTGACCCAGTACCATCCCAAGAAACTGAGGCGAGCACTGGAGGAGTACCGACCTCAGCTTGTCGGCGCCACTTGCGTTACCCTGAACTATCCCATTGCCAGGAGGATGCTCAAGGCATGTAAAACTTTCGACCCCTATATCTTCACCGTTATCGGCGGTCCTCATGTTACCTTTGCCTCAGAAGAGACACTGCTCCAGTCACCATGGATTGATGCCGTAGTCATCGGTGAGGGGGAGAGAACTCTGGTCGAATTGGTCAGGGCAGTGGAAGAAGACAAAGACATCCACCAGGTGCCCGGGATTGCCTTTGCAGATGGAGGCATGGTGGTAAAGACACCCCCCCAAGCTCGCATTGAGAACCTCGACCAGCTACCTTTACCAGCACGCGAGTTGTTGCCCATGGCGAGATACCGCGCCCTGGGTACCCCGTGCACGGTAATAACCAGCCGTGGCTGCCCTTATAGCTGCATCTTCTGCTCAGGACATCGGATGTTTGGCCCCAAAGTCCGTTTTCGCAGCCCCGGGCTTGTGGTGGATGAGATTGAGAAACTCCAGCGTGATTTCGGGCTTGCGAAAATCAACATTGTTGATGACACCTTTACCCTCAACCATCACCACACCCGAGCAGTGTGCGAAGAAATGCTCAGGCGTAACCTGCAGATAAAATGGAGCGTTTTTGCCCGGGTGGATAGGATTAGCGAGGACCTCGCTCAGCTAATGAACCAGGCCGGCTGCGAATGGGTACTATTTGGCGTTGAGTCAGCGGATGAGGGAATCCTGAAGACCATAAGGAAGGGAATTACCCTCGACGGGGTGCGGCGCGGTGTAAAGATAGCCGCCGAGGCCGGCATCAACGTCTTTAATTCCTTCATTCTCGGACTTCCCGGGGAAAACCGGGATACAGCCCTCAAGTCTATGGCCTTCGGCGACGAGCTTTATCAGCAATATGGCGCCAAGTATGGCTTCCATATCCTGTCCCCCCTCCCCGGAACCGAAGTGTACGAGAAAGCTAAGGACTATGGCATTCGCATCCTCAGCCGAAACTGGGCCCGCTATAACGCCAACGAGCCCATCACCGAGACAGCGACCATGAGCAAAGAGATGATAAAAGAAGCCATGGCTATCTATAATCGGGGGATAGAAGTTGCCTGGGACGATATAAAGCGCCGGGCTAAAGGCGGAGATGCCCAGTGCGCTGAGATAATCGAAGGAAAGGAAAGAGAGGAATTCGTGTGGACTCTGCTTCAGGGAGATGTCATCGAGGGGCTCGGGGGGATGGCGTCAGCCACCGTCCTGAATCCCAGTAACGCCGAGGCCGAACTAGCCCGCCGTGTTTCCCGGAAGTTAGGCCTCGACATCGAGGTAGCCCAGCGGTGGATGGGCGAATTGATAGGAAAGGGAGTTTTGCGGCTGGAGCCGAGAAGAAATAGCCTGCGGTGGCAGTGGAGCGATACTCAAAAGCTCAAGCTGGCTGGCGAGATTACACCTGCTACATCTTGCCAAGCTTGATGTAGCAATTCTTCTTTAAGAGCACTTATGCGCTTGGTTTTGCTGCAAAGACCAAGGAAATTTAAGAAGATATCTCGTTAACGAAGCCCTCTATGGCTTTATTGACCACTTCCGGCTTCTCAGCGAGGACAAAGTGAGTAGCTTGGGGGATAATCATCACCCTGGAGTTAGCAAGCTTGGTTCCTAAGTAATTAGCGTATTTCACAGGGGTCATTACGTCCAATTCACCGCAGATAATAAGGACAGGTAGCTTTATCTCTTGAACTTTGTCCATGAGGTCAAACTTATCACAGCAAAGGAAGTCGCTGAGCATGACGGCAGGACCAATAGCCTTCTGTTTTTCTACGACTTCCATTTTGTAATCCTCCGGGGTTAAGCGATAGATTTCTGCTATTAGTTGATACCACTCCCGGGGATTGCCCTTAATAGCTTCTTCAATTGGGGCTAAAAACATAGGGTGAACTCTGAGCCGGGCTCCACTGCCGATGATGATAATCCCTTTCAGTTCCTGGGGGTATCTTAGGGCATACATCAGAGCTATAGCCCCACCAAAGGAGTGTCCAGCCAAGACCACATCTTTATATCCCCTCCCTTTGATGTACTTCCTGAGCCAGTCAGCACATTCCTCTACGCTATTAAGGGTTTGACCATTGGGGTGTCCGGGTAAGTTGACAGCATGGCTATTAGGGAAGTAGTCGGTTTGATAGCGCCAGATGTCTCCATAAGCGCCTGAACCGTGGACAAAAATGATTCTCATTCCCTTATTTGGTAAGATAGTATAACTAAAAAAATGGAGGTGTCAATTCCAAGATGACGGAAATTCAAAGTGTCTATTTTCCTGAATCAGGCAGTGAAAACACTGAGAAAACCTTTGAGGTAGCTAAGAGGAGAGCCGAGGAGTTAGGGATAAAAACCATAGTGGTAGCCTCTACCAGCGGGGAAACTGGGTTGAAGGCAGTGAAGGCGTTTGCCAGCTATAAGGTAGTGGTAGTTACTCATACTACAGGGCTTCAAGTCTCCGATGTTCAGGAATTAACCCCGCAAAACAGGGCTAAGATATTGGAGAAGGGAGGAGTAATTCTGACTGCCACCCATGCCTTTGGCGGAGTGGGCAGGGCAGTTCGCCGTAGATTCAATACCTATCAGGTGGATGAGATTATAGCTCAAACCTTAAGGGTCTTTGGGCAGGGCACCAAAGTAGGCTGTGAGATAGCCCTTATGGCTGCCGATGCTGGTCTCATAAGGACAGACGAGGAGGTAATCTCTATCGGCGGCACAGCGAGGGGAGCAGATACAGCACTGGTCGTTAAGCCAGCTCATACCCACGACTTTTTTGAGTTGAGGGTCAAGGAAGTCCTGTGCAAGCCAAGATGATAGACTGTTTTATTTGCTTTAGTGAATAAATCAAACCACAAACCTGCTAGAGAAAAAATGAATAACGGGTTACAATAAAGGGCTAATTTTAGAATAATCACACTGATGGAGGGAGATAATCAATGATAAAGAGCCAAAATTTGTTAAACGAGGTCGAATCCAAGGAGCTTCTTAAGAAAGCAGGGATACCTGTTGTTGAAGCGAAGCTCGCCCAAAGCAAAAAGGAGGCTATTTCCATAAGCAAGGAAATGGGCTTTCCTGTAGTATTGAAAATAAGCTCCCCCGATGTGATTCACAAAAGCGATTCCGGCGGTGTTGAATTAAGACTAGCCAACGCTACTCAGGTAGGCAAGGCTTATAATGAGATTATATCCTCCGTTAAACAGGCATACCCTGAAGCCCAAATTGAGGGTGTGTCGGTACAACCAATGGCTCCGTCAGGAGTGGAAGTGATTGTGGGCATGAGCAAGGATCCTCAATTCGGTCCTGTACTCATGTTTGGTCTCGGCGGCATACTGGTAGAGGTGTTAAAGGACGTCTCTTTCAGAATAGTCCCGGTTACCGCAAGGGATGCCAGAGAAATGATTAGAGAAATAAAAGGATATCCCATACTGGAGGGGTACAGAGGACAAAAGCCAGCCAGCATCCCGGCATTGGAAAAACTAATAGTCAAGGTGTCTCAGTTTATCGAGAAGAATCCTCAAATAAAAGAGCTCGACCTTAATCCCATATTCGCCTATCCTGATAAGGCTATAGCTGTTGATGCTCGAATAATCCTGGAATGATAATCGAAAGGCCACTGTCCCGATAATCAGAAGTTTGCTAAATTTGGATTTCACCAGACATATTGAGATTTCCGAGGCCTAACTTTGTTTGAGGAAAAGCTTAAGGAATTTGAGCCTATCTTTTACCCCAAATCTGTTGCCATTGTCGGGGCCTCGGCTACCTCGATAAAAGCCGGCTCTTTATGGGTCTGGGCCTTGAGTTCCGCTGGTTTTCCAGGACTCATTTATCCCGTTGGTTCCAGCGGCGGCCGAATCGCCAACCTCGAGATTTTTCCTAACCTCAGGCTAGTCCCCGGAGAGGTAGATTACGTTATTGTAGCCATTCCTCGACAATCTGTGTTGGAGATCTTAGATGATTGCGTGACCAAACATGCCAAAGCTGTCCAATTCTTCACCGCTGGATTCAGCGAGATGGATGCGCAACAGGGACACAAGCTAGAGGAACAAATGCTCGAGAAAGCACGACAGGGAAATGTTCGCATCATCGGCCCAAATTGCATAGGTGTATATTGCCCGGAACACAAAATCCCGTTCCTCATGGGGATACTCGGTGAAAGCGGTTCCGTGGGCTTCGTCTCTCAGAGTGGCGGCATTGCTACCAAACTAGTGACAACCGGGATAGCCCGCCATATCAACTACAGCAAAGGAGTCAGCTTTGGCAACGGTATTGATTTGGATGCCAGCGATTTTTTGCAATACCTGGCTGCCGACTCCAAAACCAAGGTCATTGGTGCATACCTTGAGGGAACAAGAGACGGAGCTCGTCTTTTCAACACTATGAAAGAAGTAGCCAAGGTCAAGCCTTTAGTTGTCTGGAAAGGAGGGAGAACAGAGGCTGGCGCTCAGGCTGCCATGTCCCACACTGGCTCCTTAGCTAGTTCAGCAGCCATCTGGTCAGCAATGTTGAAGCAAGCTGGCGCTATAGAAGTGCATAGTCTAGAGGAATTGACCGACACCCTACTTATCTTCCAACAGCTTAACCACTGGCAAGGTACCAGCACAGCCATTATTGGCGGTCTGGCTGATGGGGGCGGCGGCAACTCGGTATCCGCTGGCGATGCCTGCATGGAGAATGGGCTCAGAGTCCCACCTCTCTCCCTTGAGACAAAGCAAGAACTGAGCGAGCTCCTGGGAGAAGTAGGTAGCATCTTGCGTAATCCGGTAGATGTAAGCCAGGCGCAATTCCGAGGCTTAGCAACTCTATTTCAAGCCATAGATTTAGTAGCAAGGGATACCGTTATCGACATCGTCTTAATTCAAGAGGATATGGACATCCTCTTACCAATTTACTCCCAGAAAGGACTGGAAGAAATAAATGAATTCTTTATAGAGCTTGGAAGCAGGCAAAATAAGCCCATAATAGTCATTTTACCGCCTGGCTCCGCTGAGCCAGAACGATTGCAGATAGAGCAAAAGCTCCTTGCCGCTTCCATCCCAGTCTTTTGTTCCATGGAACGTGCAGCTAAAGCTATTTATAAACTTAACCAATATTCTTGCTGGCAGGAGGCTAAATAAAGCCAGCCGCAAAAAACTGCGACTCTGTGCAAACTTGATAACCCCGAAATAAGAATCTCTAATCTGAATCATGATACAAAGTCACAATACGGAAAAAATCGACTTGAAATGGAGTGACGACGATGTAGTGCCCCCCATAGTCTACCCTAACCTAGAATTCTTATTCCAGCAAATGCTCCATCTAACGCTGGAAGAGGTAGCCCCCAGCCATGGTGAGCTAATACTGGACGTCGGCTGCGGCAAGGCTATTGATGGTGCACGACTATGGGAAAAGGGAGCGAAGGTTATCGGGCTTGAACCTTCCCATGTAATGATAGCCCGAGCTAAAGAGTACCTCAGTGAAAGCAATGCCCAAATAATTTTAGCACAAGGCATAGGGGAGAATTTACCTTTTAAGCCACACTCGTTTGGCAAAGTTATGTGTAAGGGGGCATTAGACCATTTTTTCTCCCCCAGCAAAACAATGGAGGAGATTGCCCGCGTGCTTAAACCTGGAGGAGAGATGATAATCTCCATAGCTAACTTTGACAGTCTAGGTTTCCGCTTGGGGAAGAAGCTATATCCAGTGACAAAATTTCTTTCCCCATCCCTGGCTAAGGAAAGGAAACCCTGGGAGCCACCACCAGACCACACATATGAATTTGATTACCCATTCCTAACCAGCTTGGTGAAGCAGCATTTTGAAATTAAGAAAACAAAGGGAATATCCCTCCTTTTTGGACTCCCCCTGTGGGGTAGTTTTCTTTCCAAACTTCCCCATTCTGTTTCCTATGCTATTCTGAAGATATTAGATAAATTAGCCCGACCTTTTCCCTCTCTGGCAGACGTTATCCTGATGAAATGCACTCCAATTTATAAGCAAAAATAACACTACTTCAGGAAAGTCAATAGACCTTTACAATTCCTGCTGCCACAAACTATAATTCGTTGTCATGTCCTCCATAAAAAGCGGCAAGTTGCCTGCCACCCTGGCCAAGATATCCCACCTGTTAGATATCCAGAAAAAGCAAGGCTATATCGTTGGTGGCTTCATCCGTGATTGGCTTTTGGGGAGGGATACAAATGACATAGATATTGCCGTAAGCGGCGCAGCCATAACCATAGCTCGGGAAGTAGCTGGAGAGATAGGAGGCAAATTTGTGCTCCTTGATGATGTCAACGACGTAGCTAGAGTAGTGGTGATTGAAGATGAGCAGCCCGGAGGGACTTCACAGAACCAAGAATCGCATGGTGCAGAGTGGCATTTTGATTTCTCCCCTTTTACCGGAGACATTGAATCTGATCTTGCCCGCCGCGATTTTACCATCAATGCCATGGCTCTGAAACTCAGCCAATTTGTCACCGTCAGTACGGCCCCCGATATGAGTCCCCGAAAATCGGCAAATCTTCTGGCTGAAAAGCGATCCCCCTTGAAGCTTATCGACCCTTTTTCCGGTAAAGAGGATTTGAGGGATAAAATAGTGCGGGGGGTAAGCGAGCAAATATTTGAAGCCGATGCCGCAAGACTCTTGCGGGCAGTGAGGTTGGCTGCCGAGCTCGACTTCACCATAGAGCCAGACACAGAATCTTTAATTCGCCGCTATTCTCAGGCTATCACTGAAGTCCCGGGAGAGAGAGTCAGAGAAGAGTTACTTCGTTTGCTTGCTCTGCCACGGGCTGCTTACTACTTGAGATACTTGGATACACTTGGCCTACTTCTCGCCCTAATCCCCGAGCTAGCAGAGAGCAAGGGAGTAGAGCAACCAACAGTGCACTTCTGGGATGTCTTCGACCATTCCTTACAGACCGTAGCTGCCATAGAATTCCTCATTAGAGAAAGTGATTGGGAGTACAGCAACGACGCTATGCTGTCTACTGTTCCCTGGTCGGACATGATAGACAGGCACTTGTCCCAGGAGGTTTCCAGCGGAAGTAACCACAAGGTTCTACTCAAGTTAGCTGGGCTATTCCATGATATTGCTAAACCAATGACAAAGTCTATTGATGATACAGGTAGAGCCAGGTTTTTAGGGCATACCAAGCAAGGAGCAGCTATGACTGCGAACATTTTGGAACGGTTGCGATTTAGCAATCGGGAAATAAGACTGGTGGAAAGCCTTGTCTATCATCACCTCCGCCCAGTTCAGATGGCAAATGAGGGATTTCCTACCCAACGGGCAATTTATCGCTACTTTCGAGATACCGGCGACGCCGGCATTGATATTCTATTCCTGGCTTTAGCCGATTGTCTGGCCAGCCGCGGTCCCCTGGTATCTATGGAGGATTGGGAAAAACATTGTCAATTAATAAACTACATACTGGCAGAGCATGACAAGCAGCAAGCCAAAATCTTGCCGGTGAAGCTTATCGATGGCCATGATATAATGGATACCTTTGGCTTAGCACCAGGACCACTGGTTGGCAAACTCCTCGCTATGGTCAACGAGGCTCATGCCAGCGGTGAGTTAAGCACCAAAGAAGAAGCATTAACCTTGGTTCGAAGGGAACTCCCATCTGTGAGCAAACAGCAAACAAGAGTTTCTCAAAATTCCCAGAATTCTGGAGTAAAAACAATCCCTAACACAAAGGTAGATTAAATTGAGAAGGGGAAGCGTTTATTTATTAATTTTCATCCTTGCTCTGGTCGGATTCGCCTTATGGTCCATAGTCCCGCTGGATAGGAATGTTTTCGGCAGGGAAGGACTAAGGCTGGGGCTTGACCTCGCCGGCGGCAGCTACATGGTTTACCAGGCCGATGTCAGCGATATTGAGGCTGGCAACAGGGATGAAATTATGAAGGGTGTGAAGGAAGTTATAGAAAAGCGTATTAATGCTCTGGGCATAACCGAGTCCACCGTCCAAATCCAGAAACAAGGGGGGGAATATAACATTGTCATCCAAATACCTGGCATTGCTGACATTGAGAAGGCTAAGGAGATGGTTGGACTCTTCACCGTGCTCGAATTCAGGGAACAGGATGAGGAGGGAATTTGGGTTCCTGCTACCGGGATAGTCACAGTCAATGGCGAGGAAAAGGAGTTAGTTCTCAGCAGTAGATATTTTAAGGAAAACACTTACGTTACTGTAGACCAATTAGGCAGTGCGTTCTTAATGTTTGAGTTAGACGAAACGGGAGCGCAGCTTTTCAAACAAATAAGCACCCGCCTTATCGGAAAACCGCTAGCTATCTACCTTGGTGATGAGCCACTTCGGGATGAAGATGGTCATATCATCGCCCCGACAGTCAGGTCGGTGATAGAAGACAAGGGACAAATTGAAGGGCTGCACCTTGTTGATGCTCAAGAACTATCACGGGTGCTCAACGCTGGACGGATCAACGTTCCACTGGGAAGGTGGGTAGAAGGAGAATTTGAACCCAGTGTTCCACTCTATGAAAGGACTGTGAAGGCTACCTTGGGGCAGGATTCCATCCAGAAGAGCATACGGGCGGCAGGAATTGGGATAGTGTTATTGTTGCTATTTATGCTTGTTTACTACCGTCTACCAGGCTTAGTGGCCTGCCTTAGCTTAGGGATTTACGGTGTCGTGCTTTTAGCCATTTTCAAGCTCGTGCCTATAACCCTGACTTTGCCTGGTGTGGCCGGCTTCATCCTATCGCTGGGCATGGCCGTAGATGCCAACGTACTTATCTTCGAGCGCATCAAGGAGGAATTACGGGGGGGGCGCAGCCTGGCGGCTGCCGTTGAGGCTGGATTCAACCGTGCCTGGACCGCTATCAGAGATAGCAACATCACCACCTTTATCGCCTGCCTCGTCCTTTTCTGGCTTGGCGGCGAGCTTGGTGCTCTTATGGTCAGAGGTTTTGCCTTGACCTTGTTTATCGGCGTTGCTTTATCCATGTTAACAGCCATTGTTGTCACCAGAACCTTCCTCCGCTTGATTATAGGCAGCCGGGCGGTCACTAATCTAGCAGCTTACGGAGTAACGCCATTTCCAGCGAAGCGAGGAACCTGAGATGATAGACTTTGTCGGTAAGAGGCAGTGGTTTTTCCTTATCTCGTGGATACTCGTAGTTATAGGAATCATTTCCCTGGTCATTTCTCAAATACAGATCAAATCCCCACTGCAGCTTGGAATCGATTTTACTGGTGGCACTTCTATGATTCTTCAATTTAGCCCTATAGATAGCCATGAAGTACCCTGGAGCGATTTCCAAAGCCAGTTGCGGCAGGAGATGGCTGAGCTGGGATACGACAAGGCACGCATTCAAGACGCTGGCGAAGGCGATTTCATCATCTCCACCAGGGAAATAACCTCAGATGAGGCAAGTGAATTGGCCGAGAAACTCGGGACAGAATTGGATTCCCAGGTTGAAATAATCGATTACTACTTTGTTTCGGGAACAGTGGCGGCGAAAACAGCACGCAATGCCGTCATCGCCGTAATAATAGCTGCTGTGGCTATGATGTTTTACATTGTCTGGGCGTTTCGCCGCATGCCCAGTCCCTTTCGCTGGGGTACCTGCGCCATCATTGCTCTCATCCATGATGTGTTCATAATAGTGGGCATCTTCTCCATCTTGGGTTGGCTTGGCGGGGTGGCGATTGATGCCCTGTTTATCACCGGACTGCTTGCCGTTGTCGGCTACAGCATCAATAATACTGTGGTTGTCTTTGACCGCATTCGGGAAAATGTATCAAGGCACATCAGAGCCGACTTCGCCGAGACTGTAAACGATAGCCTCATAGAAACGCTGGGGAGGTGTTTAAATACTGCCCTGACCACCATTTTTGTGCTCTTAGCCTTGTTCCTTTTTGGCGGAGCCACCATACACTATTTCGTCCTGGTGTTGATCCTCGGCGTTATCATCGGCACCTACAGCTCTGTCTGCATCTCCAGCCAGCTTCTGGTGGTGTGGGAAAAGCGAGAGTGGAGGGCACTCTTGCCTTTCGCTAAGAGACCAGCCTAGTCGGAAATATCAAACCGATTTCTAATACCTAAGCTCTAAATCCTAAACAACCTCAAAATTCTAGACTTAAATACCAAAACTCAGATTGCTACCCCAGTCTCTGCCAACTCTTCGATATCAGGTACATAACAATGGCATTGCATGAAATAGCGAGCTGTTCGCCGCGTGGGTAGTTGACCTGGATGGTACCTGTTCCGTATCATATTTGGCAACAGGCCTCGGAGACAGACAAAATAGACGGCCATATGATGAACAGTAGTGAGGACGACATAGTGCGATTGAACAGGTCTCACGTTAAGCGTGCTACTGAGGCACTAACCAGGGCATTCTGGAATCACCCACCTCTCCAATATTACTTCCCCGACGAGGCGGAGCGGGAAAAGATAGCGCCCTACTTCTTCTCTTTATCTGTCTTCAATGGCATCCGATATGGTGAAGTGCATGCCACATCTCAAGATTTGGAGGGAATCGCCGTTTGGCTGCCATCCGACAACTACCCCGTTACACTGTGGCGACTGTTGCGTTCCGTTCCACCCTCCGAGATTCTTGGCGTTGCGAGATACGGAGGGTCCAGAATGAGGGGTCTTGGCCAATATATAGATGCCATGCACGGTCGATTGGCCCCATTTAAGCATTGGTTCCTGCAGGCCATCGGTGTAGACCCTCAGTTTCAGGAAAGAGGCTATGCTAGTAAGTTGCTCAGGCCAATGCTGGCAAGAATAGATGAAGAGGGTCTGCCATGCTATCTTGAGACGCTCGAAGGACAAAACGTCCGGCTCTACGAGCACTTCGGCTTCAAAGTGATAGAAGAATCTAATGTTCCTGACACTAGCCTGACTAACTGGGCAATGTTGAGAGACGCTCGGTAGTCAAGGCAACTCATTACCGGAACGGGGTTCTCATCTGTAGGGCAAGCACAATGGTCATCACCCGATTGCACGATTACTCATTTCGTTTTGAATTTTGGTCATTAGATGAGAGGAACTAAATTTTTCCTTTCTTTTGTTTAGGATTTCAAATTTTGTGCTTAGAATTTGTCGTATTTTGCCTTGTCATTTTGCATTTTTATTGTTGAATTTTGGTTTAGTATCCCTCTAGGTGGTGTATTCTCTTTATTGCCTCGATATGCTCATCAAATCCCTCGGGCTTTCTTGCCATTGATGCTTTCCCCACGGGGTCATCTATCTCCGAATTACCTAGAAGTACATCAAAGACAGCTTTTATGGAAGAAGCGACTACCTGAAGATTATAGCCACCTTCTAGAGTAAAAACGAGACGTCCCTGGCATAGTTCGGCTGCCAGTTCCTTCAATATCATCGCCATTTGAGTAAAACCTGTGACAGTTGCCTGCATCATAGCCAGGTGGTCAGCCCAATGAGCATCGAAGCCAGCAGAAACCAGGATGAGCTGTGGCTGAAATTTCCGGGCTACTGGAACCAAGACCTCGTTGAAGGCTCTCAAGTATTCCTCATCGTCCCAACCGGCAGCCATAGGAAAGTTGGCCGTAGTGCCCTCTCCTTCACCCGTTCCAGTTTCATCCATCCACCCTGTCCCGGGATAAAAGGGATACTGGTGGGTAGAGAAGTAAAGGACTCTGGGGTCGGCATAAAAAGCATCCTGAGTCCCATTGCCATGATGGACATCAAAATCAGCGATAAGAACACGGTTGATACTGAACTTGCTTAGGGCAAATTTAGCGGCGATTGCCACATTATTGAAAATGCAGAAGCCCATTGCTCGATTATGAATGGCATGGTGTCCTGGTGGTCTAACCAGAGCAAAGGCGTTATCCACCTCCCCCTTCATCACCTCTTCTACAGCCACCAGGAGCCCACCGGCAGCATATAAGGCTGCTTCGTAAGACTTCGGAGACATTACGGTATCAGGGTCAAGCCAGCCACCACCCTTTTCCGCTTTGCTCTTAACGTAGGAGATGTACTCTGTCGTATGTATCATCTCTAGCTCTTCTAGCAAGGCGGGGCGTGGAGGCAGACAGGTGAGTTTTTCCTTAATTCCAGTTTCTTTCAAATAAGACACCGCAGCTACCAGCCTGTGAGAATTCTCCACGTGGTCACCGGTATCGTGTTCCAAATAGATTGGGTCATAAACCAGGCCGGCTTTCATACTCGCATCATATCAAAGGTGCTCAAGCAAAAACAATTATGGGCGAGGCTTTCCAGAGCAAGTATTGATTTTTATCACGGAAAACATCTATGCTGTGGGATGCACAATTCCGTGAAGGAAAGCTTTGTCCTGTGACCAGAGAAGAGATAAAAGAGTTGCTCAACGAGGCGGAGAAGAGGTTTGCCTCGGAGGCAAAGTTGATACAGTTGGAGTCAGGCGGAGTCATTTTCGTCGGCGATACTCATGGTGACCTCGAAGCCACGGAGAAAATTATCCACAGGTATTTCAAATCGGAGAATAAGCTGGTTTTCCTGGGGGACTATGTTGACCGGGGACCAGCTTCCCTGGAGAACATTAACTTTTTGCTTGGACAAAAAATTGAGCACCCCGATTCTCTTTATCTGCTTATGGGAAATCACGAAGGCCATGCTGTAGTCAGCTTCCACCCCGCCGATTTCTGGGAAGGACTGGATGCCGAACTTCGCCAGCGATATAGTGAGGTCCTTTCCATGTTGCCACTGGCCGTGTCCACGCCAAATGGAATCATTGCTCTGCATGGAGCACTCCCCGACGTATCAGGTTTAGAAGATATAAGTAGGATAAAGCTAGGTAGTGCCGAATGGCACCAAATAACCTGGGGGGACTGGCAGGAAACGGACGGGAAGTTCCTGGGAATCGATCCCTATACCGGGAGGCCTCAATTCGGGCGAGGCTGGTTCGAGGAAATCATGTCCCGCTTGGGCAAAAATGTCTTGATAAGGTCTCACCAGCCAGATGCCCCACCCACAATGTATGGCAGAAGATGCCTTACTATATTCACCTCTTCAGCTTATAGACATTATATTTCTGAGCGCACCATAGCCTTGGTTGATTCGAGAAAAGTGGTTAAGAGCGTGGATGATATAGAGATAGAGATTGTCTAATGTGCTCATCTGGCTTGGCATTTTCTGCTGGGCCTGGGTGCCGCCTTTGGTAATCTGGCTCAGAAGACGCCGAAGGGCGAAGAGCTAATTCTCAATGCCTTCCTGCTAGGGCTTAGCAATTGCCTGCCCACCCCCACGGGGTTTGAGGAAGTCAACCAAACAACACGGCTTACTGTGCAATAGTACAAAATTATGTTGCCTTAGATAAATACCCAACGAGTTAGTTATCATTCTCCGTTGTTAGTTTCGTAATTTACCTCATTGGTATTATCTGAAGATTATGCAACAATCTTGACATGACTTCTTCAGGCATCTACACTATTAAAACCACCTGATGAGGTCTGAAAGTAATGATATGCCCTGTTTGTAAATACGATATGATAGTCGTTGAGTATCATAATATTGAGCTCGATTATTGTAATAGTTGTAAGGGAGTGTGGTTTGACTCTGGAGAGCTTGAGCTTTTGCTTGAGTCGCATGGTCTTGAAGAGACAAAGGTGTTCCTTGATGGCATCCTCAACTCGCAGGAAGCCGTTTCATCAGAAAAGAAACGGAATTGCCCCATCTGTGGCCATAAGATGAAAAAAACAGCTATAGGCGGACAGCCTAAAATCCTCATTGATATATGCCGTGATGAACATGGATTGTGGTTTGACGGGGGTGAGGTTACTCAACTGATAAGACATCTGGCTGGGGAACATCCGCCAAAACATGATTCCAGGGAACAGGTTATCAGTTTCCTGGAAGAAGTATTCGAAGCCCCGCAGTAAGGCAGCGATGACAATTAAGTAACACCCGGAGAATATTAGCTAAGGAGGTTTAATATGAATGTAGCAGTTTATATCATTATCGGTGTTGTTGTGGTTCTTCTTATCATATTCCTAGCTATCTACAACGGCCTGGTCAGGCGGCGTAATCAAGTAAAGAACTCCTGGGCGCAGATTGACGTTCAGCTAAAACGACGCTATGACCTCATTCCCAACCTGGTGGAAACTGCCAAGGGCTATATGAAACACGAGCGAGAAACCTTGGAGGCAGTAACCAACGCCCGTAATCTTGCCCAGCAACTGTCGTCTGCTGGAGCTGGTGAGCGAGCCAAGGCCGAAGGTGAGCTGAGTTCGGTCCTATCCCGCTTACTGGCTGTAGTGGAAAACTACCCCGATCTTAAAGCCAAT
This sequence comes from Dehalococcoidia bacterium, assembly GCA_030615625.1. Classification (GTDB taxonomy): domain Bacteria; phylum Chloroflexota; class Dehalococcoidia; order GIF9; family AB-539-J10; genus RBG-13-51-36. The sequence continues at coordinate 49,125 of JAUWYX010000002.1, forward strand.
CAGAACTTTCTGGCACTTCAGGAGGAGCTTGCCTCAACCGAGAACAAGATAAGTTTTTCTCGCCAGTTTTACAATGATTCAGTCCTGAAATATAACAACCAGACGCAGATGTTTCCGTCTAACATTGTAGCCAGCATGACCGGGTTTAAGGCTAGTGAATTCTTCGAGGTTACTCTAGCCGCCGAAAGAGAAGCGCCCAAGGTTAGTTTCACTTAGTAAGAAGACACTTCAGCTGTGTGGGAACAGATTAGGTCTAATCAAATAAGGTCGGTAGTGCTGACAATAGGCATGGGAGCATTACTGATCCTTATCGGCTATTTCCTGGGCCTGTACTTCTTTGATAGTGCTATTGTGGGTTTGGTCATTGCCATATTAGTATGGGCAGTCCTGAGTTTAATCGGCTATTTCCAGAGTGATAGTATCCTGCTTAGGATGTCGAGGGCGAAGAAAATTAAGCGTGATGACCACCCTCGCCTATACAATGTGGTTGAGGAAATGAAGATTGCCTCCGGCCTGGAGAAAATGCCCGACATATACATCATTGATGACCCGGCACTAAATGCCTTCGCCACTGGTCGTGACCCCAAGCGGGCATCCGTAGCTATCACATCGGGACTGCTACAAAAATTAAACCGCGATGAGTTACAAGGGGTCATCGCCCACGAAATATCACACGTCAAGAACCGGGATGTGCTGCTTATGTCAATGTGTAGTATCCTGCTCGGTACTATCGTTATCCTGGCCTGGTATGGGTCACGCATTATGATTTTTGGCAGCATGACCGGGTCAAGAAGAAGCTCCTCATCAGGTGGGGGTGGGCAGGCTCAGATAATAATTCTGGTCGTGTCACTCGTATTTATGATACTGGCGCCGATTATGGCGCAGCTCATTTACTTTGCCATCTCTCGGAAGAGAGAGTACCTGGCAGATGCCTCGGCAGCCCTCTACACCAGGTACCCTGAAGGACTGGCATCAGCCCTGAAAAAGCTGGGTACCTCAACCGGGCAGCTAAAATCAGCCAATAAGGCCACAGCCCCTATGTATATCGTCAATCCCTTCCGCAAGAAAGGCATGAAAGCCAGTGACCTCTCCAGCACCCACCCCCCTATATCAGAGAGGATACGCATTCTACGTGCCATGGCTGGCGCCTCTTTTAACGATTATGACCAGGCTTACAGCAAGGTTCACGGAGGTAAGGGAGTTATGCCCGCTGCCAGCATTGCCGCCGGAACAGTCCCATTAGCAACGGTAAAGCTAGAGGGTGGAGCGGGTGAACCAAACGAGATACAGCGGGCTCGTGAGACCTCAGATGTAATGTGGCGGCTGAGTAACTATAACACCATTACATGTGACTGCGGTGCCAAGTTACGAGTGCCACCTAAGTTCAAAGAGCCAGTAATCAAGTGCCCGCATTGTGGTAGAACGCATCAGGTTTGAGAAGATTGATTATTGTTACCCAAATCTCTTCCTGTACCATCGGTAACTTCAGCACCTATGGTGATGCCGGTTGGGACTTCTTCCAGAATCCTTTGTTAAGCTATCTCAGCTACACAAAATGACGAACTGTTGAGGCAGGACATAGTGCTTAAAAGGACTCTTAATTTGGTTTTGGGGTTCGCACTTTTACAAGCCCGCTTCTTTTCTCAGGATTTTGGCCTTGTCCGTTCTCTCCCAGGGCAGGTCGAGGTCTTCCCTGCCAAAATGCCCATAAGTGGCGGTTTGGCGGTAAATGGGGCGTCGCAGGTCCAAAGTCTTTATGATAGCCTCAGGGCGAAAGTCGCCCTCTATCAGAAGGTGCTCTTTTTAACTTTTCTCAAGATTAACCATGGAATGGCTAGCGCAATGCCTATGGGGATGAGCAATCGGGCTGCGACGATAACCCTCTCTTTCGCTACCACCGATGCTATTTCCCTTATCGCCATATTGACTTCCACCACACTAGAGGATGGGTTGGCAATTACGGCCATGATGTCAAGGGCATCCGCTGGAAACAACTCGTGGGAAAACGTGCTGCTCGGAGGCGGGTCCCACAAGATAATCTCGGGGTGTGCTTGCAGGCCCTTGTCTAAAACGACCACGTTCCACAGCATACTCTGAGTTTGGGGATCGTCTAAATTAGGAAGTGTCTGTTCAGGATACGCCTCGTGGAAAAAAATCAGCGGCATGGCGTAGAACTCAATAAATATCTCATCTAAATCAGGATATGTCTCCTTAAGCAATGTTCTCCAGTTATCGAGTTCAACTGGGCTTACTCCGAGGAGATAAACATGGACGTTATCGGTAGACTCCACCGAGATTTGCAATCCAGTTTGAGGCGAGTAAACCCTTAACTCCCTAATCATATATTGTTCAGGCTCGATAGGCTGAATCCACCCAGATTGGGATCCAGCACCTGAGGGAATGAGAGAGAAGACAAGGAGAGCTAAGCCGATCATCAAAATTACCGCGCCTATTCTTCCGAGAAGAGTTATCCACCTCATATCTCCAACCTCCTCTCGAAATAGACGTACCCAACGACGAAAAGCGCAGCCACAATCAGGTATCCAGCCCCCAGGTAAAGGAGGACCTCGGAAAAGCTTGGAACCCAAGTTTCAGAGGCAAAACCTACTGCGCCCATATGGTAATAATATGTCTGGAGAGCTGAATTAGGGTTGATTACAGCCCAAATTTTTAGTAGCACATCGGAGCCTGTTCCGTAAGCGGTGAAGGTCACCAATCCAGAGACTACCAACCCCGCAAAGAAAAGAACGACTCCGATGATGAGGGCGAGTCCCCCTCGTTTCAGCCGTAAAGTCAAAAGCAGCACGAGACCAGCCAGCAAAAGTGCTGGGCTACAGAGCTGAGCAGCATAGGTCAAGAAAACCGTGCTGGGATAGGTGAGAATGACATCCGGGGCTAACAGAAAGAGACCAAAAATCTGGATTCCCAAGAATAAGAGCAACGCTATGCCTAAACCTGAGAGAAGTTTTGCCGTGAGAATGTATCGCCTCTTCAAAGGATATGAGAACAGGGTTTGCATCACACCTTTCTCCAAATCGCCACCCAGACCGTAAGCCACATTCTTTAGAATTAAGATCACAAAGATGAACAAAAGCGGAAATCCACATAAAGTGCTAACCAAGTTGTACGCGAGGGCTTCTTTAATCTGGCCGCTATATGCTCCTAAATTCGCGAAGACAAATGTCCCCAGTGCGAAAAGGAAAGCAAAAATCTCCAGGATCGGGAACCTGTAATCTTCATCGAGGGCATAAGTGAAGATTTCTAAGAATGGTCGGCCTTTTCCCATCTACGATCTTCTCCTTGTCCGGACTTGACAGCGAGCCTGAAAAGCTCTTCAAGGGAAGCGGTTCCGGTCTCTATTCCCACAATTTTAGCCTCTGCTTCCTTAGCAAGTCTGGGAGCATCTTCGAAAAGCCTTGCATCTTCGCCGGCAGGCACGCCTACAGAAACTCCCCTGCTATCTACCTCCACCCGGTTAACATATTCCAGTTTTCTTATCGATTCTCCAAGCGCCTCAGGATTATCAGTAGATATCCTCGTAGTTCTGGCTCCAAGCTTCTCCGAAAGTTCCGTCAAACCTCCCGCGGCCCAAACTTTCCCCTGATTGATTATCGCCACGGATTCACAAACCCTGCTCAGCTCAGGAAGTACATGCGAGGAGATGAGAAAAGTTACATTTTTGTCGCGACGAAGCTGCAGGATTAAATCTAACAACTCTCTCCTGGCCTCAGGGTCAAGGTTTGATGTAGGTTCATCAGCGATGATGAGACGTGGCTCTTTGATCAGGGCATGGGCTACGGCGAATTTTTGGAGCATCCCGGCCGACAATGCCTTTATGGTTCTGTCATGGGCATCCTCAAGCCTCGTCAAAGCTAAAACTTCACGGGCTCGGGATTCAGGTTTGCCAAAGATCCTGCACACTCTCTTCAGGTAGTCGAATACCTTATGATGGGATGGGAAGTAGGCTCTTTCATAGATTACTCCTATCTTCGGCTTGATATCCGGGTTGTCCCATGGTTCCTCGTCAAAAACCCTCACAAACCCTCTATTCGGCTTAAGCAAGCCTAAGATTATCTTTATTGTGGTGGTTTTTCCAGCGCCGTTGGGACCTATAAGTCCCATAATGCTGCCCTCCTCCACCCTCAGAGAGAGCCCATCCACAGCAACCACCCTCCCATAACTCTTGGCTAAATCATCCACCTGTATCAAACTCATGCGACTCACCTTGCCAAACACAAAAACACAAAGTCCGCCTACGAGCAGTTAAGATAGGGGCACACTATAACAGCTTTGTTCACACTGGTTCACCCCTTGATTATTCAGGTGCCCACTGAGGTTCTAAGTTAACTTCTTAATTATAGCACAATATGCTGAAATATAGGTAAGCCTGGAAATGCACAAGTAATGAATTGTTAAGGCAGGACATAATGCTAAGAGGACTCTTGACTTGGTTTTGGAATTCGGCCTTTTACAAGCCGGCTTCTTTTCTTAGAATTTCGGCCTTATCCGTCCTCTCCCAGGACAGGTTGAGGTCTTCCCTGCCAAAGTGCCCGTAAGTAGCAGTTTGGCGGTAAATGGGGCGGCGCAGGTCCAAAGTCCTTATGATAGCCTCAGGGCGAAAGTCGAAATGCTTGTTTATGAGATTTAATATGATTTCATCAGAGACTTTTCCCGTGCTGGATGTCTCGATGGATAATGACAGGGGATGGGCTTTCCCGATAGCATAGGCAACCTGAAGCTCAAGGTAATCAGCAAGTCCGGCAGCCACTATATTCTTGACGACATATCTGGCCATATAAGAGGCGGAGCGGTCTACCTTGGTGGGGTCCTTGCCTGAAAAGCAGCCCCCACCATGCCCACAGGCACTGCCATAAGTATCAGCAATGATTTTGCGCCCGGTAAAACCGGTGTCGCTCACCGGCCCGCCAATGACAAACTGACCGGCGCTGTTAATGTAGTATTCAGTCTCACTATCCAGCAAATTGGCGGGAATGACCTTCTTAATCACTTGCTCTATAAGGTCGTGCTCGATGATTTTACGTTCCACCCCCGGGTCGTGATGAGCACCAAGAACAACACAGACCACCCTCTTGGGTATGCCATGACTATACTCTATGGTTACCTGAGCTTTGCCATCGGGCCTGAGATAAGGCACGACCCCCTCTTTTCTTACCTGAGCCAGGCTCCGGCATAGCTTGTGTGCCAGTGTAATAGGCAAAGGCATGAGCTCAGGAGTTTCTCTACAGGCAAAGCCAACCATCATTCCCTGGTCACCAGCACCAGTTTTGTCTAAAACTTCGTCAGTTGCCTCTCCTATTCTTGTTTCTAAAGATTGACCAACCCCGGCAGCAATGTCGCTTGACTGCTCCTTCACTGAGACGAGGACTCCACAGGTCCGATAATCAAAGCCATATTCGGGTTTGGTATAGCCTGCCTCTTTGATTACCTGGCGTACCAGGTTGGGAATTTCCACATAGCAATCACAGGTAATCTCACCGAGAACCATCACCATGCCCATGGCCACAGAGACTTCGCAGGCTACCCGAGCGAAGGGGTCCTGTGCCAGCATGGCATCAAGGACAGCGTCTGAAATCTGGTCGCATAGCTTATCAGGATGTCCCTCGGTGACGCACTCCGCAGTGGCTAAATAAGAATCCGACTGATTGAAGCTATTCGGCATTTTTACTCCTTTTTATGTTCCCAATTCCCAGCTTGCCAGGTAGTTCTTTTGCTCCTCGGTCAAGGAATCAATGGTGATATTCATGGAGGCGAGCTTTAGTTTACCTACCTCCTGGTCAATTTCCTCAGGCACAGGATAGACCGCGGGCTCAAGCTTTCCTTTCATCTTGGTAAGATACTCCAGACATAGAGCCTGGTTGGCAAAGCTCATGTCCATAACGCTGGCCGGGTGTCCCTCGGCGGCAGCTAGATTGATTAGCCTGCCCTCGCCCAACAGATAGATACGCCGTCCATCGCCTAAAGTGTATTCATCAACGAAAGAACGTATTCGTTTCTTCGATTTGGCCAGGCTTTCCAAAGCCGGGATGTTTATTTCTACATTGAAGTGGCCGCTATTAGCCAGAATAGCTCCGTCTTTCATCTCTAAAATGTGTGCCTTATCAATGACGTTGGTATCGCCCGTGGTGGTGATGAAGACCTCTCCTATCTCGCAAGCCTTAATCAAAGGCATGACCTGATAGCTATCCATGGCAGCCTCCAGAGCAGGGATAGGCTGGACCTCGGTGATGACAACCTGCGCCCCGAGCCCTTGAGCCCGCTTGGCTACCCCTTTGCCACACCAGCCATAGCCACAAACAACCACTTTCCTCCCCGCCCAGAGTATATTGGTAGCCCTGGTGATGCCATCAATTGTGCTTTGCCCCGTTCCATACCTGTTGTCAAAGAAATGTTTGGTTTGAGCATCGTTTACGGCAATAATAGGGTAAATCAATTTACCGGCCCTCGCCATGTTCCTCAGCCTGATGACCCCCGTGGTCGTTTCTTCAGTGCCGCCAATGACGTTGGCAGCCAGTTCGGTGTAATCCTTATGAAGGATGGAAACCAGGTCCGCGCCATCATCCATGGTGACTTGAGGCTTATGTTCCAGGGCGGTGATGATATGTCGGTAGTAAGTCTCGTTATCTTCCCCTCTTATGGCGTTGACAGGAATACCATAGTCAACCAGGGCGGCAGCTACGTCGTCCTGGGTACTTAAAGGATTGGAGGCACACAGGACTACTTCAGCACCACCTTCTTTTAGAGCCAGAGCTAAATTGGCCGTTTCCGTAGTGATGTGGAGGCAAGCAGAAATACGCACTCCCGCCAGGGGCTTTTCCCTGCCAAATCTTTCCCTTATTAGTTTGACGACTGGCATTTCCCTGCCAGCCCAGTCGATACGAAGCTTGCCCTCTTGGGCCAGGGAGGGGTCTTTAATGTCATACTGCGTTTTATTCATTTTCCCCATTGGCTACTTTCTAGTTCTCTCCATTGTATTTTCAGGTTCGACTCCATTGTTTACTAATCGGTCAGTGGCTTCGCCACCACAATTCTCCATGCGGCTATTTTGAGAAGTATAAACTCCTCAGTTTTGGTTATCTGGTATCCCGCGTCTTCTATCAATTTCTCCACATAAATCGGCCGGCAATTGGCATACTTGGGAACCTTCTGGTGTAGCCACTCATAGGATCTTATAAACAGCGAACCTTCTCTGCCTTCTTTTGTAAGACTGGCAACACCAAGCCTTCCGCTAGGCTTCAAGACCTTTTTGACTTCGTTGAGAACTACAGGAATATCCGGTGTATCAAACAGCTCCAAAGTGCTAGCCATGTAAACGGCATCGAATTTGCCATTTTGGTAAGGCATCCTTCTAGCATCCCCTTCATATAGCTCCACCCTGTCCATAAACCCTGCCTTCTTAAGCCTTTTCCTGGTTAACTCCAACATCTGAGGCGTTACATCAATGCCGTGGGCTTTGCCATTTTCTCCAACGAAGTTAGCGATTTCCTTTAACGAATATCCTGTTCCTACACCTACCTCAAGAACGACTTCACCCGGCGTGACAGATAGAAGGTGCAGGCCTTTCCGTCTAAGTCCCTTCTCAAATATTCCCTCTGCGAGAGCATAAAACCGGCTCATTACGCCATAGCTCTTCTTTATATCCTCTAATCTTACCGGTACTCCTAACATTTCCCCTTGGTTGTTAATCATGTTCTTCTATCGCCTGAACTGCTCAGCAACCCAATCAGGTATGTCCAATGTGCCCATAAGGAGCGGTTTTTGATGACAATCGCTGCCTCCGGTCATGAGCATATTGTGCTTCCTGGCAAACTCAATATAGTGTGCCGTGGTTTTCTCGTCATGTCTGGGATGCCAGCACTCGACACCATCGATGTATTGTAGCATATATTTTTCCATGACCTTCGTTTGTTCGTCCAAATCGCGCTTTATGCTTACCAGGGATGTTCCGTGGGGGTCATTGGGGTGGGCATGTACCAGTACACCCCCGGCATTCCTGATCAGCTTTGATGCCTCAGCCAGAGAGAGCGGGTACTTGGGGACATCGCACTTGACCAGATATTTATCGAAGGCCTCTTGCTTATCCTTTACAATCCCCTTTTCCTCCAAGTAGTTCGCTATATGGGGTCGCCCGAACACGCCGTCTACACTATCCTCTATTTTCCTGAGGTCTTCCTCGGTAAATCTTTCAATACCCTCTTTATCGAACTCAACGTTCAGGTTTTCTAAAATCTGACGCGCCCTTCTTTCCCTATGTTCCTTCATCAATTGAATCTTGCTCTTTAGCTCTTGATTACCGATGTCATACCCGTATCCCAGGAAATCCAGGGAGACGGTTTTATCTTCAGTGGGATAATGGAAAGTCACGTTTAATTCTACCCCCGTGATGTAAGACATGCCATGCTTTCTCGCCAGGACGATAGCTCTTTCCTGACAATCTATGGAATCGTGGTCAGTTATCGAGATTAAATCAATGTTTCTATTTTTGGCTTCTTGGAAAACCTCTTCAATAGGGAGATTGCCATCCGAGCCGGTCCTGGTATGGATGTGCAAATCGATTTTCACTTCTACTTCTTTTCCATGCCAATGATATACCAATCCTCGGGCGGGTCATATTGGGTATCAACTGTCAGGTGGATGATATTGAGTCTGGGATACAATCGCTTCAGGTCATCCATGTCCACTTCTTCAAACTTCTTTTTATTGTTGAGGTAGGCCTGCTCGGTGAGGGCATTCGATTCGTAATCCTCTTGGGTACGTCTTAGTATCCGGGCGATGGCTACCTCTTGCGGGCAATGGGTCTGAAGGATGACGAATGTCTTATTATGTTTGGCTGCTATCTCAGCAGCCCGTCTTCTCAACAATTGGCTGACGAAGGTGGCATCGAGTATTACACTATCGCCCTTCTCCAGGGTCTCATCTGCCCGCCGGAATGTCTCATCGTAGACCGCCATTCGTTTGGTCATATCCGAAGCGACCTTCTCATCGAATATATCCTCATCTTTCAGCACTTCCAGTCTAATCAGGTCGGACCGAAGGATAGGGTAGCCCTTAATCCTGGAAATCTCCTCGCTGGTCTCGGTTTTCCAGGTGCCGGGAAGGCCACAGGTAATAAGCAAAACACCAGCGCCCAACTCGCTTTCCACAAATTTGGCAAACGGCTCTCTCAATCTACGCCTCCTGTACAGCTCGACATCGTCGCATTAGATTATAACTGCTCAAATTCTCCTTGTCATTGCGTCCCCTAATTTGACCGTCTCCCCTAGCTAATGCTAAACTATTTTCGGGCAGCGTAGCTCAGGGGTAGAGCAGAGGACTCATAATTCTAAGCTAGATGTCCCAAATGGTCCCTTTACCTATAAAATAGAGCCTTTGTGTCAATTACCAAAACCCCGTTTTGCTCGTGAAGTCCCGTTATGTCCCAACCCATCCCAAACAATTTAACGCCAAAATAACGCCAATTTTTCAGGTATGGCCTGAAGCTAACGGAACGACAATAGCGATAATACCATAGCAATAAAAACAACAATGATGATAACAACGATAATATCTAAATGTGATATGAAATTTTCGGCTAGGGATTGACGTAGCGCTAAGTTTTACCTATTTCTTTCTTGAAAGGCCCTTCAGTTCTTTCTCAGCTTTTTCCACCCACCCGGCGGCTCCGCATTCTTTGAAGATTTCTATTGCTTGTTTGAGGTTTTCTTTTGCTTTTGGTGTATTGCCTTTGCGTTTGAACAACCCGGCATATGCAGTATAGTCCTTTCCCAGATGAAACATCATGCCATTTCTCTTGTCCGCTTCGATGGCCTTCTTGACCCAATCCTCCGCCTCGGATATGTGCTTTTCATCGATATTCAACAGAATCTCCCCTATATATCTTGGCATCCAACCATCATAAATTCTCCAATTGTTCTCGGCCTCGTAGCGATACAACGCCTCTAAATCAACGTCCATCTCATTGTTTATTACCCTTGTCCGTGCCGAAGCTATTTTGCACATATTCAAGGAAGAGGGAAAAAGTCTATTTTGTTCGAGCCGCGAAATTGCTTTTTTATAACAATCCTGGGATCTCTCATATTCGCCCATATCAAAGTAGGTATCGCCCAACCATAAATATCCCAGAGAGAACACTGAAGGTAAATCGATACCCTCAGCAAAATCAATTCCCTTCAAGAGATGCTCTTCAGCCCGTTCCAGAAATCCCTTGCAATAGCAAGAGTAACCATGGAAAGTGTACCCACATGCTCTTGAATAGATATCACCACTCTCTTCGGCTAGCCGCAGGGCCTCATCGCTGGTCTGATAACCTAGGCCAATCCTTCCCTGAAAATCATAGACAAAAGCACTTAGCATGCTTTTCTGCACTGATATGCCCCAAAGGCTGTTTCCCGCCACATTAATCTGCAGTGTTTTTTCCATATGGTAAAGGGCTCTTTCATATTTGCAACTCCAAGACAGCGCAAGTCCCAGCCAGAAGTTTGCCTGTGCTAACGAAAGTATATCGCTTAGCTCCTCTGCCATCTTTAGAGCATCCTCCAGATATTTGAAGGCCTTGGGAAAATCCTCCTCCGCGTGATACCAGTAGGAGCCCATTATGGTGTATATCTGAGATACCCTCCTCTTGTAGCCAAGCTCCAGAGCTAAATCAACTATCGGGTCAACAGCCTCTTTTGCCTCAAAAGGATGACCCATTTGAATGTGATAGAGTCCAACAGCCGTCCGGGCAGCTACTATCTTCCGCTGTACATCCTCCGTCTGAGGTAACTTGTCAAGGCAGTCTATCCTTTTCTCACTGTATGCAATCGCATCGTTAAATGCCCCTGCCCTCTCAGCTTTCCTTCCCACCAGCCGGCAGTACTCAGCCCCCTTCTCGTAGCTCTCACCTGCGATATAGTGCTCAGCCAGTACTGCATAATGCTGATCTAGATTATCTTTATAGACCTCCTCAATGGCATCGCCTATGTCCAGGTGAAGCTTCTTCCTCCTTTTGGTCATTATCGAATCATAGACCACCTCGCGGGTCAGGGCATGCTTGAAGATATAGGTCGATTGGGGATATATCCCTCTTTCATAGAGAAGCTCTGCATCCCTTAAGGCTGACAGGTGGGACAGCAACTCCTGTTCTGATATGCCAGTCACCCGCTTCATCAACTCGTAGCTGAACTCTCTCTCAATCGCAGAGCCCGTCTTAAGCACGCCCTTGGCCGCTTCGGGCAACGAATCAACCCTGGCCATGATGACATCTTGAATCGTACCCGGTATGGTTACATCATTAACATCTCTGGTTAGAAAATATCCACTATCCTTCCTCTCGATTATCTCAAGGTCTTTGAGGGACTTCATAAACTCCTCGATGAAAAAGGGGATCCCCTCCGTCTTCTGCAAGATCAACTCCTCAAGGTCCCCCGCTATTTCCTCCGTACCCAGGAGATGAGCTACCATCGCCAGGCTCTCGCGGTTGGAAAGCCGGTTCAAGGTTACCTGGCTGTGATAGGACCTGCCGCCCCAGGTGTGCACGAACTCAGGACGGTAAGTAAATATCAAGAAAACCCGTGACCCCGATATGGTATCCAGCCAATACTTCAAGGTATCCTCGGTGCTCCTATCAGTCCAGTGGAGGTCCTCAATAGCCATTATCAAGGGCCGTAGCTCTGCACCCTTCAGGATAACTCGCTTTACTGCCTCGAGAATCCGATCTTTCCTGGCTTCCGGGCTCATGGATATGTTGTCTATTCCGCTGTCCTTGACCGATAGCAGCTCCAGAAGATAGGGCAGGGTGTTGGCCTCGTCTGCACCTAATAGCTTCAATCCCTCTTTCACCCTATCCCTGACCCGGTAGTCCTCGTCACTTTCCCTGATATCAAAGTTTGACTTCAAGAGGTCTATGACTGGATGATAGGCCACGCCCCTGCTGTATGAGAGGCACCTGCCCTCCAAAAAAGTAGCATCCTCGTTGGCTATGGCCTTTCTGAACTCATACAGCAGCCTGGACTTGCCCACGCCGGCCTCGCCCATGATGGAGAAGGCCTGGCCCCTGCCTGCCTTAGCCCGTTCGAAGCCATCCAGCAACAGCTCGAGCTCCCTCTCCCGGCCCACAAAGGGGGTCAGGCCCCACTCAGCGCTTACGTCAAACCTCGCCCTTCTGGTGCTGGTGGCGATCACCCGGTAGGCCTTGACCGGCGCCTCCTTCCCCTTGACCTGCCTCTCCCCCAAGGCCTCAAAGCGGAAAAGGCCCTCGGTGACCTTGAAGGTCTCCTCGGTAACATAGGTGGTGCCCGGCTCCGCTAGATCTTCCATCCTGGATGCCAGGTTCACCGTATCCCCCATTGCTGTGAACTCCACCCGCAGATCATTTCCCAGGCTGCCGACCACAACGGGGCCGGTGTTAATGCCAATCCGTATCTTTATCGGGTCTATCCCGCTTTCGCTCTTTAGACGATTACTAAACCTGGTCATCTCCCGCTGGATGGCCAGAGCGGAGCGAATGGCCCGCTGGGGGGCATGCTCGAGGGCTCTGGGGGCCCCAAACAGGGCCATGACGCCGTCGCCGGTCATTTTGTTGATAGTGCCACCATAGTCGAGAACTTTATGGATTAGGATCTCAAAGACCTCATCCATGATGGAGTAGATTTTCTCGTGGCCGAGTTTCTCGGAAAGTGGGGTAAATCCCTTCATGTCACAGAACATAACAGTAACCTGCTTGCGCTCACCTTCGATTTTGTCTCTTTGAGCTAGGATCTTCTCGGTGAGCCCTCTAGGCAGGTAACGCTGGATCTTCTCCAGTTTCTCGTCAAAAGAGAGGCCTCTGGGAGTCTGTTCGAAGGGAACTGTCAGATCGTGGCCGCACTCACCACAAAATCTATCCCTGGGAAGGTTTTCAGAGCCACACTGAGGGCATATCTGCAAAAGCTTTGCACCGCACTCGTGGCAAAACTTCCTCGTCTCAGGATTTTCCGCTTGGCAATTAGGGCATTTCATTGTTTATCTCCATAAATCAAAAAGGATTCTTTTAATTGGCTTTCCAATAATTTGATTATACTCCCAAGAAACCTCAAATAGAATACATCACAAGAGAACAAGATGAGAATAGAAGCAATACATCAAAGATAGAATAGACCACCCATACCAATAAAAACAGCAATGACCGATAATGGCAAAAGTTGCTCTCTCAGCGACAACCCTAAAAGAATGAAGGGTTTCCAAAATACCTAAAATTGAATGGAAAATCAAAATTAACAGCCTATGGCGGACGAAGGGGGGGTGAGGTGAATCACTGGATATACCATTACTAATGGGTGATTGACAGCAAAGAAAACGACGCTATACTGTAATCTGGGAGGGAAGTTCAAATACCAATATCTGGATTCCAAGTAATCTCCTACGACCAAAATCCACAAGACTAGACAGTTTTGAATTTCAAAAAAGAGCATGCAAATCAAACCATTCCCTTTAGTGTTGATTATTCTGGCGGTGCTGACTGTAATAGGATTAGTTTATAAGATTCCGGAACAAGCACTGGGAACAGGAACCTTGAAGCTATACCTTTCCGATGCGCCGCTAGACGCTGAAGATGTTACAGGTGTTTATATCACTATCAATGAAATTCAATACCACCTAGATAGTCAATGGATAACGTGCGAAGAATTTAAAGGCCCTCAAATATATAACTTATTGGAATTAACCGACGGAAATTCCGCTTTGTTGGGTGAGTTGACATTACCTGCCGGGAATTACAATCAAATTCGCTTTATACTGGATATTCCAGAAAAGGGCTCATATCCGGCAAATCCAGGCTGCTATATTGAATTTGCTGATAACTTCACTGCGCCTCTCTTCGTACCGAGTGGTGGAGACACAGGGTATAAAGCGATAGGCTACTTCGAAGTACCTGTTAATGGAACTGTGGAGGTTACTGCAGATTTTGATGTTCGTAAAGCTGTGGTTGTAGCTGGTTCTTCGTACATCCTAAAGCCAACAATCAAGCTGATAGTCAACTACTAAGCTGGAAGCATCCGTGGCTTACTCAACTGTAACCTAAAGTTTGGATTTTGTCTGATTTGGTTTCAGGTATTTTAGCGTGTTTTTAAGTGCTTTTATTCCCTTTAACTGAAGCTAATAAATCTTTTTCTTAAAGTTAAAATGAGGAGTAAATTGTGCGGGCCTGGTGATAAGAGCGGGCACCATCGCCCAAACCAAAGGGCACACCCCTTCTTGATATTAGGATACCTGTCTCTGACTTATTTGAATTTTCAGAGTAATCAAAGGGGTTATCAGGTTCCTGAAGGCTTTCGGAATCCTGAGAAAACACACTTCTACATCTGTGTTAATAGAGTTTAATATGTGAATAGCTGGCTAGCAAAGATGGTTCTGCTTATTTCATTCATACCCGAGCTTCGGTGAAAGTGGGACGGCACTTCGCATGTAGGTTCCACTTCCCCAGGCAATTTCTCGACTATCTGAATCAACCAACTTTGATTGTGCGATAAATAGGCGCTGTGAACGGTGAATAACCTGCCCAATCGCCTTTATCTTCCCCTGTGAAATAGGACGAGTAAGATATATGTTGAAGGAGACGGTTAAGACGAAGACGTCATTCACCAGCGAGTTCACTGCAAAAAAGGCAGCGTCATCGAGAGCCTTAAAATATACCGACCCATGCACAGTACCGGCTGAGTGAAAAAAATCTTGGCGCACAACGATAATCACCTCCGCATACCCTTCATCCACGCAAATTGTCGGCATATAATACCTATTTGTTGGCGCAAATGCATACATGTGCTCTAGCCTTCGGTAATGTTCTTCTTTGTTCATCTTCCAGCTATCTTCCCTATCTCATTATCATTATATGGCCTTTTTGCCTCATATGGAAGAGTTACAAAGCTAGAAGTCGCTTTGATGGATTTATTCCATTTATTCAGTCCTAAAAAAAAGGGGATTTATCGAGTTTCTCAAGTCTATAAAAAAGGGGAAACAAAGCTGAAATGTCCAAAAAGTTTAATTCCTTGAGTCCATAAAAAAGGGCCTATGGCGATGCAACTGCAGACACTAAAGATAAGATAGACCACCATAGCAATAGAATCAAGGCGCTAATAGCAACGACAATATCCTTCCAGAAGTGAAAAACGAAAATCTAACCTAGCTTTGGAATATATCGTTTTTATTGGTGAAATATGATGCTTTTATTATGGTCTTATGGGTAAAGATGGCTTGCACCCCAAAGCTAAATAAAAGGATATGTTGTGATAATTGAAGCTAAAATGAGGGGGGAAATTGTGTTGAGGGAAATTGTTAGACGATTATTCCCCGGTGTCAAGCAAATCTTTGAGTAGAGTTTAGTTTATAGCGATTCGTTAGTGTCTCTTCAGGGGGCGTGTTTAATGTGGCATGGTCACAATACAACATTACCAGTTTGCGTAGCAGACCACGGGAATCTCCCGAAAGTGTGCGCAGATGTAGTAATCACCGTTCATGGTGATGGTGGTTGAGGCAGCATTGACATTGGCAATGGTATCCACATCGCCAGTCCACCTGGCAAACTTATAACCACTATCTGGTTTTGCCACGAGGTTGACCACTGTTCCCTCTTCATATATGAAGAATCTCCCTTCTCCAGGGGTGGTTACTGAACCATGAGCTGGTCCGATGATGTTCAGGCTGTACTGGACAGGCGGAAGTACCTCAAAGTCAGCCATTATGGAATAGTCGCCATTCACGGTAATGATGGTCTCGGAGGCACGAACATTGTCAACAGTGTACACATCTCCAGTCCAGCGTACAAATTGATAGCCACTGTCTGGGGTAACATTCAAGCTTACCACTGTGCCAGCGTCATAGGTAAGAATCGATTTTCCAGGGATGGTTACATTATTAACGGTAACTACGCCTCCGGCCGTACTGTCGATAGTGAGGGTAAGAGATTCGCCACCATTGCCATCATCACCACTGCCGCCACAGCCTACCATCCCGACAATAAAGACTACCGTAATCAAAAAGACGCTAACTCTTTTCATCTATATATCCTTCAAGTTTTATTGTATCACTAGCGAAGGAAGTGTCAATACGCCTCTCCACTCTGCTACCTCATATATGCCGTCTTCACCCGAAATAGAAGAATTCCAAAGCTAGAAGTCGTTTTTGATGGATTTATTCAGTTTTTTCAGTCCTAAAAAAAGGAAAACAGGGCTAATACCAACGATGATATAATCGTACTTCTACCCATAAGGGTGGAGATATGGGGAAAGTTCAATTCAGGTCCCAGCCGCCGACATTACACTTCCCGTAATCGTTCCATCCCACGGCGACCACGGTGCCGTCGGACTTAAGCCCCACTGTGTGCTCAATGCTTGCGGCGACCTGGATGATGTCTGACCAGCTACCGACATCGCACTGCCCGTAGAGATTGTCTCCCACGGCGACCACCGTGCCGTCGGACCTAAGCCCTACCGTGTGATACCCTCCTGCGGCGACCTCGGTAATGTCTGTCCAGCCGCCGACATCGTCGCATTAGATTATAACTGCTCAAATTCTCCTTGTCATTGCGTCCCCTAATTTGACCGTCCCCCCTAGCCAATGCTAAACTATTTTCGGGCAGCGTAGCTCAGGGGTAGAGCAGAGGACTCATAAGCCTTTGGTCGCTGGTTCAAATCCAGCCGCTGCCACTTATTGTTTCACTCATAGCGATACTGGTAGGGTGAACGCCACAAACCTAAGTCGCTTATTTTATTTGGTTATTAATATTAATGAGATAGACATCACTCTCTGTTTTCTAATGCCCCTTTTCATGTCATGGAAAAATTCAAACATTCTAAATGAATTTACAAAACCCCTAATGCTTGCTATAAACTAGTTTTGATGATAATGTTGGTTGCTTAAACTTAAATATTGATGAGTAAGAAAATGCTAAAGAAAAGAGTAGCTAATATAATTTTGATTACAATATGTTTCTCTGTATTACTCTTTTCTGCCTGTAATGGTGAGATCAAGAATCCTAATACCTTTATCATAGCGGTAACTGCCGATATTGCCAGTTTAGATCCCGCCTATGCCTATGATACTTCAAGTTCTGGGCAACTAGAAAACATTTATGAAACACTAATTAAATTTCATGGCAATAGTACAAGCGAGTTTATTCCATTGCTGGCGACAGATTGGACGATTTCTGAAGACGGAAAAACCTATAGATTTAAGATTCGTGATGGAGTAAGTTTTCATAATGGAAATCCATTAACCCCTGAAGATGTGGAATATTCATTTGAAAGGGGGATGGTTCAAGATTACGCCCTTGGACCACAATGGATGTTTTTTGAACCCCTTTTTGGTTTGGGGAATTACACCTCTCGAACCGACAGTGGTCTGATCCCGCTTGAAGAGATCAAGAATAAAGTAGAGGTCGATGGCCAATGGGTACAATTCAATCTGGCTACCTCATACGAACCGTTCTTACAGATTCTTGCCTCTTCTTGGGGTTCTATAGTTGATATGGATTGGTGTATAGAAAATGATGATTGGAATGGAACTGAGGAATCATATGAAGCTTTGAATAACCCTGTCCCTGGTGGCTCTCCAATCCATTCGATATCCTGCGGTACTGGCCCGTTCATGTTAGAGCTTTGGGAACCAGGAGTTCAAATAATGTTAGTAAGAAATGATAACTATTGGGGTGCGCCAGCCAGTTTTGAAAGAGTTATCACCCAAATAATTGACGAATGGGGCACCAGAAGATTGATGCTAGAATTAGGTGACGTTGATTGTGCTATTGTTCCAAGTGAACAAATCCAACAAATAAAAGAAATGCCAGGAATCTTAGTTTATGAAAATGTATCTACGTTACTCAATCAAGCATTTTTCTTCCAATTTGATATTGATTCTACCAGCACATTAATCGGTAGTGGCCAGTTAGATGGCAATGGTATACCCATGAATTTTTTCAGCGATATTGATGTACGCAAGGGCTTTGCTTTTGCTTTCGATTGGGATACTTATATTGATGATGCAATGGCAGGTTATGGGGAGCAAATATCTTCACCGATGGTCAAAGGCATACCTTACTATAAACCCGACTGGCCAAGTTATGAACTGGATCTGGTAGAAGCAGAGGAGCACTTGAAAGCGGCTTGGGATGGAGTACTATGGGAAAATGGTTTTGAAATGACACTTGTATATGCATCAGGAGACATCACGGGAAAGATTGCTTGTGAAATATTGCAAAATAATCTATTTGAGATCAATCCACTATTTAAAATAAATATTCAGTTAATGGGGTGGCCAACCATACTTAGTGAGATGGTGTTAGGACGTTTACCTATGTATGTAAATGGTTGGCAAGCTGACTATCCTGATCCCCACAATTTCGTCTTTCCTTATATGCATAGTAAAGGTACATTCGCACAAGCACAGCGATATAGTAATGAAGTAGTAGATGATCTTATTGAACAAGCAATCTCCTCAAGTAGCCATTCAGAAAGGCAAATACTTTATAATCAGATAGCAGAATTATATTATAACGAAGTTCCTAGTATCATGATATCTCAAGTATTGGGTGTCTTTTTCTTTCGAGACTGGATACAGGGTTTTGTTTACAACCCAATAAGACCAGGATATGAAATGTATGCATATTATTTAAGTAAAGGATACTAGTAATTTAATAATAGTATACAGAAAATTAGTAAACAACCTGATACTTTCCGAATCCACGATAGTTTAGTTTGACACTTCTTCCTTTATAAAATCCGCTCGCTGTCATTTATTTCTTTAGTGGTTTCCACTCAACAGATTGTGAGTGTTCAGTTAATTGTGTTATTGTTTGGAATAGCATTGTTTCGGAGGGCAAGTGAAGTTAGCTAGAATCATTGCACCATTTAGTCTTAGCGCATTTCTTTTTATCCTGTCATATGTGTCCCTCAAAGATATTGGAAGTGGCTTTTACTCAATACTGCTAATGGTAATCGGGGTAGTACTCGTAGTTGTTGGCATTGCAGCTATTTTCTCAAATAAGTGAACCCTTTTCGAGACTGATCCTCTATCCCCTCTGGTTCAAATCCAGCCACTACCAGAAATTCAGTCCACTTGACAACCTGGGGAGATGAAACGTAGTATGCTGGAAAAACAATAATTGGAGGTGTTGAAGATGGTCAATATTATACCGATTACGATTGTTGTTATTGGTGTTGCATTGGTAGTTGTAGCATTATTAGTTTGGAGGAGGCAAAAAGAGGAGAAGCTAGAAAGAATAAGCAATGAACAGAAGAAAGCATTCTTCGCACAATGGATAATAGGGATTGTTTTAGCATTAACAGCTGCTATTTTTATGTTTGATGGCGATATCCTGGGAGAAAATACCACAGGTATTTCCACAGCCCTAGGGATTATTGGAATTTGCCTGATAGCAACTTCCAATGTTAACCTGCTATCTCTCAAGCGTAAATAAAGCAGATTAGCGAACCAAACAAGAATCATCCCACAGAACAGCGTCTAAACAACTATTTAAAGTAAAAATCTTGCCCCATTTACTCGTGCCAATTGATATAACTTATAGATAGGGTAAAGATACGGCTAGATGAACCAAGGGCTTAGCAGACCGTTGGCTAGTTTACCTCCAAAATGCTTAGTATTGATTTTGGTTGTATAATGAAGTAACAACTTTAGAGTAAATACTGTAATCTAAGAGAGGGAGCAGTGGTTCACAGTACACTTTGCGTAACGGTAGAAAGGGCCGTATCCCAGGTAGTATCTGATTTTCAGAAGTATCCAAAACGTTTCTGGAACGAAAGAGACATACACTGGAGTCTCTTTTACTATCTAAAACATCAACGAGTCTCTGAAGAAGCCTATCCGACCGAGTTAATACGTGCTGAATTACCCACACGTAAGGTATTTCCCGGCAAGAAACCAGCCAGAGGCCATTATGATTTAGTGATATTGGATGCCGAGTCTTACTACAAGCCAGAAGTACAGAATATGAAAGCCCAGACTCCATGGAAAGAATTCCTTGAATTAGTTGAAATTGCTGTGGCCATAGAGGTCAAATTATGGTTGAACCGACTAAGCCCGGAGAACATGGCAAAACGAGTAGACTGGGATATAACAAAACTGACTGATAAACCAAACAACGTACAAAATGCATATTTTCTAAACTTCGTTCAGTTAAACTTCAAATCTGACTATATGATGCAATACTACCAAGAGCTACGTGACTATCTAACCACGAAAAAGCAACCAGGCTTGAGTATTTTGTGTATCCCGAGTGACCCTCAAATACAATCTGTGTCAGACAACTGGCTCTAGTCTCGGCTCGCTCAGTGTTTCCAAAACGAGTGTGGAGATCGATTTAATCCACACTTTTCCTCTGAATAAATGCCTTTTTATAGGTGGTCAATTTGACAAAACTGATTAGTTAAATATGCTCCTGGTAATTAGCAGTTCCCCCGACTACATTAACAATTAACTTTATCACCTTAACCAGTATTGCGATTCCTACCCCAACTGAAATACAAATCAAGAATATCCTGACGCCTAAATAAGTGGCATCAGCTGCAGTAGTGCTAGGTATTACACTGAAGTCGAAAGGAAAGACAAATAGAAGGGTTAAAATCGTCCAAAGTGAAAATGCATTTATAACGATATGAATCATTTCACGCAGTATATACCTATCAAGGATAATCAAAATAATATGACCGATCACAGTTATAATTAGAGTTGTTGTAAGAATCGGTAGCCATAGATTGATGTCTTCTGTAAAGAACGGATATCTTATCCATGTAGTAATGCCGCCTACTGTTTCCGAATGATAATAGGCTACGTATTGATTAAAAAAGTTGAAGAATATTAATAAAGCGATACTCCAGGCGATGGCAAAAGCGGAAGCTGTTATTCTTCCACTTCTACTTTTAAAATGAGCGTCTATTTTATCTCCGATTCGTTTACCTGAATCTGCAGCGGGGGGTGGTGTAGGTGCCACTGCCTCTGACTCTGCTGTTGGTTCTGAGGGTGGAGGTTCAGAGTATTCACCTGTTACCCCTGATGAAGCGACCATCTTCTCAGCAACATCACCAGCCCATGGTAGTTTATACCACTCACCACTAGAAGCTTTGACTATCATTATTATCCAAACAATGAACCCTATAATTCCTATAATTGAAGAGAAAGCAACACCGACCACCGGTATCAAACCAAGTATAATCCCTGCAGCTGTGAGGGTGCCAAACGCAACAATTGACTGTGCCGCGTGGAAACGAACAAATTTGTTTCTCTGCTCTAAAACGAGAAAGATGATGCCGCTTATCCATACGCCAACATAGCACAATAATCCGGCAATATTTGGCGATAACCCTGTACTTGTGCCTGCTGGCGCTGTCAGTTTCTCTCGTTCTATCTTTTCCCGTGCCTCAATCCGCGCCTTCTCTTCCTCATAGATTCTCTTCTTCTCTTCTGGTGTTAATTCCATATCAACCCCCTTGATATTGGCGTCGTAGGTTCAGAATAGCCATCCATGCTTTTGTTGTCAATACCACCGTTTAATTCAACATTTCTCATATCAAGAAGATGATATCTTACACCTCTGCAAATGCTACCACATAATTATGGCCATAAATCTTGGCGCACTTGGGGCAGGTTGTGTAATAGAAATAATACCTTTTAACTGTTTTTGCCTTTTTGGTTTACATATTGATCAATTTCTTTAATCCATTTTGGAACGGCGTTATACGAACCATCGAAAACTTTAGTGATATATGTTCCTGATAGTTTGACATTTTCGGCATTCGGGATTTCTTTTGTCACATTGATATATAGTTCACCTTTCCAGGGTGATGATTCGGTAGCAAGCATGATAAAGTCCTTGATATCTGGATTTGCTCCTGCGTCTTCAATTTTCTTCCACATCCTTCCGACTGTTTTACCGAATGCTCCGGGTAGCGGCATATGCATGAATTGCATCATAGTGTCTTTGACAAAGAGCTTGTCTTCCCACGTTATTTCTTTATCATGCCATGGTTCAGGATCAAACTTAGGACAGCATTGCGTTTCACTATCATTCTTTATCATATTTCAAGCCCTCCTTTTATTTGGTTCAAATCCAGCCGCTGCCATATTCTGCAATTGGGACAGGATGGATCCCCCCTGTGCTCACTGCCCATTGGTCAACCTGGCCTGTACTTCTGCAATCAGGTCTTGAACTGTGATACGTAATACTGTTTGGCCTTGCTTTAAGGTGTCAACGAGAACATCATAGTCCTCGTAGAAATAGACTGTCTTCCCATCCGTGAGCACCACGAAGGATGCTAAAGCCTTGGATTGACCTCGTATAAAGCGGAAGCTCGACCGTATCCGCTGTAGAGGCAGCGAACTATCCAACAATTTCATCAGTATCTTTAATTCGAAAATGTCTTCTACGGAATAGAGACGGCGCGAACCTCTTCCGGATGCTGCTCTCAGACTCGGGCTCACCAGGCCTGTCTTATCCCAATACACAAGCTGGCTATAGGTAGCGCCGACCACATGTGATACCTCTGAAGTACGGAAGGATATAGGTTTTTTTCTACGCGGCATTGCGAATTCCAGCCAATATAATATGAGTCATATCATTATATCACTTGCAGCTTAGACACTGGTTCAAATCCAGCCGCTGCCACTACCGCATTTCTTCTTGATAGCTGGAATTAGAGTCGGAAGGAAGCAGGCGATGATTTCGGTGTCGTGGCCTGCTTCGACGGCATTGATTTGGCACTACTAACAGGCCAAGGCTATGAGGCACTGCAGAGAGTCGGAGCACGAAATTAGAGTACGCTCTCTTAACTGGTCAGCCCAGTGCCCGGCCTAGAAAGTACGGCCAGACTACTATGGCAAGTATAATCTGCCACCAAACCAGACCGACATAACCGATTGTAAATAGCCAGCCGACGAACCAAATAGTGAATGCCAAAGCCGGGGAGCCGCGGTTTCTCCAATGTTTTCTCTTTTCCTCTGCCATGTTTTTCTCCTTTTCTAAGATAATCTATTCTTGATTTGATGACTTTACTTAATAGCAAAATGGGTTTTTCACGGCCATAACTTCACGGAGATGATATTTCAGGCTCAGTCGTAGCTGCCCTTTTTCTCCAGCGGAGCCACAGGGCCCAAGCCGTTACCAGCACGGCTAGCACGGCAATATAGATTTCCACATGAAGGATTGTAAAGCGCCCTGCGTAAAACAAAATTACGCTATAGTTTAGTAAGCCGTGCAGGACAGAGGCTATGAGATAGAACTGCCATCCCCAGCCCTTAGCCAGGCCGTACCCGGCCAGGGCGGAAAAAGCAATATGAGCGGCTACCGTAAAGAACCTCTCCCAAAATCCACCATAGATCAGTGCCATGAAGCCGCCACTTTGCACTGCTTCCCAGGTCACCCCTGAGGCGAAGATGTCATTGAGTGCCCACTGCGCTTCGAAGATGCCAAATCCAGCTCCGGCCACAGCGCCGATAGCGAGTCCCAGCTTGGGGTCAATGTTCTTGCCGCTCCGCCGCCACCAGACGACCACCGGCACCAACTTCGACCCTTCTTGGACCAGTCCGCTAAGGAGTATTGATGGTATCGCCGCCAGAAGAATCCAGCGCGTCAGGACTTCCTGGCTCCAGAAATGGCTCAGCGCTTGTCCAGCCCAAACCTGGAGGGGAATTTGAATAAAGCTAGCAGCGGCCAGGGTTAGAAAGGCACTGCTTACGAGGACCGCCCAGAGCCAGGGTTTCTTAAAGAGCGGCGGCCGGTAACCGGCCAGCCAGACCGCACCGAAGGCTATAGCCAGACCAATCCCCAGGGCGCTGGGGTTTTGAAAGAAAGATTTGAAAAATATGACCATGTAATCTATCATGGACTTCTCCTACACTTTAAACTGGTTCTTATCCAATTCATCGTAAGTGTATCCTTCGACGCCATTTAGCATCCACAACATTATACCTGCATGTGAAATAAAAAAATATACCCTTGAGCAGGAACGTCCAGGGGCACATTGCAGGTTCTGATAAGGCTTTGGTCGGTGGTTCAAACCCAGCCGCGGCCGCTTTTATTTTTCACAGTTGAATCCTTAACCAAAACAACAAATGCTATTTACAGGCAATTGAACCTTCTTTACCGATTTAAACGAGCTCCACAGTATCTTTGTATTGGGGGACTTTTGTGGTCCACCCGGTCCTCTCGTTCAGGACATTCGCAAAGCTATTGGCTGCTTTTCCTTCCCCGTGAGTGACAAATACACAGCGCGGCGGGACACGAATGTCAGCCAGCCAGGTTAGTAATCCATCACGGTCGGTGTGGGCAGAAAAACCATCGATTTTTTCAATGTGTACTTTCACCGGATGTATTTGCCCTAAGAGACGGATTTTCTTGGCACCATTCAGCAATATTCTGCCCGGCGTTCCCTTCGCTTGATAGCCGACGAATAATATTGTGCTTTCTGCCCTCGTGATGTTGTTGACAATATGGTGCTTTACACGGCCGCCGGTTACCATACCGCTACCAGCTATGATGATACTGCTTTCCTTTATGTTGTTAATGGCTTTAGACTCTTCCACACTCTGTACCATTTTGAGGTTTTCAAAACTAAAACAGGAATTACCCTGGCGCAGACGTTGCATCATCTCTTTATCAAAGAGTTCAGCGTTGTGTTTAAATACTTTTGTAATCCGTATTGCCATAGGGCTATCCAGAAAGACAGTTAAAGGTGGAATTTCTTTACGTAAAAATAATTCGTTCAGGTGATACAGTAGTTCCTGGGACCGCTCCAAAGCGAAACTGGGAATAATGATGTTGCCCCTGGCGCTTACCGTCCTGTTGATACAATCGCGTAACTGTTTTTGAATGTCAATGTTCTTGTGTTCTTCGTGAGTACGGTCGCCATAAGTTGACTCTATAACTATATATTCGGCCTCATCGAAAAGAGTCGGGTCGTTTATTATGGGGCGGTCAGGCTCGCCGATATCACCGGAAAAAATTACTCTGTGGTTCTTTCCATCCTGCTGGATATTTACACTTATGGCTGCCGCCCCAAGTACATGGCCCGCTTCATAATAACAACCTTCGACATTGCTGTTAATTCCGACACAACTCAGATATTCTGTGGCAGAAAAATGCGGCTGGACTGCTTCGGCATCTTCTACGGTATAAAGAGGTATTTCAGGAAAAGGACCACGGCGACCTTCCCTTTTATGGCGTTTTGCCTTAAATATAGCGTCTTCTTCCTGCAGCTTTGCGGCATCAAGAAGGATAATCTGGGCTATCTCAGCCGTCGCCTCAGTGCAGTATATCTTGCCTTTGTAACCGTCACGTATCAGTTTAGGTAAAAGCCCACAATGGTCAAGATGGGCATGAGTCAAAAAAACAGCATCAATTGACTGAGGGTCAAATGGAAATGGCTGCCAGTTTCTCTCCTGGTACTTCCGCTCCTGGTACAGCCCACAATCTATAAGCACACGGGTATCCTGACTCTCTAAAAGGTAGCAGGAACCTGTGACATTCCGCGCTGCACCCAGAAATGTCAGCTTAGCCAGCATAGATGATGCGACTCCTTAATAATTTATTTGACCTGCAAATTCCGCACGGCATATTCCCAGCTATTATACCTTAAAGTTTCATTATAAGCCGGTTCGAATCCAGCCGCTGCCAGTTAGCTTTACTTCTAAATATCTTCAACTTTTCTTTTTCTGATTAGAACAATATGTACTGTAACCCCAATAGCAATACAAATTAGCACTATCCTGATAACTATGTTCTGTACTCCAAAAGTTATACTGAGTCCGATAGTTAGCCAAAGTAGAAGGATGGTAAATACCTTTATTTTTATGGGTATTCCTCTGCCTTCAATGTAGTTCCTGACATAGGCTCCAAATATTCTGTTGTTTATAAGCCATTGATAAAACCGTTCAGAGCTCCGCATGTAACAAGCAGCGGCGAGTAAGAGAAATGGGGTTGTAGGTAGAATCGGGATAAAAATACCGATAATCCCTAATCCTGTGCATAAAGTTCCTGCTCCGATTAGAAGCCTTCTCTTTGCTGTTGTCCGCATCTATATTTATAATACAGCCCCTTTTGATTTTATGATATCCTCAAACATTCATTTTAGCTATACAATATGTATCACAAGTAGATAGCTGGAATTAGAGTCGGAAGGAAGTAGCATCGTTGAATGAATCGGGGCTAGCTTGAATACTCTTTTATAGCCTCCTTAGCCCTGGCTATGATTTCCTCGTCAGGCACTCTGTACGATGTTATTGCAAAAGAGCCTACTACCTTGCCCTGGCTTTTCTCTATTTTAGCCGTTATGTTCTCCAGAGCTTTCTCTGCATTGTTGCCACCCATGGTAAAGAATGGAATAATACTCCGGCCTTCGAAATTTGTCTTGTATATAAATGAGTTAATAGCCGGTGCCGGTCTTGAAGCCCAGATTGGAGAGCCAATAAATATCCTTTCATATTGTTTTAAATCGACATCTACGGGATTTATCTTACTCCCCCTGTTCATGAAAGCTGCGAAGCTGCCACTCAAATAGACGAACGGCATGGGTATGGGCCTTCTCTCCTCAATTTCCAATAGCGTGGCATTCAGGGCTTCGGCGATTACCTGAGATACCAGCCTCGTTTTACCTGTCAAAGAATAATAGACTACCAGCGATTTCATGCACTCTCCAAAGTATCTGTTTCTTAATTATACCTCACCGGTGGATAGGCTGATACATTAGGGAGGATATTACTGGGTCGGTCAGTTTTAGGATAGCTTGGGGCTTTATCGGGGGATTGAGTGGAAATAGCCAGGAAGGCAGCACAGGCTAGGTGGGGTAAGTAGGTATATCCAAGTAACTGTGATTATGGGTGAGGGGTAATCGCAAAAATCGTGATTTTACCCTTAGAAGGCCCATAAAACCAAAAAACTCTATATGCTGCTGGTGTTTTCTGTTCTGCATATGCCTCAAAAACCTTCTCCCCTTTGGGGCCTTTAAAACTGAAATATGGGTGAGTTTGAAGGCTTTTGTGTCGGGGATTTTTAGCTAACAACCCCATGGTCTTCTTAACGGCCTTATAACGTTTCTTTTGGGATGCATTACTCTTAAGGTGAATATAGGTCGCCTTTGCCTCGTCAGTCCATTCTAACTCAAACAACACGGCTGACCCTAAAGAGTGTCTAAGTCAACTTTTGACACCTTGCCCTGTGCAGCATCGGAAAGTCCCCGTTGAACCGACGCAAGGGCATCGGGGTTATTGAATAGCCATAGTTCTGAAGCAGGGATGGTTACTTGTGGGTCTAGCACAATTTGCCCAAAGCTATTCATATATATATGATACGTAACACCTTTCTCCATTGGGACTTTGGTCAAAATCACTCGCTTTTTGGCATCTGGCTTCACATTCTCTGCTACTATTGTTAAATCCACATCCTTTATTATAGTTGCCATTTTGCCCCCTTTTCATGGGTGGGATTGGTTAGCAAGTGGGATATTCCCACTTCTCCCCGCTTCCCACCACTTTATAGCATAGCCATTGGATTTGTCAAGTCCCGGTTGTATCTAAACTCTTAACCACATCCCTGTTGACCTTCTCCTGGTTCTCTAGTATCGTCTCGCATCTCGAATAGAAGAAGCAGAAATTCAATACCATGTGGCTCAAGAATGGCGGTGATAGCCTTATGCTCCAGTGATTATTGGGACACACTACACTAATGATGACTAACCGATATTGCCAGGCAGTAGGATGCTATGATGCGATAGAGAGTCACAAATATATATCCCCTGTCTAGGTACGAATGGTATTCTGCAACTTCGGGGTCTGGAAGCTAAATACTAATTAATCTAGCTTTATTGGTGGTATTCATAGCTTCTTTGTTTTGGAAAATGCCTACATTGATCCCCGATAATCCACTATGTCTCAAGTCGAACTCCACGCATAGGAAGGCTCCTTTGGTATGACAGCTTCAGAAGCCCTTTGCTAGGGATGGGACTTTTGTTGCAGTGTGTTGATACGGTTCAATAGTTGGGAAACGAAACCGAGAGTTTCGTTTAAGGCAGGGGAGTAGTTACTTGGATGTGCGCATTCATTTCGTGTATTCAGCAGACCCAGAAAAGCCTTTTCTTCACTCTTACCGAGTAACTTGACCTCTCGGCAGACTGTGATTAACTGGTGCTCTGTCGCTTGCTCTCGTAACTCCTCTTTGCTATTAATAGACCACTTAGGTCTGGCAGCTTTGATGTCCGTCAGGTATTCGGCTATCATTTTGTCCTCAAGGTAATCCATAAAGCCCGCCCATGCCATTACGTGCGCAGCTTTAAAGAGCTGGTTTTCCACGCACCTAAGAGCTTCACGAAACAACGCATCTTGGTGCAAACTCAACCCGGTCAAGGTGCGATAGGTATCTTCAATAGTTATGACACGATACACCGCTGCTTCGTGCCTAGCTAGTATGCGGTGTGCTTCGCTCTCAAAGGCATGGACTCTTGCCAGAACGTCCTGCAATATTTCCTGCATGGTCTTAAGGAAAGAGGTTCTTCTTTAAGGCGCTGAATAAAGCCTCATATATTGTTGCATCTTCTGTTGCAGGTAACTGTAACTGGATGTTAATGTTTAGTGTAACGGGTTTCACACCAGGTGGTATCTCACCAACCTTTTCCCCAGCAGGAGCAGTCGGTGTGGTGACATGTTCTTCTTCTGCCACAGCTTCAAAGTCTGCAAGCTCGCATAGGTTCTTAAACGTTCGCACCATGAGCCTTGCCACACTCTCAGCAACCCCTGATGTTCTAGCAAAATAATTTTGTAACGTGTCATCATCTTTCTTATCCGCATCGGGATAAGTGCTGTAGAGGTCGGCATAGGCTGTCTTGACGGCATCAGCCATTACTTTTGGTGCTTTGTCCTTGTCTTTGAAGTCACGCCACTTCGTCGTAGGCTTACCTGCAGTATCCACGAATCCTAAAGATTTGGATACCCCAACGAGATAACGGTCATTGGCACTTCTGAATCCAATAGTCGGTAAATAGGTATTGCTCACCTTGGGCGGAATGCCTAAACCTTGGATAGTCTCAAAGAACTTCTTTACGTTTTGGGGAGTAGGTGTATAGAGTGCTTTTTCCATTTCGAACCTCCTTTGTCTAGGTTTGGTTGTTATTGTTATTTTACCACGGAGTGCCAGTGTCAAGCTATATATCAAACCACCAAAAAACCGACACAGCGCCTCATCCACACCCAGACCAAAGTGCTATTATTCCTGAGACAAAGAAAAAACACCTACAATTGGCAATATATGCCTGAGCAAAATAGCTGGCAATGTGGCTTTAAAAGGTTCTACTCCCAGTATTGCTGCGAGTAAGATACGCCTAGATGAACCAAGGGCTTAGGAAACCGTTTTTCTTCTTACACTTCGGCTTTTCACTAATGAGTGTCGAAGTCGTTGTATTCCCTCGTATCCAGACACATTGCCGCATACACTTCGAATAATGTCTGTACGATAGGGTCATTAATCTCGATTACTCTCACAGGCATTTTAGAAACCCTCACTTTAGCTTCGAGGTATAACTTAGAAAAGGCAGGGTCAACTTCAAGTTGGCTACGGGTCAGTTGAACATTCATTCCCTGTTTGATGGCCTCACGTTTCGCTATATTGAAGGCAAAGGTAGCGCTGTTATGCCCAGAACTCGGATTACAATGTTGGTTTAGCCTACGACTCATGTTATTAGTTCGACCAATGTAAATTGGTTTTTCATCCTCATAAAAGACGTACACACCCTTTTGTGGAAGAAGCCCCCGGTCATTCCAAGGTCGCAACAGTTGAGACGTAAGCTGCTTTAATAAAGTTGGCATATGTTTGACCAAATCATTCCATTCTTCGCTCATATTATCCCCTAAAAAGCTCCAGTGTAGGCAAAACAATTTTCTCTCGAATCGCTTCACTAGAGTTAATATCGAACAACGGTATATTAAGCAGTTTGCCACTAAAGGAGACATAAGCATCATTGTATTTTATGTTCTCGGGGGTTTGTAATAGTTTCTCGTCGTAATATTCCAAATGCCCCATGCAATGTTCGAACTTGGTAAACCAGTTTACTTTCCTTTTGCGTTTGATATTGTATAAGATTCCTGAAAACACCGTTGGTTCGGTGACACTTCTATCCTGTAACACAACCCTCATGTATATCACTTTCAAATCGTCGGTAATCTTGGTTGATTGTTGACCACCTTTGACTTCAGTATTTTCCTTAGGTACGAAGAAAACGGCAAACTTTTTATAGAGCCACAGATCTACGTTTAAGGTGTCGAGTCCTTTGGAATTCCTGATTGATATAGCATATCCGCCAGGCTTGCCTATGACGAATTCTTCAGGTTCTTCTCTGTAGATAGCTTCAGCCTCTTTTATCATGTATGACACTTCGAGAAATAGCTTCTGGATAAAATCGAATGCCAATTTAGTTTGCTCAATCAATTCACTCTTATCGGCCATGAGACTTCACCTCCTCATAAAAAATGGGACCTGTCATACTATGCAGCTTTTTACTTAGTTGCTTATGATATTCAAATAACTCTCTGGTTTTATCCAGGAAGATAAATCTGTATGTTATTGTTAGTTTATTGTCTTGCCAAAGGCTTTCATTGAAACCAATGAAGTCGCCACGAAATTTAGCAGTCTTTGCATCGAAGAAGATATATGGGAGAGTTTTATAATATATTATGTCCATATTGAGTATATCCAGACCTTGAAAACTACGGAGATGTTTTTTATCAAGTAGCTTGTATAAATCTATAGCAAACTCAGATTCCTCTTGCTTAATCTCAGGATTACTTTGAATAGTCTTGTAAAGAAACTCAGCTACTGTTTGCCAATTTGTCCATACGCAATAAGCTCTCAACTCCACTGGGAGTGATAATAATCTCTCCTCTTTTTTATAGGAATCGGCTGTAATAGCTATTAGGGAAAAGAGTTTTCCGTAGTTTTTAGCGTCATTTATACCATTATTAACTTCACGTATCAGTTGAGCCTTTGTTTTCTGGGTTCCTTCTGCGAAATCTGAAAAGTATTTTGCTTCTACAAGTAGGTAATAATTACCAACTATCATTACTAAATCTGGCTCTGTGGAATCTTCATAACGGGGCCAGAAGAGAAATTTTGCATCTCTTGCTTCTCTTTCGGAAATATTGAAACCAAGTATCTTCAAATATCCCTTCAAGAAACTGTCTCTGCTGGCATACTTAAAAAAAGAAAAGACATTGGAAGTAAGGATATCTTCCCTGTCTTCAATTCTGGGAGATAATTTACCTCTGAGTTCAGCGAGATACATTGTTTCTGTCTTGTTTATATGTGGTCAAAAAGTATAGCAAATCTGCGTTGATAACGATATCTCATGTTATTTCTACCTGCTTGGCCTTGGTGATATACAATTGATGTAAGTCAGGCCAGTTTGAGTTAGAAATATACAAACAGACCGATTAATCCCTTAGTTGCTGGGTCAAATCCAGCCGCTGCCAGTTTTTATATCAGAGGCCCGGAACCAAAAGGTTGGCATCTGGGGCAGAAGCAGGTGCCCTTCTTCATCCTCACTGTTCTCCCTCGCACTGTCTTAGGTAACGTCGCTGTCAATTTTGATGTGTAGTTCTGATGCTAGTGCCTCAAGACTATATTCCTCTTTCCTCACGCGCAAGTCGTAATAAAGCAGCGTGGTTGCAATTGCATAAATGGGTGTTACTAGGATACTCCCGATTATTGCACCTACCACTGGTATTATTCCCAAAATTGCGCTAATCGCTCCCGAAATGAGACCCACTACTAACATAATGCCCAGAACCCGCCACCAGGTCTTCTTGACTAGACCTGAGCTCCGTGAGAGGGCGGCTGTTGGGCCAAGACCTTCCAGCAATGCTGCTGGTAAGATAAAACTCCAGCGGATCATAAGGTAAATGCTTGCGCAAGAGCCAACCACCACAAGAATCCAGCCGACCCAAGAGAAGGTGGCCACAAATACAGAGACTGCAATTATGCCACCGATGGCCAAAAAAGCTAATACACTTGCTCCTATCATGGCCCCTAGTCTTCTCCATGCAAAACCATAAGCTTGACCAATACTTATCCTCTGCCGAAGATATTGCTCCGATACAGCGTGAATCAGAGCCCCTCCCATAAGAATACCACCTAAAATATAAGCCACCACCAGAATTATCAATCCTGCACTGATCCATCCAGTCAAGGCTTCAATCGCCCCCCCAGTCATAACCAGAGGCAACGAACCAAGACCGGCAATAATCCCAATGACTCCCAGGACCCCCAGTGCAATAGCCGCAATAGCCAATAGCTTCCAGAAATTCTTCCCATAGATTCGAAAGGTATCGCCGAGAATGTCTCCAATATTCCTTGGGTTAAGTGTAGTGCTCATGCTGACCTCCTTCATGTTCGATGTTTTCCAACATTCAAATATATAAACCCAGACTTTTCCTAATACGCTCGTCAATCAAAAAGGGCACCGACAATCACCATCAAACAGCGATTCCCGTGCCCTTTATTCATCTTCCACCTCATCGTCGCCCAAAACATCCGTGAGCGACCTCTATATCTCTTGTATCACATTGTATCACACCCGTCAACATCTTCAGCGAAGTTTCAGGATAGCTTGAGGGTTTTTCAAGGGATTGGCAAGGCCATTCATAAGGTAAAGATACGGCTAGGTGAACCAAGGATTTAGGAAGCTCTTGGCCGCTGGTTCAAATCCAGCCGCTGCCAGCTTTTATATCAGCGGCCCGGAACCGAAAGGTTGGCATCTGGGGCAGAAGCAGGTGCCACGGTTTTGCACCAGGACCCGCTCGATGGTGCTGCCGCAAATGGGGCAGGATTCGCCTCCCTTATGGGCAACCTTAAAATCGAAATGGGCTGTGCCCAGCTCGCCCTCGGGGCGGACGTAGGTATCCACGCTGGCGCCTTTGCTGCCGATGGCTGCCCCAAGAACTCTGCGGATGCAATTATGTAAAGTTCGCACTTCTTCGGGCGACAAGGCGTCTGCTTTTCCCAGAGGGTGAATCCGAGCGGCAAAGAGGGCTTCGTCGGCATACATATTGCCGATTCCAGCGACAATACCCTGGTCGAGAAGCGCTGCTTTTACGGGGATGTGATGCCGGCTTAATCTTTGCCCCAGAATGCCCGGGGTAAAGCTTTCATCTAGTGGCTCGGGACCCAGCTTGCCGACCACAGTATTGGCATCGTCTACCAGCCATATTAACCCCAGTCGGCGCTGGTCGCTGAAAACAAGGCGGTTGCCGTTGGAAAAGTGAAAACCCGCCCGGGCATAGTGGTCAACTCCTCTGGGATTTAACAGCAAGACGCCGGTCATCCTTAGATGCATAATCAGTGACTTGCCATTCGATAGGTGAAAGATTAGATACTTTCCCCGGCGTCCCAGGCTTTCTACCTTCTGCCCGATTAACCCGCGACGGACTTCTTCGGCAGAACCACCGCACACCAGTTCGGCATCAAAGATGGTAACTTGAGTGAAACTTTGCCCCACGACCCAGGGCGAAAGCTCGTTCTTAATCGTCTCTACCTCAGGCAGTTCAGGCATTTCATCCCATCTCGGCCCAGTTTCTACCCAGCTTGATATCTATTTTCACAGGGACACAAAGCTCGACAGCCCCGGGCATAAGTTCGGCAACCAGGGATTTCATTTCCTCCACTTCCTCTTCGGGCACCTCAAAGAGCAATTCGTCGTGTATTTGTAACAGCATCTTGCTCTTAAGATTCCGCTTTCCCATTTCCCGATGGAGATTTATCATGGCAATTTTAATGATGTCGGCGGAACTGCCCTGCACCGGGGCATTTATAGCCATGCGCTCCGCAGCTTCCCTGACCATTCGGTTGGAAGAATTAATTTCAGGCAGGAACCGCCGCCTCCCCAACACTGTCTGTACATAGCCCAGCTTCCGGGCTTGCTCCTTGGTTGCCTCGAGATATTCCTTCACCCTGGGATATTTCTCAAAATACAGGGCGATAAATTGAGAGGCTTCCTCCCGGCTGAGATTGGTGGCTTGCTCCAATCCATAATCGCTCATGCCATAAACAACCCCGAAATTGACTATTTTGGCATTTCGGCGCATCTCAGGGGTCACTTCACCGGCGGGGATGCCGAAGATTTTAGAGGCGGTCGTGGCGTGGATATCCTCGTCGTGGGCAAAGGCGGCAATGAGACCGGGGTCTTGAGAGAGGTGAGCCAGGGCTCTAAGGTCAATCTGGGAATAATCGGCGCTTAAAAGGTATGCCCCGGGCGGAGCTACGATAGCTTTCCTTATCTTATTTCCAAGTTCACTTCTTATAGGTATATTCTGGAGGTTGGGGTCGCTGGAGGAGAGTCGGCCGGTAGCTGTGCCCGTCTGGTTGAAATTGGTATGCACCCTCCCCGTCTTATGGTTAATAAGCGCGGGCAGGGCATCAACATAGGTCGACTTGAGCTTACTAAGCTGGCGGTATTCCAGTATAAATTCAATTACGGGATGAACGCCTCTCAATGCTTCCATGACCGAGGCTTCGGTGGAGTAGCCGGTTTTCGTTCTGCGAGACTGGGGTAGCTTGAGCTCCTGGAAAAGCACCCTGCCTAATTGCTGGGGCGAGTTGATATTAAATTGATGCCCGACACTGCTGTAGATTTCCTTCTCCAGTCTTAGCAGTTCCTGGCCCAGCTCCAGAGACATCTCACGGAGCAGGTCGGTATCCAAAAGAATGCCATCTCTCTCCATAGCTACCAGAACTGGAATCAAAGCCATCTCCACCTCGGTGAAAAGCTGCCACAGTCCCTGTTTTCGTAGCTCGGTTTCCAAACTCTCCTTTAAACTCCAAGCGATATCCACGCTGGCGCAGGCATAATCGGCAATTCGTTTTACCTCCAGCAGGGATAGGGAGCTTTGTTTCTTTCCTGTGCCAGTTAATTCAGCGGGGGTTACTATTTCGGTGCCCAGTTTATTAAAGGCTAGCGCTTTAAGCCCCAGGTTTTTTTCGCCAAGGAGATAAGCCGCGAGCATGGGGTCGAAATTCAAATTCTCAAGCTTAACCCCACAAACAGCCAGTACCGCCATAACATGTTTGCCATTATGGGTAATTTTGCCTATGCTGGCATTTTCTAAAATTGTTTTGAGCCGGGCTGTAACCTGGGTTAGCGGCAATTGCGGCGGCTGATTTAGACCAAGGTGCCCCAGAGGTATATAAAACGCCTTCCCCCGGGCTGGCGATATTGCTATTCCTACCAAATCGGCCATCGCAGCCTTTTCGCCCGTGGTTTCAATCTCGATGGCGAAGTCCTGTGCTTTTTCCAGCTCGCCTATAAGCTGCTCCAAAGCTGTCTCGGTGTTCACCACGTGGCACTTGACTGCCGAGGGCTGATGGCTCTCGGCCTTCATTTGGGGCAGCCTGGGAAGCAATTTAATGAACTCAAGCTCCTGGAAAAGCCTTGCTACTTCGTTCCGGTCATAGTGGCTTACCTGGCAGGTTTTCAAGTCCAGCTTGACAGGAACATCTTTGACTATAGTAGCCAACTCTTTATTCCGGAAAGCCCGAGTCCGATATTCGCGTAGCGTGTCCTGCAACTTGCTCGGCGTTATATCTTCAATATGGTCGTAGATTCCCTGGAGGCTGCCATATTGCTGAAGTAATTTAGTGGCTGTTTTCTCACCGACGCCTGGCAGGCCAGGTATATTGTCCGAGACATCGCCAGCCAGCGCTTTAAGGTCGGGGAGTTGTTCTGGTTTGATGCCATATTTCTGCTCTACTGCCTCTTCATCGTACAGGATGGTATCTGTGAAGGTCCGCCTGGGAGCAAGGGTTTTCACTCGAGGCAAGACAGCCTGCAGCATGTCATTGTCCCCGGTAACAATGATGGTCTCAACGCCCTGCTCATCAGCCTGCCTGCTTAAGGTGCCCAGGACATCATCGGCCTCGAAGCCATCGATTTCAAAAACGGGGATATGGAAGGCTTCCACCAACTGGTGAACCTTTTTTATCTGGCTTTTCAACTCCTCCGGCGTGGCCGGGCGCTGCGCTTTGTACTCCTCGAACATTTCATGCCTGAAGGTCGGCGTGGGACGGTCAAAGGCGACAGCCCAGTGAGTGGGCTTAAAATCAGCAAATACTTTGAGCAGGGTACTGGCAAAGCCATAGACGGCATTTACCAGCTCCCCGGTCCTGGGTTGGGTTAGCGGGGGCAGGGCGTGAAAGGCGCGGTGCACCAGGGCATTGCCGTCAAAAAGCAGCAAAAGCGGTTTCTCTTCCTTTGCCATAGCCTTATTATACTATGGCTCCACCGAAACCCTAAACAAAAGAAAGGAGAAATTTAATTCTTCCCATCGAAAGCCCAATGACCAAAACATGATAAAATCATGCCAGAAAGCTTGACAAATGGCAGACACCACTCACATTAATACAACCAGGCATAACCGTTTCTGGGAGATAGACCTCTTACGCACCATCGCCATAGTAGGTATGATAACCTTCCATACGCTCGATCTACTTTACTTTTTTGACCTCTACCCCACCAATATGCTCTATGGGTTCTGGTGGTGGTGGATCAGAAGAGTGAACGCAGGAATTTTCATTTTCCTCGCCGGAGTAGCGCTCACAATCACCTATTCCAGAGGGAAGAACATGTCAGGGTTTATGCTCAGAGGCCTGAAAATATTCGGATGGGGCATGGCGCTTACTCTGATTACATTGCTAATCTCCAGAACAGAGTACATCCGATTCGGCATACTTCACTTCTTCGGTATTGCGTTCATACTCACGCCTTTCTTTTTAAGATTCCGCTTCATCAACCTGATACTGGGCATCGCTCTGCTGGCAGCAGGCATTTACCTGTGGGGTACTTCTTTCGACTTTCCTTGGCTGCTCTGGCTGGGGCTGAAGCCACATTACTTCCGCACGCTGGATTACTTCCCGCTGCTGCCGTGGTTTGGCCTCTTTCTTGTGGGGATGTTTTTCGGCAAAATTCTATACCCGCAAGGAAATAGGCGCTTCAATATACATGAATTCAACGACCCTGTTACCTCAGCACTGACTTTTCCAGGAAGACATCCGCTGGTGATATATCTCGCCCAGTGGCCGACAGTTATCGGGGTCCTCCTCCTCCTGTTCCCTGCCAAGGTGCTCCCCTACTTCCCATTCTAAGCATGGCTCCAGAACTGCACCGACGCCTTAGTAACTGGTAAAAAAGACCATCATTACGTAGATACCGAAGTGTATGATAAAACAAGGCAAAAACGACCTCGTTCTGTAAGCTACATAACCCAAAATGAAGCCGCCGGGGATGCAGGCCAGCGTCTCTAAAAAGGGCTTGCCCAGATGAAGCAACACAAAAGGAATGGCCTGCACAAAGATGGCACTTTTGCCTATCAACTTTTCCAGTCCAAACAGCATATATCCACGGAACAGAAACTCCCAGGCAAACATGTATAGTGCGGTGTCGAGCAGCAGCTTGGACCAGTCTATGGCATCCCTGTGATAGTAAGAGTGAAACTCGGGCATTTTACCGACCTCATAGAGAATCAGTGCCATGGCAGCAAGGCAGGCCGCGGTTAGAATTATCGACGCTTTCCAGCGGCCAATGCGGATGCCATAATCCCAGGGCTTATCCCGAAAAAGCAGAAAGCCCGCCGCCAGCGGGACCAGCAGGTAATAAATGAGCTCCGTTGCCCGGGGAAAATCAATGTTTAAAGGATAGTAACGTTTCAGGACTAATACCAGCGTGGATATGCTGACCACCGCCAGAAGGTTCAGGTCATAGCCCCCTAACATCCTGTTTTTGATGTACTTTTGCATTCCAGTTGCGACGGACTACACCTTCTTATTAGCCCATGGTTCCAAGGCACCTTCTAATGGCAGTAGTGTACCACAAACGACTATTTAGACAATCCGTTCAAGCGGCAACCATGCAGCGTTAGTAGTTGACATTCGAAGCAGAAATTTGCTACAATTACCTCTTTAAGGTTTATAACTTGGGGAAAAGTCACCTGAGGTCTTTCTCCTAATGAAAAAACTCCATCCGCAGCAATTTCAAGGGTACCGTCACAGCCACGCTTCTAAAAACCTGTGCGTATAAGTTTGTAAGCAATAGTTGTTTGCATTTATTAGACACATACCGTAAAGGAGGTGAAGGTTATAGAGTAAATATAGTTTTATGAGTTTTATTAGGCCTTTTATGTAAAAAGAATCTAAAAGGGAGGAGGGAAAAATGGCTTTAAAGAAATATTGCATTATTGCTCTTGTGGCAGTCATGGTGATGGTGTTGTCCGTGGGGAGCCCTATTGTCGTCGCCGAGTACTCACCTGAGTCCTCACCTGGGCTCCACACGGGTTGGATGATGGAGCTCGGTGGAGATAACATCACGTATAACCGCACGTATGAATACTATATCCCGACCGGTTACACCGGTTCAGAGGAGGTCCCCCTGTTGTTTTCGTTTCACGGCTTGGGCAGCAGCGGATTAGGCCAGATCACTCTAACCGAGTTTGATGTACTTGCCGAACAAGAAGGGTTTATTGCCGTGTTTCCGAATGCCACAACATTAGATCCGGCGAGTTATCCCTCCTGCGCAGAGGGTTTGCCAGATCTCCCCGGTGCAGAAATCCAGTGGAATATGGGTGCACCAGGGTCATTGCAATACTGCGCAGGTATTGATGATGTGGGATTTGCTTCGGACATGGTTGACTGGTTTGAAAATAACTATAACATTGATGAAAGCCGGATCTACGCCACGGGGATGTCCAACGGCGCCATGTTTTCATACTTACTGGCCTTTAACCTGACGGGCACGTTTGCAGGCATCGCACCGGTTTGTTCACCAATGACGTTAAATCTGGGTGGGAGCACCACTCCGATAACCGTGATAGTGATGATGGGCACAGCCGACCCAATCGTTCCTTATGAGGGTTATGGTAGCCTAAATGTCACTTATTCTACCAATGAGACTATCGCTTACTGGCGTGGGGTCGACAATACAACC
This sequence comes from Dehalococcoidia bacterium, assembly GCA_030615625.1. Classification (GTDB taxonomy): domain Bacteria; phylum Chloroflexota; class Dehalococcoidia; order GIF9; family AB-539-J10; genus RBG-13-51-36. Next base: position 88,109 of record JAUWYX010000002.1, read on the forward strand.
ACCGGGCCGGTGGAAACTGTATGGGGGCCAACTGAGTCGGATTCGACCGTAGTTACCCGCTATGTTTACAGCGGAGGAACGGACGGGACCGAGGTGATATTGTTTAAGGTCGATGGGGGCGGGCATACATGGCCCGGCGGGCCCGAGTATGCGCCCGAGTGGGTGATTGGCAAATTTTCCAATCATATCGACGGCAGTGCACAAATATGGAAGTATTTACCGCCGGAAAAATATTTCCTGACAATATACAGCACTAAAGGTGGCTCGGTAACCACTCCTGGCCGGGAGACATTCGCCAATATCGAGTTTGACGGAGCTACTATGTTCTTCTATCCCGGCACCGGTGACACCGTGGTCGACCTTGTGGCCACACCATTTAGTAGTAACTGGGAGTTCGTCAACTGGACCGGTGACGTGAGTACCATCGCCGATGCCGATGCTGCCACAACCACTATCACTATCACCCCGGACAGAGACTATGAAATCACAGCCAATTTTCAGCTTGTGTCAGAAGAAGAGCCCGGGGGATGCTTCATAGCCACCGCAGCCTACGGAACTTCCACCGCTGAACAACTCGATGTGTTGCGAGAGTTCCGGGATGACGTGTTGCTGGAAAGCACCGTGGGCTCTCGACTTGTTGACCTCTACTACCAGGTCAGCCCCCCTATCGCAGACTTCATATCGGAACATAGCTTTGTGAGAACCCTGGTCAGGGAGCTCCTGATTGACCCCGTTGTTTGGTTAGTTGAAGCCACGGGAGATATATGGCGGAATTAAGGTGATGTAGAGTGTTGGGTTATACGGAGAAGCTTGCCCATTGGTACAAGGGTGAGACACCGACCCAGCAAAGGATATCATACCTGCCATGCCCAGAGCCGACCGTGTCTGGACACGGTCGGCTCTTTTATTACCATTCTCTCCACACTCGACAGCGCGGGGGGTGTGATATAATAAATGCAAACCAAGATTTTGGGGAACTAAACTATTACAGGAGAAGGTAGTGGTTGAAGCCTCGTTGAGACAAATAATGACGAGGTGTTTTTAAAGTGAGTGGAAGTACTAGGAAGAAACTGCTAGCTAGCCTCTCTGCCCTTCTGGCAGCTATAATGATATTTGCTACCTTTTGTGCTCCCCAGGAAGATAAAGTACAAGAGGCATTAAATCAAACCAAGATGCAAGCGCTATTCGGACAATTGCTTGCGTCCCAAAATATTTCAATCGGATTTGGTAATACTGGGGGAGATTTAGCAAGGGTAAGCTACGCGGGTGGAAACTATACCATAACCATTCACAATAGTTACGCAGGCGCAAACGTATCAGTAATCAAGGCGTTCCTTGCTCATGAACTCACCCATGTTAAGTGGGCAGTAAATGGCACCGGTGCCCTCGTCACTCATAACCTCACCTTCGCGGAGGAATACGATGCTTGGAAAACACAAACCGAGGTTTGGAGGGCACATAAAGGCGGCTTAACAGACGACCAGCTCGATCAAAAGGAGCAGCTTATATTCACCAACGGGGGATACCGGAATAAGGACGAGGTGAAGACAACGCTGGAGTGGGTGGGCTATACGTTCGGCGACTAAAGGCTCGCTGAGGCAAACAAATAATGTCGAGGTGTTTTTAAAGTGAGTGGAAGTACTAAGAAGAAACTGCTAGCTAGCCTCTCTGCCCTTCTGGCTGCTATAATGATATTCGCTACCTCTAGTGCTTCCCAGGAAGAAATGAACTACACGCAACATGAGGAGCCGGGTTTTGGAGTGACCTTCGAATACCCGCAAGGTTGGCGCCTGGTGAGGTGGGACCTCGAATCCCCTCCTTATGCGGGTGGTATATGCATATACACTGAGTACACCGGGGAGGACTTGAAGGAGCCGAGGGCCGTTGCCCTGATACTTTCGATAGTTCCTGCGGTGGAACAGGGAGGGAGTCTGACAACGGTGGATGAGTATGTTGACTATACAATCGTGCAGAGAAGCATCGGTACTACTATGGTTATCAGTGATAATAGCACAACGATCGCAGGCCAGTCTGCAAGGGAGGTAAGCATCTCCTACGACCTTCTCCTCCCACCGAACGTTATAGACCCCACACTTGTAACTTGCATAACAACCTGGGTGGTCTGCAAGAAAAATGGGTACTTTTATGACCTTCAATTCAGTGCCGGCGCAGCCGACTACGATGACTTCTTCGAAAAAGTTTACGAACATGCTAAAGAAACGATTAGCTTTGCATCGTAAGGCTTTTGAGAAGACCCTGGCATTTGCCTAGCCCAAGACTTATCTTAATCTAACCAGCACCGGGTATTTATCAGGTCAATCGACCACCTTGTTCCTCAAGCTATTGGATACCCCGGGCACACCACCATCTTAAATATTAGTAATAGTCTAGTTTTTCCTGAAAGCTGCATATAATTTGCCCTGTTCTATACGTTCCGGCTCCACATTTTTGTAGTTGCCCCGATTTCATCGGGGCTAGTAATCACCGCCCCAACAAGGTTGACCAAGACGGAGACGTGCCCGATGACCCTTACTACTCAGGATAGTGACCTGGAGCAGCTTGTATCACAGTCCTGGGAAACAGGGGTATAATAAACAAGGAAGGGAGAAGACGAGCAAAGGCATGAAAAACAGCGAGGTGGCTAAGGTATTTCAGGACATTGCTGACCTTCTGGAGCTTAAAGGGGAGAATGTCTTCAAGATTCGCGCCTATCAGAAGGCAGCCAGGGCTATCGAGCACTACCCCAGGGAATTAAAGGTTATGATTGACGAAGGGGAGGAGTTGCAGAGTATTCCCGGCGTGGGTGAGGCAATAGCTAAAAAGACCACCGAGCTGATAACGACCGGTAAGCTGGGTTATTATGAGAATCTGAAGGCTGAGTTTCCCCAAGGGGTAACTAATCTCCTGGCCATACCAGGGATTGGGCCTAAGACGGCTCACAAGCTTTCCAGTGAGTTAGGGATAAGCTCTGTGGATGAACTGGAGCGAGCAATCAATGAGGGGCGAGTGGCTAAGGTCTTCCGTCTGGGCGAAAAGACCGCTGATAATATCCTTCACCAAATCCAGGCATTGCGCCGCAAAGACCAGCGCATCCCTATTGGCGAAGCTTTGCCCATTGTCGAGGACATATTAGGCGCCCTCCGCTCCGTCCCCGGCGTGAGAAATCTCACTCCCGCTGGCAGCTTACGGCGCTTTCGGGAAACATTGGGTGATATTGACCTGATGGGCACTGCCGATAACCCTAAAGAGGTTATAGATGCTTTTGTTGCCCTGCCTCACGTAAGGCAGGTGCTGGCCCAGGGGTCAACCAAGGCCAGTGTTATTGTCAGCGGCGGGTTGCAAGTTGACTTGAGGATGGTGGAGCATGACTCCTTCGGTTCCTTGCTTCAGTATTTTACCGGGAGTAAACAGCATAACATTTCCTTGAGAGAAAGAGGGCATAAGCAAGGGTTAAAGCTGAGTGAGTATGGGATAACTGTTATAGCTACAGATAAGCTGGAAAAATTTTCTACGGAGGAAGAATTCTATCATCGGCTGGGACTTCAGTATATTCCACCAGAACTCAGAGAAGCTCAGGGTGAAATAAAAAAGGCTGAGCAGGGAGCTATACCAAAACTCGTGGAGTTATCTGACATAAAGGGAAACTTTCATACGCATACTGAATGGAGCGATGGGCATGATTCCATCGAGGAACTGGCTCTGGCTGCCAAAGATATGGGCTATCAATATATCGCAATCACGGAACATTCCGCTGGACGTGGTATTGCTCACGGTCTCAATGTGGAGAGGCTGAGGAGGCAAGTTGCTGAAATCAGAGCTCTTAACGGGCGCTTAACCGGGATTCATGTGCTTACTGGCATCGAGGTTGATATTCGGGCGGATGGCAGCTTAGACCTGCCACACGAAATTCTATCTGAATTGGATATGGTGATTGCTGCTGTACACTCCGCTATGCACCAAAGTGAAGAAAAGATGACCCGGAGGGTAATAGACGCCATAGAAAATCCCGATGTTGATATGATTGCCCACCCTACTTGCCGCCTTTTGGGAGAGCGTGAGCCCGTAGCCATAGACTTAGAAGCCATCTTTCAGGCGGCAGCTAAGTATAATAAGATTATGGAGATTAACGCCATGCCTGACCGCCTCGATTTAAAGGATATCCATGCTTTCCGTGCCAGAGATTTGGGAGTAAAGCTCGCCATCGGGACCGATGCTCATAGCATTGCTCATCTGGGCTTTATGCGATTCGGGGTTGGCGTCGCTCGACGGGCTTGGTGTGAGCCGCAGCATATATTAAATACTTTACCCCTGACAGAATTGCTTGCCTTTTTAAATAGGAATTGATGATTAGCATGGCCCTTTTTGACTTAAATGGCGCTTTGCCCCTGAAGGCACAGGGAAATTCCGGAGGAATGTCAGTTCCTTGACATGCCACCGAATAATTACGAAAAAAGGAGGTTCATAATGGCAGAACAGGACGTACTCTACACCAAGGAGGATAACATTGGCATAATAACGCTTAACCGTGCCGAAAAACTGAATGCGCTAACACACGAAATGCTCCGCAGTATTAATTCAATTATCGAAGACATTAAGAAGGATGGCAAGGTGAGAGCTGTCATACTGACTGGAAACGGTCGTGCTTTCTCTGCTGGAACCGATATCTCAGGCGAAGTGCCACAGACAGCGGAGGTAGAGATAAACCTTATGAAAGAGAAGACCTCCACAGAGTACCGCCAGTCAATTTGGTTCTTCAACAGTATTCCCAAGCCAGTGATTTGCGCCATCAACGGGGCCGCCGTAGGCATTGCAGCCGAATTTTCACTACATTGCGATATCAGAATCGCTGCTGAAAGTGCCAGGTGGGGACAGGTGTTCGTCTTGAGAGGCATGACACCGGACACCGGCGCAGGGACTTATCTTCTACCTCGCATCGTGGGACTATCCAAAGCCTGTGAACTGGTATTCTCAGGAGATATCATCGACGCTCAAGAGATGCTGCGAATAGGACTGGTGAGCAAAGTTGTGCCTGACGCAGAATTGATGCCCACAGCTATAGCAATGGCCAAGAAGCTAACCAGAGGTGCCCCTTTAGCAGTACAGATGGCTAAGCAATTGATGTATAGAGGCCTTGAGCAAACCATGGAAGCTCACCAGGAGGCTGCGCGCTACTGCTTCCAGTTAAGTTGCAAGACAGAGGATGTCCAGGAAGGCATCGTATCCTTCTTTGAAAAGAGGGAGCCTCGCTGGAAAGGCAAATAGCCTGTCAGTCAGTGCGTTTGCCTGTCTTGAAGGCTCCCGAGGTTTCGTGGAGGAGAAAGCCTGTTTTTAACGCGAAATAGGAACACTTATGCCTGCGTGAATGTGCTGGATTAACCGCTTAGATGCTATAATCAAAACAAATAACAGAAGGAGGAAACACGATGTTTAAAACACGCATAACCGAGCTTTTCGGTATCAAGTATCCTATCACCCAGGGTGGAATGATGTGGATTTCCCGGGCAGAACTGGTAGCCGCAGTGTCCAACGCCGGAGGGCTCGGCATTATCACGGCATTTACATTTCCAACCCCCGCGGAGCTGGCCGCTGAAATCAAAAAGACCAGAGCACTTACTGATAAGCCCTTCGGGGTAAATATAACGCTGTTGCCCACTCTTCACCCTGTGGATATTGACGGCTATTTAGATGCGGTCATCAATTCTGGAATAAAGATTGTGGAAACAGCCGGCAGAAGCCCGGAGCCATATATGGAGCGGCTTAAGGCGGCTGGAGTAAAGGTGATACACAAGTGCACCGCAGTCCGCTTCGCTCGCACCGCTCAGCGAATAGGCTGCGACGCCGTTAGCATTGATGGTTTTGAGTGCGCCGGACACCCTGGCGAAGAGGACGTTACTTCCCTCGTCTTGATTCCTCTGACTGCTGATGCTGTAGAAATTCCCGTTATTGCCTCTGGAGGCTTCGGCGATGGGCGTGGTCTTGTTGCCGCCCTGGCACTGGGAGCAGAAGCAGTCAATATGGGTACCCGCTTCATGGCAACTAAAGAGGCGCCAGGACATGCCAAAGTAAAAGAATTCTTAATCACAGCATCGGAGCGTGACACAGTATTGTTGCTGCGCTCATTCCGTAACACGATGAGAGCATTGAAAAACCCCACAGCCGAAAAGGTGCTCGAGCTGGAAAAGCAAGGTGCCGATATACATCAACTGGAATCGCTCATCAGTGGTAGGGTAGGTCTGAACCTGCTTGAATCAGGTGATATCGATAACGGCTTGCTTAGCGTGGGGCAGGTAATAGGCCTTGTTCATGACATTCCCACGGTCAAGGAGTTGATAGACAGGATAGTAAAGGAAGCTGAGGAGGTTGTCTCCAATATAGCCGCCGGCGGCATTTTCAAGCCACTGCGCAAGCCGACTGATGTCGCAAATAAGCAGTAAACCCTGTCAATTATAGATAGGCTCATAATGGCAGGGGTTACCATGCTATTAATCATACAGGAGGATGGGTTCTGTTCTATTTTAGTTGATGATGACAGAGATAAATATCACCAAAGTTGTTGTTAAGTGGGTAGATGCTAAAATTTACCCAGGGATGCATAAGTCTAGCGAAGCATTAGAACGCAAGATGGACACATTTGAGAGCTTAGGATACCTTATTGAAAAGAATGACCAAGCCACTATTATCGCTCATGAAATTACAGATGAAGGCGAATATCGGGATGTGCTTTTGATACCTAGTGGCTCTGTCATATCCATTTACGAATTAGTAACCAGCCCACTCGATAATAGCTAGGTTACTTCCTTACCTACTTCTTCGATTGTCGTTTTCTGATTCGGGGCTTGTTCCAATATGGACTCCGACAGTTTGGACACAATGTTGGTTTTGCTACCTTGGGTATCCATTTATATTCACACCTCTTGCACTCAAGAAGTCTAAACCTTAGCCGTCTGGTCATATACAAACCTCCCTATAGACGGGCTTGATATTATCATACAATGATAACAACTCAATGTCAATACTTTATTGGCATTGACATACCTATAGCATATATGCTAGAAAAAGCTTGCGTCTGGAATGAGTCGCTTAGCGTCTCGTATTGGGGCGTGAACCCCAAAAGTCCAGTCGCTTTTTTATTGTCATGTATCTTTGTTACCTTGACGAATCTGGGACTGCAGATATTCCTGGTAGTACCTCACACTATGTACTCGCTGGGCTATCTATTCCTTACTCAAACTGGAAGAACCAAGATAAAGAAATTGAGCAAATAAAAGGAAAATATGGTCTTCAGGACACTGAGCTCCATGTTGGTTGGATGCTTAGACAATACAAAGAGGAGTCAAAAATTCCGAATTTCTTGAAGCTAAGTTTTACACAAAGAAGGTCTAAAGTAAAGCAATTGCAGAAAGCAACCCTACTGAGACTTCAAAAGACAGGAGGCTCAGCCCATAAGCAAGTCAAGAAAAACTTTGCACAAACTGATGGATATATTCACCTCACTTACCAAGAAAGAGTGCAGGTCGTGATGGAGGTTGCGACTCGTGTATCACGATGGGGCAATGCTAGATTGTTTGCAGAATGTGTGGACAAGGTTTTCTTCGACCCCGCTCGCACTGGGAGGACTGTTGCTGAACAGGCTTTTGAACAAGTTGTTACAAGGTTCGAACATTACCTGCAACTAATAGGTGCCAAAGACCCCATTCCTGAACTATGCTATGGTCTATTAATCCATGATAATAATGAGACAGTTGCCAAGAGACATACAGCTTTGATGAAAGATTATTATAAGAAGGGAACTAGCTACCTGTCTTTAGAACGTACAATCGAGACACCATTGTTTGTTGATAGCCAACTTACATGTATGGTACAAATCGCTGACCTATGTGCATACGGATTGCGTAGATATCTTGAGAATGGCGAAGAAAATATATTCAAGCTCGTAATGAAGAGGGCAGACAGAAAACAGGGAGAACTCGTTGGTATAAGGCATTATACCGATTCAAGCTGTACCTGCAAAATCTGCTCTCAACGCAGAACTCCTACGGGCGTACAAGCTGACTTGCCCCTATCCATTTAACGACTCAATTTATGACAGGCTATACCTTCTATGCCCGAATTTTCTATCAACTTCAACCAACAGTACAGGAGGATGTGGTGCCTTGAGTCCTTGGGCTGATGGAGATATAATATGATTTTCCGGAATAATTGTGGAGGTGGCTGGAGTGTCCACTCGAGATACTCAGGCAATCCAAGGGCTGAAAAGTGCTATTGCTGAAGGCAAGAATTGGTATGTGGCCGTGCTTGAAGCCACTCGCCTCTGGAGTAGTCCTGAAGAGGACTACGACGGGCGACATTATCAATATCTTGTTGACAACGAAGCTTTCGATTGGCTAGTTCTGGCGGAGAGGTTATGTGAAGAGCTCGATGGACTTATTTCAGAAAAGGAGCGGGCAAATCTTCTCTTCTTCGGTATACCACCAATAGAATTATCTAAAGACGAGTTTAAAAATATAATTGGTGACTTTAAATACCAGGCTCACCTCAACTATTTCTATGGCATTCTTGTGGAAAAATTTCTCATTTTGGCTGTAACTGAAGAGATACGAAAGAAAAAGAGAGTTTTAGGTTTGAACAACGATAACGGAATAGTTGATGAGGCCTACCAACGCATTTATGATGCCACTCAATTTGCCCTTTTAAAGCAGTTTAGAAAAGAAAGACATTATCCTCAGCTCAGGTCTATAAGCCTGAGCGAGCTTAATGAATTTACCTATTGGCTATTTAAATATCGTATAAAAGGGCGTGATAAATCCCGCGTGGCCAGCGATACTAAAAAAGCCCTGACAAAGTTGCACGGGTTATTGAAGCTAAAAACTAAATCGCTCCGCTTTTCACCTTCAGAAAGCCAATAACTCTTAGCTATCAGCCGATTAAGAGCTCAGTTGAGATAATTCTTGGTGTAACCTTTTCAATTTATCTTCGAACATAGCAAGCTTTTGTTTCTCTCTTTCAATAACCTGAGATGGCGCTTTGCTTAAAAAGGCGTTATCTCTTAGCCTGGCTTCAAGTTGGGCGATTCTTCCTTTGATTTCCTCACTTTCCTTTACCAGTCGTTGTTCTTCAATACGCCGGTCCACCATGCCCGCCAAAGGCACAACTACCTCAGCCTCTTTCAACACCAAAACCAGGGCTTTATCTTTAGTGGGTCCTCTTTCCTGACGACCGAGTATTGTTAAGGGGCGAACTTTAGCCAGTGTTTCTATTATATTTGCTTGTGTGATAAGACTCGAAAGAAGCTCACCAGTATAGACTTGGGCTTCAATCCATCTGGTTGGCCCTACCTTATATTGAGCCCGAACGTTACGAATAGAGCGGATAACCTCTACTACAGAATCCATCACCCGCTCTGCTTCTGGAGCAAAGGCTTTATCGTCAGCGAGGGGATAAGGAGCTATCATTATAGAAGCTGGCATTTGCCCCTTGTCAGGTAGACGCTGCTTCAAGCTTTGCCAGAGCTCCTCGGTAACGAAAGGCATGAAAGGATGCAGAAAGCGCAGTGATTTCTCCAATGTATTGGCCAGGAAGGGCAAAGGTGAAGGGGTTAACTGGCTACGAAGCCGTATCTTAGCAATTTCAATATACCAATCACAGAACTTCGACCAGACAAAATCGTAAATCTGCTGCTCTGCTTCACCAAATTGGAACTCTTCCATCAGCTCGGTAACATTTTTGACAAGCTTGTTGAGCTGGCCATCAATCCATTGGTCTTCTATTCTCTGCGGTTGGAGCTCTATTGCCTGAGCTTCTAGCCTTTCAGCGTCCAGGCTCTGAAGGATAAATCTGGTGGCATTCCACAATTTATTAACAAAATTGCGGCTGGATTCCAATTTGCCTTTGCCCAGATTTATATCATTCCCCGGTGAACCCCCAGTAGTTAGAGCAAAGCGGAGAGCATCAACACCATACTTGCTTATAGCTTCGGCAGGGTTTATAACATTCCCTCGCAATTTGCTCATCTTTTCTCCGCTTTCATCGCGAATCAGGCCATGGAGGTAAACAGTGCAGAAAGGTATCTCGCCGGTATCCTCCAGTCCCATCATAATCATCCTGGCAACCCAGAAGAAAAGGATGTCATAGCCCGTTTCCATTACCGAGCCGGGATAGAAATAGCGGAGGTCATCAGTGTCCTCTGGCCAGCCCAGCGTAGAATGTGGCCATAGCGCTGAGCTAAACCAGGTGTCAAGGACATCAGGGTCCTGGATGATTTGTTTTGAACCACAATGAGTACATGCTGTCGGTTCATCTATCGAGGCAGTCACCTCAGCACAGCCCTGACAGTACCATACAGGGATGCGATGTCCCCACCATAGTTGTCGGCTGATACACCAATCTTTGATATTTTCCATCCAGTCAAAATATATCTTGGCGAAGCGTTCCGGCATTATAGTGACCCTGCCATCTTCGACAGCCTCGATAGCAGCTTTAGCTAAGGGCTGTGTTTGGACAAACCATTGCAGGCTGACTTTGGGTTCAATCATCGTCTGGCAACGACCACAATGTCCTACCGAATGAAAATAAGGCTCTATCTTCTCCAAAAGCTTTTTGTCTTCCAGGTCGGCTAATACCTTATCTCGACAGGCAAATCTTTCCAGTCCGTGGTAGGGCCCGGCGTTTTCGTTCATAGTAGCATCAGGGTTCATGATATTTACCAAGGGCAAATTATGTCTCTGGGCTACTTCGAAGTCTGTGGGGTCATGGGCTGGAGTTATCTTCAACGCTCCGGTGCCGAAAGAAGTATCAACAGCCTCATCAGCAATTATGGGGATTTCCTTACCTATAATAGGGAGGGTGACACTTCGGCCTATGAGATTCTTGTAGCGCTCATCTTCGGGATTTACCGCCACAGCCGTGTCGCCGAGGAAAGTTTCCGGTCGGGTAGTAGCTACGGTGACGAAACCTTCGCTTTGAGTTAGAGGATAGCGAATATAATAAAGATGTCCGACAATATCTTTATGCTCTACCTCGAGGTCGGAGAGGGCAGTTTGGCAGCGGGGACACCAGTTTATCATTCGCTCCCCACGATAGATTAACCCCCTGTTGTACAAACGTACAAAGGCAGTACGGACTGCTTTGCTCGGACCTTCATCCAGGGTGAAGCGCTCCCTTGTCCAATCACAAGAAGCTCCCAAGAGTTGGTGTTGACGCCTGATATTCTCCCGGCTCTTATCAGCCCATTCCCAGGTCAATTTAGTGAAATTCTCTCTGCCTATCTCCTCCTTGGTTCGCCCTTGTTTAGCCAGTTGCTGTTCCACAACCACTTGCGTGGCGATGCCAGCGTGGTCGGTCCCCGGTAACCATAAGGTGGGCTCTCCCCTCATTCTGTGCCACCTGACCATAATATCCTCCAGTGTCGCGGTTAGCGCATGCCCCAGGTGGAGCTCACCAGTAACGTTAGGAGGCGGCATGATAATGACAAAAGGCTTCTTATTGGGATCTATCTTAGGAGAAAAATAGCCCTGCTGGAGCCAGAAATCATGCCATTTCTTTTCTATCTTGCCTGGCTCATAGGCTTTAGGTACTTCGGACATTAACTCTAAACCTGTCTTAGCTATCGGCTGTCAGATGAAAGAAATCTTGATATCTGAACAAACTCAAAATTCCAAATTCAAAGCTTGTTTGGTCATCGGGATTTTGGCTTTGGAAGAAGCTCCACCACCCTATCCAAGACCCTTTCAGCCACCTCTCGCTTAGCCAGTAGAGGCAAGCTATCAATCTTGCCCTCTTGGTCAATTATGGTTACCTTATTGGTGTCAACGCCAAAGCCACTATCACTAGCTGTAATATCATTGGCCACGATAAAGTCAAGTCCCTTTTGCTGGAGTTTCTGCTTAGCATTTTTCACCAGGTTACTGCTCTCAGCGGCAAAGCCTACTTTAATGAAATTTCCTTTGACACTGCCTAAGATATCCGGGGGGCATTCCAGCTCTAAGGTTAACCCTGCCTCTCTTTTTTTAATCTTATCTTTAGCCGCCTTTATCGGACGGTAATCAGCTACGGCGGCTGCCATAATGAGAGCATCAGCCTGGGAAGTTACCTTCACTACTGCTTGACGCATTTCCTGGGCTGTGCCGACTTTGATGACATCAACGCCTACGGGCTCGGGTAACGAGATAGGTGCTGTAACCAATGTTACTTTAGCTCCCCGGTCACGGGCTGCTTCAGCCAGAGCATAGCCCATTTTCCCCGATGAGCGGTTGCTGATGTAGCGAACCGGGTCGATAGGCTCTTGGGTACCGCCTGCGGTAACCACGATATGCTTGCCAGCCAGGTCTCCACCCCTCCCCAATACCTTGCGGATGTTGCCTATAATATCATCGATATCGGCGAGTCGCCCCAGACCTTCTTTACCCGAGGCTAGCCAGCCCGTGGCTGGACCAATAATCACAAAGTTGCGAGCTTTAAGCTTGGACAAATTGTCCTGGGTGATTGGATTATTGTACATGTTGGTTTCCATAGCTGGGGCTATGGCCACCGGCGCCTTGGTAGCCAGCACCGTGCAGCATAGCATGTCGTCAGCAATGCCCGCAGCCAGTTTGGCAATTATATTAGCTGTAGCAGGAGCAATGACTACTATATCGGCAGCTTCCGCCAAAGAGACATGTTCAATACTGAATTCTGAAGCCAAATCAAACATTTCAGTAACTAAAGGCCTACCGGTAATGGCCCGGAGGGTGATGGGTGATATGAACTGGATGGCTTCTTTGGTCATAATTACATTCACATTGGCCCCTGCCTGAGTTAGCTGGCTGGCAATCTCTGCTGCTTTGTAGGCAGCAATACTCCCTGTTATCCCTAAAACTATAGTTTTGTTGCTAAGCATTACTGTTCCTTGTTCATTTCATAAATGAAACGCAGTCCAATTAAGGTTAAATTGGGATTTATTACGTCTATGGCTGCTATCTCTTCGGCAAAAGGGTAAGCCTGGCCACCGGTAGCTATCGCCTTTGCTTTGCTTCCCAATTCCTGTTCTATTCGCCGAATCATGCCTTCAATAAGCTCAATGTAACCAAATATTATACCTGATTGCATAGCCGCGATAGTATTTCTGCCGATGACTTGCTTGGGATGGACTAGTTCTATTCGAGGCAACATGGCAGTGCGGGCGAACAATGCTTCACTAGCTATATTAATCCCTGGGGCAATAGCCCCGCCAAGATAATCTCCCTCCTTGGAAACAACGTCGAAAGTGGTAGCTGTGCCAAGGTCAATAATTATTAACGGTTTTCCATAGAGGTTCTGGGCAGCCACGGCGTTGACCACGCGGTCAGGGCCAACCTCACGAGGATTATCCAGGCGGATGCGCATGCCTGTCTTAACACCAGCTTCGACCACTAAGGGTTTAGTATTTAAATATTTCCTACACAGTTCCACGAATGTATACAGCAGCGGTGGCACAACACCACATAATACTACTCCGGTAACCTTTGAAGGCAAGACCTTTTCCCGCTCCATAAGGTTGAGCACCGCTCCGCCATACTCGTCTGAAGTGCGATGAATGCCGGTAGCTAAATTCCAGGTAGCTTTTAGCCTATCACCATCAAATATACCCAGCTTAACGTTGGTGTTCCCAATATCAATTGCTAATAACATAGGTGCTTAGCTTTATCTTTATCCTCCTGGCATTATGGACTGAGTATAGCACTACTATCTAATCCATGCCATTATTGAAGCTCTGGGAAGACGGGCATTAGGTAGAAGCATGATTTTCGCCACCCCCTCCTTGCAAGTCTTGTAACCTCTTGACCATCGCCTGCCAGTGTGTGCCCTGCCAGTAGATACGATGGCAGGCGGGACATTCCGTATATTGAGTTTGAGTTTCAAAAACGTGAGCGGGGACCAGGTTTTTCACCTCTTCCTTGCCCCGGGCTATTAATACTTGATTACATTCCAGGCAAAGCGAGAAGGGTTTGAAATGATAATTCAAATTCATCGTTTTCACTACTTCCTGCATCTGGAGTTTAGGGTCATCTTGTTTAATGAGTATAGTTTTGAGTTTGCCATTTGTGACCAAGCGCCTTTTCATAAATTGAGTATCTTTAGTCAAAATCACCCTGCCCTCACTAAGAGCTGTTTTAATCATTTGACCATCGTCTTTTTGCCTAAACAGTAGAGTATCATAGCCAATCAGCCTTAACCATCGAGCCAGTTTGCCAACGTTGTTATCTGCAATGAATTTAACTTCCATCGCTTGTCCAGAACAAAGGTAATTGATTCGGCTGGAAGGCTTAGAGGTTTCGCCGATGGCAGGTGTTAAAAAATATGCCCACGAATAACAATTCCTATCTATTTTAACATTAATTCCGTGGCTAAAGTAGCTATTGCCACTCACCCCCTTAGATCGTTCATATCGAATCTGCGTGATTCAGATTATTGACAGAAGACGGTTTTTTTTATATCCTTTGGCTGCAAAAATCTTTAAGGAGGTTAGGAAATGCCAGTTAATATGATTGTCTGTTGCAAGCAAGTGCCTGACCCTGAAGCGCCACCGTCTGTGTTTAAGGTGGTAAACAACAAGATGACCTTGCCACCAGACGTAAAACCTGTAATCGGTCAATACGAGGAATTCGCCTTGGAGGCTGCCCTCAAAATCAAGGATACCGGAGGGGGCAAAATTACTGCACTCAGCTTAGGTAATAAGTTCGTTCGCGACGTAATTAAGAAAGCGTTAGCTGTAGGGGGCGATGAACTCATTCTTCTGGAAGACGAAGCTTTTGAGGGAGGCGATAGCTGGTCAACTGCCAACGCCCTGGCTATGGCAATAAAGAAAATAGGGGAATATGACATTATTTTCTGCGGTAGACAATCCTCTGATTGGGATGCTGGTCAAGTAGGTCTAGGCATTGCTGATATTTTAGGAATCCCGGCTGTAACCTTAGCTCGTAAGGTGGAAGTCGTCGATGGGAAAGCGAAGGTTGAGCGAGTTATTCCCGATGGCTACCAGGTTGTTGAAGTGACACTTCCTGCCCTAATTATAGTAACCAGCGGGTTAGGAGCACTTCGTTATGCCACCTTGAAAGGAATCATGACAGCAGCTAAAAAACAACCTGTCATTTGGAAACCAGCCGATATTGGGCTCGAGCCTTCACAAATTGGCGCTGCTGGAAGGCATAGCAAGTTAGATAAACTCTTCCAGCCAGTCAAGGAAGCCAAATGTGAAATAATCGAAGGAGAGACACCCGCAGAGGCCGGCGCTAATCTAGCCGTAAAACTCAGGGAAGCCAAATTACTTTAAAGTTAAGGAGGAAATAATGGCTGAATACAAAGGTATATTAGTTTGTGGTGAGCTAGCAGACGGGAAGTTAGCCTCCATTACCACTGAGTTGCTAGGATGTGGTAGGAAGCTTGCTGATGACCTGAAGGAAGACTTATCTTGCCTGCTGGCCAGCGATGCAGTTGGCGGAGCTTCTAAAGAAGCAATTGCCTTCGGAGCAGACAAGGTTTATGCTGTAGAACACCCCGCCCTCAAAGAATACCAAGCTGATTCTTATATGCAAGCCGCGGAAAAATTGGTCAAAGAGATTTCGCCTCGGACAATACTTATGGGGCAAACATCTATGGGTAGAGACTTGGCTCCTCGCCTTGCCTTCAGACTAGGTACCAGCCTGACAACAGATTGTCTCGACTTAAGCATAGACCCGGCGACAAAGCTGCTGACGCAAACGCGTCCTGTTTATGGCGGCAATGCTCAAGCTATGTTCACCAGCGAGTTTATGCCTCAGATGGCTACTGTTAGGACCAAGGCAATGTCACCGTTGGAGCGTGATGACTCAAGGAAAGGAGAGGTCATACCCACTAAGATTGACATAGATACGTCGAAAGTAAGGACAAAGATATTAGAAACTGTTAAGGAAGAGGCGGTCGGCATTAAGCTTGAGGATGCCCCTGTGATTGTCTGTGGAGGCAGGGGGATAGGTAGTCCTGAGCCTTTCCAGACTACATTGAAGGAGCTAGCTGATTTGCTGCATGGTGCAGTAGGTGCCTCACGTCCTCCTGCTGATAATGGTTGGGTGTCAGAGGCGCTGCATATCGGCCTTACTGGAAAAATTGTTGCCCCCGATATCTACATTGCTATAGCTGTTTCAGGTGCTAGCCAACACACAGCTGGATGTACAGGCTCCAAACACATCATAGCCATCAATAAGGATCCTGAGGCGAATATATTCAGAGAGGCGGAATTAGGAGTGGTGGGCAAATATGAAGAAGTGGTGCCAGCCTTAACTAACAAGCTAAAGGAGTTATTAGCTGGCTAAGATAGGCTGAGATAGCAGACTTATTAGCTGACCAAGATAGCGCACTAGCTTTCAGTTGATAACTGTCAGCTACCCCGCCTTCTTCTTGTCAGCGATGACTTTCTGACTGACATGAGCCGGCACCTCTTCATAATGGTCAAACTCCATCACAAAGCTACCGCGCCCTTGTGTCATTGACCTTAAATCTATGGCATAACGAGTCAGTTCTGCATAGGGTGCCTGGGCTTCAATGACATTGATGCCATCACCGGGGCTCATCCCAAGCACGTGTCCCCTCTTAGTATTAAGATCGCTAGCAATATCCCCAGTATATGTCTCAGGCACGGTTATAGTAAGATTCATTATAGGCTCAAGCAATACCGGCTGTCCCTGAGATAATCCCTTTTTTAAGGCCTGTGCTCCCGCAATCTTAAAAGCAATATCAGAAGAATCTACTGCATGGAAGCTGCCATCGTAAAGGGTTACTTTCACGTCCACTATGGGATAACCAGCTAAACCCCCTTCTTGTTTCGCCTCATTGACTCCCTTTTCCACAGAGGGAATATAGTTCTGGGGTATTGCCCCCCCAACGATTTTCTTAGCAAATTCAAATCCCCCACCCCGAGGCAAAGGTTCCAACTCCAGACGGACATGTCCATATTGACCATGTCCTCCAGTCTGCTTTTTATGTTTATACTCTGCCTTGGTTGACATAGTAATAGTTTCTTTGTAAGGAATCTTGGGCAGATCTAATTTCACCTCTACTCCAAATTTGCGACGTATTTTATCTTTGATTATCTCCAGGTGGCTATCACCAACTCCGGAAATAATAAACTCGTTAGTATCAACTTCGCGACGTGTTTGGAGAGAAGGATCCTCCTCACAAATCCTGGGCAAAACGGTGCTCATCTTGTCTAAATCGGTTTTCGTCTGAGGCTGGATTGCCATGCTGAAATTCGCTCTGGGGAATTCGATACCAGGGAATATCACAGGATGTTCACGAGCACAGAGGGTATCCCCGGTGGTGGTTAAACTTAACCTCACTACTGCCCCAATATCTCCGGCAGCAACCTGCGGCACTGGCTGTTGATTTTTGCCCAGCACGGTAAAGAGTTGGCCAATCCGTTCCATGTTATTCTTGTTGGCATTCCAAACCTGGGAATTACTGGAAATAACGCCTGAATAAACCCGAAAATAGCTGAGCTTGCCAACATAGGGGTCGGCGCTGGTTTTAAAAACAAGACCGGAAAAGGGGGACTCCGAATTAGGTTGGATCTCCTCTTGATTACCAGTGGCCCCATCCTTAGCTACGAAGATATCCTTTTCTTCTGGCGAAGGCAGGTAGTAGCAAATACCATTGAGAACTTGCTGGGTGCCGATGCCCTGCAAAGCAGAGCCAACAAAAACAGGCACCAGCTTGCCAGCAATTGTAGACTTTTTTATGACAGCAAGAATTTCTTCGTTGTTTATGGGCTCGCCCTCTAAATACTTGTTAATGAGTTCATCATCAGCTTCCACCGCGGCCTCTATTAACTTTTCACGGCTAGCTTCCACTTGTTCCCGAAGTGTCGAAGGTATTTCTGCTTCCTGTGAGGCAGCGCCAATATAAGCTTTCATAGTCACCAAATCTACAATGCCTTGAAAATCACTTTGTGACCCTATAGGTAACTGAAGAGGCAAACATCTTGGTGACAACTTAGCCTGAATTCCTTCCAAAGTAGCGAAGAAATCAGCATTATCACGGTCCATCTTATTAATAAATATTAACCGAGGCAAATTTGCTTTTTCAGCATCGCCCCACATCTGTTCTGTGCCTACCTCCACACCCGAAGCGGCGCATATTACAACTATTGCCCCCTCGGTTACCCTCAATCCCGATCTTACTTCACCCATAAAATCAGCATATCCCGGGGGATCAATGAGATTCAGCTTCATCCCCTGCCACTCAAATGGAAGCAGGGACAGGTTGATGCCCATATGACGTTCCATCTCGAGAGGGTCATAATCTGAGGTAGCAGTGCCATTTTCAACGTTCCCTAAACGCTGAATAGCGCCTGAGCTAAAGAGCATGGACTCAGTAAGCGAAGTTTTACCTGCCCCTTGATGAGACAGCAAGACAACATTCCGGATTTGCATGGCCCTCCATTATAATCTTGCCCCTGAAGATACGCAACCATTGTTACATTACGAAGCGTAATGCTATAATGTAACAGTCACGCCAAGATGAAACTGAGTTACGAACAGGTGAGGCATATCGCTTGGCTTGCTCGCTTGGGCTTAAGCGAGGAGGAGGTGGATAAATTTAGCCTCCAGCTATCTAATATTCTGGAGAACTTCGAAATACTCAAGCAAGTAGATACAGGCAACGTGTCACCAGCAACTCATACCATCCCACTACAAAATGTCTTCCGGAAAGACGATGTAGCTGACTCATATTCCCAAGCTGAGATTTTATCAAACGCACCAAAACAAGCAGAAAAATGTTTCAACGTTCAGGCAATACTAGAGTAAGCTCATCAGACAAATGATTACCGACATAGTTATCGCCATCATAGTTGGCTACCTCTTTGGCTCTTTCCCTTCAGCATATCTTGCCGGTCGTCTGAGAAAAAGGATAGACATCCGAGAGGTCGGAAGCAAAAACATGGGTGCTATGAATGTCTACTACGAGGTCGGGCGAGTAGAGGCCGTGCTAGTGACCCTGGCTGACCTGGGCAAAGGCATAGGAGCAATTCTTTTGGTGCGGTGGTTGTCAGGCATCCCTCTGACTTCAGGATTTGATCTTCTTACCGGGCTTACCAGCGCAGCTGCCATAATCGGCCATGTCTTTCCCGTTTTTCTTAAATTCCGTGGTGGTAAAGGAGGAGCTGTCGCCATCGGGATTCTCATCTTCTTGATGCCCTGGGCAGTTCCGTTTCTCTTTATTGTTTTTGCAATAGCTTTACTTGTTACTCGTAATCCCACCTTTAGTTATAGCCTGCTTCTTATTGTTTTACCATTTGTTGCCTGGCGTATCTATTTTAATACCCACGGCGAGGATTTAATATTCTTTTCAATAGGCGTAGGGGTATTCATGGGCATACAGTACATCCCCAGGCTTAAAGAGATGCACAGCAAAACTGGTGGCGACTGGCGCAAAGTTATCAAGCGTCGCAGCCTCAAAGAAAGGTTCTAAGTATGCAGGCGAATGAACTGCACCAGCTAACTACCCATGAAGCACACGAGCTTCTTAAACAAAGGAAAATTTCGTCAGCGGAACTGACAAAATCTGTACTGAAGCGTATCGCTGAGATAGAAGGGAAGGTTCACGCCTGTGTCACTATTGCTGAAGACATCGCTCTGAAAGAGGCAGAAAAGGTCGATGATTACATCAAAACTGCCCATGAAATTACCCCTTTAACCGGCATCCCTATCTTAATCAAAGATGTCATATGCACCAAGGGGATAAGAACTACCTGTGGTTCAAAGATGCTGGAAAACTTCGTCCCTCCCTATGATGCTACGGTAATAGAGAAACTGAAGGCACAGAAGGCGGTAATAGTCGGCAAAACGAATATGGATGAATTTGCCATGGGCTCTTCCACGGAGCACTCCGCCTTTTTCCCCACCCACAATCCCTGGGATTTAAGTCGTGTCCCTGGAGGTAGCAGCGGTGGCTCAGCGGCTGCTGTAGCTGTTGATGAAACTATTTATGCTCTGGGCTCTGACACTGGGGGCAGCATCCGTCAACCAGCCGCACTTTGCAGTGTGGTGGGACTTAAACCAACCTATGGTCGGGTCAGCCGCTTCGGCTTGGTTGCTTTTGCCAGTTCTCTCGACCAAATTGGACCAATAACCAAGGATGTCACTGACTGCGCCTTGGTGATGAATGTCATTTCCGGGTATGACTCCAGAGACTCAACCTCAGCACCTTATCCTGTCCCAGACTACACCCGACAACTGATTCCCAGCATCAAAGGACTAAAGATTGGCATTCCCAGGGAATATCTTGTCGAGGGCGTGCAGAACCAAGTAAAAGCAGCTTTGGAAGCTGCTATAAATAAACTCCAGGAACTTGGTGCGGAAATAGATTGGGAAGTCTCTTTACCACACACTAAATACGCCCTGGCTGCTTACTATATACTTGCTCCATCCGAAGCCTCAGCTAATTTGGCTCGCTATGACGGAGTGAAATATGGCTTTTCTGAGCGAAATGCCCGTAATGTAATCGAAACAACGGAGAGGACTCGGCAATTTGGCTTCGGGCTTGAGGTTAAAAGGCGTATAATGCTAGGCACTTATGCTCTATCCGCAGGTTATTACGACGCTTACTATCTTAAGGCACAGAAGGTGCGCACACTGATAAAACAGGAATTTGACCAGGCCTTTGAAAAATATGATGCTCTGGTCACCCCAACTTCGCCAATAGTGCCTTTTAAGCTGGGTGAAAAGTTAGAAGACCCGATGCAGATGTATCTAAGCGATGTATGCACCTTACCCATAAACATCGCTGGAATCCCGGCCATCTCCATACCCGCCGGCTTTGCTGACAACCTACCTATAGGTATGCAAATTATGGGCAAGCCTTTCAGCGAGGAAATACTGCTGCGCATCGCCTTCGCCTATGAACAAACAACCGATTGGCATAAGAGAAAACCTCCGTTATCATGAAAATAGTGCGAGTGACATGCTATTCAGGCTATGTCTCTGCCGAAGCGCCGCAATCCTTTATGACTTTCCATATCCTGTGGATTTGGGCACAATATGACTAGCAGGCGGAAGAGAAGGCAGGCTGAACGCAGGCTTGCCAAGGCTGGCAAACGGACTCAGATTTCGATTTGGACCATCGTTATTATCGCCCTGGTAGTTTTGGTGGTTGGCTTAGCCCGAACTTGCGGATAACTCACCGACAGAGCGGGGTCAACTGTATTTTTTACAATACATGGTAAGACAGAACTGAATTTAGTGACGGAGTTCATCTCCGCCTAAAGGAGAGAATAGCGTATTCACCCCCTCGAATTAGCTCGTGACACAAAAGCTCTCCGTGAAGAAATACAGCAGAACGCTATGCAACAAATTGGCCACATGTGGGCGTTAAGAAGGAACGAAGGAACCGGCTTGGGACTATTATGATACGAGGCTTAGGCCACAATCAACCAAAAGGCACAGCCGTGGCAGGCCACTCAATAAGATTCCTGGCTCAGAGGTGAATTACACGTGATTAATTCACAAGTTATATAGAGACACCCACTTAGGCTTCATATCCCTTATATTCCGGAAGACTTCATCAAAGTCGAAGCTGTAGTCAAAATGCTCCTTTGCTTGGTGTCTCATATGTCCTCGTATCTCAAGGTGGCGGATAACGATTAGCTCTTCCTCTTCATGAGACGCATGCACAAGTTGGATTCCCGAAGGACTCCAGACGCCGCTTTCGCCGCAGAAGCGCCTACCACTTTTTTCAAACACGCCCACGCAGTTAGCCCCGATGCTCCATACCTGGTTATGGGCAGCCAATGCTGAGTGCATCAGCCTCCAGATGAACTGATAGTAGTTGTCTAGCTGCAGGTTAAGCAAGGGGTACTTACGGACTGCTTCCATTCGCCAAGCAGCCAAGGTAATGATAACATCCACATCATCGTCAAAAGCATATCTTCTGCCCAGACCTACAAAACACAGGTCATAGCACATCACTATTCCCATCCTCCCCCATCGCATATCCAGCACCAACCTCCTGTCACTTCCTCTGTGAAAAAAGAGTTTATCCAGCGGAGTTAAAAATATCTTGTCGTAGAATATATTATTGTAATCAGCGTCCGGCGTCATCACAAAGGTGCTATCGTGTATCTTTGCGTGGTGTTTATCCACTCTTACATTGCTAAAGAAGACCATCTTCAGCCCGTTGCCGCTGCCAACTAGCCCCGCTTTTATACCATCCAGCACCCTTTTTACCTCCGGCTGGTGGTTATCACTGGCTTTCAGTTGCTCCTGTACCTCTGCCTTGTGGCCCGCGTCCCAAACATAGCCAGAAATACACAATTCTGGAAAGATCAGGATATCAGCACTCACCTCGTGGGCTACCTGTACGATACTTTCCATGCGTGAGAGATTGTAGCTAATATCAAACTTGGGGTTTATATTCGCTATCATAAATGTAGGGCAAGCTTCGCTTTCGGAGAATGTCACATCCATCACCTTGTATCCGCTGACCAGAGTGGCAACGGCACCATCTCCTTGTTTTACACTTGCCGATGTATTTGGTTCGGTTTTCCTTTGCTTCTCACTCATTCGTACATTCTACACCAACCGTTGTGCCAGGCAAAAGAAGTTTTTGAGAGTGTGTTTTGGCTCGTCAAGCCACTTCCCTGTGCTCGGTATGGAAATAGAAAGCCTGTGCCGTTGAACAATCTGGGTGATGAAGCCTTCCCATCCCCGGGCTTTTCGCTGAACATCAATTAACTTGGCATGCTCGGAGTTGATTTCGGGAATTAAGATGGGCACATCTTCATCGTAGCGGAAGGCTGAGGCCGTACTTATAACCGCTTTATCTCTGGCAAATTTCGGTTACAGAATCTTCGCCTGGTCGGATTCTACGGCGGGAAAGACGATATCCAGAGCGGAGACATCCATGTAGGTAGCATTCTGGACGGGCATGGCCATAACCTCCTCTACCGGAGGCTCCTGGCAGAACCAGCGCAAGGCTCAGTTTCTACGTTGTTGCCAGGCTGGCTTCGCCAGCCGAGGTAATCTCGGTGGGGAAAGAGTAGGAGAAAAGTAGAGTTGCCCCCATTTTACGAGGAAATATACCCTTCTCTGATAAGGAGTTCGGCGACAAGAACTGCGCCCTTAGCAGCTCCCATCTTGGTGTTGTGGGATACGAGAAGGTACTTGATGCCGTTTTTCAGGACGTTGTCTTTCCTGATTCTACCGACCACGGTGGCCATGCCATCCTCAGCATCACGGTCAAGTCGCGGCTGAGGTCGGAACGGGTCTTCGTGGACTATTATCATGTGTCTGGGGGCTGAAGGCAGGTCAGTGTCACCAGGCGAACCAACATATTCCCTCATGGCCCTGGCAACCTCGTCCGCCTCACAGGCTTTCTGGGTGGAGACGAAGACTGATTCCGTATGTCCTTCCCGAACATTAACACGGGTGCAGGTGCAGCTTACGTTGAACTTGGCTGAACTGATAGAATTACCTGCGAACCTGCCCAAGATTTTCTGCGTTTCACGCTGTACCTTTTCTTCTTCCCCGGCAATAAAGGGAATAACATTATCCAGGATGTCGAGGCCTATCACTCCCGGGCTCCGGCCTGCTCCTGACAGGGCTTGCATGGAGGTCATTATAACGGCATTCACGCCAAACGATTCGCAGATTGGTTTTAGGGCTATAGCCAGGCCGGTGGTGGTGCAGTTGGGAATAGGTGTAATGAAGCCTTTCCATCCCCGGGCTTTTCTCTGAACATCAATTAATTTGGCATGCTCGGAGTTGATACCCGGAATTAAGATGGGCACATCCTCATCGTAGCGGAAGGCTGAGGCCGTGCTTATAACCGCTTTATCTCTGGCGAACTTCGGTTCCAGAATCTTCGCCTGGTCGGACTCTATGGCGGAAAAGACGATATCCAGGGCGGAGGCATCCATCTCGGCGGCATTCTGGACAGGCATAGTCATAACCTCCTCTACCGGAGGCTCCTGGCAGAACCAGCGCAAGGCTCCAGACTGGGCATCGGTTATGGCTTCCTTATAGCTGCGCCCTGCTGACCTCTCGGAGGCAGCAAGGGCAGCAATTTGAATCCAGGGGTGACCCTTCAGGGCAACGAGAAATTGCTGACCAACTATGCCAGTGGCTCCGACGATTGCAGCTTTTACCATGGTTTCCCTCTGCTCTGTTTTCAATTTAAGGATAATCGGGCACTATAAATTAAATACTTATTTCTTGTCAAATTTCGTGCACCTGCTGATACCTTGTCAGGTGTCGCCTTGGTAGCTCCTCATGTTTGGCCTATATATCTATATTTTCTCCCTGCAGATTAGGCACAAGCAGCTTGCACTCCCTTTTACTGAGCTAATCGGGGCGAGAGGACTTGAACCTCCGACCTCAGCGTCCCGAACGCTGCGCGCTACCAACTGCGCTACGCCCCGTTTGCCTATGCTATTATATGATGCTTTAACTATTGAGGCAAGGGTGAAATATTGCGTTTTAATAATTGATGGAGCATCAGGTTGGCCATTGGCTGCTCATGGTGGGAGGACTTGCCTGGAGCTGGCGCATACTCCGAACATGGATGCTATGGCAAAGGCGGGTGCTGTCGGGCTGCTTCGCACCGTGCCGCCGGGGATGGAACCTAGCAGCGCCTGTGCCTGTATGTCCGTGCTGGGTTATGACCCTCAGGTATATTACCAAGGCCGGAGCGCCATTGAGGCTCGTGGCATGGGCGTTCCTATTAACAAAGGAGAGATCGTTTTTCGCTGCAATTTGGTAGCCGTTCGCAACGGGAGAATGTGGAGCTATAGTTGCGGGCATATCAGTACTGGCGAAGGCCGAGCTCTTATCGCTAGTTTGAATGAAAAGCTTGGCAGCGATAAAGTGCATTTCTATCCTGGTGTGAGCTATAGACATATATGTAAGATAAAAGGGAAGGAAGATGCCCTCCTGGCTAGCTGTACTCCACCGCATGATATTCCCGACAAAGCTATTGACGAATTTCTTCCCAAAGGGCCTGGGAGCGACCTGTTAAGAGAGCTTATGGCACGCTCTGAGCTTGTGCTTCGTGACCATCCTGTGAATATGGAGCGAGGAGCACGCGGCGATATTCCAGCTACCATGGTCTGGCTTTTCTGGAGTAGTGGTAAAATACCTGATATGCCAGCCTTCAAAGAGGTCTATGGACTCGATGCTGCTATAACGTCCGGAGTGGATATTATGCGGGGCTTAGCCCGAATGACAGGTATGCGGGTGATGGATATTTCCGGTGTGACCGGCGGTCTGGACAACGATTACGTTGCTCAGACAATTGGTGCCCTGGAAGCACTTGGGGAATATGATATGGTGGTTATTCATGTGGAAGCAACCGATGAGTCGGCCCATGCCGGCCTAGTTAAGGACAAAATAGAGGCCATTCAGAGCGTGGATAAAGAGGTTGTGAGTCGGCTTCGTTCCTGGAACAGGGATGCCCTCCGGGTGCTAATTCTGCCTGACCACTCCACGCCGATCAAGATTCAGACCCATGTTGCTGACCCCGTTCCATTTATACTCTGGGGGCCGGGATTCACAGCTAGTGGGGCAAAGAGATTTACCGAAGCAGAGGCTAAAGGCACAGGCTTTTTTGTCGAAGAAGGATATAGTATTATGGGCAGGCTGATAGAGTAAATAAAGGTGAAGAGATGGCACTGATAGTTCAGAAGTATGGTGGCAGCTCGGTGGCTGATGCCGAGAAGATTAAAAATGTAGCTCGCCGTATTGCTAAAGCAAAAGACGAAGGAAATCAAGTGGTGGTCGTTGTTTCGGCCATGGGACACACCACCGATAACTTGATTAAATTAGCTTACCAGGTTAATGAACAGCCTGGTGATAGGGAGCTTGATGTTCTTTTGTCCACTGGGGAGATAGTTTCCAGTACCCTTTTAGCCCTGGCTTTGGAGAGTTTGGGGTGCAAGGCAGTCAGCCTTACCGGCGCTCAGGCAGGCATCCAGACTGATTCTAGTTACAGTCGAGCTCGGATTCTCCGCGTCGACACGAAACGAGTGGTCAGTGAGTTAGAAAAGGGGAATATTGCCATTGTGGCTGGGTTTCAGGGCGTGACTCAAGAAATGGATATTACCACTTTGGGTCGTGGTGGTTCCGATACGACGGCAGTTGCTCTCGCTGCCAGCTTGAGTGCCGAGATATGCCAGATATATACTGATGTCGAAGGTGTCTATACTGCTGACCCACACCTTATTCCCGGAGCCAGGAAATTAAAGGACATTGGCTATGAAGAGATGTTAGAGCTGGCTAGCTATGGAGCCAGGGTAATGCATAACAGAGCAGTGGAATTGGGAGAGTTGTATAATGTGCCTATCTTGGTGGCTTCTAGCTTTAGCGACAGCCCTGGTACCATTATTTGTAAGGAGGCCTCTATGGAAGTAAAAAACAAGGCAAGGGGTATTGCCTATGATACCAATGTGTCTAAAGTCACCGTCGTTGGTGTCCCCGACCATCCTGGCATTGCTGCGGCAATCTTTGAGCCCCTGGCTAGAGCAAATATAAGTGTAGATACCATCGTCCAGAATGCCAGCATTAACAATATTACTGATCTCACGTTTACGGTGGCGCGGAGTGATTTGCTTAAGGCAATGTCCATCGTGGAGCCAGTGGTTAAATCTGTGGGGGGTAAGCAATGTGTCACCGACTCCACATTGGCCAAAGTTAGCATCGTAGGTACTGGCATGCAAAATACACCGGGCTATGCCGCCAGAATGTTTCGCGTTCTTTATGAACAGGGCATCAACATCCAGTTAATTACCACCTCCGAAATAAGGATAACCTGTATTCTCTCTGAGGATAAGGTTAAGGATGCTGTTCAAGCATTGCATCAAGCTTTTGAGCTAGAGAAAGAAACTTGACAATCTTGGCTTGACATCATAAGTATAAGGTTATGGAAATGTATATAGCCTCCTACCAACAGGAAGAGGAAGAAAAGGCTCGATTAAGGCAACGACTGAGCAAGGAAGCCATAGATTTAGCCCTTCAGGGTAGGTGGGAGGAGGCTGAAGCGGTAAACAAGGACATAATTGAGAGATTTCCTACTGATGTCGAGGCTTATAATCGCGTTGGCCGAGCTTTGACAAAGTTAGGGGATTTTGGCCGAGCTAAGGAAGCCTATTTTAAGGCTCTGGAGCTTGCCCCTGAGAATGCTATTGCTAAGAAAAATGTTGCCCGTTTAACTAACTTGTCAGAGTCTATGGCGACCTTGAGTAGCGACCCTCAGAAAGCTTCGACCCGAAGAGCTCAAGCTCGAAGAGTTGCTCTTGACCTTTTCATAACTGAGATGGGCAAGGCTGGGGTGGTTAATCTTCATAATGTGGCTCCAGGCGAGGTCCTAGCTAAGATGGGGTTTGGTGACCAAGTGCACTTGGAAGCAAGAGGGCAGCACCTGGTTGTGGTGAGTCAGAGTGGAGAATATTTGGGCGAGGTGGAGCCGAGACAGGGATTGCGCCTCATCAAACTAATGCTAGGTGGAAATAGATACGATGCGGCAATTCTCAATGTAGAAGAAGATAAAGTACAGGTTATTATTAAAGAGGTGTATCAACATCCCAGCCAAGTGGGACGTCCCTCCTTTCTTGTTAAAGCTACAGAGCACCTGCGCACGCGTATTAAAGAAAGCCTCCTCAGGCGAGGAATCATTACTGATGAAAGTGAGGCCTCGCCTGAGCTTGGATATCTCGAGGAAGAAGAAGATCTTGGCCCCGAAGAGGAATCTTTGCCTGAAGGTTTCACCGTCGTTGGTGAAGATGGTGAGAGAGGAATTGAGATTTGATGGAAGCCGCAATAGTAAAGCCTATTGATATCGAAGAGGAGATGAAAAGCTCCTATCTAGACTATGCGATGAGTGTCATCGTCTCCCGAGCCCTGCCTGATGTACGTGATGGCTTGAAGCCAGTGCAGCGACGTGTTTTGTACGCTATGGATGGCTTGGGGTTACGATACAACAGTCCATACAAAAAGAGTGCCCGCATTGTTGGTGAAGTCATGGGGAAGTATCATCCCCATGGAGATTCCCCGATATATGAAGCTATGGTACGCATGGCTCAGGATTTTTCTCTGAGATATCCCTTAGTTGATGGGCAGGGTAATTTTGGCAGCGTTGACAATGATCCACCAGCGGCAATGAGGTATACCGAAGCTCGCCTTTCCAAAATTGCCGAGGAAATGTTAGTTGACATCGAAAAAGATACCGTCGCCTTTGTTCCCAACTTCGATGATTCTCTCCAGGAACCCTCTGTCTTGCCCGCCAAGTTGCCTAATTTACTAGCTAGTGGCTCTTCAGGCATAGCTGTGGGAATGACGACAAACATCCCTCCTCATAACTTAGACGAGATATGTGATGCCATTGTCTATCTAATTGACAATCCCCAAGCCACTGTAGAGGAACTAATGGAGTTGGTCAAAGGTCCCGATTTTCCCACTGGCGGGATAATTTGGGGGAAAGGGGGCATAGACAATGCTTATACTACAGGGCAAGGAAAAATTATACTCCGCGCTAAAGCCAACGAACTGACTAGCAAGGGGGGCAAGAGACAAATAGTTGTTACTGAACTTCCCTATCAGGTAAACAAAGCAGCTTTGGTAGAGAGGATAGCTGAGCTGGTTAAAGTGAAGAAAATTTCGGGGATAGCCGAGGTGCGTGATGAGTCGGATAGGGAAGGCATGCGCATTGTTATCGAACTCAAAAAAGAAGCACAACCTCGACAGGTACTTAATAACCTCTACAAGTATACTGCGATGCAATCTGCCTTTTACATCAATATGGTTGCTTTGGTTAATGGACAACCTAAAGTAATTAATCTTAAAGAGGCGCTAACTTCTTACATTGACTTTCGTTCTCAAGTCATTACCAGGAGGTCTCAGTTTGAACTTGATAAGGCAAAGGATAGGGCTCACATCCTCGAGGGCTTCAGAATTGCCCTAAACAATATGGAGCAGGTGATCAAGATTATTCGACAGTCTCAAACCGTAGAGTCCGCTCGTGCCAATCTAATGGCAGCTTTTACTCTGTCACAGATTCAAGCGCAAGCTATCCTTGATATGCCGCTTCGTAGATTGGCTAAGCTAGAGCAAGACAAAATAACTGAGGAATATGCCGCTGTGATAAAGAGTATTTCCTATCTTGAGGATTTGTTAGCTAACCCTCGGAAAGTATTATCACTTGTTGCCCAGGATGCCGAGGAGCTTAAATCCAAGTATGGTGATTCCCGGCGGACCATAGTGGAAGCAGAAGAAATCGAAGAATTTCGTACGGAAGACCTTGTTCCCCATGAGGCAATGGTAGTTACCTTGACTAACAGGGGGTTCATTAAAAGAATTCCTGCCAGCACTTATCGGCTGCAACACCGTGGCGGAAAAGGCGTCATGGGAATGGTAACCCGGGGTGGCGATACAGTGAACCACGTCTTGGTAGCTGACACCCATGATAATCTCCTTTTCTTTACCAGCACTGGTAAGGTTTACTGTCTTAAGTGCTACGAGATTCCCGAGGATTCATCCCGCACGGCCAAAGGGATAGCCCTGGTTAATTTATTGCCTATTGACTTGAAAGACGAAGTAACTGTGTTGTTAGCCCTGGCAAGCTTTCCTTCAGACAAGTTCTTATTAATGGCCACTAAGGGTGGCGTGATAAAAAAGACTACACTGAGCAAATTTGCTTCGATAAGGAGGAATGGCATTATTGCTATGGGGCTCAGAAATGAAGATAAGCTGATCTCGTCCGGTGTAGTTGCTGATGAAGATGAGGTCATCCTGGTAAGTCGAAATGGGCAGGCTATGAGATTTAAGGTCAAAAGCTTGAGGACTGCGTCTCGAACTAGTGGCGGTGTCCGTGGCATTCGTCTTGTTGACGATTATGTTGTTGGTATGGACATTGTCCTTCCCGATGCTTATGTGCTCACAGTGACCGAAAAGGGTTTTGGCAAGCTGACCCCGATAAAAAATTATCCTGTTCACAATAGGGGAGGCAAGGGGGTGAGGGCTTATAGGGTTGGCCCGAAAACGGGTAATCTAGCTGTGTCCAAGCTTGTTTTCTCGCAAGGCTCCCTGGTGATGTTATCAGCCAGGGGCAACGTGGTGAACATTCCTATGGAGCAGGTCTCAATTCAGGGCAGGGGTGGCCGGGGAGCCAGGCTAATGGGCTTAGCCGAAGGTGATAGCGTGGTTTCGGCCACCTGGGTTTTCCGGCACGATGAAATCCTGTGAGCAAAATTTACCCTTCGCGTTCTTGTGATTCTGGCTCCTTTGCTTCTTGTCATTCCGAGTGTAATGAAAAATCTAGCCCCTCCACTAACGCTCAGGGCGACAAAACGCCTCAAAGGACTATTGACACATTCGTAATATATAATATAGATTTGTAGCATAAGGAGGTGAATATGTTCTGCTCTCAATGTGGCGCGGAAAATCCCGAGAGGGCTAAGTTTTGCTCCAAGTGTGGCGCCGGGCTTGGTGTTGCGGCAATGCCAACTGAAGGTGCGGCTAAACCCGAAGCGGAGAGTAGCACAGGTTTGTCAGCCAATGTTGCCGGACTTCTTTGCTACGTGGTTGCCTGGGTAACGGGGATAGTTTTCGTAGTGCTGGAAAAGAAGAGCACCTTCGTTAAATTCCATGCCTGGCAATCCATTATGACCTTCGGGGTATTAACCGTAGCCAATCTTATCTTGCGCTGGATTCCCTTTGTTGGCTGGATCCTGGAGATACTTATTGGGATCTTGATGTTTGTCTTGTGGCTTATCCTTATCATCCAGGCAGGCACGGGCAAGATGTGGAAGGTGCCCTGGGCAGGCGACTGGGCTGAGAAGCAAATCAGCAAGTAAAAGTTTTTAAAGACCCGGTGCCCCAAGCCCGATAAATCAGGCAGCTACGGCCAGCTCTTTAGCGTCGCCGCTGTAGAGTTCTGCCTCGGGAAATTCTGCTTCTGTTATTCCATTGTACTATAGGCAGCCGCTGCATGTGCTGTAAAAAATTGATATGTTACTCGTGCTATGGCGCAAAAATCTCCTTTAGAGATTAAGTGGAGGGTGGTATAATAAGATTTAATATATGGGTTCTGAGGTTTTTTACCGCAAGTGGCGGCCACAGACCTTAAGCGAGGTGCTGGGACAAGAGCCTGTGACTCAGACTCTGCGTCATGCTGTAGAGGGTGGGAAGATAGCTCATGCTTATCTTTTTTGCGGTCCACGAGGTACAGGCAAAACCAGCACGGCACGCATCTTAGCCAAAGCAGCCAACTGTCCTAATCAAGCAGGTGGCGAGCCGTGCAATGCTTGCGATATGTGTCGTTCAATCACCGAGGGCAGGGCTTTGGATGTAATAGAGATAGATGCCGCCAGCAATCGTGGCATTGACGAAATCCGTAGCCTGAGGGAAAAGGCAAATTACGCCCCCAGCCTTGCTCGCTACAAGGTATATATTATAGACGAAGTCCACATGCTTACCGAGGCAGCTTGCAATGCCTTGTTGAAGACGTTGGAGGAGCCACCCGGGCATGTAATTTTTGTTTTAGCTACCACGGAAGCGCACAAGGTGATAGCCACCATAGTATCGAGATGTCAGCGGTTTAATTTCCATCGCCTGCGGCAAACCGAGATAATGGATAAACTCAAGCTAATATGCGAGAAGGAGGGAATTCATATTGAGCCTGATTCCTTAAGGCTTATTGCTCGTGCTGCTACCGGCAGCCTCCGAGATGCTGAAAATATTTTACAACAGATGATTGCTTACTATGGCAATCAAATTGAGCTTGATCAGGTTCAATCGGAGCTTGGCATCGGCCGGGATTCACGAGTTAGACAACTAGCACGATGTGTGGTCAGTAGGGATGTGGCTGCTGGGCTAAAAGTTATAAATAGCCTCAATAGCGATGGTGTTGACCTTCGTCAGTTTAATCTGGGCTTGGTAGAATACCTTCGAGGATTGTTGCTGGCTAAATCCCGATGCGAAGAGGCTCTAGATGTTACCAGCGAAGACTTAGCTGAAATGGCAAGCCTTGCGACCAATGCTACGCTGGATTATCTGCTTAAGGCAGTTAAGTCTTTCTCTAGCATAGATTTTCGAAGTGATAATTACTCCGCTTTGTCCTTAGAATTGGCTTTACTGAGTTGTGCTTTGTCTCCACCTACAGGACAAGAACAGCTAATTACAACTAAACCTTCGGAGGTAGCGGATGCTACTGAGATAACTGAGTCCTTAGAGGAAGCTGGGGTTCCTGTAGCACTGGATAGCTCTGAGATTCCAAGCGAGGTTCCTGTGGCACTGGATAGCACTGAGGTTCCAAGCGAAGAGATTTCTCAGAACATTGATTACCTCCGTAGCCGCTGGAGGGAGTTCATTAAATCTTTGCGAGGGGAAGGTTCCAGTGGCAATTTGGATGCTTTTTTGCGTAGCGCCTGCGACCCCGTAGCTCTTGAGGATGATACACTGGTGTTAGGTTTCTATTATTCCTTCCATAAGGAGAAAATCGAAGACGCTAAATATCGACATCTGGTGGAGAAAAAGCTTAAGGAGGTCTTTGGTCGGCCCTATAAGATACGGTGTATTTTAGTTGATTATAAAAGGGAAGCCCCGTCCCAGGCAAGGACACAAAACCCGGTAATTAAAGCTGCTCTGGAAATGGGAGCCAGGATTAGTGAGGAGGAGTTGTAACGAAAGGAGGTAGATGGATAAATCAATATTGCGTCAAGCCCAGCAACTTCAGGCAAAGTTGGCGAAAGCCCAAGAAGAATTGGGCAGCATTACCGTGGAAGCTACCAGTGGAGGTGGTGCCGTCAAAGTGGTGCTTGATGGACACCAAAAGGTTCACTCCGTGGAGATATCTCCCGAAGCGGTAGAGGCTGGAGATGTTGAGTTACTGCAAGATTTGGTCATGGCTGCTGTTAACGAGGCTATTACCAAGTCGCAGGAGCTTGTTAATAAGCACCTCAGCAGTTTGACCGGTGGTCTCAATATACCGGGGTTACTTTAGGCAAAAGTTTGGAGCCGCGTCACTCTATGCCACCCGGAGCAAAGCGAAGGGTCTAAAAAGGGTTTTGGAGATTCTTTGCTGCGCTCAGAATGACAATCAGGTAAAGAGTCAGGGAAAATGAGATTTGTCGCTGAGCCTATAGCTAGATTAATTGAGGAATTAAATAAGCTGCCTGGAATCGGGCCAAAAAGTGCTAAAAGGCTGGCTTATCATCTCTTACGCAACCCTGATGAAGAAGCCAAGGCTTTAGCCGAGGCCATTTTAACACTTAAGGAAAAGATAAAGCTTTGTTCGGTTTGTTTTGACAACACTGATTGTGACCCTTGCCGCGTTTGTCAGGATAAAGAGCGTGACCATTCTAAAATTTGTGTCGTGGAGAAACCTTCAGATATCCTTCCTTTGGAGCAGACGGGGAAATATAACGGTGTTTATCATGTGCTTCATGGAACTATCAGCCCGACAGAAGGTGTAGGGCCTGAAGAGCTAAAGATAAAGGAGCTTCTGGCTCGTCTTAAAGATGGCTCAGTAACCGAAGTGATTGTCGCAACCAATCCCAATGTAGAGAGCGAAACTATGGCTATGTATCTGCACCGGATTATCACGCCTCTGGGCTTTCGCGTCACTCGCCTGGCTCGTGGCTTGCCCTTCGGTGCTGAGTTGGAATATGCTGATGACCTAACCTTGGGGCAAGCACTGGAAAACAGGCGAGAATTCTGACAAGGTGTACATAGCTGCACCCCGAAAATAAAACAGAAATTCTGTAAGAGGTAAGTTTTCCCAAAATCTGAGGGGCCTTCTCGTTTATCAGATTAGCACTATGGGTTGGTATGAGAGGTGGCGCTCAGCCCCTATCATTCAATTTAGCGATTTTTTACCAATCCGAGAAATTCCAAAAACTCTTGATGGTGCAGACGATGTGATACAATAGTATAAGATAGGATCTTGCAAAACCTAAGCTGTTAATTGTCCTATGTGCTGATCGGGGGTTGAGGAAAAAAGTGACAGAATGGTGGGGAAAAGAGATTACGGGGAGCGATGAGGCGGCGCCTTTAGGTGGTCACCTGGCCGCGGGTAGCTAACGATGAAACCGACCTTTTGAAGGTCGGTTTTGTGTTTTTAGAGAGGGTGATGCTTGTCGAACTGAAAGTTGTGCGATAGAGAGGCCCCTAGGCCTCTGGTCGAGGGGCTATAAGTCAACATAAAAGCAATAAAGGGGGAGAAGTGAAAAAGATATTTAGTATCCTTTTTGCCCTGGTGCTGGTGGTGAGTTTGGGGCTGGCGTCGACGGCGCCAGTTTTGGCAGATGTTATTGATGTGCCCGGTGACTACCCCACTATCCAGCAAGCCATTGATGCTGCCTCGGATGGTGACACCATCATGGTGGCGGCGGGTTTGTATGAAGAGAATGTTGAGATTGACAAGTCGTTGACCTTAAAGGGCGCCCAGGCCGGGGTTGATGCCCGCAACCGCAGTGGCGCTGAGACGATTATTGAACCAGATGAAGGAACAGGGATAAGAATAATTACCGCTGACGACCGAGACATCGAGATTGATGGTTTGACGGTGCAGAACGCTGAGCATGGAATCGCGACTCCGGAACCTGAAATGGCCGCTGATATTACCGTCAAAAACGTACGCGTGTTAAACCCCAGTGAATTCGGGATTAGCCTCACCTTCACCCTGAGAGCAACGATTGAGTATTGCTATGTGGAAGGTGCGACACAAGCCATTAACGCGGGTGCCCTCGAGCCGTTTCCTCCGACTGTGGCGACCTTCAGGAACAACAAAGTCGTTAACTCGAGGTTTGGCATCACCGGGTACCTCGAAGAAGATTCGCTTATCGAAGGCAACGAGGTGAGGGACTTCGTTGCTGGGGGCATAGGCATCAGTGGGTCGTTCCTTAACACCGAAATCAGGAATAACACAGTAACCGGCTATGTCGATGGCGCGGGCATGAGTTTCGAGGAGCACTACGGCCGCGACCTTTCTGAGAATGTGACTGTGGAAGGTAATACCTTCACAGAGAATAAGCTCGGTATCTATGTGTTTGATACGCAGACAACACTTACTGGAATCACCGTTAATTTCAACAACATCGCCGACAACTCTCGGTATGGTGTGTGGAACGAGGGAGGCGAGACACTGGACGCCACCAAGAACTGGTGGGGCGCTGCCAGCGGACCCGGTAGAGTGGGACCGGGTGACGGCGATGGCGTCTCTACAAAGGTGTTTTACTCGCCGTGGCTGGGTGCCCAGGTCGGCACCGAGCCAATGACCTGGGGCGTGGACCCGACGAGTTCTATCCAGGACGCCATTGATGCGGCAGCCCATGGCGACACCATCATAGCGGCGGAGGGGAAATACGAGGAGGACTTGAATATCGACAAGTCTCTGAACCTCCAGTCGGCAGGCGGGATTGAAGTGACTACTATTACCGGCTCTGTCAGTATAGAACTGGACGCTGAGATAGTCTTCATTGGTGGAGATGACGCTGGGTTCACCATCGATGCTGATGGTGGTGACTTCGCCTTATGGTTTTCCATCAACAATGAAAGCGAGGTCTCCATCAGTCACAATGTACTCGCTGGTGCTGTAGATGGCATAACCACCCGGAGCGGCCTGCTGGACAACAGCACCGTCACCATCGGGGATAACCAAATCCACGAAAATGACTACGGAATCTACCTGGAATCCGTTGCCGGCGACAGCACCGTGCTCATCAACTCTAACCGCCTCGCTGGAAACGACGGTTACGGGCTCTACGTCGAAGACAGCGCCGTTATCGTTGACGCCACCTCCAACTGGTGGGGCGATGCCAGCGGACCCAGTGGTGGCGTGACCGATCCTGTTACCGGAAAGATTGCGGATGGCACCGGAGATGCTGTTTCGGAACATGTCCACTTTGACCCCTGGCTGCTGACTTATCAATATGCCCTCACAATCTCCAGCACCGGTGGGGGTTCAGTAGTCGTCCCTGGCGAGGGGATTTTTACCTATGAGCCTGGAACGGTGGTTGACCTGATAGCGATTACAGACACTTTCTATAACTTCTACGCGTGGACTGGAGATGTGGGCAACATCGCTAATGTCAACGGCGCAGCAACCAACATCACTATGAACGACAACTATTCTATAACAGCCAACTTCAATTTTGGGCCGTTTGGGTGGTGCTTCATCGCTACCGCAGCCTACGGTACCGATACAGCAAAGGAGTTAGCCATCCTGAGAGAGTTCAGGGACGAGGTCCTGCTGCCTAACAGCTTGGGTGTTATGCTTGTATCTCTCTACTATAAAACCAGCCCTTTCATAGCCAACTTTATCTCCCAACACGAGGTCCTGAGAACAGCGGTGAGAGTGGGCTTCGTTGACCCAATTGTGAAAATATTAACTTGGACTCAGGGTTTATGGTTGGCGGGAGGCTCATGAACGTAACAGCAATCCCGGGCACTAAGTAAACCCTAGGGGGAGCCATTGTAGTTGAGGCAAGCCCGACAAAACTTCGAAAAACCGCTTGACGGTATAGAGGATGTGATATAATAATTCAGAAAATTGTAACATGCATTTAATTAACAGGATTTTAACACAAATAGTTTATTATACTGTAAGCCGAAGATTTTGGGGAAAGTGAACTGTTACGAAGGAGGTGAAGAATGAAAAGGATATTTAGTATCCTGTTTGCCCTGGTGCTGGTGGTGAGCCTGGGGCTAGTGATGGCGACGCCGGTTTCGGCAGGCAACATTATTCATGTGCCCGATGACTACGAAACTATCCAAGAAGCCATTGATGCGGCAGGCTCTGGCGACACCATCACAGTGGCGGCGGGGACATGCGCCGCCTTCCAGGTGCAGGGAAAGACAAATATAAGCATAATCAGCGCTGAGGGGGCAACCGTTACTACCGCAAACTGTTTTACGGTTGACATCGGGCCAATAGTAGGGGACGTATGGGTCATGGCTGCGGTGAATGCGTCAGAAAACATCAATATTGAGGGTATTAACTTTGATGGAACCGAGCTCAGCGAAGAAGAAAATGTTTGCGGCATCGCCTACCTTGACAGCACAGGGAGACTTGCTGACCTGACGATGGCAAACATTATCGGCACCGAATGGTATTTGGGGGGGGTGGCTATCATAGGTGATGTCGGCACCTCTGTGGTGAACCTCTCAGGCGTCACCGTCGAGAACTCAGGTGCGGGTGTCGCCATATTGAATGCTGAGACCAATCTTGACGGCTGTACCATTACAGAGAATTGGCTAGCAGGTATCCTAATAGGTTGGCCGCTTGACGGGTTCGATCCGTCCACTGCAGAGGTGAAAGGGTCCACAATCTCTAACAACTACGGTACAGGCATAGCTGTTTTCGATGATTCTACCCTGGAAGCTCACTTCAACAACATCGTCGGCAACACTGATTTTGGTTTGTGGAACGATGGAGGTGGGACGGTGGACGCCACCTACAACTGGTGGGGCGATGCCAGCGGACCATACCACCCCATAGCTAACCCTGGCGGTGAGGGCAATCCCGTCAGCGATGATATGAATTTCGAGCCCTGGCTGGAGGCTGAGGCGGTAACAGAGACGGTAACCGATGGCACCGTTGATGCCACGGACGAGGCTGACACCGAGGTTGAGGTAGACGGCACAGCTACGGTAACCGTGGCTCCGTATGACGATAATCCCGGCGGGTCCGCTCCAACCGGCTTCAGCTCACAGGATAAATATATCGATGTCTACGTTCCCGATACTACGGAAGTCACCGAGCTTGAGATAAGGCTTTACTATACCGATGCTGAAGTAGAGGCGGCAGACGTCGACGAAGAATCGCTACGGCTCTTCTGGTGGAACGACACTGCCTGGGTGCAGTGCTCAGACGGCGGAGTCAATACCGCCAGCACCAATGGCTACAGCGGTTATATGTGGGCAAAAATAAGAAATAATACCACGCCGTCTCTGGCCGACTTGCAGGGGACGGAATTTGGTGGTTATGGCCATCCGTCGGAAACTCCGGGAGGTTGTTTTATCGCTACCACAGCCTACGGTACCGATACAGCCAAGGAACTAGACATCCTGAGAGAGTTCAGGGACGAGGTTCTGCTGCCCAACAGCCTAGGCGCCGAGTTTGTATCTCTCTATTATAAAACCAGTCCGCCCATAGCCAACTTTATCTCCCAACACGAGGTTCTAAGAACAGCGGTGAGGGTGTGCTTTATTGACCCGATTGTGAAAGTATTAAATTGGAGCCACGATTTATGGTCGGCGAGAGGCTCATGAGCGTAACAGCAATCTCGGGCACTAAGTAAACCCTAGGGGGAGTGAAGAGAAACGGTGTAAGAGCCGAGGCTCAGCCTCGGCTCTCCCTTTATGGTGCTCTTGGTTTAGTTATCGTGGCACCCTGGATTGCTATAGCGGTGGTCATTATAGTTGGGGCAGGCGCTGAAAAACAGGCCAGAATTTTAACAACGTACACCGACTTGTCGGTGCTGTACCTCAAAGACAAAACCTTGCTTACATCGGGGTAACAGATTAGGTTTCCCAAAAACCTGAAGGGGTCTCTGGCTCATCAAATTGCTACTATGGGTCGTATGAGAGCCGGCACCCAGCCTGTGTCACCAGATTCACCGATTTTCTACCAGATGCGGATGATTTTATGTAAAATTTGCCAAGCACAGACACTTAAGTGGTGTGATAGACTACAAATTAAGACTCTGAGGAAACTAAATTATTATTTATTATGTATGCTTACCAAAGGAGGAACATAACATGGCAAATCTAAAACAAATCGATGAGGCGTTGACTTATTATGTGCGGCCACAAACCTTTCCACTTGCGATCAGGATGTGCGAATCCAAAGAAGAACTCCCTGATAAGACTAGGACACCCCAAAAAGACATAGGAATAACTGTTTCGTTGTGTCACGCAATTAATATGGCGCGGCGCTATGGCTGGACTATAGCTGTTGACAAGTTTCAGAGCTGTTACGTTGCTGGTATAAGTATGGGATTCTTACCTCTGCTGCCAGATGTCGTTGATGGGAGCTTCCAGGAGTCCCTTGGGTTATGGGGAATGAACAAAAAACAGGCAGCAGCGGCTATTCAAAACCTTCCCAAATTTGAATATGGTAAGTACAAGAATGTACTCATGAGTCCTCTAAACAGAGCTACCTTCGAACCACATCTTATCCTGGTTTATGGCAATCCCGCTCAAATATGGATGCTCCTTACGGGTTACCTCACTGGGACAGGTAAGACAGGTCTAGACACCACTTTGGCTATAGGAGCCGGATGTACAACCTATATCACCCGGACTATCGAAAAAGACGAGTGCCAATTCGCCTTGTTAAGCCTTGGTGAACGGCTGATTCCTCACACTCAAGATTATGAATGTGCCTTTTCGATACCCATGAGCAAGATTGAGAAAACGATTCAAGGTTTGGAAATAGGTCATAAGATTGGTGTTTTCAGGTATCCGCTTCCCACGTTTTTGAGATATGACTCACCGCATCCACCCGGATATGACAAAATGCTGAGTCATCTGCTGGGAAAAGAATCTTAGCGAGGCGGGTCTCAGCCCTTATCCCCAATTTGCCGATTCTTTTGCCAATCCAAAAAATTCCGAAAAATGCTTGCCAGCGCGGGGCGTGATATAATATGAACCAAGATTCTGGAAAGCTAAACCATTACAGATTTAGTTATCCATTGAGCAAGGAGGGAACAATGAGGACAAAAGAGCAGTATATACAGGGTCTGGCAAAAATGAAGCGAAACATTTACTTCAATGGCGCGCTAATCGACCATACAGACGAGCTACAGATGGACTGTATAAATACCATCGGCACCACATTTGACGAGGCTCTCAAGCCAGAGAACCAGGACCTGTGCACCGCCATTTCTCATCTCACCGGCGAGCGTATCAGCCGCTTCACCCACATCCACCAGAACACCGACGACCTGCACAAGAAGCAGGACATGACCCGCATGCTCTGCCAGAAGGTAGCCGGCTGCATCCAGCGGTGCATGGGCATTGACGCCACCAATGCCGTCTACAACGTTTCTTACGAAGCGGACAAGATGAACAAAGGCGCCACACAGTACCACGAGAACTTCAAGAAGTGGCTTATTCGCTTCCAAACAGAAGACCTGGTGGGCTGCTGCGCCCAGACGGACGTCAAGGGCGATAGGATGCTCAGGCCTGCTGACCAGCCAAACCCGGATGCCTACGTACGGATTAAAGAGAGGCGCAGTGATGGCATCATCGTCAGCGGCTGCAAGTTACACATCTCCGAGGCATCAGTTGCTGATGAGATACTGGTGGTGCCGACACGAGCGTTGCGTCCAGAGGACAAGGACTACGCCGTCGCCTTCGCCATCCCGGGCGATTGGGAAGGACTGAAACAGATTGTTACCGTCCATAACCTCAGGCCCAGAGAACACTTCAAGCGTGGCTTCCTGCCCGGAGCCACAGATTCCTATATGATATTTGACAACTGCTTCGTGCCCTGGGAAAGAGTCTTCCTCGCCGGCGAATGGCAGCATGGCGGCGTGCTGGCTCTCCTCTTCGCCCTTTTCCACCGCCACTCCTATTCTGGCTGCAAACCGGCTCTTGGCGACGTACTTTTGGGAACCGCGTCACTTGCTGCCGAGGTGAATAACATCCACAAGACACCCGGCGTCCGGAAGAAGCTGGCTGAAATTATCATGGTCACCGAGCTGGGTTATGCTGCGGGATACACAGCCTCTGCCCTGGGCAAGCCAGAGGTCTACATACCCGGGGTGGGATTTGTGCCCTATGGCCCCGGCTCCTATATACCCAATTCAATTTACTGCAACGTCGGCCGCTGCCTGACGGGTGAGGCAGTCTATCATGAAGCTGAGATGCTCTGCGATATCACCGGCGGCGTGGTAGCCACCTTCCCACACGAGAAAGATTTCCTGAACCCCGAGACCCGTGACTTTCTACTGAAATACACAAAGCGCAATCCGGACATGCCCGTGGAGGATCAGGCACAGCTATGGCGTTATCTGAGTGATGTGCTCTGCTCAGCGACCGGAGGCATACACAATGTCGGCAGTTACCATGGTGGTGGCTCACCTATCATGGAACAAATCGCCATCACTACCCAGTACGACATCGAGTCCAGGAAGAAGCTGGTCAGGTACATCGCCGGCATGAGCGGTGGCGACCCTGATGCCCTGAGCAAAAAGATGACTCAGCCAAGCAAGATACCCGCCGAGGCAGCCAGGCGGTAACAGGTAAGCCTTTCCCAAAAACCTGAAGGGGTCTCTGGCTCATCAGCTTGCTGGAGACAGTTTCCAAAATGGCCGCCGATATAAATCTTGATAAGCTGGGCGTTAGTATGTCATTCCTAGCCAACTTATAAATATTATGTCAATCAGATCAGAACTGCAAATCCCCCGTGGTTTGGCTCTGCCGATGGTTTCGCAAAATCAAACTATCCTTACCGGGTCGACATCTATAGTCCAGCCCCGCGGCAAAGTGAGCCGGGATAACATCCGAGTTGAGTCAGGGCCGCGGAGGAAGAGTTGCCAGCGATACCGGCCCCTGGCCCTGCTCCCTTGAAGTTCTGTACCCTACGCTATGATCCGAAGCCTCAATTCCTACCTTTGAGCTTTGAGGCGTTCGATGTGCTCAAATCCCATCCAGCCGGTGAGACACCCTCTCCTCCGTTATCCCCAGTTTGGCGGCAATTTCCTTCTTCTCCAGCCCAGCTTTCTTCAACCTGAATATCTCCTTTGTCTGTTTTCCCTTCTCTTCCTTTCTGCCAGCTATTTCCTTTATGTCAAAGATGTGCCCTATCGCTTTTGTCTCTATAAGCTTCTTCTCTTCCATGCCGGCAAAGACCTTCTCGCCCGCTTCAGTCCGGATTATCACTGTTGACCACCCCTCGGCGGAGCCATCGCTGCCGATGGCGATATCGGCCAGGTCAACAGCGAAATCCCGGCAAACCAGGCAATGCCTGGGGACACAGCTCTTGACCTCGGTTATGGGCAAAGACAGCTTCTTCCCGCCGGCATATATGTTGAACTCATCGGAAATATCCAGCTTATCTACCTGGTTGATATCCACCCCCTTTGCTCTGACTTTCTCTGCTATACCGGCATATTCGTAGTTTTCGCGGCAGAACAGTCCTACGGTAAGTTTCACCGGTGATGCCAGAGGTAGGCCTTTGTGCTTCAGGTATCTTATCGACTGTATATGGCACGGGGAACCCACAACGCAGATTTTGCTCAGTCCGCGGTCAACAACAGCAGCTCGCAACGCCTTCAGCACCGGCACCACGCCGTATTTGGTACCAGCTGCCTGGATAATCTCATCCCTGGTCCTGGCAATACAGGCTATCGGTGCCCAGCCGTCTCTGCCAACTACCAGTGCCCCGTCTATGACGCCGCTGTCCAGTGCGTACAGAAGTAGCGTGGTTACGATTCCACCGTTCTGGCAGGTTCTTTCAATTTCTGTGTCTTTTGTTCTTGCCGTCACCGCACGCCTGTATAGCCCTATTCTTTCCTTTTTTCCCCAGCCGATGGTGCTGCCCTCTATAGCCTTCATCAGATCGTGCCTGAGCATGTAGCAGGCTTCGTAACAGATACTGCAACCCACGCAATCCATGGTGCGCTTGGTCCGCTTCGGCTTGCCCTCAACAAACTTGATGTGAAAGCTGGGGCAGGCCAGAATACATGCCCCACATACCGTGCACTCCCCCGTGTCTATTATCTTGGCCTCTAAATCTTCATAGCTCGGCATATATTTATACTCCTGCTTCGGGAATAACAAGCCAGGCTATTTTACCAGACATAGTTTCAGGATGTCAGACTCACCCTGACTCAGATGTGCACCACGCGATCTTAATAGGCCACAACTACATGTTTGATAAGCACAGCAGAACATGCCCTAGGTGTCTCCTGTTCTCAGGAGCTACACCACACAATACGAATCCTGAAGGTCACTCATGGACCGAGGGCACACAGGCAGATGTTCCATACTACACCTAAAAGCTATTCGCTCTACTTTAGTTCCCCGCTGGCTTTCATCCTGGCTATCTCTTCTTCCCTCAATTGCCTCTTGAATAGCTTCAGGGTGACGGTGAGAGGTAGCTCTTCCCTGAACTCAATGAATTTGGGCACGGCATAAGCTGGCAGCTTCTCCCGGCAGTGACCGATTATCTCTTCGGCTGTCACTTTCCCCCGAGCCTCTTTTTTTAGCCTGATGAAAGCTTTTATCCTTTCGCTGCCCGGGCGCTCTGGGTCAGGAATCCCAATCGCCACCGCATCGCCAACCGCCGGGTGTTCATACAGAGCGTCGTCAACCAGCCTGGTGTAGACTTTGAGTCCAGATATATTGGCCATATCCTTGAGCCGGTCTGTGATGTAGAAATAGCCATCCTCTTCCATTCTTACCACATCACCGGTGGGCAGCCAGCCGTCAACAAGCCCTTTACCCACCTCAGGCCAATAGCCAATCATTATCTGCGGTCCACGAACCCACAGCTCACCTTCTTGCCCCGGGGCCACCTCCTGACCTGTGTCCAAGTTTACAATTTTGACATCTGTATCCGGCAAGGGAATGCCTATGGAACCAAACTTTTCGAAAGGCATGAAGCCCGTGATTTTGGAGAAAGATGAAAGGTTAATGTGTGTACCACCACCGGTTTCGGTTAGCCCATAGGCTTCGGTTACGGGCACACCAGTTTCTTGCCTGAATTTCCGAGCAATCTCGGGAGCCAGCGCTGCTGTTGTGGAGAAAAACATTGTGGTAATCCTGCCAAGCCCTTGAGCTACAAGCCGTGAGTATTGAGTCGGCACGCAGGCACAGAAAAAGGGGCGATACTTCGTCAACATCTGCGCCAGAGTGTCAATGTCTCTCGGGTCGGGAAGCAAGTAACACTTGAGCCCCCAGTAGACACCGAAATGCATAAGTAAGTGACCATACGTATGAAAAAGAGGAATGGGGATCATGCCCGAAGCCTTGCCCTTGATTCCAACTTTTAAGGGCTCATATGCCCACGCAGTCTGTATCACTGCCGCTATTCGATTATAATGGGTCAACATTACTCCCTTGGGTAAGCCAGTGGCGCCTCCTGTGAATGGTAGGACAGCCAGGTCTTTCATTGGATCGATGTCAACATCAGGAGGCTTGGGCTCATGGCTGTCTATTAATTCACGGAATTGATATGTGTTTGGTATTTTTTTCAACTCCGGCTCTTCCGATGAATAATCCATGACAGAGGTGACTATTATGTTCTTGATCTTGGTTCTGTCCTTTATTGAATCTACCGTCTCCAGGGACATCTCGGTGCAGATAACTGTCTCAGCTTCTGATTCACCGATCTCGTATGTCAAGTCAGCGGCCTTGTGCATAACGCTGCATGGGACATGGGCTGCCCCGGTTTTCATAATCCCGAAGTCGCTTATCATAAACTGCGGGCAATTTGGTAGAACGGTGGCTACTTTGTCGCCTTTCTTAACACCTAAATCAACCAGTGCCGCAGCCAACCTGTCGCTAAGAAGCTTCATCTCGCTATAAAGGATTTCTTTCCCCAGATAGAAACAGGCAGCTCTGTCAGGAAACTCAGCCGCAGTGGCATCCAGAAGGCTGTGGGCAGTCATCTTTGGATAAGGTTCTCTTGTCTGCGGAAGCTTGTACGGCCCCATCTTATATTGCTTTAACCAGGGTTTTTCAGCCATAGCGACCACGATATCACCCCCTATACCTTATCGATTACATAATCCAGATTCAGATCCTTGAGCTTTTCCGGCGTTGGCTTTCCGGTCTTTTTGTCCCAGCCGCGGAACTCATAATAGGCATCCAGCGACT
The DNA here is from genome assembly GCA_030615625.1 of Dehalococcoidia bacterium. Lineage (GTDB taxonomy): Bacteria > Chloroflexota > Dehalococcoidia > GIF9 > AB-539-J10 > RBG-13-51-36. Next base: position 132,910 of record JAUWYX010000002.1, read on the forward strand.
GGTCTAATTTTTTCACCATATGTCCCTGGGCAGCACCCTCAGGTAATGGCTCCTCAAGCAATCGCTTCGGCAGAGTATCATCTGCCCTGGTCAGGCCGTCCCTGACGCTGAAAGCTCTCGCCAGGTTATAGACCCTCTCCCCGGCTTTTCTGAAATCGTTGACACTAAACTCCCAGCCAACGCAGTTGGCTATCATGTCAACCCAGTCTTCGGCAGCCAGTGCCATGCCCATGAACTTGCATGTCCCCACGCAATCGAAGACGGTGAGGGCATCTTCGAGGTCTTTGACCACCTTAGCCTCGGCAGGATTTTCCACAATCCAGTCTTCGATTCGGCTATCTTCAACACACAGGAAAGGAATATCTACGAAGGCTGGCCCTTCAACGTAAGCTGTAATATGGTCGCCGCCGCGGTTAGCCGTGGCAAATGCCAGACCGCATATCTTGGCTGCCCTAGGGTCATAAGCCGGCAACTCCAGCCCTTTGACGTGCATGGCAAACCTTTCCGCGCCCTTGTCCAGCTTCGCCGCTACTCTCTTAGTCCCTTCAGCCAGCAGGTCACCAATACCTTCCCTTTTGGCTATCTTGTGTATGAGCTGAATGACAACATCTGGCTCACCGAATTTCATCTCCAGCCCGTCGGTATCAGCTTTGGTCAATATCCCTTTTTCATAGCACTCTATGGCAAAGGCTATAGTGCTCCCGGTAGAGACTACATCCAGCCCGTAGTCATCGCACAAGTTATGTGCCAGTGTCACTGCCTCAAGGTTCTCCAGCGCGCACATGGCACCAAAGGCGCCGATTGTTTCATATTCCGGCCCTTCACCCTTACAGGCATAAGGACCGCTCTTCACCACACTTACCCTGCAGCAGCTAATGGGACAGGCGTAGCAATGCTTCCTGTCCACCAAGAGCGTGCTTTCCAGCGTGATTCCACTTATTTTGTCTATATCCGGCACAACGCCGGTCTGCCAGTTCCTGGTAGGAAACCCTCCCCTGACGTTTACCAAATCGGTAACCATGGCCGTCCCGTAGGTCTCGAGAGTAATCTTCAGCAGGCTTTCATTAACCAGGTCATAGTTCCTCTTCGAGATTTGGCTGAAAGCATCTTTGTTGGCTATTTTAATCTCCTGTGTCCCTCTGGCAGCCACTGCCTTCAGACGTTTCGACCCCATTACTGTCCCAACACCACATCTCCCGGCAGGCCGGTGAACATCATTGAAAATACCGGCATATCTGACTAAGTTCTCACCAGCTATGCCAATGCAGGCAACATTGAAGTCCTCACCCAGTTCTTCTCTAATTAGCCTGTATGTTTCACCAACACCTTTGCCCCAGAGGTGCTTGGCGTCTCTGAGTTCGACTTTGCCGTCATCTATTACCAGGTAGACCGGCTTGGGTGATATACCTTCGAAGATAATCCCGTCGAAACCTGAGTTTTTCAGGTAGACTCCCCAGCTACCCCCCGAGTTCGCCTCTGCCCAGAAACCGGTTAGAGGCGACTTGGTAACTACACAATATCTTCCGGCGCTTGGTGATTCTGTGCCGGTCAAGGGCCCGGTCATAAAAATAAGCTTATTGTCGGGTCCAAGTGGGTCAGTGCCTTTGGACACTTCGTCGAAAAGGTATTTTGTTGCCAGTCCGCTCCCTCCCAGGAACATCTTGCAGTCATCCTCTTTAAGAGCCTCTTCTGATACCTTGCCGTTTGTTAAATCAACCCTGAGTATCTGTCCCATGTAACCGAACATGTTTGCTCCTCCTTTTTTTTTGCTCGCATGTGCTCCTAAACTGGTCTTTTTCACTCTTCGAATTTTGTCTTGACAGCATCCATTCGCCGCACACGGTGGATTGTCTCAAACGGCGTCTGCGTCAAGTGGAGGACTCGTCTCAATACCTTCTCATCAGGTGCCTCCCACTCACAGAAGTGCTTGTTTCCAGCGAAATCGCAGTAACTACACCTCCAGGAGACGCCTTTTGGCATGTAATTGGGTGCGGCCTTAGCGCGTGCAATCAACTCCTCCTCAGTGAACGGTGCCTTATGAACAACTATAAAACGTGGCATTTTTACCTCCTGATGGTTCCCCCGAAATTTCTTGAAGTTAGCACAGTGGCTCCAGTAAAGCTAAAAATCTATACTCTTTCCTTCGTATGTGTAGCCCAAGAACCTCTCGGTCTCTGCAACATTAGGTATTCTGGCAGAAACAATCAGCGAGCCATCGGCCATGATATTGTCTATTAGCTTCTCCATCGCCTTGTTGAAGCTATTCAATGAAATACCCGTTTCTTTAATGCTCAGCGGTTGATTGATATTATGAGCCAGTCCTCGTATAGCTTGTGTTAAAATTGTTGCTGCCCTTTTCCCTTTAGGTACTTCAAGTTTGATAGCGTAAGCTATCTCTGCCCAGAGTTCTTCGCGAACTTCACCGATGAACTCGATGGTGTAGGGCAGAAACAGCCCAACCGCTCTGCCATGGGGAATATGGAATAGGGCGCCAAGGGAATGACCTGCAGCATGGGCCATAGATGACAGCGCGTTGATGAAGCCGATACCTGCGATACAGCCTGCATTATGCATCTTTTCCCTGGCTTCCATGTCATTCCCATCCTTCACCACTCTAGGAAGATACTGGAAAACAAGCTGTATAGCTTTGATACAGAGACCGTCGGTGAAGTCGTTCTTCCAGGTACAGGTATATCCTTCGACTGCGTGAGTTAGTGCGTCCATGCCTGTGTCTGCTGTGATTTGTGGAGGCATTGCCCGTGCCAGTTCTGGGTCTACAATAGCAATGTCTGGGACGATCTCCCGGTTAATAAGGCTCAGCTTCCTTTGGTCAGCTGTATCGGTAAGCACTACCGCAAAAGTTGCCTCGGCACCCGTGCCCGAAGTTGTGGCAACGCAAACAAGCTTGCACTTGGCACCCAGACCCAAATCCGAAATAAATGGGTTTATTTCCTCTGGCTTTATGTCTGGCCTTTCATATTGCACCCTCATCGCCTTAGCTGCGTCCATAACCGAGCCCCCACCTACAGCAACAACCAAATCCGGTCCATACTGGTTCATCAGAGCCACACCCTTTTGTACCGTCTGCAGCGACGGGTCGGGCTCAACCTCATCAAAGACAGTGGCTTGTATCCCCGCTTGGGAAAGCTGTTCTTTGACTTTGTCAACGAAACCCAGACTCACAATGTTCTTATCGGTAACGATGAACGCCGATTTCCCCTTCAATTGAGCCAGGTGGCTCAGTGCATCTTGTCCAAAAACTACCTCAGGAACCACGAAGTACCACATAGCTACCTCCTCTTCATAAACTGGTTATATTTCTATAACAACATTATGTCAGCAAACAACAGCTATTATCAGCCTGCTTGTGGCTTCACACTATATAAATGTCTAATCAGGGAATACGGTCTCAAATGCAGTCATGCAGTTGACCAGTTCCACGGCTGCCCTGGGCATCTTCATGATTTGGGCCATATCACCTTTGACCTTGATCTTGCCGGTCATCATAGACTGGACTGGGTCAACCTTTTTGTCCAGTATTTGCTTCATGTTGGTGAACGAGCCGAATATGCGGTATTTCGGAGACTTCTCATTTTCGTCCGTAATCACGCGAGCCTCGCGGCATTCACCATGCCACAGGTCAAGGTACATGATGTCCCTGTGTTTGTACGATGCATCGGGCTCCACGATAATGTATATGTCTCCTTCCCACTTCTTAGCTGCCTCTTTGTATGCCTGGCTGGTTTCCAGCGCCTTTTTCAGTGCATCCACCCACTCTTGTGATCCAAACAAAATAGCCATTTTAACCTCCTCCTGATGAATTTCGGCTGTAAATTATACCATTTTTTACCCACTCAAGACGTGTTACATAGACACTACCACCCCCTCCCTGAAAATCGATCACTTATATCCAGCAGTCAGTGACGACGCAGACTACGCTATTTCAGTACCATTATCTTTGAAATCTTGAGCAATAGCAAAGGATTGCCCCCAGACTTCAGCTTGCCGGTGAGCATAGCCACTATAGGGCTGAGTTGGCCAGAGCTAATATGTGCTAGATTTTCAAACCCAGCTTCCATATATGCCGTCGGCTTGGCTACGGCATCATTCTGCAGCTCAAGTTTGCCTTGATCGAGATGTAGTGTAACGGCTACACCTGACGTCGACTCCTTGATGACTACACTTCCTTTCACCTTCTCAACGCTCTTATACTTCTTAGGGTCCTTGAGGTTTGTGTCCATAATCTCCTTGAGCATTACACCCAGACCGTTAAGTTCTTTCCCCTCCTTCACCTTGACTTCAGTCACCTTCAATATACCTCCCTTCAAGGATGTCTCCTGCAAAATTTCTTCACCGATTTATCCCTTCATGGTATATTATATTATAATTATCATGACTATTGTAAGGGTATTTTTATGGAAAGCAACACAGCCGACAAAGATATTATCCGATATATTGCCGGATCAGCAGAGGCATATTTTGCCCCGGACGGGAAAAGACTCCCCGTTATCAGCCTGAAAACAGCGGCGTCCATCGCCAATTCGCAAGGAATCTCGACCAAAGAGGTGGAAATAACGGCGTTAAAGCAGGGAATTGTCCCCCGGCGATATCTCCGAAATATAGGCACAATAGGTCTGGTTGGGCAAATTAAACTATTGCAATCAACCGTGGCCGTGGTAGGTGCGGGGGGGTTAGGTGGCACTGTTATCGAGTTATTGGCCAGACAAGGAGTAGGCCATCTGATTATCATAGATAATGACTGCTTCACTGAGCGGGATTTGAACAGGCAAATTATGTCCACAGAAGAAAATCTGGGCGAATACAAAGTTACCGTGGCAGCAAAAAGAGCCGGGGAGATAAATTCAGCAACCACAGTCACTACATTTCGGGAAAGGTTGACCAAGGAGAATGCTCAAAAGCTTCTTGGCAGTGCTCAGGTAGTAGCCGATGGACTTGATAATCTGCCATCACGGTTGGCGGTTGAGCAGGCTTGTCGTCAACTGGCAATACCCTATGTCTATGCGTCGATAGCCGGCTTTGGTGGTCAACTCATGACTATTTTTCCTGAAGACACGGGGCTGTCTTCAGTTTATGGGTCATCCAATACTATTCCCGGACAGGGTATAGAGACTAAAATCGGTAACCCTACAGCCACACCTGCAATCATTGCCGCATTACAGGTTCAGGAGGTAGTCAAAATCATCACTGGAGTCGGTAAACCTGCACGTAACCAGATCCTCTTGGTGGATGCCAGGGAATGTATTATCGACAAAATTGAACTGGGAAGGTAGGGAAATGGCATTAGTTACAGTGCGCTTCTATAGTCTCTGGCGTTCTTATCTCGACACAGATAGCACCACTTTGCAAGCTGATCACATAGATGACGCACTAACTCAGCTCGAAGAGAAATTTGGTTCTCGCCTCCGAGAGAAACTCGAGGCTGCTGGGATTCATCTGGATGGGAAGATACAGGACTATTCGCTCATTTTGCTGAACGGTATCGCCTTGCGCAATCTGAAGAGCACTGCCCTAAAAGAAGGAGATGTGCTACACATCTTTCCACCCGCCATCGGTGGGTAACAGCCGAAGAATATCTGATTGTACCTTGTACCCTTCCGAGTAATTTGGCATACGCCCTCTTTCCTCACAGAGAAAGTTTGCTTTGTCAATCTCCTGATTTGTGTAGTTGCCTGATTTATCAGGCTTTGCCCTTCAACAAGCCAGGCAAGATACCCGTCGAGGCAGCCAGGCGGTAACAGGTAAGTCTTTCCCAAAAACCTGAAGGGTTTTCTGGCTTATCAGCTTGCTATTATGGGTTGGTATGAGAGCTAGTGCCCAGCCTCTATCACTCAATTTATGGACTTTTTTACCGAATGGTGATGAAACTTTGAAAAAATCTTGGAAAATCAGAAAAACTATTGACAATTCCTTCATTAGTGATATAATAGGCTCCATAAGAATAGTCTTAAAAAAATAGTATTTAAGACTAATATCAAGGTGGGTGGTCAAGTGTGTGCGTCAGGGGTTTGTTATAGTTCCTACGATGCTCCTAAGAGCACATACAGCTATGTGAACGAGGCTCTTTTTCCCTGCCATGGCAAAATCAATCCTCCCTTTCGAAACCTAAAATCATTGCCAGGCATAGCCGAGGCAATCCCTTCTCTCTTGAGTCGAAGGATAAGGATTTTGGAAAAACCGAACTGTTACTAAGGAGTTGAAGTATGAAGATAATACTTAGCTCGAGGAGACGCCACTACGTGAAAAGACTTGGCATCTTTTTGATTACGGTAGCCTTAATTGTGGGAATAGCAGGCTGTGAGGGTAGTTGTAGTTCTACTCCTGTTCAATACGATCTCACCACCTCCAGTACTGCAGGCGGCGACGTAGTTATCTCCGGTGAGGGAACTTATGCCGATGGAGCAATAGTCACCATGGAGGCCGTGGCGGATGAGTGTTACGAGTTCGTCAACTGGACCGGCGCAGACGTCGCCGACCCCTACTCTCCCATAACCACCATCACTATGGATGAAGCTAAGAGTATAACCGCCAATTTTGCCCTGCTGAGCTACGACCTTACAGCAGACAGCACAGATGGTGGCGAGGTAACCACTCCTGGCGAGGGGACTTTTACCTATGACTGCGGCACGGTGGTTGACCTGGTGGCGACTCCAGATGCTTACTACGGGTTTGTCGAGTGGACCGGCGATGTGGACACCATCGCCGATGTTTATGCTGCCTCAACCGCCATCACCATGAACGGCGACTATTCTATCACCGCTAACTTCATCCTGTTCGCCGGAGGGAACGGAACAGCCGAGAATCCCTATCAGATTGCGGATTGGTACCACCTTGATAATGTCCGCAATTATCTAAGCAGCTACTTTATCGTCATAAACGACCTCGATTCCAACTCTATTGGCTATACAGAGCTGGCGAGTGAGACAAGCCACGAAGGAAAAGGCTGGGAGCCAATTGGAAGTATTGCTGTAAATGACGCATTCGTCGGCAGCTTCGACGGTCAGGGGTACGAGATATGCGACCTGTTTATCGACCGCCCTGACGAATCTGATGTGGGGCTCTTCGGTGTTGTTGAAGAATTAGGGGTCATCGAGAATGTCGGCGTAGTAGTAAACGGCAATGTGACTGGCCAAGACGATGTTGGCGTTCTGGTGGGAAAGAATGAGGGCACTGTAAGCAACTCCTGTTCCACCGGCAATGTGACTGGCAACCTCAATGTTGGCGGTCTGGTGGGATGGAATTTTAAGGGCACTGTCACCGACACCTATTCCACCGGCAATGTAACTGGCCTAGACAATGTTGGCGGTCTGGTGGGATGGAATACGGGCACTATGAGCAACTCCTATTCCACGGGCGGCGTGACTGGCAATACGAGTGTTGGCGGTCTGACCGGAAAGAATGGCGGCACTGCGAGCAACTCCTATGCCACCGGCAGCGTGACTGGTGATGATAATGTCGGTGGTCTGGTGGGAAAGAATGACAACACTGGCACTGTTAGCAACTCCTATTCCACTGGCAGTGTGACTGGCAATACGCATGTTGGCGGTCTGATGGGAAGGAATCAGGGCACTGAGAGCAACTCCTTCTGGGACACCGAGACCAGCGGACAAGCTACTTCAGATGGAGGGGACGGCAAGACCACCGCGGAAATGCAGGACATCACCACCTTCTCAGGAGCAGGCTGGGACATAATCACAGTCGCCAATCCTGGCACGCGCAACCCTTCCTACATCTGGAATATCGTTAACACTGTGACTTATCCATTCCTGAGCTGGCAGCCTGTTTAATACAACTAGCACTCAGACCAGAACTGCAAATTCCCCGTGGTTGGGCTCTGCCGATGGTTTCGCAAAATCAAACCATACCCACCGGGTCGACATCTATAGTCCAGCCCCGCGGCAAAGTGAGCCGGGATAACATCCGAGTTGGGCTAGGACCACGGAGGAAGAGTTGCCAGCGATACCTGCCCCTGGCTCTGAAGGCAAAAGTAGGCACAGGACCAATTACATTGAAATCAATCATGTCCTTTCTTGCCTTTTCATCAAGAATTAGACGATACACCCTCTCTGCCTCACGGCGACATAACTCTTCATTGGTGTGGCTATAAACCAGGCGGACTAACTGGCTAAAAGGGGGGGAGCAGCTCGTAATGATGGAAGGGGAGCATAAACAGAGAGCCGAGGCTCAAAAGCCTCGGCTCTCCATACCAGCCCTGGCTAGCAGTCGGAATGGGCTACACCCACCAGACTTTCGAATCCTGTGGCCGTAGCTTTAATTTCTAGAACACCCTCCTCCATGTTTCCACTGCCTCGATATCCTTACTGCGGAATAACATGTGCTTGTATTGCCAGGCTGCGTACAGCGGCAATTGGTCGAACGCATAAGGGCTGGGACCTAGAAAACTCACAAACCCGCTCTGTCCGGGCGGAATCACACTTACCGCATGTGGTGGTGGTCCCTTCGCTCCTGCACCTGGTTTTGCATGTGACGGTGGCTTTGAGGGCATTTCGGCGATGTGATTGTAGGTGCCGCGGTTCATATAGGGATGGCTGGCCGGGTCCCCTGGTAGAGCTCCCTGCTCGTCATAAGTCTGCATGCTCACCGGGGTAAGCCAGGTGGACATATCTTCGCCATATGCGAGCTTCAGGTCATCAATAGCATCTTTCAGCGCGCCGACAATCAGTGCATCCAGTGCGGCGTCAGAGGGATACCCAGGGTAGTTGAGGGAGCCATCGTCCCTGAAGACGCGGAGTAAGAGGCTGGGCCTACCCTTTATCTGCCCGATTATGTCGGGTGAAAGGATACCGGCAAACACTGCGGGAACGATTCTGTCATACCAGGAGTTAAAGATGGTCAGACCAGCATGGTCGTACGTGGGATTGGGGTCAGTAGGCCATTTGGGTGACACAAGGTCGACATAGCTAACAGGAAGAGGTGTTGCGGTAGCCCAGGCTAAGAGGTACCCTAGTGCTCCCTCGACCTCTGGGTCAGTGGTTGTTCCCAAGTAGGCTGTGACCACGGCTATCAGATCCGCGACGAAGTTCATTCCGTTGATATTGTTGTATCCCGCAATCTGGTTAATCATGTTCATGTCGTCGAATGTCACGTCTCCCCTTGGAGCGTAATAATCAGCTAGAACATTCATCAGAATCTGTACACGGTGACCCTCGCCCCAGCCAAAATCTGATTCTGCATAGGGCCAGTCGGCGATTGGCTTGTTGTTCCAGTTGGTAAGCCAGCCCTGCTCGGGGTTGATGACCCTGGGCATCTCTTCAGGGCCTGTGACACGAACCCACTCTTGTGTTCCGTCACCCATCAAGGGCAACCTGCGATCAGCATCTACCGGCTTTACCGGGAAGCGCCCAGCATGCCAGTAGCCTATGTTCCCTTCCCTGTCAGCCCAGCAGAAGTTGTGGGAAGGCCATATCAGTTCCACTGCCGCCTCAAATTCCTCAATGTTCGTTGCCTCCTGGAAGAGCTGCCAACCTTGCTCGGCACCAATCTCATTCCTGTAGAAGGGGGTATGCAGGGTAATAGCCGTGCCCGCAGCTATGCCGACGATAGGACCATAGTGCGAGCGATAAAAGGTCTCCGTCACCGGTCCCGGTAGCCCCTGAACCTGGAATGTCTCTGTTCTAACTTCCATGTCACGCCAGTTACCTTCGTACAAATACTGTAATGGGTTCTCAGGATTCAGCACCAGGATGCGTATGTCTATGACATCGGAAGAACCGGTGGTTGACGTCCAGGCGCCATGTTCGCTGACACCAATCAAAATGAATGGACCGGATCCGGGGAATGCCATACCCTGGGCACTGATTCCCGCGCCATGCAACCCTATCTCGTAAACGATTTGCGGAATCGTATGCCCCATCTGCGGTCCTCCCAGTTCAAGTGCGTTCCCAGTTGCCGACAATTCCGGACTGATAAGCACGGCGTTGCTTCCAAATTTTGTCGGCATACCCAGCGACTCAAGCGTTTCATCCTGAGCTGCCCGCGACTCCTCATACTGCTCAAGGAGTCCGCTGACGCCATCGGGGAAGTCGAACGAAGGCATACTCAAGAAAGTCGCTCCATAAGCCTCGTCGGCTATGGTCACAGGTGCTCCAGGGTCATTCAGTGGGAAGAGCTCGTTCCAGATGAGCCCTCCACTCGCTGGGCCATGCATTCCCTGAAGCGTAAGTAGAGCTTCGTAGAAAGCGCCCTCGTTGCCGCCTGTTCCGCCAAATTGCCAGGCCATCAGCACTGTAACGGCTACCACATCTGCGACGCTAAAGGGCTCAAGTTTATCAACTAGCTCCATCCCGATATATTCAACAGGTATAAGGGATAGGTCGCCCTGAGCTGCTGCAGCTAAGGCCTCGGAAATGTAAAGATTTATGCCGTCTACGTAAGCCTCAATCATCGGCTTGAGATGTTCGTAGCCTTCGCCCGGGTCCCACTCCTCATAAATTTGCAGTAACTCGTCCTGGTTATACCACAACGCTCTCATTTCCATATCCTGCGGGAGGACGCTTGGGCCTAGTAATTCAGCAAGACGTCCGGAAGCCATTCTCCTGAAGACGTCGGCCTGCCAGAGTCTGTCTTGAGCCATGGCATAGCCAGTTCCAAAGCCCAAACCCTCTTTCGTATCCGAGAAAACATGGGGAACTCCATAATCGTCTCTTATGATCCGGAGGTAGCGCCAAGGATGCCCATCAGCCGTACCGGCGGCCACGCCAGGTAATGGAAAGGTGCTGATTACGAGCACAACGATCAATAGGACTGCTAATATCGATATCTTGGCTTTAGACATTTTCCATCACTCTCCTTTCCTTTTGTAATAGTTCGCCCTGAAACGTAGTTTAGCCTCTCTGAAATCTCAGTCCATAGTACATCACCCCCTCGCTGTCAAGCCTCCATCACCAGTCATCACCCCAACCAGCACAGGCACGAGCGTAATCCCAAAGATTCTGGCTGTCACCTGCCTTCTTCCCATTGTCGTACATCCCTTGCTCATTGTTTTACATTTATCCTCCTCCCTCGACAGAGCTTCAGCGTGAGCTCAGTCGCACGCCCCGGACAGGTTCTTATCCTTCTTCCCTCAAGCGGAAGGGGATTGCTTGGGCTATGCCTGGCATGGCCTGGGATTTCGAATGGGAGGATAGATTTTGCCGTGGCTGGGAAAAAAGAGCCGAGACTACATGTCTATATGCGCTCAACTGAATCTGATGAGGACTAAAGTAACCCCTGACACACACTCTTGACCCCCACTTTTGTATTATTTTATAGTACCACCATCAACAGAAATTTGTCAACAGGTCTTAACCATGTGGATAAGTAGAAAGCAGCCATATACTCGGCAATAAGAAGAACAAAATGGGAAAGCCCAATATTGATTATCCCCTGAGAAATGTCTGTAGAATCAAACCATCCCTACGGGGTCGACATCTATAGTCCAGCCCCGCGGCAAAGTGAACCGGGATAACATCCGGGTTGAGTCAGGGCCACGGAGGAAGAGTTGCCAGCGATACCTGCCCCTGGCCCTGAAGGCAAAAGCGGGCACAGGACCAATTACATTGAAATCAATCATGTCCTCTCTTGCCCTTTCATCAAGAATTAGACGATGCACCCTCTCTGCCTCACAGCGACATAGCTCCTCATTGGTGTGGCTATAAACCAGGCGGACTAACTGGCTAAAAGGGGGATAATTGTATCGGCGGCGATAATCTATTTCTTTATAATAAAAACCAAGATAATCATGCCTGGCAGCAGCTTCAATAATGTAGTTATCGGGGGAGTAAGTCTGGATGATGACCTTCCCCGCTTTAACCCCACGCCCCGCCCTGCCAGCTACCTGACACAGGAGTTGAAAAGTGCGCTCGCTACTTCGGAAATCAGGAAAATTAAGGCCGGTATCGGCACTGATTATCCCGGCCAGGGTCACTTGAGGCAGATCTAATCCTTTGGCTATCATCTGGGTGCCAATAAGCACATCTGCCTTGTGGTCACGAAAATTCTTTAACAACTCCTCATGAGCATATCTCCTGGTAATCACATCTCTGTCCCAGCGAAGCAATCTTGCTTCAGGGAAGAAATGCCTTATCTCTTCTTCTACCCTCTGCGTGCCAATGCCCAGAAACCTCAGATAACGCCGAGAACACCGGGGGCAGCTTTGGGGTGCTGGAACAGAATAACGACAGCGATGGCAAATTAGCCTTTTCTCCGCTGAATGGTAAGTAAGGGCTATGGAGCAGCGGGGGCAGCGAAAGACAAAGCCACAGTTACGACATCGAACAAAGGTAGCTGTGCCCCGACGGTTAAGGAAAAGAATTATCTGCTCGCCCTGCGCCAAAGTTTCTTTCATGGCAGCTAACAAGGAACGGCTAAACAAGCTTGTGTTTCCGGCTTTAAGTTCTTCCCTCAAATCCACTATGCTTACTTCGGGGAGAGGGGAATAACCACGAGGAGTAATTCTTTCCTTTAGCTCTACAAGATAATATTCGCCTTGCTGTGCCTTATGGAAACTGCCAATATCAGGGGTAGCACTGCCCAGGATGACAACAGCATCGCTGAGTTGAGCCAATTCAATGGCCACGTCGCGGGCATGATAGCGAGGTGACTTATCTTCTTGTTTGTATGTCCATTCATGCTCTTCATCGATAATGATAAGACCGAGGTTGGCCAGGGGCGCAAATAATGCGCTCCTCGGTCCGATGACGACGTCGCAGTTTCCCTCCACTATCCATTGCCACTCGTCGAACTGTTCTCCCAAGGAAAGGCCACTATGCAGTACTGCCACACGCCCGGGGAAGCGATCAGCAAATCTCTCTACTGTTTGTTGGGTCAAAGCGATTTCAGGGATAAGACAAATGCCTCGCTTACCGGCGGCAATAACCTGAGCTAATGCCCGCAGGTAAATCTCAGTCTTTCCGCTGCCAGTAACGCCAAAAAGGAGAAAAACCGGTGGACTGCTAGATTGCCTTGCTTCCTTCACAATGACATCTTGGATCGATTCCCAAGCAGTTTGTTGAGATGAGGTGAGAATCGGAGCTGGAGAAGTTGTGAGGCTGAGGTGAGATAAGGGGTCACGTCTTACCCTGAGCCTTTCCACTGAGACCAAATGGCGGCTCTCCAGGGCTTTGATAGTGGCAAGAGAGCTATTGAGACGTTTCCTCAGTTCGCTAATTGAAATAGGTTGAGTCTGCCCGGTCAGAAATTCTAATAGTTCTGCCTGTTTATAAGCTCTAGACTTATCCAGGCGAGCTTTCTCCGCTTCAATTTCTTCTCTGTCAGCTATTAACTTAATATAAGGAAGCGTTTTGGGCTTTATCTTTGCCTTTTCCAATTCCAGAGTTTTTGCAATTAGCTGACGGTCTAGCAACTGGTCGGTAATTTGCTTGGCTTTTCTTTTGCCAATTGCTTTCTCCAGCTCAGCCAAGCTTGTCTTCCCCTCCCTTCTCATAATGTGCAGGATTTGCCTTTGCTCGGGTGTCAGGGGCAAATCTACTTGGGAATCTGTTAGCTGAAAGCAAGTAATAGCCCGTCTCTCAAATCCCGGAGGCAGCATTAAAGCCAGGGCATCGAAAAGGGGGGCAAAATAGTGTTCGCTTATCCACTGGGCAAGCTTTATTTGTATCGGGGAAAGCAAAGGAAAATCAGTAACAATGCCAGCTATTTCCTTAGTTTCTTCAACCGATGGCTCGTCTGATAATCGGAGCACAATCCCCTGAATAACCCTGGAGCCAAAGGGCACCCATACTGCTTGCCCGGCACTAATATTGAGCCCTGGCGGTATGGCATAGCAAAAAGTTGACCGGCTCCCCGGTGAATTGACTGCCACCTCGGCGTAGTTCATTCAGAGGTCTGTTCTTCTTCTTCCTCTTCTTGTTGAGGCATGGCTTGCTCTATTGCCTTCTCCCGCCTTTCCTTAAGTCGAGCCCGCTTAGCACTGAGCCTGCGCATATAATAGAGCTTGGCTCGGCGCACCTTTCCATGCCTGAGCACCTCTACATTTTGCACCGAAGGGGATTGGAAAGGGAAGGTACGTTCCACTCCAATGCCGTAAGACACCCTCCTCACCATAAAGCTTCCACCATCAACGCCCTTCCTCATTTTAATCACCACTCCTTGGAAGTGTTGCAGTCGCTCTTTATCCCCTTCCATAGCCTTCAAACCAACCTTGACTGTATCGCCAGGGGAAATTTGAGGAATGTTGGGGTTCATTTTGGGTCTAACAAATTCTCTAACATCCATTTCCTTTCCTCATCGCAGAGATTGCCCTTCTCCAAGAGATCAGGGCGTCGTTTCGCCGTTCGCAGGATAGCCTGACGGCGTCGCCATTGAGCAATTTCACCGTGATTTCCTGAAAGCAAAACCGAGGGTACTGACCAACCCTGATATACCTGAGGTCTTGTATATTGGGGATATTCTAAAAGCCCGTTGCTATGAGAATCACTGCCGGCGGAATCCTGTGAGCCAAGCACTCCTGGTATAAGTCTAACGATAGCATCCACCACAACCAGGGCAGCTAATTCCCCTCCACTAAGTACATAATCCCCGATACTGATTTCATCAGTAGCTAAGTGCTCACACACTCTCTCGTCTAAACCTTCGTAATGGCCACAAATTAACATAAGATGCGAGTGGAGGGCTAACTCCTGAGCAACAGATTGAGAAAAAAGCCTGCCCTGAGGAGTGAGTAATATGATAGGCATCTCACTTACACCAAGTTGCTGTTTTATTGCCTCTGCTGCCTCAAAGATAGGCTCGGGCTTGAGCACCATACCAGGTCCACCGCCGTAGGGATAGTCATCCACAGTATGATGTTTGTCATGGGTGTAGTCGCGAATATCATGAATCACTATGTTCACCAATCCCTGTTCCTGAGCACGCTTGATGATGCTCTGGTTGAGTGGAGAGGCAAACATTTCAGGGAAGAGACACAAAATATCAATACGCATGGATTCCCTCAATAAAAACCTTCAAAGTGCATATCTTACCATGCAGGCGGTGACAAAAGAAAGTCTCGTGCTTACCAGCGACTTTGGCTCTCAGGGAGCAGTGTATCCCCTGGGCTATATTTATTACCACCCTGTTCTCAATCCCCAAGACGAAATTTGTTCGAAAATTCAAAAAAATCGCCAAGGGGTATTGACAAAATAAGGATAAGGTTTATAATAGAATTGTGGGGAAAAGTGGGGAAAGGGGGTAAGCAAGGGTGTGAGAGGTGAGGTAAACAAGGCAAGAGTGGTGGGCTTTGTGGAGAACCGAGGAGAGCAAGATGTTTTTTGGTGAGTATCCATATAAGGTTGATGAAAAGGGAAGAGTGCCTCTGCCGCCAAAATTCAGGCGACAGATGAGGGAGGGCGTGATATTAGCCAAGGGGATGGGAGAGAAATGCATTGCTGTTTACCCTGTAGCTGAGTGGAAAAGGTTGTCCGATAGCCTGGCTGCCAAGGCAGTAACTCCAGCTAACTTGAGGAAGTTGAATCGCGCTATCTTCGGCTCTGCCTTCAGTGCCTCCTTCGATGGGCAAGGCAGGATAACATTGCCATTTCCCCTGCGCGAGTACGCCGGGATTGGTGACACAGCGATTGTTGTCGGTGCCAATAACTGTGTTGAACTCTGGTGCGAAGGTGAATGGAAGGCTGAGAAAACATCGGCCGAAGAGCAGGCATCACAGATAATTGAGACTTTTGGAGCATAGTGGGAGCATAGTGAATGATCGTCACCATGTCCGTGCCAGTCCACGTGCCTGTTTTGCTTGATGAAGTTATAGCAGGGCTACAGGCTCAGCGAGGAGCTTACTTCGTTGACTGCACTGTTGGTCTGGGGGGGCACGCGGCAGCGATACTGAAAAAAATTTCACCCTCAGGAAGGCTTTTAGGCATTGATACTGATCCTGAAGCCATCAAAGTAAGTCAAGATAAACTTAGCGACTATGGCGAAGCAGTTACTTTGGTTAATGACAACTTTATTAACCTTGAGGCTATCTGCAGAAGATACCATTTTCATCCAGTTGATGGTATTCTTTTCGACCTTGGTGTTTCTTCTCTGCAACTGGATACAGCCGAACGCGGCTTCAGCTTCCACCTCGATGCTCCCCTAAACATGAGGTTCAATCCCGGGCAAGGGTTAACCGCATCGGATATCGTTAACAGCTTCTCTGAGCAAGAGTTGGCTAAGCTCATAGAAAAATACGGTGAAGAGCGTCACAGCCGGCGGATAGCGCGGTACGTCGTTCAAAATCGCCCTATCGCTACCACCGTGGAGCTTGCCCACCTGGTAGAGCAAGCTTCAGGCGGCAAGCGTGCCAAAATTCACCCTTCCACGAGAACCTTTATGGCTCTTCGCATCGCGGTCAACAGTGAACTACAGAATCTGGAGCTGGCTCTCAAACAAACTATTAACCTCCTTCGACCGGGGGGGAGATTAACAGTCATCAGTTATCATTCTCTGGAAGACCGTATAGTTAAACAATTCATGCGATACGCAGCCAGCAACTGCCTATGCCCCCCGGGAACAGTAATATGTCGCTGTGGGCATGTGCCCACCTTGAAGCTCATTTCACGGAAGGTTATTAAACCTACCTCGTTGGAGATAGAATCCAACCCACGCAGCCGTAGCGCCAAATTAAGGATAGCCGAGCGACTCAACTAGGCAGCATCCTCATCAAAAAAGGAGGTGAACATGGCAAAGAAAATCATTTCAGCTATTGACGTGGGCACAACTAAAGTAGCCACCATCGTGGCTAATGTCAAGGCGGAAGACGACATTGAAGTTTTAGGAGTGGGAGTCGTTCCCTGTCGTGGCCTACATAAAGGCATCGTTGTCAATATGGATGAAGCCAGACAGTCCATTGCCGCATCAGTGAAGGAAGCTCAAAGAATTAGCGGCATACGTATAGATTCTGCCTATGTTGGGGTTACCGGCAGGCACATAAGCAGCCTGAATAATCGGGGGGTGGTAGCTATCCCCCGAGACGATCGATTAGTGCGTACTCAGGACCTTAAACGGGTGCTATCTGCGGCTCGTAATATCACCGTCGCTGAGGGAAAGAAGGTGCTCCACGCCATTCCTCGCTCTTACGCCCTAGATGGACAGGAGGGAGTGAGACAGCCAGTAGGCATGCATGGGTCCAGGTTAGATGTAGAAACCCATATCGTCACTGCTTCAGTAACTTCGATACAAAACTTGGCCAAATGCATCCGCGGTGTCGGCGTTGATGTTGATGACCTCATCCTCGAGCCTCTGGCTAGTGGAGAAGCAACATTGACTCCGGAGGAAAGAGAATCAGGTGTTATCATGGCTGACATCGGGGGCGGTACCACAGATATAGCGGTATTTAAGAATGGCAGCATCTATCACACCGGTATCCTTCCAGTAGCCGGTTACCAGGTAACCAGCGACATCTCCATAGGCTTGGGCCTGCCTTTTAATATTGCGGAAAAGATGAAGAAGAGATATGGCAATGTCACACCTACTTTAGATATGGACCAAATGGTCCAAGTGGGTATCGAGAATGGTCATAGCGCCTCTTATAAAGACCTATGCAGTATTATCCGGGCTCGAATGGAGGAGTTGCTACAACTCATATTGCTGGAGATGCCCACCAGCGATTATCAGACCCTGGCGCCTTGTGGTTTAGTGCTCACCGGTGGCACATCCAATCTGTCCGGGCTTGACGAGTTAGGGCAGTCACTGTTGCGAATTCCGGTGCGCAAAGGCCGGCCTTTGAGTATGGGCATCTATGGCATTTCCGATATCCTGCATGATCCGTCTTATGCTACCACCCTGGGACTGATCCTATGGCAGGTGCGAGGCAAAGAAGGGTCAACTTATAGAGAAAAAAGGGCTGGTACTTGGAGCAGCTTTATAAGTCTCGTTAGAAAGCTGTTTCGTGCCTAACTTGTGAAAGGAGGTTAGAATGGCAAAACAAATTTATACTCCAACTCCAGCAAAAATCAAAGCCATTGGCATTGGCGGCGGCGGTTGCAATGCCATTACTCGCATGGTCCGTGAGGAGATAAAGGGCGTTGACTTCATGGCCATGAATACCGATGGCCAGGCGCTGGCTCTGGCTGAAGCTCCTACCAGAATTCAACTGGGTGAGAAATTGACCAAGGGTTTGGGCGCCGGTGGCGACCATAAGCTTGGAACCAAAGCAGCCGAAGAAAGTCGCAGCATAATTGAAGACCTTGTTGAGGGTGCTGATATGGTGTTTATTGCCGCTGGCATGGGCGGTGGCACAGGCACAGGTGGCATTCCTGTAGTGGCTGAGATAGCTAAGCAGAGTGGCGCTCTCACCATTGCAGTTGTGACCAAGCCCTTCACCTTCGAGGGGACGCATAGAGCCAAAGTATCCGAGGAAGGGCTGGTCACCCTCTCGGAAAAGGTTGATACACTTATCATCATACCTAATGATCGCCTTCTTCAGCTCTGCGATGCCAAGACGAGTGTGGAGAATGCCTTTAGGCTAGCAGATGATGCTCTTCTGTTGGGAGTTCAGGCTATCTCCGAAGTAGTTACCGTCCCGGGACTGATCAACTTGGACTTCGCCGATATTAAATCGGTAATGAAAGACGCGGGCCCAGCTTGGATGTCTGTGGGTAAAGCCAGCGGGCAAAGTCGCGCTGCTGAAGCGGCTAAGGCTGCTCTGGCTAGCCCCTTGCTCGACGTATCCGTAGACGGAACTACGGGGGTGCTGTTCAATATTACTGGTGGCCCAAGTCTCACTCTGTTTGAGTGTAATGAGGCTGCCCAGGTAATCAGCCAAGCAGTGGACCCCAACGCCAACATAGTCTTCGGGGTGGTGTTTGACCCCAAGATGGATAGCGAGGTTCGAATTACCGTTATCGCTACTGGCTTCGCTAAGCAACAAGGCAGGGGAATATACAGCGCCGAGGAGCTTCGTCGCCTGATAAGAGGCAGCAGCGATGCTCTTGACGTACCCTCTTTCTTACGCCGTGCTCAGCATTTTCCTGCCTCCCATCTGGAGAGTGGCTCCAAAACTCCCGCAACGGTTATTCCAGAGCCGACCAAAATATCTCGACAGTAAACCTAAACCTCATTAGGGATTAGGGGAAAAGGGTAGCGCAAGCTACTCCTTTCCCCTACGATATTGTAACAAATTCCCTTTTTCAAAGGTCTAAGGAGGGCTTAAGGGCAATACTCCAGGATTTTCACCGCCCAACAGTTGACAGTTATTGGGTCCGGGCAAAAGTTGCATTATTTTTACAATTGTGGCATAATGATTAATTAGACCTTTAAATCAGTCCAGTGAGGCTGGTAAGGGGAAATATGCTTAAGCATACCGCAATAGAAGCAATAGTTGAGACCTCTTGCCAGTTTGAAGGCAGGAGGTTTTTTAATGCCTGAAAAGGTTCTCCTGACCTCAAGGGAAGTAGGGCGGGCGTTAGCTCGCATTGCTCACGAGATTGTAGAAAAGAATAAGGGTGCGGAAGGTGTTGTGCTCGTAGGCATGCGAACTCGGGGAGTGCCTTTAGCCAAGCGCATAGCTGAAATAATCGAGGACTTCGAAGGAACCCCGATCCCCGTTGGTACTCTAGACATTGGCCTTTATCGCGATGACATTTCACCTTCAGAATTAAAGCCAGCGAACCAGAGCCACACTGATATACCCACTAGTATCGCCGATAGGCGAGTAATCCTGGTTGACGATGTTCTCTATACTGGACGAAGCATTCGTGCCGCTATGGATGCCCTGATGGACATGGGACGTCCGAGGTCTATTCAATTAGCTGTACTTATCGACCGTGGCCATCGAGAGCTTCCCATCCGGGCCGATTATGTCGGTAAAAATATACCAAGCTCCAAAGATGAGGAGATACAGGTTCAACTTGAAGAGATTGATGGTGTAGATGAGGTGGTAATCGGGAATCTGGCCAACAGGCAGCTAATTAGAGGAAATTGAAGGGGGGAGACGTCATGAATCTAGCAAATAGAAATCTGGTGACCATAGACGATTTATCCAACGGGGAAATCGAAGCGCTGTTTTCCCTGGCAGACGAGATGGCGAACTCCCCAAATGAGCAGTCCGGACTATGCCAGGGGAAGATCATGGCCAGCTTGTTTTTTGAGCCAAGCACCAGAACGAGGCTGTCTTTTGAAGCTGGGATGCTCAGGCTCGGGGGGCGTGTCATAAGTGCAGTGGACATAGGGGCAAGCTCCCTGGCCAAAGGCGAAAGCATTGCTGATATGGCGAAAGTGCTCGGGAGCTATGCCGATATAATTGTTATCAGACATCCGTGGGAAGGAGCAGCCAGGGTGGTTGCCGACTATGCTGGCGTCCCCGTGATAAATGCTGGTGACGGGAGCCATGAACATCCCACCCAAACCTTGTGCGACTTCTACACCATTAGAAAAGAACGGCAGACCGTTAAGGGACTCAGAATTGCTCTGTGGGGAGACTTGAAACACGGGCGAACAGTGCATTCCCTGATCTATGCCTTAGCTAGGTTTGGTGCCACTATCCTTTTCTGCCCCGGCCCAGGGCTTGAGATGCCGGAGCATGTCCTAAGGAGACTAAGCACAGAATATAAAGGTGAGCTGCAAAGATGCAGGGATCTGAACCAAGAACCTGAAAGGAGGCTCTTCCCTATCGATGCCATATACATGACTCCAAGCAGCCCACATCAACTTGCCATGCTGCCTGACATAAGTATCCGAGTGGAACTGAAGGCGGGGGTTGACGCCCTTTATGTCACCAGGCTTCAAAAGGAAAGGCAAGCGCCCACGGTGGAGGAACAGGAGTTGAAAAAAGGCTACCCGGTGGTAGATAAAAAACTCCTTAAAGGAAAGGAGTTTAAGAAAACACTTGTTATGCATCCGCTACCCCGTGTTGATGAGTTGACCCATGAGCTGGATGCTGACCCCAGGAGCATGTATTTCAAGCAGGCAGCTTACGGGATGCCCGTCAGAATGGCGCTCCTGGCCCTCTTATTGGGCGCCAAGGAAGTCACAATTCCTGAAGAAGAAGATTCCTTTGTCCGGAAGATAGATTATCCCGTTTATAAGCGAGATTCCGGGGTTAAGTGCCCTAATAGAAACTGTGTCTCAAACCAGGAAACAGAAGTAAGATACATAAAGCCTGAGTTCAAAATAGTAAGTCGCGAGCCTTTAACGTTGCGGTGTGTCTATTGCGACCATGAGCTTCATCCTCGATATGTCGCCAGTTCAGAGTGGCATCAACGTAAGTTGGAGAGCAAGAAATATCACAGCGCTGATAGCCATTTTGCTTGGAAGATTAACCCAGAAAATCTGATTATTTTTGCTTCGGAAAAGGAAGCTCAGGCTCAGCAATTTAAGCCCAGCAGCTATGCCAGACAATGAATAAGGAAGCTATCTTTCTGCTTATCCGTGGCGGCCATATAATTGACCCCAGCCAGAGCATAGACCAGATTGGTGACCTGCTTATTGCTGAGGGCAAGATTTTGCAGGCCGGGGGCACTGTCCCTCTGAGCAAGGCGCAGAATTTAGATGCCACGGGACTAGTTGTCTGCCCCGGCTTTATAGACCTCCACTGTCACCTCCGGGAGCCAGGTTTTGAGGATAAGGAAACAATCGCTACGGGGACAAAAGCAGCCGCCATAGGTGGTTTTACAACTGTCTGTTGTATGGCAAATACGGAGCCTCCTTTAGATACTCCGGCTGCTGTAGATTGGGTGAAGCAAAAAGCAAGCAGGGATAGCTTGGTTGCCGTTCTTCCCATAGGCTGTATCACTAAAGGTAGAAAGGGCGAGGAATTAACCAATATGAGCGAACTGGCTGAAGCCGGGGTGCTTGCTTTTAGTGACGATGGCGACCCAGTGACAAGTTCGCAGCTTATGCGTCGTGCCATGGAGTATAGCCGAGACCTGGGCTTGCCAATCATTGACCATTGTGAGGATAAGACGCTGAGTGACAATGGAATCATAAACGAAGGTCAGATGTCTGCTCAGTTGGGAATAAAAGGAATTCCCGCAGCCGCCGAAGAGGCTATGGTAGCCCGTGACCTGATTCTGGCAAAGCGGACCAATGCCAGGCTTCACATTGCCCATGCGAGCACCAAAGGCTCTGTGGAGCTTATTCGCCATGCTAAGGAAGAAGGGATTTCGGTAACCGTCGAGGTCACACCCCACCACCTGACCTTAACCGAGGAAAGGATTATGGGTAAAGCTTCAAACGAACCCTTTGATACCAATGCCAAGGTGAACCCACCCCTGCGCACTAAAGAGGATGTCCAAGCCTTAATTAAGGGACTCACAGGCGGGGTAATCGACGCTATCGCCACTGACCATGCACCACATACCCTGGCGGACAAAAATTGCGGGCTAGAGCTAGCTGCTTTTGGCATCAGTGGCTTTGAAACCGCTTTTGGCTGTCTCATGAGCTTGGTGCACCAAGGAGAAATAAGCCTTACTCGGCTTATTTCCAAGCTAACCTGCGAGCCAGCCAAAGTCATTGGTAGAAATGGTGAACTAGGCACCTTAAAGGCAGGCACTCCGGCTAATATCACCATACTTGACCCTGACCGAGAATGGGTAGTAAACAGCAGCAGCTTCGCCTCTAAAGGCAAAAATACTCCTTACGATGGTTATAAGTTTAAGGGCAAGGTAATGGCGACCATAGTGAGCGGCAGGATAGTTTATATAGATGATTCCTTGTTATCCCCTGCCCTCTCCCTTGAAAGAAGGGGGCATAAGTGAGGGTGATTAGCAAAGCGAAGCAAACGGGTTCCCTAAAAATTCGCAGAATTTTTAGGGTGAAGTCTCATGGCTAAGAAAGCGCTTTTAGTTCTCGAAGATGGGTCGGTCTACGAAGGCCATTCCTTTGGCGCCGAGACCACTACCTACGGTGAGGTTGTATTCGACACCAGCATGACCGGTTATCAGGAAATGCTTACCGACCCATCGTTTGCCGGTCAAATCTTAGTTGCTACGTATCCTTTGATTGGCAACTATGGCATCAACGAATCCGATTTTGAATCCAGACAAATTCAGGTGAGAGGCTTTGTTGTTCGGGAATACTGCTCCCAGCCCAGCCACTGGCAAAGCACCCGTACTTTGCACGAATTTCTGCTGTCCTATGGCATTCCTGGCATCAGCGACATAGATACCCGTGCCTTAACTCGTCACTTGCGCTTGGAAGGAGCCATGATGGGAATTGTCACTTCGGAAATGACGGCTGAGGAGGCATTAAAAGAGCTAAAAACCTTGCCCAGATATGATGTTACTGATTTCGTTCACCAGGTTAGCACCGAGAAAGCATATGAGTGGCAATCCAATGCGCCTGCCACTGTGACCCTGCCTTCTCTGTCATTGCGAGGAGCGTCAGCGACGAAGCAATCTCGTATCGCGGTTATCGACTATGGCTTGAAATACAACATACTGCGCATCTTGAGCCAGCTTGGCTGCCAGGTGACTGTGTTTCCTTGTCATGCCTCGGCTGAGGATATCCGGTCATTAAATCCCGGGGGCGTTGTCCTGTCGCCAGGTCCAGGCAATCCTGCTCTCGTTGATCCCATAGTGGATACGGTGAAAGGGCTTTTAGGTCGGAAACCAATTATGGGAATCAGCCTGGGGCATCTGCTTATAGGCAGAGCCCTGGGCGCTGAGACATTCAAGCTCAAGTTTGGGCATCGAGGCAGTTATCCTGTTCAAGATTTAGCCACTGAAAAAGTGCATATCACCGCCCAGAATCATGGCTATGCCATAGATGCTGATACTTTGAAGCAGGGATTGGAGGTAAGCCACATAAACTTAAACGATGGCACGGTGGAGGGACTCCGCCACCGAGACTTGCCCATCCTATCCATTCAATACCACCCCGAAGCTTCCCCCGGCCCACTGGATAATATGTATCTATTTGAAAGATTTCTGGAGATGGTGAGGAGCTAGAATAGAAAAGAGAAGATATGTCCAAAATATCTAAGGTCTTAGTAATTGGCTCGGGGCCGATAATCATCGGGCAGGCGGCGGAGTTTGATTATTCCGGAACTCAGGCATGCCGCGCTCTACGGGAGGAAGGCGTGACCACGGTTCTGGTGAACTCGAACCCGGCCACCATCATGACCGACGAGGGCATTGCTGATATCGTTTATATCGAGCCGCTCACCGTGGAAGTGCTGGCCCGCATAATTGAAAGAGAGCGTCCCGATGGGCTATTGCCCACCCTCGGGGGGCAAACAGGGCTCAACCTGGCAGTGGAATTAGCCGATGCCGGCATACTGGATAAATATGGTGTGCGGTCTCTGGGCACACCTATAGAAACGATAAAAAAGGCCGAAGAGAGGTCTTTATTCAAGCAGCTTCTTGTTGATATTGGCGAGCCTGTGCCTGAGAGTGCCACCGTGAAGTCGGTGAAGGAAGCGATAGAACTGGCAAAATCTATTGGCTTGCCTCTAATTATCCGCCCCTCTTACACCTTAGGCGGCACCGGCGGCGGCATCGCCCACACTATGAAAGAGCTTGAACAGATTGTTGCTAATGGTCTGGATTCCAGCATGAGCCATGAAGTCCTGGTGGAGCAATGCGTCTTAGGTTGGAAAGAAATTGAATACGAAGTCATGCAAGATGCTGCCGACAACTGCATCGCCGTCTGCATCATGGAGAACATTGACCCCATGGGTATACATACCGGGGATAGCATCGTAGTAGCTCCCAGCCAGACTCTCACCGACAAAGAATACCAGATGCTCAGGTCGGCCAGTTTGAAAATCATAAGAGCGTTGAAAATCGAGGGTGGCTGCAATATACAATTTGCCTTGACCCCCAGTCCCATAGTTGCGGAAAAATGGGCCCCGGACCAGAAGGGAGTTGCGAGAAGCGAATACCACGTAATTGAAGTCAATCCACGTGTCAGCCGCAGCTCGGCTTTAGCCAGTAAAGCCACTGGCTATCCTATTGCTCGAGTGGCTGCCAAAATAGCCATAGGCAAGAGGCTCGATGAGATCCCTAATAAGGTTACGGGCAAGACGTCGGCCTGTTTCGAGCCAGCCATAGATTACTGCGTAGTCAAGATTCCCAGATGGCCCTTTGATAAATTTGCTTCAGGTGACCGAAAAATTGGCAGCCAGATGAAAGCCACTGGTGAGGTAATGGCCATTGACAGGTGTTTTGAGGCTGCTCTACAAAAGGCGGTGCGCTCCCTGGAATTCGGCAAACGCACCCTGCTTTGGGAAGACCCCGGCTGGAGTAAAGGGAAAGGGCTTAATTCCTACCCGCTTCACCCTAACGACTTAAGACTATGGGCGATTATGGCGGCGCTGCGAAGAGAAGCCACGCCCGAAGAACTTTCCCAGGTCACTGGGATAGACCCCTGGTTTATTTATAAGTTCCAGAATATTGTGGACATGGAGAGGAGGCTTCTTTCCGAACCGTTGAAACCGGAGCTCTTATGGGAGGCGAAGAGGCTAGGCTTTTCCGATGAGCAAGTGGGCACTTTAGCCGATAGGTTGCCGGAGCAGGTAAGACAGGCTCGCCACCAATGGCAAATCCGCCCGGTGTACAAGATGGTGGATACCTGTGCTGCCGAATTTGATGCTGAGACCCCTTATTTCTACAGCACTTATGAGAAAGAGAATGAAGCTGAACCCTTGTCAGAGAAGAAAGCCGTGGTTATCAGCAGTGGGCCTATACGCATCGGGCAGGGAATTGAGTTTGACTATTGCTGCGTCCATTCAGCCTGGGCTCTTCAAGAGATAGGAATAAAGAGCATCTTGGTCAATTCTAATCCCGAGACAGTCTCCACCGATTTCGACACTAGTGATCGCCTCTACTTCGAAGCTTTGGACGAGGAAAGCATCCGAGATATACTTGAGAATGAGAGTAATAACGGTTCTGCTCCAGCATCTATTGTCCAGCTCGGTGGACAAACACCCATTAATCTGGTTGGGCTCTTAGCTCGCAACAATCTACCAATACTCGGCTCGAGTGCCGAAGCTATAGACATCGCTGAAGACCGCCGTCGCTTTGAAGATTTCCTGGACAGATTAGGTATTCCTCAGCCGCCGGGGGCTGGAGTGACATCCGTTGAAGAGGCATTAAATGTAGCCAGGAACCTAGGCTATCCTGTCTTAGTGCGCCCTAGCTATGTTCTGGGGGGCCGGGCTATGGAAATCGTGTACAACGAACCTGAGTTAATCCGCTACCTGACACTAGCTCTGGAGATGGATAGCCAGCATCCTGTGCTTATTGATAAATATTTCCAAGGTAAAGAAGTCGAGGTAGATGCCATTTGCGACGGGGAAAAGGTTCTTATTCCTGGCGTGATGGAGCATATTGAAAGAGCTGGCGTACATAGCGGTGATGCCTTGTCTATCTACCCGGGAATCAATCTCACTGAAGACGAAGTAAATGCCATGGTGGATTACACCACCAGAATTGGACCAGCTCTGGGAATTAAAGGGTTGATGAACGTCCAGATGGTAATCATGAGGGAAAATGGTCGCTCAACGGTATATGTTTTTGAGGTAAATCCCCGCGCCAGCCGAACCGTGCCTTTTATCTCCAAGGTAACCGGCGTGCCCATGGTAAGAATTGCCACTAAGGTAATGGCTGGGATTAGCCTCAGGGAGCAAGGCTATGAAGGTGGGTTATGGAGGAGACAAAACTTGGTAGGTATAAAGGCTCCCGTTTTCTCCATGTCCAAATTGATTGGAGTGGATAGCTACCTTGGTCCTGAGATGAAGTCCACAGGCGAGGTCATGGGGATTGATTACAGCTTTGAGGCAGCCTTGGTTAAGGCACTTTTAGCTGCTGGATTGATGCTGCCTCAAGGAGGTAGTCTGCTACTTAGTATTGCAGACAAGGATAAAGCTGAATCCTCGCCTCTGATTAAGCAATTGCATTCCCTTCACCACGAGCTCTACGCCACGGAGGGGACCGCAGCTATGATTGAGTCTATGGGGCTCCCGGTAAAAATGGTGACCAAGAAGCTAAGCGAGGGGCATCCTAACGTTATTGATGTTATTCAAGATAATTCTGTGAGCGGAGTGATTAATACTATCACTGGAGGGCGCATTCCGCTAAAAGATGGGTTAGATATCAGGCGTGCCGCGGCAGAAAAGAGGATACCATGCTTCACCTCATTAGATACTGCTCGGGTAGCTATAGGAGCGTTAGCAAATAGTGGCCAAATCTTTAACGTTCAACCACTCAGGGAGTATCTAAAGAGCGAAAATAACGCAAAATGACAGGGCAAAAATCGAAAATGGACATTAAGCAAACCACAGATTTTTACATTTTAACCTGTCATTTTGACTTTTGATTTTGTTTAGGTTTTAGCATGAAACAAACCTTATGCTCCGTAGCTTCTAATGTGGAGGTCATGCCCGGCATACACCTCATGTGGATTGAGGCACCAAATATAGCTTGTTCAGTTCTGCCGGGGCAATTCATCACAGTGCGGTGTGGAGATTTTACATTACGTCGCCCTCTCAGCGTCCATCAAGTTTCATCCCGAGAGATTGCCCTCCTGTTCAAGGTAACGGGCAAAGGCACCCTCTGGCTGTCACAGCGACAGAAACGTGACAGGATAGACATTCTAGGCCCTTTGGGCAGGGGTTTTAGTATCGAACCGAGAGCAAGGAACTTACTGCTGGTAGCTGGGGGAATTGGCATTGCTCCGCTCGTTTTCTTGATGCAGTGTGCTTCATCACAGCACCAGATAACTTTAATTCATGGGGCGAGCACTGCTGCTCAACTCTATCCCTCGGCCATGCCCAAGATAGGCCCTTCTTCTGCGGGCAAGAAGCGAAGCAAAGTATCGCCTTTACCAAAAGGAGTTCAATTTATTCCCGTCACCGAGGATGGCAACATGGGCAAGAAAGGCATGGCCACGGATATTCTGCCTGATTTCTTAGACTGGGCTGACCAGGTGCATGCCTGTGGTCCAGCGGATATGTATAAGGCGATGGCAGGGATGTCATGGCGAGCGAAGCGAAGCAATCTCAAACTAAGAAAATGTCAGGTTTCCCTTGAGGTGAGGATGGGGTGTGGTTTCGGAGCTTGCTATAGCTGCACTATAAATACCAAGAAAGGCTTAAAACAGGTATGCCGCGATGGACCTGTATTTGAGTTAGACGATATCATATGGCAGGAGGTAAGGATATGACTGTAGTCACTAAAGACATCTCCCTTCAATCAAAAGGTAATTGCGACATTATCGATATAACCTCTCAGGTGGCAAAGAATGTAGAGGAATCTGGGGTTAATAGTGGAATAGTCACTCTGTTTATAGTCGGTTCAACGGCCGGAATAACCACTATAGAGTATGAGCCAAATCTAGTTTCCGATTTTAAGAATATGTGGGATAGAGTGATACCCCAGAATATTCCTTATGAGCATAATAAAACTTGGGGGGATGGGAATGGCCATTCCCATGTGCGCGCCTCCACGCTCGGAGCTTCACTAATAATACCTTTTGTGAACAAGAGGTTAACTCTGGGCACCTGGCAGCAGATAGTTTTCGTAGATTTTGATAACCGCTCCAGGTCCAGAAAGATTACTATTCAGATATTAGGTGAGTAGGCCACGTCGTATACACATTCGAGATAGATTCGTGCTAATATCCGTGACACGAAACTTCATACCTTTGAGAAATCTCGGCAATAAGTCCAGAGAATCTTTCTGCAGCTAGTCCCGTTATAAAAAGGTAGCTGGCACATCATGTTTAGCAAGAATTTCTAGCATTAATGGTAACCCTTTCTCTACACCCTGCCATGTGTTGAGAAAGGGTGGAGCGTCTTGTTCAACGTCAATGGTGAGAGCAACTTGAGGCATTTTCTTGTAATACTTCTTCATAAACTCGGAGTGTCCGCTCGGCAGCCATTTCCCAGGTAAATCTGCTAGCGGTTTCTACGGCGTTTGCGCTAATCGTCTTTGCTAGCTCCCTATCTTGGATCAGACAAATTATTGCCTTTGCCATAGCATTATCATCTCCTGGGGGATATAGGAGCGCATTGAAACCGTCTTGGAAAACTTCGGGAACTCCACCTGCGTTTGAGCATACTACTGGCACACCCGCAGCTGAAGCTTCCAGCAGTGACAGTCCAAAGGATTCCATTTTAGAGGGTAAAACAAAAACATCAGCCGCTGCCATGAGCTGAGCGACTTTTTCTTTCGGCAGTTTTCCCACCATGAATACGGAATTTATAATGTTCAAGCCCTTGATTTGGCGAGACAAATTATCCTCTTCCCGACCAGAGCCAGCGATAACCAGCTTTGCATCTGGAACGACTTTCAAGACCCTGGCAAATGCTGATATGAGCAGATCTGGGCTTTTCCGCTTGATCAGACGCGACGCTGTCACTACAAGGGGCTGGTCACCAATACCCAATTCCTCTCGCATTACAACAGCATCTACTTCCCCATTGAAGCACGATAGATCAACACCATTTTGAACAACGGTTATTCTTTTTTCGGGAAAGCCCAACAAATGGGAGAAGCGCGCCGATGCCCGACTTACAGCTATTAGACGGTCAGCCTTGCTGGGTGCCAAGCCCATGGAACGCTGCAGGAATATTGAAAAAGGTGACTCAATCACAGAGTGGCAGGTTATGACACAAGGGATTCGGTGTCTGTGCACAAAACGAATCACCATTTGCGCCATAGAGGAATAAACATCCAACCCATGGACCACATCAAATTTCCCATCCAGGATATACTTATGACAGCGGCGAAAAAGAAGTAGCGAGGCGGCACGGTGGGGATTATTTAGAACCAAGCCTTTCACCCGTTTGATTTTAACCCCAGCAATTTCTTCCTCTTCAGGTTGGCCAGGATGCGCATGGGTGATCACCACGGCTTCTATACCTAACTTAACCAACTGAAGGCTTATCTCAAAAGCATAACGAGCAGCACCACCTATATCAGGGTAATACTCGTCGCCAACTAATGCTACACGCATCTTTGCTTAGTTTTGAACTTCAGGTTTTGCTGCCATTTTGACTCCCAGATAGGAGAAGACTCCAGCCCCTACTATAGTGCTCAGAACAAACGAGATCCCACGCTCGATCACTGTTGCTGCCATTGCCAGATTTAGAGGAACACCGAAAAGGGCAAAAATCGAAATTAATGACCCTTCAATAAGAACTAAGCCTCCTGGTAGAAATGGAATAAGACCAACGATAGTCGGAAGTGAGGAGGCAACTAAAAGCATGGAAAATTTAGGATGATAGCCCAAGGCTAGGAATATAGTGTAAAGTCGAAAAACATCAAGCGCTCCAATTGATAATGTCAAACTCCCTATCAACAATACCTTCTTCCATTTGTCTATCGTAGCATAGGTGCTTGAATAGAAAGTCTCAATTCCTTCTATTATTTCTTGAGTATTCCCGCGCTTTCTAAACCAACCGAGAACATGGTTTGTAATGCTGCTTATACCCCTGACTGCAATCCTTTTCTTGAAAAAGAGGCGGGGAATAAAGATTGTTCCGAGAGCGGCTAAAACCCAGGCTGCTATAAGAATCGAACCTAACTGGAGTGACCCTTTCCCAAATTGCAAAAACAAGCCCGCCATTAAAAACGAGACAACAACCAAGGGAGTAAGAGCGCGCTCACCAAATAAGGAAGCCATACCCGACGAATAACTCGTATTCTCCAGCCTATGCATCATATAAACTCTTCCGAATGGGTCGCCACCAACACGTGCTCCAGGAGTAATATTATTAAGGAAAATGGCTGCGCAAAGTATCAGGTAACGAGTACCGAAGCTTATTCTACAGTTTATGAAAGAAAGTGCAGCTTGCCAGCGGGTGGCCCAAAGCCCCACGCTAAGAAAATATATGGCTATGGCTAATGCGATAAGTAAGCGGTTAGCACTCCTGACAGCTTCAAACATTTGATAAAAATTCTCATGTGCTAGAAGCCATCCAGCTACTGCCATGAGAATAATAGCGATAGCCACCAAGAAAACCGACTTACGCAGGTTTATCTTCGGCTTATATTCATTCACGCTGACACCAAATTTACCAGCAGCGCCAAATTTTGGCAACAGTCGGTTGAAAATATGAACAACATATTACTCTTTAGGTAGAGCCCAAAACAACGGCCAACGCTTCAGAGTTACTTTGTCGAAGAAGCCTAGAGAATACTCTGGTGTCACGATTAGTTTCTCAATTATTCGATGGCAGCAGATAGTTTTCGTAGATTTTGATAATCGTCCCAGATCCAGCAAGATTGCTATTCAGATATTGAGTGAGTAAGCAAAATTATAGGATCAGATTTTCATTGTCATAAACTTAATAGGCAGAGGTGATGCGGCAACAATCTGATTGCACATTCTGAGGGATTATTAATTCTTCCCTTTTCGATTGCCTGAATGTCTTGCTTTTTCCTTGCCTGAGTTGTCAGTATGAGTGAAAACTGCTAGATTTATGCCAATGTCTTACCATCGAATAGTGGCTAAATTCGGCACCGGCCTTATTACCTCGGGCACTGACCATCTCGACTTGCAAGTTATGTCAAGTTTGGTGGAGCAGCTAGCCCGACTCCACGGCCAGGGGAAGGAGATAATAATAATCTCTTCCGGAGCTATTGCCTCGGGAAGACAGAAGCTTAAAAAAGTTCCAGAACGCAAGAACACCCCTTTTAAACAAGTCCTGGCTTCGGTGGGGCAAAGCCACCTCATGTATACCTATGAACAACTTTTCAGCCAGTATGATATAACCGTAGCCCAGGCATTGCTCACGAAGGAAGACCTCTCGGACCGTAGTGGCTATCTTAATGCTCGTAATACCTTGCTGGCCCTTATCGAGCTTGGCATAATCTGCATTGTCAATGAGAATGACATTGTCGCCATCGATGAGATTGAAGGGCTCAAATTCGGGGATAACGATAATCTTTCCGCCATGGTGGCCAACCTGGTTGATGCTGACCTTTTAGTCATGCTCACCGATATCGGAGGCTTATACACTGCCAACCCACATTACAATCCTCAAGCTCAACTT
Organism: Dehalococcoidia bacterium; assembly: GCA_030615625.1. GTDB lineage: Bacteria > Chloroflexota > Dehalococcoidia > GIF9 > AB-539-J10 > RBG-13-51-36. The sequence continues at coordinate 164,858 of JAUWYX010000002.1, forward strand.
ATTCGCCGGGTGGATAAAATTGACGCCGAAATTGAACGCATGGCTAGTGATACCGCCAGTCGCCAGGGGATTGGCGGCATGGCAACCAAGATTGAAGCAGCCAGGCTAGCTACCTCTTCAGGGGTAAACGTAGTCATTGCCGATGGGCGAGAACCTGACATACTGGTGAGGATTAGCCAGGGAGAAGACATAGGCACTTTCTTTCCCACGCAGGTGAACAAGCTGGAGAGCAAAAAGAGGTGGATGCTCAGCGGGCTGGCTTCCAAAGGCAAGGTCACGGTGGACAAAGGCGCCGTCTTAGCCCTCAAGGAGCAAAATAAGAGCCTGCTCCCTGCGGGGGTTATGAAGGCGGGGGGGGAGTTTCAGCGCGGCGATATTGTGGATATCCTGGACGAGCAGGGCAAACGCATTGGCTATGGTATTTCCAACTATAGCTCTTCTGATTTAGCTATAATCGGAGGGAAACATTCCGATGAAATCTTCAGCCTCCTCGGCTACGATTATGGCGACGAAGTGGTTCACAGAAATAATATGGTGATGGTGTGAGGAAACTGACAATGAGTAACTAGTATATAAAAATTAGCTCCCGGTGGTAGCAGCCCACGCCTCTACAGACGCTGCCATCTTTATCAGATGACCAACCGTTTTCCAGGAGCTTTTCCTACTGCTCCCAAATTTATAGTAAAATGTTATAGTTTTGTCAACATCTCATTGGCATTTCGAAGAAGGTGGAGTTAGACATGGGCGATAACTAAAACCATCAATAGAAGAGCGTAAATTATGGAATCAGCCGTAAAAGAATTAAAGGAAAAGGGGAAGGCAGCTAAGGCAGCCTCAAGGAGGCTGGCTTTCCTTTCCACCGAAACTAAGAACAAGGCGTTGGTCAATACTGCTGAAGCTCTTATCACCAAAAAGGATGAAATTCTGGCAGCCAACAAAATTGATTATGAGGAGGCGAAGGCTTCGGGGATGAGCGAAGCCATGCTCGATAGGCTTATGCTATCGCCATCCCGCCTTGAGGGCATAGCTCAGGACACAAGAACAGTGGCTGCACTGCCTGACCCCGTAGGCGAGGTGTTTGAGATGCGAACTCTGCCCAATGGTTTGCAGATAGGCAGGAAGCGAGTCCCCTTGGGAGTTATCGGTGCGATATACGAAAGCCGCCCCAATGTTACCATAGACATATCAAGCCTGTGCCTTAAATCGGGCAATGCTGTTATCCTTCGGGGTGGCAAGGAAGCCATAAATTCCAACACTGCCCTAGCCAGGGTAGCCCAGGAGGCCTGCAACCAGGCTGGTGTGCCTCAGGGAACAATCCAACTTATTGAGTCCACAGAACGGACTTTAGTGAACCAAATGCTCAAGATGAAGGGAATAATTGACCTGATGATTCCCCGTGGCGGTACTGGTTTGATAAAGCTCGTCTCGGAAAATGCCGCTATGCCCGTACTTACCGGCGGCATCGGTGTTTGCCATACCTACGTGGATAAGAGTGCTGACCTGAATAAGGCGGTAGCCATTGCTTACAATGCCAAAGTCCAGCGTCCCACCGTTTGCAACGCTCTGGATTGTCTCCTAGTCCATAATCAAGTTGCTCAAGCTTACCTGCCTGCTATTGCCAAGGAGTGGGCTAAAGCCGGGGTGGAAATGCACTGCGATGAGCGAGCCATGGCTATACTTAAGCCCATTCCATCCCTGAAGCTGGCCCCGGCAACGGACGAGGACTGGGGGAAGGAATACCTATCGCTAAGAGCGGCTATTAAGGTGGTTAATTCCCTGGACGAAGCCCTGGAGCACATTGAGAAATACGGCTCAGGGCACTCCGAAGCTATCGTTACCGAAGACTATTCGGCAGTAACGCGCTTTCTCAACGAAGTGGACGCCGCCTGTGTCTACGCCAATGCCAGCACCCGTTTCACCGACGGGAGCCAGTTTGGATTAGGTGCCGAGATAGGCATAAGCACCCAAAAATTTCACGCCCGTGGTCCCATGGCTTTGAAAGAGCTAACCAGCTACAAGTGGATTATCCAAGGCAATGGTCAGGTCCGGCCTTAGCCTCCGTGTCACTAAAGCACAAGCATTACGAGACCGAGCCGTGTATTCTCAAGAGTTCAGCCCGGGAAAGCCAAACCGCCTTAACTTTCACGGATTTACGAGAGGTGATATGCTTCTTAAACCAGGGGGTATGATGTGACTGCATTAGTGCGGCGATGTGGAGCCGGGCCAGCTTTATCCTCAGGGTGTTCGGCAGATCAATGACCTGGAATCCCAACCGTCTAGCGTGAGCATGAAAGGCAGTCCATCCATACACTGCAACGATGCTCCCATATTTTCCATCGGCTACTTCGGTGGCAAGGAGTTGCAATCCATCTTTGAAGTAGTAGAAGAGTCCCCGGGGGAAGCCTCTTGTCCCTGACCCTGAGCTTGGCCGCAGTCTCTCAGCAATCCAAGCATCATTGAAATGGAGTTTGATGACAGGGTCGCCCGGCCCGATCTCACAACCATCCTCCAGCTTGATAGGACAGCCCCTGTGACGTCTCACCTCAATGCAGATGAGGCTGTTTTTTTCCAGAGGCTTGATATCAAGAACCATTGTGTGAACTTTGTTTATGATGGGCAACATAGCTCGTATAATAGTTCTTAATAAAGAAGAGGCCATGTATCACCCTGGGAACTCATTTTCCCACCTAACCACTCGGCATCCGCAGGCATAGCTTTCTGGAACGCGCGGCAATCCGGTCGCTAATAACTCACGGTTATTGTACTGACTGATTTACGTTGGAGATGATGTTCTTCCACTTCCCCATATGACGGGAGCGGTCTTCCAGCGTGGTTACCAGTTCAACACGAATAGACGGGCGATCAACGCCCAGGGCATGTAACTTCCGTGTCAGTTGTTCCCTGACGCTACAAGCTGTGTTTTCATTCCCTTCCTCGAACATCAGCCGCAAACAGATACCGTCTGGTTCATGTACCACCTGGTACTGCCGTATATCCGCGAAGCTTTCCAGAACGTTCCAAAAATGGACAGGATGAACAGCAACCTGTCTCCCTCCTTGACCTTGAAGGTAGAGAACATCGTCATTCCTGCCGTTGATGGCAAGAATACGTCGGAATGGTTGGCCACACGGGCACGGCTCCGGAGCCAGTACCATCATATCGGATATTTCGTAGCGGATGACGGGCTGAGTGAAGCCGAAGAGACTGGTGAACAGAATCTTGTGTCCTAGAGTCCCGTCGGGCACATGGCGGTTGTCCTCATCTACTACCTCAACAATGCCCAAATCTTCGAAGATGTGCATCCCTTGGCCAGGGTTGCACTCCATAGCGCGGAGTCCCTCCTGAGTGCCATAGATGTCAAAGACAGAACTTTGCCACGCAGCCTGGAGTTGCTTCCTCAATTCGCTGGGCAGTGGTTCACCACCGCCGGCGATAATACAGGGATTGATATGCAAGCGCCCTTGAAGTTGTTCTGTCACAAGCAGCCCAAGCATGGATGGAAAACCCCGAAGGATGTGGGGTTGAAGGGAATTTAACCGCTGAACCAGCTCTTCGATAGGAGCAGTAGCCGGTAACACGTGAAACCGGTAAAGGCCGATATCCATGCTCAGGGGGAGGCGATAACTATCGTGCAGAGGGCTGGGAGAGCCGATGGTAACAATCGTGGGGCGTCTCCTTGAGAAGGGAACCACTCCCATCATGGCTGCAATCCGCATACTTGCCGCCTCCTGAATACTCCATTCTTTTCGATTGAATACTACCACCGTTTTATGCCCGGAGCTACCCGCCGTAGTAAGCACACGATACTCGTTCAGGTAATACTCATCCCCGGAAACATGGGCCATATGTTCCTGTAGTTGGGAGAGGCGCAACCGAGGGTCAGTGACAATTTCGTCGAAGTGTTTCATGTAGGCTTTTTTGTCCATGATAGGGAAGTCTTGGAGACTATAGGGCTGCCTCATCCGGTGTGTGCTGCATAACTCGCGGTAAAAGGGAGACTGTTGAGTTACCCAATCAAGAAGCCTGGCTAGCCGGCGCTGCTGCAACTCCTCAATCTTGGCGCGGGGCCAGCACTCATGTTTGATTAACGCCTGCCGATAAGCGATGGCTCGGGCCAGGTCTCCCAAGCGACGCAGCGTATGCGGCTCCTTCATCCAGCATTATCCTCGAATTACCTTCAGGAGCCCATGTCACCTCAGCTGTCCCCCAAGCGCTCATCGGCTCCAGGTAATCCTTGGTTTTTAAAAACTACATCGTATTACTAGGTATTTTGCATTATAAACTGGTCAGTAGTTACTGTCAAGTGCGTCGGGAATTTTTGCATTAGAAACACTGCTACCAGGATAATGGCTTAATGGAGGAGTAGTTTGGGAAATAGAAAAAACCTTCTCTTTAGCTCGGGTGGACAGCAAAGACATTCTGGATAAGGAGACTTTGAGGACGAAGAGAACTTTGCAAAAAGCAGCAGGCTGGGAATACTTCGTGAGACTAATCCTCCTTCTTAGGAAAATCTGGTAAAGGACTGCCAAAATACACTTTGGTATGGGGCCAGGGTATTTCTATACCCTCGGCATCAAAAGCTTTCTTGAGGCGAAGCCTCAACTCCCCCATCACTGCCCACTGCTCTATAGGTTTAACATCGCCCAAAATCTTGATATCTATTCCGGAGTCGCCCAGATTATCAACCCTCAGCGCCTGGGGAGGACTTTTGATTACTTTACGCCATTTTTCATCCTCAGCAAGTTCCTGCCCTACGCGATTTATCACGCTTATGGCATGGTCGAGGTCAGTGTCATATGCTACCGAGACATTGAGATTGACCCTACCAAAGTGTCTGGTGAAGTTGCTGGCTATCCTGATTTCACCATTGGGTACATGGTGGACTATACCATCCAGGTCACGGAGCACCGTCTTTCTCAAAGTTACCTCCTCCACCAAACCAGCGACGTCGGCTACCCTGGCTACATCTCCCACCCTGTACTGGTTCTCCAAAATGATGAATATGCCAGCAATGAGGTCTCTTATCAAGTACTGAGCGCCGAAGCCGATGGCTATGCCGACGATGCCGAAGCCAGCCAGAACTGGCGCGACGGGTAGTCCCACCTCAGACAGGACCATCATTATGGCAACTATGCCAATGAATACCCGCCCCATCCCCTTGAAGATAGATAGAAGGGTATTCGTCCTCTTCTCTATCCCCTCTTTGCTTTCCTTATATTTGGTTCGGGCTACGCTACGGCGCACAATAGGCGGGAGAAACTTATTTAAGGCAAACCACAACACTGCTCCCACCACCACTATGATAAGGATGCGGGTGCCATGGTCTATCAACCAAGTGACTACGGTGGCCCAACTCAATTCCGGCATTTGTTACCTCCGCTGCTCTACACTTTCTACATAGACTAACTCTATATTATTTTAAACATAATTGAGCCCGCTGTATAGCTGCACTCCTTGAGAGCCTTGAGACTGAATCAGATGTCTTTCTAACCTTCAATAACCTCTTTTGTGCTGGGCACCCTGCCCAGGATTCGCTCGTCAATGCGGGTAGCTGTATCCAGGGCTCGGGCCAGGGCTTTGAATAAGGCTTCGGCTTTGTGGTGGTCGTTGATGCCGCTGAGCACTTTGGCGTGGAGGTTGACTTTGGCTTCGGAGGCAAGGGAGACTAGAAAATGGCGGACTAAATCAGCGTCCAGGTCGCCTATGTTGGCTTCGTTAAAGTCTGCCTCGATTACACTGTAGACTCTGCCTCCAATATCCACAGCCACCGCTGCCAGAGCTTCATCCATAGGTACGATAGCATGGGCCATACGAACAATGCCTTGCTTTTCTCCCAGTGCCTGGTTAAAAGCCTTGCCCAGCGAAATAGCCACATCCTCCACTACGTGGTGCTGGTCGGGACCCGAGGCTGAGATTTTTATGTCGAATACTCCGTGCTGAGCTAGCTGGGTAAGGAGATGGTCGAACATTCTCATGCCGGTGGTGATTTGAAATTGTCCGCTGCCGTCAATGTTGAGCTCCACCCTGACATTCGTTTCGGCAGTCTCACGGGCAACTGTTGCTTTTCTTTCAGTCATATTTAACCTCCTTTAATGCCTTAACCAGAGCATCAGTATCCTCAGGTCTGCCCACGCTAATTCGCAGGCAGTCTTTCAATCTAGGAGTATCAAAATGGCGAACAAAGATGCCCTTTTTTTGCAGTTGGCGCCAGATTTTTTTGGCCTTTCCGTCGGGCAGAGAACAGAGGATAAAGTTTCCCTGGGAGGGGTAAGGCCTTAGCCAATTCAGTTCCTTTAGTTTGCTAAATAATCGCTTCCGCTCCATAACTATCTTGGTAACATTAGCACGAAGATATTCTATATCTGCCAGGGAAGCTAGCACCGCAGCCTGAGCTGCGGCATTGGCGTTATAGGGCTGCTTAATCTTCATCAGGTAACCAGCAATTTCTACGGGGAAAAATCCGTAGCCTATCCTTAAGCCGGCTAGCCCGGCCCATTTGCTGAAGGTGCGTAAAACTATCAAGTTAGGGTAAGAGGGCACTAGGTTGGCCATGGTTACATTGCTGAATTCAAAATAGGCTTCGTCCACGACAACAATTTTTCCGGTCCCAACAAGCTCCATAATTTCCTTCTCGGTGGCGGTGTCGCCGGTGGGATTATTGGGCGAGGCAACAAAGATGGCCTTTGTTCTCCTGGTCAATGCCTTCTTCATACCGACCATATCAAGGGCAAAATCTTCAGCTCTAGGCACATCAACCACCCTGCCTCCACAAACATCGGTGCTAAAGGGGTACATACCGAATGTCGGTGGAAAATTGATAACTTCGTCTCCGGGTTTGAGGAAAAGCCTGAGGATAAGGTCGATAAGTTCATCGCTGCCCATGCCGCAAACAATGTGCTGGCGGCCCAGGCCAGTATATTTCTCTAAAGCCTTCCGTAGCTCTCTTTGCTCCGGGTCGGGGTAACTATGATAATAGGGATAAGTGGCTAGAGCTTGATAGACCTTTGGGGAACACCCATAAGGATTCTCGTTACCATCAAGCTTTATTACCTTATTCGAAGGCAATTCAGCCCGTTGGCTCAAAACTTCTGTAGGCTCGATAGGGATGTAACCCTTCATGGTCACGAGCTCAGGCCTTATAAGTTTTTTTATGTCCATTTCAACTAAAACCAAAAACCAATAATAAGAAATCAAAGTGACAAGTCAAAATGCAAAACTTTTTATTTTTGCTCTGTATTTTTGCATTTTGCATTTTAATCTTTTATTTAGCTCTCGTCCTTCTTTCTATTGCCTGGGCGTGGGCATCGAGCCCTTCAGCTTTAGCTATTACCACAGCGGCCTGGCTCAGTTCTCGCATGGCGGGCTTGTCCAAGGCGATGATATTGGTAACCTTGAGGAAGTCCATAATACCCAGAGGAGAACCGAAACGAGCGCTGCCTCCGGTGGGCAATACATGGCTGGGACCGGCAACATAATCGCCTAGAATGACAGGCGAATTCTCGCCTATGAAAATACAGCCGGCATTGCGAATTTTGGGGATTAAAGTTGAAGCGTCGGATGCCATAATGGAGAGGTGCTCCGGAGCGAAGAGATTGACCAACTCCACTGCTTGGGCCATGTCATCGACAAGCACAAGCATTCCTGCATCAACAGCCGTTCCAGCAGTGGAGCGCCGCTTTAATTTTCCCAGTTGTATCTCAATTTCCTTGTCTACCTGGTCAGCCAGGTCAGCCGAAGTGGTGATTAAAATTACTGAAGCCAGGGGGTCATGTTCAGCCTGGGCCAGGAGGTCGGCGGCACAAAGGCTGGGATCGGCTTTCTCATCGGCTACAATTACTATCTCGCTGGGACCCTTGAGACCATCGAGGTCCACTGTGCCATAAACCATTTTCTTAGCCAGGGTCACGAAGATGTTCCCCGGACCGCAAATCTTATCCACTCTGGGTATCGATTCAGTACCAAAAACCAATGCAGCAATAGCTTGAGCGCCGCCAAGTTTAAAAATGCGGTTGACCTTGGCAATGTCGGCAGCTACCAACGTGGGTGCAGGAATCCTGCCATCCTTAGCAGGCGGTGAAACCATAACGATTTCCCCAACACCGGCCACTTTGGCTGGTATGGCCATCATCAGCACTGTGGATGGATAGGCAGCGGTGCCACCAGGCACATATAGGCCAACCCTTTGTAAGGGCAGAACCTGTTGCCTTAAGTGCTTATCGATGGGGATTAGGCCGACTTTGTGTCCACAGGCAAGATGGAAGTCCCGTATTCTTCTGGCTGCGAACTCAAGGGCCGAGACAAGTTTCTTGTCTATCGTGTCATAAGCGGCAACAACTTCCTGTCTGTCTACTTCCAGGGAATCCAGTCGGACTCCATCCAATTTTTCGGTGTAATCAAAGAGGGCTTTATCACCTTTGTCCCGAACCTCACCGATGACACGGTCGACCACTTCTTGAACTGAAAGCTCTTCGCCAAAGACTTGCTTTATTTGAACTCCTAGTCCCGGTGGCGTGGTGAAATGCTCCCAGAAATTTTCCCTGGTCAGTAATTGGCTTGCCTTATTAAATCCTTTGACTTTTTTCACGTCAACTAAAACCAAAAGTCAAAAATTAAAATGTAAATTTTTTATTTTTCCTCTGTATTTTCGATTTTTGCATTTTAATTTTTTATCTACTTTAGCCCCGCTCGCAATTTCTGTGTAAGAAACTCCATTTTCTCTTTTTTATCGGAAGATGCAAGACTATCTTTGTTCGCAATTAGACAAGCCGAAGACCGGAGGAGCACATCAATAATCTTTAATTTGTGCTTCTTGAGGGTCTTCCCTGTCTGGACATTATCAATAAGCATATCGGCATCCTCGGGTAAAAAAGCCTCGCTCGCCCCCCAGGTTGGAATTAGCTTGTATGGGTTAATGTGATTGTCCCGAAGATACCTGTCGGCAATATCTATGTACTCCGAGGCTACTTTTAGAGGAGCGAACTTGTTGCTCTGAACAAGTGACCTCAATTCATCAATGTCGGCCACAGGCATTTCCTGGCTCACGGCAGCGACAATTTTGACGGTGCCAAAGCCGAGAGCAAACAATTTCTTTACCGGGCTTGAGGGGAAGCGATAGAGGTGTTCCAGCAGCCAATCCTCACCGGTTATGGCTAAGTCGAAATTGCTATTAGCCACTTGCAGAGGCATATCCTGGGGCCTGATTACTTTAATGCCAAGCCAGTCTAAATCAGCGGAGGGTCGGCGGCTCACTACCTCTTCAGAATACCCCTGGAGTGCCAGCCCGGCTCGCTTCAAAAACTGCGCAGTAGGTGCTTGCTGATGTCCATCAGGTAAAGCCAGGTTGATTTCCTTTGCCGGCCACAAGGGACGAGACCCCTTTAGTTCCTCAGAGATGTCAAGCCCATTTTCTATTGATGTCTGCGGCTCAGCGGTAAGCTTGGAGCTAAAACACATCAATATCTGGCTCAAATCCTTGTTCTCCAGGCTTTCTCGATTGGCTATTAGAAAGGCAGTAACGGGGAGTAATCTTTCGAGAGGAATTAAGCCTTGAGTTGCTATATGCGCTCCACTCTTTCCCCAGAGCACCGCCAGGTCAGCATTTTCCGGGGGATAAGCTTCAGCAGCTCCCCACACCGGGAAAATCCTGAACCTTCTCATCCTGAGATTTAAGGCAAAAGCCTCAGCCAGATTAGGATACTCACTTACTATACGATAATCATTGCTCCCGGCTGATAACTCATTGAGATTAGCTATCCCCACTTCAGCACTGGCAACCACGTGTATACTGCCTTCACCATAATTTAGACTCGATATTTTTACCAGAGCTCCTGCTGGATATTTCACCAGGAATTCTTCAATCCAATCCAAACCACAAATACCCAGGTCGTAATTCCCTACGGCCACCTGTATGGAAATATCTTTTTCTTGAAGTATTTTAGCGGAAAGACTGGGAAACCTTGCCGAGCGAAGGCGATATTGCTTTGTTTTATCACTATAATCCTGGAATCCCAGGCCTATCCCGGCAAGCAAGCTAGCTGTAGGCGATAGAAACCTGCCTTTGGGGAGGGCGAGTTTTATGTAGCCGGCTTGGTAGTCCTTCATCCCTCACTTACCACTTTAAGAATCTCTGCCATAGAAGCGGCTTCTCGCCGTCGCCTTTGTATACAATCCGTGAGCACAAACGGAGAGGGCTCCTTTCCAGAAACCAGGACGACCCACCTATAATTAGATTCTTCTCGACCTATGAAGTCAAGCTCTGCTGGGTATCCGGCGTCACGAAGCGATTCCGCCACAGTAAAGCACATCTTTACTATTTTCGGAGCCAATTCCTTACCTTTAACCAGGATTCCACATTCGCCCTTTTGCTCTTCCTCCAGCGGAAGCAATTTCATTATAGGGTCCACATATAAGGCAAATCCGCAGGCGGGGATGTCCTCTCCATTCATAAGAGGCACAAGGTTATCATATCTTCCTCCGCCACCTATTTTTTCCCCAGCAGCCAGGAACTGAAAACAGATTCCAGTATAGTACTCAAAACCATGTATCGCTGCGATATCAATTTTATAGCTGCAACCCAGGTTATCCAGTAATGTGGCGATGTTGATGAGGTCCTCCAGGCTGGACTTGAAGTCCTGTGAAGCTTTGGGGAATGAAGTTCTTACATTGTGTAGAAAGCTGCTCGATTTTCCCTTGAGGCCCAATAACGAAGCCATGAGCTTGTCGATTTCGGGGGTAGTGGATTTCGCCTTGGTCAATGCTTGCCAATTTCCTTCCAAAATGCGGTTTGTCATCTTAGCTTCCTCACCGGGACTGAGCTTAAACTCTTTGAGCAAGGCCTTCACCAAGCCAGCATGGGACAATTGCAGTGCAATGTTGCTGAGACCAAGTCTGCGGATAACCTCTTTAGCCAGCAGGATTATCTCCACATCCGGAGCAGATTTGGCACCACCGAAAAACTCAGCACCACATTGCCATCGCTCCCTGTTCTCTTTCCCGGTTCCCTCAAAAGCGAAGATATTAGTCACATAGAAAAGCCTGGCTAATTCTTGTCCACTTAGATTGTCGATGTAGAGTCTGGCTACAGGAATAGTGCCATCTGGCCTCAAGACGACCCGCTCACCACTCCAGCCATCCCAATCGAGAAAGGAATATACCTTGCTTAACATGCTCGGGGTGAGTGTTCCCGTAGCTGTAAACAAATAGAGGTATTCTAAGGTTGGCGTCCTCACCTCCTGGTAGCCCCAGTTACGACAACAAGTCCGGAAGACATCTTCAATACGGCGAAAGCGTAACATGTCCTCGGGGAGCAAATCCTGCATTCCCTTACATTTCTGGTTTTTCATCCTTAGCCTATTCTACACTAAGCTGTGTCCAGCTTCAATGGTGTGTACTCGTCCAATATCTTAGTGTTACACCGCCTTTCACAGTTTTATGCCATTGTAATGTTATATATGAATGTAGGGGCGAACACAGAAAAATAGGCAGATTTCTCTCCAGTGTTATACATATAAGCCCGAATTCGGTTGCAGTTGGGGACAAATTTGTTCAATAGCACTACAGATGAGCTGATATTCTTGGTGTAAGGGTTGTTCATTCTTAAAGTGCTGTTAAAGGAATCTTTCAAAACGTATTAAGGGCTGGGAGGAGGAAGTAAAAATGGCTGCCGCAACAGAAAAAGCTCCGATGATAGTAAGAATGGATGGTAAAGATGGCATGCTATTGTCCAGGATTTCCCATTTCAACCCGCTCAACTCAGGATACCCATCTGAAGACCAGTTATGCCTGCTTTCCGCTTTGCCTTGGATTTCCCGGTACTTTTGCGCCAACAACATCTTTGGTCTGGATTTTCAAGGGTCTGGATTTCGTCCAGAAGAAACCGCGTTCGTATCTCTCAAAATCAAGCCTGAACACAAATTCAATCTTACTTATTACGTAGCATAAGACCCACATCAGTCCGCAGAAAGGATGGCGAAGAAGGCTCGACATGATCGTTCGCCACAGACCGGGAACACTCATATCCCTGCCTATCAATTCTTTGCCGAAGTATTGATGCGATTTATTGGTGTAGAAGAAGTACCTGCTCCACTGGTGACTGAAGTCTGCAATCGACTCGGGCGGCCCATAGTAGAATATAGCGTCGTCAGCCCATACAAACTTGCGACCCTGTTGAATGCAGGAATAGAAGATAAACTGGTCATCGGCGAGAGAGAGTGGCAAAACAAGCTGTTGGTAAAAGTCTCTTGATAGGGCCATTACCCGCCCATCTATGCTCCACCAGGAGATAGCTTTTCTGCTTCTGATCTTGTCTACTAGGATCCAGTCAAAATACGCCGCCTGCTTCGCCGGATTGAGAGTAAAGCCAGGGCAGGGGCGGACAAGGCCACCCTGAGCCATTGCAGCCTTACCATCACGAAGGTGTTGTACCAGCTTGGCTATGCTATGTTCATTCGCTAACCGGACATCGGCATCAATAAAAACAATAAGTTCGGCGTTGGTGATTGAGAAGGCCAAGTTTATTGAGTCGATCTTGCCCTTTCTTTCCGCTTTAGTGATTAGCTTTACCCTTCGGTCTCTGGCAGCTATTTGTTGCACGATGTCATCCGTTTGATCCGTCGATGCATCCGAAATCACGTAGATATTCTGGATTTGAAACCAGTCATCCTGCATTGCCATCATCACATCATGCAGCAAGCGTTCAATACAGCTTTCTTCATTGAACGCAGGAATGACTACATCAATGGTTATCTCTGCCCGCAGGGGCTCCTCCCTAGTCATATCCGGGGGGAAAAGTTCTAGCGCCTGTGATGTGCTCCCATGTGCCATGTGTGCCTCCTTCTCGCTATCTTGGTTTGCTGATACTCCCATGGTTGAAATGCTAGTGCAATTACCAGGAGTAAGAGCCCAACCAGTTTCCTAACGGAAACTCCACTTCCTTTTGCTCTAGTTCCGGCTGCTTAGATAATGCACCGATGCATGCGTCATCCAAGACTGGTTTCTCCGCCGCGAGGAAGTAATTAGTAGTGGGCCAAGTGTGGTTCTGCCGTAATCTTGATTTTACCCAGATTTTTTAGGTTTCTTTCCACTGTGCCGGTCGCTCCAAAAATGGGGCTCCTCTTAACCACATCCCAAACATTTCCCGCTGTTTCCTGTATAGCTATAATTTTCTCCTTGACAGTGGATAATTCACCCTTGATATCTGTTCGGAACGCTCGCAACCCAAAGAATATGGCAACAGCTATTCCTGTGAAACCAAGAAATATCCCAATAGCTATTGCGATGTATCCCATAAAGATAGAATCCACTACCTAATCCCTCTAGGCCCTTTCATCAGTCCCGCCACTAAATTTCTGCTTTCCAACTAACATTATAGCACTTATTGAAACCTTTAGTGTAGCTTGGGATACAGAATTCTGGGAACAGTAACGGAGTTATGTAGAATCAGCTTTGGGAAGAGTTTCGCATATCCCTATGAACCCTAAGTTTGTTGCTTTTGATTGCTTAGTTTATAATTAACTTGAGGATAATGCGAGATGCTTAGAATTGGGCTCAGGATTTTTTTCCTTGCTTTGCTTGTGATTCCCGTAGCCGCGGGTTTAGGAGGCAGCCTGATCGCTGCCGCCAGCCCTACTACTGTGGAAGTTCTTACCGTGGATGGCACCATTGTGCCCGTGATAGCGGACTATATTGATCGGGGTATCAGCCAGGCGGAGGAGAACGGCGCTACCGTCTGTATAATTGAGCTAGATACCCCGGGTGGGCTTCTTGACTCAACCGAGAAGATAGTCCAGAAGATTATGAATGCCGACGTGCCCATCGTGGTTTACGTCTCACCTAAAAGTGCCTGGGCTGCATCAGCGGGAACCTTCATTACTCTATCTGCTCATATAGCAGCGATGACGCCGGGCACGACCATCGGTGCTGCCCATCCTGTATCTGCTGGAGGAGAGGAAATACCAGAAGACCAGATGCAAAAAATAGTCGAGTTCTCGGCTAAGTGGATGAGGACTATAGCTGAGGAGCGTGGCCGCAATATGGAAGAAGCCGAGCTAGCAGTTACGGAAAGTAAATCATTCACCGATGTTGATGCCCTGGGATATAACCTTATCGACCTGCGAGCTGATAATTTGGAAAGCCTTATTTCCCAAATCAATGGCTGGGAAGTCACCTTAGCCAATGGCGAGGAAGTTATCATTGATACCGCAGACTATGTTCAAACTAGAAACGAAATGAATGCTATTGAAAAATTCCTGCAGACCCTCAGCGACCCCAACATTGCCTACATCCTGTTTACCCTGGCTACAATAGGGTTAATTACTGAGATTTCCAACCCGGGGATGGTCTTCCCCGGGGTGGCTGGCGGCATCAGCCTACTCATGGCGTTTTACTCCCTGGGTGTGCTTGATGCTTACTGGGGAGGCATAGCACTTATTTTACTGGCCGTGGGACTTTTTATCGCCGAGTACTTCACCGCCAGTTTTGGGCTATTGACTGCCGGAGGTATAATCTCACTGGTCATGGGCTCACTGATATTGTTCAGCCACAGCCCGGGGATAGAGGTAAGTAAGGGGCTAATTGCCGGGGTTACGGCAGGCGTTACCGCTTTCGCTATCTTTGTCGTCGGCGCCATTATCCGCGGGCAAAGGCGACGCAAGGCTACCGGTGCTGAGGGAATGATTGGGGCAACAGCCATAGCCAAAACACCTCTCGACCCTACGGGCACGGTTCTCGCTCAGGGAGAATTATGGACGGCAGCATCGGAAGGCGGCAGAGTAGCACGGGGTGAAGAAGTGATAATAACCAAAGTGGAAGCATTGAAATTATGGGTGACAAAGAAATCAAAGGAATAGGAAGGTAACGTTTATGGATTTTATGGATTTCGAAATGACTGGCCCAATTATCATAGCCATAGTTTTTGCCGTCGCTTTTATCATTTTCGTTATTTATGCCATCGTAAAAGGCCAGAGGCGAAAACTCTCGGCTGGTATAGAAGACATGATAGGGAAAGAAGCTGTGGTGCAAACGGCCCTCAATCCCAGGGGCACGGTTCTGGCTGAAGGAGAATTATGGACAGCCATAGCCGAAGGTAGTAAAATAGAAACCGGAGAGGAGGTGATAATAACCAAAGTAGAAGGATTGAAACTCTGGGTGACTAAAAAATCTAAAGAAAAGGAGGAAAAATGAACGTTTTTATCTATGTTGTTATCGCAGTAGCAGTACTAATACTTCTGTCGGCAGCTATCAAGATCGTTCGAGAATATGAAAGAGGGGGCGTTTTCCGACTGGGTAGATTCGTGGGCCTTAGAGGACCGGGCCTGGTCTTGATTATACCTTTCGTTGAGAATATGCGGAAAATTGACCTTCGGGTAATCACCATGGACGTCCCCCAGCAAGAGTGCATCACCCTGGACAATGTTACTGTCAGGGTTGACGCCGTAATTTACTTTCGGGTGGTCGGTGCAGATGATGCTATTCTCAAGGTGCTCGACTATGTCAAGGCAACCTCGTTGCTTGCCGCTACCACCTTAAGAAATGTTGTCGGACAATCTACGCTGGATGAGTTATTAGGCCAGCGGGACAGGCTCAACGAAAAGATACAGGGGGTGGTTGATGAAGGCACTAATCCCTGGGGTATAAAAGTGAGCATGGTGGAGGTTAAGGATGTGCAACTGCCGCAAACAATGCAGAGGGCTATGGCAGCCCAAGCTGAGGCTGAGCGAGACAGGAGAGCCAAGGTGGTTCACGCCGAGGGTGAAGCCCAGGCGGCAGAGAAATTGGCCCAGGCTGCCAAAGTTATTTCCAGTCAGCCTTCAGCTCTACAGCTTCGCTATTTGCAGACATTGGCAAGCATTGCCACAGAGAGAAGCAACGTTATTCTGTTTCCTTTGCCCATGGATATACTGGCTCCCTTTTTGGGCAAGCTTAGTGGGTCAGAGAAAAGTAAATAGTATGACATACTCCGTGTCAATAGCACATAGCGAGAGCGTTTAGTGACGTCATTCTGAGAGTCCAAATGGGGTTGGAAGACGAAGAATTTCTAGCCACCATCCTGAGCTATGCGCAGGGCTCAGAATGATACCTCAATTCTGTCATTGCGAGGCTACGATAGTGCCGAAGCAATCTCCCCCTCGTGTCGTTGCGAGGAGCGAGATTCCTCGCTTATGCTTCGGAACAGGCTCCGCAATCTCGGTGGGGCAGATGATTGCCACGCACCTTTCAGGTGCTCGCAACGACAAAAAGTGAATGCCTCAGGATGACAAGATGCGAAGGGCTCAGAATGACAGGTGGAGGTTATTAATCCATTTTCAGCCCAGGTAATACCTGGACCCGAGAGAGTCCATTGGACAAATTTTCTTAACTCAGGGGGTAGCTATGGCCAATAAAACTAAGCAAGAATGGCGTGAAACTACATTGGCTTCGGCTTTAAAGCGTGCCGCCGAGCGCCAGGAGAAGTTTGAAACCAGTTCTGGCCTGGAAATTGATACTGTTTACGCACCGGAGGACTTGGTAAATTTTGACTACACTCGAGATTTAGGCTACCCCGGAGGGTATCCCTTTACTCGGGGTGTCCAAGCAAATATGTATCGGGGTAGAATATGGACAATACGCCAGTACGCTGGCTTTGGTACTGCTGAGGAAACTAACCAGCGGTACCGTTATCTCTTAGAGCAAGGGCAGACTGGCCTGAGCATAGCCTTCGACCTGCCCACACAAATTGGTTATGACTCTGACCATCCCTTAGCTAAAGGCGAAGTGGGCAAGGTTGGTGTTGCCATAGACAGTCTCCAGGATATGGAGATTCTTTTTCAGGATATACCTCTGGATAAGGTAAGCACTTCCATGACCATAAATGCCACTGCCCCGATTCTCCTTGCCATGTATATTGCCCTGGGTAAGAAACAAGGAGTCGAGCCAGCTAATTTAAACGGCACTACTCAAAATGACATACTTAAGGAGTACATCGCTCGAGGTACTCACATCTTCCCGCCCCGTCCTTCCATGAGGTTGGCCACTGATATATTTGCTTATTGTGCTGAGCAGGTCCCTCGCTGGAATACCATCAGTATCAGTGGTTACCACATACGAGAAGCTGGTTCCACTGCGGCTCAAGAAATTGGCTTCACCCTCGCTAACGGTATTGCTTATGTTCAGGCAGCTATTGATGCTGGGCTTGATGTAGATACATTCGCTCCCAGATTATCATTCTTCTTCAATAGCCATATCAACTTTTTTGAAGAGATTGCCAAATTCAGGGCAGCACGACGCCTCTGGGCGAAGATTATGAGAGAGAGGTTCGGGGCTAAAGAGTCACGTTCCTGGATGCTTCGCTTCCATACTCAAACTGCTGGATGTAGCCTCACTGCACAGCAGCCGCATAATAATATTGTGCGGACAGCCCTAGAAGCCCTGGCTGCGACATTAGGAGGTACTCAATCGCTGCATACTAACTCCTTCGACGAAGCTTATGCTCCGCCTTCTGAAGAAGCAGTGACCATAGCTGTGCGGACTCAGCAAATATTGGGCTATGAGAGTGACATTACTGCTGTCGTCGATCCTCTTGGTGGCTCTTATTACATAGAGCATCTAACCGACAGCCTGGAAAAGGAAGCCGGGGAGTATATCACCAAAATTGATAGCATTGGTGGTGCCGTAGCTGCCATAGAGCAAGGATATCAGCAGAGGGAAATTCAAGACTCTTCTTACCGCTACCAGAAACAAATTGAAAGCGGTAAACGTACCGTGGTAGGGGTAAACAAATTCGTCTCTCCCTATCCTAAAATAGTGGGCCTGCTTCGAGTCAAGCCAGAAGCGGAAAAAAAGCAGAGGGAGAGGACTGCCCAGGTTAGGAAAGACAGGAACACCAGCAATGTCAACCAGGCGCTTAAGCGATTGGAAGATGTCGCCCAAAGCAAGGATAATACCATGCCCGCCTTTCTTGAATGTGTGGAAGCTTACGCCACCGTGGGTGAGATATGTGATGTACTTCGTAAGATTTTTGCCACCCAAAAGGAATTCCTGGTTTTTTGAGAGACAGCCTTCAAGATTTATGATACCGGCTTTTAAGGAGGTGAAATGGCCAGAAAAGTTGACCACATCGGTATTTTAGTCAGCAACCTCGATGAAGCGATAAAGCTTTATAAGGATTGCTTCGGCGCTGAGGTTGACAAGATTGAAACCATCTCAGAGCAAGGAGTAAAGGCAGCCATCCTTTCCTTAGCCCAGGGCGCCAATCTGGAACTTTTAGAACCACTTCCCGGCAGTAATATGGCTAAAGCCCTGGAGAAAAGAGGGGAGGGCCTTCACCATATAACGTTTGAAGTTGACAATGTAGATAAGGAGCTTAGCCGCCTCTCTGAAAGGGGAATTGAATTAGTTGATAAGAAGTCGCGCCCTGGCTTAGAGGGCATGGTAGCTTTCATTCACCCCAAATCGCTTAGAGGAGTGCTTGTTGAGCTTTGTCAGAAAATCTAGAGATGGAGCAAACTATGAACAAAGGTAGGATTCGTGTTCTGCTAGCCAAGCCTGGTTTAGATGGGCATGACCGAGGTGCTAAAGTGGTAGCAAGAGCTTTGCGGGATGCCGGCATGGAGGTAATCTATACTGGTATCCGACAAACTCCCGAGATGATTGTCAAGGCAGCTATCCAGGAGGATGTAGATGTTATTGGGTTGAGCATCCTATCGGGAGCTCATTTAGAGCTTTTTCCACCAATCATAGAAGGATTAAGAAAAAAAGGAAGAGAAAATGTCCTGGTTATCGCTGGTGGCATAATACCCGAGGATGATATTCCCACCTTACAACAAATGGGTATAAAAGCTGTTTTTAGCCCGGGCACTTCCACAGAGGACATCATCAGCTTCATCCAGAAGGAAGCGACCGCCAAATAGCAGCTTTCTCAGGGCTTATCCCGGGCAACGCCAATAAGATCAGTGAGATTTTTAATTCCCTTTTCCTGTAAAAAACGCTCTATCCCCTCCAGTATAGTAAGACAGATATCAGGACTAGTCAGGCTGGCTGTGCCAATCTGCACAGCGGTAGCCCCAGCCATAATAAACTCCAGGGCATCCTCAGCACAAGCAATGCCGCCACATCCTATCAATGGAATACGGACCACCCTGGCTGCCTCGAATACCATATAAAGAGCAACAGGCTTGATAGCGGGACCAGAAAGTCCGCCTGTAATATTCCCTAAGCGTGGCTTTCTCTGGTCTATATCGATTGCCATGCCCTTCAGTGTATTAATCAGGGATATGGCATCAGCTCCAGCTTCTTCCACGGCTAAAGCGATTTCCTTAATATCGGTTACATTGGGACTCAACTTAACGATAACCGGTAAGGTGGTGGCAGCTTTAACCGCTGAAGTCACCCGAGCGGCAGGCTCGGGGTCGACACCAAATTCTATCCCTCCTGCGGAAACATTGGGGCAGCTAATATTTAGCTCAATGCCGCTGATCCCGGGCACGCCTTCTAACTTGCTGGTCACAGCCACATATTCGTCCATTGTTTCCCCGGCAACGTTAACAATAACCGGAACTCGCCATCCTGCCCATACAGGCGCTTTTTCTCCAATCAGGGCGTCAACACCGATATTTTCCCAGCCCACCGAATTAAGCAGACCACCAGCGGTTTCCACCAGTCGTGGTTGGGCATTACCATCTTTGGGCATAAGGGTCGTCCCTTTACAGACAATGGCGCCCAATTTTTGTATATCAGCAATTTCAGCATACTCTATGCCATAGCCAGCTATGCCAGCGGCTATCATCACAGGATTAGACAGGATTAGTCCCTTAGGGTGCCGGGGGGCTAATTGCACACGGAGGTTGGGTAAGTTTCTCATTGTCTAAAACTTTATCACTGCTCGGGGCAAAAAAGAAAGGACTAACCAAGGGGCACAATTCTCACCCTGCCCCAGACACTCATTTTGTCGCCCACAATAATAACCACACCACGTAGCCCCTCAATACTCCGGGCTTTTTCAATTGCTTTAGGAATATCATCTGCGGCCTTGACTATATTGCCTAGCGCTGTGGCTGCGGCATCGGCTAAAGCTGCCGAGGATGAAAGGGCAATAACGGCATCAGCGCTGCCCAGGCTTAAAGAATGCCCTACGGTTCCTGAAGACGTACCTATGCCCAGTGGTGTTTCTCCGGGCATAATTTCCAGGGCAATTTTCTTGGTAAAAGATGATTGCCCGGCGTAGATGCCCACCAGCCTCTTCTTAGATATTTTCAGAAAAATATCGCCACCATTTTCCACAATTATCTCCGGCGAGAAAACGAGTAAATCCCTGCCTACCGCTTCAGCAATAGCGCCAGCTACCGCCGCCATAGGACCAACACCTGTTAGCTGAGATACTCTGGCCATTTCTTTGACGATGGCCGGGGCTTCAGCTTCAGATTGGTAAGTGTCCAATGTAGTCAGGAAAAGAGGATGACGCTCAATATATGCTTCTAGAGAGCCACGGTGCTTCAGCACGGAATTAAGGGCTTTATCCTTCGGATTACGCTGAGCGCGGATGTATAGGTCTGTCTGCGCCACCACTACATTAAAGGAAATTAACCCGCTGTCCTTAATCCAGTGGCGGTAGAAGCGTGGCTCATGCATGGATTCTTCCCCTTCACGGAGCCTGCCCCTTCTGTCATTGCGAGGCTGACGAAGTTAGCCGAAGCAATCTCGTGATCAGAAATACAATATCATCGCTCGAGGAGGACAAGCCTTAACACACAGCCCACAGACAACACACTTATTATGGTCAAAGAGCACTTCCCTCGTTTTTGGCTCCAGAAAAAAAGCCTCTGCCGGGCAAATGGTGATACAAGCTCCACAATGAGTGCACCGGGATTCGTCACGGACAACATCCTGGCTTAAGGACTGGATTTCTACTCCGGTCTCGGTGAGGTATTGGATACCCTTGTCGTAGTTTTCCTGCTTACCACTTAGCTCCATGACCAGCAATCCTTCTTGCCCTGGTGATACTGAAGCTTTGAGGATATTAAAGGTGAGGCCAAAATCCTTAACCAGGCGGTAAACGACTGGCTGCCCTGTTATGTTGGGCGGGAAGTGAAGCACTATTCTTCTGGAGACATTCATCTTTGTTAATTACTCCACTATTGGTCTTTCCTTAAGTGGTTTAAAGGTTATGCCTGACTCCACTCCAGGCAACGGAGCCACAGGCTCAGTAAGCAAAAACTCACCTTTTTCTATCCATTTTTTCAAGATACTGGCAATTTCCATCGCCTTGGGATAGCTAGATAAGGAAGCAGTCGGGACATCCTTGCCTTGAATCTTTATAAAACCGCTCTTGAGTTCAGCGCAGCTAACCTCCCCCAGGATATCTGGCTTCATCTGGGGATAAGCCTCGGAATAGTCCACGACGGGTGCCAGAATGCCAGCATCGCTTACTGTAGTGTAGCGGAGAATTTCCTCAGAAAGTATGGGTATTGGGACACCTATGCCCACGGTTAATGTGCAACCGTAACCGAGCATGCTTGTCCCTACTAACCACTCCGGCTTCATCTGCTTCAAATCTCCAATCACGGCCAGTGTCCCTGCCCCCCGCCGCGGCACGCCATTATCTCCCCTGAGGGCAGTAGGGTTATGCTGCGTACCATGCCAGGCCACATAACCTATACCGCCGCCCAGGAAAATCTTCGTCCCGACACCTATAGTCTTATAGTAGGGGTCATTCAACAGCGGTGAGAGTTGCCCCGCCGTAGAGTAATCAGCATTTCCCAGATTCGGCTTAAGCACCCCCATATAGGTATAGATAACCTTATTGGAGATGTTCACCGCCACATTATAGTTCTGGTAGGCATTTCTGAGATTAAATAGAATTGCCTCATTTATGTCCTTAATGTTGATTAAGGTCTCCAGCTTTTTCCTGGGGTAGCAGTCCGTTCCAAAAGCGGTGGCGGTAAGTATTATGTCTTTCCCCGCTACCAGCTCCTCGATTACATGTCCACCACCATAATTGAACTCCCCCGGGTAGAACTTATTCCTGGGGTCATCATCGGGAAGGGCAGTTGCCCCGAGGAAAATATCAACAGCAGCTGTCCCGGTATAGACCGGAACATCATTAAGGTAAACCTTGCCGCCGCCAAGTTTTATCCTTGGCCTGGAATGTCCAACATTGAAAAAAGCACCGGACCCACACATGGGGCTGAAGGTACCAGTGGTAACTACATCAATTTCCTCGGCCGCCCTGCTTACGCCTTTCTCCTTAGCGATGTTAATCACTTCCTCGGCAGTCACCACTACTGCCTTACCTTTTCTGATTTTCTCGTTGATTTCAGCTATTGTCTTTGCCATAGCAAACTTAACCTTATTTAAGCAACTCCATAGCCACCCGGGCAGCTTTTTTACCGGATAAAAGCATGCCACCAAAAATTGCTCCCATCCTCGGGGAACCAAAAACGGCGTTCGCCGTCATACCAGCGACTACTAACCCGGGATAGACCTCCCTGGTGTTTTTCAATATTTCCCTTTCCCCTCTCTCAGCCCACATGGACTTCTCCCCCATCACCTCTCCCGTCTTCGTCCTTAACTTCGGACCTATTTTCCTCACCACGATACCGCAGACTTCAGCGTCATGCCCGGTGGCATCTACAGCCACCTTGCACCTTACAGTTAGAGGGTCCACATGAAGCTTGGACCAGGAAACAGCGCTCCAATTCAAAACAAGCCCGGTAATCCTGTCATCTTCCCGAATCATGACATCTTCAACACTAATCAAATTGAAAATCTGCGCCCCGGCTTTTATAGCCCTTGAGCAGATAGTGGAAATAGCCTCCAGCGAATCAGCGACATAGTACCCTTTTTCATATTCTTTAGCCGAAACTTCAAACTCGTCCAATATCCTCTTGCCTTCCTCCTGAAGAACGATGCGGTTAAACATCATCCCTCCCCCAGGCATGCCGCCGCCAACACGAAGCTGTCTTTCAAATACTATCACCTTTATTCCCTCTTTCGCCAGATAGTATGCAGTAACAAGCCCAGCCGGCCCTGCCCCAGCTACAGCGACATCCGCTTCCATCGCCCCCATGAAGTCTTTCATGTAGCTTTCAACAATGGCACGGGAAATAATAACTTCATCCATCCTTAGTCAGCCCCCTTTTGGCTACTGGAGCGGCGGCTTGGAAGACGTGCTGGCTAGTATACCCCTATTGGCAAGCAATGTCCAGCCACTTGAGGTTTTTGTCAATGCGCGCGCCTCACTTTTTTTGTCGTTGCGAGCCCTTCCCCTTTTGTCTTTGCGAGCCCCGACTTGTCGGGGCGTGGCAATCTCATTACCATTCCACGAGATTGCTTCGTCTGACTTCGTCAGCCTCGCAATGACAAGAGGCGGGTGGTAAAAAAGAGCGGTGACCCGGGCTCACCCAAGGTCTATCAATGGGCTACTGACCTTGCTCCGGTTGTTCTCTACTCAGGCGTGTGGTGGTCGATTACATTCTGCGGTATTACGAGGGCCACCGTGCCGGAGTACTCAAAGTTCCAGCAGCCGTACTGGTCAGTCAACGCCTCGTCGTAGTCGTCTCCGAAATCTATTGGCCAGACGCCCACCTTCTTCCACTGACCAGCCTCGTCGTCCCATTGCCACTGGACGCCAACGCCGGTCAAGAGGCCAGGACCATAGGCCAAGTCATGAGTAGTATGTGCTGGCATCGTCCAGTCCTTCACATCATACGTATACGTATAGTTATAGCTATCAAGGTCATACAACGAGCGTACCTGGGCCTCGGTGAGTGCTGGCTTCCCGGCTGCCGTGGTTCCCGGCCTGGGATAATAGGTGGTCAAGCCAGTTGTGGTCACCTGGGCGTTTGCCGGATCTTCCATCCATTGAATAATGTCGTCAGCCCACGCGTATGCAACTCCGTCCTCCGCGTCGTACCACGCCACCGCTTCGATGGCCGCTTTCAGACCCAAAAAAGCATCATAGGTAGCCACGGTATTGAGTGGGTACTCTCCTGAGGTAAAGGTCATGAACGCGTCAAGGAAAGCTGCCGTCTTCTCGGTCTGCTCTAGACCCTCTGCCCAGGCATCCAGTATAACCTCATAAGCACAAGCCGGGGGACTCTCTTCATTGTCAAGGGCTCCCCAAGGGGACTTGAGTTGAGCAAGTACGTTAATGCCTACCGACATAGCATTCGTTACATCAGATGCACGCAGCACATCATAGAGAGCGCCAGCATCCGCGGAGAATAGAGGGATGATAAACTGGGGGTCCAAGCCTGCTATTGAGGTCAGTACATTCTGCATTTCTACTGTGCTTCCCGTTGCATCTACCCAATATGGGTCGTGGACAAGATTCACGTTTATACCCTCTAGCAGTCCCGTGATAACTACTACTTGCTCATAGGCCCATGCCAAATTATCAGCGATTATGGTGACATTCAGCGCATAATCAGCTGCTACTCCCATTTCCTCTCTGAGTTTTATTGCGACCACTCCCAGTGTTCTTACAACGCTCTGGCCCCAAAAATACTCATTGTACGGCGTGCCCTTGAACCAGAACCGGTAGCCCGCGTAATCGTTGACTACGCTGTGTTGTAGCGTCTCTGCGGCAGCACCACAGTTGATGAAAATCACCCCCTTATCCATAGCCACATCCCGGTAGACCTCAACGGCTTCTGCCCGGAAACCGCCGAGGATGAAGTCCACGCCGTCTATCGCAGCTGTAAGATTCAATACGCCAGTGAGACCAGTAGGGTCCACGGTTTCTTCACCGGTCTCTATGGGGACCAACTCGAAGATATAGGACACGCCGTCTATGTCTACCCCACCATTGCCGTTGATTGCCTCCTGTGCCAGCGTAGCGCCTGCCCATTGCATCGCGCCAGCCGTGTAGTTCAGTTCCCCGGCTACACCGATATTAATCTTCCCACCTTCGAAGACATAGAGTACTGGTTCGGGTTCTTCTTCGGAAGGAGCACAGCTAGATAGGACCAACCCTATCACCAGCAGACTGGCCATAATCAGGAAAACAATTCTTTTCACTGCGTATCAACTTCCTTCTTAGTTTGCAGTTGCTTGATTCATCAAGCTAACCTCTGGTGCTGGAAGAAACCGGTCGTCCACCAGTTGCCTCCAGCAAATTAGTCCTTATAATACACTATACCGATAGATATCGATAGAACCATCTGCTTTCTTGCTTCTGGTCTCCAGATTCTTGTAGTTGCCTGATTTATCAGACCCGGTTGCTAAAAGCTTTGCATTTTGAGTTGTCATCTTGATTTTTGCCTTCTGCCTTTTGAATTGTAACAGCTAAATGCTAAAATTCCGTTAAGATTTATGGAGCTGTGGCAATTTTGTAGCGAGCTGGGGTATTAGAGGGGGGAATAGATCCTCACCTGTCCTCTCCCTTCAAAAGAGAAGGATTCCCATGGAGATTTTGGGTCATACCGTAGTAGCTATCTCTTATTATACCTCCATCTTGTTCCTTGATGGGTATCTTCAAGGGTTACTCCTAAATCGGCCAATCCACTTCTAATTTTATCGGCTAGCTGCCACTGTTGGTTTTGACGCAAATCATCCCTAGTGGATGCTAGGAGACTGATAAATGCTTCTGCGTCGGGTGTGGGTTGTGTCTTTTCTTTTAAAGTAAGACCTAGGATGCCTCCTAGCTTCAGGAGGGTAAGCTGCGCTTCAGTTATATTTGCACCCTGTTCAGCACTCCGGTTTATTTCCCTTGTCAATTCGAAGAGCACTGCTATTGCCTGCGCAGTATTGAAGTCGTCGTCTATGGCTTCGACAAATTTCTGCTCAAAGGGCTCCGCGTTGAGTATAGCAACTCCCTCGTCTGCATTAGCTTGATGGGTCAATGCCCAACGTAATCTTTCTGCGCCCCTCTCGCTTGCTTCCAGAGCCTCTTCACTATAGGTAAGTGGATTCCTATAATGCGAGCTAAGTATAAAAAGGCGAATTGCATCAGAACTAAAGCGGCCTAGAGCGTCTTTGATGCTTACTAAATTACCAGTAGACTTACTCATTTTTTGCTTGTCCTGTTGCATTAACCCATTATGTAGCCAGTATCGAGCAAAGGGAACTACCTCGGTGAAACTTTCTGATTGTGCTATCTCGTTCTCGTGATGAGGAAAGACGAGGTCTTGTCCGCCACCATGGATGTCTATGCTGTCGCCGAGGTACTTTAACACCATAGCACTGCACTCTATGTGCCACCCTGGCCTACCCTTCCCCCAAGGACTCTCCCAGAAGGGTTCACCAGGCTTTGACGCTTTCCATAAAGCGAAATCTAACGGATATTCCTTCTTTTCTTCATAGCTGCTAGCTTTAGGAATCATCTCTGCCAGGTTCCGGCGACTTAGCTTGCCGTAGTCGGAAAAATTCCTGACGCGGAAATAAACACTCCCCTCAGACTCGTAAGCGTAACCTTTAGCAAGTAGACCTTGTATAATTTCAATAACTTTTGGTATTTCTTCGGTTGCCCTGGGATAGACATCCGCTCGCTCTACATTTAATGCATCCATATTAGCAAAGTACTGGTCAGTGTATTTAATGGCTAGCTCTGCTGGCGGAAGTCCCGACTGATTGGCACGATCTATAATCTTGTCGTCTATGTCGGTAAAGTTTTGTACATGCTTAACTTTATAGCCCTTGAATCCTAGATAGCGCTTGATTACATCGAAGATTATGTAGGTCATGGCATGCCCGATATGGCTTTCGTCATAAGCGGTAATGCCACACACATACATGCTCACCACTCCGCTGCGGGGATGAAAATCCTCTTTTTGTCCGGTTAAAGTATTAAATACTTTCATCTCTTTTCCCCAGTGGGTGACTGACAACCGTCTCAGTCTTATTCAGCGAATCATATCTCAGGTCGGCTAAATTTTCAAAACTTGACAAGCTTATCACCCCATGTTATTTTATACTAAGTTGATTATTTTTGTCAACAATTAAGGAGAAGTCAATGAAACTTTCTACCAGGGGACGATATGGAGTGAGGGCACTTTTGGATTTGGCTCTTCATCAAGGTGAAGGGTTGATTCTATTAAAGGATATCGCCCGGAGGCAAGAGGTTTCACTGCCGTATCTGGAGCATTTGATCACTCCTCTTATAGCTGCCGGCCTGGTGAAGAGCACACGGGGGGCTCGGGGTGGTGTCTTGCTACTTAAGCCGCCCTCGGAGATCAAGCTCAGTGAAGTTGTTCAACTTCTCGAAGGCTCAATTGCCCCAACGGACTGTGTCAATAATCCTGATACATGCCATCGCTCCGACTTTTGTGCTACCCGTGATATCTGGATTGATATGAAGAAGGCAATGATTCAAGTTCTGGACGGAATGACATTACAGGACCTGGCAGATCGGCAGAGAGAGAAGGTGCAACCTGAAAAGGAGATGTATCACATTTGAGAGGCCTTTAGCCCGGGAAATGTGTTTAAAGATATAGATAAAGCTTGTACCGATTATTTCGTTTATTATTTATGACCAGGAGGAAAACAAAATGGCAAAGATAGCTCAAAATGTGGAGTTGCTTCAATATAAGACAGTGGAGATACCGAAGCTAACTAGGGGGATAGCTAACGACTCTACCGAGTTGATCGGGAATACGCCCTTAGTGAGGCTGAACCGGGTAACCGAGGGGGTGAAGGCAGAAGTGGTGGCTAAGCTTGAATCCTTTAATCCCCTGGGAAGTGTAAAGGACAGAATCGGGGTAGCAATGATTGTTGACGCTGAAGAGAAAGGGCTCATCAACGAAGATACGGTAATTGTCGAGCCCACCAGCGGCAACACTGGAATCGCTCTAGCTTTTGTCTGCGCTGCCAGGGGATACAGGCTCATCCTCACCATGCCTGACACTATGTCTTTGGAGCGGAGGCAGCTCCTCTCTATTTTTGGAGCCGCGCTGGTCTTGACTCCTGGGGCGGAAGGGATGCCGGGGGCGGTGAGGAAGGCGGAACAATTGGTGGCAGAGAATACCAATTACTTTATGCCCCAGCAGTTTAACAATCCAGCAAATCTCGAGATACACCGACTGACTACCGCAGAAGAGATCTGGAGGGATACTGGAGGTGAAGTAAATATTCTGGTCTCTGGTGTGGGAACGGGAGGGACGATCACCGGAGTAGCTGAGGTTATAAGGAAAAAGAAGCCTGAATTTAAGGCTATTGCTGTTGAGCCGACTGATTCCCCGGTTCTCTCCGGGGGCAAGCCTGGTTCTCATAAGATTCAGGGTATTGGCGCGGGATTTATACCCCAAATTCTCAAGCTAGATTTGGTTGACGAGATTATCAGAGTTACCAATGAAGATGCCGGAATAATGGCCAGGAGATTAGCTAAAGAGGAAGGGATACTGGCTGGCATATCCTCAGGCGCAGCAACCTGGGCAGCATTAGAGGTAGCCAAAAGAGCAGAAAACCAAGGCAAGCTTATCGTAGTGGTTCTACCTGACACGGGAGAGCGCTACCTGTCTACCTGGCTTTTCCAGGAACTGTACCAGGCGTCATCAGGTCCATAAAAAGTGGAATGTATTACACGCTGAGATGGAGGAATTTCCCTCCATCTCAGCCAAAAAACAAAAGGAGGAGTAAATGGAGTTTTCAGAAATATCCGAAAAACAGATTACGAAGGCGATCATATCAGAGTTCAGCAGGGAATTTGAGGATTACATCGAAACCGATGTAATCGTAGTAGGTGCTGGACCTAGCGGGCTTATTGCCTCAAAAGAACTCGCAGAGAAGGGCGTAAAAACGCTCCTTATCGAGAGCAACAACTACCTCGGTGGAGGCTTTTGGATCGGCGGTTATCTAATGAACAAGATAACACTGAGGGCTCCGGCTCAGGGGATTCTGAATGAAATTGGAGCCCCATACAAAGAGGCGGAGGAGGGATTGTATGTGGCAAATGGACCACACGCATGCTCTAAGTTAATTGCCGCAGCTTGTGACGCCGGCGTTAAGGTATTAAGCATGACCAAGTTCGATGATGTGGTGATAAGAGAAAACCGTGTCTGTGGGGTAGTCATCAACTGGACGCCTGTATCGGCACTTCCAAGGGCGATCACCTGCGTCGACCCAATTGGTATGGAATCAAAACTCGTCATCGATGCCACAGGACATGATGCTGTGGTTGTTCGTTCACTCGCGAAGCGAGGTCTGGTGAATATCAAAGGATTTGACGGCATGTGGGTTGCACAATCGGAGGACGTGGTTGTTGAGTATACAAAAGAGATATACCCGGGCCTAATTGTAGCGGGAATGGCGGTTGCCACCACATTTGGTCTTCCCAGGATGGGTCCGACTTTTGGCGCTATGCTCTTCTCAGGAAAGAGGGCTGCAAAAGCTGCTCTGGAGCTTTTATCAAAGGAACAGTCTTTAGTCGGCATCACCTCTTAAGAAATATGTTACTACAAAAGTTAGCTAATAGGTAACAGGGGAAAGCGATTAATGTTTAAGACGTTAAGAGAAGATATTCAAACGGTTTTTGCCAAAGACCCCGCGGCAAGGAGTACGCTGGAGGTCATTTTCTGCTATCCTGGCCTCCACGCCCTCTGGTTTCATCGTCTCGCCCACTTACTCTGGCGACATAAGCTCCGATTCCTAGCTCGTCTCCTGTCCCACCTCAATCGCTTCCTAACAGGCATCGAAATTCACCCTGGAGCCAAGATTGGCAGGAGGTTCTTTATCGACCATGGGGTAGGGGTGGTCATTGGAGAGACGGCTGAGATTGGGGATGATGTCTTGCTGTATCAGGGGGTTGTCCTGGGTGGAACGACTTTGAAGAGGGAGAAACGCCACCCTACCATTAACAAAAATGTGGTGATGGGAACCGGTGCAGTAGCCCTAGGTGCCATCACGATAGGAGACAGGGCTCGGATTGGTGCTGGCTCAGTGGTGGTAAAGTCAGTGCCGCCTGGGGCTACGGTGGTGGGAATTCCAGGAAGAATAGCAGAGGACCACCGAAAACCGCTCATGGATTTGGAACATGGTAACTTACCTGACCCGGTGGCGGAAGCTGTCAGGTTCGTCTTAAGAGAGCAGGACAAACTAGAGGAACGTTTGAGAATCTTGGAGAGTGCCAGTGGAATAGCGTCTCCCAAAGACGAATTACAGGAGAAGATAATGATAGAAACGGTATTTAGCCAAGGAGGGGGAATATGAGATTTGAAACGATAGCCATTCATGCCGGGGATAGGCCAGATGCAACAACCGGCGCTATTTCGGTGCCCATCCACCAGACATCAACATTCGTGTTTGAGGATGTGGGCAAGACAAGGGGATGGGATTACTCCCGCACGGCAAACCCAACGAGGAAGGTTCTGGAAGATACTATCGCTCAGCTTGAAGGAGGAAAAGCCGGGTTTGCCTTTGCCACCGGTATGGCGGCTGAGACGACAGTTATGCACCTTTTGAAAACAGGCGACCATGTAATCTCGGGAGACGATGTCTACGGAGGAACCTACAGATTATTTCAGGATGTGATGCCTGCCTTTGGTCTGGAGTTTACCTTTCTCAGATTGAACGACCGGAAAAGAATTGAGGAGGCAATAAAGCCCAATACCAGGATGTTGTGGTTAGAGACTCCCTCTAATCCACTACTCAACATCGTTGACATTGAGATGGTGGTTGATACTGCTAAGAAACACAAGTTGCTGACAGTAATAGATAATACCTTTGCCACCCCATATTTCTTAAAACCGATTGAGTACGGAGTTGACCTTGTTGTCCACTCTACCACCAAGTACCTCAACGGGCACTGTGATGTTGTCGGTGGCGCTGTGGTGACCACCACCGATGAACTAACTGAGAGGTTGCAATTTCTACTCAATGCCATGGGAACCTGTGCTGCCCCCTTCGACTGCTGGCTGGTGCTCCGGGGGATTGAGACTCTCCCTGTGAGGATGAAGCAACATGAGGAGAATTCCTTTGCCGTGGCAAACTATCTTAAGGGACATCCTAAAGTAAAGAGGGTGCTCTATCCTGGACTCGAGTCCCATAGGGGACACGAAATCGCCAAGAGACAGATGAAAGGATTCGGTGGGGTAGTGTCCTTTGAACTGGGAGGTGGTATTGAAGGTGTTAATACCTTTCTAAGAAAGCTCAAGGTCTTTTCTCTGGCGGAATCGCTGGGTGGTGTCGCTTCTCTTGCTGAGCATCCAGCTACCATGAGTCATGCCTCGATGACCAAGGATTATAGGGAGAAGGTGGGGATTACCGATGAACTGATCAGGTTATCGGTTGGTTTGGAGAATGTTGATGATTTGACTGAGGATTTAGACCAGGCGCTCGAGCGCCTATGAAGTAGGATTTGATGAAACTGTACCAGATAGTTGTGAAAGACGTCACACGAAGGAAAAAGCGTATGTTATACACCTCGCTCGGTGTGGTTATCGGTGTGGCAACAATTGTTGCTGTGCTTACAATCGCCCTTGCCGGGGAGACGAACATCTATGGTCAGTTGGAAAAATATGGCGCTAACTTAGTGGTCATGCCTGCGATAAGCGATATTGACGTAGGATTAGGAGGCTTAAGTCTTGGCACTTTGGCAGTTGGAGAGAACTACATTTCTGAGAACGAATTGCCGCAGATCAGACAGATAGCAGATGGCAAGATAAGAGAGGCATTAGGTATTGAGGATGAGGGTGATATTGCCACGATTGCTCCAAGACTTTACATGAACACCGAGATAAGAGGAACATCTGTGATAATAGTTGGAGTGGATCCTCAACAGGAACGTCAACTCAAGACGTGGTGGAGAATCCGAGAAGGGGAATACCTCGAAAGTGCAGACCAGGCTCTAGTTGGAGCAATGGCTGCTGAGTTACTGGAGCTCAATGTAGGCGACAAAATTGCACTTAACGGGAGGGAAGTAAGCATCACCGGTATTCTCGAGGAGACAGGCTCAAACGAAGATTACCAAGTTTTCCTTCATATAAAAACGGCACAGGAGGCATTCGATAAAGAAGGGTTGGTTTCCTCGATAGACGTTCGTGCCCTATGTAGTGCCTGTCCTACATCAGATATTGCGGGGTCCATTAATGAGAATATCCCAGGAGTTCGGGCAGTTGCCGTAAAGCAAATAGCTGAAACTGAAATGGGCATGATGGAAAAGGTAAGCAAATTTCTGCTGGCTTTAGCTGGAATCACACTGGCTGTGGGCTGCTTTGGTGTGGTCAATACGATGCTGACCTCGGTTCATGAAAGAATCAAGGACATCGGCATAATGAGAGCAGTGGGAGCATCACGCAATCAGATAATTAAGATTTTTCTCTACGAGGCCATAATCATTGGGGTAGCGGGAGGCTTCCTTGGATATGTAGTTGGGACTTTACTAGCATACATAGTCGGGCCGCTGATTTTTGGGGGTGTAGCTGTTACTTATGTTCCCCAGTATTTCCTTCCTGCATTGGCTCTGGCTGCCTTTATTGCGGTCATAGCGACTGTTTACCCTGCGTTCCGTGCCTCTAAAATCAAGATTGCCGACTCTTTCAGGTCTTTGTGAGGTAGCAAAATGCTGGAAATTAAAAATGTATCGAAAACCTATGGACAGGGAACGGCTAAAGTAGTTGCCTTAAGCAACGTTTCATTTCGTGTGGATGAAAGCGACTTCATAGCCATTATGGGGCCTTCTGGAAGTGGGAAGTCCACCCTCTTAAATGTCATCGGCGGCTTAGACTATCCTTCCAGTGGTGAAGTAATTTTAGATGGGAAGCGCATCGACAATCTAGACGAAAATGATTTTGTTGATATAAGAAGAAACAAAATTGCCTATGTCTTTCAGCTGTATCATTTGCTTCCGTCACTCACTGCCTTGGAGAATGTAATGTTGCCCCTGACTTTTTGTGGATTGGATAAAGGGGAGGAGAAAGGGTTGGAGATATTGAAAGAGGTGGGGTTAGGGGGAAGGACGGAACACAAACCCAGCCAGTTAAGCGGTGGGGAGCAGCAAAGAGTAGCCATTGCGCGGGCTTTGGTTAATTCCCCCTCATTGATTCTAGCAGATGAGCCAACAGGTAATATGGACCAAAAAACGGGAGGAGAAATCCTGGATTTGTTTCGCCAACTGAATAGAGATGGGCGCAGCATTATCATGGTTACCCATGACCCTGTGATAGCCCAGTATGCAAAAGAAATCATAGTCCTACAGGATGGGCAAATCATAGACAGGATTACTCAAAAGAGCAAGGAGGTAATGAATGTTTAAAAGGATGATATTCCGTTTCGTATCGAGTACAGACACATGGAGAATAGTTGGGTTATGCACATTACTGCTACTCATTACAGCATTATCCCTCGTTGGATGTACTGGCTCAACGTGTACAACAACGCCGAGTCTGACACAGCCAACAGGTCTGGCGGTATTCCAGACTGCCGAGTTGACGATTAACCCACCTGAGATTGACCTTGGGCAGGAACTAAGCATCACTGCTACGGTGGCAAATACTGGTGACGTTAAGGGCGGTTATATGGCTGAGTTGAAGATAAATGATACTACCCAACAAACAATGCAGGTGATTGTGGATGCTGGGGAAACCAAATCCGTGACCTTCGTGGTGGTCAAGGATGCGCCGGGAATCTATGAGGTTGCGCTTGGTGGGCTTAATGGGCAATTTGAGGTGCTCAAGCCAGCCACACCACCACAATCATCTAATCCCACAATCGCCGACTCCACCAAGCCGAGATGTTGCAGATGACGCATCACAATGTGGGAGCGGGAAGATTATCATGTGAAGCTATCGCACTAGAATAAAGGCTTAGTTTAAACGGAAAGGATAATACAACAAAATGTTAAGGAAGATCGCGATAGGAGTAATACTATTCTCTCTGATATTTATCGTCGTCGCATATACTGCTCCAACGTCAATACCAACACCAGTCCCAACAGCCTTCCAGACTGCCAATTTAGCGATTAACCCGACTGAGGTTAATCCTGGAGTGGAAATAATTATCACCGCTCAGGTGACAAACACCGCTGACACTGAGGGTACTTATGGTGCTGGACTGATGATAAATGATGTTACTGTGGAAACGACGGAAGTGACTATGGCTTCTGGAGAAAGCAGACCTCTGAGTTTTGTAGGCTCTATGGCTACGCCTGGCACCTATGAAGTTACCTGGGCTGAGCTTGTTGGAGAATTTCTGGTCCCCAGGCTTATTGGAGAATTCGTGGTAGCGGGGGATGAGCCCCTGGATTTAGGCGGTTCCAAAATTACTGCCCCAGACTTTACTGCTGTAGATGTGGTGACTGGCGAGACGCTCTCACTTGGTCAGTTTAGCGGTTCTACAGTGTTACTAAACTTCGTGAACCTTGGTTGTTCGTCGCGACTTAGCGAGGTAGTCAGCGCTCAGCTATTGGCGATCAAAGAGCTAAGAGGACAGCGCCACGATTTTATACCGGTCTCGGTCTTCTGTGGCTGCTGCCAGCCGGACGTGCTGCGCGAATTTGCAGTGCAAAATGACCTAACATGGCCTTGGATTCTTGATACGGGTAATTCCATTGTTCGTAAATATGAGCGCTATCTCAAGCAATATGGCTACCCAACTCTGATTTTCATAGATAAGGAGCAGAATATCAGAGAGGTTACTGGTTATATTGATATCTCTACACTAAGCGTGAAAATAGATGAAATATTGCAATAGAAAGGCGTAGAGATGATAAAGATTGGAAAATGGAAAAAAGAGCAAGAGAAGAATTCATAGAGTTGAGGCTTTATTGCACCACATAAGGAGAACAGAATAAATGGGAACCCAAAAAAGATGTCTAGTAATCATAGCGGCAGCAGTGCTGCTCCTGGCCTCATCTTGCAACAGCCAACGACCAGTTATCACCAGCCTGGAAGCTGAGGCAGAATGGACCGCTCCTTTGGATAGTCTCCAGGTGACGTGTAATGCTTCGGACCCTGATGGCGACGAGCTAAGCTATGAGTGGTCAACTACCGGAGGTAATATTACTGGCACGGGGCCTGAAGTTATCTGGAATGCTCCTGAAGAAGTTGGTATGTACGACATCACAGTTGTGGTTGAGAATGGTCAGGGCAGGAAAGACACAGAATCGATAGTCCTCATCGCGTCAAATGGTCCTCCGCCAATTATTGAAGACCTGATTGTTACTGCCGAGCACCAATATTTGAAAAAAATCACTACTGACTACAAGGTTCTGAAAATGATGGAATACTATATTGAGTGCATTGCTTCAAGCACGAACGGCGACCTGGTTTACGAATGGTCATGCGATGATGGCGAGATTTCCGGTGAGGGTTCTATGATTACCTGGACTGCCCCGAATGTTGAAGTTGAAGTTGACGTTACGGTCACGGTAAAAGTGTTTGATGGCATAGGTAACTGGGTCAGTGAGAGCGTAGCTTTCGAGGTGATGTATTGCGAAACATGTGTAATTTGGTGATATTAGGAGGTAAATGGCAACTCTAGCTAAGGGCATAGTTTCCCAGGTGGTGACCTGCATACCACGTGCCTATCATGCAGAATATGCCTGAAAAGTCATTCAAAGGAGAGAAACTAATGAGTAAAAAAAGAACGAGAAGAAACAGAGAGCTCAAACTGAGCAGAGGGAAGGTAAAAAGGAACAGGCTGGTGATAATATCAACGGTAATTGTGGTGATAATAGGGATTAGTATTTACTTTGCGATGTTCGCGGGTAACGGCATTAGTACACCAAGTAACGAGCCAATAAAGGCAACGTGGATTGAGTCACAGGTAGCTGGCAATACTGTGTCCATACCAGTAAGTGAGGTCGAAAATAATTGGAATGTCCACTTTAATGTGAAGACACAAGGTGAGGATATGAATTTCATGGCCTATGTGTTGGATGGAGAAATCTCTGTCCGGGCAAATGTTTGCCCACCATGCCGGTCAATAGGCTTTTCTCTTGAAGAAACCGTCTTAATATGCGATAGGTGCGCGACTACTTTCAAGGCCAAAACAGGCGATGGAATTGAGGGAGCGTGCGTGGATTTTCCCAAAGCAGCAGTTCCATACGAGATTAACGGTGGCAACATAGCAATGAAAGGCACTGATCTCATAGCTGCGTATCAAGATACCATTGAGCCTGGGTGGGCTTAAAGGAGGAAGATTTGTCCTATGCTATAGCCTTGCGCTGTCGGAAGTGTGGGCGAGAGTATCCGTTGGAGCCTCTCAATCTATGTGACTTTTGCTTCAGTCCGCTAGAGGTGAGCTACGACTACAAGTCCGTGGCTAAAGCGGTAAGTCGGGAAAAGATTACTGAAGGGCCGCCGAGCATGTGGCGCTATAGAGACTTGCTGCCTGTCGATGATGATATAGTGGACATTGGCACGGGATTTACCCCTCTCGTCAAGGCTGATAACCTGGGGCAGGAACTGGGGTTGGAGAAGCTTTATATCAAAAATGACTGCCTTAACCCAACGTACTCCTTCAAGGATCGGGTGGTCTCGGTAGCTATCACCAAGGCACGAGAATTTGGATTCGATACCGTGGCTTGTGCCTCAACAGGCAATCTGGCCGCTAGCGTGGCGGCTCATGCTGCCAAAGCAAATATAAAGTCCTATGTTTTCGTTCCCTCCGATGTAGAACCAGGTAAGCTGACGGGAATAGCAATCTATAACCCGGTTCTGGTGACTGTTAAGGGAAGCTACGACGATGTCAACCGCCTCTGTAGCCAGTTAGCACAGAGGTATAATTGGGGGTTCATCAACATTAATCTCCGACCTTACTATGCTGAGGGAAGCAAGACCCTAGGCTACGAAGTGGCGGAGCAACTGGGGTGGCAAACTCCTGACTGTGTGGTAGCCCCGGCTGCCTCGGGACTCCTTTTTACTCGAATATGGAAAAGTCTGGATGAGTTAGCCATGCTTGGTTTAATCGAGCCAGTTAATACCCATATGTATGTTACTCAGGCTTCCGGTAGCTCGCCTATCGTTAACGCCTTTGAGGCAGGCGTGCACCATGTTCATCCGGTAAAATCAGAGACCATTGCCAAGTCCATAGCCATTGGGAACCCTGCTGATGGCTATTATGCGTTGAGTGTCGCCCGGCAGTCAGGAGGTGGTGCCTGTGCCGTCACCGATGAGGAAATTATCTATGGGATGAAGCTACTCGCCCAAACTGAGGGCATCTTTGCTGAGGCGGTGGGTGGAGTGGTAGTAGGTGCGTTAAGGAAACTAACAGCTTCAGGAGCGATTAAGAGGGATGAGCTTACGGTAGCTGTAATTACCGGGGCAGGACCGAGGACACAGGATATAATTTCAGACATTGTTCGACCCTTTGCTATCCAGCCCAGCCTTGAATCATTTGTGGAGGTGCTTGGAGTGTAAGCTTGAGGCGACCAGACATCCACCGTGCTATACTAATTCCAACTAAATGAAGGAGGCTGAGATGACAAAGAAACAGGTAATGTTTACCTTTCCACCGGAATTGATTAAGGAGCCCATCATTTACAACCTTGGTCAACAGTTCAAGATAGTGACCAATATCCGACGGGCTGATGTAAATGGCGATAAGGGCTGGGTAGTTCTTGAACTGGAGGGGGAAGGAGAAGATATCGAGCGTGGAATTGCCTGGGTGACTAACAAAGGGGTAAGGGTTGATCCCGTTGTCGGAGATATAGTAGAGGGTTAGATGCGAAGGATATATCTTGACCATGCTGCCACCACGCCAACACATCCCGAGGTAGTGGAGGCAATGCTGCCTTTTTTTACCGACGCCTTCGGCAACCCTTCGAGCATCCATTCTCAGGGACAGGAAGCGAAGGGAGCCATAGAAGGAGCCAGAATCAAGGTGGCGGAACTTATCGGCGCCCGGAGCGAGGAGATTATTTTTACCAGTGGAGGAACGGAGGCAGATAACTTCGCCCTGAAGGGCGTTGCCTATGCTAACGAGCATAAAGGGAATCACATCATCACTACTCCAATTGAGCACCATGCAGTGATGGAGGCATGCAAGTTTTTAGAAAGAAGAGGATTTAGAATAACTTACCTCCCCGTAGACGAGCATGGCCTGGTTGATCCTCAGGATGTCAGGAAAGCTATTACCGATAACACCATCCTTATCTCAGTCATGCATGCCAGTAACGAGGTAGGCACCATAGAGCCTGTGGAAGAAATAGGTAAAATTGCCAGAGAGGCCGGGGTCTATTTTCACACCGATGCCGTGCAGACTGTGGGGCATATCCCGGTGAATGTGGATAAACTTAAGGTGGACTTGCTCTCCATTTCAGGGCATAAGTTATACGGACCTAAAGGAGTTGGAGCGCTGTATGTCAGGAAAGGTACCAGGTTAGTTTCCCTCATGCATGGAGGAGAGCAAGAAAAAAGACGCAGGGCTGGTACCGAAAACGTTCCTGCTATCGTGGGGCTTGGCAAGGCGGTGGGGCTTGCCGGGCGGGAGATAGACAAGGAAGCAGAACGGCTGGCTTATCTCCGGGATAAGCTAATTAAAGGTCTCGGAGAGAAGATTGACCACATCCGCTTAAATGGTCATCCCACGAGAAGGCTGCCCAACAATGTCAATGTAAGCGTTGATTTTGTGGAAGGGGAATCCATGCTTTTAAATCTTGATTTAGAGGGCATCTGTGCTTCTACCGGCTCAGCCTGTAGCTCGGCAATCCTTGAACCGTCCCATGTTCTTCTGGCGCTGGGGCTTCCCCCCGAGCAGGCTCATGGCTCGCTCAGGTTCACCCTGGGGCGAGAAAACACGGAGGCAGATATAGAACGAGTCCTGGAGGTCTTACCCGAAATTGTCACCAAGCTGAGAGCCATGTCCCCACTTCTGAAAACTCAAAAATAGGAGTGAAATAAATGCCTGATGTCTGGTCACAGTACAGCGAGAAGGTGATGGAGCACTTCAGGAATCCTCGCAATGTCGGGGAGATAGAGAACCCCGACGGCATCGGGCATGTCGGGAATCCTGTCTGTGGCGATATCATGGAGCTTTACATTAAGGTTAAGGACGGCACCATCGTTGACGCTAAATTCAAGACTTTTGGCTGTGGAGCCGCCATTGCCACCAGTTCCATAGTCACTGAGATGGTGAAGGGGAAGAGAATCGAGGAAGCTCTGAAGATCTCCAACAAAGCAGTAGCTGAAGCTTTAGATGGGCTGCCGGCGGTCAAGATGCACTGCTCGATCCTGGCCGAGGAGGCTCTTAAATCGGCGATTGAGGATTACTTAGAACACCAGAACCTGAAGAAGCAGACCTAGCACCGGAATTTCACGCTAGTCCCCAAAGCATGTATCCCCCCTTCGTTTTCCTGTCATTTTATGCATTCTGCTAGACATGTCAGCACTACCCCATTTAAGACTTGTTGACATTCCCCCATATATGAATTACAATTCATATAAACAGAGGTTCATATGGCAGTACTGGAAGACCAAGCAAGGTTTCTGAGGTGCATTGGGGAGCCGACAAGACTCCAGATACTTAAGCTGCTGGCTGAGGGCGAGAGGTGCGTTGGTGACCTCGCCTGCGTTCTGAATAAGGAACAATCCCTGATTTCGCATCACCTTAGAGCTCTTAAGGAATGTAATATTGTGAAAGAGAGGCAGGAAGCTCAGAAAGTTTACTACAAGCTTACGGATGCTAGATTAGCCAGGTTAATTATTGATTGTGAAGCTCTAATGAAGGAGCTATTGCTATGCAAATGTCAGGAGGTGAATTATGAAAGAAAAGGAAATCAAGGAAGTGGTGAAGGGGAGATATGCCCAGATAGCTAAGCAAGACCAAGAGAGCTGCTGTCCAAGTTGCGGATGTGGTGCCAGTCCCTCGGTCCAAGCTGAAGCTATTGGATACTTGAGGGAGGACTTGGAGCATGTCCCGGAAGAGGCGATTATGGGGTTGGGGTGTGGTAACCCCACCGCCATAGCAGAACTGAAAGCGGGTGAGGTAGTCCTGGATTTAGGGTCGGGAGCCGGGGTAGATGTGTTCTTGGCAGCTAATAAAGTTGGCCCCACCGGCAGGGTTATCGGGGTTGATATGACGGAGGAGATGGTGGATAAGGCAAAAAATATCGCTAGGGATCATGGCTACCACAATGTTGAGTTTCGCCTGGGGGAAATTGAGAAACTCCCGGTCGAGGATGAATCTGTGGATGCGATTATCAGCAACTGCGTTATCAATCTCTCACCGGATAAATCTAAAGTCTTCCGGGAAGCTTATCGAGCGCTGAAGCCCGGCGGAAGGCTCACGGTTTCTGATATTGTCTCGGAGGGAGCGCTCCCTAATGAGATAAAGAGTGACTCGAATGCCTGGGCATGTTGTATCGGCGGGGCTTTGGAACACCAAGAATACCTAAGGGAGATAAAGGAAGCCGGCTTTGAAAATATACAGGTGGTGTCCAGCAAGGAGTTTTACATAGAAGGCGAGGGAAGCCAAGCACTGACGAAGCTTCTGAGCATTACCGTGAATGCATATAAGAGAGTGTAGTGAGACCTTTCATTATAGTTTTCTCAGCTTGGCTATTTACGAGCGGAGCGTTTAGGAATTTCTTGTCTCCCGGGTTGCCTTGACGAGCAAGACCTTTGTGGGTAGAGTATATGTAGATATTCAAATATAAGGATAACCCTACCTATCTGATGGCAATGAGAAATTTCGCGAAGTTGTTTAAAGCTCTGTCTGATGAGACCAGGATTAGAATCCTGAAAGTCCTCCTGGAAAGAGAGTGCTGTGTCTGTGAGGTTATGCAGGCATTGGACATCTCTCAGACTAGAGCGTCACGTAATTTGGCTGTACTTTACGAGGCCGGTTTTCTTAAACTGCGAAAGGATGGACTTTGGTCACTCTACTCCATTGATAGGGATACCATGAATGAACACTTAGCCGATTTGGTACAGGTAGTAACTAAGGCTCTGAAAGGTAACAAGGCGCTTGAACAGGATCGAGAGCGCTTGAGGAAAGCAGTACGGGTGGGCCCCAGTCGTGCTGAAAAGATGCATGGAGAAAAAACCATCGCATAATTTTTTTACGCATTTTATATGCGTTAATGCGCATTATAGGAAATGATTAGCATGTCGATTCTAATGCAATTATTACAGGGGGGTTGGAATGCTCTACTTGAGTACTTGTCAGCGCATGTATTGACCTGTCTTGTTCCGGCATTCTTCATTGCAGGAGCCATCGCAGTTTTTATCTCGCAGGCATCGGTGTTGAAATATTTCGGCCCACAGGCAAAGAAGCTCCTTTCATACAGCGTCGCCTCGGTTTCAGGAACTATTCTGGCCGTCTGTTCCTGCACGGTCCTGCCTTTATTCGGCGGCATCTACAAGAGAGGCGCTGGTATAGGTCCCGCAGTTGCGTTCCTTTACTCAGGTCCTGCAATCAATGTCCTGGCTATTGTCTATACTGCGCGTATTCTCGGTTTTGACCTGGGACTGGCCAGAGCAATAGGCGCGGTCGTATTCGCTGCTGGCATCGGCCTGATCATGGCAATGATTTACCGCAAGGAAGAGCCATTAAAAGACTCAGTAGCATTCGATGCGCTGATGGCTAACCCTGAATCTAAGAAATGGTGGCAGCAGATTATTTTCTTCGCTGTCCTAGTAGGCATATTAATCTTTGCTGCCTTGAAGAACTGGATCGTAACTGGTGTTCTGCTGGTGGTCCTGGGCTTTATACTCTGGCGCTGGTTCACCAAGGGCGAACTCGGTATGTGGATGAAGGAGACGCTACACTTTGTTCGCCTTATTGTCCCCTGGCTACTGGTGGGAGTGTTTGCCGCAGGTATTATCACCACCTTTGTTCCTCAGGATATAGTTACCAGCTGGGTAGGCAGCAACAGTCTCTTTGCAAACTTTACTGCTTCCTTAGTGGGCGCACTAATGTACTTTGCTACCCTTACTGAAGTTCCCATAATTCAAGCATTTATGGACTTGGGTATGGGCAAAGGCCCGTCATTGGCATTACTCCTTGCTGGCCCGGCTTTATCGTT
The DNA here is from genome assembly GCA_030615625.1 of Dehalococcoidia bacterium. GTDB lineage: Bacteria > Chloroflexota > Dehalococcoidia > GIF9 > AB-539-J10 > RBG-13-51-36. The sequence continues at coordinate 206,727 of JAUWYX010000002.1, forward strand.
ACCTAACATGCTGGTTATCCGCAGTATTATGGGAACAAAGAAGACTCTTACTTACATCGCCTTGGTAGTGATATTTGCTACTATCACAGGTTATATCTTTGGACTTATTACGCAATAAATAGAATCAGGAGGTTAAAAATGAATATCAAGATTCTCGGCCCCGGTTGCGCTAGATGTCACCAGTTGGAGAAGACCACCAAGGAGGTGGTAAAAGAGCTGGGCATTGATGCCGCTGTAGAAGAGGTCAAGGATATCAATAAAATAGTGGAGTATGCAATCCTGACCACTCCTGGATTGGTAATCGACGAAGAGTTGGTCTGTGCTGGGCGGGTGCCCACGAAGGCAGAGCTTACTCAGTTAATTGCTAACGCCCTAACCAAAGAAGATAAAACTGGGAGATAGAAGATTAATCTTGGTACAGGAGCCGTGCAAAGTATACAGGGAGGTAAAAATGGCAGGAGAGAAACCATGTTGTGCCGCAGCCGCAGCTGCGGCAAGGATGGTAAAGAAACTGATCTTGCCCGGCGGTTTCCAAGTGGGCATCTCAAACCTGGAGAATATTCTTAAAGAGGTCGCTGACCTGAAGCTAGTTGATAATGAAACTATCAAAAAGGAATTGCTTAAAAGGGTCAAGATTTACAATTATGTTGCGCCTAGTGCAGATAATGAGTATTCAGAGGCATTGTTCAACGAGTATAAGCGCCAATACGGGAAAAGATGAACAACGAGATGAACCGAGTAGTGAAAGAACTTAAACTGGAAAAAACAGCTACCGAGTGCTTGCCAGCAATTCCGCTGGGGGTAGTTCCTCCAGGCGCTGGAATTTATGCCAGAATAAAAATGGAAGGTATATGATGCTTCTTCATGACTACGAGATAACCAAAGTCAGGCGCAATTTATGCAATCCAGAATGGATTGTGTCAACAGCCGAGCTTAGCGATGACATCAGCGAGGTCTTCCCCTATCTTAATGCTGTCGTTAAAAATGCCGTATATACCCCTGAAGCCCAAAACTTCAATTTCAAAATGGACGCAGGGGCCATAAGCCTTATGCCCCGCGAGATGATTGTGGGACAGGTGACATGTGAGGAGGATGCTATAAAGGTTCTGGATTATGTCAAAAAGGTGATAAACGATACCTGGGAAAGACGAACAAGAATCACCCCTATTTATGAGAGGAAGGAAGAGATAAAGGCGAAGGATATACTTGACTTTCTGCCCAAGACCGACTGTCGCGATTGTGGACTACCCGCGTGCTTTGCTTTTGCCGTAGCTTTGCTGAAGGGGCAAAAACGCTTGAGTGACTGCCCCGCCTTAAGTAAAGTAGAATTTGCTCAAGATAAAGAAGCGCTGGCCAGGCTGCTCCAGACAGTTGCTTAGGAGGAGGGATAATGCCTGAAAAGGAACGAAAACTCGGTATCTGGGGAAAGTTTCTGACTTTATGGGTGGCTTTATGTATTGGGGCCGGGATTGGGCTAGGACGGTTGTTCCCACAACTTTCCGATATGCTGGCTAGACTCGAGGTGGCAGGTATTTCTATACCGATTGCCATACTACTTTTTGCCATGATTTATCCCATTATGGTTCAGATAAGCTGGGAGGAGATTACAAAAGCAATCCGGTCGCCCAAGCCGATCGGGCTCACTCTGTTTGCTAACTGGGCAGTAAAACCCTTCACAATGGCTTTCTTCGCCTGGTTGTTCTTAAGCCTTATTTTCGGCAGGTTCCTTACCCCCGAGCAGATTGAACAATACCGCGCCGGAACAATATTGCTTGGTGTTGCCCCGTGCACTGCCATGGTGCTGGTCTGGAGCTATCTGGCCAAAGGCAATATGGGGCATACCCTGGTAATGACCGCAATCAATTCACTCAGCATGGTCGTACTCTATGCCCCACTGGCCGTTTTACTGCTCGGAATTTCCGGTATAAGGGTACCCTGGGATACTATTGCCCTTTCTGTGGCTATTTACATCGTAATACCTTTGATAGCAGGTTATTTGACCCGCAGGTGGACCATACAGAAAAAGGGGCTGGAATGGTTTGAAAGCAAGCTGGAGCCTAATCTGGGGAAGGTCTCGGTAATTGCCCTGCTCATCACATTGGTTGTCCTGTTCATCTATCAGGGTCATATAATTGTTGAGTTGCCAGCCATAGTCGGCATGATAACTCTGGCTATCCTGGTAAATATCCTGGTGGTCTTTGGCATCACCTATCTGGCCGCCCGCATTATGAAACTCAGATATGCTGACGCTATACCAGCCGCCATCATCGCCGGCAGCAATCATTTTGAAGTCGCCATAGCCGTCGCCACAACCCTCTTTGGAGTAGCATCAGGCGCAGCTCTTGCTACAGTAGTGGGCGTGCTGACTGAAGTTCCCATAATGCTGTTCCTGGTATGGATTTCACTTTTAACCAGAAAGACTTTTCCAAAGCATTTACAATAGTATTAGATATCTGAATACGATGGGAAAGGAGCCTGCAAAGAAATCGAGCACATAGTTTCCATCACCCTTATAAGAGTGGGAATATATGTGATACAGTGGATACAGGCTTGAACGAAAGAAACTTCAAGAGGGAGAAACTAATGAACAAAAAAAGACTTCTACTAATTATAGTAATTGTGGCGGCAGCAGTGCTACTTGCGATCCTATTTGACTCGATGCTAGCCAACCATCAGTCAAATTCAGACGCCGCTTCAAACAATTCTTCAGGCCCGGCTGACAGGGTCGAGGTTGTTTACTTTCACCGCACACAGCGCTGCCCCACTTGTATATATGCCGAAGAAGGGACACGCTATACCTTAGAAACCTACTTTGCAGATGAGCTGGATAGCGGCAGGGTGACTTTCCAATCCATCAATGTAGAGGACGAGGAAAACGCTGACATCGTTGAGAGATATAATAACCCTTCATATTTAACCCTGTGCATTAACACTGTGAGAGATGGCACTGACCACATCGAACAGGTAACAGACATCTGGTTTGTCATTGGTGATGACGAGGCGTTTGTCGAAATAGTGAAGAGCAAGATTGAGAAAAGCCTCAATGGAGAGGCGTGATGGATTTGGGTGGCATTACGGGAAACCTCAATATCCCGGTGCTCTCAGCACTGCTTCTGGGGTTGATAACCGCCATCAGTCCCTGTCCTCTGGCTACCAACATTGCTGCCATAGCATATGTTAGCCGTAGAGTGAAAGAGCGCAGATACGCTGTTATAACTGGAACGCTTTATACGCTGGGGCGCATGTTTTCTTATTCCATCATTGGCGCCCTGATAATTGTGGCTGGCCTTGAGGTGCCCGGATTAGCTTCATTCCTTCAGGATTTCGGTGAACAAGTCCTGGGGCCACTTCTGATAGTGGTAGGGGTGATAATGCTGAGTATAAACAGGATGCCTTTTAGTTTGAGAGGAGGAAGATTGTCTTCAATAGGAGGAAAGGTCGCCGACTGGGGGATGATTGGTGGATTCCTGTTAGGTGCTCTTTTTGCCCTTGCCTTTTGCCCTTATAGCGCTGTCCTATTCTTTGGAGTATTGATACCTCTGTCCCTTAAATCCGCTGGCGGTGTGACACTGCCTGCGGTGTTTGCCATTGGCACCGGGCTACCTGTTTTAATATTCGGCGTGCTTATATCCGCTGGTGTAGCCAGGGTTTCTACCTGGCTTAACGCGGTCACCCGCGCTGAGAAAATCATTCGTGTGGCAGTTTCCATTATCTTCATAGGGGTGGGAATATACCTTGTCGTGCTCTGGATACAGAGCTGAGCGTTAGTTCGTTGGGGAAGTTGAAAGAAGGTGCTACTCTCAGTGCAAGCAGCGGGCTGCTCTCTGAAGCCTTGATTAGCAGGGGTAAGTGTCGCCTTGAGGAATGCCCTATTTTGGACCAGCCTGAGTTTGCCACCGACCGGCAGGCTTTAGCTAAACTATTAGAGTAAAGGCGGAAGTGATAAATGTCCCGAGAAACAGAGCGGAGGCTTGGGGTTTGAGAGAAATACCTGAGCTTATGGGTAGCGCTTTGCATTGGCGCTGGGATAGGACTAGGGAAAGTTTTCCCAAGATGCCGGAGGTAAATAGTTGGTAGTCCAGTATCTTATAGCATTCAAGGTTTATCTCATCGACGTATTGCCCTTTCTGGCAATAGGGTTCCTACTGAGTGGCTTAATTCACGAATTCGTGCCCTCAGCATGGGTGGAGAGACACCTTGGTGGAGGGGGAATAAAGCCCATCCTTTACTCCACCCTCGCCGGGACAATCCTTCCCATCTGCTGTTTGGGCTCCCTCCCGGTGGCGGTGAGTCTGCACCAGAAAGGGGCGAGGTTAGGACCAGTTCTAGCTTTCCTGGTGGCAACGCCAGCCACCTCCATAACTGCCCTTCTGGTCACCTATGGTCTCCTGGGATTAAATTTCACCATATTCATCTTCTTTGCCGTGATAGCCATGGGTTTAGTCATGGGCCTGGTGGGAAATCTCATCAAGGTCAGACCTAAGGTTTTTATTCCTCAAGAGCAACAGGCTCTCGATCCAGTTTGCGGGATGAGTGTCGAAGTGGGGAAGGCGGCTAAAACAGAATATGGCGGGGAGACATATTACTTTTGCTGTTCCCATTGCCAGCAAGCCTTTGAAAGTAGGCCAGAGGAATATGTAGGAGCTTATTCTCGGAATATTGCTCACCGAATAAAGCATGCGTTCAGATATGCCTTTGTGGATATGGTCAAGGAAATTGGGCCGGAGTTGCTTCTGGGTCTGGCCCTGGCAGCTTTGGTAGTAGCGGTGGCTCCGGTGGGGGAGTTCGTTGGCGCTCATTTCGGTGGGGGATTGGGGTATCTTTTCAGCCTTGGCTTTGGCTTAATCATGTATATCTGCTCCACAGCCAGCGTTCCCCTGGTCCACGCCTTCGTGTCGCAGGGAATGAATATCGGCGCAGGAATGGTGCTCCTATTGGTGGGGCCGATTACCAGTTGGGGCACTATTCTGGTTCTGCGAAAGGAATTCGGCGGCAGGATTCTGGCTATTTATCTGGCGGTCGTCAGTGTGATGTCTTTGGCTCTGGGATACTGCTTTTCCATGATATAGCGATGAAATATAGGAGGAGGAATACAATCTGTTAATTGTGTATAATAAGGACACGCGATTGCGGGTGGGGCTAACGAGAACCCGATTCTTAAGACGAAAGGAGGTATAGAAAGTATGAAAATCGTAAGTCTATGCAGTGAAGGTGGGTGTTGCCCAGTGGTCAAGGTCACAGATGCGCAGGTGGAAATAGGGGAGAAGGATAATACCTGTGTCCTCACCAAAGAACAGTGGGAGACTCTTAAAGAGAAGATACTCAAGAAAGAACTGTAAAACGAGAAACTCAAAGTCAAGCTGATAGCCCCACCCGCTCAAAAAAGATGCTGCTCAATGGCTAAAATAATTGCCGTCTGTATGAGTGAAGAGAAGGGTACGAAAAAGGAAGCTGTAGTCGAAGGTATCCTTGAGGAAGACTACGGCCTTGTTGGCGATGCCCACGCTGACTGCTGTACCCATCGGCAGGTGAGCCTGCTGGCGATGGAAAGTATCAATAAAATGAGAAGGCTGGACTTCGAGGTAGGTCCCGGTGATTTTGCTGAAAATCTCACCACCCAAGGGGTGGAACTCGTCTCCCTGCCTGTAGGCACAAAAATCTCCATTGGAAAGGACGTCCTTCTTGAGGTTACCCAGATTGGCAAGGAATGTCATAGCGGGTGTGCAATCTATCAGCAGATAGGCAAATGCATCATGCCTAAAGAAGGAATATTTGCCAGGGTATTTCGTGGTGGGTTTGTTAAGGCTGAAGACCAGGTAAGGATAGAAAAAAATGGATAATGGGACAGAGAAGATTTCTATATTGAAGCTTAGTGAAAGAGGGGGCAGCAGCATTGAAGATGTAGTGGCTAAAGAGTTTCCCCTTACTATCATCTTAAACAACCAGGAGCTGGTAACCTTGCTCTGTTCCCCGACAAATCTAAAGTATTTGGCGGTCGGTTTCCTTTTCTCGGAGGGATTACTTAAGAGTAAAGATGAGAGTAAGAAGATACTGGTTGATGACCGACGAGGCGTGGTGCGGGTAGAAACTGAAGGGGATGAAGAGCTTGCCGGTCATGCTTTGTTTAAGAGGTTCATAACTTCAGGATGTGGGAGGGGGGTCTCTTTCTATAGCGCCGCTGATGCTCAAGGTCAAGTGAGGGTCGAATCTCGGCTTGAAATATCAACTCTCGAGGTCTTAGCTCTAGTGAACGAGTTTCAACATCACTCTCAGATTTATCGGGCGACCGGTGGTGTGCATAGCGCCGCCTTGTGTGATACCACGAACATCATAGTATTCAGCGAAGATATAGGAAGGCATAATGCCATAGATAAAATTTTTGGCGAATGCCTTCTAAATGACATAACGACGGATGACCACATAATAATCACCAGCGGAAGGATCTCTTCAGAGATACTGCTCAAGGTAGCCAGAAGAAATGTCCCCATAATTGTCTCTAAGTCCGCCCCTACTAGCTTGGGGGTGAGATTAGCTGACGATTTGGGCCTGACCTTGGTGGGCTTCGTCAGAGGAAAGAGGATGAATGTGTACACCCATGCCGGGAGGATAGCCACGGATGGAAAATAGGGATGCTGAACTGGTAGAGAAAATCTCAGCTCTTAAGAAAAGAAGGAATGCTGTTATCCTTGCCCATAACTACCAACTGGGTGAGGTTCAGGATATAGCCGACTTTGTCGGCGATTCTTTGGAGCTGAGTCAGAGGGCTGCCGAAACCGGTGCCGATGTAATCGTGTTTTGCGGGGTCCACTTCATGGCGGAAACAGCCTCCATCCTCTGCCCTGATAAGGTAATTCTGCTTCCCGACAGGAATGCTGGCTGTCCCCTGGCGAATATGATTACTGCGGAACGCTTGCGGGCGAAGAAAAAGGAACATCCTCAAGCAGTAGTGGTCTGTTACATTAACTCCTCAGCCGAAGTCAAGGCGGAATCAGATGTCTGCTGTACCTCCGCCAATGCCGTCGGGGTCATAGAAAGCCTGGATGCTCGGGAGATATTATTTGTCCCTGACCAGTATCTCGGGCATTATATCTCGGCCAGGACTGACAAAAAGATGATTCTCTGGCCCGGCTTCTGCCCTACTCATGTCAGGATAAAGCCTGAAAGGATAAAGGAGTTGAGGCAGGAGTATCCTCAAGCTAAGGTGGTAGTGCATCCGGAGTGCCGGCCGGAGGTCATTGCCCTTGCCGACGAAGTGCTCAGCACCGGCGGGATGTGTAGGTATGCCCAGAGAGATGAGGTCAGAGAGATGATTGTGGGTACGGAAGTGGGGATAATACACCGACTTAGAAAAGAGAATCCCGGCAAGAGGTTTATTCCTATTTCCGAGCAGGCAATATGTCCCAATATGAAGTTAATCACTTTGGAGAAAGTTTTGTGGTCTTTGGAGGAGATGAATCCTGAGGTGAAGGTTCCCGAGGAAATTCGGCTCAGAGCCAAAGCTGCCGTGGATAAGATGCTTGAGGGGAAATCAAAAATCAAAGGTCAAAAGTCAAAATGACAAATCAAAATGGAGGAATGTAGTGCGAGGCTTCAGCCTCGTGCCAGAGTGGGATTGCACGACCTTAAAAGGTCGCACTACAATCCTGTTTGGAATTTAGTGGGCGGGGAGGATGTGGGCTCAAACAATAACAAAGCGCAAAATAGCAATGACCGAAACAGCTCACGATTTTGATATTTGGAATTTGCGGTGGGGGGCAATGTGGGCGGGTACAAGACCCGCCCCTACGGTCAGGGATGTAGAATGTAGTGGCGGAGTTCATCTCCGCCTCTCGGGCGGGGACAAGCCCCGCCCCTACAAATAAATGGGGATGATGTGGGCGGCACAAATTAATGTGGTGAACGTAGTGGCGAGGTTTATCCTCGCCTTATGGGAGGGGGCGAAACTGGGCCTGACGAATTAGGTAACTACAAAAAGCCCAAAACGGGAAATTGAAATTTGAGCGGCCGATGCTCAACAGAGAAGGGAAACGATGAAAGGAACAGACAGGATAATTGTTCTTATCACTGCCGGCAGCGAGGAAGAAGCTCATAAGATTGCTGAGTCGCTGGTCAATGGGAAAAAGGCTGCCTGCGTAAACATCGTGCCGAGGGTGGATTCGCTTTTCCGGTGGGAAGGCAAGCTTGACTCAGCCCGGGAGAGCCTCTTGCTGGTTAAAACCAAAGCATCGCTGTTTTCTGAAATAGTTGAGATGGTAAAAAGAATGCACAGTTATGAAGTGCCTGAAATCATCGCCCTGCCTATTATTGCTGGCAACGAGGATTACCTCAAGTGGCTGGATATTGCTTGCCGACAGGGGTTTACCAGGGCAGGGGACGATGTGGGCGGGGACAAGACCCGCCCCTACAAATTAACGTATTAATGTAGTGGCGGAGTCCATCTCCGCCTCGTGGGCGGGTACGAGGCCTGGCCTGATAAATCAGGCAACTACAAAAATGTGGAGAGGAGCTCGCAATGACACCCCCCTTCTGTCGTTGCGAGGAGCGTAGTGACGAAGCAATCTCGGTGGGGACAGCGGGCGGGGACGAGGCCCGCCCCTACAAATAAATGGGGATGATGTGGTCAGCACAAATTAATATGGTGAATGTAGTGGCGGAGTTTATCTCCGCCTCGTGGGCGGGGATGCTCGATGAAATCGGCATTTGGAATTTAGTCTATAAAATTGCCACACCTCCCTAAATTTTAACGGCATTTTAACATTTAGATGTTATACTTCAAGTATCAAGATAGAAAAAGAATAAAGGAGAGAGTAAAGCGCACACAAGGGGTGATTGACAAAGACCTGCAGACAATATATAATCAAAGGAGGTATGTGCGGGAAAAATTGGAGGCTCCAGGGGAACGTGGCACCAGCTAAATTGACAACAACGATTGGATACAATCAAAAAGGTCGAGGTTCCAACTAGCTTTTTGGGTCTCCCTATGACTGACTTGCCCCAGCGGGCAACTAAGAACCTGGAGACCAGAAGCACGAAAGGAGGTGGTTCTATCGGGATAGTGTACAAAGATTCAGGTTGCTGGAGGCAACTGGAGGTCGACCGGTTTATTCCAGCACCGAATGAAAGGTTAGGTAACTTAAATCAAAAAGGAGGTTGAAAAGTAATGAAAAAGATTGTTTTCCTGATTATCGCCAGTTTGCTGGTGCTAGGGGTGGTTCTACCTGGCTGTGATGGCGCAGCAGCAGTACCTACTATCAAATTCGCCATACTGGGGCCAATGGACCAGATACAGGGTACCCACATGATGATGGGCGCCGAAATGGCAGCGGATGAAATAAACGACAGTACCGGCAAAATAACGTCCGGCACTACGGAGTTCGAGGTCGAGCTAGTAGAGGTCGACACGGACGAAATTGACGCTCCTTCAGGGGCCGCGGACATAGTGTATGATGCCCTGGTCTCCGATGATCCTCATGTCTGTATCGGCGGCTTCCGGACAGAAGCTGTTTCGACTTACATAGACGACATTATGGACGCCGAGAAGCTTTACTTTATCGCCGGTGCCGCCACATATAGCCTACTAAGTCCCGTAGGCTACGAGGACCCGGGCTACAAATACGTGTTCCGAGGTACGCCATTCAACGACGTCTTCCTGGTCAACAACTGCTATCTGATGTTCGCAATGGTAGGCAAGGGAATACAGGACGCAATGGGATATACTGGGACCCCGACGGGAACACCCCCCTACTATGTGTCATGGTCGAATAAGGTTAAGGTTGCCCTGTTAGCCGAGAGCCTGACCTGGGCTGAGAGCATGAGGGCCAGCGCCAAAAAAATCATAGGTGGCTATGGTCCCTTCTTCGGCTGGGAGATGGCCACGGACACGGCACATCCAGATGGCGAGTGGCTGGTCACTGACACCGAGTCCTACGTCAACGTTCAAACCAAGCTCAACGAGATAAAGGATGCTGGTGCTCAGGTTATCTTTAGTATCCTGTCCGGACCGGTTGGTCTTACCTTCGGTAAGGCCATGGGCGCGGTCGGGGTACCGGCTATCGTGGTGGGCATCAACGTGGAAGCACAGGATCCCGGCTTCTGGCTCGGCACCGAGTGGGAGACCGGCAAGTTTGGAGCTAACTATCAAATCACTATGGCCACCTGGGCTCCAAACGTAACGCAGACCCCCTCAACGGCAGCTTTCCTTGCCGCCTTCGCCACTAAGTATGGTGGATTATTCCCGGTTTATACGGCATCCAGCTATGACATGATCTACACCATAAAGAAGGCCATCGAGGCAACCAATGCCGCTACCTGGGATGCAGTGACAGAAACTACCACTCTCGACTACGATGCCGTTATTGCTTGGCTGGAAAACCTCGACAATGCCCAAGTCATCTCAACCGGTCGAGCCGGCTACTACCCTGTGTGGGATGGCAGCACGACGGGCAAATGGAGCTCAGCGCCAGGGGCGACACTGCCGGCACTCAACGCGACCCAATTAGCTGACCTTTATGCCCCCGGCATGTACGCGATTCCAGGCGTGGGTTCATACAACTTCACAATGCCGCCTTACACCGGTCATGACCTGATCTATGGTCCTCGGACCGACCCTAATGACCCCGAGACCGGTTGGATGACCGGCCTTGCCTTCCAGTGGGTAAACGGCGTCCAGAAGGGCGTCTGGCCCAAGGACGGGTACGACGTAAAAATAGGTGGTGCTCAGTTGCCGCTCTCGACCACAATATCAAGGGCGGTCAGCGGTCTCAGCTGGAGTAACAACCTGACGTATCCCGGCATAATAGACTTCGTAATACCCCAGGAGTATATCGACGAGTGGACTCCGTAATAGCCAGGCTCTGTAATTGACCTGGTGACAAGTCCTGCGGAGGCCCCGGCTGAGCCGGGGCCTCCGGTTTTTGGCGGCAAAAAATGACACCCCACTATGTCGTTGCGAGGCTGACGAAGTCAGCCGAAGCAATCTCCGTGGGGACAGGGGATTGCCACGCACCTTTCAGGTGCTCGCAATGACAACGAGAGTGGGGTCCTCGTAATGGCAAGAGCGATCGGCTCGCCATGATAAAAAAGAATTCGAGGCTCGCTTGACAGCGTGGGGTGGTATAGTATATAAGTAGGGATCCTGAGCAAGCCAAGCTGTTATAGCGTCAGAACACCACGTCAGTAGATGGTCTATGAACAGGTCAAAAGATTCGATAACCCTGGGCATTATCCTTTGCTTAGCGTTGCTGTCTTTGTCCACGCCCATCCTGGCCGACACTGGCCGGACCCAGCTTGCCGACAGCCCCTGGCCAACGTTTGGCCAGAACTTACAGCGTACCGGCATAAGCCCTTACAGCGGTCCTGAGCACCCATACCTTAAGTGGATCTTCACGACTGGCTCATCTGTTGGCTCCTCTCCCGCTATAGGAGCTGATGGCACCATCTACGTCGGCTCCTGGGATAACAAGCTCTATGCTACAAGCCCGGATGGCAGCGACAGATGGAGCTTCGCCACCGGCAAGGAAATCCTCTCCTCACCCACCGTAGGCGCTGATGGCACTATCTATGTCGGCTCCTGGGACAACGAGCTTTATGCCATAAACCCCGATGGCAGCGAGAGGTGGAGCTTCACCACGGGCGAATATATAAGCTCCTCTCCCGCCATCGGAGCCGATGGCACCGTCTATACGGGCTCCGGTGACGGCAAACTCTATGCCGTAAACCCCGATGGCAGCGAGAGGTGGAGCTTCACCACGGGCGGATATATAAGCTCCTCGCCCGCCATCGGAGCCGATGGCACCGTATACGTGGGCTCCAGTGACAGCAACCTTTATGCCATAAATCCCGATGGCAGCGAGAAATGGAGGTTCACAACCGGTGCCGCCGTTGACTCTTCCCCGTCCATAGGGACTGATGACGCCATCTATGTCGGCTCTGCTGATAATGGTCTCTATGCCATAAACCCGGATGGCACCCTGAGATGGAGCTTCCCCACCGGCGATGCAGTTCTTTCGTGCCCGGCCATAGGGGCTGATGGCACCATCTATGTAGGCTCCTTCGATGGTAGACTTTATGCTGTGAACTCCGATGGCACCGAGAAATGGAGCTTCGCCACTGGCAATGTAATCTTCTCATCCCCGGCTATCGGTGCCGACGGCACCATCTATATCGGCTCCTTCGACGGCAGACTTTATGCTGTGAACCTCGATGGCACCGAGAAGTGGACCTTCGCCACTGGCTATTTGGTTCAGTCTTCCCCGGCCATCGGGGCCGATGGCACCGTTTACGTCGGCTCCTTTGATACAAAGCTCTATGCCATCACGGAAGCGCCGCGCTATAGCCTTACCGTCTCCGGTAGTGCTGGCGGCTCACTGACGGAACCTGGTGCCGGAGAGTTTATCTATCCCGCGGGCGCCGTGGTCAGTCTGGCGGCCACACCCGATAACCGCTACCGCTTTGTCAATTGGACCGGCGACACAGATGAAATTGCCGATGTCAACAGTGTCTCAACCACTATCACCATTCGCGGCGACTACTCAATCACCGCCAATTTTGAGAGGATTCCACTGGTCAGCTGGCCAGTGATCGGCACATTCGTGGTGGCAGTGGCAGTAGCGGGACTGCTGCTTTTCTTCGTGCGTGGAATAAGACCTGCCTGGATTGAAGGTAGAAGGAAAGCCGCCGGGGGTAAACGACGCTGAATTGGTCCTTTTCCCTTTTGGGCGGGTACAAGACCCGCCCCTACAGGCGGATAAAATTGCCGGAAAATCGGGAAAACCCTTGACAAGGCGGGGCACGATGATATATAGTATCCGACAATTGCCCGAAAGACGAAGGGTTTGTAAAATGCCCAAAGTAGAACGGACGGTCAGAATCAGACAGTGTATAGGCGGGGTTTATCCCCGCCTTATTTTTGCCGGGGACGAGGCCTGGGCGGGGACAAGTCCCGCCCCTACAAATGAATGAATGTAGTGGCGAGGTTTATCCTCGCCTTGTGGGATTAGAAGTGCCATGATTGGACGCATCATAGTTCATACACTGGTGAGCGGAGGTGTCTTCGCCATCCTGGCGATCGGGTTTTCCCTTATCTTCGGCGTGGCACGGGTTCTCAACCTGGCCCATACGGCGTTCTTCACTCTGGCCGCCTTTGGCACGTTCTACTTGCTTTCGTCGGTGGTCGGACTTGAACTAGCTGTTGCTCCAGCAATCATTATAGTTGTCATTATTGTTGGCCTATTAGGCATGCTGGCTTACAAGCTCGTTATCAACCCGGTACGGGAGCATCATGCTGCCGTATTGCTGATTACCATCGCCTTAGCCATGATTGCTGAGCAGGTTCTGGTCTGGCGTTTTGGTGGCCAGCACCGCACCATTCGCTTTCTCGTCCCGGGAACCGTAGACATATTCGGAATGACAATCGCCAACCAGAATCTTCTAACACTGGGGGTAGTAGCGGTAGCTATTGTGGCTGTGTGGCTCATTTTGTCCAAGACAAAACTGGGCATCGCCATCAGGGCGGTGGCCAACGATACTGAGATTGCCGGCTTGATGGGGATAAGTGCTTCCCGAGTCCTGATGATAACGATGGGCATTGCCACAGCCCTGGCAGCAATTGCCGGTGTAGTGATGGCACCATTAACGACAATCGCACCCGGCATGTGGGCCCCTCCGCTGATGACGGTCATGGTGGTTGTGATAATAGGGGGATTGGGAAGCATAAAGGGGAGTATCATTGGAGCTTTCATCTTAGGCCTCGTCTCGGCAGTGTCCGTGATTGACCCTCTGGCCTTGCTACGTGGTGGTGGCGCTTACCTGAATATGACATTTATCCTCGCGGCTATGGTGATAGTGCTTATAGTCAGACCGTCGGGACTATTCGGCACACTTTTCGAAGAGGAGAAATTGTAGATTGCTGAGACGGCTGCTCAAGAACTTCCGATACGGTGTGATACCAGTCCCCGGGCGGGTTATCGCGGTTGTTTTCTTTCTCTTTCTGTATCTTTTCCCAGTGATTTCTGGGCACCCCCTTTATATGCGCATGTTTATTTTCACCAGCATATTCGCCATTTTTGCTGTGAGCTGGGACTTGTTATCGGGCTATACCGGACTGGTGAACTTTGGTCACGCTCTGTTCTTCGGGGTAGCTGCCTACACAACAGGGCTATTATACAAGTTTCTGGGCTGGCAGCCCTCGGTGACAATACCGCTGGCAGTTCTGGCTGCCGTAGCAGCAGGAGTGCTTACATGTTTTCCGGCCCTGAAGCTGAGAGGACCCTACCTATCATTGCTTACACTGGCCTTCCCTCTCATGTTGCTGGGATTAGTCATGTTTTTCAGGGAATACACAGGCGCGGAATATGGCATACCTGGCCTTCCCTCCATCGCTGGCTCGCAGACAGGTGAGTATTATATATGTTTGATAGCAATGACCGCATCGGTGCTGATAATGTGGAAGCTCACCGATGCCGGGAGCAGGTATGTCAGGACCGGTCTAATTTTCCATGCCATTCGTGAAGACGAGATTGCGGCCCGTGCCACGGGAATAAATACCATAAGATACAAGCTGCTAGCTTTTGCCGTCGGCGGCTTTTTTGCCGGACTCGCCGGTGCTTTGTATGCCCATACCCACGGAATAGTCAGCATAAGCAGTCTTAACCTCACCATGTCCTTTCAGGCCGTAATATGGGTAATATTCGGCGGTATTGTCAGCATTTACGGGGGAGTTGTCGGCGTCTACATCCTCTATCCGCTTGTATTCCTGTCACGTCGTGTTGAAGCTTTATTTTCGGCTATGCAGAAGGCGCTTCCCAATGTTGCAGCGACGGTTCCTCTTGCCAAGATATTGGAATTTCTGCATGAACTTGCCGGCCGACCGTACCTCGTCCTGGCTGTCATAGTGATACTGATACTGCTTTTCATGCCCGAAGGAATTGCCGTGTGGATAAGAAACAAGATCGAGCGAGAATGTCCACGCTGTAAGCTAACTAATGCCGCCTGGCGCCGGGAGTGCCGGGCCTGTGGTGCCTCTCTACACTAGAAAGGGGGCAACTCTATTTTTCCCTTCTATATTCATTTGTAGGGGCGGGGCTTGTCCCCGCCCGCTTTTTGTCATTGTGAGCACCTGAAAGGTGCGTGGCAATCTCCGGGGATTGCTTCGGCACTATCGTGCCTCGCGAGGGACGGGATTCCTTCACACCTCGAAGGGAGACCCCACCCCGCCAGGCGGGGATGAACCCCGCCACTACACCCCCGACCGTAGGGGCGGGTCTTGTACCCGCCCACATTGTCCCCGCCTATAAAGCTGAGATAAACTCCGCCACTACATCAATTTGTACCAGCACCCCACCCATAAGGCGAGGATAAACCTCGCCACTACATAATTATCTATTTGTTTGTTTAACGTTGTAGGGGCGGGTCTTGTACCCGCCCGCTTTTTGTCATTGTGAGCTCCTGAAAGGTTCGTGGCAATCTGCGTGGATTGCTTCGGCACTACCGGGCCCCGCGGGGGACGGGATCCCTTCACACCTCGAAGGGAGACCACACCCCGCCAGGCGGGGATAAACCCCGCCACTACACTCATTTGTAGGGGCGGGTCTTGTACCCGCCCACATTGTCCCCACCCATGAGGCGGGGATGAACTCCGCCACTACACTCATTTGTAGGGGCGGGTCTTGTACCCACCCACATTGTCCCCACCCATGAGGCGGGGATAAACCCCGCCACTACACTCATTTGTAGGGGCGGGCCTTGTACCCACCCTAATTTTGAATCCCAAACAATGTCAAATCAAGCCCAAAACCCTAAGCAATGCCAAATGACAAAGTTCAAAACTCAAATAAGAAGAAAGGGCAGTTTTGGCATTTAAGCATACGGATTTCAATTGTTATTTGAATTTTGACATTTGAGTTTTGTAGTGGCGGGGATGAATTCCACCACTACACCAGCAAGGCCTTCTGGAAACCTCGTAAACTCGATTTATAAATCTGCGGAGTGCTATTACAAGCCCAGGTATGTCTTCCTGATAGTCTCGTCCTTGAGCAATTCTTCGGCTGTTCCCTGGGCGATGATGTGTCCCCTCGACATGACATAGTTCCTCTTGGAGAGGGCGAAGGCAAAACTGATATCCTGCTCAGCCAGGAGTATAGTGACTCCCAGCTCCTTGTAAATCTCCTCCACGCGCTTGAACAGGTCATCTTTTATCTTTGGGGCCAGTCCGCTTGACGGCTCATCGACTAACATCAATTTAGGACGGCGCATCAGTGAGCGGCCAACAGCCAGCATCTGTCGTTCCCCACCCGATAAAGTCCCGGATAGCTGTTTTTCCCTTTCCTTCAGCCTGGGAAACAGCTCATAAACTCTGGCCAGGCTCTCGCCGACTTCTTTCCTGTCCTTGCACAGGTAGGCTCCGGCGAGGAGATTCTCCTTCACCGTCAGCTCAGCAAAAGGTCGGCCCATTTGCGGGCAGAGCTGGAGACCCTTCCTGGCGATTTCAAATGCCGATAGCTTGTTAATCTTCTCCCCTTCAAACTCTATGCTGCCTTCAAAGGTTACATCTTGCATCCTGGTGCCTCTGAGAACTTCCCTGTCCCAGTTTATCAAACCAGCGATAGCGCGGAGGAGAGTAGTCTTGCCGGCACCATTAGGACCGACGAGCCCGACCAGCTCCCCTTTCTCCACCGTCAGGCTGGCTTCATCCAGGATGGTCGCTGTATCGTAGCGGACAGTTACATTTTTTACCTCAAGCAATGAGCACCTCCTTGCCGGTATAAGCTTCAATCACGGTGGGATTTTTGACTACTTCTTCTGGGGTACCCTGAGCGATGATTTCTCCGTAATTGATGACAATCACCCGGTCAACTATTTTCATAAGCTCCATTAGCTTGTGTTCAATTATCAGCATAGCCGGTCCTTCGCTATGAAGCCTGCCGAACCGCCCTCCTTTGTGCAATCTTTTCATGGATTTAGCGACAAGCTCTGTTTCGGCAGGATTAAGTCCCCCGAAGGGCTCATCGAGGATAAGGAGTTCGGGCTCGGTAGCAATGGCCCTGGCTACCTCCAGTCGTTTCAAGTCTCCATGAGACAAGACGGAGGCTGGCTCACGAGCCCGATCGGCAATGCCCACGAACTCCAGCGCGTCCCGTGCTTTCACCACGGTGGTCTTGGTCCATTCACCTCTCTTGGTTATCCGCGGGCAGAGGCAACCGACCATGACATTGGCGATAACAGGGAGGCGGCGGAATGGCTTAACTACCTGGAAAGTCCCTACGAGCCCTCTCTGGACAATTTTCCAGGGACGCCATCCGGTTATATCCTCGCCCTTAAACCGGACTTTTCCGGACTCGGGCTTAAATATGCCGATTACGCACCGCACCAGTGTGGTCTTCCCGGAACCATTAGGCCCAATCAGGCCCACGATTTCGTCCCTGCCTATTTGGAAGCTAACATTGTTGACGGCGACCAGTCCGCCGAAACGCTTGGTCAAGTTTTCTACTTCGAAAAATGGCGCCATTCTATAACTCCTCCTCTCTCAGTTCGCGGCGTGATACCTTGCCGATGTCCGTCTTGGGCACCTCGCCCCTGAACTCGATTATCTTGGGTACCATATAGCCAGCAAGCTTTCCAGTGCAATACTTCGTAATATCTTCTTCCGACACTTTCCCTCTGGCTTCCGACTCAAGAACGACGATGGCTTTAACTCTCTCACCAACCTCGGGGTCGGGGACGCCGATGACGCCGGCTTCCCTGATCTGAGGATGAGAAGTAAGTACTTCCTCTACCTCTCTGGCAAATACTTGCAGACCTTTGTATTTAATCATGTCTTTCTTCCTATCGAAGAAGTAGAAATAGCCCTCTTCATCCATTCTTGCCAGGTCCCCAGTGCGCAGCCAGGTTTCACCGTCGATTTCCAAAAGCACTTCCTTGGTTTCTTCCGGTTTCTCCCAGTATCCCGGGAAGACATTGGGTCCTTTGAATACCAATTCGCCTGTTTCCCCAACGGGAAGGAACTTGGTGCCTTCCGGCTCCATTATGCCCGCCACACAACCAGGCATAGGTACACCGAAGGAACCGATTTTCGCCCTGCCGTAGGGATTGACCATACCGGTCGAGGTCGTCTCGGTCATTCCCCAGCCCTCGTGGATTCTAGCGCCGGTCCGCTTTTCCCAGCCCCGGGCAGTGTCCTCGAGAAGGGCATCAGCACCGGAGATAAGGACTTTTATTTTCTTCCAATTTACTCTGGTAGTCTTTTCATAGTCCTTGAGATATTCATACAGGGCGGGAACGCTGTAGAAGATAGTTCCTTTGTAATTTTCTAGTGCGCCCAGAATGTCATCAGGGTCAGGAGTGGTGATTAGTATTGAAGTGTAGCCCTCGGTCATTCCTCCCATCATGACCACTGCTTGACCATAGATGTGATAGAAAGGCAAATAGGCTATTACGGTTTCCTTCCCTTCCTGTACGATATCACCCCAGAATCCATCGGCGATCTCTCGGGCAGCGGCGAAATTGTAATGAGTTATCACAGCACCTTTGGGCTTCCCGGTTGTCCCTCCAGTGTAGGGAAGAGTTACTATGTCCTCTCTAATATTGAACTCGATTTTGGGCGGATTCGGGGGATATTTCTTAATCAAATCCTGGAATCGATAAAATCCCTCTCTTTCAAACAGTTCAACAGGCGGGGCGGCCATTTTCTGATATACAGCCCGGAGCACACTGCTGCCCAGAAACTTCTTCATTCCCGGCAGGTATTCGCTGATGCTGGTCAGGATAACAGCATCCAGCTTGACTCCGCTTTTTTCCACGTTATCATAAAGAATATCCAGGCAAACAATCATTCTCGCCCCGCTGTCTTCAAGCTGATACTTGATTTCGGAGCTGACATAAACAGGGCTGATTGCCGTCAAGGTAGCTCCGGCTTTCAGGGCTCCCATATAAGCTATGATGAACTGAGGCGAATTAAGCAGCAGGAGGGCAATCTTGTCTCCTTTCTTGACCCCCAAATCATGTAGCGCCGTAGCAAACCTGTCAACCTGGTCTCTGAGCTCTCGGTAGCTTACCTTTCTACCATAGAATACTACAGCGGTCTTGTCTTTCCATTTTTCCGTATTCTCATTAAAGGTGTCCACCACGGACTTTTCCTCGACTGTAATATCTGGCGACACCCCCGGCAGATACCATTTTATCCACGGCCTGGCTTCATATTGGGCTTTGTTATCGTCCTGTGTCATTTCTTACCTCCATTTTGTTACAGACACTGTTTGTAGTTAAGCTTGTAGTTAAGCGCAAAACGTAATAATCCAGCGCTTCCAAAACTCAAACCCATCTTAGCCATATTTTATCAAACTGTCAAGCTTTTTGTCATTGTGAGCCCTTCACTTTTTTGTCATTGCGAGCCCCTTATTTTTTGTCATTGCGAGCGAAGCGTGGCAATCTCTGGGATTGCTTCGGCACTATCGTGCCTCGCAACGACAAAAGGAAAATGTCATTCTGAGCCGCAGGCGGGGATAAACTCCGCCATTACACTCCTTCACCGGGTTGATGAAACTCTCGACAAAACCTCGCCTTGACAGTAGGGCGAGATTGAGCTAACATAGCGGCGGCCGCAATTTCAGAAAAGATAGACGAAATTACAAAATTCAAAGATAAGGAGACTAATTATATGGAAGAAGCTGTAATTGTCAGTTATCTGAGGGCACCCTTTTCCAGGGCGAGGCCGAGGGAACCAGAGAGGGACGTGTTCAACGGTCTGAGAATGGACGACCTGGCAGCCAGACTGGTCCAGGAAATGCTAAAGCAGACCAAGATAAACCCCGAGGAAATCGGCGATGTGCTCACGGGGACGGCGATGCCGGTACTCGAGCAGTGGCTCTATGGGGGAAAGTCTATCAACTTCCTGGCCAAGCTGCCGTTCAATGTCGCGGCCCAAGGGATTGACCGCCAGTGTGCCTCTTCGATGTCCACGGTGCACCAGGGAGCCATGGAAATCATGCTGGGATACTCCGATATCGTCATTTCCTGCGGAATCGAACACATGACTCACATCCCGACCCTGGGAGGTGGCGGGCTACAGGTACCGGTGCAACCTAATCCGAGATTGGCCACCGAAGAGTTCAAAGAAGTGGACATAATGACCACCATGAACATGGGCCTGACTGCGGAGAAGCTACTATCACAGACCACCTTCACCCGGGAGGACATGGACAAATGGGCGCTGAAAAGTCATCAGATGGCGGCAAAGGCCGTCGAAGAAGGGTATTTCAAGGGGGAGATACTGCCGATTGAGGCGGTGCAGGCGGACGGGACGAAGAGAGTCATTGACCATGACGTAAGCATCAGGGGTGATACTTCGATGGAGGCTCTCGCCCAGTTGAAGCCTTCCTTCAAGCCAGACGGGCAAATAACGCCAGGCAACTCCTCACCGCTCAACGCCGGGGCCAGTGCCCTAATGCTGATGTCGAAGAAAAAAGCACAGAAGTGCAACCTCAAGCCCCTGGCCAAGGTCATATCCATGGGGTGGGCTGGCGTTGACCCGACAATGATGGGGAAAGGCCCGGTCCCGGCTAGCCGCATGGCTCTGGAACATGCTGGCCTTGAAGCGAAGGACATCGATTTCTGGGAGATCAACGAGGCCTTCGTCATCGTGGCGCTCTATACCATGAGAGAACTGGGTATCGACCCCGAGAAAGTCAACGTCAAGGGTGGCGCTACTGCCATCGGACACCCGTTGGGAGCCACCGGCACCAGGCTGGTCGGCACCCTCGCCAGAATACTCAACGTCGAAGGAGGGAAATACGGCCTGGCCACCGCCTGCATTGGTGGCGGTCAAGGCGCTTCCACCATACTGGAGCGGGAATAAAAGAGGGCAACTCTATTTCTCTCTTCTACATTGATTTGCAGGGGCGGGGCTTGTCCCCGCTCTCTCTTTTTGTCAGCCAGCCCTTCCTTTTTCGTCATTGCGAGCCCTTCACTTTCTTGTCATTGCCAGCCCTTTACTTTCTCGTCATTGCGAGCGAAGCGTGGCAATCCCATTGGCTAAATTCTAAATCCCAACAAAGTCAAATATTAAAATGGAAAAGGCAAAATGACAGAGCAAAAATTTAAAATAGCTAACTGAGAACACCTGGACCTTTAGTTTTGAACTTTGATTTGTAATTTTGAGTTTTTACCTTTGAATTTTAATATTGTCCCGGCTTTGCCGAGGATGCCCGATGAAATCGGCAAATTGTCATTTGGATTTTGACATTTGAGTCTGTTCATGGTTCCTGTCGTGCCAGGGATTGCCTCGGCTGACTTCGTCAGCCTCGCAAAGACAGAAGGGGTACCATTGCCAGCTCTTCTCCACATTTTTTGAACACCCTCAATATGGTAGAATAATCCCCACAACTCAGATTTAGTGCGGGAGAGATGAACAAGAAGAAGAAAGTGGCTGCCCTGAAGCATCGGCGGCGCCAAAAGAAGCTCGAGGAAAAGAGAAAAACCCAGGCTCCACCGAAGGAACAATGAAAAGGGTCCTCCTGTTGACTGGCAAGCCAGGCACAGGTAAAACTGCTCTCATCAAAGAAGCCCTGGCCAGGACCAAAGTCAAGGGGGGCGGCTTCTATACTGAGGAGATACGGACTGGGGGAATAAGGCAGGGGTTCAGGATTGTTACCCTCGACGGTCGGGAGGCGATATTAGCCCATGTCGGCATCTCCAGCCCCTACCAGGTAAGCAAATACAGGGTGGACACGGATAGCCTGAACAGAGTTGGAGTTTCTGTTCTGCGCCAGGCGCTGAAAGAAACCGATTTGATAGTCATTGATGAGATTGGCAAGATGGAGCTCTTGTCGCCCCAGTTCAAGGAAGCCGTGACGCAAGCAATAAACAGTGGCAAAAAAGTTTTGGGCACTATTATGCTCAACCCCCATCCCTTCGCCGACGAAATCAAACGCCGTCCTGAAGTCGAAACGCTCCTGGTAACCAGAGATAACCGCACTGAGGTAATGAAGAAAGTCCTAGACTGGCTAACGGCAGAGGTGAACTGAAGCTCTCGCTCTCTGCCGCTGAACACTACGCTATCTTGTTGGATAGCCTTCTATTAAAACGATACTTAATCATTGCGTGTATCAACGAATTTCCATACATACAAGTGAGATTTGATAAGAAAAGTTAAGATAATGTATCTTGACCGCTATAGATGCAGAGATATACAATGAAATGCTCGCCAAGGATTTTCGGACCTCTTAGCGACAAATACTGATAAGCCTTTAACAACATAATATTGTTCCGATGACATAGAGGGCACTAAACTGCCACCTGTATATGGTCACTTGGGTGGCGGGGAGCCAATAGTGAAACCGACCTAGAAATGGTCGGTTTTTGTTTTGAAGGGGGGTGATAACTTCCGCACATGAAAGTATTGAAAGTTCCCAAGTTCCTTCATATTGAAAGCCGGACCGTTAGGTATACTCTCTGCGTCCTATTTGGCATAATAGTCGCAGACGGCCTGATAAGCCAGTTTCTGGTGACAGGTGGATACGGGTCAGAAGCGAACCCTTTGCTGATGTCTTGGGTAGGCGGGGAGTCGTTTCTAGCTATAAAGATATCAGGTGCGTTTCTGGCCACGTTACTTCTATGGATTAAGTATAATGCCAAGCCCAGACTCGTAAATACGGTCGCAGTGGTAGCTCTGGGATTTTACACAGCCATTGTTTACTGGAACTTGTTTGTATTTCTTTTTACTGCTTACCAACCTATCTGAACAAGGGCACCGGGATCACAAAATCGTCAGAAAAGTGCAATCCCCTTTCGAGGATTAAGCTCTTTCCGGTGTAGGCCTGATTGGTATGGTGTCCTTGGAATTCCGACGAAATCAAACGCCGTCCTGAAGTCGAAACGCTCCTGGTAACCAGAGATAACCGCACTGAGGTAATGAAGAAAGTCCTAGACTGGCTAACGGCAGAGGTGAACTGAAGCCCCTGCTCAGAAAGCAGCCGTTTTGCCGGGAGCCATGCTTGATGGTGACGGGCGAGTCCGATGAGTGGACAGATGATGATGAGGGCGCTCTGCACCCGCTCCCTGCCGCTGAACAGTACGCCAGAAAGTGCAGTGGGGCGAGAGAGTTTTAGTAAGGCGAGTGCCTGGCCCCGACATTATGAAAATGCAGGACGCAGCTAATCCGTTGTCTGGCTTGGCTTGTAAACAAAGGAGACCACCAGCAACGCGATGCCACCGGCGATAAATCCAATGCCGAGCCATTGAAGTGGAGCCAGAAGATTGACCAGTACCTGCGATGCCCAGACCTGTAGTTGTGGGGGCGCAGCAAACATTGCTTGCAATATCTGCTCACCGCCAACATTCTTACCAATCAGTGCGACAGCCAGCACAACAAGTCCAGATGCCAGGAACACTATGCCCAGCGTGCGCGTTGACCCTTTTACATTGCGGTAGATGAGCACAATACCCGCTATAAGCAGCGCGCTGACGACAATACTGAGAATATATGCAAGCCGGACATAGCCGACATATTCTCTTACCTTGCTGAGGACTGTTTCCACTGTTGATGTAAACGAAGCAATCTGCAAGGGCGCGTCTTCGCCAATCACCGTCTCGTCAATCTGGAATGGCGTCGGTAGCATTTCCTCGGAGAATTCAGCCCAAAATGCATCAAATGCCTGCTCCAGCTCTTCAGGTGGCAGCCCTTCCAGTTCATCAGGGGGAAAATCCAAAAAGATTCCTAGCAGCATTCCCCTCAGGCCATCTATCAGGGGTTCGAGGGAGATGGTAATGCTGAAGCTCTCTACTTCTCCCGCCAGATAATCTGCTATCGGACCGGCGGCGTATTTTACTTGCTCTTTTATCCACGGTTCCAGGTCTGTCAGCAGTTCCTCAAAGCCGGCAACCAGATGAGGGAATGCTTCTTTGGGTAATGGAAATTCCTGCAAGATTTCCTCTCCAAATACTTCCCAGATTATCCTGGCCAGCTGCGGACCATCCATTGTATCTATGACAGCGACAATCGAATCCGAATTGAGGAGAGTGAGCCGCAGTAAATTCGCTAACTCGGGGTTCTCCCGCTCGCCATGCAGATACTCATAAACAGAATAGACTATGGTATTAAGTTTGCCTTTAAGATGCGGTTCCAGCGCGGTGATTGTTTCTGTCAGGGAGCCAAGGGCTTCTTCCGAAAGTTCCTCTTGCAACATCTGACTCATTGCTTCGCTAGCAAGCGGGGCTATTTCCAACCTGTCGCCTTCAGCGGTAACAAAATCGGGGTTGAGTGCGGTCCGGTTGAGCGAAAATGCCAGACCAAATGCGATCAGGGAGATGAAGAGAATAAAACTTAGTATAATCAGTCCCGCTATCTTTAGTCCTCTCATTAAAATATAACTCCTTGGCTTTTTATTCCAACCCGCACGTAGCAATAATCCTGGTCACGGCCTGTGCCGCCAAGCATAACCACGCTCTGCAAATATGTCAAGACCGACAAGCATTATTCTAAATTGCCCGTCGTTGATGCACAATACATCGGATTGTTCACTTTGCCATGGTATTCTGGGAAAATAATACCTGGTTTGTAGTAAGCCTAATCCTTCACAAGGTGAAGGATGGTGTCCCTGGAATTCGCCCGGTCAGAAAACCGTACCTGTTCTTCCATACGTGCTACTTTAGGTACTCCAGCTATTCGATTTCAAAGGTTATATTCTTTAGCTTGTGGTAATAGTTACCCTTATGAGCTGTAAAACAGAGCACTGAATAGTCCGGGTCTTCCACACCGAGGGGATAGTATCTTTCATCCCCATCACTCCAGAGCATCTGCCTTGATTTCAGGTCTTGGAGAATCTGTATGGTTCCGGTTAACATCAATCCTTTAAAGTCTTTGTCATCAACATAATAAACGCATGCCCGGTTATCCTTTTTTAATTGTTGCACCCTTTTAGAAGAGGTATTGGTGCTGAACCATATCTTATTGATCCCCTCATGTTTAGCATTCATCATGGCTTTGATATTGGGGAACCCGTCTTCTCCGTTTGTACCGAGCAGGCAAATGTTTGACCTCTCAATAAGTTGTAATCCCTCTGCCAAAGCTTCCTGCTTGTCCATATTAGACCCTTCCTGTCTTTAACATTTCTTTTTTGGATTTTTGCTCGTATTCAACCAGATTTATATCAAAGTCATCTCTCAGAGTCTGCTCAAAAGCTTCTAGTAGACTCCTTTTCCTATCTATTGTCATCCTGCTCTCCTTTACCTTGCGTTACTTCCATAATACCACGCAACACAGTAAGCGACAATGTTGCCGCTCCATTAAGCAAAACTAGAAGGAGATCAGAGACAGTATCTGTAGACTGAACAAGAAACCATATTGTCACCTGATATTCTTACCCACTTAGAAAAGCAGTTGCCCCGGCTTTGTGGCGTCCCTGGAGGGATTCGAAACGCCGACCTCTCGCTTGGAAAGCAGCCGCTAGCTATCTCTTCCGCTGAACACTACGCTGTTTCTTTGTGGTTCTGGGGATGTGATATCTGATTTGTAGCAGGCCTGATCCTTCACAAGGTGAAGGATGGTGCCCCTGGAATTCAGGAGTAACATTCCGCTATTTCGTGCAATACTTCGCGGGGGCTAAGGTAACAACCTGAGTTTCTTTGCAATTCAGCAAATTGCATAAAAGTCAGAATCGTGTACTGGCAGCTCACCGTTTGACCCACGATGCCAGAAAATGCAATTGTGAGCGATCATTGACTTTAGTAAAGGTACATCTTATTCTTCTGTAAAGGGCTCGAGGTGTATTGACAGCAAAAACTTGATGGTGGCAGACTTAACGCTTGGAACTTGGAATAATTAATGAAGAACATAGCCATTACAGGCATCTCAGGATATATTGGTACTAGGCTCCTGTCCCAGCTTGACACTATCGATAGTATTCAGAAGATCATTGGAATTGATATTAGGCAACCAACATTCAGACCCCCAAAGCTTAAATTCTACCTTCAGGACGTACTCAAGCCGTTTAGTGACCTTTTTATTGAGAACGAAGTCGATACTGCTATACATTTAGCATTCGTATTAAAGCCCACTCGCGAAAGGACATCAGTTCAGAAGATCGATGTCGAAGGTACAATAAACTTCGTACGAGCATGCCGACAAGCCAAAGTTGGGCATGCCCTGTACCTGAGCAGTCATACCGTCTACGGCGCACATCATGATAACCCAATTCCACTTACCGAGGACTCACCACTGCGACCATTACCTGGTTTCCAGTACTCGTGGGATAAAGCTCAAGCTGAACAAATCATCCGTGATTTTGATCAATCTCAACGTGATGTCACTATCACCATCTTGCGCTGCTGTCCGGTAATCGGACCACACGCAGCTGGTTCTGTGCCCGTCCTCATGTTCAAGCCACCCGTAATGATTGGTGTGGCAGGTTTCGATCCCAGAATGCAATTTGTCCATGAATATGATCTGATACAAGTGATTGAAACCTTCCTGAATCAAAAGAAGAGGGGCATCTTCAATGTGGCTGGCGAAAGAGATCTCAGATATAGTGAAGTCGCTAAACTAGCAAGGAAAAAATTGCTGAGGCTGCCCGATAGTTTGATTAAGCCTTTGATGCATATATCTTGGGCGCTGCATTTGCAGAACGATTCCCCGTATAGTGGCCTTGAGTTCATAAAGTACCCACCCGTAGTAAGCACAGGGAAACTACTGAAGGAGACAGGATTCAGGTTTCAGTACTCCACTGAGGAGGCATTATCATCCTTCGTATCCACTCTAAGGAATTGATGAGACTTACTGAACAAAACGTCATGTGGACATAATGCCTGATTTATAGCAGGCCTGATTGGTATGGTGTCCCTGGAATTCCGTGCCTGGTGGTAACTGGCAAGTCCGATGAATGACCAGTTCTGTGATAGATGCTAAGGGCATCATCAAAGGTAAGAGACTTTGAATACTTATCACCTATGTATCTGAAGTAGCTATGTCTTCAGATTTCTAGTCTCTTGAATTATTAGTCTATAACTGTCTTCTAGGTTTCCTCTTGACTTTTTTCATGCCTAGCCCTGTAAAGAATGAGTGCCGTTTTTCACAGGCGCGGCATTTGCCACACACACTGCCATTTGTCGGGTAATAGCAACTCCATGTCATGTTCTTTAGTAGAGAGAAAACATCGAGTGAATGTGCTATTTCTATGAGTTTGTTCACACTAACACGTCCCTTCTGATTTTTGGGTATTAAGGGTGTGACCACCTCGACCGGCTGACTCATCACCTGCAATAGCTTATTCAATGCATTAACAAAACTAATGGATGTATCATAGAACTCATTAAGAAATCCTGTAATTAGCTCAATATGACCTTTTAGCTGTAATATTGCCCGCTCAGACATAATTACAGATAGAGCACAGGAAATAAGAACCATATTTCGATTTTCAACATCAGTTTGTCCAGATTTCGGCCTACCCTTGAGAAGGGCTGACTGACTCCATGGGAAAAAATCGATGTCCGAACTTCTAATCTTAAAGATCTTGCACTCTTCCACTTGTGTGTCTAGATGCTTCTGCTTCCCAAACTCACGGAGCTTTGGAACCAGTTGCAGCACAGCTCTAGTTTCCTCATTTAGCGCCTTCTGCCCATAGTCAAAGAATATCGGTATAATTTTCACGGGTTCATTTCCTGACACAGTCTTTAGTATTGCCAAGGTTGAGTCCAACCCTCCTGAGAATAGGCTATAACAATGCCTCATTTCTTCGCCTCCTTAGGTATTCTTTGGTCGATTGTCCTACCTCATTAGATTGAGATGCTTCTCACTTACTCAAGTAGCTACAATCAGAAATACGATTAGACTATCGACTAATAGCCCGATTGGATACACCTAGACACTAGTCAATCTATCAATATAGTTGCACCATTGGCAGTTAGGGGAGGCTTCAGGTGCTTCAGATAATTCAAGCACATCCAGTACTTCATCTATGAACTCTAAGAAGCTTTGCTCGTTCTTTTCTACTTCAATCCAAGTGATTTCAGCCTCATAAGAAAGGCGTTCAATGCATTGCTGGCTGATAGTTGAAGGATAGAAATATAGCAACCCTAACCTCGTAATAGGCGATAGGGCTAGAGCATTAGGAGCAGGATGTTCTAGAGAATAAGCATATGCATGCAATTGACGACCATAAAGGCTACTCCACTCCATATTTGGATTACCAGTCTTGAAGTCTATAACACCATAGGTTGCATCTTCAAAACTAACAGCGATGTCAAATCTTCCACTAAGATAACAAGTGGCACTATGATTTGGTAACTGTATGACTTCCGATCTTACCCACTGTTCACCATAACTCACAATGCCAGGAGGTAGAGCAATATGTAGTTCACTTGTATGCTTGCCATCATAGTAGTTTTTCAATAGACTTGCAATCTGGCTAAAGATAGAGGGCAAGGGAATAGATGGTTGGGATATACCATTAATCATTCTCCAATAAAAGCAACGCTTGCACCTATCATATAGAAACGTGAGGTCTGATGGGCTTAGTCTAAAGTTCATTGAGAATCATCCTCTTGTTGTGATTAGTCTACCATGTCACTCATGCCAAGAATATCTAGAAATCCGACGATATAATTTGCATATTCCCAACTTTCTCGTGAATTCGACATCCTAGGTATCCATTTCAGCTTATACTAAACATATGCTATCTATATAATACCGCTTTCTAAGGCACTATTAAACCCTGTGAAGGGTATTCCGGGGACATGATACCTGATTTGTAGTAGGCCTGATTGGCATGGTGTCCCTGGAATTGTACAAGACGGGGCTGACTGGGTTCTACTTCCCCCCCCTAGTAATGTAACATTCCGTCACAATGTGCAAGTTACTTCAACCGACAATGCAGTTACCACTACCTGTGCTTTATATATTTTGACAAAATTTGACAAAATCTGACGCATAATTTATAATATCTGAAAATGGAAGAAACAAAGATAGCTGAACTGCTTACTATAAACGAAGCAGCAAGAAAGATGCAT
Source organism: Dehalococcoidia bacterium (assembly GCA_030615625.1). Taxonomy (GTDB): domain Bacteria; phylum Chloroflexota; class Dehalococcoidia; order GIF9; family AB-539-J10; genus RBG-13-51-36. The sequence goes on from JAUWYX010000002.1 coordinate 235,719, forward strand.
GTTACAAGACAGACTATTTATGCGTGGATAAGTAGCGGAAGGATTTTGCCTGTAACTACACCGGGGGGAAGACTTAGGATACCAGAGGAGCAGTTGATATTGGAAACACCACAAATTAATGAAAGGGGAAACAATGGAGTTTTCAATATTTATGATATTTCTGTTGTTGAACCAATTCAGGATGAACAAATGGGAACCAAACGGAAATTCTGGTTTGAAATTGAAGGTTCTCGATTCTGGTTTAAATTTGGCAGAGACAACACCGGTGATAACTGGGCCGAGAAAGTGGCAAGTGAATTATGTGAACTTATTGGATTACCCCATGCGGAATATGAGTTAGCAGTATGGAGAAAAGCAAAAGGAGTAGTAAGTCCAACGTTCGTTCCGGTTGGAGCTCAGCTTAGACCTGGGAATGAATTATTGGCTAGAATAATGCGTGGATATGAGATAAAGAAATATTATAAACAAAGAAAACACACTTTGAGATTAGTGATGACAGTAATGGAAAACAAAGAAATTAAGTTGCCAATTGATTGGTCAGGTTTGGACGGCATTCATTCGGCAGCCGATGTTTTTGTCGGCTATCTCATGCTAGATGCATGGATTGCAAATCAAGATAGACATCATGAGAACTGGGCTCATATAGTAGTGCCGGAGGATGGAACTAGAAGTGTGCATTTGGCTCCCTCATACGATCATGCATCTAGCTTCGGAAGTAATGAGACAGATGCTAATAGGAAATCGAGATTAACTACGAGAGATACTGGGCGAAGCATGGAAAAATATGTTGAAAGGGCAAGATCAGCATTTTATTTGACGCCAAATAGTAGTAAACCGTTGTCAACTATTGATGCCTTTCAAAAAGCAGCAAACAGAAGGCCAGAGGCTGCACGGTTATGGCTTAAGCAACTGGAGGGGATATCTTCATCAGACACACGATCAATATTTGAACGAATACCAAAAACAGAGATAACAGAGGTAGGTATAGAATTCACCCAGAGAATACTTGGCTTAAATAGCGAAAGACTACTGAAGTTAAGAACATAAGGTTAAGAGAGGTGAAATATAATGAAGGTGAATGAATTGTATTTGGCTTGGGAAGATCCGATTGAGCGCAGATGGATGCCAGTAGGTCGGCTAACAATTGACGATAACAATATGCATAAATTTGTATATACAAAAGGAGCTAAGAGTTCTAGAAACTTCGAACCTTTTGCAAGAATGGAGAAGCTTGATGAAGTGTATAGATCAGAAACTCTATTTCCTTTATTCAACAATCGTCTTTTGTCAGAGTCAAGGCCAGAACACAATAACTATATGGAGTGGTTGGATATTAAGGACAACGAATATGATGCTTTCACGATGCTCGCGATTACCGGAGGCATCAGGGGCACAGATACATTCGAAGTATTTCAATGTCCTAAGCCAAATGATGAAGGAAAATACGAGGTTAAGTTTCTTAGTCACGGATTGCGGCATTTACCTAGACATGCTATTGAGAGGGTGAACAGTTTTCATAAGGGTGATAGGTTGTTCATTTTACCTGATATTCAGAATAGCTATGATACAATGGCGCTAGGATTGCGCACGGACGACCCGGTTGAGTGGGTAGGATATTGTCCACGTTATCTTAGTCCAGATTTTTATGAACTGCTGGAAAAATCCAGAACTATGGACATCAAAGTTTCTGTTGAAAGGGTTAACGTAGATGCACCCCTTCACCTACGTTTGCTCTGTAAAATGGTTGCTCCTTGGCCAGAGGGTTTTGAACCGTGTTCTGGTGAAGAGTTCAAGCCGTTAGTTGAATATGATTGTGGGTTAACGCCCCTTCCTAAAATTGAGACCCCTGTGAAAGCTACAGAGGTCTCGCACAGCAGTCTCGTGGGGGACTTGAGTAGTGTAGGTGGCTATGATGATAGCCGTAGCAACTCAAAAAAGTCAAGCGGTATGGTCGATTACCTCCCCAAGGGACGAGTTCTTGGGAGTAATGAAAAACTGATGAACAACACACGTTATGGTCGTAGGCAAGAACATAAGGTGGCTCGCCAATTAAGGGGTCATGGTGCTAAAGTCTCGATGAGCCCTGGCAGCAGAGGAGCTGCTGACCTCAAAGTGCGTTTTCACTCTGGAAGATCCTGGAACGTGCAGGTTAAATCTTCTAGGTCTAGAACAGCAGCATCTCCATCCGCCAAGGAATTAGGACGCCTTAAAATTAGTGCCAACAGAAGCGCTGCCACGCCTGTTATTGCAGAGGTGACTCCAAAGGGTATTTCTTACAGGTCAGCTCGTTCTAGAAAGAAACTAAACCCTTAGGTACAGACTAACCTATTGGATAGATTGGATAGAATAGGGTCAAGACATTCAAGCCTTGGCCTTATTTTATTGAGATTTTCCACACCCGGCAAATCGACAGACTTATGGGTGGCAGCAATTTTGTGCCTTCTCAGGATGACCTTGTTAGCAAGATAACGAAAAGCCATATTGTTACCTGATATTCTCGCTTACGTGGAAAAGTAATTGCCCTGGCTGGCGTTGTGGAGTCCCTGGAGGGATTCGAACCCACGACCCGCTGCTCAGAAAGCAGCCGCTATCTACCTCTGCGGCTCGATAATCTCCATCATATCAAATGCATCCACTCTTCAATCAACTTGAAGGATAGAGAATTAGGATCTCGCAATGGTGAAATGGTATCAGTCATAGTTATTTGTTGCCAGGATTTAGCATTAGTTACAAAATCCGCATAGTATCTTACAGCTTTTACCTTCCGAAAATGCCTAAACCAAATCCCAAGCTTGGGATCTTTTGACCGCACATAGTTATACTTACCAGAAACAGTAGCCAAAGCAAAGGGAAAATGGTGAGCAATGATAAGAACGACATCGTCAACCTTCATTTCGTGGGCGAATGCCCAGTAGTCTCGTTCATATTCAGGTAGTTTTTCTTGAGCTGTTTTCATTAGATCACCAATGTCGTACTCAAAGTCCAAACCAATGTAACCGGCAGCAAGGCTTTCAACGCAGTGCTTTACTGCCTCACTGGGTTTGGCTGGATGAAGCTGCATTCTCCAATAAGTCATTTTATTCCTCCAGTTGTTCGTATTAACAGAAGCAACTAGCTCCAGCTACACAAAATGGTAGAACCAGTGTTTATACTAATAATTATAACATCCTCTTGTTATCAAAAGTGCACATTAAGCCAGATTGTTACCTGATATTCTCGCTTACTTGGAAGACAGCCGCTACCTACCTCTGCGGCTCGATAATCACTTTTAGAGAGTCCTCAACAAAACTCAAAAATTAAAGGTCAAAAATCAAAATGACAACTCAAAACGCAAAATTTGAACAAACCCAAATATCAAAATCCAAATGTCTAAATGCCAACCCGACTTGTCTTTGTCATTTGAGCTCTGTAATTTGACATTATTTAGGATTTGGTCAAGAGATTGCTTCGGCTTCTCCTCGCAATGACAAATAGAAGTAGCCTGTTTCCGCCAGCCCCAGCCGAAACTTTGCTCCATAAGTGCCACTTGCTCTAAAAGTATTTGTCCTATTTTTGTTTCTTCAATAGGATGGGCTGAAAGAGAACGCTATCCTTCCCATCAACTTGGTAGGGTAGAATGTCAACCACTACACGTCTCTCATTCATAATCACAGGATCGCCTTTTCTTAATTGCATTACGCGGAAGAGGCGGTGACAAGGCATACTCTACGGAATCACAGACCGGTTTGAATCCAATCTTTAGATATATAGAATTAGATGTAGGGTTGTTTAAATCTGTATAGAGCGTGCAGAAGTCGTAACCACTTTTCAGTATATCCCGGCAGACACCGGCTACGCAGGCTGTAGCATAACCATTTCGGCGGAGTTCCGGTGGTGTATAAACAAGGGTAATTGACATACCATGTTCAGTCGGGCGATCTTTCATCACCATAGAGACAGGTTCTTCCGAGTATTCCCACAGATAAATTAGACACTTTCCAATAAATGGAGTAACGTCGCGTTCGGGTATATTCTGGTTTATTGGACTTCCCACTTCCAACATAAAAGAACGGGTCCATGCAGATGCCAAATCTTTATCTGCCAACGTTGCCAGTCGCATATGACCGGGTATGGAAGAAATGTTATTTACAGAATCAAGACGGTAGATACGCTGTGCCATTGTTGATTTTATAGAGGTTCCAAAATTCTTACACCATCTATCCGCAAAGGGGTCTGTTACTTCTCTATGCCCGGCAACCCCCGGTATTTCTGCCCAGCGGCTGTGGACGGCTGCAATCAACGGTAAAACAGCTTTTTCCGGGTCACCGGCATGCCAAGCCAGACCGACTGGATATGGCGGAGTCCTCCAGGTGAGTGCACTGATACCGTTATTGTCATTCACCGTACAGAACAACGGATCTTCTTCTCCGTAGTGGTGTGGATTAGCATCCACTAACCGGGCAATACCATAAATGAGACCGTAACGAGCTTCGTCAGAACGAAGCAGGTCACCGGTTTTCCTAAGGAAATCCGCAGCATCTGAGCAAATTTTAACTTCCATGCACCCAAATTATAGTATAGCAGGTCAATATAGAACACTTTACACTGATAGCTAATGTGGAGAATATAATCCATGGTGGAAGAAGGCGAGCAGCCTCTATCAATTCGAGCGCTGCGGCATAATCCACCGGGCTGCCACCATAGGAGCTGGTGAGCGTTATCTCGTTACGCCAGAACCAGTCCTTCACCGATATAGGAAGGCTAACGCCCGGCTCTGTGGGAGCAAAGACTGACGCCTTATTAGCTCCACTCTACTGTGGGCATTGTCCTGTATGCTGTTATTCTGGGCGTCCCCGTCACAGATGTTCTGGCTCGCCGAAGCAATGCTAGTGTTCCCTTCGACCCCACCCATGTCCTCCAGTTTTCCATCGTCTCCCACGTGCTTATCATTACGCCGACAGACTCATCCCCCTCGCTGACGAGAAACTCAGCGGTAATGAAGCCCGGATGTTGCATGGCACACGACCTGAGCTGCGTCAATATGGGTTCTACGTTCTTATAATCCAACACCTTGTATCCTATGATACCTTTTATCATGCCGTTTTTTTTCACTATCGCTTGCATTTTCCTTCCCTTTCATGCTTCAGGCTATCTCAATGTGTCCATATACCCTGCCGACATGCAGCCTCTCGAAAGCCTCGGCATCATGACCAATAGCTCTCTGAACCAACATAGCCTCATCTGATGTTTGTCCTTCAAAACGGTTCTGGTTCACCCAATCGCCTTCTTTAACAAATAAGCCGCTGAAATGTTACAGAAAGCCATATTGTTACCTGATATTCTCGCCTGCTTAGAAAGCAGCCGCTATCTACCTCTGGGGCTCGATAATCACTTTTAGAGAGTCCTGAGCCTGGGCCACAAGCTGAAATCCCAGGCCTGTTTCCGCCAGCCCCAGCCGGTGGGTAATCATCTCCCGCACACGTTTTTTGCCAGCCTGTATCAGTTCCAGTGCCGCGGCATAATCCCCGGGGCTGCCACCATAGGAGCTGGTAAGCGTTATCTCATTGCGCCAGAACAGGTCGTTCACTGATATCGGAATGCTAACGCCCGGCTCTGTGGGGGCAAAGAAGAGAACAGTGCCTCCCCGCTCCACCGACTCCAATACCTGAGCTATAGCTGATGTCGCCCCGCTGCATATCACGACAAGGTCAGCGAGACGACCATCGGCTACCTGACGTAGATAAGTTGGGGTATATTCCTTAGCGTGAATGGCAATATCGGCTCCAAATTTTCGCGCTGCCTCCAGGCGATAATCAACGATGTCCGTCGCTATAATGTAACTGGCACCTGAAGTCCGAGCTAGTTGTATATGGAGCAGCCCGGCAACGCCGCTGCCGACAACGAGCACACTTTGCCCTGACTGTAGATGAGCTAATCTTTGCCCGCGCAGGACGCAAGCCAGCGGCTCAATAAAGGTCGCTTCCTCAAAAGATACTTCGTCAGGCAAGGGAAATATGCCCTGGTCGACATTGATGCTTGGCAGCCGCACATATTCAGCAAAGCCACCGGGGTCGAAATTCGTCTGGCGCAGGGTATCGCAAACGGTGTGGTGTCCACCAAGACAATAGTGGCACGTGTTGCAGGGGACATGATGAGCGGCACAAATCCGATCACCCACTTTACAATGTTCCACCCCCTTCCCGACAGCAACAACCACGCCGGCAACTTCATGACCCAGGACTAAAGGTGCTTTGTGCAGGCGATACCATTCCAGCAAATCGGTGCCACAGATGCCGCTGGCCTCCACCCGCATCAGTACCTCGCCGGGGCCAATCTGCGGCGTGGGCATCTCCTCCAGCCGCACATCCTGGTTACTGTAATACATAGCTACACGCATGACAGTTTCCCCTTAGCAGCTTACCTTTTTCAACTCCACATGATTCGCCCGGGCTCTGCGAAGTGCGAAGCCCCTGTTAGACGATGTAGCGGCACCGCATGTACCGAACCTGCGAATCACTTACTTTGCTGCTTCTATGGCATTGTCATGTAGAATTCGACTTCCATACCCTCAATGACCTTCTCAAACTTCGGCATGAGCGCCTGCATCTCTGGATCAGCTCCCATCTTCTGGGGGTGGGCTTCAAATGCAGCGAGGCTATCGAACTCACCCTCGGAAATGATGGTATTCATGGTATCGCCTCCACCACTAAGGGGGCGGTAGCACCTCCCAGATATCCCTAATACACGATTCGCGATAGCCATGTGCTTTTTTTCAAGTTCCACCACCTCTGCCATTTTGCCAGGGACAGCTTTCATAATGGTTCGCACCATTACTTTCATTGTACCCTCCTTTTTATTAGCTTTATTGGACTGTTGAAGTAGAACGAACCAACCTCCCACCATTTGCAGCGAAGAAGCTGGCTTTAGTTTACCATGGGCATCATCATTATCCCTTCCCGCTCTTTACGCTATCGTATAGTTCCTGGGCCTGCTCAGGAGTAGCGTTCTCATGGATAATGGCGCGTAGGGCTCTTATCATGGCCACGGGGTGCTCATTTTGCCAGATGTTTCTTCCCAGATTCACACCTATGGCACCTTTCTGGATGCCATCATAAACAAATTGAAGTACTTCGTATCCTGTAGGTACTTTGGGCCCACCAGCAATGACTATTGGAACGGGGCAACCCCTTGTAACCCTCTCGAATTTTTCACAGTAATAGGTCTTTACCACTCGAGCACCCAGCTCAGCAGCAATACGGCTGGACAGAGCAAGATAGCGGGCGTCACGCTTCTCCAGTTCTCTGCCCACAGCGGTAACCGCCATCACCGGTATGCCATACCTTTCCCCTTCATCAACAAGCCTGGCCAGATTCAGCAAGGAATCGTGCTCATAATCAGTCCCGACGAAGATGGAGATGCCCACGGCACACGCATTGAGCCGGATGGCTTCCTCCATAGAGGTAGTTATCCCCTCGTGAGCCAGGTCTTTTCCCTCTATGCTGGTGCCGCCAGATACTCTAAGGATAATCGGTTTCGACTTGCCAGGGTCTACCGATGACCTTAAAACTCCCCTGGTAATGAAAATCGCATCGGTGTAAGGGAGAAGAGGTTCGAGAGTTTTACGCGGGTTCTCCAATTTTTTGACAGGACCTTGAAAATACCCGTGGTCCACGGGCAGGAACAAACAGCGACCATCCGCTTGAATTAATCGTGCCAAACGGTTTTGCATCCCCCAATCCATAATAACAAGCCTCCTCTCTATAAGACTTTAGAATTATTATACCACAGGAACGCAGCAAACCGTTTCCCTGGACAACCCACAAAGTTGCATATTCTTCCTAGAATGGCTATACTTAATTAGAGAGCTTTTTGGTAACTCTAGCGGAGTGGAACCACCCGTTCCCATCCCGAACACGGAAGTGAAACTCTCCAGCGCAGACGATACTTGAGGGGCAACCTTCCGGGAAAATATGTCGTTGCCAGGAAGCTCTCATTTTTGCTGCTGAAGTCAATCTTTCTACCATTAGATGTCATCGTTCCTAGAGCATCAAGTGTGTTATCATTTATAAAAGGGGGGTGAAGAAATGAATGCAGTACAAACCTTTAAGCTCACCAGGGAGTTTGATAGCCTGGTAGCGGTAAACGGCATTGATTTAGAGATAAAGAAGGGCGAGCTTTTCTCCCTCCTCGGCCCTAACGGGGCAGGGAAGACTACCACCATCAGGATGCTATGTTGCCTCTTAAAGCCAACCAAGGGGACTGCTTCCATATTGGGCTATGACGTAATTAAAACACCATTTGCGGTTAAAAGGCTCATTGGGGTATCGCCACAAGATACCATTCTCTCTGAGCGCCTTAACTGCTGGGAGAACCTGGCTCTGATTGGCAAGGTCCATGGCCTGAGCTCTAAGGAAGTAAAAAGGCGGTCGAAGGAACTACTGGAGACGATGGGGCTTATGGAAAGGTCTAAAGACCAAGTGCGGAAGTTTTCCGGAGGGATGAAACGCAGGCTCAACATAGCCATGGCTCTTGTTTCTGACCCCCAGGTACTATTTCTGGATGAACCCACCTTAGGCCTTGACCCCCAGGCAAGAAGAGCCATCTGGGAATATATAGCTGAGCTTAAGGGAAAGAAGACCATTCTTCTCACTACCCATTATATGGAGGAGGCGGATTTCCTCTCTGACCGAATAGGGATTATTGACGAAGGAAGGGTTGTAGCTCTGGGTACGTCTCAAGAGCTAAAGACAAATCTCTTTGAGATGCACAGCATGGTCGTCTCAACAGAAAACCTCACCGCTGAGGTCATAGCGGATTTGCTAAGCAAATACTCCAGGCTGGAGAAGGTCAAGGGGAGGCTTAAGATTTACCACAAGGACTTAAACTTCAAAGAGATCGTGGACTATCTCCATTCTCGAGGAGTTACCGTTTATTCTGCTGCCTTAGAGCAGCCAACCCTGGAGGACGTCTTTATCCAGATAACGGGAAAGAAGCTTAGAGACTAGAAGGGAGGTGAAGGAAATGAAGTTCTGGGAAATTGGCAAAAGAAATCTGAAGGAGATTTATAGAAATCCTGTACTTCTAGGCTTTCTTCTGGGAATGCCCCTTGCCTTTATGCTGGTATTTTGCGCCGCCGCTGGCGGGGGACAGGCCAGCCCTATTGCGCTGGGCATAGTGGATGAAGACCGCTCCCAAGATTCCTCTGCTTTTATACAAAATCTGGGAGGCATAGAGGCTATTGAGCTGAATGAGCCGATATACAGTGAAAAATCTCAGGCCCAAGAGGACCTGGAGGACGGCAGAATATCATTATATTTATTAATTCCCTCAGGATTCGAGGAGGCAACGCGAGCCCAACAAGCTATCAACTTAGAGTTATTCTACAAGGAAGCAGACCCGATGATAGGCCTACAATTAAAACTTATAATAGAGGCTGTCGGCTCTGAATTCCTGGGAGTGGCTCCCCCTTTAAATGTTGAGCTAAAAGGGACGGAAAGCAAAATAAAGAATTTGGCTGTCAATTTCTACTTTCCCGGGATAGCTGTCTTCGGGCTCATGATTTTAATTTCCACAGCGGCGGAGATAATTGCCGGTGATAGAGAGAAGGGCTTTCTGGCTCGAATGTTCACTACCCCGGCAAGACCCTGGGATTTCATTCTGGCTTATTCCTTGCCTTTTATCCCGGTGCTCATTGTCTCCACGCTGATTTATCTTGGTGTGGGTATGGCGCTGGGCTTGACCGTTGTCGGCAATCTGGGGTATGCCTTTCTTATTTTCTTTCTTATCGGGCTTTGCTCTATCGGGATAGGCATGATAGTGGGCAGCCTGGTCAAAAGCGAGTCTCAAGCGGGTGTTTCCTGGATCTTCATCGTTCCCATGGCCATGATCTCCGGGGCCTGGTTCTCAGTGGAGCGTATGCCCTCGGCTATTAAAAGCGTCGCTGGAGTCCTTCCCTTCATCCATGCCATAGACGCCTCCCGGGCTGTTCTCAACGGCTCCTCTTTCTCAGCTATCATACTCGATCTTTACTGGCTTGCTGGCTGGACAGTTGTCCTCTTCGTGACTGGGATTATATTATTCAGAAGGACGATGGTGAGTTAGAACTTACTATGGTAGAGCTTGTATCCTATCATCTCTCTAACTCCACCCACGAAAATCTTGCGATTTTCGTGGGAACCCGGTTAGGCTTAAAATCAATTCTGTCGGGGTCCACAAAAAGTCCGCAAGACTTTTTGGGGTCAACCTAATTGTGCCAGGTCGAACTTCAGGCCATCTCTGGCGGCAATGACTGAGACTCCGGTTTCCTCAGTCAATTTCTCAGCCAACTCCCAGGGTTTAGCCCGCCACATGGTCATGCCAAAATGAGTAAGTATGGCTATCCTGGGCCTTAGTTTATAAATTATGCTCTTAGCCTCAGGAAGAGCTAGATGGTCAATGGGAGCTCCGGGGTTCAATCGGACCACGTTGATAACCAGCAAATCACCTTCATAGTGACTAGCTAAATCATCAAAATATCTGGTATCAATAATCCAGGAGAAAGTATGCCGTGGCGTTTGGAAGATAAAGCCATATGTTTCTACGGGATGTTTGTGCCTGATTGGGGTCTTAAAGGAAACGTCGTTAATTACATAGGACCCTCCTTCAGTTAAGAGCTGGATACTCTGGGGATAAGACTGCAAATAAGAGAAGATAACAGGGTCTTGAGTTAAGGCATCGGCGGGAACAAAGACCGTGCCGCGCTTCTTTGTACCTCCGTCGGTCATAGCTTCAATCATAATGTTAATATCCCCACTGTGGTCTAAATGTTTATGAGATAAGACAATAGCTGCGAGTTTCGTAGGGTCTAGTTTTCTCCTGGCAGCCTGCACCAAGGAACCAGGACCGGGGTCAAGGAGTATTTGAGTATTGCCAAGACTGAGCCAAGCGCCTCCCGAAGCGAGAAATTGGTGAGCCACTACAAACCTGGCACCGGCAGTACCCAGAAAGGTTATTACGTCGCTCAATTCAGCCATCGCTGAATTATAGCAGGGAGATCTGCTAAAATTAACGAATAATGGCAGAACTGGAAGCAGAAATTGCCCGGCTAATAAGGGAATACCAAGCCAAAACAGGAAAATCCTTGACCATCGGCGCTGTCGAGTCAGCTACTGGTGGCAGGATAGCTGATAGGATAACTAATGTCCCCGGTAGCTCTGATTACTTCAAGGGCTCTGTAGTAGCTTACAGCAACGAAGTAAAGACTGCCTTGCTTGGGGTAAGAAAGGCGACCATCGAAAATTATGGAGCCGTGAGCGAGCAAACAGCTCTGGAGATGGCTCAAGGTGGCAGGAAGCTCTTGAATGTGGACATATGCGTCTCTGATACTGGGGTTGCCGGTCCCTCAGGCGCTACTCCCGAAAAACCACTGGGTTTGTTTTACCTTGGCCTGGCAACCAAAGATGAAAGCTTGAGTCAGAAACATGCCTTTCCAGGAAATCGCGAGGAAAACAAGCGAGATGTTGCTGAAGCCGCGCTAAACATGCTGAAGCAATACTTGTTGCAGTGCTTCAGCAGTCAGAATTAGCTCTTTGAAATGCATTAATGCCAAGCTGGAAACATAGTCAAAGACTGAAGACAAGGAGATCAAGAGTGAAAGGAGGTTAAGGACAATGACAACCGAGAAGTTCACTGTAGATGGAAGTCAAGTGGTCGAGAAGATCAAGGAGCTAATACATCAAGGAAATATCAGGAGAGTTCGTTTAATACATAAGGGGCGTCCCCTGATAGACATCCCACTGACAGTAGGCGTTTCCGTAGCTGCGGTAACGGCCCTGGCAGCTCCAGTACTGGCTGCGCTCGGAGCAATTGCCGCACTGGTCACAGAATGCACTATCGAGGTGGAAAGGGTAGAAAATACCCCAGAAGAGAAGGAGGAAAAGCAATAGAAAGCCAGCTACTCTCTACGCAATGGTTCGGGTACTGAAAGCGCTGGCGACCTGAACGCTCTGCATTCCACCCAGGGCTATAAGGACAAGAAGTAGGTGCCAAAAATGAAAAACGAGGAAATAAGGGTTAGGGACAGAATGCGAATGCGGGGACTGAAGAACAAAGGTCTTATAGAAATTTCCCAGGACACCAAGACAGATGATTTTGTTCTGGTCATGAGCAAGGGGACTCATAGGAAATGGTTGCTCTTCAACTTTCCGGATGGAATGTGGAGAGCCAGCTGCCCAAAGGAACAAGTCTTCGATGTAGTGAAGGATTTCTTGACTGAGAGAATTCTGAAGGATTAGAGTCCATCCCTCGAAACAGGGCGAAGGGCTAATCCTTTTCCAAACTAAGAGAGGAAGGACGTAATGTAGATGATACCCCTGGCATTGAATGGTGATATGTGAACCTCCAGCCTAATCCTTTGTTTCATTTTCCTCTTCAATGAGAGTCGTGAGGTCACGCGGCAGAGGACGATGGCGGGTCGGCCTTCGTCGAAGAAAGCCATAGAAGCTCGACAAGTTAGCCGCTATCCGTCCTGGGGAAAGCTCCCGGGGGTGAACACAAGAAAAATGAGCTGGAAGCCCACTTGAGCAATCCGAAACAGGCTTCGGAAGGAGAACTGTCGGAGGTACACTGACCAGTAAATCCCCCCAACTAGAAGGCTCCCACCGATTATATTGCCCAAGGTGACCGGTAGTAAGTTCTTAACCAAAAAGCCAGCTATAGTTAAGTTGCCCAGCATTATCGGCTGCCCTACCATACCTTGGGCAGCAGCCAGCACATCAGGTTGCCCCTTTAATGCTATTCCCATAGGGATGAAATACATGTTTGCTACGCTATGTTCAAAACCAGATGCTACGAATGCTGTAATGGGGAAAATGACCGCCAGAATCTTGTCGATTGTGCTGCGACCACTGAAAGCAAGCCAGATTGCAAGACAGACCAAGACATTACAGAGAATGCCCCTCACGAATGCTTCAAGGAAACTCATATTGACCTTGGCATTAGCGATGAGTAGAGCCTTCCCCCCGACCATAGCATCATGGAAACCCCACTGCGCTGTATAATACATAAGCAATACCATTACCAGTGCCCCTACAAAATTGCCAAGATATACTATCCCCCAGCCTTTTAGAAGTTGACGTGCGTTGACTTTTCCCTCGATAAAACCCATAACCACAAGGGTATTGCCGGTAAAGAGCTCTGCCCCAGCGACTACAACCAAAATGAGCCCAAGGCAAAAAGCAAGCCCACCAATCAGACTGTTCAAACCAAAGGCGAGTCCGCTATCATGCACTACCAAGGTATAAAACTCAGCACCAAGTGCAATGAAAACACCTGCCAGGATGGCGAGTACAAACATCCTGAAGAAGTCAAGGCCAGACTTCTTTTCGGCAACTGCGGCAATCCTTTTGGCGATTTCGGGGGGAGAGTAGGCATCTACTCGTAGTTCTTCCATAGCTCAGATCCCTTGGCTACTCCCACAGGACGCTTGCGACTAACATCAAATCGGTCCTGCGCAGCCGCCCGGCTAGTAGTTGAGCCAGATTCCTCATAACTATATAGCCAAGCGGACTATCTCGCTCAAAAAGCTCATTGAGCTTATCTCTATCAATAGTAATTATCTCGCAGTCATTCTCACAGATAGCAGTCGCAGAACGGCTTCTCCTATCCACCAATGCCAACTCACCAAAAATCTGCCCCACGCCCAGCCGTTGTATGGTGGCTGTGTTGGGCTTGCCTTTTAACCCCAGCTCTATGCACACTTTGCCCTTTTTGATGATGTACACCTCAGCGCCTGAGCTATGCTCAGTAAACACCACCGCACCTCCATGATATTTCCTTTCTTCTGAGACCTGTGCAAGGGATTCAAGCTGGCGCGGGCTCAGACTCCGGAATATATCGACCTTCTCCAAAATCTTTGTACTATCCATGGCAGCCTCCCGAACAAATTACTTTTCTAATACACCCACTACTCTGTGAACACCCCGTACATCTAGGCACCTCACTGACAGGTTTGAGAACGAAGCCATTGTAGTAATCTTGGATCTCAGCTGTCAAGGGGGATAATGCTTGTCCCCCTTGACATAAGCAACCCACTTCAAGACGAATTGCCATTGGAGCACTAGCTGGGGTTGTTTTCGGCACCTTTGAGCCAGCTTGAATTATTAACGCTGTGTTGCTGCCATTCAAGTATTCAATATGGTGCAGCTTAAAGTCTTGGCTCGTATTAGTTGCAGCGCTACTCACACCCACAAATGACTGGGTTGGCGAAAAAGAGCCAATGTCAAGGTGGAGAATTAGAAAAACCAAGCTGAATTGCTCCTCACCTGGTAGAAGAAAGTTGGGTCTTTAGGATATAATTTACAATACGATGATGTCTTTCGATTTGGATGGTATAAAGGCGCAGGCAAAAAGCAATTTTACCGATGCCTGGATAGCCACGGCAAAGCTTATCCCCACCGGCACTGAAATCTCTCTGCCGAAGAAAGGCAAACCCCATCTTGTACGGGAATTAGTTCAAAAATCTCGCCAGATTCTACTAAACCTGGGTTTTGACGAGGTCGAGAATCTCACACTGCTGCCCGACAGCGATGTGGTCAAGCAGTATGGGCCGGAAGCTCGAGTTATTCTCGACAGGGCCTTTTATTTAGCGGAGTTGCCTCGCCCTGACATAGGGCTGAGCGCGAGAAGGATAGCTCAACTAAAGAAGCTAGCAGAGGAAATTGATATTGAAAAATTGCAGACCATTTTGAGAAATTATAAAAAGGGGGAGATTGAGGCGGATAATCTTATCGAAGAGCTCATTGCGGGACTGGGCATCACTGATTACCAGGCTACGGAGCTCCTGGACAAGGTTTTCCCCGAGATGAGAGAACTACAGCCAGTGCCCTCCAACAAGACTCTGAGAAGTCACATGACGGCTACCTGGTTCCATACCTTAGCAGCATTACAGGACAAAGCCAGCTTTCCAGTCGCTTCATTTTCTGTGGGTCCCAGATATCGCAATGAACAGAGAGAAGATGCCCAGCATTTGCGAGTCCATCACTCAGCATCCATCGTGGTTATGGACCCTAAAATGTCCTTAGATGCGGGAAGGGCAGTAACCAGGGATATCATGCAGCAATATGGCTTTTCCGACATCAAATTTGAGACCAAGATAGCAACATCCAAGTACTATGCCCCCGGGCAGGAGCAAGAGATCTTCGTCAATTATAAGGGCACCTGGCTCGAAATAGCGGACATTGGAATGTATTCGCCTGTAGCCCTGGCCAATTTCGACATTAAATACCCTGTGTTCAACGCAGGATTTGGCATTGAGCGACTGGGGATGCTTATTTATGAAATAGACGATGTGAGGAAGCTAGCATATCCCCAATTTTCTGTAACGGAGTATTCTGACGAGGAGATAGCTAAATCTATTACCTATATAGCCAGCCCTGGGACAGCCAGGGGGCAGAAAATAGCCAGGGCAATTGAGGAAACCGCCCGAAGGCACAAGGACGAGATTGCCCCATGTGAGTTTTTGGCCTGGAAAGACAAGTCTATTGAGGTGAAAGTTGTCGAAAAAGAAGCCGGCAAGAGATTAATCGGTCCCGCCGGTTTCAATGAGATCTGCGTTGCCAATGGCAGTATTTATAGTGATGTTGTGTCTTCAGGCATACACACCGGGATAAACTATATGCATGCTATAGCCATGGGTGCCGCAGCAGCAATAGAAAGCAGCAACGATAACTTGCTCTACCAGGTAAAGACAATAAAGCATCTCTCTGACCTTAATCTACAGATTCCCGAAGCTGTCCGACAACATATTGAAGGACAGCGGAAGAAGATCGGGGTCAGGGGCGCTGTATTTGTAACCATAGAAGCCGAGAAATAACTATGAGAGAGGGTGTAGTGGTAATTGCCAGAGAGGAAGATGGAACAGAAAAGCAGTAAGTCACTACAGAAGCTCAGCGGGTTGAGAAGGGAACATAAGGGGCTTATTAACCTCATGCCTCTACAGACAGGAGGCATGCTTACCGATGCTGCCAAGGAGGCCTTAACGGAATTTGGGGATGGATATTCTGTGTGCGATTTTTGCCAGGGCAGTTTGTGTAATGTAACCAATCCCCCCATCCGAGACTTTGTACAAGAGCTTCTACCCCAATTCTTAGGCTGTGAAGTTGCCACCATAACCCACGGAGCCCGAGAGGCTAAATTCATGGTCATGCATTCTCTAGCCAAGACGGGGGATTCAATTCTTGTTGATGCTAACAGGCATTATACAACGGTCGTCGCTGCTGAAAGGGTGGGGCTACACGTAATCGAGGTGCCTCATTCCGGGTATCCGGAATTTAGAGTCGACGTTAACGAATACGCACCGCTCATAAAAACACATGCCCCTAAGCTAATTCTATTAACTTACCCAGACGGTAATTATGGAAATCTTCCTGAGGCCAGAAGGTTGGGAGAAATCGCTCAAGAATACAACATTCCTTACATCCTCAACGGGGCATATGCTGTGGGCAGAATGCCTATAAGTATGGAGGAGATAGAGGCTGATTTCATCATTGGTAGTGGGCACAAGAGCATGGCCTCTGCCGGACCTGCCGGGGTATTGGGAATGAAGAAGAAATGGGAAGAGACAGTGCTGAGAAAATCCGGCACATATAGCAATAAAGAGATTGAGCTCCTCGGCTGTACTATAAGGGGGGTTCCTCTGATAACACTCATGGCTTCCTTTCCCTCTGTGAAAGAAAGAGTTAACAATTGGGATGAACAGGTATCCAGAGCACAGTGGTTTTCTGCTGAGCTTGAGGGACTGGGTTTTAAGCAGCTAGGGGAAAAACCACACAGGCATGACTTGCTGCACTTTGACGCCCCTGTGCTCTACGAAATCTCCAAGCGGGTTCGAGAGAGGGGATATTTCCTGTATAAAGAATTAAAGGAAAGAGGCATTTGGGGACCACAGCCAGGCTTAGCTAGGTCTTTCAAACTCTCCACCTTTGCTGCTGATAGGCAGCAGCTAGGGTTTGTTATAGATTCCTTTAAAGCCATCCTGAATAAATATAGTTAGCGGACCTGGGCAAAAATCTCGCGGTGTCTTTGGGCATAGGCTTTTTTTAAGTGCTGCAAAGATGCTTGAAATGGCATAGAGGCAATATTATCCGTGCTCATGATTATAGCGTCCTCTCCATCGCTTGAATAATACCTCAGGCGCCTCCCCGCCACTCGGAAGCCATACTTTTTATAAAGTTCCTGAGCTATTTCATTAGAAGCACGCACTTCCAAAGTGACTACATTAGCATTTAATATCTGTGCTAGTTCAATGGTTGCGATGAACAAACCTTCACCTATGCCAAGTCGACGATAACCATCTCTTACACCAATGGCAATGATATGTGCCTCCTTCATCATCATCCAGAAGCCCGAAAAGCCAGCTATGTTTTCCGATACGTTAAGATGACGCTCGTAACTGAAGAGCCGTTTGAACCAAGGCAGTTTCTGCACCGCTTGTCCCTCAGATTCTGACACATCCCTCTTATTACAAGCCACTATATAGCGGACGTATGGATTGTCAAGATCCTGCTTATATGCTGATTCAGAGCGAAACACCCATTCCCCTGGGAAAGCCTCTCTATCAATTTGGGCTACCTGGGGGATATCCTCGTACTTCATAGGGCGGATGACATAATATGTACCTGACATCAATTGAAATTTTAGCACAGTATCGGGTTTTTAGCCCCGACCCCTTCTTTCATTACGACGGATAATTCAGCATCCCTATCCCATACACTTTTTCGCCTTCAAACCTGCCTTCTAGTGTGCATCTCTACAAATAGCTTTCACGAAAGCTGTCATTCTGAGCCTTTCCTTTCCTGTCATCCTGAGCGAAGCGAAGAATCTCGTAATGCTCAGGGCGGGCTTCGTGAAGGGGAAGAATCTCGCCCATGATAAACCCAGCTAAGCATCCTTCCCATTGCTCAGGACAGCGTTTAGAGACCCTTCTCCTTCGTTTCACTCAGGGTCAGGGTGACGATAATTAAACAGTCTCAGAGAAAAAAAGGTTTTTATGCCGGGAGAGCACTGCCACAGGGTCATGGAGATATTACAGCAAGCAAATGGGCTATTTACCCTCAGGTATACTCTGGACCTCTACCTCGCCGCCTCGTTGCCCAGGCAGCCAGTGCCACTGAAACCAGCACCAACAAGCCTGCTATAACCATCTTCTCGACCGGAGTAGTGTTGACGGCTATGGTGCTCATGGCCACAGCAGGCGACAGTCCAACCCTCACTATTGGCTTCAGGCCAGGATGCTCGGTTATGAACTCGGCTATTGGTGGGCTGACCCTGTAATAGAGAGCCACCAAGGCTTGTCCTGCAGGGTTGGTCAGCAGATATTCATCTCGGAACTCCCGGAGAATTTCTATTTCCTCGGCCATTGGGGTGCCGTAGGCTGCGGTGGCTATAAAGCACGGCAAGCCAGAGTCCTCTTCTATAATCGCGTAGAGCCTATTATCATCTGGCCAAGCAGAGCCCACGTAGATGGTGCCATCAGCCCCTATGGCGGGGGAGGAGCCGACTTGGCCACCTGTGGTGAAGCTCCACTTCTGGGCGCCGCCGGGGGTTATGGCATAGAGATTATTATCATAAGAGCCGACATAGATGATGCCATCAGACCCAATGGCAGGGGAGGACTTGACAGGCTCACCTGTGGCGAAGCTCCACTTCAGGGTGCCGCCGGGGTTTATGGCGTAGAGCCTATTATCATTAGAGCCCACATAGATGGTGCCATCAGCCTCAATGGCGGGGGAGGACTCGACAGGCCCACCTGTGGTGTATCTCCACTTCAGGGTGCCGCCAGGGTTTATGGCGTAGAGCCTATTATCATTAGAGCCCACATA
>JAUWYX010000013.1 GCA_030615625.1 Dehalococcoidia bacterium
TTGCTGGTGGATACCCTGCATTTTCATATTGGATCTGGCTGGCTTCGCCCGGGAATGGAGGCTTTTCGGCTGGCGTTACGCAATGGTCTTCAGATTTTTCGGAGGCTTCTGGAAGCTGGCTTCCCGCTCACCCGCCTGGATGTGGGAGGTGGTGCTGGCATCCGCATAAGGGAAGAGGGCGAGTGTTTTCCCTGGGATGAATATGCTACTGTGATTGCCACCGGTTTGAAAGAAGCTAATATCAAGCTGGAGCTTCTCATATTGGAGCCAGGTGCTAGCCTGGTATCGGATGCGGGCGTTTTTCTCACCACAGTAAACACCGTAGAGGAGAAATATGGGGTAGAGCATGTGTTTGTGGATTCGGGGATGGGTAGTTTCCCGTCAATCAGATTGGACCGTAGCTGGAGTGAGTTCGTCAACGTCTCCCACCCCGATGGGCTTATTAAAGAATACGCAGTGGATGGCGATGTTTGTGAAACCGGCGATACCTTTACCTACAACAAACTGAGACCCTTGCCTGAAATCCGAGAGGGGGATGTGTTAGCCTTCCTCGATGCTGGTGGCTATAACCCAGCTCAGTCTTTTAATTACTGTCTGCGAGGCCGCGCTCATATCATGCTCAGAAAAGGAAATCAGTTGCTTGCCTGTACCAAAGGAGTGGAAAGCCTGGATGAGGTAATATCACGGTTTACGCCTGTCGTTTCCTGCGCGAATCCAATTCGGCGCCCATTTGATGAAAGCTAAAAATATACCCTTTACCATGAAAAGCTGTTAAAATTGGTTTTATAAAGGAAGGGGGAAAAAGAATGGGTGATATACTGGATGAAGCTACGGCACTTATCAGGTGTAAGGAATGCCCCTGGTATAAAAACTGCGTGACTCCAATGCAGGTCAACGATGAGGATCTTGCACAGTTCAGGCTAATGATGCAGGGGGTAAATCTTCCTGAACCAGCCAGAAACCAGATGGAGGACATTCTGGGGAACATAGCATCTATGAGCCAGAATATGATTTTGCAAACCTGCCCTGTATTCGCACAACGCCTTAAGGATAAACCGGCACTTGCCAAGAGAATTAAGGAAATGATGCAAGACTGGGGTAAGGAAGAAAAGGAAACTGGTGAGTAGTATGGCAGAGCAAATAGGCAGAATAGAAAAGCCATCTGCGGAGCGTTTTAAACAAGAGAAAAAACTTTATCTTATCCCTCTTATGTATGCCAATAAGAATGCTCCACTTGAATTTAAGGAAAAGGTTGCCCGTTACTGGCAACAGGTGGCGGAACAGCTAGTTAATCTAGAAGCTAAAATTGGGAAAATAGAGCATGTCTATCACGAATCAATTTCCCAATCTAGTGAAAATGGCATGAAAGTCATGGAGAAAGTAAACACAGATGGCTATCGAATTACTACAGGGAAGTGTGGTGAGGGCGCTGTGTTTGAGGCGATTGAGGATAAGGAGCTACTCGACGAGGCTGTGGATTGGGAGAGGTGTATTTTGCTTGGCTTTGTAAGCAAGAAGGTGGCAAGCAAGGTCTCTGAATTTTACGTTGAGGCCTTAAGGAAGAGATATGAATTTATGGTTAAGAAAATAAGCGAGACACTGAAAGATAATGAAGCTGGCCTTCTGTTTATTACAGAGAGCCACCAGTTGCAATTTCCCGCTGATATAGAGGTATTTAATGTTTTTCCGCCAGCTCTGGATGAGATTAATCGCTGGCTTCGTGACCGTGCTGCGAAGCAACAGACTGCCGAGGAGCAGAAGGGAAACAAGGATTGAACGCGCTTTCTGATGTCGGCCTATGAAGACAAGAAAGCCTGTTGTTTCAGGCACATTTTATGCTGGCATTCCCGAGGAGCTTAGAGAACAAATTGAGTGGTGTTATAAACATGAGCTTGGCCCGGGAGTTCTACCACAGGTAAATGAGGCAGGTTTAAGGGAAATTGTGGCTCTGGTTGCCCCTCATGCTGGCTATGCTTACTCCGGACCAGTAGCCGCTCATGCCTATAAGGAGCTTGCTGAAGATGGGGTAGTTGACACGGCAGTGATATTGGGCCCCAATCATACTGGCTATGGCTGCCCAGTTTCTGTGTGGACGGGGGGCTCATGGGAGACGCCTTTGGGCGAGGTAAGAATAGATGAAGAGTTTGCTCACAAGATCTTGGGGGAGGTAATTGGGGCGGATGGGGCGGCTCATCTCTATGAACATAGTATAGAAGTGCAGCTACCCTGGCTGCAATATCTCTACGGGGAAGTGAAGATTGTGCCTGTAACAATGCTAGCTCAGGATATAGAAACAGCCAGGACGGTGGGCAAAGCTATTTCCAGAGCTAGTGATAACACTATAATCGTGGCCAGCAGCGACTTTACGCACTATGAGCCTCATTCTGTAGCCGCAGAAAAGGATAAGTCCATGATAGAGGCAATAATTAACCTTGATGAGGAAATGCTGTATGAGCGCAGGGAAGCCCTTAGTTGTACCATGTGTGGTTATGGACCGGTAGCTGCGGCAATCGTGGCAGCTAAAGAGATGAAAGCAAAAAGGGCAGATTTATTGAAATATGCCAGTAGTGGGGACACTACCGGGGATTTCTCAGCAGTGGTTGGCTATGGTTCTATCGTAATAAGGCGCTGAGGTATATGGAGCTTATTATTTCCTCAATTGTAAGAATGCCAATTGTATGACTGTCAGCAAGCCCCCCTATTCTCAAAACGTGTTCCTCCTTCAAAAGCTGTGGCAGACTTTGTTTCAAGCAAAGGCTTTAGAGATGCTATCACTTTAGGAAAGGGAGTTCAAAAGGCGTGTTCATTTATGTCTCACTGGGTATGCGGCATTTGTCGTTTGGAGCTTCCTTCTGCTGATTGTCCTGAGGGATAGCTTGCTTTAGCAATTCGATAGTCTTGTCTAAACCGGAGAGGGAGAATGATAACCCCAGTTGTTTTAGTTCTGCATAACCCATTCGGCGGAATAATCTTTGCCCTGCTACTCTGGCCATTTCATCGTATATAGCTGGCCACTCTGCTCCATGGCGTTTGGCGCAAAAGAGGATGAAGTCACGAAGCTCAGGTGATAATTGATCCACAACTACTATTTTCAGCCCAGAATGGGGCTTGAGGCAAACTCGTTGGTGGCCGCTGAGGCCTTATATTTTCCCTTGTCTTTGCCTTGGATAATTCCCTTGTTAAGGCTTTGGCCTCACTTTTACCCTTGAGCAAACAAAAAACTGCGAGAATATTTTTGTTTTAGTTTCTGCGGCGTATAACCAGAGTGGGCAAGTAAACCTATAAGCCGAGTTCTGTACCCTGAAGCAGGGTGGTGACCATCCGTCTAGCCCTGATGTTACCATCAGGGTCAAGCGACCAACCCGAGGGCATGGGCCGAGCACCTCAATCGCCCTTCTATTTGGTCTTGCTCCAGGTGGGGTTTACCCAGCCAACCAGTCACCTGGTTGCTGGTGAGCTCTTACCTCACCATTTCACCCTTACCCGTACTGGCTAAGCCAGCCGCTGGCGGTGTGTTTCTGTGGCACTTTCCGTAGGGTCACCCCTCCTGGGTGTTACCCAGCACCCTGCTCGGTGGAGCTCGGACTTTCCTCCCTGGCAGATTAAATCCAGGGCGGTCACCCAGTTTACTCGCCCGAGTCTATTTTATAGTCAACTAGAACAAAGGTCAAATTCTCGAATTGAAGCTAACGGGCAAAGGTGAGTTGTGGCACAACAACAAAACG
This sequence comes from Dehalococcoidia bacterium, assembly GCA_030615625.1. Classification (GTDB taxonomy): domain Bacteria; phylum Chloroflexota; class Dehalococcoidia; order GIF9; family AB-539-J10; genus RBG-13-51-36. The sequence goes on from JAUWYX010000013.1 coordinate 3,726, forward strand.
TATCCTTGAGGTATAATATAAGAGGGTAATGGCAAGGCCCCAGCAATACCGACACAGCCTGGGCCAAAAGTATAACTGGAGGTGAACCGATGCAACCACAAAACATGATCTGGGTTGTCGCAGGTAAGCGATACCGCACAGACACAGCTACGCTAATAGCCCATGACGCATACTGGAACGGCTATAATTTTGAGCAAGGTGGCCGTAATACATTTTTATTCAGAACGCCAAAGGGTAATTTCTTTGCCCAATATCAAACGCTATTGCCAAGCGAAATTAACAAAATCACCCCCTTGGAGGCAAACGAAGCCTTACATCTATATCAATCACTACGCAAGAAGGAGGTTCCCTTCAGAGTTGTCTTCCCATGTATCAAAGCAGAGGACGCTTAACACTCCCTAACCTTGCCCTGACCCGCGCCTGTTAATGCCCTCGACCAAACTAGCTTCTAAAAGGGCACAGACCTCAAATGTAGCCCCAGGTGTTTTATCCATTTAAAATCGCCTCTCAGAGCGTGGTTATAGCTAACCCAATGCAACCTCAATCGTGGGAGAAGCTAAGTGTGATGGATTGCAAGCTGGTGGTTATCGTTCCTTCAGAGTTAAGGGGGGGTATCCCCTAGAGCACTGGTGCTACACGAGCCACACACATAATATGCTCTCTCATAAAAAGTCCGGTCAGGCTTTGAATTTACTCAAAATTGACACCCCCACTACGAGGGATAGAATCTTTGCTATCCTAGATTTCCAGTTGTCTAAACTATGATTTGCGTCCAGTATATGTCCATGCTGATGTGGGCATTACCGTATATATTGTTATCCTCGGCTTTGATACCAAGAATGCCCCTGCTTCTTGTAGTATATTTTGTCTAAGCTTTGCACTCTCCCATGCCTCCCAATTCTCAAGTCTGTCCCAATTGTATAACAGGGCGGCAATAGGAGTGCCTTTCACGCTTCTGATATGCTCAACACTAATGAAACCTGGAAATGTCATGGCATATGACCTGAGTTTTAGAAATAGAGATTGTATATCTGCACCCTTCCTCAGTTCATAACCTTCGATAACCTTTATCATTTTCCCCCTTCTCCTTGATGATAAATAACCGACTTCTATTTTCCAATCACTTTAGGTGGTAGGTCAAGGAATTAAATTTTATCCTCCTACTTGCTTCAGATGGTCAAAGTCTGTCCTGGAGTACACATCCCAAACCAGTTTCCTATGCCTCCTGTGCAATCTGAAGCTTACCATACAAGCCCTCATGATTTCAGTAGCACTATTATAGCCCACCCCTGGACTCTCTAAAAGACAGGAGCCCAGAAGGAGTATGAAAGTATACCGAGACAGGTTTACCAGGAGGTGTAAAAAGCAAAAACTGAAACAGAACGAACTGGCCAACGCGATGGGAAAATCCCTGAGGGTTAAGGCAAAATAGGTATAATTTCACTCACCAGGCAAAACACCCGCATTTTTAAGCCTCTCAGAGCGTGTTTTATCGTAAAGTAGTGCCTTCATGACATGTCCCCCTGGGCATCCGCGACGCCTTGCTCCGCCCGCTCATATATTATCCATGTTGGGTCAAAGTTTTGTAGAGATGCCAGCAAAAAGTTGGCAAGATTGCCTGAAGGGGTCGTTTTGAAGTAGAATTTGAAGCCAGGAGGGGTGACCGAGTGGTTTATGGTGGCGGTCTTGAAAACCGCTTTCGCCTTTTTGGCGAACGTGGGTTCGAATCCCACCCCCTCCGCCAGCTGGGAAATAGCTTGCCTATGATGAGAGAGGCTGTTCATGCTTGATGAATCAAGCAACTACAAAAATCTGGAGGTGAAAGGCTTCTAAAATGCCCAAAGTTGAACAGAAAATCAAAATTAAACAGCTTCAGGGAAGCAAGGAGGCAATTTGAAGATCCATGAGTATCAGGCTAAGGCACTTCTGGCTCAATATGGTATTCCTGTTCCCAAAGGCAAGGTGGCTTCCACCCCAGCCGAAGCCAGAAAAATAGCCACTGAGATTGGCGGCACAGTGGTAATCAAAGCCCAGGTCTATGCCGGGGGGAGAGGCAAGGCGGGTGGCATAAAGACGGTTAATAGCCCAGAAGAGGCAGAGAAGGCAGCCAGTCAATTGATTGGAACTAGACTGGTAACCCATCAGACGGGACCGGAAGGAGCGCCGGTAAGTAAAGTCCTGGTAGAAGAGGCAAGCGACGTGGCGCGGGAGCTCTACCTCAGCATCCTCGTTGATGGGACAAGCCACTTGCCAGTGATGATGTCCAGTGAAGCCGGAGGCATGGAAATCGAAGAAGTGGCCCAGTCAGCTCCTGAGAAAATATTCAGGAGTGCTATCGACCCTGCTATTGGCTTTCAACCGTTCCAGGGTCGCAAACTGGCTTATGGGACGAATTTGGACGGAGGCCAAGTAGGTGAGGCTACACGGTTGATGACAAACCTTTATAAGCTATTTATAGACAAGGATTGCTCCTTGGCCGAGATAAACCCTTTGGTTGTTACTGCTGACAAAAAGCTGTTGGCTCTAGACGCTAAACTTAATTTTGACGACAATGCCCTGTACCGACACAAAGATATCCAGGAACTTCAAGATAAGGAGCAGGAGGAGCCTCTGGAAATCCAGGCTCGTGACTGGGGAATTAACAATTATGTCAAGATGGATGGCGATATCGGCTGCATGGTCAATGGCGCCGGGTTAGCCATGGCAGTCAACGACCTTATTCAATATTGTGGCGGTAGAGCAGCAAATTTCCTGGACATCGGCACTCTTAACAACACTGAGAGAGTGGTTAACTCGTTCAAGATGTTTATTGCTGACCCCAGAATTAAGGCCGTCCTGGTGAATATATTTGGAGGTATGGCCAGGGTAGATGTCATCGCCCAAGGGATAGTTGAAGCTTATCAGCAAATGAATATTCCTTTCCCCGTAGTCATTAGACTGGCAGGAACAAACTTGGAGGAAGGTCAACGTATCCTGGCTGAGTCAGGGATAAGTTTCATCCAGGCTAAAGATTTCTATGATGTCGCTAATAAGGTAGTCAAGGCAGCAAAAGGAGTAACGAAATGAGCATCCTCGTTGATGAAAATACCAAGCTTTTAGTTCAGGGTATTACTGGCAACGAAGGTAGCTTTCATACCCAGCGCTGTATAGAATATGGCACCAAGGTAGTGGCCGGAGTTACACCTGGCAAGGGGGGTAGTCAACATTTGGGAGTGCCTGTGTTCAATACTGTAGAGAACGCCATGGCTGAAACTGGAGCTAATGCCAGTCTCCTGTTTGTGCCTCCTGCCTTTGCCGCAGACGGCATTTTGGAGACGATTGACGCTGGCATGTCTTTGATTGTATGCATAACTGAGGGCATACCGGTATTAGACATGGTGAAAGTGCATCGCTATCTCAAAGGTAAACCAACCCGGCTCATCGGTCCTAATTGCCCGGGAGTTATGTCCCCGGGTAAATGTAAGGCTGGGATTATGGTGGGGGAAATTCATCTTCCCGGCAGCGTGGGGGTAATCTCTCGCAGCGGCACCCTGACTTATGACGTCGTATCCCAGCTCACCAGCCTGGGAATCGGGCAATCTACCTGTGTTGGCATCGGCGGTGATGCCCTGCCCGGCAGCACCTTTGTTAATATCTTAGAATTATTTGAGGCAGACCAGGATACCAAGGCTGTGGTTCTTATTGGTGAAATTGGTGGCACTATGGAGCAAGAAGCTGCTGAATTTATCAGTCACAAGATGACTAAACCTGTGGTCGCTTTTATCGCTGGTAGTACTGCTCCGCCGGGGAAAAGAATGGGACATGCTGGAGCTATCATTACCGGCAGTGCTGGCAAGGCTTCAGAGAAGATAAAGGCGCTGTCACAGGCTGGGGCCATTATAGCCCCCAACCCGGCTGAAGTTGGCCTCACCACCAAGAAAGTGTTAGAAAATTTGTAGGCATTGCTCATAGAGTGATTAAGAATCGCTATCCATTAATCGAAGAGGTCTTTACTCCCTTGACTGCCCCTGAGCTTTTTGAGCTAATCAAGGACAGACCTTATAGCTTTTTTTTAGACAGCGGCATGGACACTCAGAGGCTGGGGCGATATTCCTTTTTGGGCAGCGAGCCTTTTCTGGTAATGAACAGTCGAGGCTCTGAAATCACCCTGATTCGTGGACAGGAGCACGAAGTGCAGCGAGGTAATCCTTTTGATACTATAGGTAAGCTGCTGGAGGTATATAAATTAGACTATTGCCCAGCACCTATGCCTTTCGTTGGCGGAGCGGTTGGCTATTTTAGCTATGACCTGTGCCACTTCGTAGAACACCTGCCATCCATAGCTATAGATGACCTTAAACTCCCTGAGTGTTACTTTGCCTTCTATGATGCTATCTTCGCCTTTGACCACCTGGAGGGGAGGGCCTACCTTGTTGCCACAGGTTTTCCCGAGCTGGAGGAAGGGCAAAGGTTAAAGCGAGCCAGGATGAGACTTGAAGAGATGAAGAACTGGCTTTATCCTAGCCATTCAGTCACTGCGAGTGAAACGAAACAATCTCTCGCTAGAGATTGCTTCGTCGCTACTGCTCCTCACAATGACAAGCAAAACAAAGAAATCACGCTTAAGTCTAATTTTACCCCTGAGGAATACATCAAAGCTGTAAATAGAGTGCGGGAGTATATCGCCGCTGGCGATGTCTTTCAAGTCAATCTTTCTCAAAGATTTCAGGCTGATTTGGAAATTCCGCCCTATGAGCTTTATAAACGACTAAGGAAGGTTAACCCCGCCCCCTTTGCCAGCTATCTCAATTTCCCTGGAGTAGCCATCGTCAGTGCCTCTCCCGAAAGGTTCCTCAAAGTCCAAGGCGACCTGGTAGAGACGCGACCGATAAAGGGCACGAGACCACGAGGTAGAGACCCTGTTGAAGATCAGAGCCTGTCTCAAGAGTTGACCCACAGCATCAAAGACCGCGCAGAAAACGTGATGATTGTTGATTTGGAGAGGAATGATTTAGGGCGAGTTTGTCGCTATGGCACGATAAAAGTCACCGAGTTAGCTATCCTGGAGACTTTCCCCACCGTATTTCATCTCACCTCCACCATTGTGGGCAGGTTACATCGAGGCAAGAGCGATATTGACCTGCTTAAGGCTACTTTCCCCGGTGGCTCTATTACTGGCGCTCCTAAGGTGCGAGCTATGGAAATTATCGATGAACTGGAGCCAACTAAGAGGAGCGTCTATACAGGCTCCATAGGTTATCTGAGTTTCAATGGGGACCTGGATATCAACATCGTTATCCGCACTTTTTTAATCAAAGAAGGCAGAGCTTACTTTCAAGTAGGGGGGGGCATTATTTATGATTCTGATTCGGAAGCTGAATATATGGAAACCCTGGACAAAGCCAAAGCTTTGATTCAAGCTTTGCAATTAGCACCAGAGGTGGTTGTAGCATCAAAATAAGGGGCGCTGAGAAATCATAGATTTCTTAGGGTAAAAATGCGCTTTGTTTCAAAGTTCCCTCTCAACCTGTGGGAGCCACAAGGGGCTCCCCTGCAGAAGGTTTCGGACAGCCTCACGACATATTTTCTGGATTGCCAGTGTTATGGCAGTATTCGCCGAGAGGCTGCGTCTTCCTATTCTTAGTCCTGAATCGGAGCATTGAAAAGCTGGCGGTTATGCCATATGATAGCAGGGTTAAGCAATAAGCGATTACTTTTCGTACAGGAATCTCTCTTCGAAGATAATGGGAATTATAAAAAGCTCTGCGAATTATAATCATAAGGGGGTTTAATTTATGGCTGATGAGTCTGACAAAGGTCTCGATAACTTAGAGGAACTGAAGAGAAAGCAAGAACACATCTTGCAGATGGGAGGGCCAAAGGCGATTGAAGAGCGCCATAAGAAGGGGCAGATGTCGGCCCGGGAGAGGATAGATTATTTCTTCGACCCTGGCACCTTCACAGAAATAGGGCTGTTTGTTAAGCATAGGACGACTGCTTTTGGCATGGACCGAAGGGAAGTGCTAGCTGAAGGGGTAATTACTGGCTTTGGCAAAGTGAATGGCAGGCATGTCGTTGTTGCTGCTGAGGATTATACCGCAATGGCGGGAACCTTTGGCGAATATCATGGTAAGAAATTTGTTCGTGCTGTAAATTTCGCCAAGGATAATGGATGGCCATTTGTAGGTATGAATGACTCTGGAGGCGCTCGGCTGCAGGAGGGAATAGATACCCTGGAAAGTTACGGATGGCTGTTTAGGGCTCAAATACTCGCGTCGGGGATAATACCCCAGATAGCCCTGCTTATGGGCCCTTGTTTAGGAGGACAGGCATATCATCCTGTAATGCAAGATTTCCTCATTCAAACGAAGCATACAGGATTTATGGGCATTGCTGGCCCTGCTTTTGTTAAAACGCAAACAGGGGAGGAAATCAGCCTCGAGGAACTTTCCGGCTACAAAGCCCATGCCATCAAATCAGGGCAAACACATGTCGTGGCTGAAGACGACGCAGATTGTCTGGATAAGTGCAAGGAACTTCTGTCCTTTTTGCCTTCCAACAACAGAGAGAAACTACCTCGCATCCAAACGGACGATGACCCGGGAAGGAAGGAGGATTTGCTTAGCCTGTTGCCAGAACATACATATGAACCTTTTGATATGTACGAGGTTATCAGAAAAATAGTTGACCAGGGTCATTTCTTTGAGACATTGGGGCTCCACGCCCGGAATATACTCACAGGTTTTGCCCGCTTCAACGGGCGCCCCGTGGGAATAGTAGCTACCCAACCGAAATGGATGGCTGGTTGCATAGATATTGATGCTGCCGACAAAGGAGCCAGGTTTGTCAGGTTCTGCGACCTATTTAACATCCCCTTGGTCACTCTTCATGATTCCCCGGGGTATCTGATAGGTTCTCAGCAAGATTGGGGCGGAATCCTGCGCCATGGCGCCAAGCTGCTCTTTGCCTGGGCTGATGCCACCGTGCCCCTGATTGCAATTATAATTAGAAAGTCTTATGCCGGCGCTCACTACGGCATGCTGGACAAAGCTATAGGGGCTGATTTTGTCTTTGCCTGGCCTACCGCCCGAATTACCATTGTCGGTGCTGAAACTGCTGCCAGCGTTATCTTCGCCAGAGAAATAAGGGAGGCGGATAAGCCTGATGAGGTGCAAGCGCAAAGGATAAAGGAATTCTCAGAAATGTACGAAAACCCTTACCGCGCTGCGGAGAGAGGCTATGTCGATAATGTGATAGACCCTTCAGATACCAGAAAGGTCATAAACAGGGCACTGGATATTCTGGAAGGTAAATGTGTGGCTAGGCCGTGGAGGAAGTATTCCAACATCAATCTCTAAGAAAGGAGTAGGAAGGTGGATTTCAGCTTCACAGAAGAACAGAATAAATTTAGACAGGAGGTGCGGAACTTTTTAGAGGAGGAGATAAAGAAGGGGTATTGGGAACCTGCCTGTGATGCCTGGGTACAAGGCTTTGACCTTGGATTTACCAAACGGGTGGCGCAGAGGGGCTGGATAGGCCTGACCTGGCCCAAAGAGTATGGGGGGCAGGGGCGTAGCCATGTAGATAGACTTATCCTTACCGAAGAAATGCTTCGCTATGGTGCGCCGGCAGCTTGTCACTGGTTTGGTGACCGCCAGGTAGGAGGTACTATCCTTTCCTTCGGCTCAGAAGAGTTAAAGAGGGAATTTCTGCCCAGGATTGTCAAGGGAGAGGCCTATTTTGGTCTAGGAATGAGCGAACCGGGAGCTGGTTCTGACTTGGCCTCGCTGCAAACCAGGGCGGTAGAAGATGGTGATTATTATGTAATTAACGGTCAAAAAACCTGGGCTAGCTGCGCCTCCTTTGCTCAGTACTTTGATGTGTATGCCCGAACAGATCCTGAGGCACCAAGACATAGGGGCATTAGTGAATTTATCGTGGATGCAAGGTCGCCCGGCCTTAGTCGCATTCCCATGACTGATATTACCGGCACCGAGGCCTGGAACGATGTCTTCTTTGACAATGTCCGCGTGCACAAGAGGTATTTAATAGGGGAGAAAAACCGTGGCTTTTATCAAGTCCTCCACCAGCTTGATTACGAGAGGAGTGGCATGGAACGTCTCATGGGCAATTATCCCCTCTTTGAGGCCATCATACAGTTTGCCAAGGATAATAAATTGTCTCAGGAGCCTGTAATTCGCAATAAGCTGGCACAACTCCAGATTGAATTTGAGGTGGGACGCTTGCTTATTTATAGAGTGGCTTTGGTCATGGAAGACGGGCGGGCCCCTAATTGGGAATCTGCCATGTCCAAGGCCTATTCCACGGAATTTGAGAAACACCTGGCTGGCGTAGCTATGGAGGTCTTGGGTCCCTATGGACAGTTGATGTCAGGTTCCAAGTTAGTCCCTCTGCGGGGCATGGCCTTACATTCATACTTAGGCTCTAAAGGCTACAGTCTTCAAGCAGGCACAACGGAAATCTTAAAAAATATCCTGGCTGTACGGGGACTGGGACTACCAAGCTCATAAGCCATAACTCTGAGCGCAGCGAAGGGTCTCAGGACTCAAAGATTCTTCGCCGGCAGCTGAGAATGGCGCTTGGAATGGTTGATATAGGAGGATAGCAATGAAGTTAACTCTTACTGAAGAACAAGAAATGCTAAAAAAGACAGCCCGCGACTTCCTGGCTGATAAGTGCTCAAAAACATTCGTTAAACAGATGGAAGAAAGCGAGACAGGCTATTCCAGAGAACTTTGGCAGGAGATGGCTGATCTAGGCTGGATGGGCTTGGCCTTCCCGGAGAGATATGGCGGCGGCGACATGAATTTTCTCGACCTGGCAGTGCTACTAGAAGAGATGGGACGGGCTTGTTTATCTGGTCCTTTTTTCTCCACAGTGGTTCTCGGGGGCTTGCCTATCTTAGATGTCGGGAGCGAGGAACAGAAACAAGAATACCTGCCCAAGCTAATCCTTGGGGGAAAAATCTTTACCTTGGCCCTAACCGAACCCGGCTATCAGAATTACAATGCCTCTTCAGTCACAGTTGAGGCTACTCCAGATGATGGCAACTATATTATTAACGGCACAAAACTGTTTGTCCCTGATGCTCATATTGCTGACTATCTGCTATGTGTAGCCAGAACCAAGTCTGAAAACGAAGTCACCATATTTCTGGCCGACGCCAAGAATCCCAGGATAAATTACACCATTCTAAAGACCATCGCCGGTGATAAGCTATGCGAGGTGGTCTTTGATCAATTGCCGGTGCCCAGAGCTAACATTTTGGGACAACTGGACCAGGGATGGAGTGCAGTGCAAAAGATAATTGAGCGGGCAGTGGTGGGAAAATGTTGTGAGATGGTCGGCAACATTCAGCGAGTATTGGAGATGACCGTAGACTACGCCAAAGAAAGGAAACAATTTGACCGTCCCATTGGTAGCTTTCAAGCCATACAGCATTATTGCGCCGACATGGCAACCGATGTTGACGGTGCCAGGTTTAGCACCTACCAAGCAGCCTGGATGTTAAGCGAAGGACTTCCCTGCATCAAAGAAGTGGCTATAGCCAAGGCTTGGATAGGCGAGGCTTCCCAGCACGTCTTTGCTCTGGCGCACCAAATTCACGGGGCTATTGGCGTTACCATAGAACATGACCTGCATTTTTACACCAGGCGTGCCAAGGCTGCGGAGCTTGCCTTTGGTGATGCCAATTTCTATCGAGAAGTGGTAGCCAGAGAGATGGGATTGTGACCGTTGGGCGGAGACAAAAAGCTGCAGCCCCATCAATGCCTGCACGTTGACCGCACTGCAGTTGCGTGCTTGCCGATGATAAAGCTCCTCTAAGTCAATACTAAGTTGGAACAGAGCCTGAATGATTGACGTGCTTGTCAGGGTTGAGTATACTTGTGCCAGTCTGGCAGCACGATGGAAAATCTTGAGGAATTGCACAATGCAGCACGAAAGGGGTAACTACTATGGGAATTAAGAAGGTAGGCGTAGCTGGCCGTGGATTTATGGGCGCTGGCATTGCCCAAGTCTGTGCTCAGTCTGGCTACGAGGTAGTGGTTGTAGGAAGGAGTAAACAGAGTCTCAACAAGGGCATAGCAACAATAGAATATTACCTGAGCCGTGATGTGGAGAAGGGCAGAATATCTCAACAAGATAAAGACTCGACTCTGGCTCGCATCAAGGAGAGCATCACTCAGGAGGACCTGAATGACCGCGATTTGGTTATAGAATCTGTCCCGGAGGATATGGAACTCAAGAAAAAGGTTTTTGCCGAACTGGACCGAATCTGTCCTGGACATACCATCCTTTGCTCCAACACATCCTGTCTGTCTGTTACAGAGCTTGCTCGAGTAACCAACCGCCCGGACAGGGTAATCGGGACACACTTTCTCTCCCCGGTACCGCGCAGCAAGCTACTCGAGATTGTCAAGGCGGACACGACCAGTGAGGAGACCCTCGCGACAGTAAAAGAGTTTGGCCGCTCACTTGGAAAGGAAATCCTTGTCGCAAAAGATACTCCTGGGTTCATTTTCAACTACCTGCTGATAGCGTTGACGGGAGCCGCTGAGCGCCTGCTGGAGAATGGAGTAGCCAGCGCAGAGGATATTGACAAAAGTATGACCCTTGGGCTGGGTCACCCTATAGGTCCACTGGCCCTAGCCGACTTTAACGGTCTGGACGTTGGCTATATGGTATCCCGTGCGATGTATGAGAGGAGCAAGGATCCCCTCTTTGTTCCCTCTGCTACCCTGAAAGAGCTGGTCGATTCTGGTCGTTTGGGACGTAAGACGGGTGAAGGGTTCTACAAGTATAAAAAGGAAAAGTAGTGCCCTGAAGACAAGGCTTTCAGGTTAGGGAAATTGTGAGGACTTTCATTTTCAATGCCTTGAGGTATCGCTTTAAGAACCAGATTTTAAAATATTCTAGAATGGTTTAGCACTTAAAGAAGATTAGCTAAGGTCATTAAGCTTCGTTTCCAAATTTTTTTGCCTTAAGGATACTGTTAAATCTCCCCGAGTCCTTTCTATAATACCTCGTAAGGTGTCGGTGGTTCGCCTCAAGCCATGAGCGAGCAAATCTGGGAAATCCATAGTCATCAATATTCCGTGGATTTCATCCATTATAGTCAGTAATTCCTCGCAACGAGAAAAGTCCCCTCGCCTTAGACTATCTAATATATATCTCCGCAACTCCCCTACGGATTCGCCCAAGCCATCAAGGTAGGCAGCATTGCTTACGCCCAGTGCTTCCGGCTTTGGCAAGTCTTCCCCGACAATCAACGCTAAGGTTATATATCCTTCAGCTAACTCCTTTTGAGCATCGTGAACAAAACCTGAATGTAGTAGCCTTCCATGCCTGGCCAGGTCGTGGTTCAGCTCTCGAAGTAATTCATGAGCCGAATCAAGGAATCGCTTTGCCTTATCGTGCTCCTGGCGATGCACAGCACGTATGGCATCAGCGCTGTAACGGATGACCTGACGGCAACTACGCAAGGCTTTTTCTCTCGCCTCATCCTCAGCCGCAAAGTAGGGGCGAAGCTTCGCAGCGATAATCTCCAAATCTTCTATTGGTTTTGACATTGCCCTTTCGCCAAGTCCATTTTTGCGACCAATTTCTGCACAGCTCCCTTAACATCTTTCTCGCCTAAGACAGCACTAATCACAGCTACAGCATCAGCTCCAGCAGCCACTACTTTGTCGACATTATTCTGGTTTATGCCGCCAATGGCCACTAGAGGGGTAGACACCATTCGCTTGAGTTCTTTGAGTATATCCACTCCCACCACAGTGGCTTCCTTTTTCGTTGTCGTGGGAAATATAGAGCCCACGGCAATATAATCCGCTCCTTCATTTTGAGCTTTTGTTGCCTGCGACAGTGTGGTGACGGAACAGCCAACTATTTTGTCTATGGGCAATTCCCTGCGGACTACAGGCAAGGGCAGATCCCCCTGCCCAATGTGAAGTCCATCGGCGTCAACAGCAATAGCCAGGTCGAGATAATCGTTTATTATAAATAGAACACCCGCTTGACTACAGAGCTCCCTGAGCTTTTGTGCTACAAGTAGCAATTCCCCCTTTTTGCTTTGCTTGTCGCGAAGTTGAATTACCCTGGCACCACCCTCAATAATTTGCCTGGCGATGTCCAGTTCACCCCTGCCCACCAGAAATTGCCTATCCAGAATGACGTAAAGCCCGGGCATTCCTTCTATTTTGTCCCGGCGTGATATTCGGGAAATCAAATCTCGCTCTAAGGTATAAAGGGTAAATCTCGCCTGTTCAAAGGTGGCTGAATTCAGCACTGAACTTATCTCTGGCAATTTGGCCAGCTCCTCTACCACGCGAAGAGATTCTTCCACCCTTTTAGCATTGGCTGTAACTAAATCCAGCAAGCCCCGCGGTGAGGTCGTTTTCATATTTATTTCCTTCTCCCTTGGAGGGATACGATAAGAGTTACCAACATCATGTTCTGAATCTCTCTGAGACAAGAGCCCTACACTCAGTGATTCAGTCTCCCGGGCTAAATCATGACGTAGAGTCCTTAACCGTTGACTCAGCTCAGCATCGTTGAGAAGAAAGCGCGCGACATCTTCCAGAACCCGCAAGCCTTCACTGGAGCGGTTTAGATTGGCATCAATCATACGCAGCGGTTGGTGAGGCACTTTCTAGATCCTTCAGCGGCTCAGGTAACACGCCTTCCCTGGCTGCTTGTATCTTTTCCTGAATCTGAGACGGTAGCTCCTGTCCCATGTCTTGGAACTTCTTTTCCACCCAGCGACCGATATTCCGGGGGTCTTTGTAATAATCCTCACCGGGGTGCATTGTAGGCTCGCCGCTCTCCTCCCATACCTTCTTCAACGGTTTATGATAGGCAAAGCCGGAAATGGCACGCGATAAGTTGGTATTGCCACAGAATGAGCATTTTGGAACAAAGGGAGCAGAAATATCCCTTACCAAAAAAGCCAGTCTTCTGTGGCAGTTCTGACAAACAAATTCATAAATGGGCGTGGGACACCTCCTCGTTCAACCACTCTCAGACTTGCTTTCCCCTTGGCTAGAGAGCTCTTTCCTTTTTTCTTCTATCTGGTTAACAGGCCATTCGCCCCTCTCCATTCTCTCAGTCATTTCCTCATATTCTGGAGGGGATTTCTCACCGCTACTCATTCTCCTGTTCCACTCGGCTATGGCTCTGGGGTCATCGCGCATCATGCCCTGGGTCAGCTCACGGTCGGAAAGTATATCTTCATAAACATCCTTGTATGTTTTCTGTACGGAAAAAGTGGAGAATATCCGCTTGAGCTCGCTGTTGCCACAGCGAGGACAAGGTGGTGGGGACACAGAGAAGCTCTGCCGATAAGAGCTAATAATTCGGCGACAGGAATTGCACCAATACTCATAAATAGGCATTTTCCTTTGGCAAGGAAATTTTAGCACAGTTCCTTCCTTCGACCAAACCGTGCTGGAAAAATATAACTCCTCTTCCTTTCCCTTGTCTTTGCGAGAAGCGTAGCGACGAAGCAATCTCAAAGGAATTATTTGAAATTGCCACGCACCTTTCAGGTGCTCGCAATGACAGTAGTGAAGAGGCTCTTACATCCTCGCTTTTTTCTTATGAAAAAGTTATGAGATAGCTAGATTTGGTTAAGGATAGCCTGGCTCTTTGCCCAGAACAGCCACTGCGGCTACCTGAGGGGGGCCACCAAAGGTCTGTGATATGCCAAGCTTGGCATCCTTTAGTTGACGCTCAGGCGATTGAGCCTTGCCCTGGAGTTGTTTGTAAACTTCGTAAGTCATCCTGAGGCCGCTAGCACCTACTGGGTGCCCAAAGCATTTCAGCCCACCATCGCTATTTACAGGCAAGCCGCCGCCAAGCTCAAAGAAGCCAGAATCGATATCCTCCTTGGCTTTGCCTTCCGGGCTAAAGCCAAGGAGTTCGTAAAGAAGCAACTCTGTGCTGGTAAAGCAATCGTGGATTTCAGCAATGTCGATTTGCTCTCGGGGATGCTTTACTCCAGCTTGTTCGTAAGCTTGGCGGGACGAATTTATGACCTCCTCAAAATGGAGCCAATCAAAAGCCGGGCGGTTCTGGGGAAGCAGCGCATCATGAGCTGCACCTATGCCCTTTATATAGATAGGATCATCTCTGTATTTTCTAGCCTGGCTGGCGGGAACCAAGAGGGCTGCAGCACCGCCGTCACTGTTGCCACAGCAATCAAAAAGACCCAGGGGCCAGGCGATAATAGGAGCATTCATCACCTGTTCCAGGGTTACTTGGTTGTGGAAATGAGCCTTGGGGCAAAGGCTGCCGTTGTAATGGTTCTTAACCGCAATCTTGCCAATGATGCGTTTACCTTCTTCAGGGCTCAGTCCGTAATTGTAGAAATATCGAGTGGCGATCATGCCAAACGAGCCCGGCGCAGTACGGCGTGCCTCCAGTACCGTGCTCATGCCTCGTCCGGTTCCCAGTCCAGGGAAGCCAGTATCCTTGAGCTTCTCCACACCCAGTACCAAAACTAAATCATACATACCACAAGCGACACCAAAGCACGCATTCCTCAGAGCCTCATGCCCAGTGGTGCACCAATTCTCCACTCGACTCATGGGTATGCCGTGTAGTTTCAATGGTCCCGCCAGATGAGTACAGCCAATGCCGACCACCGGTTGGGTGACACTCCCATACCAACAAGCCTGAATATCCTTGGGATCGATCCCGGCATCTTCGTAAGCCTCATAGGCGGCTTCTATGGCCAGGTCATCTAGTCCAGCGTCCCATCTTTCGCCAAACTTAGTGCAGCCCATACCAATAATGGCAACTTTATCCTTTATACTCTCCATTTATCTACCCTCCCTTGGTTATTAGTTCACGACCCTTCTTTTTCCTCCCCTTCATAAACTTCGGGAAATATTTCCTTCCTCTTAAATCTTTGCCAGTCCGGCTTCTTTTTCTGCCAGAATGCATTCTTCCAATGTTCAGCTTCCTCCGAAGCGTAATATTTCCAGAGATACTGAGCCGAAACTGCTTCTATGCCCCGCATATAGGTAGTGGCAGCGTTGAAGCATGCTTTGATGCCAGCTATAGCTCCAGGACTTTTCTCCAATATCTCGTCGCACCACTTGTCCACCTCCTCTTCTAACTTATCTGCTGGCACTACCTTGTTCACCAATCCCATCTCCAGGGCTTCTTTGGCAGTATATCGGTGGCAGAGATACCAAATTTCCCTGGCTTTCTTTTCTCCCACCACCATCATTAAATCAATAATACCTACACCCGGGTCAAAACTTCCCACCAAGGGGCCAACCTGGCCAAAGACGGCATTTTCTGAAGCTATGGAGAGGTCACAAATCTGCTGATAGACTTGACCCCCTCCTATGGCATAACCGTTCACTGCTGCGATAACCGGCTTGGGCATCTCCCTTATCAGGCTTTTGACCCTTAAATCCTTCTCTAACATTCCCTTCCTATAGCCGGCTTTTGCTTCCTTGGCATCACCGCCGGTACAAAATGCCTTATTTCCAGCGCCAGTAAACACCACCACGCCTACAGTATCATCGCTTGCCGCATCCTCAAAAGCTTTTATCAGTTCGTCTTGGGTGTAGGTAGTAAAAGCGTTGTATGCCTCAGGTCTATTTATGATTACCCTGGCTACTCCGGGCCTCTTTTCATAGATGATATCTTTGAAATCAAACCCTGGTAGCTTTTTCCATTTTCGCTCTGCCATTGCTCATCCTTTCATCTTGATATTTCACCTTATAGGTCGGCATTTCCAAAAATAGTTGTACATGCCCGCACCTTCATATAACTTCCTAAAAGTCATTTCTACGGGCATATTCACCTTTACCTCGCCGGGGTCACAATCCGTCATGGGAAGATAAGTTCTGGTATTTTGGTAGTCAAACTCTACCCCTACCTGTGGTATTGTGGGGTCATCACTTCTGCCAGCCAGGTTATCCAGGGTGAAAGTAAACACCCTGGCTTTTCTATCCGAGAGCCTGACTTCCTCAAAATTATCCTTGCTTCGGCAGTTATAGCAAACCCTTTCTATGGGGAAAGTGACGGTACCGCAATTCTTGCACTTGCTACCGTGCATGCGAATGGCCCAATTGCGCTCCCTCCAGCTAGTAGTCGCTGCCGGAAAGAGCCTGAACGGTTCACCAGGTTGAGGCTCTAACAGTCCTCTATAGCTAAGATACCTTGCATAGCTAGAAAGAGGTCTCTTGGAATTCAAGTATCCCTTCACACCTCTTCTGTTACCCTTGACCTTCTCAACTTCTTTCGTCACGCTGAGCAGGAAGGCATCGCAACCACTACCATAGCTAGCCACCAGGATCTTGTCACCGGCCTTAGCTTCCTCCAGAGCAGCCACAAGCATAAGCAAAGCGTGCGCACAACCAGTAATGCCTACATTGCTGATAAGCAAATCTTGAAGCTGTGTCTTAACGTCAAACCCCAAGCGCCGCGCTAGCCCTTGCTGTGCCCTTGACGTGGGAGCATAAAGCACAGCTTTGGTGATATCTTGGACGGAGAGAGCTTTCTTTCGCAGTAATCCTGAAATTGCCCTCTCCATATTCTCTGTATAGCCATGCTCGATGATGAAGCGCTCTTCCCAAGATTGGACATAGATATCTTTGTCTAGTCTCCACACATCGTATAGTTCGTTGGATAAGGAATGGCTGCCTTCCACCATGACAGCTGGTCTGGCAGTATTGCTAATCAGCAAAGCTGCTGCAGCATCACCAAAGGTCTGTTCATAGTTTGACCGAGGATAACCTATTCGGCAATCAGAGGCGGTCACTAAAACTTGGCTGGCAGAGCCACTGACTACAGCATCCAACGCCGCCCTGAATGCCGCCGTCGCTGCCCTCAAACTGTTGCCAAAGTCAGCGGTGATAATTTCCGGTCTTAAGTCGGCAGCCATGGCCACCAAGGTAGAGCATTCCTTCTCCTTATAGGGCGAGGTAGTGGAGGCAAAATATAAGCCATCTACCCTCTCCCGTTTTAAGCCAGCTAAACAGTCAATCGCAGCCTCGCTTGCCATGGTGATAGTGTCTTCGTCGTTGTTGGCTACGCTCCTTTCACCCCTAGTTGAGGCACTTCCCCAAGCCTCGGCGATAGCATCTCGAGAGAGCCGCCATAACGGTATATAGGCACCATATGAAATAATGCCAGCCATGAATTGAACCCTCCTTTATTTGTACTCGTCGAATCCCCGTCCCGTCTTCCTACCAAAATCCCCATCTCCGACTTTTGACAGCCAATTTTTTAGCGTACCTCGGCCTGCATATAGATTATGCCCCTTGCACTGGGGTTGTCAATGGTGAAGTCCTTGCAGCATTGCCTGCCCTCTAGTGCAAGACTCTTTTTGTTTACAGTATATTTGGCCAGCGGCTGGCTGGAGTGCCTGGAAGTGCTTTGACACGAACACGATTCTGTATGGGCTACTCCAAGTAGAGTATCCTGCTGCAGTTATTGCATTGAATTACATCACCAGCTTTGGCTTTTTGCCATTGACTCGTAGGCACGGTGACGTGGCATCCCAGGCATCTTCCCCTCTCCACTTTGACTACAGCTTGTCCCCTTGCTAGCCTGATTCGCTCATAAGTGTTGAGGTCTTCAGAGTCAATTTGCTGCGCTAGTCCATTACAGTCACCTCTGAGCTTAGCAAGCACAGTTTCAACTTCGCCTTTCCTTGGCCTCAAAGTTTCTTGCCTCTGCTCCCATTCTCGCTTCAATCGTTCAAGCTCTTCGGTGATAGTTTTTACTTCAGCTTCTATGTCCTCTACCCGACTCATTAATCCTAAGAGAGCATCTTCTTTCGGCCTAATCTGGCTCTTAAGGCCCTTGACTTCTTTCTCAAGGTTAACCAGTTCCTTGGGATTCTTGGTTGTACCACTGTAAAGTTTGCTATCAATTTGCCTGACTTTCTCTTGAAGGTCTTCCAGTTCCCATTCAGAACCCTTTTGCTTTTTCCTCGCGTCTTCTAGTTGTTCTTTCTGTGAAGCAAGTTTAGATTCGGCGACAATCAAGGCCTTATTGTCGCTCAGCTGATTTTCAACCTCATTTAGCTCTTGCTGCTTCCTTTGAAGCTCTAGGTCAAGCTGCTGCAACTTATAAAGTTGCCCTGCCAAACTCATACTGGGGCTTATTGTAGAAGTGAAGTGGGGATATTGTCAAAAAATACAGGCAGCTTCCTGGGGAAACCAAGAAGCTAAAGTTTCACAATCCTGGGCTTCACACGGCATTTTTCGACGGCGACAATGGCGTCTATTTGGGATACAACTTCATCAAGCTTATTTTGGCGGCTTGTTATCACATAATCGAAAAGTGGCAGGCTTTCTATTTCCTCTTTAGCCCTTTCCAACCTTAGAGACAAATCTTCTGAAGACTCGCTGCGTCGCCTCCTCAACCTCTTTTCTAGTTCTTCCACTGAAGGAGGCATGAGGAAAATAAATACTGCTTGGGGCAGGATTTCCTTGATAGTAGCAGCCCCTTGAACATCTACTTTGACTATTGCATCTACCCCTTTGGATAAAGCCGAAGTTATTTCGTCTTTTGGCACACCATAGTAGTTGCCGTAGACATTGGCCCACTCCAGGAACTGGTGTTTATCTATCATTTGTTGAAATTCTTTCCGGGGAAGGAAGTGATAATCTATTCCCTTCTTTTCCCCGGCACGCTTAGGACGTGTGGTAGCGGTAATAACGTAGTGGAAGGGGCGCCCTAACCTTCTCATTCTGGCAAGCACAGTATCCTTGCCTACTCCCGAAGGCCCAGAAAGAACGACGAGCAGGGGTCGAGAGCTCTTGTCGCCTATTCGCTTCGTTCGAAGCTTCGACTCAAGGCTTCGGTCAGGCACTTCACAGCTCAACTTTTTCCTCAGACAGCATGGATGCAGTGGCTAATCTATGGGCGATGGTCTCCGCTGTCACGGCAGCCAACATCATGTGACCAGTGTCAAAAAGAATAGCGGTCTTGGCTTTCCTGCCATGAGTGGCGTCAATTAAAAGTCCCTCTTCTCTTACTTCCCGAAGGAGTCGTTTGATTGGTTGCTGATTTATGGAAAGGACAGCAATTACCCTATTTATAGCGATAACACTACCAAAACCGATATGAACTAATTCTGTAGACATGCTGTCCCTCCTAACTTAAGTCCTAAATTCTAATTCTAGTTGACCGCAAAATTCCTAGTAATTCACCTCACTTCAGAAGACCCTATCTCTGTCTCTGTTTGTAGTGCTTCAACATTGTTTAGCATTTAGGATTCCGTGCTCAGGATTTATCAGTATTTAGTGCTTGTTGTAAAGTTTGCCAAAAGGCAGGATAAGATACCTGTGCCACCTGGGCATGCTTGATAGTCGTTTCTCCTTTGGCTATCAAACCGGCTACTGCCAGGCTCATCGCCAATCGGTGGTCAAAATGGCTGTCAACCTTTGTGCCCGACAAAGGTCTACCACCATAGATGACCATGCCATCCGGCAAAGGTTCAATTTTAGCACCCAGGCGAGAAAGCTCATTTGCCACAGTGGCAATCCTGTCTGATTCCTTCACTCTCAGCTCCCCGGCATCCCTGATCACAGTTTTTCCTTTAGCAACACAGCCAGCCACGGCTAACACAGGAATCTCATCAATGAGGCGAGGGATAATATCACCACCGACCTCTATCCCCTTTAACTCGCTAGATTCTACCACAATATCAGCTAAAGGTTCACCAGCTTCCAGACGCTCATTATCTATTTTTAACCTGGCTCCCATAGCCAGGAGAATATCGATGATTCCCGTTCGTGTCGGGTTAATTCCACAATCCCTTACCATTATTCTGGCGTTAGGGTGAATAGCTCCGGCAACCAAAAAGTAGGCTGCTGAGCTGATGTCGCCCGGGACGCGAAGGTTGATGGGAACTAAAGGGCTGCTCAACGGCAGCAAGGAAATCGAATTTCCCTGGCTTTCCAAACTGGCTCCCATCCGTTCGAGCATCCTTTCCGTATGGTCCCGGGAAGGGATTGCCTGGTGTAAGACGGTATTGCCGCGGGCAAAAAGACCGGCTAGTAGAATGGCCGATTTAATTTGAGCACTGGGAACAGGTAGGGTAAAATCTATGCCCCGTAACTTTCTTCCCTTAATGACCAGAGGAGCAAAGGAATCTCGCCCCCTTCCCCAGATCTCAGCGCCCATCAATTTCAGTGGCTCAATCAACCTGCCCATGGGGCGATTACGAAGAGAGGCATCCCCGGTAATAACAGATAGGAAAGGCTGGCTGGCAAGAAGACCGCCAAGAAGGCGCATTGTAGTGGCACTATCTTGGGCATCAAGCACATTGCCGGCCTCTTTAAGACCATCTTCGCCAGTTCCCAAGACTAATAGAGTAGGTGAGTCCTGCGACCCTTTTCTGCCAATTTTCACCCCCAGGGCTCTCAGACACCTGACTGTGGTCAGGCAATCTCTCCCCGGAGCAAAATTATCAATCTTGGCTTTACCTTTGGCTAAGCTATTCAGGATGACAGCACGGTGGGAAATAGACTTATCACCAGGTAGAACTACCTCCCCTTCCAACCTGGGACAAGGTTTGATGGTTCTTATTTCCGCTCTTGGCGAAAACGACCTTAAGCCGATAAATTGTTCAGCCATTCTTGTCTTGCTTTGTTAGCCTCAGTTAAGGCTTGTTCCAAGCGTTTATCCTCGTCAGCCACCAGCTGGCGATACCTCTCCAATTCCTGGCTGAATTTATCCATCCAGTTAACTATAGCTTCCTTGTTGCTAAGGCAGATATGGGCATTTACCACAGGACTTCCCGAAGCCAGACGAGTAAGGTCATGATAGCCAGAGGCCGCCAGTTTGGACATTTTAGACCAGGAAGGGTTCTTGGTGGTTAGCGATACCAAAGCTGCCGAGAGCAACATGGGCAGATGACTAATGCCAGCCACCAGATTGTCATGCTCCTGAGCATCAATGAAAAAAGGTATGGCTCCCAGCTTCTTGACCATGCCTATCACCGTATCTATCGATTTTGGTGAAGCTTTCTTCGATGAGGTAAGACAATAAGTGCACCCCCGAAATAATTCGGCTTCAGCAGCCTGAATACCATAAGTTTCCTTCCCTGCCATGGGGTGTCCGCCAATGAAGTCCACCGTTGGCGGCAGTATTTCCTCGGCCCATTTCATAACCTGGACTTTCGTGCTGGCGGTATCGGTGATAATGCAACCAGAGGGAAGATGGGGAGCTATCTCGGAGAAGATTTCCTTTACCGTCAGAACCGGTGTGGCGATGATGACAAAATCAGCTTGCTTTACCGCATCCTTCAAGTTGGTTTCGCCTCGCTCAATGGCGCCTAAACTTAAGGCATTGGCTACAGTTTCCTGACGACGGCTGTGGCCGACTATTTCCCACTCAGGCTTCTTCCCTTGCCTTAAAGCTAACCCGATTGAGCCGCCGATTAACCCTAAACCGATGATGGTAACCAGCACGGTATCATTATAGCAGCGTAAGGCTCATATGTCATTGTGAGCCCTTCTCTTCCTGCCATTCTGAGCCTCTTCCTTATAGAGTTAAAAGGCACAAGGTACGTGTCAAATCGAGGTATTGACTTTTTTTTGAAGAATTGTTATTCTAATGCGAAGTATTTCCATATTCATACGTGTTATCCTTATATTACTATAGAATATAAGATTTCACTTACGAGTGTGGCCAGCCAAATGAGCCCGACTCAGGTGGCAAAGCGGCTTAGTATGGGCAAGAGATGGTTGCTGAGATGGACTAGCAGGTTTTGGTAAATAAAAGTAAATGCTCACGAAAGTGGGCATTTTTTGTATCGTAAAGGGGGTGGTGCTTGTGGAAGTGAAAATTGTGCGATGGATAGGCTGTGATACTCCAAACCGAGGAAGCGATAGGGCAATAGACAGAAGCAATAAACGGAAGGAAAAATGAGTAAACCAAAATGGCATAGCAAGGTAATTCATTTAGTAGTTGCCCTGCTCGTGATTGTCCTGGCGCTGGTGCTGAGTTCCAGTCCGGTGCCGGTGCTGGCAGCGCCAGTAGTGGCTTCAGTAACAGAAACAGCATTTGGCACTGATACAACAGACCATTATGTCAGTATGCCAGTAACGGTTAATGCGGACGACTTGCTGATTGTCCTTTTCACCAATGACGGGGGCGCAACAGTAACTACACCCGGTGGATGGAATCTACTGGCATCAGATGCCAATGGGACGCAAGTCAGGTTATCTGTCTATTACAAGATAGCCGCAGGGACAGAGGGTGGCACAACCGTAAACTTTGTAACCTCCGCCAGTGAGCAGGCGGCGGCACAGGTCTACAGGATTACAAACTGGCATGGCACAACCCCGCCAGAGATTTCAACAGCTGCAACCGGCTCAGGCACGGCGCCAGACCCGGCTTCTCTTGACCCAGCCGGATGGGATGTAGCAAACACCCTCTGGCTAGCTGTGGCGGGGCAGGACCGCGGAGACCAGTTGGGAACTCCGGCTTACCCAGCTAGTTATACAGATGGGATAAGTACACTGTCTTCTGACGGGAACAAGAGTTGCCGAACGCACTCAGCCCGCAGGGTGCTTGCTGCTGCCTCGGAAGACCCAGGTGCTTTCACTATTCCAGCATCGGAGCAATGGGTTGCCTTTACCATAGCGGTTAGACCAGTACTATACAACCTCACCACCAACAGCACGGGAGGAGGCTCGGTTACCGAGCCTGGTGAAGGAGTGTTTCCCTATTACGAAGGAACGGTGGTCGACCTGGTCGCCGAGGCGGATGCCTGCTACGAGTTCGTCAACTGGACCGGTGATGTGGGCACCATTGACGATGTCAACGCTGCCTCAACCAATATCACCATGAACGGAGACTATTCCATCACCGCTAACTTTGCACTGCTGAGCTACAACCTTACCACAGACAGCACCACCGGCGGCTCGGTAACCACCCCTGGAGAGGGTACATTTCCCTATGACTGCGGCACGGTGGTCGACCTGGTCGCCGAGGCGGATGCCTGTTACGAGTTC
>JAUWYX010000018.1 GCA_030615625.1 Dehalococcoidia bacterium
ACCCGTGTTCCGAAGGTACACGAGGCCCCACATCAAAAGTAGGAAGACACCACCAGCTCTCAGAAGCTCCTCCCCAATTATCTTTCTCATTCTAATTTCCTATCCCACCATCCAAGCAACTCTTGCATAAAGTCTAAGTCGATGGCCGAATGGTGTCAAACTACCTATTAGCCTTTCCCTGTATTATTCGGCGCACATGATACCTAATTTGTAGTAGGCCTAATTGGTATGGTGTCCCTGGAATTAGGATGGCGATGGTTTGAGGCGAGTCCCGTAAAATGCTATTGTATTAGGTGGTTTCCTATCGGGGAAGTGTCGGAATTGGCAGACGAGCATGACTTAGGATCATGTGCTGAAAGGCGTGGGGGTTCGAGTCCCCCCTTCCCCACTACTCAGGACAAAAGGTAAAGCCTTCCCAAAGACCTTCGCTCTAGCTTTCTAACTTCTCCGCGGAACGCCGATTTAAGGGAGCCTACACTTTTTATAGAGTGAAGAATCAATCACCAATGGCCATGGTATAATGGTAAAGCAGTTACATGACGCATACTCAAATGGTCTAGAGTATTGCCACGAGAGTTTTAAAGCCTCTATCCGAACTTATCTCCCTGAAAGGTAAAAAAGCCTTAATAACTGGTTCCGCCCTTGGTATTGGCAAGGCAACGGCCTATAGATTTGCAGAAGCAGACGCGGATTTAGAACTTGTAGACATGAACGAACGGGGGCTAAGGACTGTAGCCATAGACCTTTCCTCAAAAGAGGAGATAGCTGCCTTGTGGGAAGAGTTAAAAGGAAGGGAGCCTGACATACTGGTAAACAATGCTGGAATATATCCCTTTAAGGATTTCTTAGAACTGGACGATGCTTTTTTTAGCAAGGTGATGGACATTAATTTGAAATCAGCTCTCTTGATGTGTCAGCATATGATAAAGAGACGATTGAAGAGAGGCGGAGTCATCATCAACATTGGCTCTATCGAGGCAATCATACCTTTCGTAGAAGGCATGGCTTCTTATAGCATAAGCAAGGCGGGAGTCATCGCTCTGACCAGATCTCTGGCGAAGGAATATGGCAAAGACGGTTTCAGAATAAATGCAAGCATACCTGGCGAAATAATAACTCCGGGAACAAAGGCCGTGGCCAAGGAAATCACCCAGCTCCGGTTGAGCCTGCTTAAAACTGGCGTATTATTTAGCACCAGGCTGCCCCTCAAAAGGGGCGGGCAGCCGGACGAAGTAGCTCGTATTGCTGTGGTCCTGGCCAGTGATTTATCCAGCTATGTTCACGGAGCGCTGATACCTGTTGACGGAGGATTCCTATCGGCATAGTGTGGGCGGAAATCGGGGTCGTTTAGCAACTCTAATCGTTATTGTGGGCCGTTTTCTCCATTTGTCATTGCGAGGAGCGAGATTCCTCACCTGCGGTTCGGAACAGGCTCCGCAATCTCTATGGGCCTATTTGAGGGCACAGATTGCCACGCCCCGACAAGTCGGAGCTCGCAATGACAGAAGGCGGAGAATCTCGTAATGCCCAGGACAAGCTCTGCGTCATTGGGTGGTTGTTAAACGCCTCATATTTTGCCAAAACTGCGCTGGCGGCGTTTATATTCAGAAAGCACTTCCTCCACATCTTTAAGACCAAAATCAGGCCATAACACTGGAGTGAAGTAAAGTTCACTATAGGCAGCCTGCCAGAGGAGAAAGTTGCTGAGGCGGCTCTCACCGCCAGTGCGTATGACCAAGTCGGGGTCGGGGATGTCAGTGCTATATAGATACCGGGCAAACATAGACTCATCTATATTGTCAGTGGGAATACCAGCGTCAGCGATACGACTGGCTGCCTGGACAATTTCATCGCGTCCGCCATAATCGAAAGCGAGGCAAAGCGTAAGGCCGGTATTATTTTTGGTGAGTTCGACTGCTGCTTTCACCTTTTCCCTCAGTTTCTGAGATAGTCTGTCCAGCCTGCCAAGATGTACCAGCCGGATATTTTCTTGATGAAAAGCCGGAGTTTCATGGTCAATCTTCTTTGCTAGAAGGCCGAGTAAGCCTGCGACCTCTATCCTCGGCCGGTTCCAGTTCTCTGTAGAGAACATATAGAGGGTCAGGTATTTTACTCCATAATCGGCAAAAATCTTCACCACCGGGCGGATATTCTCACCACCAGCATTGTGCCCGGCAAGCCTGGGTAAACGACGTTTCTTTGCCCACCGACCATTGCCATCCATGATGATGGCGACATGCTGGGGAGGATAATTTGTTTGAATCATAAACTAGCCTCACGAGAAAGGAGATGCCTCATTTTCATCAAGGGATAAGCGGAGCTACGTCTCAGGACAGACAAAATTAACCTGCTGTGCCAATCGAAGGAAAAATCGCTTGAGTTGAGCAAAGCCTCAGCCATGCCACTAGAGTCCAACGCGTTGAATATTCCCTCGATTTGGCGGTCGCTTAGTTTGGCATAAGCCCATTTAGCCCGGTAGCCAAGGAAGAGTTCCTTGCCCATTTTTGCCTTCCACTGCTTTTGATAGCGCGAAAGCTGGCCAGCGGTTAAATTATCACTGCCGAGAGCCTCATCAAGCACCTCGGCTGCTATCCGGGCACCAATATGCCCGAAGTATATTCCTCCGCCGGTAGTTGGCTTTACCTGTCCGGCAGCATCCCCAATAACCAGTACCCTGTCTCCGTAGCTGCGAGCTAAAGTTCCTACGGGGATAGCCTTTTGCTCGATTTCCACCTCCCGACTTGTTATTCTACCCTGGCAAGAGAGATTGTTGAGGAATTTTTGCAGATGTGGCTTGGCCTGAGATGTTGCTAAAAGACCAACGTATGCTTTATTTGTTGAAATGGGCACAAGCCAGGCAAACGAACCTGGTGCTATTTCTTGGCCGAAGTATACTTCGAGTTCATCAACGTTTTTCGCTTCAATTTCGGCCTGAGCACCGACGAGGAAACTCTTGATTTTGCCCAGACCTAGCTTCCGGGGCAGTTTGGGCCTGAATCCGTTAGCCAGAACCACAGCTCTAGCACTGAATATCTCCCTGGCTCCGAAGCACAAGGTTTCAGCTTGTATGCCATCCTTCCCAGGAATAATGTCAATGACTGGGGAAGAGAAGAAATATTGTGCCCCCTGGGATTGGGCTTTAGAGGCTATCGCTTTATCAAGTAAAAGTCGATTGACAACGTAAGCCTGAACATTTTTAGTTTGCAATCTTAAGCATCTCCCTGAAGG
Source organism: Dehalococcoidia bacterium (assembly GCA_030615625.1). Classification (GTDB taxonomy): domain Bacteria; phylum Chloroflexota; class Dehalococcoidia; order GIF9; family AB-539-J10; genus RBG-13-51-36. Next base: position 3,229 of record JAUWYX010000018.1, read on the forward strand.
GGAGAAAAGCTTGGTTGAGTTTACCTTGGTTAATATCACATCTGTGCCGGGGTCCAAGGACTGGAAACATTCGGTACTGATTATTCCTGTGCAACAGACATTGAGTCTCGACGCACTTTTTTCTTCAAAAACAGCGACATCGTGACCTGATGAAGCGAGTTCATAAGCTATGTAGCTTCCGGCTGGCCCCGCCCCTACTATGATGACATCGTAAAATTGGCCTGACAATTCCCTGCAACCCTTTTAGATTTCTACTAGATTATATAACATATCGTTCAGCCATACCTGTTTGTCGATTTGACATGCACCTTACCGTGTACCGGAATACAGCACATTAATGACAGTGGTGGCTAAGGTGTTTTACCTGTAGGTTGAAACAGGGAGCATGTTTCGTTCTACGGGGATTATTGCGAACCCTGCGGAGCTGCTCTACGCCGGCTAGCATAAGTAAAGCTAACGGCCCTTGTCATATGGTCTTTTTCTTGGTCTTTCTCTTCTCACTGCCCTGGTGTTTGGCTTGGGGGGCGGAGGGCAAACCGTACTCGCTCAGCCATTTCTTTACATTGGCCGCTTGCTCGAACTCTTTTCTCTTTATTTCCTCCAGATTTATTCCGGGATTGAGATACACTAACATCTCGTATTTTATCGCCCCTAGCAGACTGAGAAGGGTACTCTTTTCCTCAAGTGATATCGGCGACATGATTTTCCGGACAACGTCCAAGCTTGCCACATTTGCTGGTTTAAGGGCG
>JAUWYX010000006.1 GCA_030615625.1 Dehalococcoidia bacterium
TTAGCCGAGTTGGGGACAGAAAACGCCGGTGTGGTGGATATTGGTGATGGTCTGGCTGTGGTGATGAAGATTGAGTCGCATAATCACCCGTCGGCGATTGAACCCTACCACGGGGCAGCCAGCGGGTTGGGGGGTGTGGCAAGGGATATTCTGACCATGGGGGCTCGGCCTATCGCCGGTATTGATTCCTTGCGTTTTGGTCCGTTAGCTGATTCTCGTACCCAATATCTGTTTAGTAATGCAGTGGCTGGTTTTACTGACTACGGGAATAAACTTGGTGTCCCCAATATGGCTGGGGAGTCCTATTTTTCCAGTTCATATGCAACCAATCCATTGGTTAATGCTATGTGTGTGGGAATCGTGGAGGTTAAGAAGTTAGTTCGGGCTAGAGCTAGCGGTGTCGGCAACCTGCTGATGATAGTCGGTGCTGAAACCGGACGTGACGGAGTTCACGGTGCCTCGGGACTGGCATCAAGAACCTTTGAGGCTGAGCCTGAGCCAAGTGCTGTGGTTCAAGCCAGTGACCCAGCTCTGGAAAAGCGGCTTATTGAGGCTTGCCTGGAGCTGGCTGACACCGACTGGATTGTCGGTATGCAGGATTTAGGCGCTGCCGGCTTAACCTCCTCCTCAGTTGAGATGGCGGCTAGAGCTGGCAACGGGATGGAGCTTGATGTGCTCAAGGTGCCTCGTCGGGAGGCAGGGATAACCCCCTATGAGATTATGCTCTCTGAAACACAGGAGCGGATGCTGGTAATTGTCAAGGATGGGTATCAGGATAAGGTGGCAGACCTGTTTCAACGCTGGGGGCTTGGCTGCGACATTATCGGCAGGGTTACTGATGATGGGCTGGCTAGGGTTAAAGAGGGCAGTGAGGTGGTAGCCGAAGCGCCAGTGAAACTACTCACTGAGCCGCCGATGTATAGTTATCGGGTGAGTAAGCCGGCATGGCTAAGACGAGTCCAGTCTCTTAACCTGAAGGCTATCCCCGACCTGACCCCAGAAAAAGCCAATTCGGTTTTCCTACAGTTGCTGGCATCAGCCAACATTTGCAGTCGGGGCTGGATATTCAAGCACGCTGATTATGCTAACCAGCCCGATGTTGTTGTTCCGCCAGGTGGCGATGCCGGGGTATTACGGGTAAAGGGTGGCAGGAAGGGTCTTTCGTTTACTGTTGATGGGAATGGGCGCTATTGTTATCTTGACCCCTATGCCGGTGCAGTTATAGCTGTGGCTGAGGCAGCCCGAAATCTGGTATGCACCGGAGCTAGACCCTTGGCGGTTACCGATTGCCTTAACCTGGGCAACCCGGAGAAAAAGGATGTTTACTACCAGCTTAAAGAGTGCATTCGTGGCATCGGTAGGGCGTGCCGTAGATTAAATATCCCGGTAATCAGTGGCAATGTTAGCCTGTACAATGAGGGTAAGGAAGGGGCTATCTATCCGACGCCAATATGTGGCATGGTTGGTCTTATTGAGGATATAAGGCAGCGGTGCGACATGGGTTTTGTTGGTGAGGGTGACCAAATATTTTTGCTGGGTAGCGGCTTTGATGGCAGGGGGTTGGGGGGCAGTGAGTACCTTGAGCTGGTTCATGGCTTGGTTGGGGGTAGACCCTATATTGAACTTGACCTGGAGAAGAGGGTACAGTCTTGTTGCTTGAAGGCTATCAGGCAGGGGATTATTAGTTCAGCTCATGATTGCTCTGATGGTGGTCTAGCTATTACCTTGGCTGAGTGCTGCCTAGCTGGAGGCGTTGGTTTTAAGGGGGAGAGGTGGCAGTTTGACGGTAGGCTAGATGCTGCCTTGTTTGGCGAAGTGCAGTCCAGGATTATTGTTTCAGTAAGACCGGAGAAGGTCAAACAGTTAGAGGGAATAGCAGCTGCCGACCGCGTGCCATTAACCAGATTAGGAGTGGTGGGAGGTAAGCGGTTTACTGTTGGAAGCTATATAGACCTGCCTCTGGAGCAGATTGAGCCGGTGTGGCGAGGGAGCTTGAGCAAGGCGTTTGGCAAGATATAATTAGCTATAGTATTGGCTTGCCGTTTATTTCCAGCACTTGTTTAGCAGCCGCTTGTTTATATCTATTACTTTATCAGTTACTTTCCTTAACTGCAGGGAAGTCCGCTCTTTGCCAAATAGGGCTACCTCTAAGTTCTTCCCGTTATCCTTTACCGCCTGGATGGCACCGACAAAGTCATTGTCGCCAGCAACCAGGATAGCCACATCATAATTGTTCTTAAAACTATGAGTTATCATATCGGTGGCCAGTAGAATATCAACTCCTTTTTCAAATGGCGGGCTATTCGGCCAATTGTTATAAACCAAACGCCCCAGACGCAGTTCACAGTATGGTATGGCAGTTATACCGGCGAAGAATTTTCCTTGGTCACGGTATCGCTCTGGCTCTTCCCTTTGTCCCACCCTGGCATTATAGTAATAGATTCTTATCAGTCGGCGCTTTTCCAGGAGCTTACTGGCAAACTTGCCCATGTCTATGTCAGTCCTCTTAAAAAAGTTTTTAAGAGAATGATATAGGTTACTCCCATCAATAAATATCATTACCCTATCTGTGCTATCCACCATGCCTCATTTTCCTCCTTATGTGGATTTATCTCCGCGCATTGGTTCCTTCTTGGTTGATTCAAGTACCCTTTCGAGTATTTCCTCTGCCGTCATATGTGTCTTGACACGACCTTCAAATTCAATACTACCGCTTGAGCAGGTTGCGGTGAAGTGATCACGCCCAGCTAGCCTCTTTCTTGAAAGTTTATGATACAACCACTGCGCAACTAGGCCACTCGGAATGCCCCCAAGCCAACCGAGCAGCACCGAGAACCAATTAAGTTCCATCTTTACTCTTCTTATGCTGGTGGAGGGTGGAAGCCGATTGTTGGTTTAGCAGGCTCGGCGGCTTCGGTCAGTTTACCAAACTTGGACTCGTATTTTCCCAGGTTTTCTCTGAGCGCAGAAACCATCCGTTTCATATGGCCGGGGCTAATAACAACCCGTGCCGTTACCGAAGCCACAGGAGGCATGACCATCATGAAATCCAGGACAAACTCCTCCTTGCTATGAGCAACTAACATGTTATTAGAGTATACACCACCCCTCAGATTCTCAGGAAAGACGACCTTCAGTTCTTTCTTGGCCGGCTGTTCACTCATACTTTCCCTCCTCCTTCTAGTTTATTTAGACCTTATAATTTTAGCATTTCGTATACCCGCAACTGGGGCAGATGAAGCAGCCTTCCTGATAGACGAGCAGGTTGCCGCAGTCTGGGCACTGCCCGGCTAGGTTTTTGGCTGAGCCATAGTCCCCAGGCTTGGGTTCATTATCACTGCCACCTATATGTTTTTCCAGTACGCTGGCAATGGCATCGGCGCAGGAGAGCACCGCCTTGCCCTCTTCCCAGGCAATGGACGGGCAGCGGATGCCGCGGAGCTGCCTCACCACCGAGGCGACATCTACCCCAGACCTTAAAGCCAGAGAGATAAGCCGGCAGGTGGCTTCAAGTTGGGCGGTGGCACAGCCTCCAGCTTTGCCCAGCGTGGAGAAGACCTCACATATCCCCCGTTCATCGAAGTTCACGGTTATATACATGTGGCCACAGCCCGTATTTACCCGCTTGGTGCGCCCTTCTGTCTCCTCTGGTCTCTTCCTGGGAGCACGCCCAGCGCCTTCAGCCTTCTCCACCTGAGCCGTGCTTAACGGTTGTGCCTCACGGCTCCTATCCCGGTAAATGGTTATCCCCTTTAGTCCTTCTTCATAAGCCATCATATATACCTTGGCTATGTCTTCTTCCGAAGCCCCTTGGGGGAAGTTGACCGTTTTGGAAACGGCGTTATGTGTAGACTTCTGGAAGGATGATTGCATCCTGACATGCCATTCCGGGCTTATCTCATGGGCAGTGACAAATAGCCGTTTGATACTGTCAGGGATGTTTTCCACAGTGTGGAGTCGGGTACCGGAGGCTAGCTGTTGCATAAGCTCTTCAGAGTAGAAGCCTTCGCTTTTAGCTACTTCCTCAAAATAGGGGTTTACCTCCACTAGCTGGGCGCCATCTAGGATATTCCTTACATAGCTCAGGGCGAAGAGGGGCTCAATGCCACTGGAGCAACCAGCTATTATGCTCAGCGTACCAGTGGGAGCAATAGTGGTTCTGGTAGCATTTCTCACTTCGACCTTGGGATCATCGAGATCATATTTGCTTCCCTTGAAAGCAGGAAATACCCCCCTTTCTTTTGCCAGTTCCTTAGAGGCATCCGTAGCATACTCTTGTATGTTGGCCATCACTTTCTCTGCCCTGTATAATGCCTCCTCCGAGTTATAAGGGATACCTAGCTGGATTAACATATCAGCAAATCCCATCACCCCCAGGCCTATTTTCCTGGTAGTTTTTGTCATCTTTGCAATCTCTGGCAGGGGAAAGTGATTGACATCAATAACGTTATCTAAAAACCTAACAGCAACTCTCACCGTCCGTGCCAGCTTATCCTCATCAACTTCAAGATTTCCATTCTTGGCTCGCAGCATCTTGCCTAGATTGATAGAACCCAGGTTACATGATTCATAGGGGAGAAGTGGCTGCTCGCCACAAGGGTTGGTGCTTTCTATTTTGCCCAAATGTTTAACAGGATTTTTGTCATTTATTCTGTCAATGAAGACGATACCTGGATCACCAGTTTTCCAAGCCATATCAACCATCCTGTCAAACACTACCTTGGCGTTAAGCTTGCCAGCCACCTTTCCAGTTCGAGGATTTATCAAATCATAATCACTGTCCTTCTCTACAGCTTCCATAAAATCGTCGCTCACGGCTACCGACAAATTGAAATTAGTCAAAGCCTCAGGATCCGCCTTGGCCTCAATGAACTTCAAAATATCGGGGTGGTCAACATTAAGAATAGCCATGTTCGCTCCACGGCGCATCCCGCCCTGTTTAATGACATCGGTAGCAGTGTCAAAGGCTTGCATGAAGGAAACCGGACCGCTGGCGATGCCACCTGTAGAGCCAACTCTGTCCCCCTCCGGCCTGAGTCGAGAAAAGGAAAAACCAGTACCGCCGCCACTTTTGTGAATTAAAGCAGTATATTTCACAGCGTCGAAAATGGATTCCATGGAATCATCAATGGGAATAACGAAGCAAGCTGACAGTTGCCCTAGCTCACGGCCGGCATTCATTAGAGTAGGGGAATTAGGTAAGAAATCCAGGTTTGCCATTAACTGGTAGAATTCTTCTTCCCTAGCCGTAACATCTGCCTTAGGGTTGTTGTAGATTAATTCTTCGGCAGAGGCAATCGCCTGAGCAACACGACGGAACATTCTACTGGGCGTCTCTATGACATGCCCATGGTCGTCTTTCTTTAGATATCTTCTTTTAAGGACGCGCATGGCATTTTCGGTAAGGGTTATATCAGTGGTAAGCTGAAACTCTGGCTCGGCTGGAATAACAGGCATCTCTTTAGTCTGAGTTTCCATTTCGGGCTTAACCTCCTCTGGCTTAGTTGGCTCTTCAGCAGCCAAGATTTCTTTTACCGCAGTTCGGATTTCAGACTCAGCGAATGGGCGCCTCTCTCGATGGTATTTTGGCATTAGATGCTCCATTCCAGGTAAGATTCGCTGCCGTTCCAAACGTTCAATTACCTGAGTTGTGAGTTGTTCTATCTTGTTTCTATCACGTATTCCAATTGACTCAGCATCAGCAACAACGGCCTTGAGAACTTCAGTACGATTAAGAAACCTTTTACCATGGTTTCCTTGATGACTATTATTTGGCATGGTATATCCCAAATCTAGGTATTCCCTTTTCTTTAGTTCACTTCCCAAGTAAAGCTAGAGAGATAACATATCTCGTTTCCTCGCGTCCAAAGCCTTTGGATTCCATAGGACAACGCCTGGTAACAGTACCAAGCCTAAAAAGTTTCGAGGACTTAACATAATTCTCACTTTGGTACGCTTTATACAATGCCGAGGTATGCCCAGCAATTGTATGCACTGGCATGTAATTAGCTTTGACCCTTGATTTTCCTCCTGGCGGCACACACCACGCCAGGCGAAGCGACTTGGACTTGGTTCCTGTCTGTGAACGCCATTTGAGGGCAAGGCAAGGCTGCACGTTAAGCTCAGCAATTCGAATAGCAGCAGACTGCACCGAAACCTTGAAGATATTAGCCAATTGCTCAAGCGATTTAATAGAGACGTCAAACCCTGACAGATATTTCTTGAAAACTGATTCTGGCATGAGAAGTTCTGTAGCAGCGGCATCACATAGGCGCTCTCTAGGGCTTTGTCGATCTTTTGCCTGACTCTGTGGATTGAACGTCTGGAACTCAACATCCTCCATTAAGGGCTCTAGTTCTAACTCACCGAGTAAGATGTGCCCGATCTCATGAGCGCAAGAAAAGCGCTGTCTGGCCAAATTCTGGTTCTGGTTCGCCTTAATGACATAACCGTCACGAAATCTGAGCAGGACAGCACCTGCATCTGCACGATCATGTCCAAGATCCGCCTTCTCAATTCTTTTGATACCTGCCAAACGAGCATATTCTTCAGGTAAAAACGGTGGTTTATCGTGTCCTCTGTCCTCAACCAATAGGCTCACAAGTCGTGTAGCTCGCTCAATAATAAGGGTGGTAGCTTGTTCCAAATTGACAAACATGGCGATACCTCCCGTCCTATGCTCCCACCAGAAATATGGGCTCGTTAATCATGCCTATAATTCCAGCTAGTACTTATATAGATCATGAAGCCTTTCGGCAGGAGTCAGTCGTGAAAAGATTTTCCGTAGTTGTTCATCTGGTGGTATTAAGTCACCTAAGTTAGCCAGACTGATAATTCTCATAGCTTCCGGTGCGGATAGGTTCATAAAGAGATTTCTGCGTTGCTCGTAGTCTGTGATATAGGTTGGTATACGCAGCACATTGTGCAGTATGTTTTTGTTAGAAGGCGATAGATTCTCGTAATTTTCTTCCGTGAACCCCCACTCCCGCCACTTCTTCAACCACCGGTAAACCTCTTGCTCATTCGGTTCTATGTTCTCACCTTTCGATATTCTCGTCATTTTTCCCTCCGCCTGATGTTTTTGTTGCCTTATCGGGATTGGCCGCATTCATCTCTGACACTTGATCAGCCTCCCCACTTGCCCCCCAGGAAGCAGTGGTAATTGATTTGCCGATGTTGGAGTTTGACCTTCAGCTAAATCATCCAGTGCCTCCTTTAAGTCACCGAGGTCGGCAAATTTTCGGTAAACACTGGCAAAGCGAATGTAAGCAATATGGTCTAGTTTTCTTAATCCTTCCATGACCAAATCACCAATATAAGAACTGGAGACCTCGCTTTTGCCTACCTTGTAAAGCTCAGCCTCGAGGTTGTCCACAAACTTGTCAATCGCGCCTGTGGGTAACGGGCGTTTCTCACAAGCTTTGCGTATACCCGAAGAGAGCTTGTCCCGGCTGAATTCCTCGCGCCGCCCATCCTTCTTAATAACGAATATGTCATGCAGGTGTATGCGCTCATAGGTGGTGAAGCGAGCCCCGCAGGCGAGGCATCTCCTGCGTCGCCTCACCACATCATCTAAGCTCCGGGAGTCTATCACCCCTAGTTCCTGGCCGCCGCAGTTAGGACAATTCACCGACTTCCCCCAAAGATTGTGGTATGGAAGTATTTTACCACTAAATGTAGTAAAATGCAATACCTCCGTGGAAAAAAAAGGCTCGATGGTAGATGCAAGAATATGAATCTGGCTGAAGCCACTTCTCAAACTAAAAACACGAGAGGAAACATTCGAGACCCTTCATCACCAGGCCTATATTGCTAATCCGTGGGAGAGTGGCTATTTGGAGAAGGACGTGGCGAGCGTTAGTGGACAATTCTAGGAAAATATGCTAGGTTTGAATTAACATAGGACTAGCGTGATTAAGATTGCACTATGTTCGAGGAAATCTTACCAAGTCTTTATAGAATTAAAGTTCCTCTCCCTGGAAGTCCTCTAAAAGCCACCAACTCTTACGTTATAAAGGGAGCAGAGCGGCCTTTAATTATTGATACTGGATGGAATCGAGAAGATTGTATGGCGGCACTAGTTTCCGGCTTAAACGAATGTGGCGTGGACTTCAGGCAAGCTGATTTCTTCATCACGCACATGCATGCAGACCACTCGGGTTTAGTATCAACTCTCGCCGGGGAAGGGGCGAGAATCTACTTTGGCTGGGCAGATGCGGAAATTATTAGGTCTACTGCGCCTGAGCATTGGGAGGAGCAGATTAATTTCGCTCGTAAATGCGGCTTTCCTGGAGAGGAACTTGAAAAGGCTATCGGAAGCCACCCCGGTCGCCGATATAGCCCAAGTACTTCCTTGAACTTGTGTGTCTCAAAGGACGGCGATACGATAAGCATCGGGGATTACCTGTTTGAATGTATTGAAACCCCAGGACATACTGCGGGTCACATTTGTCTTTACGAGCCCAGCAAGAAAGTATTCATATGTGGTGACCATATCCTTGTTGATATAACTCCAAATATCACCCTCTCCTCCGAGGAGCGGAATCCATTAAAAGAATATCTGATGAGCCTGGACAAGGTTTATGATTTGGATGTTGAACTTGTATTGCCTGGTCATAGAAGTATCTTCAGGGATCAAAAGGAGAGAATTCGAGAACTGAAGCAGCACCACCAAACAAGGCTCAAGGAGGTCATCTCTATTCTGGGAAAAGGTAAACAAAACGTCTTCCAGGTCGCATCACAAATGACCTGGGATATAGGTTACAAGTCCTGGGATTTATTTCCTCCGACACAAAAGTTGTTTGCTTTTGGGGAAGCTCTGGCTCACCTGAAATATCTTGAGGAGGAAGGGAAGGTGGGGAGAGAAACGGAAGGACAAGGGATAGTGTTTTTCACGGGGGTATCAAATGCCTGAAGCAAAAGTTGGCATCATTGGCGGAAGCGGGCTTTATAACATGGAAGGGATGGCAGAAGTGGAGAAAGTAAAGGTAAGCACGCCCTTTGGCGAGCCCAGCGGCGCTATCATCTTGGGCAATCTAGAAAGAGTAAGGGTTGCCTTTCTTCCCAGACATGGCGAGGGACATCGAATAGGCCCCAGTGAATTACCGGCGAAAGCCAATATCTATGCCTTGAAATCTCTGGGGGTGGAAAGGATTATCTCTGTAAGCGCTGTGGGCAGTCTCAAGGAAGAGATAGAACCTCTGGATGTAGTCATTCCTGACCAGCTAATTGATGCCACCAAAGGAAGAGCCAGCACCTTCTTCACCGATGGGATAGTGGGGCATGTCTCTCTCGCTGAACCTTTCTGTCCTGTCTTGAGTCAACTCTCGTTTGAGGCAAGCACTAAGGTTGGGGCTAAGGTGCATAAAGGTGGTACTTATCTAGTCATGGAAGGTCCACAGTTCTCCACCAAGGCTGAGTCGCAGCTTTACCGCTCTTGGGGTGCCGACATTATTGCAATGACAGCTTTGCCTGAAGCTAAGTTAGCCAGAGAAGCGGAAATATGCTATGCCATAATTGCCCTTGTAACCGATTATGATTGCTGGCATCCGAGTTGCGAATCGGTGACTACGGAGATGATTTTAATCAACCTGCGGAAGGGTATTGATACTGTCAAGAGCATCCTGAAATTACTACTACCTTCAATACCACAGAAACGAGATTGTGCCTGTGCTAGCGCCCTTGAATATGCTATAGCCACTGAGGCGAAATACATACCAGAGAAAAAAAGGAAAGAGCTAGGGCTGCTAATTGGCAAGTATTTAGGTAAGGAAGAAGATGTCAGCTAAGCTTGAGTTTGGATGTTTGCCCACTGCTATCGGCAGCATGCCTCACACGAATCCCGGAGAGGCTTGTTCCATTATTATGAAATATCTTCCTGACATTCCCATCTGGCCACAATTACCGATGCGCTCTCCTAGAGAAAACATGATTATCCAATTCAGCGAAGGTTTTCCGGGGGTGGTTATAGATGGGGACAAAATTCACATCGAGCCATCGGCTAATTTTGAGAGCGAGCTAGAGCAAATCTATATTGATTGTGAGCAAGATAATGCCCGTGAATATGGTATTTCGACCGAATATGCTGCCGGGCTTTATGCTTTCCTCTCCAAAGCAACAGGTAGTAAAATAGTCAAGGGGCAAGTAACAGGTCCCGTTACCTGGGGCCTGGCGGTTACCAGTCAGGATGGTCTGGGCATCCTCTATGATGATACTTTAGCTGAAACCGCGGCTAAGTTCCTGCGGCTAAAAGCTTCGTGGCAGGAAAATATCTTGAGGGAAATATCGCCTAACACTATTATCTTTGTTGACGAGCCTTATTTAGTTTCTTTAGGCTCGGTGTTTACTCCTATTCCTGAGGAAAAAGTGCCTGTTCTGCTAGAAGAGGTGTTCAGGGGAATTAAAGGGATAAAGGGATTACACTGCTGCGGAAACACTAACTGGTCAGTCATTCTAGACACCAAAATTGATATTCTCAGCTTTGATGCCTATAATTATGCCTCTTCTCTAAGCACTCACTCGGGTAAGGTGAAATCCTTTCTTGAGCGTGGTGGCAGCATTGCCTGGGGGATAGTTCCGAACGAGGAAGAGGCTTTAGCTAAAGAATCTTTGCCCAGTCTTCGTGACCGCCTTGAGGAAGCTATGGCTCCATTTACCAGGGATGGTGTTAAGTTCAAGCAGATTATAGCTCAAGGGCTGATAACTCCTTCTTGTACGCTGGCAAGCTTGTCGCTGGAAGCGGCAAATCAGGCTCTGGAATTAACGGCTAAGTTGTCCCATGACTTAAGAAGTCGATATGTGGTCTGACCTGGCGAAATAACTGCCCCTCAGGTTGTATCCCTTAAGAGCCAAGGCTATTATTCTGGGGAGTCTCCTTCCAAAGCTCTTATTTTATTCACCCTTTGTACATGTCTGCCGCCTTCAAAATCCGTGGCTAAGAAAGTTTTGACGATTTCCAAAGCTGACTTGGTAGCTATATCCTCTCCCCCGAGGCACAAGACGTTGGCATCGTTGTGCTGGCGAGCTCGTTGTGCTGCAAATGAGTTGTGGCATAAAGCTGCCCTTATACCCTTTATTTTGTTGGCAGCTATGCTCATGCCTATGCCCGTGTTGCATATTAGAATGCCTTGTTCAAAATTGCCTGATGCTACTGCCTCCCCAACTTTCTGGGCGATGTCAGGATAATCCACAGGGTCAGTGCTGTAGCAACCAAAATCTTGATAGCTATGACCCGCGTTTTGCAGAAATGGCATAATTAGCTCCTTTAAAGCAAAGCCCCGGTGGTCACAGCCTATAGCAATGTGCCTCATTATTTAGCTCCAAGTATTCCTTATAAGCTTTGTCAATCTCGTGCGAAGGTATGATGCCCTGACGCAAAATTACCGGCGCTTCATGGGTAACATCCACTACCGTGGATTCCTTTCCGCCGGGACATTTGCCCCCATTGATAATAAGGTCGATTTTTCCTCCCAATTGTTGTCCAACTTCCTCGGCAGTTAAGGCAGTTGGTTGGCCACTAATATTGGCGCTGGTTCCGATTATGGGATTCCCTAGGTGTTGAATGAGAGCCAGACAAACAGGGTGATTAGGAACGCGTACTGCCATGGTGGGTCCTGAGGCTAGATAGACAGGCAGCGAATCTGTTTTTGATAAAACCAGCGTTAACCCGCCGGGCCAAAACCGCCTTGCCAAAAACCAGGCAATTTCTGGTATTGGCTCGGCCAGAATGGTCAATCGCTCTACATCAGCGATAAGCAAGGGAAGTTGCCGATGCTTGGGTCGGTTTTTTATCTCATAAATCCTTTCCACGGCCGTGGAATTGAAGGCGTCAGCCCCCAGGCCATAGACCGTATCGGTGGGGAAGGCAATCACGCCACCCTTTTGGAGGATTTTAACACCCTTCTCGATTTCTCGTTGTAAAACACCCATCTTTTTCTGCCGTTAGTATAGCATGGTGGCATCCGGGGTAGAAATTTATCCTTTCCACATGCAAGAGCGCGGGAAGGCTTTAACCACAAGAGAGAGGCCTTGCTAGATAGGGAAAAGGCTCAACCTTTCTCGGGTTGATAATAGTTCAGGACAGTGATAAGCTAAATGTATTCACCACCGTAAATCTGCAATGAAAAAGAAGTCAGAAAGCCACAGAATTGCTGCCAGCGATGATATCGAAGTCTCCACTTATCTGGAGCTGGCCAAGGAGTTACGCGGCGAGCAACCTGTAGTTGAGCCTAAGCTACCACCAAGCGAGCGTGAAACTATAGTGGTGCTCGACTTTGGCTCTCAATATAGCATGCTCATTGCCAGGCGGGTGCGGGAATGCCAAGTCTATTGTGAACTTGTGCCTCATGACACGCCTTGGGAGAAAATAGCTTCCCTTAACCCACGAGGATTTATCCTCTCGGGGGGTCCAGCTAGCGTTTATGATTCTGGGGCTCCTTTGCCTTTACCCTACATTTACGAAAGCCGTCTACCTGTGATGGGCATTTGCTATGGAATGTTTGCTATCGCTTACCACTTGGGTGGCCAGGTAACTCGGGGAACAAAGCGCGAATATGGGCACACAATCCTGCACATAAGTGCTGAAGACTGCCCCCTTTTCGCTGGCCTTCCTTCTTCTCTCCCCGTGTGGATGAGCCATGGTGACCAAGTAATGAAGATGCCGCCTGGCTTCAAGACCCTGGCTTACACTGAAAATTCGCCGTTCGCTGTTATAGGTAACGATAGTGGCATTTACGGACTGCAGTTTCACCCTGAAGTGGTTCACACACCTCAAGGGAAAACCATATTTCAGAATTTTGTACTTCAAATATGCGGCTGCCAGGGCAACTGGACGCCAGCTAATTTCATAGCTGAGAACGTAGATAAGATTAAAGAGCAAGTGGGCGGCGGAAGAGTGGTCTGTGCTCTTTCTGGAGGCGTCGATTCGGCAGTAACTGCTACCCTTATTGACCGTGCTATTGGCAATAAGTTAACTTGCATCTTTATCAACAATGGCTTATTGCGTCGTGATGAACCTGAAAGGGTGCTTAGTACCTTCAAGCGTAACCTCAAAATGGATATAGTTTACATAGACGCTACCGATAGATTCTTAGAACGACTTAAAGGGATTAGCGATCCGGAAAAGAAGCGGCATTTGGTAGGAAACGAGTTTATCCAAATTTTTGAAGAAGAAGCGGCCACATTAGGTAAGATTGATTTTCTGGCCCAAGGCACTCTTTATCCCGATGTTATTGAAAGCACCTCCGCGGAAACCAAAGCTGCGGCTAAAATAAAGAGCCATCATAATGTCGGCGGATTACCGGCTAAAATGAGTTTCACTCTTATCGAGCCACTGAGGTATTTGTTTAAGGATGAGGTTCGACAAGTGGGGTTAGCTCTAGGCCTGCCTGAGGATATGGTCTGGCGGCAACCATTTCCCGGACCGGGGCTAGCCATTCGCATCATTGGTGAAGTGACCAGGGAGAAGCTGGAGATACTCCGGGCTGCTGATTGGATTTTGATGAATGAAATCAAAAAAGCCAAGCTTTATCACCAGCTATGGCAAAGCTTTGCTGTACTTACTGATGTCAAGAGCGTTGGCGTCATGGGCGACTACAGAACTTATGGCTACTTGGTAGCAGTCAGAGCAGTAACTAGTGAAGATGCCATGACTGCTGATTGGGCTCGCCTGCCCCATGATCTTCTTGCTAGAATATCTGACCGCATAGTTAATGAGATTCCCAATGTCAACAGGGTAGTTTATGATGTCACCAGTAAGCCGCCGGCAACTATAGAATGGGAATAGCTGCTCAGCTTAATGTCATTTTTGAGAGAGGGCTTCAACTTCACTCGAGGTGACAAGGAATAATCAAACACTTGCAACTGCGAGTAAAGTTAAAATTAAAAAGGAGGAGAAAAGATGAGTTATTCTTCTGAAGAAATGAACGACGAACAGCTAGCTATACTAGACGATTTAGAGATGCTCCGCGAGGATTTGATAGGCGAGTTGCAGGCCATTAACCAGTATGAAGACCATATATTAAACCTGGAGAATGAGGGGGCTGTGACTACACTGGAACATATTATTGAAGAAGAGAAGGAGCATGTCGCAGAGTTACTGAAACTAATTCAAAATCTCGACCCCGTTCAGGCTGAGAAATTCAAGGAGATTTTATAATGCCATGGCAAACAGAGTGAAACTAAAAGGGGTGAAGAAGAATAGAGGGAAGCACAAGAAGAGGAAGCAGTAGGTATTTTCCGAGGCCAAGATCGGCTGTTCCTAGTGGTAACCCTCATCAGCATTCCCAATGCCATTTTTCAAAAAAACTGGCGTTGAAAAATCCAGAAAATGGAGGACATAGTACGGCTATACCGTGAAGACTGACACGCGAGAGTGAAATTTGAAGATACTAGTCGTTGGTGGTGGGGGGAGGGAACACACCTTAGTCTGGAAGATTGTCCAGAGTCCCAGGGTGGAAAGAGTTTTCGCTGCCCCGGGGAATGCCGGCACAGCGGCCATCGCGGAAAATCTGAATTTGCGCCCCACCGATATAGAAGGGCTGGGCAAGGCGGCTAAAGAGAAAGGCATTGACCTTGCCGTAGTTGGTCCTGAGGCTCCGCTAGCTTCGGGCATAATGGACTACTTTGATAGTCTGGGTATTCCTATTTTCGGTCCCACTAAAGCAGCCACCCAGGTAGAATCGAGCAAGGTTTTTGCCCGAAATTTGATGGAAAAATATGATATCCCCTGTCCTAAAGGCGCCATTTTCTCTTCTTATCCTGAGGCTCGCGAATACCTTCAAGAACAGCGTCCGCCTGTCGTCATCAAGGCCGATGGGTTAGCTGCTGGCAAAGGTGTGATTATCGCCGGTTCTTTGGCGGAAGCCCACAAAGCCCTCGGCGACATCATGGAAGCAAAGATTTTTGGCTCCGCTGGAGATAGGGTAGTAATTGACGGATATCTTAGCGGTCGGGAGGTAAGCCTCATAGCCTTTACCGATGGCAAGACGGTCTCACCTATGGTGCCAGCTTGCGACTATAAGAAAATCGGTGATAATGACCGGGGCCCCAACACTGGAGGTATGGGAAGTTACAGCCCACCGGGTTTTTTCTCCGCCGGGATGACAAAAAAGGTAACCAAGGATATTTTATTGCCGGCTGTGAAGGCCATGGCTAAGGAGGGCATGCCTTATAAGGGAGTGCTCTATGCGGGGGTAATGATTGTTAATGGAGAGCCTGTGGTGTTGGAATTCAATGCTCGCTTTGGTGACCCGGAAACTCAGGTCGTTTTGCCTCTTCTCAAAGCCGACCTGGTGGATATACTTATGGCAGTAGTCCAGGGCAATCTCGACCGGGTGAAAATAGAGTGGAGTTCCGAGGCCTGCGTTGGAGTGGTTATGGCTTCGGATGGCTATCCTGGTAGCTATAAAACCGGCTTTCCCATACAAGGGATAGATAGTGTGGATAAGGATGTGCTGGTTTTTCATGCTGGAACTAAGTTGGGAAATGATGGCATAATTTATACCGACGGCGGGCGAGTGCTCACCGTAGTAGGTGTGGGCAAAGACATGGCTGAAGCTCGGGAAAAGGTTTACCGCAACATTCCTAATATTTACTTTGAAGGTTGTCATTATCGTAAGGACATTGCTTTGAGGGAGGTGGATAGGATAAACTCTAAACCCTAAGCCCCAAATACTAAAAGAAAATCAAAAGGCAAAAGTAAAAATGCAAAATGACAGGGCGACAGTAAATAAAAAAGTAAAATGTAAAAAGCAAAGATACAAGCAAGGGTATAAGCATTTTTAAGTTTTGATTTTTGGATTGTCACTTTGATTTTTGATATTTGACTTTTGATATTTGTGGGGATTTACATGGCAATGGCATTAGTGGGCATAGTCATAGGCAGCAAGACAGACACCGAGCTGATACAGCCAGCGCTGGACGTGCTAAAGCAATTAGGCATTGATTATGAACTTTGCGTTATCTCAGCCCATAGAAATCCCGAAGGACTAAGGGAGTATGGCTTGGAGGCAGAGAAGAGAGGGCTCAAAGTTATCATCGCCGCTGCTGGTTACGCCGCTCACCTTCCCGGCGTCTTAGCTAGCTGGACAATCTTGCCTGTAATCGGTGTGCCCTTACCCACTAGCGAGTTAAAAGGCATAGATGCTTTGCTCTCCATAAGCCAGATGCCTGGGGGAGTGCCGGTAGCCTGTATGGGCATTGGCGAAAGCGGGGCAAAGAATGCTGCCTTGCTCGCCGCCCAGATTTTAGGCACTGAACATAAAGAGATAAGAGAAGCCTATCGTAAGCATAAACAAGAATTAGCAAGGGGATAATATGATTGAACGGTATTCCAGACCTCAGATGAAGAAAATCTGGGCTGAGGAGAATAAGTTTGACCAGTGGCTTAAGGTAGAGATAGCCGTTTGTGAAGCCTGGGCTGAGCTGGGTGAAATCCCCCAAAAAGAGATAGTTAAGATAAGGAAAGCCAGCTGCAACTTGAAGCGTATTGCCGAGTTTCTGAAGGTGACTCACCATGACATGACTGCTTTTCTTAACTCGGTGGCTGAAAGCCTGGGCACAGAGTCACGCTTCGTACATCTTGGTCTCACCTCTTCGGATGTTATGGATACCGCTCTTGGCTTGCAGTTGACCCAGGCGGCAGATATCTTGGCAAAAGATGTGGCCGAGCTTATATCCGTACTGGAGAGTAAAGCTATAGAGCACGAATACACCATTATGATGGGGCGGACTCATGGTGTTCACGCTGAGCCGACTACCTTTGGTTTAAAGATAGCCCTGTGGACTGAAGAAATGAAGCGTAATGCTCAAAGGCTGGCCGGAGCTAGGAAAAATATCTCTGTAGGCAAAATATCCGGAGCAGTAGGCACTTATGCTACTGTACCTCCTCAGGTTGAAAAAATAGCTTGCGCCAAGTTAGAGCTCGCTCCAGCTCCGATATCAAGCCAGATAGTCCAGCGTGACCGCCATGCCCAATTCCTGACCACTTTGGCTATTATCGCCAGCTCCTTGGAGAAATTTGCCACTGAGATCAGGAGCCTCCAGCGAACAGAGATCCTGGAGGTTGAAGAGCCTTTTGAAGAGGGGCAAACGGGCTCCTCGGCGATGCCTCATAAAAGAAATCCCGAGCTTTGTGAGCGTATCTGCGGACTGGCCAGATTAATAAGAGGTCATGCTTTGACTTCTCTGGAGAACATTGCCTTATGGCATGAACGTGACATCAGCCACTCCTCTACAGAGCGAATTATCTTACCTGACTCCTGTCTGGCAGTTGATTACATGCTATCCATATTTACCTTGATAATGAAAGGACTCAAGGTTTATCCGGAAAACATGCGTCGTAACATCGAGCTTACCCAGGGGCTAATCTTCTCCCAGAGAGTACTCCTCGCTTTAATAAATAAAGGTCTGATACGAGAAGAAGCTTACAAAATGGTCCAAGATAATGCTATGGAAGCGTGGCGGGGCAAGAAAAGCTTTTTAGCTCTGCTTCTGATGGATAAGCGAATAACAAATTACCTGACTGAAGGCGAGCTAAAGTCTCTTTTTGACTACAGTTACTATCTGAAATACGTAGATACTGTCTTTGAACGGTTGGGGCTAACTAAAACCAAACGGGGGAATAAAGCTGGCAAAGCTGGGTCAACTGAGTTGGCTCCTAGGGCAGTATAGTGATGGGGCATTGACTTCGAAGTTTTTGCCTTAGCGTATAACGGAGGGAAATAGAAAGATGAAGACTGCGCAAGAATACCTTGATAGCATGAAGAAAATGCATTTTGAACTCTACATGTTTGGAGAGCGGGTTACCAATCATGTAGATAATCTTATTATCAAACCGACAAGGAATTGTATAGCTGCTACTTATGAACTTGCCGAAGAGTCCAAATTTCCACAATTCCAGAAGGTTATGACAGCCACCTCTCATCTAACGGGAAAGAAGATAAATCGTTTCTGTCACATTCATCAGAGTACCGAAGACCTGGTCAACAAGTCAAAAATGGGTAGAGGATTGGGTGCTTATACGGGCTCTTGCTTTCAGCGTTGCGTTGAGATGGACGCCTTGAATGCTTTGTCGATGGTAACTTATGACATTGACCAGAAGTATGGGACCGAATACAACAAGCGTTTCCTGAAATACTTGAGATACGTACAGGATGAAGACCTGGTTTGTTGTGGTGCCATGACGGATGCCAAGGGCGATAGAAGTCGCCATCCAGCCGAGCAAGCCGATATTGACCAATACCTTCACGTAGTGGAAGAGAAGTCGGATGGCATTGTAGTTCGTGGGAGCAAGTTGCACCA
Source organism: Dehalococcoidia bacterium (assembly GCA_030615625.1). Lineage (GTDB taxonomy): Bacteria > Chloroflexota > Dehalococcoidia > GIF9 > AB-539-J10 > RBG-13-51-36. Next base: position 18,301 of record JAUWYX010000006.1, read on the forward strand.
GACAGGAGCTGTAAATTCGCATGAAATCATCTGCATGCCAACCAGGGCTATGCGTGAAGAAGATAAAGAGTATGCTATTTCTTTTGCCTTGCCCAGCGACACTGAAGGGATTATATACATCTATGGGAGGCAACCATGCGACACAAGGAAAATAGACAGCCCGAATATGGATGTAGGTAACATTCTTTACGGGGGACAGGAATGCATGGTTGTTTTTGACGACGTGTTTGTTCCCTGGGAACGAGTCTTTATGTACAAGGAATATGACTTTGCCGGCGACTTGGTAGAAAAGTTTGCTGCCTATCACCGCCAGAGTTATGCCTGCAAGTCAGGCATGGGCGATATCTTGATTGGCGCCAGTCAATTAATTGCTGAATATCAAGGCACTGCAAAAGCTTCTCATATTAAGGACAAAATCATTGACATGATTCAGCTCAATGAAACCATGATGTCTTGCAGTCTTGCCTGTGCTTACGAAGGTCACAGAGAAGCTTCCGGGACTTACCTTGTAGACACTCTAAGAGCCAATGTATCTAAACTAAACGTGACGAAATTCCCTTATGACATAGCCAGACTGGCCCAGGACATCGCTGGCGGCTTAATAGTAACTATGCCTTCTGAAAAAGACCTTAAGCATCCCACGATAGGCAAATATGTTGCTAAATATCTGAAGGGTGTTGATGGTATTGCGGTGGAAAATCGCATTCATGTACTACGACTGATTGAGAATCTAACGGTAGGTTTAGGAGCCGCATGTTATCTGGCGGAATCGATGCATGGTGCCGGATCACCTATGGCTCAGAAGATTATGATTGGCAGACTGGCCAATATAGAGCGAATGAAAAGTAGTGCGAAGAGGTTGTGTGGCATTGAACCCTAGTTACTGGTTTAAAGAGAAGCGACTTCTTAAACCGTTACCGGGAGCATCGTAGTCTGGGCCGAGGAAACTATGAGTAGCAGCCCAACAGTTTGGATTAATACAAACTTATCGCTACCTTTATTTCGGCGCGGCAAGGTAAGAGACGTTTATGGTTTAGGTGATAAATTACTCATCGTGTCCACCGACCGCATCTCTGCCTTCGATGTTGTCTTGCCCTGCGGCATCCCTGACAAAGGAAAGGTTCTTAACCAGCTTTCTGCCTTCTGGTTCGAGAAAACAGCCCATATCCTACCTAATCATCTTATCAAGGTAATCGATAGCGTGGATATACTTCGGGATGTCATTGCGAGGGCTGAAAGCCCGAAGCAATCTCAATGGAAAGGAGATTCCTCGCTTACACCTGAAATAAGCCTTATTGGCCGCTCTATGCTTGTGGCTAAGGCCGAGCGCATACCTATGGAATGCGTTGTTCGGGGCTATCTATCTGGCTCGGCATGGGCGGAGTATAAAGAGACTGGAAAAATTGGCCGCATCCATTTGCCCTCGGGAGTGAAGGAAAGCCAGGAATTGTCCCAACCTATCTTTACCCCCACTACTAAGGGCGAAACAGAGCATGACCGCCCTTTAACCAATCAAGACATAAAAAACCTTGGCATTGAAAACATTTTTGAGGAATTGGAACAAAAAAGCCTGCTTATCTACTGCTATGCTCGGGATTACGCTAAAACCAGGGGCATAATAATTGCCGATACTAAATTTGAGTTTGGTTTCATCAATGGTCAATTAGCCCTTATCGACGAGCTATTGACGCCAGACTCAAGTCGCTTCTGGGATGCCAGCCAATATGAGGTTGGCCATTCGCAACCCAGCTTTGATAAACAGCCAGTCCGTGATTGGCTATCAGCTTCAGGATGGGATAAAGAACCCCCAGCGCCTATGTTGCCACCGGAGATAATCGAGAGAACATCGAAAAGATATCGTGAGGTGTACAGCAAATTAACCGGGGGCGTTCTCTGAAGAAAACAAGACGGAGATTGTCAAGATACGATTATTTCCTTGCGGTTTGCTGTTGCAAGCCCATTATTTTGTCTGTGGAGTGCTTTGTCACGTTCCTATCCGGCCAGTACCTTGACCAACCGTAACAAGTTGCTATCCAATTCCTTCCTCTTCTCCCAGGTTTCCCTCAGAGGAGTGAAGGCTATATCTCCTTTCAACTCCCCCACCATGTAACCTGTCATGCCGTTAACCAGAGCATCCACAGCCGCCGCTCCTAACTTGCTGGCGAGGACTCTATCCCTGGCTGTAGGTGAACCACCTCTTTGGACATGTCCCAGCACACAAATTCGGTACTCCAGCCTTAATCTCTTCCATACTTGTTGACCAATTGAAAACGCACCGCCTGCCTCATCTCCTTCAGCAACTATTACGATAGAAGATTTCTTACCTCTCCTGATGCTGCGCCTTATATCAAGGCAAAGCTGTTCTATTTTTGTCTCTGATTCCGGAATCAAGATGTCTTCGGCTCCGCCAGCAATTCCTACCTCCAGGGCAATAAATCCCCTACTCCTTCCCATGACCTCGATGAAAAAGAGGCGTTGTAGCGACCCCGCAGTATCTCTAATCTTATCTATGGCATCCAAAGCTGTATTTATGGCGGTATCGAAGCCAATAGCAGTGTCAGTGCCATAGACATCGTTATCTATGGTGCCTGGAATACCAATCACCTTTACATTTCCAGCTTCGGCCAGGGCTAATGCACCGCGAAAGGTGCCATCCCCGCCTATAGTTATCAATCCCTCGATGCCTTCCCGTTGGAGAATTCCATTTGCCTTCTTTATGCCTTCCTCGGTCTTCATTTCCTCACAGCGAGCTGTTTCTAAGAAAGTGCCCCCACGGTAGATAATATTTGCTACCGACCTGCTGCCTAACTTTACAAAGTCCTCCTCCAATATACCGCAGTAACCTCGGCGAATTCCCACGACCTCCAGCTTACGGCTAACCCCACAGCGGACGATAGCCCTGATGCAGGCATTCATTCCTGGAGCATCACCGCCGCTGGTTAAGACGCCAATCTTTTTCATAATACTTTCCGGTTTAGCTTCTATTCTACCATGAACTGTAAAGCTATTCTACGGACTTTACAGAAAGCCGGCGGCACCCAAGTTGCCAGGGCGGGAAAAGTCCTCGATACTCTTAATGCCTGGCTTCCTGGCTCCCTCAAACCTTGTAGCTATCTCGATAATACACTAGCAAGTATAGCTCTCTAAGCAGGTCAGACTCGTTGTGCTTTATGATTTGCTGCAAATAGTTATCATCCTCTGTGTAAAGGAATCTTTGCCATAGCAAAGGGACGTCTCTGCCGCTTATCACTGGCTCGTTAAAATAGTGCTCCGCGTGAGAAAACAGCTCGTCCAACTTAGGCCACTTGAGGTAAAGTGCCTCGGCCTTTTCCTTCCAGGGCTGGAATAAGTCTACCCCTTCTATATCAATCCCTTTAGCTTGAAGAAATCCCTTCTCGAAGGAGAGATTATAGGCGTAAAATGGCTTAGGGAGCGTCGGAATGAGTTCAGCAAGCTGGACGATAAACGGCGCTTCTTCTTTCGAACTCCGGCAAATTATCTCAAGGCGGCTCCCTTGAATATAGCCAAAAAGCACTATTTCATCTTGGCCCATATCAAGGCCAGTGGTCTCTAGGTCAATCAAGGTTCCTTGGGGGATACCTAACATTAACTCTCGGCTGTATGAGGTAATCATGCCTGCATTTTCTTGTTTTTTGCCAGTATTATACAAGGCAAATTGCACCAAAGATAGCCTAATAAGGTAAAATTGGTACTAAGTGGCTTAGCATGGATTTTCAAGGTATAGGCAAGATTCTAATCCTCGGCGGAGTTTTTCTCGCCTTCCTTGGTTTGCTATTGGTCTTCTGGCAGCGAATTCCTTTCTTAGGAAAGCTTCCCGGCGATATATTTCTGCAAAAAGGAAGCTTTCAGTTCTTCTTCCCCATAGTAACCTGCATCATAATTAGCATTGTGCTCACCATCATTCTGAACTTCGTCTTTCGTCTATTCAGATAAATGCCAAAGCGGCATAACAGATAATAAGAAGAGCGAGCTCCAAATTTTGAAGCTCGCTCCTGAATATCGCTATTCAGTTTTAGATCACCCCTACTCTTCCACTTCAGCTTCCGGCTGAACTGCCGTTGCCCCTTCTTGGGAGCCTAGCCTTACAGACGAAGAGCTCGGGGCTTCCATGTGCTCTCAAGCAACGCACCTTAACTATCGAAGTCAATTCCTACTTACGTTGCCGGAGAGCTCCGATAGGGAAACATCCATCGGCATAACCAAGCCTCTCTTCGTGTCATGCCCACCTCCTTGTTAGGCATTAACCATTCTTGCCTAGCAGATATATTTTAGCACAATGCAGGGGACTATGTCAAAAATTTATCCCCGCTCAGTACCCTAGTGTCACTTCTTTTTGTCATTGCGAGGAGCCCCGATGAATCGGGGCGACGAAGCAATCTCTGTGGGTGTGGAGGCGGGGATGAACCCCGCCTAAGCAATGACAAATGACAAAGCTCCAATGTCAAGTCAAGTTCAAAAGCCAAATGACAAAAAGCAATGGTTTTGGCATTTAAGTATTTGGATCTTAGCCTATGGGATTGCCACGCCTTCGGCTCGCAATGACACGGAAGGTTATTACCCAATGTTACAAACATATAAAGTGTCACTAATCTATCTGAACTAGCTCAAAATACGAGCGTGGAACTTTTAATGGTCAAAAATCTGAGAGGTGGGGAAAATGTTATTATAGGCGCAAAAGGACCCGTCAATATGGACCTTTGTGAACAGTTAAGGAGTAAGCTTAGGGAAGCTGTGGAGAGGAGCAGAGCCGATGGCATACTCTTATCAGGAGGGGTCGATACTGGCATTTTGGCTTTTGTAGCCAGGCCGAGCACAGGCTTCACAGTGGCGTTAAAAGACTCCCAGGCACCTGACATTGTTTATTCAGAAAAGATTTCCAAATTCCTGGGAATAGAGCACAAGAAAATAGAATTCACTACAGAAGAGGCGCTTGCCACTCTTCCCGAGGTTATAGGAATACTGAAAACCTTTGACCTCGCCATGCCTAATGACCTTTCCATATATTTTGCCCTTAGACTTGCTAGGGAAAATAGAATTAGTTCCGTAATGACCGGTGACGGAGCCGATGAGCTCTTCGCCGGCTACTCTTATATGGTGGAGCTTCCTCCCAAAGACCTGGAAAGATATATAAGAAGACTTTCACAAAACTGGCACTTCTCATCCGGCTATCTTGGCAGGGCTTTGGGCGTTGAAGTAAGGCAACCCTTCCTCGATGAGGATTTCGTTCGCTTTGCCCTGGAGATAAGCCCGGAGCTCAAGGTCAAAGATGGTGTAGGGAAGTATATCCTGAGAAAGAGCTTTGAGGATTTGATTCCGACGGAGATAGTGTGGCGGAGAAAGGAGCCCATAGAGTACGGCTCAGGCTCCACCAAGCTGCACGAAATAATAAATAGTATGGTCACAGATGAAGAATTCCAATCAGCAAGAAAGGAAGTTGACATAAAGTTCATAAACAAAGAGCACTTCTTTTACTGGCGCATCTACAACGAAGTTGTAGGGGAGATACCCAGGGCCAAAGATAATGAGATTAAATGTCCCTGCTGCGGAGCGGCAATAGGCACATACCATTGCCGCACCTGCGGCTTTTCCCGTCCCTTGAAGGAATCATATCAGCTCGTTCCATGACTCCCGCCTGCTGTGATAAGAGTGGTGGGCAGCTTATTAATAGGGTGGGGATAAACACATACTTCGGCTCCGTAAACCTTCTTGATATTCGGCGCTGTGAGTATGTCGAGTGGCGTGCCTTCAGCGTAAACTTTCCCTCCATTTAGCATGACCATCCAATCGCAGTATTGAGCAGCTAAGTTCAAATCGTGTAAAGCGATAATGACGGTCAAACTTTGCTCCAGGCAAAGGCTCTTGACCAGATTGAGAATCTCGACTTGATGGTTTATATCCAGATTGGCAGTTGGCTCGTCAAGGAGCATCGCCCTTGGCTGCTGGGTTAGTGCCCGAGCGATAATCAGCCTCTGTCTCTCTCCTCCTGAGAGTTCACTTACTCTGCGCTCAGCGAAGAATTGGGTATGCGTTGCCTCCATCGCTTGCCAGGCGATGGCCAGGTCTTTTCCTCCCTCGTAGCGAAGAAGGCCGAGGTGAGGCGTTCGTCCCATAAGCACCACTTCAAAAGCCGTGAAAGCCCCGGGCAGGGCAGGGCTTTGCGGCACCGTGGCAACAAGGCGAGCCAGTTCGTCTCGCTTAATAGTTCTTATATCACGACCGTCAATTAAGATACGCCCGGAGAATAGGTCTATTACCCGGGTCATTCCCTTGATTAATGTTGACTTGCCCGAGCCATTGGGGCCGACCAGCCCCAGTATTTGGCCGGGCCCGGCCTTCATACTTACATTATGCAAGATGGCCCGATGGTCGTAGCCCAGGCTAACATTATCCAGCTCAATCATGGGGTCTTATCCTTTCAGAAGAAAGCAAGCCCTTTTCTTCTCCGCAATAGATAAAGAAAGAAAGGTGCTCCACAGAAAGCAGTAATTATTCCTACCGGAATCTCCGTAGGAGGAATTATGGTACGGGCTAAAGTGTCGGCCAGGATGAGGAAGATGGCGCCAACCAGCGTGGATAGAGGGAGCAAAAACCGGTAATCTGGCCCCCAAATAAGCCTCACTGCATGAGGGATGAGTATGCCGACGAAACCGATAAGGCCAGTGAAGCAAACCACTGAGGAGGTAATGAGGGTAGCAGCAGCCAGTAATATGAGCTTGACCCTTTCCACATTGATGCCCAGTTGTTGGGCCTGCTCTTCGTCAAGCTGCATTACATTGAGCGGTCGGGCATGAATCCAGATGACTACAAGGCCCGCTAATACGCAAGGGAGGACCGTCCACACCTCAGACCATTTAGTCAGGTAAAGTCCACCCAGCAGCCAAAATACAATCCCACGTAGTTCTGCACCGGAAATGGTCATGAGATAGGAGGTGATGGAGGCCAGAAGAGCACTTAGAGCTACTCCAGCCAGGATAAGCGTGGTGGCTGGCAGGGTTTTGCCGACACGAGCGAGCAAATAGACCACAGTGACGGCGCCTATGGCACCAATGAAGGCAAATAATGGCACGGCCCCAAAAGCCATCCAGGCTAACGTGAAAGGAGTAAGCATGGCAATGGTCGCCCCCAGTCCCGCTCCTGAGGCTACACCTAAAAGATAGGGGTCAGCCAGAGGATTGCGAAACAGTCCTTGATAAGTAGCTCCGGCTACTGCCAGGGCTGCTCCTACTAGACCGGCCAGAAGGATGCGTGGCAGCCGGATATCCAGGATTATCGTTTTTAGAATTTCCAGGCTCAACGGCGCCCCGAAAATTTCGGGAGAAGAAGGGGTTATATGAACGAAGGGCAATTGAGAGAGGAGGACTTGAAAAGTAGTGGTAAAGGGTATATGAACGCTTCCCAAAGCAGTGGCAAACACGGCTACCACTACCAGCAATGCAGCAAGCCCCAGTAATGAGTAAACTCTACTTTGCCAGCGAATGGCAAAAGGGATAACGGGCTCGCTAAATACCTCAGCTACAGTACGTGCCATCGTTAAATTCTAAATCCGAAATTTCAGGCTCTAAACAATCTCTAACAAATATTAAAAATTAAAGATTAAAAATTAAAATTACAATTCAAAATGCAAAAAGGCCTTACTAAACTGATTTTTGAATTTTGCCCTGTCATTTTGCATTTTCACTTTTTCCTTTTGATTTTCTCTTAGTATTTGGTGCTCAAGATTTTTCATCTAATATATCCGCAGTGTTTCATACTCAAGCGCTTCACCTTCCTAAAGTCTAGTATTCAATGCCTTCCCGGCTTTTTATTCCCTGACTATAAGGATGCTTCACTTCCCTCACCTCACTGACCAAATCTGCCTTTTCTATAATCTTTTCTGTAACGCCCCGACCGGTTAGGACAAGCTCTAACTTTTCTGGCTTTGTTTCCAGAAGAGAGAGAACCTCTTCTTCTTTCAGAAAGCCGTCGCGCACGGCAATGTTTATCTCATCCAGGACCAGCATATCCCAGGATTGGTCCTGAAAAAGCTCCTTAATGAATTCCAGTCCCCTGGAGCATTCCTGGCGGACATCGTCAGGATTCAGTTCCTTGTAGAAATGAGGATGTTTTTTAGCGAAAAGGAAAGTCTTTATCCCCAGCTTTTCCAGGGATTTATATTCACCATACCCGAATGCCTCAGGGTCTTTAAAGAAGGTGACGAGGCCGACCTTAAGACCATGCCCGGCGGCGCGAACTGCCTGACCGATAGCGGCAGTGGACTTTCCTTTGCCGTCCCCGGTATAAACTTGAATTAAGCCTTTCTCTTTCATCTCAGTCCTCCTGCAGTCCTTAATTTGCCACCCCTCATCTTGCTGTCATTCCAGCCCTTCGCTCCTGTCATTGCGAGCGAAGCGTGGCAATCTTACTCTTACCTCTCTGAGATTGCTTCGGGGCTTCGCCCCTCGCAATGACCTTGGTTGAGATTTCCCAGAACCATACGTTGTCTATTTTTTTACTTTCACCCTTGGTAACCTTGAGTGCTTTTCTGAAAATGGGCCCCTCGGTGACGAAGGTGTGATATTCGCCATTTTCACCACAGGGATGGGAGCCAAGTTTGCTAATTTGCCTTACCAGAGCTTTGTCCAGAACTTTTCCCAGGAAATCCTCGTCTAATCTGGTGGCGACCACTATAGCTTTGAATTTCAATTTAAGGAATTCCTCAATTAGCTCTTCTGCCTTCATCCCCCAAAGGGGCAAAAACGCCTTTATCCCTACCTCGCTACATACCCTCTCTGCCCATTCCCGATGCTCTTCTAAATCCATATCGCCGAATACACCGCCTTCGATACCCTTGTCCTGGAGTCCCTTGACAGCCTTCTTAAAGTTATCTTCATAATTTTCCCATGACGTCTTCACTTGGATAAGAGGGATGCCGATGGCTTGTGCTTGCAGAGCTAAAACACTGGCTTTAGTCCCGTGAGACCTCGACCTTTCACCATCTTCGGAGATAAAGTTAAGCAGATATAGGACTTCTTGCCCTTGGGAAATTGCCTTATATGTCGCCAGGGCACATTCCTTACCCCCGCTCCAGGAGGAAAAAACCTTCACTTAGCTAACCCTCAGGCTCCTCGAATATCTCGGGGTGAATGAAATAGGCAAACCACTCTAAGCCCTCGACCAGTCTGGGACCCGGGCGTTGAGCCAAGTCATCATCGAGTGTATAGATTCTACCCGTTTGACTGGCGTTGGTACTCGCAAGCTCACTCGCATTTATCGCCCAGTCATATGACCATTCGCTGGTGATAATTATTTCAGGATTGCGGGCAAGAACATACTCAATTGAGATTTCTGAATAACCTGTGATATTTTGGCAGGTGTTCACCCCTCCTCCCTTTTCAATTAGCTCGTGGATGAAAGTCCCTTGGCCAGCAGTCCACAACGACGGCTCATGACCGACGATATAAAAGACTCTTGGCCTTTGTTCCAATCCCGAGGTTTCATCAGTTACTGCTTTAATCCCTACTGCCATTTCCGATGTAAGTACTTGGGCCTCCACCTCCTTATCGGTTATTTCCCCTACTGTTCTAATATCATTAAGCACGTCATCTAAATCAGTAGTCTTTATACCAAATACTGTAAGCCCTAGCCCTACCATGGTATTGATAACCTCCATGGGAGTGCCATACGCAACTAGTATGAGGTCAGGGTTAAGAGCGACTATCTTCTCTATATCCGGTGTGACATATCCCCCCACCTTTTCCTTCTCCGGAGCTTCCGGAGGATAATTGCACCAATCTGTCACTCCCACTACTTTGTCACCCAGACCGAGGGCAAACAAAATCTCGGTGTTGGAGGGAGCCAGAGAGACAATTCGTTGGGGTGTTCCGTTAATGGCGACCAGCCTTCCCAGGTCATCAAATACATAATCTACTGGTGTCTGCTCGGTAGGGTTGCAGGCTGTCAGGGCAAGAGCTAGGGTCAAAAGCACCAGGAACCAGTTTATCCCCCGGGCAAAGATTTGCTTACAGGACCTTTTCATACGGCTCACTTTTGCCTCCTTTTACACAAAATTACTTTATTTTACACAAGTGTAGTTGATTAAGTCCTATTATAAAATGCCGCAAAACGGATGTCAAGGCTTTTTGTTTGGAGCGTTTAGTAATGTCAGGAGATGGCTTCGGCGACTTCGTCAGCCTCGCAATGACAGGAATGAGGGATGCCTCACAGTGACAGGCGTCTAGCTAGTAGACACTCTGGGGAAATTTTGACGTAAGTCAATAATCTGGTAGCCCAGGTTCTCCTCTTCCAATCTCTGCACCAAAATTGAAACCTTGTCCTCACTACAGACAACCAGGGAGGACAGGCCACAGTAAGCTGCCTCTATGGCTGCTTCTCGGACGCCATGAACGTAATCAGGCTTTACACCAAGCTGCATCAATGCTACCAGGGCTTCCGTGCCCAGTGCTCCCACCAGCTTCGCTTCTTTTACCTCCCTTTTCAATCGGGCAAGGTCAGTGCTCCTGGAACCTCCACCCTGCACATTGGGTATTTTGCCTATCGTTAGTTCGGCTGGCTTGAGTTTTATTACTCCTTCAATGTTGCGTATGCCGACATCCTGTCCTTTTTTAGCCTCAGTTACGGCTATTCCTTTAGCCCCTTTAGCACTAATGGCATCGGAGGCGAAGAGCAAGCCATCCTTCATATATAGCGATGCTGGTTGACCAACGGATAAGTCGTTATCAGCTATGGCAGTGGTGGTTGATATATCAGCCACGGCTTTGCTCACAAACCAGGCGTAACTATGTAACTGCCGGGACATCTGCAAAATCCAATCTACGCCCTCCCTGGTTACCTTATATCGGGAGCGACCCTCGGAGCTCAGCCAGCCGTCCTTTATCAACTCTCTTATGTATTCGGAAACCGCCTGTGAAGTGATGCCTAATCTTGGGGCGATGTCTTTCTGCTGTATGGTAGGCTGATGTGCAGCTATTTCCACCATTATCTGAAACTTGGTGGCCAGATTTTTGCTCTTTAGTATTTGCGCCATACTAACCATTATATCATTTGCTAACCGGGCTAAATTAGCAAAGCGAGCTGGGGCAGATGACTCTCAATATGCACCTGTTGCAGCGGGGCTGCCGGGCGTGGCATATCCGCCTGCCATGCTCTATCATATGGATGTGGAATTGATATACCTTTGAGGGCGGAGTTTGCTCCTGAAGCAAGCTATGTGCCTTCTCTACGGACACTCTGGAATCAATTAGTCCCAATCGTTTGGCTACCCGAAAAACGTGGGTATCCACGGGCAGGGCTGGCTTCCCCAGGGAAAAAAGCAGCACACAGCTAGCTGTCTTATGTCCTACTCCCGGCAGACGCATTAAGTAGTCTTCAGCTTTGGCCATGTTCATCGATTTGAGGAAATCAAGGCTGATACGACCCTGTTCCTTTTCAATTTGCTCCAGTACCTGCTTTATTCTAGCGGCCTTGATTTGGGATAACCCCCCGGACTGAATGACCTGAGCGATATGCTCTGCTGGAGCCGAAGCTACAGCTTCCCAGCTATCGAAGCTAGCTTTAAGAGAGGCAAAAGCTCTTCCCGAATTGGCGTCCGAGGTATTTTGGGACAGTATGGTTCCTATAAGCACATCAATAGGGTCCCTGTCTGGCTGCCACTGGCAGGGGCCATATTCCTGTTCTAAGAGCTCAATGACTTCTTCAATAGCCACTAGCTCAAAAATATCATGTTGGCGCCTCTTGATGCAAAGGTGAATGCTGCCCGATAGCATTTGCGGCAACCTGGGTGAATCAGATAAGATAAGCATCTCCAAAACGGGAGACGAATATGACTCTTGTAGAGAAGATATTAGCTAAAAAAGCTGGGAAGAAAGTTGTGAGGCCGGACGAGCTTGTCGAGGTCTCTGTGGACCGGGCTATGATACACGATGCGTTAGGTGCGCATACGATTGCCAGGTTCAGAGAACTGGGCGTTAAAAAGGTCTGGGATCCAGCGAGAATCGTAGTGGTGCTGGACCACTATGTGCCCAATAAGGACATCGATACTGCCAAGAAGTGTCTCAATATAAAGAGATTTGTCATTGAACAAGGCATAGAAAACTACTACGAAGTCGGGAAGGGGGGCATAGCCCACCAGGTGCTTGTAGAGAAAGGTCATGTGCTGCCAGGAACTACTCTTGTTGGTGTGGATAGTCATACCACGACATCGGGTGTAGTCGGAGCTTTTGCGACCGGGATTGGTGTTGATGAGATGGCTGTGGTCTTCAAGACAGGAAGGCTATGGGAGCGGGTCCCGGGCACCATCAGGATAAATGTTGAAGGCAAGCTGCGGCCTCCGATTGCGTCGAAGGACTTGATGCTTTTCATACTGAAGAGGTTAGGGGTAAGCGGCGCCCTGTTTAAGTCTCTTCAATATACAGGCTCGACCATAAGCCAAATGAGCTTCGAGAGCCGCATGGTATTAACCAATATGGCAATAGAGTCAGGTGCCACTAATGGAATCATTGAGCCCGACCGGAAGGTAGTGGATTTTATCAGGGCAAGGACTAACCACTCTTTCGAGGTTATTCAGAGCGACCCGGATGCGGAGTATGCGGAAACACTTGAGTTTCATGCTGGTGATATTAAGGAGCCCATGGTTGCCGTGCCCCCGAAGCCGTCTAATGGTGTGGGAGTTACTGAAGTTGAAGGCACCAAGATTGACCAGGCGTTCATAGGCTCGTGCACCAATGGACGTCTAGAAGACCTCAGGATTGCCGCCAGAATACTTAAAGGTCGGAAGGTAGATAAGTTTACCAAGGTTATCGTCATACCAGCCTCGCAGGAAGTCCTTAAAGCCGCTCTGGCAGAGGGATTAATAGCAACATTTGTGGAGGCTGGAGCTGTGGTCGGTCCACCTACCTGTGGTCCGTGTATGGAAGCGCATATGGGCATACTGGGACCGGGCGAGGTTTGTATAAGTACGGCAAATCGTAACTTTCAGGGCCGGGTAGGAGATGCGACTGCCAAAATATATCTGGCATCACCAGCGACCGTGGCAGCCTCGGCGTTGAAAGGGAAAATAAGTGACCCACGGGAGTTTTTCCGGGAGGCATAGATGGAACTCAAAGGCCGAGTCTGGAAGTTTGGTAAGGATGTTGACACTGATGAACTCTTTGCCGGAAGGTTTATCATGGGTGGTGATGAAACGAGCAAGAGCCAATATCAAGAGTTCATCGCAAGAAGCGGGCTAAGCGATGTCGGGCATCGTGAGAATATCCCCGGGGATTTTCTCACCAAGGTTGAGAAGGGAGACATTATAGTTGCCGAAGAGAACTTTGGCATTGGTTCAAGCCGGCAACAGGCTGCGGAAACTCTGAACTTTAAGGGTGTCCAGGCTGTAGTTGCCGACTCAATCCACAGGATATTCTTCAGGAACTTTTGGAACCTTGGCTGCCCGGCCATAGATTTGCCGGGAATTTCTGCTGAATTTGAGACCGGGCAGGAGATAGTGATAAACCTGAGGCAAGGGACTATCAAGAACCTCAGTACGGGGAAGGATTTTGAGTTTCGCCTGATAATTCCAACATGGTTTATAGACATGGTGGAAGCCGGGGGTCTAATTCCATACCACAAATCTCTGAAATCTTAAATTCTGGAGCTAAAGTCAAATATACGGAGCTAAGAGGCTATTCTACCTGTCATTGCGAGCGAAGCGTGGCAATCTCGTATAATTCCCCTGAGATTGCTTCGTCGCTATGCTCCTCGCAATGACAGAAGGGAGGTGCCTCGCAGTGACTTTTGTATCGCGCTTTCTGTAAATCACTTTATACTCCTCCGAAATTTATGATAGTGTATCCCGTAGGATTTGATGCAGAAAGTAGTTTGGGATATGGATCCCGGCATCGATGATGCCCTGGCTTTAATTCTGGCGTTAAAATCGCCTGAAGTCCAGGTTCTGGGCATCACCACAGTGGCAGGCAATGCTCCTCTGGAGATAACGAGTGCCAATGCTCGCCGGGTATTGGAATACCTGGACGCAGGCAGTATCCCGGTAGCGATGGGGGCAGCAAACCCTTTGAATCACCCTTTAGAAGATGCCTTAAGCTACCATGGCCCGGATGGGCTGGGAGAGTGCGGCTTGCCGTCGCCCCTGACTCCACTATCCCCGGCAAAAGCATGGGATTTCCTAGCCCGGTCGGTTTTGGATGCTCCCGGTGAAGTTACTCTTGTAGCCACGGGACCCCTAACCAATGTGGCTTATGCTTTTGAGCTTCATCCCGAACTGCCTGGACTTTTAGCCGGGCTGGTTCTCATGGGGGGTGCTTATAGTCTTACGCCCTACGGCAAGGGGAATCAAACTCCCTTTGCCGAGTTCAATATCTGGCAGGACCCTGAGGCTGCTCACATAGTATTCAACTCCGGGGCGGACATCTTTGCTGTGGGGCTGGATGTATCTATGGATCCTGCGGCTTGTCTGAATAGCCAGCATCTGGAGCAGATTAAGACCAGGCATACACCGGCTGCACATCTGGTAGCCCAACTGGTAGAATACGAGGTAAAATACCACGGATGCTGTAGAATGCATGACCCGCTAGCTTTGGCAGTGTTGCTGGATGCTTCTCTGTTCGATTTTATATCAACAAGGGTGGAAGTGGTTAAGGGAAATGACTGGGATAGAGGAGTTACTCGTATCTTGTCCTCTGGCAGCTCTCAGTTAATACACGTAGCCTCTGCCGTGGATGGGCCTCGCTTTGTAAAGTTATTTCTATCGCGTATACTGGAGGAATAAGATGGCTAGCTTGGTAGTATGTGGCGCCATAAACTGGGATATTAGCTGCTTCGTAGAGCGGCTGCCGGTGCCCGGTGAAGAAGTTATCATAAAACACATCACTCGAGTATCCGGAGGGACAGGGGGCAACGTTGCTGTGGCGGCAGCACGGATTTTGGGGGCTGAAGAAGTTGCCCTGATAGGCGCTCTGGGGAAGGATGACATTGCTCGCCAGCAAATTGCCGCCCTCGAGGACGAAGGAGTCATCACTGAGGACATCGACCGCATTGCGGGAGAAGAATCGGGGCAGGCTTATATTCTGGTTGACCAAGCAGGACAAAACGTTATTGCCAGTCATCTGGGGGCGAATGCCAGGCTGAGTCTGGAACACCTGAACAAAGCAGAGCTTAAGCAGCAGCTACAGGAATGTCGAGGCATAGTCCTCACCGATCCGCCTTTAGAGGTAGCAGAGGAGCTAATAAACCTGGCAAAGCAGCGTGCTGTCCCCGTGTTGTGGGACCCGGGAATTTTGATAGGCCCAAATCCGGAAGCATTGCAGTCTCTTGCCAGACAGGCAGAAGTCCTCTTCTTAAATGAGACAGAGGCGGGTGCTCTACTGGGAACAAGTGAATTGAACATGAACTTGCAGCGATTACAGAAACTAGGATTCAGCAATCACATGGTGCTCAAACTTGGTGCTCAGGGGGCAGCCATGCTTGAACCGGCTAGTGGTATGGTGACACAAATCCCAGCCTTGCCTCTCAAGAAGCTGGGTCTAAATGTGGTTAACACGGTGGGTTGTGGAGATGTCTTCGCTGGCGTCTTTGCTGCCTATCATGTTCTGGGTGCCGATCTACGAAAGTCGCTTGTCATGGCCAGTACTGCGGCGAGTCTTAACGCCACCAAATCTGAGACACGAGGTAGCCCCGACCGAGCAACATTAGAGGCGATAGAGGAACAGTTCCGCGATCTTGGCTTCACAATTCAGGAATACAGGAGCTCCAGAGGCTGCTGAGTCACTATTTCCGATAAGATGTCTGAATTCCGGACTCAATTAAAAATAGGCCTCCACACGGGAATCAAAAAGGGGTGGAGTAGTTTTGTCTGGATATGCAAAATCATCGTCCCTGTCTCCTTTGTTGCAGCTCTTATTCAGTGGACTGGTTGGCTAAGTCAACTAGATTTCTTGCTACACCCCTTAATGAGCGTGATCAATCTGCCTGCCGCAGCAGCATTACCAATCGTCGTCGCAATAACAGTAAGCTTTTACGCGGGGATCGCCATCATTGTGGTACTTCCTTTTTCCATTCAACAAATTATCTTGATCGCCTTGTTCATAACCATTGCCCACATGCTCATTGCCGAAGGCATAGTCCAGCATAAATCTGGTTTAAATGTCATCAAAGCAACCCTGGTTCGTATTGGCGCAGCTGCTTTGTCTGTGTTCGTTGTGTCTCAAATTTTCACTGATACCAGCCAGAGCATTAGTTTGCCAGCCAGCCTTGCAAGTCAGACTCCGTTTATTGAGGTTCTGAAGGGCTGGGCTATTGACACACTACGCCTATGTGGCAGGATTTTCCTAATCATTATGCTGGTTATGACGGCGCTCTCTGCCTCAGAGTCTCTAGGATGGATCAAATATCTGGTCAAGTTTTTCAGGCCGTTGATGAAAATCCTCGGACTTTCGGATCGGGCAGCAACGATGTGGGTAATGGGCGCTGGGTTTGGCCTGCTATATGGGAGCGCCGTTATTATGGAGGAAGCTAAGAAGGAAGATCTAACAAAGGAAGAACTGGAACATCTGCAGATTTCTATTGGCATCAACCACAGTATAGTGGAAGAAACTGGCTTATTCTTGGCGTTAGGAGTAAATCCTTTGTGGTTATTGATACCCCGGTTTGTCGCAGCCACGATAGCAGTTCACGGTCTCCGCGCCATACAGTATCTTAAGAGCAAGTTATTTCCTAAGTGACTCCTCATAGCATGGCCAGGGTAGATCAGTGCTTTAAGTCCGAATTTGACAGCCCCAACCAGGCTCATTTAGAGGAAGTGGTGAAGCACAGCCGTCAATTTGGATTCAAGACTCAGAAACACAAACTCTCTTCAGAATACCAGACTACCCCGGTTAGAGCAAAGATTCACACTCTGTGTCGATTCCCATTCAGCTGCTTTGGGTAAGTGCAGCGAGGTTCCATCTCGCTATACTACTCTTGCACAACCTCCATGACTTTATTTCTGCTTCTAAAGCCGCTGAGAATCCTGACCTGGCTCTGGGGAACGCCGAAATGCTCTGCCAGTAATTTGATGACTGCCTGGTTGGCCTTGCCCTCTTTCGGCGGCTCTTTAACCTTGATTATGAAGCTATCCCCTTCCCGGCTAAGCTCTTCGGTCTTGGAACTGGGCTTTACCTTAACCTGGATTTTCATCAATCACCTCTCCCCATATTCCCTGGTTATGAAATCCTACGAGCTTAACAGGTGTTATCTCATTGTTCAGGGACTTTTCGCTGTGGGTAAATACCCTGATATAGTTGCTGGTCAGCCCTGAGTATATGCTGCTTCCGGGACTGGTTTCCTTCTCCCACAGAACCGCCATAGTTTGCCCCAAGAACTGCTCACAGAAGCTGCGCCGGGAGTTTCGAGATAGCTCTAGCATCCGCTGGTTGCGCTCTTGTTTAACTTTGTCTTTTATCTGCTCGGGCATCCTGGCTGCTGCTGTCTCAGGGCGGGGCGAGAAGGGGAAGACATGGATGTTGGCAAAGCCAGCTTGCTGGCAAAAAGAGTAGCTCTGTTCAAATTCTTCAGCGCTTTCCCCGGGGAGACCAACCATGATATCTGTGGTGATAGCCACCTCTGGTATCTTCTCTTTAATCAAATTTATTGTTCTCTGATATTGGTCCAGAGAGTAGCTTCTGCTCATCCTTTTAAGCACGGTCTCGCTTCCACTTTGTAGCGCTAAGTGGAAATGCCGACAAAGCCTTTCATCCTGCCACAAGGCAAGAAACTCAGAGGATATTTCCGAAGGCTGTAAAGACGATAGACGTAATCTCTCGATGTCTGTGTTGCGGAGAATACGCTGAACCAAATCCCTGAGGTCAGTACTACCATCTCTATAGGAGCCGACCTTTGTCCCTGTGAGGACAAGTTCTTTGTAACCGAGGGTCACCTTTTGCTTAACTTCGTCAATTATCTGGGAAGCGGGCAAGGAATATTCGTGGGGTCTTACTTTGGGCACAATGCAATATGTGCAGGGGCTATGACAGCCATCCTGAATCTTTATCAGGCTACGAGTCCTAATGGTGACAGCGAGCATCTGGGATTGCTTTGTTTCACCCTCACCCAGTCCTCTCCTTTCGAGGGAGAGGGTTTGGGTAAGGGCAAGCAGGTGCTCTTTCTCTTTGTTATCAACTACGAGGTCAGCAAGCCGAGCTAGCTCTTGACGATTTCTTTGGGCATAGCAGCCGGTGGCGATAATTAGGGCCTGGGGATTTCTTCGCCTTGCCAGCCTGAGCCAGTGGCGTGACTTGCGGTCGGCAATATGGGTGACTGTGCAAGTATTGGCAATATAAATATCTGCCTCTTCACCGGGAGTAACAAGTTGAAATCCGGCTTTGCTAAAACGATTAGCCAGAGATTCCGTCTCGGCCTGATTGAGCTTACACCCTAATGTATAGAAAGCCACCCTCATTTATATGGATTATATTTATTGCTTGGCTGAGTGGTCAAATTACTCTTAATCCGTGGTTTTGCCGATCAGGAAGCCCTACCTGTCATTGCGAGGAGCCGCAGGCGACGTGGCAATCTCTAAAAAGGATGTGAGATTGCTTCGCTTCGCTCGCAAAGACATTTTGTTAAAGCCTTTTCTGTGATATAGTTAGCGATTCTAGCCAAGGCATTAAACTGAGGTGTGAAATTGAATCAACGGACTCGATGGAAAATCCGGCCTCCAGTGCCTGATGAGTACTTAAATGCTTCTGACCTTTCTCCTCTAGTTGCTCAACTTCTCTACAATCGTGGTGTTAAACTGGAAGACATCGACCTTTTTTTGTCTGTTGACCGTAGGCTGGAGGGTAATCCTTTCCTCCTTCCTGATATATCACAGGCTGTAAGCAGGGTCTATAAAGCCGTGCTTTCCCGGGAAAAGATTGCCGTCTATGGTGACTTTGATGTTGACGGCGTCACAGCCATAGTTATTCTTGTTGAGGGGCTGTCAAGGCTTGGTGCTGAAGTTATTCCCTATATTCCTGACCGCGTCAACGAAGGCCACGGATTAAAGATTTCGGCTCTGGAGAAGCTTCGTGCCCAGGGAGCTAATTTGGTCATTACTGTTGATTGTGGCGTAACTGACCTCAAAGAGGTAAAACAAACTCAAGACATGGGGATGGATATGATTATCACCGACCATCACATCCCGCTAAGAAGCCTACCTCGAGCCATAGCTGTGATTGACCCGAAACGAAAGGATTCAGTTTATCCATATCCGGATCTGGCCGGTGCAGGTGTTGCCTTCAAGCTTCTGCAAGCGCTGTTTCACAAAGATGACAGGGAGAAATGGCTAACCAGATTGCTGGACCTAGTAGTTTTGGCCACTGTTACCGATTTAGTTACCCTCGTTGGCGAGAATCGTTACCTGGTAAAGGAAGGGCTGAGAGAGCTTAATAATAGCTCCCGCGTGGGAATTCAGGAAATGGTTAAATTGGCCGGGCTGAAGCCAGGTGAACTTGATGCTGAAGATATCTCCTGGGTACTGGGGCCTCGCCTCAATGCTGCAGGCAGGATGAACAATGCCTCCACCAGTTACCAGCTGCTCACCACTCAGTCATCAGAGGAAGCTCGCCTCCTGGCCCTGGAACTAGGGGAAAAGAATGCCGAGCGGCAAAAATTAACCAAGGAAGTATTAAGCCGAGCGAGGGAGAAACTAGCCACCAAACTACACCTGCCGGTGCTTATAGAGGGCGACGAAAGCTACTCCATCGGTGTTATCGGGCTTGTTGCCGGCAAGCTCGCAGATGAATTTTATAAGCCTGCTATCATCATCAACCTGGGTCCGGAGTCATGTCAAGGTAGCTGTCGCAGCATAGCTGAGTTCGATATTGTGTCTGCTTTAGCAGAATGTCATGACTTACTTACCGCCTTTGGTGGCCATCCCTTAGCTGCTGGCTTCACCGTAATGCGCCAAAATTTGGCTCAGCTAGAGGAACGGATTACCGGACTAGCTATGGACCAATTAGGTCGTCTTGACCTTTGCCCGGAACTAGCGATTGATGCCGAGCTTCCCTTAGCTACTTTTAGTGGAGAGGCCTTTAATCTTATCCAAAAGTTGAGCCCTTTTGGTCGGGGCAATCCACAGCCGACCTTTCTCACTCGACAGGTTGAGGTAATTGAGTGTCGTAACTTCGGCAACCAGGGCGAATGGCTGAGACTAAAACTCAAACAGGGAAATGTAACCTGGCAAGCTGTCGATTTTGAGTCGCAGAGAAAACAGGAGGAAATTCCGTCTCACATGGATATTGTGTATAACCTGGAAAAAAGCCGCTGGAATGGAGAAGAGGTGCTAAGCCTTAATCTTCTTGATTTTGCTCCGACTCAGCTCCGCTAGCAAGCTCGGCCACCAAAGCCTGTTTCTTGAATTGGCGCAGCTTGATAATAAGCCAGGGCAAAAATATCACCAACATGGCTAAGTCAATAAGTTGAGCGTTATCAAGCCACAAGAACAAAGGTTCGCGGCCAGCACGGAGAAACCTCAAGCTAAGATCACCGATGGCATAAATACAAAAGAAAAAGAACAAGAGGCCGCCTTCGGGCTTAAATTTTCCTCGAAGTCGCCACACTATAGCAAAAACTATCAGGTTCCATAATACATGGTAAATCTGAGTGGGGTATAGTGGCACCCCCCAATATTCAGGAGGCATGGTATTCCGAGGGGTATAGATTACTGCCAACGGGAAAAACTGAAATGGGCTGGGCTGGCCGTTGCAGCAGCCGTTTAGTGTGCAACCAATCCTGCCTATGGCTAGGGCTAAAGGCGCCCCCACAGCAAAGGCATCGCCTATACCAAGTAGGGCGGAGAAGCGCATTCTCGTCACCCCCATATAGATCAACGCTGCCACAATGATGCCAATAATCATCCCCATTTGAGCAAGGCCGGCAAAGCCGATAATCTCTCGGGGGTTGGCCATGAAATGCTCCCAATAATAGATTACATATGCCAGCCGGCCTCCGATAAGGCCGCCAATAATACCCCAAAAGGCAAGGCTGTAAATATCACGGGTGATGCCTAGCTTTTTTGCTTCCCTGAGCATAATGACTAACAGCGACGCAACCCCTACAGCTGCCATAATCCCATACCACCGTATCGTTAGGGAGCCAATGGTAAAAGCAACGGGGTCTATGCTGATAGTGAGCATTTATCTTTTCCTTTCGGTTTAAGAGAAAATAGCATTGACAAAGACCTCAGCATCAAAGGGAGCCATGTCCTGTAATTTTTCACCAGTACCAATATAAGAAATTGGTATATTTAACTGGTCGCAGATGGCAAATACTATGCCGCCTCTGGCTGTGCCATCCAGCTTGGCTAGGAAAATATCGGTGACGTCCACAGCTTCGGTGAAATGTTTGGCCTGGGCCAGTCCATTTTGCCCTGTGGTAGCGTCCATTACTAGCAAAACTTGATGAGGGGCTGAAGCATCGTGCTTAGCTACCACTCTCTTTATCTTCTTGAGTTCTTCCATAAGATTAAACTTGGTATGAAGGCGACCAGCAGTATCGATAATCACCAATTGAGCATGGCGGCTATAGCCGGCCTGAACGGCATCATAGGCAACTGCTCCGGGGTCGCCACCGGGTTGATGGGCGATGACTTCGGCACCTACTTTCCCTCCCCAGTGTTTAAGCTGCTCAATAGCTGCTGCCCGGAAGGTATCCGCTGCCGCCAGGATAACTCGCTTTCCCTGCGAAGTGAAACCATAAGCCAGCTTGGCAATGCTTGTCGTCTTGCCCGAGCCGTTCACGCCGACCACAAGGATAACCTGAGGAGATTCTGCCCCTTCACTCAGCCTGCCCTGAGTATTGTAAGATTCCTCGCGAAGATTATCTTGAGCGAGATTAGATTCTTCGCTTCGCTCAGAATGACAGGAGGCGAGGGACTCAGAATGACTGGATGTTACTCCGAGCGAAGCGAGAGGTCTCGATGGAGGGACGCTTAGTAAGTTTATCATCTCCTCTTTCAAAGCTTCCCGTATCTGTGATACCTCTGAAAGCCTGTCTGTTTTCACCTGCTGTTTGACTTTGCTCAGGAGTTTGCTCGTAGTCTCTACACCAACATCAGCCGAGGCAAGCAACCCTTCTAATTCCTCCCAGACCTCATCCCCGAAGGCGTCCCGGTTAAAAATATTAGCTATCTTGCCAAACCAGGTTTCTTTGCTTCTTTTTACTCCTGGTTCAGTCTTTTTTAACAAATCAAGCAAGCCGCCTCCATCATCAAGGGTACCCGTATATAATAGCACAAGTGCAGACGACTTTCTAGCTGGCGGTTTTCCGTCTTTCTGGCAAAGGTAGCTCCGGCTCCTTCCCCAGGAATAAAAGGGGATATACGATGTCGCTCATGCAGCAAGGAATCCAGACTGCCAGAAATAAAATCAAGAAGATAAAAGGAAGCAAAGGAATCCAATCAGCAGCTATTCCAAATGCCATGATATAGAATAAGGATGCCCAGGTACTTAACAATACGTGTCCAAAGTGTGGGATTCTGGTTGTTTGTTTCCAATAGCCGATGGCAATGCCAGCCAACGCAAAGAGATTTATCCACCATTCCTCGATAAAGGGCACATGAAACTCCATTTGGACATGGAGCAAGTTTCCTCCAAGATAAGGAATCATGGCATCGCTTATCGTGGCTATACCAAGCGATCCTGTCCAGCCAATCAAAATCACAGCCCAGATTTTGCCTTTCTTGTATCTCATATACATAGAAGTGGTTACAAGTGCGCTCAATAACACATGGACTGGGTGTAAGGTGTAAAAAATAATGTCAGAAATATGGTGAGGAACATTGCCTAAAACTACTATAACCGTGATGATAATGCCCGTGAGAGCGCCAAGAGCTGTGAAAGGGATATGCTCTTTGAGTTCTTTTGTTATTCGCCTGAGCATTTCTTATTTTGCTAAGGGGGCTATTTTTTATAACACCGGGAGCAGAGTCCAGAAAATTCGGAAAGATGATGTTCGGTATGAAAGCCAAAATTCTGGGCGAAGTCGTTTTCCTCTTGGCATAATTCTTTGTCAGCAAATTCTCGAATGGCTCCGCAGTGCTGGCAGACCATGAAGCGGTGGCAGCCTTCTGTAGCATCTAGGCTACACTTCACAAATCCACCGCTGGATAGCATTTTGTGAGCTAGATTGAGGCTGCAAAGCAAATCAAGTATGCGATAGATGGTAACGTGGTTTAGATATTTGCCTCTGGTGTGCAAAATCCCCTGTATGTCGTAAGGGGAAAGTGGGTTTTCAATTTCTCCGAGCACCTCGAGCACCAGCTTCCGCGGCCTGGTTGCCTTGTGCCCCTGAGCTTGCAAAATTCGAATTGAGTCTCGAACCATGGCAATATTATAATGAAACCAAGGGCTAAATGCAACATTATTACAATTAGCTCTGAGAATAATCGCTTATCCGTCTTGAAAAAAAGCAGCTTAAACAGCCTAGGACGATGTATCCCAAGTGTTGCTATGAAATACATGAATTACCAGCGAAGGTATAAGAGCTTGATTACTTTACGAAGATCGTTTACAGGCGGTACAACCATTTTGGGGCGTGAAGTCTATACCCTGCACCCTACGGTAACGCTCTCCCCCAGTCCACTTCTATGGCGTGTTTGATACATTTGCTAAAGATCTCATAGTCAAGACAAGGACATGCAATATTATTTCTGTCTAAAATCTCCCCCGCTTTTGTGTCATCAAATATCCTGTCATCATGAAAATTTGGCTCGTATGTATTAATGAACGAATCAAACAAAATTTCTAGAGCATTTCTGGGCTGATTGACAAAATCCTCAGCTAGCACAGATTTGTAACCCGTGGCATTAAAGAATTTTTCCCCAAATAGAATGAGCTCGTCGAGCGTGTTTGGCTTTCTACTCACCAAATGAAAAATACCGCCGTCTAAGCAATTCTCCATAATTGCCATACACCCGTCAACCGTAAAATCGATAGGAACCAAATTGAATGAACTTCCAGCGATTTTTCCGATTCGGATAGGCATATAAATTTTGCCATCGTCAGTCTTTCTAGCACCCATCTTTTCAGCCTGCAACCCCTCATTTTCTTCGATATCCCTTTCAAAGAGCTTCTTCAAGTAATGTCCCGCCCTGAAAGGAACGTAGAAGGCCTTGAAGCTCAGGCTCTTTCCTGTTCTTGAATCCCCGTAGATTATCGAAGGACGGTATATATTCACTCTTATCTTCTCTCTACCACAAGTTTCGAGCACGTGGCCTTCAGCTATATGTTTAGTTTCTTCGTAAACGTTGTAGAATTGCCGCTGAGGTACATATTTTTCCATACACCTTCCATGAACTTTCCCCGCGACATATGCACTGCTCATATGATGAAATAAATAACATTTGCTCTCTGCTGCTAGCCTTAACACGTTGAGCGTGCCCTGAACATTTACCTTTTCCGCTTGCGTTCTTTTCCTTTCCGGAAATGACGTATCGGCGGCACAATGCCATATTTCGTCAACGTTTTCCAATAGATACGTGTACACCTCATCATCTAAGCCTAACCGGGGTTCATCTACCTGTCCACTCACTACCTTGAAGTTTTTGTTGTAAGGAAGTCCATGCCACTCCAGCACTTTTTGAATCCTTTCGTACGCACCTAGATTGTGCTTCGGCCGACATAGTAGGACAACGAAGTAGCCTCTCTTCAATAGCTCTACTGCAATATGACTTCCTGTAAAACCGGTGCCCCCGGTTAGAAATATCAAGCTTTCGGCGGTCTTTCTCTTTTCAACGATATAATCTACAGAGCTTCTCATTTAGTCTCCTCATTAGCAAGGTCCCTCAGGTCCGATTCTTTATTCGCCACGGAGATTCTGACACCCCGGAATGTATTGGATATCGTTAGCTCTTTGTTTAATAAGGACTTATGACCCTCTAACCTCGTCACCACAGATGCACAATTTTCTATCTGATAGGGTATGCCTACGTATATAGCAAATTCTCGCTTCTGCATAGCCCTTGAAATACTATGGAAACAAGCGCGGGGGCCTTCATTTCCTGCGTGAATGCGTTTACCTTGTTCATCGATTCTATCAGGGCATTAGCTGCATTTTCCCTTTCCTGATTATTTGTCTGGTCAAAGTAATAGACATGTTCTATCTGGGCCCGCTTGCCAAAGTCCAGTGGATTTATAACTCCTAAACCGCTCCTCAAGTCATATTTGTCACCGATTGATTTCAGCATATCACATATTTCAACCACTTTATCCAGGTTATCTAAGGAAACGAAGGCAAGGCTTGGAGCATATGCGTAGTTTCTGCCTATTCTGCTTGAGAGAATCCTGTACATATTTAGCCAGACCAGGTCTGTCATTTCCGGCTTGGAATATAACTTCTTGAAGAAATCCTGCAAATCTTTGTCAACTACTGCGGCTATATTCTCAGGTGAAGGAGATAAGGCCATCTCTACTAAAGGCCTTGTTTCTTCCTTAAACAAGAGTTTGTAAGGCTTTTCAGCCCCTGAAAGTTGGCATAGTAGTTCCATCCCGTCATCGCTATAAAGTTTTGGTAAACCCAGCATAATTGTCCTGAACATCTCTTGGTCCACAGTAACGTCTGCCATTTCCTTTATTGTCCTTATCGTGGATTTATCCCCTACCACCATTAGCAGGTATTTCACTTCCATTTCTTCTGTGAAGAAACGCCTGAGTTCCTCTGACGCCTGGAAAGTTGGGGAAATGAACGGTGCAAAATATTCTAATCCCAGAATCGAATCGACTAAGCCTATCCTCCTTCTAGCTATCTCCCGCATCATCTCTAAGGCTTCATGAAGGTCTGAGAAGGGAACCAAAATTCCCTCTTCATCTTCTACAATTGGGTAAAGTCTTACGGTAATCTGAGTACATATGCCAGGGAGAGGAGCAAGAGTACCTGGGGGAGGCAAAGAATAGTTGAATACGTTCGGTGCATACTTGTCGTTTGTCCTGAATGGCTTCCCATCAAAAGCAACAATTTCTGCATCAACGTAATTATCGCCCGCATATCCGTATGCATGGCAAAGAGTCCCATAAATACCCGTCATTACCATATTAGCGCAAACACATGCTGCCGGTTCTGCCACACTGGCCCTCATTTTGTGCTTGTTCGCTTCCTTCTGCATCTCAAACGAGGTCACTCCCGCTCCAACGGTGGCAGTCCAATTCTTGGGATCCACTTCAAGCGTTTTCATTCTGCTCAGGTCAATAATGATTCCCTCTCCAAGGGTCAATCCATGGCTGTTCTGGCCGGTGCCTCTGGGCATAAATGGCACTTTGTGCTTGTTGGCTGCTTTAATAATCTCTGCAACCTCTCGGGTAGATCCAGGCATGACAACATATTCAGGCATATGTCGTAGGTGACATGGGCTTATATCTCTAGAGTAAGTGACTGGTCTTATATCTATAGAGTAGGTGACTAAGATTGCGGGATCGACTGGGCTTATATCTCTAGAGTAAGTGACTAAGATTGCGGGATCGTTCGTCGCCCATTCGCCGCCGACAATTCCTCTTAAATCGCGCAATACCTGGTCTTCCACCGGACTTTCAATTGGCTCATTTCTCTGCACAACGGCTTCAACATATTCTTTGAGTGCCTCCATGACTTTCATAGGTCGAAGTTCAGTCACGAAGTAACACTGCTTATCACATATTCCACACAAGGTACAGGACCTTGCTATGTCAATAAGCCTTTCAGTGACAGGTATCAGCTTGTTAGCTAGGGCATTAACAATCTCCATTCCTCCCTGGGGGTAGTAACCCGCATATTTATGTTTAATCCCGGAAGGGCAAACGCCTGTCCCTAAGAAATCTATCTTACACATACCGAAATGGACACATTTCGCCGCTATGTTCTTAACTTCTTCTAATCCCATGGTTATAACCTCCTGTGCTGACCAAAAGTGTCTAAGCTAGTAACCTCAAGTCGTTACTAAATTTGCTCACTCCGCCTTACCTTTGAAATGAAAAGCCTTTGAATATCTGGAATATAAGAATATCAAACAACCGCCGCCTACTTCTAAGATATCACCAAATCAGGCCGGGTTTTATTGTCAGATAATCGCCTTCCTTTATTTATCTTACCAGTTCTCCAACCAGTTCTTCAAGCAATACTATCGCAGCTTCCTTATCCAGGGGCTGGTTGTTGTTGCCGCACTTGGGCGATTGCACGCAGGAAGGGCAGCCGTCAGTGCAGGGACATGCCTCCACTGTTTTCAAAGTAGCCTGCCAGAGCTCGGTTATCATCTCAAATCCTTTTTCGGCGATACCGATGCCTCCGGGATGGGCATCGTAAATAAAAATCTGCGCCTTGCCGGTGTCGGGATGAAAAGGAGTGGAAACACCGCCAATGTCATTGCGGTCGCAAAGGGCGAATAAGGGAAGTATGCCAATGGCAGCGTGTTCACAGGCATGTAAACCGCCGTGGAAGTCAAGCCCAGCGTCGGTTATTTTGTCAATCGCCTTCTGAGGCAAATCAAACCACAGGGCCTTGGTGGGAAAGTTTTGTGCTGGCAAATCAAGAGGCTCCTCTTCAATGACCTCTTCGGTGAATTGTTTTTTCCTCTTAAAGCCCACTACCGTGATAGTAACATCAACATCTCCGAAGTAAACCTTCACACCGTGGCAATCTTTTTTCTCGAGCAGCCTCGTGACCCGGATGTCGTGTATTTCCATGGTCTGGGTATAGTAATCTACAGACCGTGGTTCTGCCCAGGCAATGTGCCGGGCTAAATCAAGATCCTTTACAAGATATGATTCACCCTGGTGGAGATAGATAGCGCCGGGGTGTACTTGAAAAAAGGCAACGCTGGCTTCTACTGTCTCTAACAAGCAACCCTCCCGACCATCAATGACAGCATAATTTTGCCCCGATGTTGCCCTTATATTTATATCCTGAGCGGGATAGGAGATAGAAGGAGCGGGGTGCCATCTCTCATAGCGTTTTCTTAACCTCCCTTCTTGTTCCAGCTCAGCCAGCATGGTGCCGATGTTGGACCCGAAGAATTCCTCGTCTTCGTCATTCAAGGGTTTCTCCCAGGCAGTGCAGAGGAGGTGAGGCTTCAGGATATAAGGATTGTCAGGATTGATTATGGCATTGTCAAAGTTCTTGCTGAAAAAGAAATCTGGATTGCGCATCAAGTATTGGTCGAGCGGATTTCCCTGGGCGATAAGAAAGCTCAAGGAGCTATAAGTGCTTCGTCCGCTACGTCCTGCCTGCTGCCAGGCACTGGCTATGCTTCCGGGATAGCCGGTGAGCACAGTTGCGTCCAAATCGCCGATATTTATTCCCAGCTCCAGGGCTGTCGTGGCGACCAAACCGAGAAGCTCGCCGTCGAAGAATTGATGCTCAATTCGGCGTCTGTCTGCGGGAAGATACCCCGCCCGGTAAGGGCTGATTTTATCCCTCAGGGAGGGAGATAATTGTTCCTGGGTATAAATATAAATGAGTTCGGTAAGCTTACGAGTGCTAGCAAACACCAGACTACGAATCTCTTTCTGAACAAGCTCTTTGAGAAGGAAGGCTGCTTCACTGTTGGAACTGCGTCGGCTGGTCTTGGCCTCATCAATGACAGGCGGATTCCAAAAGGTGAAGTATTTCTCGCCATGTGGTGAGCCATCTTCAACAATGGCCTCAAAAGGCAAGCCGACGATATTTTGAGCATGCTCCTGGGGATTGGCGATAGTGGCTGAGCAGCAAATAAACTGAGGTTTAGCGCCATAAAAAGCGCAAAGCCGCCGCAATCTCCGCACGACATTGGCTACGTGGGAGCCGAAAACACCTCGATAAATATGAGTTTCATCTATTACTACATATTTGAGATTGCGAAATAATCTAGACCACGATTGGTGGTTAGGCAAAATGCCCAAATGGAGCATGTCGGGGTTGGTGAGCACTATCTTTGCCTGTTTTCTTATGGTGGCTCTCTCATTCTGCGGTGTATCGCCATCGAAAGTAGCCATAGCTTCTGGGGGGATTGCTTTGCCTCTGACTCGCAATGACAGGGGGTGAGCGATTTGTTTCAGGCTGCGTAGCTGGTCCTGAGCCAGGGCTTTCGTGGGGAAGATATAAAGAGCACGGCTGTCCTTGTCATGCAAAAGCGCATCGAGCGTGGCTAGGTGATAGCACAGGGTCTTGCCGCTGGCACTGGGCGTGGCTATCATCACATTTTTCCCAGCCAGGATGGCATTCAAGGCTTTTGCCTGGTGGCTGTAAAGAGCTGATATCCCCAGGGATTCCAAGCATGATTGAAGGTTAGGGAGGAGGGGGTTATCCAGTTTGCCAAAAATAGCGCCTTGATGAGGAATGTGTTCAACATGGACGACCTGCTGGCGATAATCAGGCAAGCTAACAAGGTGATGGAGAAAGGCAGCAGCATCCATCAGGGGAAAGTTTCTATTTCCGAACTCAATAACTCTACATCGGGGTAGTTCTGGACAATGAACTTTACGACATTGGAGAGAGTTTCATCGGCATGTCTTCTGTGGTTGCTAACGCAGGCTATGCCTAAAGTAGCTAATTGCCATAAATTCTGATTATCCACCTCGGCTACGGAAACATTGAACTTATTTTGTAGCCGTGTAATGATGGACTTAATTACCTGTCTCTTACCTTTAAGTGACTGGTTCTCAGGGAGGCGAAGCTCAATTTGGCACACACCGACGTGCATTGTTTGTTTCCCTCCTTATTTCTCTCCCTTCGGGGAGAGCTTAGATGGGAGTTATAATCCCTTTCTAACAATATAAGTAACGAGGTCAGCAAGACGACAGCTATAGCCCCACTCGTTATCATACCAGGCTAAGACCTTTATCAGGTTGTCATCAACGACCATAGTGCTTAAGGCATCGAATATAGCACTGGCTGGATTGCCCTTAAAATCAGAGCTCACCAGTGGCTGGTCACAATATTCCAGAATTCCCTTAAGCTCTCCGTCAGCAGCCTTCCGAAAGCCATCGTTAACTTCTTCAGCGCTTACCTTCCTCTTCAAATCAGCTACAAAGTCAACGACAGACACCACTGAAGTAGGCACCCTCAGGGCAATACCATGTAACTTCCCTTGAAGTTCTGGAATGACTACGC
Organism: Dehalococcoidia bacterium; assembly: GCA_030615625.1. GTDB lineage: Bacteria > Chloroflexota > Dehalococcoidia > GIF9 > AB-539-J10 > RBG-13-51-36. Next base: position 48,385 of record JAUWYX010000006.1, read on the forward strand.
CCACAACACGAGCTGCACCAGTAGTAGTCGGGATGATATTGGTGGCAGCGGCTCTTGCTCGGCGCAGGTCGCGGTGAAACACATCCAGTATCTTTTGGTCGTTAGTATAAGCGTGGACGGTAGTCATTAATCCGTGAACAATGCCAAAGTTTTGGTGAAGGATTTTAACTACAGGGGCAATGCAATTAGTGGTGCAGGAGCCGTTGGATATAATGAGATGCTTAGCCGGGTCATATTGCCCTTCGTTGACGCCGAGGACAATAGATATATCCTCTTCTTGAGCCGGTGCTGAAATGATTACTTTCTTAGCACCGCCTTGAAGGTGAGCAGCAGCCTTGCTCGCCTGGGTGAAAAGCCCGGTCGATTCAATCACAATATCCACTTCGTAGTCTCGCCAGGGAATTTTCGCCGGGTCACGCTCAGCTAAGACCTTTATTTTCCTCCCGTCAACTACGATGCAATCGTCTTTAGTTTCCACCTTACCGGGATAGATGCCATAATTGCTATCATACTTAAAAAGATGGGCATTGGTTTTAGCATCGGTAAGGTCATTCACCGCCACCGCCTCTACCTTATCGCCACACCGCTGGATAATTGCCTTCAGAGCTAGCCTGCCAATACGTCCGAAGCCATTGATTCCTACTTTTGTTGCCATTCCTTTACCTCCCTTTTTTCTTGCTAGTCTTTAACCAAATATAGAGAAGCGCCATCCATATCAACATTGCCCACCCTGTCTTCCTCCATCAAGAGCTTAAGATGGGCAAGGGTCTCGGTAACAGCCATTCGCTTGTCCCAGACTGGTAAATCCTGAAAAGCAGTGCCCCCCTCGTTGACCATCCAGGGAATTTGCTGAGCTATCTCGTAGGCTGTCTTCAAGCCGTCGTGCAGAGACCTCATGATGGCCCTCTTCCTTTCCTCGTGATGCTGGAGTATATTTTCTATTCTAAGTCCTAAAGCATTGAACATCGGCCCATGTCCCGGGAGAATAAAATGAACCTTAAGGCGCTCTAGTTTTTTAAGGGAAGAAATATAGTTGCCCAGGGGGTTATCGCCAGATTGGGGATTGAAGCCGACGTGGGGATTAGTGTCATACAAGACATGGTCACCGGTGAGAATGAACCTCCTCTCTTGTTCATAAAGGCAGATATGTCCCGGCGAGTGTCCCGGCGTCAATAACACCTCCAATTCAAAAGAGTCGTTGGAAATTATGTCGCCATCCTCTAGCATAACTTCAGGCGAATCCGGGGTGACATATTTATTCATCCATAACGAAGCCTCTTTTAACTGAGGCAATTCATTCTCAGGAACGCCATTCTGCCGAAGCAGCTCCGCAGTCTTTTTAACCAGGTCAGCAAAATCTTTATATCTAGGAAAGATAAAACCCGCATCAATCCTGTGAATAGATACTTGAGCCCCGCAGATTTGTTTTATCTTGGTTGACAACCCATAATGGTCGGGATGTATATGGGTGATAACCACTTTTTTGATGTCTCGAAGTTTGAGGTTTGCCGCTTTTATCCCTTCCTGGAGAGCCCAGAGGGATTCTTGGCTGTCCCAGCCGCTATCAACCAGTATATGACCATCACTGCCTTCAATTACATAAACATTGGTATACCATGATGCATCCCCAGGACAAGGACTTTTTATTTGGTGGACACCGTTTAATATCTCCATTATTTCATCCTCTCCAAATTATATAATGCCCTTTTGCCAGGGTATTGTGCAGTCTCTCTTAATTCCTCCTCTATCCTGAGGAGGCGATTGTACTTAGCCAGTCTCTCGCTGCGACAAGGGGCACCAGCTTTAATGAGTCCGGCATTGCTAGCTACTGCGAGGTCGGCGATAGTAGTATCTTCGGTCTCACCAGACCTATGGCTGATAATGGTTGTCCACCCGGCCTGCTGTGCTCTTTTGATAACAGCCAGGGTTTCACTGAGCGTGCCTATCTGATTTGGCTTAATGAGGATTGAATTGGAGGCCTTTTGGGCAATGCCCTTTTCCAGACGCTCCATGTTGGTAGCATAAAGGTCATCGCCCACAAGTTGAATCTGTTTTCCTAGTTGAGCAGTGAGCAACGACCAACTTGCCCAATCATCCTCAGCCAACCCATCCTCAATGCTGATGACAGGGTAATCCGAGACTAATTTGACATAATAGTCAATCATTTCTGTGGAACCGAGGGTAACACCTTCTTGGGAGAGGACATATTTCCCATGAGCACTGTGATGCTTCCCTCCCTGGTAGAAGGTGCTGGCGGCTGGGTCCAGGGCGATAAATAAATCCTGGCCAGCTTTATAGCCAGCCATGTCGATGGCTGCTAGTATCAGCTCCAGCGCATCTTTATTAGAAGGGAGCCGGGGAGCAAAGCCACCTTCGTCTCCCACATTGGTGCTTAATCCCTTATCTTCAAGCACTTTATGCAGGGAATGATATACTTCGCTACTTATTTGCAGGGCTTTATTGAAATTGGCAGCGCCCACTGGCATTATCATAAATTCCTGAAAATCGGTAGAGCCCAGGGCATGCTTACCACCATTTAGAATATTTAACATAGGGACAGGCAAGAGGTTGGCTCCTTCTGCGCCTAAATAGCGATATAAAGGAACTCCCCGGAAGCTAGCTCCGGCCTTAGCTACGGCAAGAGACGTCCCCAGTAAGGCATTAGCCCCGAGCCGGGCTTTATTAGCAGTGCCATCAAGTTCAATTAGTCGCTGGTCAATAGCTGCCTGCTCTAAAGCGGACATACCCACTATTGCTAAGGCAATTTCAGTATTGATGTGTTCTATGGCTTTTAGAACGCCGAGCCCTCTATATCTACTTTTATCACCATCCCGAAGCTCCACAGCCTCATATTTCCCGGTGCTTGCTCCTGAGGGGACGGAGGCGACACCTGCGGTGCCATCAGCCAATACCACCTCCACCTCTATGGTAGGATTGCCCCGAGAATCGAGAATCTCTCTGGCTTTTACACTTTCGATACTTGCCATTTCTAAGTGTATTCTATGGCTAACTCCCTGTCACTGCGAGCGTAGCGAAGCAATCTCATAATTTTTGCGCCTCTTAGCCAAGGAAATTGCTTTACCCACCGCCTCGGTAGCACTCTGAACTCTGATTATGGAATCATCCTCTCGCCCATTTCGTGACAGCGACCAGGTATTCAAACCAATGACGGGGATTTCACTCTTCAGAGCGTAAGCAATTTCGCTTAGCGTTCCATAACTTCCGCCAATGGCAATCACTGCCTGAGCCGACTTTACCACCACTACATTTCTGGCCTCACCTATGCCAGTCACCACGGGAATATCTACCCAGGGGTTTGCCATGCTTGAATCTTGTCCAGGTAAAATGCCGATAGTCGAGCCACCTTTTGACTTAGCTCCGCGACAAACAGCTTCCATCACACCACCCAAGCCACCGCATACTACAATGGCACCCCGCTGGGCTAATAATTCACCCACGCTCTGAGCCAGCTTAGCTTCCTCTGGGGAGCAGGAGGAATCCCCGATAACAGAGATAATCATTTCGTAGCTTAGTATAGTATATTATCACACAGCCCTGAGTCCCTGCGAATTGCATTGTAGCACGATTTCATCCCGCAGAGGAAAACATGAAAGCTATGAGGGATTATCGAACGAACCGCCCTTTTGTGCAGAGCTAGGCCGATGGTGGAGAAAAGACACTATTGCCATACATAGGGCTTGTGCCTGTGTTCTACCCATTTATCTAGTCCAAACTTTTTGATCGTCCTTAAGTTCTGTCGGGGCGAATCACCGTGAATTGCTCTCAAAGCCTCAAATCTCCGGCAGCTTTCAAATTCAGCGCATTGCCAGCAACCGTCAAAGCCTTTCTTCAGGCAGCATTCTAGAATCCCACAAGAGAAAGTGGCGCACCCTCCACCTACTCGACAAGGACTGTTACATTGTAGAGCGACTATCGCTTCTAGAACTTCACAACACTCCTCATAGTGCTCAAATTGCTTAACGGTGTCGAATTGCTTCGGCGAACTGCTTTTAATAGTGGCGTATTTACCGAATTCCATGTTGCGAAATTCGCTTAATAATTCTCTTGCCAGATCTGAGGCTCTGCTACGATAGCGAATGCAGTCACCACAATATAATCCACAATATGCGGTTAGTTCAATTCCTTCAGTCATGTACAATGGACCTCCTATTTTAAGTTGAACAATAAATCTCTATGATCAACCATCGAACCTGATACCGCTGATGGTATTTTACAGGACATAGTTATGTGCTTGCCACCTCCAATTCAGTGCGCCTAGTGCTTGCCTGGGATGTTGCCAGGAAAGCCTACCAAAGACCGTCAGTCATCTTCCCTATAAGCTTGCGGCCGAATACCGGACCAGCTCCACCGCTGTACTCAGCTACTTCGGCAATGAGTTCCGGTGTAACTTCCTTTTTGAGTAAATCACGAACCTCCTGCCTGAGTTTTTCTTCTTCCGGTGTGAATCCAAAATCCATATCATTCCTCCCGTGTTATGCCCGTATGTCATCAACGCGGAGCACTTCAGCCCGCATCCGAACATTCTTAAGCCTCTAATCTTCCATCACCACTTCACCTTAGAAACAAAGAGCATAATACAAAACGCCAATATTAGGTTTTTAAATCACGACTTAGCTCCGGAAGGTAGGCTTACGCCTGTCTACAAAAGCCTGTATCCCTTCTTTTCCATCTGGGTGCTCCGCACAACTGCAAAGTCCAAATCGCTCTCGCTCAATTTGTGCTTCGAAGGCAGTATTGAATGAATCCGTAAGTAGTTGCTTCGACCACCCGAAGGAATTGAGCGAGCTATTGCTCAATTCGTGAGCCATATTCACTGCTTCCTCCAGAGCATGCCCATCATCTACAACTCTGGTCACCAGTCCCCAGGTCAATGCCTTCTCAGAGGAAATGGGAGCATCAAATCCAGCTATTTCCAAAGCGCGTGCCAAGCCCACAATCCTCGGAAGCGTGAAGGTGCCTCCACTATCGATGCAAAGCCCGTTTGATGTATAAGCTTGCCTCAGAGTAGCAGACCGAGCCATGATGCGAAAATCACAAGCCAGCGCCAACGAAAATCCACCACCGGCTGTGATCCCGTTAATGGCTGCTATAACCGGTTTAGGCATCCGGCGAATCTCTAGTATTGCCTGATGAAAACTCGCCGCCAACTTGTGAAAGGCAACAGAAGGACCAAGTGGGAACTCGGATACCCATTTAATGTCACCGCCGGCACAAAATCCTTTGCCCTCACCCGAGATTACCACGCCTCGTACGTTGTCATCGACGGCAAGCATAACAACGTGGCGTGCAAAATGCTCGATCATATCATGATCGAAAGCATTGAACACTGCCGGACGGTTTAGAATTAGCTTGGCTATCCCGTCATCCTGTGTAATTGTCATTGGGTCTGACATATTCTTAACCTCCTTTTTCACGTCTCTACTTTGCTGTCACCACTTGATTTTGAAAATAATTTCACAGGTCCCGTTGCAGTTACTGGTGTCTTTCTCGTTTATCACCTCTCCATTGAGTCCCATAGCCTGGCACCAGGAATCGAACCTCAGCTTTGCCGCACACTGGTGAATGGCTGTGGTTCCCGCCTTACTCACCATCTTATGGACATAGCATTCCAGTACATGTCCCACGAACGTGTTATTGTCCACTACCTTAAATTCATACTTGTGTTCTTCAGGGAAATAGAGAAGAGAGGCAATCTCCATCAATGCTTGTAGGTCCTTTATATTCCTGACCTCACCAAAGTCGGTCTCGGCCAACAGCTGTCTTATTTCCGTTCTGGCTATGGACTTGACTACGGCGACATTCAGTTTGGTGGCAGTATCGAAGCCAAATTGCTCCACTGATTTTACAAACCACCTGCCATCGTGTAGCAGCCATATATTGCGCAACAGTTTTTCTTTTTGCTCTGGTGCCAGCTTAATTTTCGTTGAACTCATATTCCAGCCACTTTTCCAGACAGTTGAATCTAAATCACTATTTATCAAAATTAAACGTGAACTCTCTGAAGCATTTCCCATCGGTGTGCATCATGCAGCCTGCCATGGGAGGAGAAACGCTGTATTTTATTCCGAGTCCATCGAACCACCCACAAACTCGCTCCATGATGCCGCATTGGTATCTGTCAAGGACACCAAGCTGCTTCACACCGTTGTAGGCAAAGCAATTTTTCCACTCGCCATGTAGAGCATTTTCTGAAGGAAAACTGTAGTTGAAATCCATAAAATCGCCTGTAAGTACGTTAAACGCTGTGTTTACAATTACCTTAAGGTCTTCAAATGTTTTCACCTTATCTATACCCACGGCTTTTTGAATCCGCTTTATTTCTATCGCTGCCATAGACCTGATGGCAGCTTTATTGATTTTGTTCGTCCTCTCAATGCCGCATTCCTGCAGGCAGTGATAGAACCACATGGCGTCATGGCTCATCCAGTTCTTAATTAAGATTTCCTTCAATTCATCTTTCTTAAGTGACTTCATATTCGGCGCATCTCCTTTCTGCACTAGCAGAACATCTGCAACTTACTATTTCTTGCGTTCCTCCACCCGCAGTTCCATGACGATATGCCCCCAGCCGCCGCAGTTGACGCCAACATCAACACAGCCTATCCGTTTAAACCGCATCTCATTAGGGTCCACACCGGCATAGAATAGCTCCTGTGCCGCATAAATCAATGTCGGCATGGAATGCAAGGCACCAAAACAGATTCTTTTGGGACAGAGCTTGGTTAAAATATTGCCGGCGCCATCAAAATAGAACTTATCCCCAACCTTATGCTGACTATTGCAGCCATGTGAGTCTACAATTTCTATAACAATGGTCTTATTCATTAATGCCGGCGCCTTGGAAATAACGTCCTCGTTTCTCGGATTTCCTCTGAACCTCTTCATTTCCTCATCACTGTAACCTAGGTGCTGCTGATAGAATTTCCAGACATCTTCGCTGATTTTCATTTCGTTTCCTCCTTTAATAACGTTTTGTTATTAACAGCATAACAAGGCATAGTAGGCTTGTCAATAAGATTTATAACAAATTGTTATACATCTCAAAATTTTTTCACTGGATATTACAAAATGTGATAAAGTACAGGAGTGGTCTATTCTAGCATCGGCATGCAGATTCAGCAGGCCAGAGAGGAACTTGGCATCACTCAGCAGGAACTGGCAGCCAGATTAGGCTGCACGCAGGCAGCATTATCCAACTACGAGCTAGGCAAGAGGCGACTTTATCTCGCCAATCTGGAACGAATCGCCAGCGCCTTGGGAAAACCTCTGAGCTACTTTACAGAACCAGCCGCCGATGAAGACGATACCCAATACTGGGGTCGGTATCCTCTCCGCTAAAATGCAATGCGTTAAACAATTTGAGTAGAAGTCACCTTAACCAAGGCCAGATTTATTTAACACGTTCAAAAATAAGCTTCCCCACTCTATTCTTTCCATCAAAGAGCACAGGTGCTGTAGTAATGGCCATCCGGTTAACGTCAAACTTGTAATATCTTATCTGCTCTCCGATCCAATTCGGTAGCCAGGCTCCCTTGACATGGAAAGTAAGTTTCCTATTGGTTTCATCTAGATCGAAAGTCCCGTAATATCCGATATAGTTTTCAAAAGCCGTTTTTATTTCTTCGGATGTGCCTGCGCGCGGGTCAGGAATTTTGAAGGGCGGGCGTTTCATATTCATCACATGCACCGAAAAATAACCCCTGGCATCAATCATAAGCAACCCGCCGACATCTTTTCCATACGGATAAGATATCGTGCCATCATCTGCCTCGGTGATGACGGAAATGAGATTCCAGATTCCGATTACTGACAAGTCCTCTCGGACCATATCGCTGCTCCTTCTTCTGTTTTTTGAGTGAGATCCTATGAGACGCACTGTGATTATAAGCTATTAGAAGCAAAATGCCTACAGGCTCCGGCGTTGCCCAGTTTGTAGACTTGCGGAATTGCCAGTACCAACAACCAATTTGCCTGTCTTGAAATGTCTCCTTTTGACTTTACAGCATCTTACTGGGCAGTTTTCCTCTTATGTAAAATCACCCTGGCTACTATCAAAGCTAATAAGCCTGAAATTAGAAGAGCCTTTCTGCCATCGGGCATAGGAGTCCAAAATTGTTGCTGCCAATAGTTCGTTAACTTGCCTAGACCAATGTCAGGAATCTGGAGTCGCCTCTCACCTGTTTCGGGGTCGTATTGGTAAAACTCGACTTGAGCATTCTCAATTGAGGTCTCCTGTTTACCCTCATAGTCTACCCAAATATGCAAGGGAGATGAACGAACTTGATAGGGAATATTTTTCGCTTCCAAAACAGAAGCTAAGACCAGAGCTCGGGCTTTGCAATCCCCCTCTCCTCGCTCCAGCACTTCCTCAATGGTAGGACAATACCAGGGCATGCTATAAAGCTCCCAATCGTAGCGATAAGGTATTCTAGCCAGGACCGCTTTCTCTATAGCTACAGGGTCAGAAGGAAAGTCATTCAGCATAAATTCAACAGCGCCAGGATCAACATCAAAGTTAAGAACCCTTTGGACACTAATGATTAAGTTTAGAGGATTGGGATATAACACAAAAAGTATCCACAGTATAAATATCAGGGGAAAATATCTCCGAAAAACTCTTCTAGATGTAACCACAACTTCGCTCACTTTGCTGGTAATATCGGTTCAGGTTTTTAACCTCCCGCATAATATGCTACAAATACTATAAAATCCCTCTTCACGAGGAGGGTAAGGCCCCACATCTTTGTAGTTGCCTGATTCATCAGGCATAATTGCCCAATAAATTGGGCAACTACTTTTTGTTGTGTTTCTCACCCTCTATCTTCCGCAAAGTCTTTTCGTCGAGGCCGAAGTGATGGGCTATTTCATGGCGCACTACTTCCTCTATTTTTGATTCAATTTCATTGCCAAAGCGGCATTGCGCCTCTATGGGCTTTTGAAAGATACTTATCTTATCAGGCAAAACCAATCCGTACCCCCGGCCTCGCCTAGTTTGAGGCACACCCTGGTAAAGGCCAAGCAACTGGTTAGAATGATTTAGCTTAGCCTGCCTTAGTTGTCCTGGCGTGGGCCAATCTTCTACCACAATATCAACATTTTCCAGCTTGCGCTGAAACTCCGGTGGCAAACTATCAATCGCCCTCACTACGAGAGCCTCAAATTTCTCCCTCTGCATATCTAGAAATCACAGATATTGCCAACAAGTGCAAGAACACTTATTATCATCTTACCACCTGAGGCTGCTACCAAACAAGCGAATAACGAGTAATAGTATCATTAAAACCTAGCCCTTTATATTGGTTGAGCTGGGCTTAGCACAATAGCTACTTTTTGCTCACGAGACATAATTATGGTAGTTTATCCCGCTATCAAGGCGCGCTTTCTTGACGAAGGATGAGAATTAGGGTAGGCTATTAGTTTAAATCTGAAAAGGGGAGAAGTTAAATTGCAGTGCCGTGGCATCAGAGGTGCTATCACAGTTTCAGCAAATAATAAAGAGCGCATCCTAGCTGCAACTGAGGAGCTGCTTGTGGAAATGACACAGGCTAACAAAATTGAGATTAAGGACATAGCTGCCATTTTTTTCAGCACCACGCCTGACCTAAATGCTGAGTTTCCCGCTTCAGCAACACGAGAGCTAGGATGGCCATCCAATTTGGCTTTGCTTTGTGGACATGAAATGAACGTCCCCAACGATCTACCCCGCTGCCTGAGAATTCTGATGCTTGTAAACACTGAAAAGGGACCTGAGGAAATCACACACGTTTACTTAGGAGAGGCAAAGAAGTTAAAGAACAAACCGTCACTATCAATTGGAGGCAACACATGATTGTAGTCATGAAAACCGGCTGCAGCCAAGATGAAATCAAGCGGGTCGCGAACAGAATCGAAGTCGTTGGTCTAAAGGCACACATATCACAGGGTATTGAACATACCGTTATCGGCGTACTGGGGCAAGCTTTCCCTGAACTTCGCGACACCTTGGAATTGCTCCCCGGCGTGGAACAGGTCATACCTGTGACCAAACCTTACAAACTTGCCAGTCGGGAGTTCCATCCCCAAGACACCATAGTCGAACTAAATGGCGTGACCATCGGTGGCAATGAAATAGTCGTTATGGCCGGACCCTGCGCTATAGAAAACGAGGAACAACTTTTTTCCACTGCTCGAGCGGTCAAAGCAGCCGGGGCCACTGTACTGCGCGGTGGTGCCTTTAAACCACGCACCTCGCCTTATCAATTTCGTGGACTGGGCGAAAGCGGGCTCAAAATACTGGCACAGGCAGGCAAGGAAACTCAAATGCCCATAATCACCGAGGTTATGGCGCCAGACTATGTTGATTTAGTAGCCAAATATGCTGATATACTCCAGATTGGAGCTAGAAACATGCAGAACTTTGTTTTACTCGACGAGGTGGGGAAGACAAAGAAACCGGTGTTGCTCAAACGTGGTTTGTCGTCCAACATACAAGAATGGTTATTGGCCGCTGAATATATCTTAGCTCAGGGAAATGAGCAGGTTATTCTTTGCGAACGAGGTATCAGGACCTTTGAATCCTATACCCGTAATACTATGGATGTTAGTGCTATACCAATTATCGAGAAAGTCAGCCATTTACCCATTATCGCCGACCCCAGTCATGCCACAGGTAAATGGTATCTGGTACCCCCGCTGGCATTAGCAGCAGTAGCTGCCGGGGCAGACGGACTTCTCATAGAAGTACATCCTAATCCTGACCTAGCGCTTGCCGATGGTCCTCAATCGCTCACCTTTGATAACTTTCGCCTCTTAATGTCCCAATTACTGCCCCTAGCCGAAGCTAGGAATAGAAAGCTAGCTACTCCAAGCGCGAAGATCAAACCCTGAGACCATGGAAATCGAGCAAGAACTGGCCAGTATAACTCCCCAAGGGGAAACAGTCCTTACCATAGGTGTGTTTGATGGTGTCCACGCCGGACATCGCTACCTGCTGAAAAAATTGCAGCAGCGAGCAGCGGAGAAAAACTTGCTTAGCGGAGTAGTTACCTTTAGCCCTCATCCCCAATCGGTATTACATCCACATAATCAACTACCCTGGCTTAGCAACCTGGAGGATAGGGTCAGAGCTTTTCGAGAATTAGGCATAAACATAGTCGCAGTGCTCACTTTCACTCCCAAGGTAGCCCAGCTAAGTGCCCAAGAGTTTATATCATTGGTTCAGAAACATCTCAGGATGCGTGGCATCATGGTGGGGCCCGACTTCGCCTTAGGAAGGGGCCGGGAAGGCAATATCAACCTGCTCCGCGCTCTGGGACGTGAAATGAAGCTCAGCGTGGAAGTTATCTCCCCCTATACAATCAATGGCGAAGTAGTGAGCAGCACTCTCATCCGCCGAGCATTAGTTCAAGGCGATATGAGAAGGGTAGAACGGCTGATGGGGCACTATTTCTACCTGAGAGGCAAAGTCATCACATCCGACAAACGTGGGCGCGTTCTAGGATTTCCCACCGCTAACTTGGATATACAGCCACAACAAGCATTACCAGGCAATGGCATCTATGCTACTATCGCTCAGGTAAATGGCAAGCAATTCCCTTCAGCAACTAATATTGGCATCCGCCCCACCTTTGGAGAAGGAGAAAAAACGGTGGAAACTCACCTCTTAAACTATAAAGGTGATTTATATGGCAAAGAGATAAGAGTAGAATTTGTGCAAAAATTAAGGGATGAACAACGTTTTCCTTCTTCTGAAGAGCTAAAGGTACAAATCGAAAAAGATGTTCGGGAGGTAGAAGCAATTTTAGCTAAAGATTTAAAATGACTGATACAAGGTTTGCCACCATATTAGAACGAGGAGTGGCTGAAATTATAACAGAGGCGGAACTACTAAGGCTGCTGAACTCGGGGAGAATTCTGACCCTGAAGCAAGGCTTCGACCCCAGCGCTCCTGACATCCACCTGGGACATGTGGTGGGCCTAAGAAAGCTGCGTCAATTCCAAGAGCTAGGACATAAAGTCACTCTTATAGTCGGCGACTGGACAGCCCGAATTGGCGACCCCAGCGGTCAGTCAGCTACTCGCCATATGCTTTCCCCCAATGAAATAGAGAACAATGCTCAAACTTACTTGGAACAATTCTTCAAGGTAGTAGATAAGGATAAAACGGAGATAAGATGGCAAAGCGAATGGTTTTCCCAGTTCACTTTGGATGAAGTAATTAGACTTACCAGCAAATTTACCATAGCGCAACTTCTAGCTAGAGAGGATTTCAACAAAAGGTATGGTTCTGGCAACCCTATATCTCTAACTGAAATGCTTTACCCTTTGCTTCAGGGCTATGACTCAATAGTTATCCAGGCCGATGTTGAATTCGGTGGCATTGACCAGAAATTCAATTGCCTTGTGGGCAGAGAGCTACAGCAAAGCACGGGGCAGCCTCCCCAGCAAGTTTTCCTTGTTCCCCTCTTGATTGGTACTGATGGTCATCAGAAGATGAGCAAGAGCTTAAATAACCAAATAGGCGTTGCTGAGCATCCCCGGGAAATATATGGCAAGGTAATGTCCATCCCCGACCCTCTTATCGTGGACTATTTTGAGCTAGTGACCGACGTTCCTGAAGAAGAAATCGCTGAGTTCAAGAAGCAACTGAAATCTCGCTCAGTTAACCTCATGAACCTTAAAAAGCGATTGGCTCATGAAATTGTCAGGCAGTTCCACGGTAAACAGGCAGCGGATGAGGCACAAGAATATTTTACCCAAGTATTCCAGAAGAGGGAGATACCTAAAGAAACACGTACGGTCGAATTACATGGTGTCGTTGATATCAGCGGTAAGATCGAAGTTGAGGTTCAGAGAGACATTACAAGTTTAATAGTTGAGGCTGGTTTAGCAAAGAGCCGATCAGAGGCAAACCGCCTGCTAGCTCAAGGTGCTATCGAGGTCGACGGAGAGAAAGTCAGCGCCAGTCTAGTGAGTTTGAAGGACGGAAGTATTATCAAAGTAGGCAAACGGCGTTTTTTGAGAATGGTGGATAGTGCGAAAAGAAAGTGGGAAACCGCCAATTCATAAAAAGGAGTTGATAAAAATGCAACTGCGTGTTCCAGGACCAACACCTTGCCCACCACAAGCTCTCGAGGCCATGGGGCGGCAAATGATAAACCATCGGGGAGAGGAATTTGGCAAAATTCTCAATTCAACAACAGAGAAATTAAAACAGATATTTCAGACCAAAGGAGACGTTTTCCTGCTTACCGCTTCAGGCACCGGCGGCATGGAAGCAGCTATTGTCAATACCCTATCGCCGGGCGATAAGGTCTTATCCATCTCCAACGGAGCCTTCGGTGAGCGCTTTGCCGATATCGCCCAAGGATATGGTGCTGAAGTAATCCGCCTTAATTTTGAATGGGGGAAAGCAGTTGACCTTGATGCAGTAGAAAAGGTATTAAGGAAGCATGACAGTATCAAAGATGGCGATATTAAGGCAGTCCTGGCAACTCACAACGAAACATCCACAGGGATGACTAACAAGCTCGGTGACATAAGCGCCGTGGTCAAGAAATTCGATAAACTTCTCTTGGTTGACGCTATCTCAAGCCTGGGCTGCATTAATTTGCCTACCGATGACTGGCATTGTGATATAGTTGTCACTGGTTCCCAAAAAGGATGGATGGTGCCTCCCGGACTAGCCATGGTTAGTGTAAGTGAAAAGGCCTGGCAGGCTCATGCACAGGCCAAAATGCCACGCTATTATTGGGATTTTTCCAAAGCCAAAGATTTTCTCCAGAAAGGGCAAACTCCCTGGACACCAGCTATCTCCATCTTCTACGCTCTAAATACCACTCTGGATTTAATGCTAAACGAGGGACTGGATAACATATTCGCCAGGCATGGTCGAATAGCCCAAATAGCGAGAAATGGAGTCAAATCGCTGGGATTCTCCCTTTTCCCTGAAGAAGATTATGCCTCCGACACGGTGACGGCAGTGAACGCCACGGACAAGATCGACGTCCCTAAATTGATTCAGGTGCTCAGGGAGGAGCATGACGTAGTCATTGCCGGAGGCCAGAGGAAGCTAGCAGGCAAAATATTCCGTATTGGCCATCTCGGCTCCGTGGAGGATGATGATATCAAGTCGGTACTGGAGGCGTTAAACAAAGCTCTACCCCGAGCGAAGAAGGGCTAACCAAAAGATGAAAATTTTAGTCGCTGACTCAATTGCTGAAGAAGGGATACAATCCCTGCGTAGCTACGCTCAAGTCGATATCCAGACCAAGCTGGAGCCTGAGAAGCTCAAGGTTATAATTGGCGATTACGATGCTTTGATTGTACGTAGTCAAACTCAAGTAGGGGCAGAGGTCATTAAATTGGGGAAGAAACTCAAGGTGATCGGCCGAGCCGGAGTGGGCACAGATAATATCGATGTCGATGCTGCTACCAGGAAAGGTATTGTGGTAGTTAACGCCCCTACAGGCAATACTGTGGCTGCCGCAGAACATACCATCGCCCTCATGCTTGCCCTGGCACGTAACATACCACAAGCAAATAGCCGCCTTAAATCAGGTAAATGGCAAAGAGAGGAAATGGTTGGCAGCGAACTCAGAAATAAGATACTGGGCATCATCGGTCTGGGTAATGTCGGCTCTGAAGTAGCCAAACGGGCCCAGGCCTTTGAGATGCGCGTGGTCGCCCACGACCCCTTTGTCTCTAAAGACTATGCCCGCAACCTCAAAGTAGACCTGGTGTCCCTGGACCAGCTTCTTAGAGAGGCTGATTTTATCACTCTCCACGTGCCTCTGACCGCGACCACCGAGAAATTAATTGGAAGTAAGGCGTTAGCAAAATTAAAGCCCACAGCTCGGATTATCAATTGTGCCCGGGGCGGATTGATTGACGAGGAAGCAGTAGCCAAAGCAATTAAGACTGGGAAAATAGCTGGCGCCGCCTTTGATGTCTTTGATAAGGAGCCAGTAACAGATAGTCCTCTATTCAAAGAAGACAAGATAATCGTTACCCCTCATCTAGGCGCTTCTACAATTGAAGCGCAGACCGGCATCGCCCAAGACATCGCTGAAGAAGTCATGGCGGTGCTTCAAGGACGATTTAGCAAATACGCCGTTAACGCTCCACACATAGCTCCTGAACTAGCACCATTTATGAGAGTAGCTGCAACTATCGGCAACCTTGCCAGTCAACTAATGGAGGGACAAATAAGCTCAACACACATCAAGTATAGCGGCGGAGTAAGTAACTACGATTGCAACCCTATTAAGACGGCGCTCATCAGCGGGCTGTTGCAACAAGCAAGCGAGGAAAGAATCAACCTGGTCAACGTTGGTTTTATCGCCACTCAGCGTGGCTTAAAGATCAGCGAAGAAAAAGAGGCGACCTGCCAGAATTACTCCAACTTGCTCACCCTAGAGGTCAATACCAATGTAGGAACCACTGCAATATCGGGCACAGTTAGAGATAGCGAGATCCACATCGTCCAGGTTAATGACTTCTGGATGGATATCGTGCCCACTGGGGGATATTTCCTTTTCTGCGACCATCTTGACCGACCTGGGCTTGTTGGCACCATCGGTAACATAACCGGTAAAGCCGATATTAATATCAGTTCCATGCACTTATCTAGACTCCAGCCCCGGGGAAAAGCCCTCATGATTTTAGCTCTCGATGAACCACTGGGTGACGAGCAACTACAGGAGATACTTGCCCTTCCTGGTATTTACAGTGCTAAAACAGTAAAGCTATAAATCGCTTTAAGGGGGGATTTAGAGCCTCCCGCATAGTTTCATGCAGAATCCCTCTCCCTCGATGGGAGAGGATTAAGGTGAGGGTGAAAACCCAAGCCATGGCAATCTCTCGCGCATATCTCTGAGCCACGCCACATCTCGTGTTTTTCCACTGTCATTGCGAGGAGCCTTTGCGACGAAGCAATCTGAACCTCAGCACAACTATAGTAACCCAGCTATAATACTTCTAGCTATAGAAATATGGCTTAAGCTGCTCTTCTGGGAAATATCTTAAAGCTTGCCTGAAGATGGCTCTTAAAGTGCCTTTATCCAGTTCTTTATGAAAAGGTATAGTGAGAGTTTCTTTTGTACCGTCGGAGAGAATCCTTCTCAATTTCACATGGCTTCCCTTTTGGGAAACAATTTCAAAACCAAATTGAGAAAGGATTCCGATAACATCCTCGCCGGTTAGGCTTCTAAGCTTTGGCATGAACTGGCTCAAGCTCAAAATTGGCCAAAACGGAAAAATCGGGGGAAATATCCCACTCCTCTAGACTCTCCCCCTCAAGGTGGAGGTCAATAGCTTCCCTGATATTCTCCACAACTTCGTCCAGGGTTTTGCCTTGAGTAACCACAGGCAAGTCAACACACTCGGCAACGTAAAATTTCTCCCCTTTATAGATTTTGACCTGGATGATCTTTTTCATAAAGCTGACTCCTTTGGGTTCTAGACATGTTGGACTCCTGCATAATTTATAGCGTTCCGAGATGAGATGTCAAGTCGACCTGGGCTTGTTGGCACCATCGGTAATATAATCGGCAAAGCCGATATTAATATCAGTTCCATGCACTTATCTAGACTCCAGCCCCGGGGAAAAGCCCTCATGATTTTAGCTCTCGATGAACCGCTGGGTGAAGAGCAGCTACAGGAGATACGTGCCCTTCCCGGTATTTACACAGCTAAAACAGTAAAGCTATAGATAGTCTTTTTACAAACCCAGTCAGTCCAAAGGATTAATGATTAAACCAGCGGGGAGCTTGGGGTAGAAATAAGTTGATTTGCTTGGCATCCTGTCTTGAGCATCGGCAACAGCCTTGACCACTTCCGGCTGCGGAGGATTTAACAGGAAGGCTAATTGATATTTCCCCTCCTTTATCTGCTGGTAGGCTTCTTTCAAATCTACGGTATAAGTGACGTTCTCTTTCGAAGTGAGACCCAAGATCCTATCCAAAATAATATGATTAAGAATGCTAACGCCGAACTCCCGATAAGCTTGGGACCTGTTACCGGGCATCATAGCCTCAAGAGAAATATCTTGACGTCTCTTCAATACGACCAATGAGCCAGGCTGTAAACCTAGAATTCCCAAACAGCTATCAGCTAATAGCTGACAGTCATAAGCTTTTAAAGGAACAGCCTCAAGGACAAAGAAGTTCCTGAGTTGATCTTCCAGCTGCATCAATATAGAAGGCACTATATTACGCACTAGCCTGTGCAGAGGTAGAACAACAAGTCCAGGGTCAGAAAAGTCCACTAACTCCATCATTACATACTGAAAGGCTTCCTTGCCAATTACAGATTGCTTCGCTTCGCTCGCAATGACAGAGGAGTCAAAGGAATCCGATTGCTCCTGTGCTCTTTCTTGTTGGTAAGCTAACGCTGTTTCGTAGCGGTGATGACCATCAGCAATGTAAAGGGGCTGAGAGGATAGAAACTGACTTAGCTCCCGCTTGATTTCTGGGTCAGTTATCGCCCAGAGAGTATGAGCTTCTCCACCCTCATCCTGACCCCCTCCCGTCGAAAGAGAGAGAATTGATGTCTCAATCATGGGTTTAGCCCGGGATGACTCAGATAATATCGAGGCAATTTTCCGCTCGGAATCATGGTAGAGAGAAAGCAATGGGCTGAAGTTAGCTCGGCAAGCTCGCATCAGCTGCAAGCGGTCGCCTTTAGCTTTGGGAAAGGTTTCTTCGTGAGGATATATGCCGCTGCCCCAGGGTTCGAGCTTGACACGAGCTATTAGCCCACGCCTCACCCTCTTTTCGCCTGAATACTCAAAACGATGGTCATGCAAATAGAAGCTGGATACGCTGTCAAGCTGAAGAACTCCGTGCTTCAGCCATTGCTGAAAGGTAATAGCTGCTCTTTGATAGCTATCACCTGTGGGCTCCGGGCTCTCAGCGGGGAATTCCAGGCGAATAGCGTTGTAACTATTTTCTTCGTAGTAAAGTTTTTGCTGTTCAGGAGTGATAACATCGTAGGGAGGACAAAGGGCCCGAGCTAAATCTCCGACTATTCTTTGGTTATAGCATATACCTCGAAATGGAGAGACTTCCATCATTTTCACAGAGTTAAAAGTCACTGGTGGCTGGTGGCTGCCGGCTTGGTTTTCTCATTTCCCCGATAACTGCTTAAGGCCATCCCGCCAGGCTTTTTCCACCTTGGCCAGAGGTAGATCAATATAGCCCTCCACCACCAAGCGCTTTCCGCCAACTCTCCCCAGCAAAGTCAATGGCACCTGCCATTTTCTGGCTACCTTACTCAATTTAGCTGCCGAATCGCCCGACATTGACACTATGACCCGTGACTGATGCTCCCCAAAGAAAGCAGAATCCAATCTCCCCTTCACTTTCCAGTTTTCGCCTTTAAAACCAATATCGCCACAAATGCAACTTTCAGCAATGGCTACCAGTAAACCGCCTTCGGAACAATCATGGGCCGACTTGATAAACCCCCGCTTTATAGCCTCCAGACAACAGCGCTGCACCCTTTTCTCCATATCCAAATCAATGCCGGGTTTCCCTCTCACCAAGCCATGTATCAACTCCAGGTATTCACTAGCACCAATGCCATTGTAACTTGACAGTTGAGATCTACTAGTTAAAGGAGAGGACTCGCCCAGCAGAAATACCAGGTCACCTTCCTTTTTAAAAGACATAGTGCAATGTCTGCTTATATCTTCTACAATCCCCAGCATGCCTACCACTGGAGTGGGATAGATAGCTTCGCCTTTGCTCTCATTATAAAGGCTAACATTACCACTTATCACGGGAACTTTCAGCTCCCGACAAGCTCGCGTCATACCCTTTATGCACTCTTTCAACTGGTAATAGACATCAGCCTTTTCAGGATTACCAAAGTTAAGGCAATCGGTAATAGCTAAAGGTTCAGCCCCGCTACAGACCAAATTCCGAGCAGCTTCAGCCACAGCAATCACTCCACCTAGGAAGGGATCAACATAGCAATACCGCCCATTGCCATCGACAGTTAAGGCAATACCTTTCTTGGTTCCCTGGATACGCAAAACAGCGGCATCGCCACCGGGAGGAACCACAGTATTGCCCATCGCCTGATAATCACACTGGCAGTAGATACACTCTTTGCTGGCAATATTAGGAGAGGCCAGTAAACGAAGTAAAACAGAATTGCATTGCCTGGGCTTAAGGTCAGGGACGATGCTCATATCGAGAGATTGAAGCTCTTCAAGCCATGCTGGCTTCTTACTCCGCTGGCGATAAAGAGGTGGGGAGACCAACAAATTCACGGGAATCTCAGCGACAACTTTTCCCCCCTCTTTAACCACGGCTAATCCAGTATTGGTAACCCGACCAATTATATCGGAGCGAATTTCCCAGCGATCAAGCAGGGCTTTCACCTCTTCCTCACAACCCTTCTTCACAATCAGCAACATTCTCTCCTGCGACTCCGAGAGCATTACTTCATAAGGGGTCATATCCTCTTCGCAACGACGCACTTTAAGTACGTCTATTTCCATTCCACTCCCGCTTCTAGCTGCACACTCCACCGTAGAGCTTGTCAACCCAGCCGCCCCCAGGTCTTGCATGCCTACAATCCAATCAGTCTGCGCTAATTCAAGGCACGCTTCAATGAGCAATTTCTCCAGAGAAGGATTGCCTGCCGGGACCACTGATTTCGTCTCTGACTCATCCTCAAAAGTACGCGATGCTAGACCGGAAGCGCCATGAATTCCATCACGCCCCGTGTCAGCTCCCACCATCATTAGCAAGTTGCCTTCCCCACTGGCCCTGGCTTTGACCAGCTTATCTTTTTCACAAATGCCCAAACATAAACCATTAACCAACGGATTACCGGTATACTTATCAGCAAAAAATACTTCGCCACCCACACCAGGTATCCCCAGGCAATTGCCATAATCTGCAAGGCCACCGATAACTCCATTGAGCAAGTAGCAATTATTGGATTCAGTTAAAGGGCCAAAGCGAAGCGAGTTGAGCAAAGCTATAGGGCGAGCACCCATAGTAAAGATATCCCTTATAACGCCACCTGCCGCTGTAGCAGCACCCTGATATGGGTCAATCGCTGAGGGATGATTGTGGGACTCTATTTTCATTACCGCCGCCTGCCCATCGCCAATATCCACTACCCCGGCATTTTCCTCCCCGGGACTCACCAAGACATTTTTGCTTCGGGAGGGCAGAAGCTTGAGTAAGGGTTTAGAGTGCTTGTAGCCGCAATGCTCACTCCATAACGAGCCGAACATTCCCAGCTCTACCTCGTTAGGCTCTCGCCCTAGCTGCTGCACGATAAGCTTATATTCCTTTTCGCTTAAAGCAACTTCATCCAGAATTTCCTTAGAGATATTCATTAACCGACTCCGTTCACCAAGACGTCATTCCGAGTAGCAAAGCATGAAGAGCGTAGTAACAATCGCGATCAGCCCAGATGCTGGGGAAAATAACGATTCCAGATTTCATACTGCAAAGAACAATGGCGATGCTCTTTTACCGCCATCACGCCATAATTTAAAAACCTCGCTCGCCCTCTAAATCTAGCTAGCAGCAAGCAATTCTGAAACTATCTCGCTGACTTCTTTGCCATCAGCTTTGCCTTTGAGTTGAGGCATAAGCTGGGACATGACTTTGCCTTTGTCGCTCGGCCCCTTAGCTCCAACTGCATCAACCACTTGCCGTGCCGCTGCCATGATCTCCGCCCGACTCATTTGCTCAGGAAGATAGCTCATAAGAACAGCCAGTTCTGCTTCTTCCTGTGCCACCAGATCGCTACGATTCCCCTTCTTAAAGGCTTCGATGCTCTCCCGACGACGTTTTACTTCCTTGGTAATAACATCAAGCACTTTGTTATCGTCAGCGGGCTTTTGCTGCGCAATTTCAGCATTCTTTATTTCAGATAATAATAACCTTAATGTAGAAACCTCTACTCTCTGCTGTCGCTTAAGCGCTCCCCTGAGAGCTTCCCGAATACTATCCTTCAGCGCCATATCTTGGCTATCTAGAACTTTTCCGCCTTTTCGCTGCCGCTTTCTTTCTCCTCTCTTCACTGGGTTTTTCATAATGCTTGCGGCGGCGAACTTCAGCTAAAATGCGGTCCTGCTGCACCTGCCTATTAAATCTACGCAGCAGGGCCTCGAAACTCTCGCCTGAACCGAGCCTTACATCAGCCATATCAAAACAATGTATTTTACCCCGGTCACTCAAGTGTGTCAATTACAGGGTGGTAGAGGTAAGTTATCGTGTTTGACAAATAGTAGTAAATAGTAATAAAATGTAATAACAGTACGGTACCTGGGTGGGAAAGAACATGGCGTTAAAAAAGCCCAACTTTGATTCGATAAATAGGTCCCTTGCAGGGAAGGGGTTCTCCCTTTTTGTGAAAGTAGTAGATAAATATGCTCCAGATAGGCTGCTGCTTTTTGCCCTTAAGTTTTTGGATAATCGTGTCCCAAGCAAGCTGATTTCTTTCGCAATTAACGGGGTCGAGAAATTAGCTCCTCGTAGGCTGCGCTCTACTGCTATTGCTGCCGCTGATGAGTATGTCCCTGACGAGGTGGCGAACTCGAGAAAGATCTGCGCTGTCCTTGCTGCAGTAGGGAAGTACATTCCAGACGAGATGATTCCCCCGGAGTCCACAGGAAGGTGGGAAAATCTCAGAACAAAGTTCCACATTCCGAAATTAATATCGAGCAGGCAAAAGTGAGCCTGTGGAGTTGATATAGCTATTTTCGTCGTAGCTCCTCACGATGCTGGTGAGGGAGAAATAGGGTATTGAATGCAGTACAAAAAGGTTTGTGTTGAGTCTTTTGGTTACGAACTTCCGGAGAATATCATTACATCTTTGAGCCTGGAAGAAAGACTAGCCCCGATATACGACAAATTCAATCTTTCCTACGGGCGTCTGGAAATGATGACCGGGATTCGTGAACGACGAGTGTGGAACGACGGAGTTACGCCTAGTCAGGCTAGCATAAAAGCAGCAGAAAAAGCTATTAGCAAGTCTGGAGTCAATAAAGAGGATATCGGATGTCTACTCCATACCTCGGTATCCCGTGATTTCCTGGAGCCAGCAACGGCTACGGTAGTCCACGATTCCTTAGGTCTCCCATCCACAGCTACCATTTTTGACATCTCCAATGCCTGCCTGGGTTTCATCAACGGAATGGTAACTTTGGCCAATATGATTGAGTTGGGTCAGGTAAAAGCAGGAATTGTGGTTGGCTGTGAGAGCAGCAAACGAATTATTGATGCAATAATCGATAAACTCTTGGAAGACCCGGACATCACCAAAGAAGAGGTCAAAATGGCCTTTGCCACTCTAACTTTGGGGTCAGGAGCAGCGGCAGCGGTGTTAACTCACTCCTCCTTATCGCGAGACGGTCATAAGTTTCTTGGTGGGGTAACGCGCGCTGCCTCACAGCACAATGATCTTTGTCGTATAAAAGACGATACCTGCTTCTTCGACCCGAGGATTTCGCCTGACATGTACACAAACTCTACTGAGCTCCTCAAAAATGGGGCAAAATTGGCACCTGAAACCTGGGAGGCTGTAAAACAAGAGCTTGAGTGGAAAAACCCCGACGTAGATAGGTTTTTTACTCATCAGGTTAGCGCCGTGCATAGTAAATTGTTGTTTGAGACCCTGGGACTAGATAAGGCAAAAGACTTTTCCACTGTAGAATATCTAGGAAACATTGGGTCGGTTTCACTGCCCATTACCATGGCTATCGGAATTGACGAGGGTTGCCTTAGCCCTGGTGATAAGGTTGCCATGCTGGGCATTGGCAGCGGCATAGTCTGTCTTGTGCTGGGTCTAGAATGGTAGAGAAAATGGCCCCAGCAACATGAGGTCAGAGAGATACTCCTTAGGGGCGATGTAACTAGATTTCTTCAAGCTGCTCTAATATATACATTTTTGATGGAAGTTATATCCCATGATGGCAAGGAAACCTAACGAAGCACGAATTGTAATTACTGGGGTTGGCCTGACGGCGCCAAACGGAAATAACCTGGCGGAATTTCGAGAAAGTCTACTTGCTGGCAAATCCGGGATCCAGAAATTCAACGTCCGCTACATGGGTGAAGTATTGGCTGGTGTATGTCACTTCGACCCATTGAAGTATCAAAAAAAGAAGGAATTGCGTCGGGGAACGAGGGCCGGCTCTGTAGCTATTTACTGCGCTCAAGAGGCAATCGCTGATGCCAAATTAGACCTTGCCTGCCTTGATAAATCGAGGATTGGTGTCTATGTCGGAATTACTGAGCATGGTAACGTGGACACGGAAAAACAAATATACGAAATCAAGCAATTCGATTACAATACAACGTTCGTGTCACACCATTACAACCCAAGAATAGTGGCCAACAATCCAGCCGGTGAAGTAACCTTGAATATGGGAATTACTGGACCACATTACACACTGGGGGCCGCTTGCGCTGGCGGTAACATTGGACTTATACAAGGCTTACAAATGTTGCTGCTGGGTGAAGTTGATTTAGCTCTAGCTGGCGGGGTTTCAGAGACTATTCATGCCTTTGGTGCTTTTGCCAGTTTTAGGAGTGAAGGTGCTTTGGCTTCTCATGCAGACCCTGAAAAGGCTTGCCGCCCTTTTGATAAGAACCGGAATGGTGTTGTTGTTTCAGAAGGAGGATGTATCTACCTTGTGGAAAGATTAGGCGATGCGCTTAAACGAGGAGCCAGGATTTACGGTGAAATAGTGGGATATGCTATCAACTCAGATGCTTTTGATTTCGTTCTCCCAAACGCACAAAGGCAAGCTGAGTGCATGAAACTCGCCCTCAATAAGGCCGGCATATCTGCGGGAGATATCGATATCATCAATACACATGCGACTGGAACTCGTGAAGGGGATGCCGCGGAGTGCCAGGCGATAAGAGAAGTCTTTGGTAACCATATCAATGTATATATAAACAACACCAAGAGTTATATTGGGCATACAATGGGGGCAGCCGCCGCTCTAGAATTAGCGGGGAATTTGCCTTCCTTTGAAGACCACATCGTTCATCCGACAATCAATCTGGACCACTTAGACCCTGAGTGTCCTCTTAACAACCTGGTTATTAATGAACCTAGAAAGGTTGACAAGGTCAACTATATATTGAATAATTCCTTTGGAATGCTAGGTCTCAATTCGGTCGTCATCATAAAAAGGTTTGGAGAATAAACTTGGAAACGCTATTTTCAAATAAACAAATGGGGGGTACATGACCAAGGAAGAAATTAAATCCGTCCTTATGGAAATTGTTGCCCAAATTATACCGGATGAGGATCTGACCAATCTTAAGGGCGATATCCCAATACGAGAACAAGTCGAATTGGACTCAATGGATTTCTTAGACATCATTATGGAGCTACGAAAACGTTACGGCATAGAGGTTCCTGAGGATGACTATATGCAATTAGCCACGATAGATAGCTCTGTAGCTTATCTAGAGCCGCGGATGAGAGACCTTTAATCGGTAGTGTTAATACGCCGGAAGCACAAATTTTTATCGCATTTTCCCCGAGGATTGAAGGTTCAGGTTTGCCTTTGATTTTAAAAAGAGCCGGACTATGGATTACGATGTTCTAATTATCGGTGCAGGCATGTCTGGCCTTGCTGCTGGCATTAGATTGGCCTACTACGATAAAAGGGTTTGCATCATCGAAAAACATTATCGCGTTGGGGGGCTTAATTCCTTTTACAACCGTGGGGGACGTAAATTCGATGTTGGCCTTCATGCTATGACCAACTATGTTCCTAAGGGTGTTAAGTTAACGCCACTGCCAAAGCTGCTCCGGCAGCTCAAGTTGAAAGCCGAAGATTTTGCTCTTTGCCCACAACGGATGTCCGCAATTAAATTTCCCGATAAAACCCTCAGATTTAATAACGACCTCGACTTTTTTGTCCAGGAAGTGGTCGATAATTTTCCGGCGCAGGCTGACAATTTCCAAAGACTGCTTAAGACTATTTTCAAATATGACGAACTGAACTTGTATGCCAAACCAATTTCAGCTCGCGAAGTTGTGGGCTCCATTATTTCCGACCCACTCCTTATCGATATGGTTTTTTGTCCGCTTATGTTCTACGGAAATGCTCAAGAAAATGATATAGAGTTCGGCCAGTTTGTCATTATGTTCAAGGGCATCTACTGTGAAGGTTTTGCCAGACCTCAAGCTGGGGTGCGTCAGATCCTTGACGTGCTGGTGAGAAAATACAGGGGTTGTGGCGGTGAATTAAAAACGAGGTGCGCAGTAACAAGTATTCAAGCTGCCAATGGCAGAGTTGAATCTATGCTGCTCGAGAACGGTGAAGTTCTCACAGCCGACAAGATACTATCATCCGCTGGTTATGTTGAAACCATGAGACTCCTGTCTAACTATGATCCCACAGGGATAGAGGATAAAGCAGGGCAACTCTCCATGGTAGAGTTTATTACGGTGCTGGACAAGCAACCTGCTGAGATGGGACACGAAACAACCATCATCTTTTATAACAATTCAGATAGATTTGACTATCGAAAACCTGACGAGCTAGTCAACGTTTCCAGCGGTGTTATCTGCTGCCCCAATAATTTCCAATACGAAAATCCCCTGCCAGAGGGCATGATCAGAATAACTAACCTGGCTAACTTCGACCTCTGGAACAGATTGAATGAGGAAGAGTACAAAGCCCAAAAGGCTGCCTGGCTTGGAGCCTCTCTCAATGAAGTGGTAAAACTCATACCTGATTTTCGTGATTCCATAGTTTTTACGGATGTCTTCACTCCCAAAACAATCCACAGATTCACCGGCCACATAAATGGCGCGGTCTATGGAACGCCCAATAAGACCAAAATGGGGATAACTCATCTAGAAAATCTGTTTATTTGTGGCACCGACCAGGGATTTATGGGAATCGTGGGAGCAATGCTTAGTGGTATCTCCATGGCAAATCTTCATGTTCTGCAGAAGGCATGAAAAAAAGGGATTCAATGAACCGCGATTGGTTGAAAGACACAAAATCAGAATACGATGTAATTGTCATTGGCAGCGGCTTGGCAGGATTAACCTGTGCTAATATGCTCGCCAGAGGAGGTCATTCGATCTTACTCCTAGAGCACCACTATAACCTTGGTGGATTGGCTACGTGGTTCAAGAGAAAGGGAGGACACATCTTTGATATCTCCCTGCATGGATTTCCAGTAGGTATGATTAAAACCTGCCGTAAGTACTGGACTCCTGAAATTGCTGACTCAATCGTTCAACTCAAAGGGATTCGATTGGACAACCCTCAGTTCTCCCTTACAACGACTTATGATAGTGATGATTTCAAACGTGTCATGCAGGAGCACTTCAAAATCCCCAGAGAGACTATTGATAACTTCGTTAGCGCACTCAGAGGCATGAACTTTTACGATGACCAAACCATGACTACCAGAGAGCTTTTTGAAAATTTTTTTCCCGGTCGTCATGATATTGTCCGCATGATAATGGAACCGATCACCTATGCCAATGGATCAACCTTGGATGACCCTGCGATAACCTACGGGATTGTCTTTTCCAATTTTCTAAACAAAGGTGTTTATACCTTTCAAGGTGGGACGGATAAGATTATTGGAATGATGCGGGCGGAGCTTATAAAAAACGGTGTCGATATTCGAACCAAATGCCTGGTGGAAAAAATTGGCATCGAGGATAAAAAGATTGCCGGAGTGGTAGCGAATGGAAAAATGATCAAAGGTAAAGCTGTTGTCTCCAATGGTAATTTATTATCAACTATCCATAAACTAGTCGGAGACGAGAATTTTTCTGAAAGCTTCATTGAAGAGGCCAAAAAAGTGCGCCTCAATAACAGCAGTTGTCAGGTGTATATGGGTATCAAAAAGGGCGAGAAAATCGACTACATAGGGGATTTGCTTTTTACCTCAGAGACGGAGAAATTCGATTCCGAAGAACTTCGCAGCAAAAATACTACCAGCCGGACCTTCTCAATCTACTATCCACAAACCCGGCCGGGCTCTGATATGTTCTCGGTCGTAGCCTCCACTAATGCCAATTACGAAGACTGGGCTAACCTGTCTGAAAAAGAATACCGAGCTGCTAAGGAAAATTTGGTTCAACGAACGCTTAATGCTCTGGAGAAATATGTTCCTAAAATTCGAGATAAGGTAGACCACCTGGAAGCCGCCACCCCAAAAACATTTCAAAGGTATACGCTCCATTTGAGCGGAGCCTCTTTCGGCACCAAATTTGAAGGGTTAAAGGTCAGTATGGGGCTTCCTAAAGAGATACCAGGGCTTTTCCACACCGGCTCCGTAGGGATTATAATGTCAGGGTGGCTAGGTGCAGCTAATTACGGAGTAATTGTCGCCCACGACGTAGACAAATTTCTCTCAGCAGGGGTAAGAAATGCATGATTTCAAAGGACAAACTGTAATCGTCACTGGTGGAACCAGAGGCATAGGCAAAGGCATCGCCGAGGGTTTCTTGAAGGCAGGCGCTAAAGTTATTGTCACTTACACGACAAATGAAGCTGCGGCGGCACAATTTAAACAAGACAACAGCCAGTTTGCCGAAAACATTGATATCCAAAAGCTTGATGTGACCAAATATGAAGAGGTGGAAAAGTTTTTCAAATACACAGACACGAAATATGGGAGCTTTGAAGTCCTGGTGAACAACGCCGGTATCCGAAAGGACTCTGTCCTGGCGATGATGAAAGAATCGGACTGGCATGATGTAATGAATGTCAATCTCGCTGGAATCTTTTACATGTGCAAATTTGCTGTCAAGAGTCTGATGCGCAAACGATATGGACGGATTATCAACATAAGCTCTGTGATGGAAAGATACGGTTTTGAAGGCCAGGCGAATTATGCAGCTTCAAAGGCAGGCCTGAGTGCATTGACTAAATCGTTGTCCAAGGAAGTCGCCACCCGGGGTATTACGGTTAATTGTGTCTCTCCGGGATTTATTGCCACCGAATTAATTGAAGACCTGCCAGATAAATTGCGTGAATCCTACTTGGCCAGGATTCCCCTAAAGAGATTTGGAAGCACTGAAGAAGTGGCCGCTTGCGTTCTTTTCTTGGCTTCTAAAGAGGCGTCATATGTTACCGGTTCTACTCTTGAGGTGACTGGAGGATTATGAGATGGAGGAGATTCTAAATGCCATACCCCATCGTCCACCATTTTTGTTTGTCGATAGGATCGTGGAATTAAGCGGAACAAAAATCAAAACAACGAAAGAAATAAACCCCGATGAGCCAGTGTTCGAAGGACATTATCCAGGACAACCAATCATGCCCGGCGCACTTATCTGTGAATCTATTTTCCAAACAGGCGCCATCTTGCTCTCCAAAATGATGGGCAGTATTGGTGAAGGTATTCCTGTTTTGACCCGAATCAATAACGCCAAGTTCAAAAGTATCGTCAAGCCCGGTAATACCCTGGACATTGAAGCAGAACTGGTGGAAAAAGTCAGTAATGCCTATTTCATGAAGGGCAAAGCCTCGGTCGCCGGAAAGACATCGGTCACGGTCGAGTTTACCGTCACCCTGGCTAAAGAGGCACCTTAACATACGACATGGAAATAGAAGGAGCACTATATGGATTTCTTAGACATCGCGGGTAAGACTTTTCTTGTTTTTGGAGTGGCTAACAGGAAGAGCGTCGCCTTCTCCATCGGACAGGTTCTTTCTGAGGCAAACGCAAATGTAGTCTATAGTGTTCGATCAAAAGAACGCAGAGAGAGTGTTTCCAAAATCCTTCCTGGTTCTGATATCTTTGTATGCGACGTCGAACGAGAGCAGGAAATTAGAAGACTTGCTGAAGATATTTCCAAGAAGTATCCCAAAATTCACGGTATTGTTCATTCCATAGCTTTTGCCAATTATGAAGAAGGGCTTAAGCCATTTCACGAAACAAAAAAGAAAGACTTCCTGCAGTCGATTGATATCTCCTGTTATTCATTAATCGCCATTGCCAATGAGTTTAAAGACCTGTTGGATGAAAAGGCATCGATAGTTACCATATCAATCTCAACCACCAAAATAGCAGCCGAACCTTACGGTTTTATGGCTCCCGTAAAGGCTGCCCTGGATTCAACCATATGTTTTCTGGCTAAATCCTTCAGTTCGTTTTCTCAAGTCAGATTTAACTCAGTTAACGCTGGGCCGCTGAAAACCTCGGCATCCGCAGGAATACCAGGATCCGTCAATTATTACCTTTATACTGAAAAATTAACGCTTCGTAAAAAAATTCTAACTGCTCAGGAAGTAGCCAATACAGCAGTATTTCTCTTGAGCGATCGCTCCAGTGGCATTAATGCCCAAGGGATCATCGTGGATTGCGGAATGTCAGTCAACTACTTTGATAAAGATATTATCAAGAAGGCAACAAGGTTTTAGTAAGCCAATGACTTTATTTCCTGTAGTCATGCCAGTTACCGAAGTTGGACATAAACTCTCGGGGAAAGAAAAGGTAGCCAGTCTGAGCAAAATCGCTCGAGAGGCGCTAAAACTGAGTGCCGAAAAAAGCGGAGTGAGACTCGGAGAACTGCGCAAGGACAAAAAGGGGGTCCCATGCCCAGTTTCGGGCAATTATTGGTCTCTCTCCCACAAACCTGAGTACGTGGCGGCGGTGGTTAGCAAAGATAAGGTCGGGATCGATATTGAAGAAATAAAGCCCCGGGCTGAATCTATATTTGCTCATGTGGCGAGTGACGAGGAATGGGAGTTAAAGGAAAGGTCCTGGGATACCTTTTTTCGCTATTGGACGGCGAAAGAAGCCATTCTGAAGGTCATCGGAATTGGTATAAGTGGATTAAAGACCTGTCGGATAATCTCGGTCCCCGATGAGAATCACATTGCTTTGGACTATAATGGACAATTTTTTCTGGTAGAGCAATTACGATACAAGAACCATATTGTTTCCATCCCCAAGGGCGACAACCAAATTGATTGGATAATTCTGGAAGACTTTAAACCCTGAGTTCTAGAGCCCAAGGAAATTGAAAAGCCCAATTCAAAGTGGTAGTTCATTAGATATTTTTAGTATTTCAAACTTTACATTCAGGATTTAACTGCGCAATATCTCTCAGGATACAGTTTAGCCTGATGTATAAAGGCCTCTATCCTCATTTTTGTATTGGTATACTGTAGACCATCGATTGTTAGCTCTTATTTATGGAATTGTGAATATGTTTCACTTGTGACTATGAAATGGGAATATTTACAAAATGGAAAAGTGATGTTACATAGGTATTTCACCAGCGGCTGGGATTAAACCTTGCCCACCAGGACAAGGTGAACTTTGTACAAATTCGGAATGTCAGCTTACACAAAGTGCCAGTTTATTAAACCATGCTGTATCTTTGGTGGTATAACTTCGCTTGATGTATAAAGGCCTCTATCCTTGTCTTTGCGTTGGTTTGCTTTAACCCATCGTATATCATGTTGAGCACAGGGATACGGTTGTGCTCCCTTTGTATCCCTCTATAAATAGCAGTGGATACAGTCCCATAAAGGCAATTTAAGATGACGAGATTAGCTATACCGCTGCAACCTTGAATAGCATAATTTTTCGCCTTAGCCACATTTACAGTTACTACTGGGTCTATATCATCACTTACATAAGGAGCGGCAAGCGTAACCATATCCTCAACCCTGGGGATCCTGCAATCTCGAAGCTCGTTTTTCATCATTCCCTCAATCTTTCCCTTCCAGTGCATAAATGGAAACCTTCTAAGATAATAATAAAGGGCAGCGGGATATTTTCCCCTAGAAAAGTGCGTCTCCGGATATACCTCATTGAAATATACTACATAATCTGTAGTAGTCGGCCCAAGCCTCGCTTCAGTGCCCAGTGACTCAAACTCTCTGATTATATCGTTGTTAGACCAGGCGTTCATACAGGTATAGAACTCTCCTACGATACCTATAATTGGTCTATCTTCGTTCTTAGTTGGAATCTCGTCCATAGCTGCTATTGAGCGGTTTAAAACCTGCCAAAATTTCCCGTTGATAATTCCAGAGGCTATCTCCTCTATGGCTTGTGCATAAACCCTGTCACTCTCCCCTTTATTTACTTCATAAGGGCGAATATGAAGCAACTTTTTTAATAAGACATCCGTAGCTAGCCAACCCTTCCAGATAGCTTCCGCCCACTTTAATCCAAATAATTCAGTGGGTTCATCATGGCGGATAGAGACAACCGGGGCGACTATAGGGATATGCTCCAAACCTAATCTCCTGAGAACCAACTTCTGCGACAGGGCATATTGACTCAACCGGCAGGAGCCATCAAAGTTGAGCATCATAAATGCTGACCTATCGGGGTCAAAATCTTCCAGCTCAGTCATCCTGACCAAATCCCCGGTGGTGAGCAGATAGGGATGACACTCCTTGCCAGAGACATATCTTCTCCCTAGTTCTTCTAACCTTTCGTCAGGCTGGGGCAAGACCCGGGCGTCTATGCCCACCGATTTGAGGGCGGCAGCCCAAATAACGGAATGCCCAGAGACATTGGAGATGTAAATAGTTTTATCCAGTTGCCTAATCCTCTTCGACGGTTTGAAGATATTCATCTCCCCAAAGGGTCTGATTACGTTGAGGTCTGGTTGCCTCTTCTCCTTTACCTCACCTTTCGGTCTGTTAAGGGTATCAACAAAGGCTTCAATCCTGGTGGTCATTCCGGCATCACCACTGTGTTCGTCCACTTCCAGAACTAGATAAGGGGTATCTTCCATAGTGTCTTCAAGATACTTGGCAAAGAAGGCATCGGGACCACAGCCATAATTGGTAATCATTATAGGGTTCAGGCTCCTGTTATCCTTGGCAAATATCGCCCCTCTCAAAAGATTCTGTTCGTTCTTCCAGACCAGGTTGGAGTAGTGGGACGGCAGCTCAACCTTATCCAGAGGCAATAAATCAAATGGGATGGCTATCACCCCCAAATTCCGCAATTTCTTGGCAATATTCAGATTTAACCCTATGTCATGAACATTGTAGGGTTTACCTATTACCACCACTGCCTCATTGTCCCTTTTAAGGGTTTCCAGTATTTCTTGACCTCTTTCTTGACGCCTCCTTTCGAACTCTTCCTGAGCCTTAAGTGCCACGGCTATGGCTGAGGCGATTTCCTTCCTCTCTTTCCCAAAGTCTCTGCCCAGCATCATCATTTGCTCCCTGAGGTTCTCCTTTTCCTTTGCCATAAATATGGTGGGGCTGATCATTTCTGCTTTGTCCTTAAAAGCAGGTCTTAGCATGAAGGGAATACCCTGAATAAAAGGGCAGTTATAGCTTCGGTCTACATCGTCTCTTTCCTTTTCCAGGTCAATGATGCTCGGCAGGAATATACGGTCAACACCCTTTTCAATGAGATTTACTACATGCCCATAGGCAATCTTAACTGGATAGCAGGTTTCAGCCAGAACCTCTTGAAGTCCCTTATGAATGAGTTTCTTATTAGTCTTATCGGAGAGCACCACTTTAATCCCTAGTTCCCCGAAAAATGTAGCCCACAGTGGGAACTGCTCAAAGAACATCAGCATCCGTGGAATGCCTATCACTGGAGAATTCGGGGCAAATTCTTCTTCCCTATAGTAGCTCGTAAGCATTTCTTCCCTCTCTTTAAAGAGATCGGGAAGAATCTGGTCAGCGGTTTTTTCCCTCTTCAGTTCGTATCTGTCACAAATACCACCGTAGAAGGCTCTGAATTCACCTCCAATGGATACCCTCTTTATTTCGCAGTGGTTGGGGCAATGCTGGCACTCAAAAGATTTAACCTCATATTGCCTGTCTATGAGGTCAAACCCGACGAAATGGCTTTTTCCGTCTGTGGTTTCTCTCTTTTCCCTGGCAATCAAGGCAGCACCTATGGCACCAGTTACATTGTGGTTTTGCGGAACAGTAACCTTTTTGCCCAAAACATTTTCGAAGGCAGATACAACAGCTTTATTCCCGGCTACGCCTCCCTGGAAATATATCCTCTGCCCAATTTTCTTATTCCCTACTACCTTTTCAATGTAATTATTGACAATAGAATAGGAAAGCCCGGCTAAGAGATCGTCTTTCGGTGAACCCACCTGCTGGTGATGTATTAAATCAGATTCCATAAAAACGGTGCACCGCGTCCCCAAGTCAACTGGAGCTCTGGAGGTAAAAGCAAGCTTGCTAAACTCTTCGTCAATATTCACATCCAGTCTATCAGCCTGTTCTTGGAGAAAGGAGCCAGTTCCTGCGGCACAGACTTTATTCATTTCGAAATCAGCCACTGAGCCACTCCTTAAGTAAATATACTTTGAGTCTTGCCCTCCTATTTCAAATATAGTATCCACAGTCTTATCCATGTCCAGCGTCGCCTTAGCCTGGGCGGTAATTTCATTAATTACTAAATCAGCGCCGACAAAGTCTCCTACAAAATAACGAGCACTGCCAGTAGTGGCTACACCTTGAACTTCGATAATGTCCTTTATTTCACGACCTATATCCCTTAATCCCCTCTTGACTGACTCGACCGGCTTGCCTTCAGTCATAAGATACTTCTTTGCCAGCAGCTTCTTGTTTTCATCCAGAACGACGATATTTGTGCTCACTGCACCGACGTCAATCCCTATGTACACCCTCCTCTTTTGCTGCCTGGAAATAGGATATTCGTCCCGGGGAATAGAACCATCCCCGCTATAAATCAATCTCTTTAAATGCCCTACTTCGGCTTCATCGGCCCTTTTCGCCAGATACTGCCTCATAGCCTTCGTCACTTCTTGAAGTTTGACAGGTGTGCCATTGTCTCTCTCCGAGGCTGTGATTGCTGCCCCAAAAGCTCCCATGACCTTAAAATGCTGGGGAATGACTAATTCTCCCGGCTTGAGTTCCAGCAGTTCTTCGAAAGCTTTAACCACCCCTTTGTTGGCAGCAACACCTCCTTGGAAAGCTATAGGCTTGGCGAACCTCTTTCCTTTACCTAAATTGCTTATGTAGTTTCTAGCCAGGGCATAGCAAAGCCCGGCTATTATTTCTTCCCTCGATGTCCCCGCTTGCTGTAAGTGAATCATGTCAGATTTGGCAAAGACACTGCATCTGCCGGCAATCGTAGCTGATCTTGTGGCTCTCGTGGCTAAAGTGCTGAACTCATCTATAGAAATCCCCAAACGATATGCTTGTTGATCCAGGAAAGAACCAGTTCCCGCAGCACATATTTCATTAAGAGCATGGTCAACAATGACGGGCTTTTTACTTTTTTCATCCCACTCCAGGAAAATCAGCTTTGAGTCCTGTCCACCAATTTCAATCACTGTCCTAACCTCAGGATGGAAGTAGGCAGCAGCCTTTGCCTGAGTAATGATTTCATTTTCTTTATCTATGCCCATAACATCGGCTAGAAGATTACGTCCGCTGCCTGTGCATACAGCTCCGCATACCTCAGGAAAATCCTTCTCCAGACCCTTAAAAACCTCAATTAATACTGGAATAGGTTGTCCCTTTGTCCTCTCATAGACGCTTTCGAGGAGCCGGAACTCCTCATCAATTATGGCTATGTTCAAGCTGACCGAGCCTATGTCTATCCCCATATAGGTTTTGTTTTGGCTTGTCATTCCGACCCCTCGACCCTTTTCTTTACTGCTTGGGCAATCTCGTCCGAGATTGCTTGACCACCCCGGCGTGCCAGCCATGCCAGAACCCCTGAAACCTCACCGCCGACAGTAGCCTTCGTCTTGCCATTTACAGGTTCCAGAATATAGAAGCGTGTCAACTTAGTACCCAGGGCTTTTCCCTGCAGAACTACAGTCCGTTCTGGGACAAATTTGGTGATGGTCATCAACAACTTGACCGTGAGCCTGCTTACCTTGGCTGTAACCGAAAATTTGGAGCCTACTGTCAAAGGCCCCTTAGAGAGCATCTCAATCTTCTTGATGGACGGCATCCATTGGGGCCATTCTGCAAGCTTGTCTACCAGCGCCCAGACTTTCTCGGCAGGGGCATTAATGTCGATGCTGCTCTCAAACCTCATGCCTGCCAAACTCTTCCTTTATGTAGTATCATACAATATATTGTATATTATTATGCAATCTGTAGTTAACTGCATAAATCATTATATTTCTCCCTCCCCTAGCGGGAGGGAGAAAGCGACATAACTTCAGGCAGGAAAAATAAATGAACGGAGATGGGAGGCGGCTGGGTTGCACATTACGATGAAAAGTGTGGTGGGTGACGTTATGGGTTACACGGCGTCACTATCGAAGATGAAGAATATCCTCCAAGATATGGGCAGAGTCATAGACAAAGCTAGAGCACTTGTTTTTAAAAACCCCACTTTCTCTCGCTAATTTAAGTTCACCAGAATCACTTAAGTCATAACCGATCAGTTCCTTACACTCGATAGAGCCATGAAGCGCTGTGAACCTATCAACAAACTTCTTGACTAATGTGTAGGTTCTTTGTTGAGATTCTTCATCAGCCAAATCCACCTGACCATGCTTCAATCCAATCACCATTAATGCTCCGGTTACAGCTCCGCAGGTTCTACCCATGCGTCCTATTCCAGCGCCAAAACCACATGCAATCTTTAAAGCCAATGCTTTTTCTAAACCAAGCTGTTCGCTATATGTTGATAATACCGCGGGAGCACAAAAGACCCCCTTTTCAAATTGTTTTTTTGCTTCCTCTGCTCTACTCAATTCTTTCTCCTCTAATCGTATGAATGTAATAGATCCTTGTCTCTATCATATCTCTAAAGGCTTCACGGTGTAAAGTCCGTTTTTAAATTCGATACACACAAGAAGATCAGCTACATACATCTTGGCTGATTGTGTGGCAAGAATAAGGTGGAATGTGCACTGGCTCACATTCTGGTCGAAAGTTTGGAGAGAGTATATGGTTCAAATCCAATTTGGTAGCCCAAGTAATTCACTATATAGAACTTTTAGGGCAGAATTTTCCTTTATCCAAGCTGGTTAGATTTACTCATAGTTGGGCTTAATAAAACGATGAATTGTGCACGTCGTACTTTTCTTGAGGCTAGATTGTTGTCAGTGATAAAATAGGTCTCAAAGGGCACTTCAAAATTGGTCTAGTACTCTATGAAACTCAATCGGCGCATGAGCTTTAGTAGGCCTGATATTATCCGACCTCCAAGTGAATGGAAAAGCTATTTTCTCCCTTTAACCAGCGGGTGCTCCAACAACACCTGCGCTTTCTGTGGATACTATGGCTCCAAGCTTCAGATACGAGACGTCGATGACTTCAAGAGTGAAATAGATGCTGTGGCCTTATTCACGCGAAGGGGCATCCGGCTTCCTAATGTTTCTAAGGTAGTATATGCCGTGGCTCAAGGTTGGGACGGCAAAAGGGTATTTCTTCAGGATGGCGATGCCCTTGTTTACCCCTTTCCCAAATTGAGGGAGGTTCTACAGTACTTGAATGGAAAACTACCCGGTGTCGAAAGGATTGGCACATATGCTACGCCACAGGATATACTGCGGCGGAGTTCGGATGAACTCAAGGAATTAAGACGGCTCAAGATGGGTATTTTCTATACGGGGCTTGAGACCGGTGATGGTGAACTGCTTCAAAAGATAGGTAAAGGGGTAAGTTCAGACGAGTTGGTCGAGGCGGGAAAAAAAGTGAAGGGAGCCGGGATAAGCTTTTCTTTGACGATAATTTTAGGACTTGGCGGTATCGAGGGAAGTAAGAAACACGTGTTTGAGACAGCCAAAATTCTCACTGAGATTGACCCGGATTATGCCGGAGCTTTGACTTTGACTCTCGTCCCTGGTACCCCACTCTATGAGCAGCGGGAACGGAATGAATTCCATCCTCTTTCCCCTTTTCAATCCCTGGAGGAACTGAAGTTAATCATAGAGAATTCCAACTTTACTGATTGTTTCTTTAGCTCAATGCATGCCTCAAACTACCTTTCCGTCCGGGGAAAATTGCCGCGAGACAAAGAGAAAATGCTTAGCGAACTAGAAGTAGTTTTGGCAGCCAGAAACCCTTCTTTGCTCAGGCCTGAGTTTCTCAGGGGCCTATGACTATGATGACACCAATGGTAGATTTCTTGGAAAGTCCAGCAAAAAGGGCAGGTAATATGTTATCCACACAAGTTGGATGATTGTTACCCGATGACTCTGAGGCAAGGACTTACGCCTTGAGAATCTCCTTGTGCCTGAGGGCGCGCTCCAGTGACGGCTGCATCTTCATGTCGCGGGACTCCTTAATGGCGAAGTCTAGGTGCTCCAGCGCCTCTGCCTTCTCATCCGGATAGTGCTCCAGTAATAGCTCGGCAAGCTGGAGCCGGGTGAGGGCTATTTCCGGCCGGAACCTCATCTCGGTGGTGATTTTTAATGCTTCTTCGTAATATTTCCGGGCTTCTTCCTGCCTGCCCAGGAAGGCGGCCGCGCCAAGGTGACGGGCTGTGCACGTTACGCCCCAACTGACTAAAGGGGGGAAGCTGACGGCGAACCGGCCCAGCAGCAACCCGGCGGCTTCCCGATGCT
The DNA here is from genome assembly GCA_030615625.1 of Dehalococcoidia bacterium. GTDB lineage: Bacteria > Chloroflexota > Dehalococcoidia > GIF9 > AB-539-J10 > RBG-13-51-36. The sequence goes on from JAUWYX010000006.1 coordinate 85,867, forward strand.
CAACCAGCACAGCGGCTTCGAGATACATAATGTCCTCAGCCGCCCAGGTCTCATCCTCGGCCGAGCCGATACTGGGACGGGCAATGACGAATCGCTCCAGGATTTCCGCCGCCTCGGTGTCTCGTCCCAGGTGGCCCAGGCCGAGAGCTTGTGCTGATGGCGAGGGGAAGGATGTCGTGACGAACTGAAGGGCTTCCTCGGTCTTCCCGAGAAGCAGCCAGGGCCGGTAGCTAGAGAGGTATGCGCAGAAGGCAGCAAATTCAGTGAGGCCCAGCTCCTCGCCATGGGCCAGAGTACGCAGGGCGGTCTGCTCGGCCTCCTCAAGTCGCCCGTCCACGGCTGCCCAGATGCCGTCGTACATCGCCGAACAGAGCAGGAGGATCACATTGCCACTTCGTTCTGCTATCTCTTGCACCTCGTGCCAGGCCTCTTCGGCTCGTTGGCGCTGTCCCCAATCGAGAAATGCATGACCTGCAAAAGTCCGCCCATAGGTAAAAGACCTCAGACTTAACCCGGCACGTGACGATGCTACTATTTCCTCGGCAAGGTGCAGCCGCTCCCCGGCATGCTGTGGCGCCGCTACGTGAAAGATCCGCGAGAGAGAGGTGAACCAGAATGCCTCGGGGTCACCGAGTCGGCGGGCCATCTCAGCATTCCGGATGAGTAGCTGGTATCCTTCCGTCACCATAGCAAACTGCCGTGTGGCCAATCCCGTTAAAGCTTTCCGTTCCCCCACGCCTAGATTAACCCAGACGCGGGCTACCGTATCCGGCTCGACATAACGGTCGGCACGCTCCACCCACTGGGCAGCCTCAGGAGTGGCCCAACTAGCCGGTCCACCGGACCCGTAGAAACACAAGCTGGGCATCGCCAGAGCGCAAGCCCGGGATGCCCGTGCTCTGTCCCCAATATCCTCAGCCAGGGAAAACGCTTCCTGTAGCTCAACATTAAAAGCCCGTTGAGGCTCCCCTCCCACATGCAGGACTTCGGCCAGGGCCAGGAGCAGGTCGCACACCTTCTCCCTGTCCCCCGGGTCGAGTACCCTCTGCACCTTAAGCACCTGTTCCAGCAGCCGTACCGCCTCCCCGAAGGCATAGACGGACGTGGCGCGCTGCGCCGCCATCTCACCGTAAGCTATCGCCTTGGCCAGGTCAGCGGGGTTGGTGGACTGGAAGAAGTGCTCGGCCAGCTCGGCGGCGTGCGCCTCGAGGCGTTTGGCATACTGCGTCTCCAGCGAACGCGCCACCTGCTGGTGCAGTTGCAGGCGCTGCGGGGCAATCATTTCCTCGTACAGTGTCTGGCGGAAGAAGGCGTGGGTGAAGCGGTAACGTACCGAGCCGACCTGCGAGCGCTCCTCCAGCACGGAAAGCTGCACGGCTTCCTTGAGAGCATTTACAAACGCATCTTCCTTAATATCAGTAACCCCCCTCAGCGTATCAAGGGGGAACTCCCGCCCGATGACGGCGGCTACGGAAAGTAGCTGATTACACTCCGGGCTCAGCCGGGATAGGCGCTTGCCGATGACGTCCCGCAACCCCTCTGGGATGCTCATCTCCAGCGGGGTATCTCTGGTGGGCCGCCAGCGTCCTTCTTTCGGTGTAATCAGTCCCTCCTCGGCGAGGTAGCGCACCACCTCCTGCACGAAGAGCGGGTTGCCTTCCGTCTGGCGGTGCACCGCCTCAGCAAATCCCCAGGGAGCATCCTCGCCGGTGAGGCTCCACAGCATCTGCCTGACCTCATCAGCGTTCAGCCCGCGCAGGAGGACACGCCCATAGGTGGACACACGTCTTAACTCGGCCAGTGCCGCCGACAATGGGTGGCTACGGTCTACCTCCACATCGCGGTATGTACCAACAATCAAAAGCCTCGTCCCCACCAGGTTACGCGAGACGTAGGTAAGCATGTCCAGTGTACCCTTGTCGGCATCGTGCAGGTCCTCCAGGAAAACCAGCAGGGGCTGGACGGTGGCGGCGTTAGATAGGAAGCTGGTGACAGCCTGCAACAGCCGGTACCGTGCCTCCTCAGGGTCGCCTGGTGGTTGCAGCTTTATCTTCAGCCGCTCCCTTACCTCAGAGACAATGCGCGCCACGTCAGCGGCACCCGTGCCCAGTTCTTTGCGCAGGTCTTTAATCTCACGGCTGAGAACATAGGAGCGCAATGCCTCAACGAAGGCCAGGTAGGGCAGCGACAGCGACCCCTCCTCGTAGCAGTGGCCAACCAGGGTCCTACCACCGCGCAGGGTGACGTAGGTGGATAGCTGCTCACAGAGGGCGGTCTTGCCGATACCCGGCTCCCCCACTACTATTAACAATGCTCCCTGCCCCGACATGGCACCATCAAAGGCAGACTGAAGCTGGCGGAGTTCCGCCTCGCGGCCGACGAACACCCGACGGTATAGGGGGCTCTGGGCCAGGGTTGGGGCTTCCTGTGACGGTTCTTTCTTAACCTTGCCCGCCTCAATTGATTCGAGGGCTTGGTACACATCAGCGGCAGATGCCGGACGTCGTTGAGGGTCTTTCTCTAACAATTGCAGTATGAGTGCCTCAAGTGCTGGAGGCAGGTCAGCCCGGTGCCAGGTGGGCGATACTGGTGGCGTATTGATGTGCTGCCCGATAATGGCGACTGAGTCGTCTCCCACGAAGGGCGGCCGCCCCGTCACCATCTCGTAGAGCATCGCCCCCAGTGAGTAAAGGTCCGCCTTAGCTGTTACCTCACCCCCCATCGCCTGTTCCGGCGGCATGTAATGAAGCGTGCCTACCATCATCCCCGGCTGGGTCAGGCGGGATAGGTCCAGCGCCAGGGCCAGGCCAAAGTCACCTAGCTTCACTGTGCCGTCAGCACTCAACCACACATTGCTCGGCTTCAGGTCACGGTGCACAATCCTCTTGGAGTGAGCGTATTCCAGCCCCAGGCACACAGATTTGGCGATGGCGATAGCCTGCTCGATGGGAAGCCTGTGCTCGGGCGCCTTCTCAATCAGCCTTTCCACATCGCCTCCGGGTAGTAGGGGAAGAACCATGTAGGGCTGCCCTTCATGCTCCCCGAGGTCAAAGACGGTGACGATGTGCGGGTGATCACCAAGCCGTCCCATGGCCTGGGCTTCACGTTTGATGCGGGCCCGGGCCGTGTCATCCAGTTTCTCAGTCTTTATCAG
>JAUWYX010000003.1 GCA_030615625.1 Dehalococcoidia bacterium
AAGAGATTCAAGTAGCGAGCTAGTTGACATTATGACATATATCTGTTATAGTGAGCAAAGATAATTAAGCTATAGGAGTTAAGGATGAAAAAAACTATGGTTTATATTAGTGAGGAGCGTCACCAGGGGCTGAAGAAATTAGCTTTTGAGAAGAATGTTTCTATTGCTGAGCTCATTCGGAGGGCTATTGATATCGTCTACGGAGAGGATATTGAAGACATTAAAGATATGGAGGAGGAATTAGCTCGATATCAAAGCCAACTTGGCTCGGCAATAGAGTTGGAAGAGTATCTGAGCCGGAAGAAGGCATGTGCACAAGGTTGAGCTTACTCTTAGGGCCCAGCATGAATTAGATAAGCTTGGCAGGGTAGAGTTTGAGCGTATAGTTGCCGTTATTCGTGCGCTGGAGGCTAATCCTCGCCCTTTAGGAGCAAGAAAGCTCAGGGGACCTATTTATCGAATTCGTGTTGGCGATTGGCGTATTATTTACGCTGTGTTTGATAAGGATCGACTGGTGATTGTCGGTAAGATAGCTAGACGTTCCGAAGATACCTAATTCCTTATAATTCTTCCTCCGCTAGCGGGAGGGAGCATTAGTATAGATTGCTTTGGATAGCAGAGACCGTTTAAAAATGTAGTTGCCCAATTTATTGGGCGGGTAAAAGCCCTATCGTAGGGGAGGGTCTTGTACCCTCACAAATGGGCGGGGACTGTCATTGCGAGGGGTGAGATTCCTCGCTGTACTTCGGAACAGGCTCCGCAATCTGGGTGGGGAGGCAATGAGATTGCCACGCCCCGACAAGTCGGGGCTCGCAATGACAAAAAGCGAAATGCTCCGATGAAATCGGGGCAACTACAAAAATGCCCAAAATTGAACTGGGAATCAAAATTAAACAGTGTCATTGATAAAAGATGGAAATAAAGGAAATTCGCTTGAAAGCCGATGGACTTGAACTCGCCGGCGAGCTTCATATCCCGTCAGGGGACAAGGTTCACCCTGCCTTGTGCATCTGCCATGGCATTCCGGCTGTTCCCCCCGACCCCACCGATAGGGGCTATACACTACTGGCGCAACGCTTCTGCCACGCTGGCTTCATCACCTTAATCTTTAACTTCCGGGGAGCGGGAAGGAGCGAAGGTAACTTAGACATCCTGGGCTGGAGTCGAGATTTACAAGCTGCTCTTGATTTCCTGTATAACCTGAAGGAGGTAGACAAAACTCGTTTCTGCTTGCTCGGATTTAGCGGAGGGGCAGCGGTTTCCGTTTATACCGCAGCCCATGACCCTAGGGTATCTTCCGTGGTAACCTGTGCCTGTCCTGCGGATTTTCGCTCTCTCTCTCAAAGAGAAACGCCTCTGGACACCATCCAACGGTTTCGCCAAATCGGGGCAATCAGGGATAAAGATTTTCCATCCTCAATAGAAGAATGGAAAAAAGGATTTGAGACCGTCTCTCCAATCAAGTGGATTGATAAAATTTCTCCCCGTCCCCTGCTTTTGGTTCATGGAGATGCCGACGAATTAATACCCCTGGAGCACGCCCGTAAGCTCTACCAGAAAGCTAAAGAACCCAAAGAGTTAAAAATAATACCTGGGACCAGGCACAAAATGCGCCTGGAAAAGGCAGCGATGGCCTTTGTTCTGGATTGGCTAAAGGCGAGGTGCTAAACCGCGAGAGCATTTTCAGTAAACGAAGGGGGCAGCCTTGAAGGATTTGAAAGTGCTAAGCATAGCCTTGTTTTTGAAATCAAATCTCAAGGGCTTCTTATTTTGCTCACGTTGTAATGGAAGTCAGCCCTTTGCCTTGCCAGCCTGCTTTGTCAGCCAGTACTCGATACTGTCGGCCAGGGCCAGCCAGCTAGCTTCGATGATATTAGTGGAGCTGCCTACCGTCCTCCAGTTTTCCCTGCCGTCGCTGGATTCAATGAGCACCCTGACTTGCGATGCGGTGCCCGCGGTTTCCTCGAGGATGCGCACCTTATAATCAATAAGTTTTACATCAGCCAAGTCAGGATAGAACTGGAGTAAAGCTTTGCGCAGAGCCTGGTCGAGGGCGCTGACCGGGCCATCGCCCTCAGCAGCCGTATGCACTATCCTGTTATCCACCTTGACCTTGATAGTGGCTTCTGACAATGGCTCTTCTTGATTTCCTCTGCTGGGCGGGCGGCGCCGTTTCTCCACCACCACCATGAAATCAACTAGCTCAAAAGGTGGCTGATAGTCGGGCTGAACCCGGCGGAGCAAAAGGTCGAAGGACGCCTCGGCAACATCATATTGAAAACCCTGCTTCTCTAATAACTTAATTTGCTTCAGCACTTCTTCAATTTCCTTGCCTTTAGGGATAGGTAGTCCACGCTCTTTAGCTTTAAAGATAATACTTCCCTTCCCGGCCAGCTCGGAAACAACAACATGCGGGCGGCTACCCACTAGATTTGGATTTATGTGCTGGTAGCTATCTTTCCATTTTATTAAGCCTGATACGTGAATCCCGCCTTTATGGGTGAAGGCATCATCGCCTACATAGGGAAGCCGGTCATAATGAGGCATGTTAGCCAGTTCTGATATATAGCGAGAGACGTCGCTGAGCTTGTTTAGCTGCTTGTCAGTAACGCAATCAATGCCCATCTTAAGTTTCAAAGTTGGTATGATGGAACAGAGATTGGCGTTGCCACAGCGCTCACCATAGCCATTAATGGTTCCTTGAACCTGAATAACTCCCGCCTCCACGGCAGCCAGGGAGTTAGCTACAGCAAGTTCGGCATCATTATGGGTGTGAATGCCCAAAGGAACAAGGGGCATTGCCAGCGAAGCGAAGCAATTCCTAACAGCTTTAACAGCTTCTACTATCTGTTGTGGCAGGGTGCCGCCATTGGTATCGCAAAGAACCAGGTATTCCGCACCAGCTTTAGCCGCTGCCTCCACCACCTGCAAGGCATATTCAGGATTACCTTTATATCCATCGAAGAAGTGCTCGGCATCAAAGAAAACCTTGAGCCCTTTTGCTCTGAGGTAACTTATGGAATCTGTAATCATGCTGAGGTTTTCTTCCAGCGTTGTTTCCAGAACCCGGGTTACCTGCTTATCCCAGGCTTTTCCTACGATAGTGACCACCTTGGTTTTGGCTTGAAGCAAGGCCTGGAGATTAAGGTCTTCTTCCGCCCGAGAATTCACGTGTCTGGTGCTGCCAAAGGCAACCAGGGTAGAATGGGTCAAGCGCAAATTCTGTGCTCTGGCAAAGAACTCGGTATCCTTAGGGTTAGAACCGGGCCAGCCACCCTCTATGAAGTCAATGCCCAGCTCATCTAGCTTCTGGCAAATCTTCAGCTTGTCCCCAACGGAAAAAGAAATGCCCTCCTGTTGGACACCATCCCTCAGAGTGGTATCATAAAGCTGTACTGTTGACATGGAAAGCTCCTTTAACCTCTCACCTTTTGAGCAATCAAATCTCCCATCTCCTTTGTTCCCACCCGAATCTTGCCTTCTGACATTATATCGTAAGTTCTATAACCTTGCTCCAGGATAGCGAGGACAGCATTTTCTATAGTCTGTGATTCAGTTTCCAGGGCAAAAGAATAGCGGAGCATCATAGCTACACTCAAGATAGTGGCAATAGGGTTAGCCAGGTTTTGCCCCGCTCGACTGGGAGCACTGCCATGAATTGGCTCATACATGCCGAAGGTTCTTCCCCTGGGAACTCCTGCTAAACTAGCCGAAGGGAGCATGCCCATAGAGCCAGCCAGCATCGAAGCCTCGTCGGTGAGAATATCACCAAACATGTTTTCCGTGACCAGGACATCCAAGTCAGCAGGACGCTGAATAAACCTCATAGCACAGGCATCAACCAGCATATGCTGAAGTTCAACATCGGGGTAATCGGCGGAAATTTCTATAGCAATCTGCCGCCATAGCCGGGACGACTGGAGAACATTGGCTTTGTCAACCGAAATTAGCTTCTTACGGCGGTTTAGGGCTAACTCAAAACCAACCCTTAATATGCGCTCAATTTCCATCTCAGAATAAGCCATGGTATCAACAGCCTGCCTTCCCTCCGGAGTTTGCCACTGTTTCTTGGGCTGACCAAAGTAAAGTCCGCCTGTGAGCTCTCTAACCACCACCAGGTCAACCCCCTTAATCACTTCCGGCTTGAGATTAGTAGAATCCACCAGCATAGGAAAAACCTTTATGGGACGCAAATTAGCAAATAACGCCAGCCCCTTGCGCAAAGCCAGAAGTCCATCTTCAGGATGAATTTTGGCTTGAGGGTCATCCCATTTAGAACCACCAACTGCGCCAAGCAGCACCGCATCACATTGTCTACACATCTTCAAGGTTTCATCACTGAGGGCTGTGCCCAGGGTGTCTATAGCAACGCCACCTATGAGACCATCATGGAGGTGAAAGCTATGCCCGAATTTCTCACCCACGGTCTGTAAAACTTTTAGCGCCTGAGCTATAACCTCAGGACCAATGCCATCGCCGGGTAAAACCGCTACATCAAATTCCATACCTACTTACCTCTCATTCTTCGCTGCCTATCATGGAAACCACGCTTGTTATGATGAGTGCTAAGTTCATCACAAAGGACTCTACTTTTTACCTAACGGTAACGGAATAATATTATCAGCTACCTTATCATATAAATCGCTCAGCGTGAATATTATGATCTGATAATCCGAGGCCAGCGTTTTGAAAAAGTCTAGCGTGTTAGCCAGACGGACAGAGTCAAAATTAACAAAGGGGTCATCCAGTATCAAAGGCGGCTTCTTATCGCCAAATATCAGCTTTGCCAGGGCAAGTCGAAATGCTAGATAAAATTCGTCAATCACACCTCCGCTCAAGTCCTCGGGCTTAGCCCAGTCTCCTTTCTCATCCGAATATACCCCGAACTCCAAGGCTTCTTTGTTAACTCTTACCTGCTTATATTTACCATTGGTAAAGACAGCCAAATATCTCTGAATTTCTTTCTCCAAAGCTTCCTCAACTGACGAAAGAACCTCGGTTCTCGCCTTAGAGATGAATTCCCTTGCTAATTCATAAACTTTCCCTTTTCTCTCTTCATGTTTCAATGATTCCTGAAGTCCTTCCAGTTTCTCTTCCAGCCTGACTTGCTCCTCAGCATCATGTTTCGCTGCCTTAAGGATTGCCATGCTATCCCTTTTACGGTCTTCAAGATCATTTCGTGTCGCCTCTAATCTCTGAACCTTCCTTTCTAATTCGATATATTCTTCCGGGCTCAGGTGTGTTTCTATCAAGTCCTCGGTCAGTTTCGCCTGCTCAACTGCTAAATCCCTCGCTATTTCTCGTTTTTGCTTTTGGAAATCTTCGATCGCCTTGCCTCTCAACATCCCCTTTAGCTGAGCTTCTAAGCTCCTTTTCTCTTTAAGCCAAAATTTAAAATCCCTTTCCTTTTTATCGAACTCGCCAACTATGTTACACTTAACCTCAGCCAGCAATTCCTTCTCTTCCTTGCCAAGTTCACCAAGAGCTTCCTTCATTTCTTCAATGCGCTTGTCAATACCCAAAATGTTGGTCTTATCTCGAATGAGGGCAGTTCTCGCCTTTATGGTTATGGCAAGAAGAACTGCGCCCACGATTATCAACCCCAGGAGGTAAAAGGGACCAACCAAGGTTCCAATTATCCCGCCTGCCAATATTATTATCGAAGTAGCTATGCCTCTCCCTGAACCGAGGAATCTAACAGATTTTCTTCTGTCCAGCTTTTCTTTCGTCTCAGTTACCCTTTTTTCTTGCGTAGCTAGACCCTTCTCGATATCCCCACGTCTATTCTGGATTGCATCCAGCCTCTTTCTAAATTCCGAGGACTGCTGCTCATTTTCAAGTCCTTCAATAGACTTAAGCGCCGTGTTTGCCTTTTCAAGCTTGGTCATTAGTTTATCTATCCCGTCAAGCAGATCTCCCACCTCATCATATTTCTGTTTTAAGCCTTTTATAGATGCCTCGATATCTTTACGCTGTTTATTTTTCTCCAACAAAACCCTGGCATTTTCATATTCCTCCTTGACCTGAGCCAGTTGCTTGTTTACTTTCATCAGCTCGATTTTTTGTGCCTCAACTTTGGAGACCTCATCCCTAACCTCATTATAGCTCTGTGAAAAATCCTCTAGTTGGCTTCTCAGACTCGCCAAGCTGCCTGGGATTTTTGCTGGTCTGTCCAATCCCTTCCTAATCTCAGAGATTTTGTCATCTAGCTTCTGTATCACTTGCAAGGCAAGGGTGCCTTCTTTACCCCCACTCACAACTTCCTCTAAGCTTTCGTTAATCTCCTTCTTACCTGATGAGATTTCACTTACCTGCGTTTGACGAATACAAGAGGAACACAAGAAGAGCTTGTCAGATTTGGTTCCCAGTAGCTCAGCCATTTTCTCTGAAATCTCTTTGAAAGTATCAAGTTCTTCTCGAGTATTATCATCAATAAGCCTGACGGTTCCTTTGTCAAAATCCTTCTCCAACAAATATCTGTTCCCTTTATCCTCAAACTCAAGGCTGGTTTGACAGTGCCTGGTTGAGCCCCAGGAAACATAATCTTTAAGCTCCTTTGCAGTGCTTTTAGGATTATGAAAAAGGGCAACAACGATACCATCAAGTAAAGTGGACTTTCCCATTTCATTTAGCGGACCTTTGACCACATTTACCCCAGGGCTAAACTGAGCTTGAAAATCAACAAGTCTCTTGAAGTTTTTGAGCTCAATTCTTTTCAACCACATTATAAGACTTCCTTCCCATCCAGAAGAGCTACGCCATACTGAAGGGCATTTTCAGCAATGTCTTTCTCTTCCCCTTCCGAGCTCTCGATTTGCCTCTTCATTAGCTTAATAAATCTATTTATAATCAACTGCTCTTCATAAGTGGCCTCTGAGACTTCTTCTAACTTCGGATGAGATTTATCCATAACACTAAGATGAAAAAATTCCTCCCCCAACTCGGTTTCCAATTCCTCAGGATTTGCTATAAGTTCGGCATCGCGAAGCCCCTTAAGAGTGGCTTTTCTTATCAAATTTTGCTTTGCCCCCTCGGAGATTCTCGCTTTTAGCGTCGCCAGGTCTTGAACTCCACTCACATCTATCTCTAGTTCATCATAGTCACGAAGTCCAAGCTTTTTGGGTTCAACCTTAACCTCACCTGAGTTCGAAAGGCTAACTAAAAGCACAGCACCTTTTTCTCTTTGGTCAGGTATCCACTCCGGCGGGCCGGAATACCAGGCTGGAGGCTGCTCTGAGCAGCTATAGACTCGGTGCCAGTGCCCCAGCGCCAGATAGTGCATTCCACTGGCTTTAACTTCCTCAAGCCTGAAGACATGGTCATCCTCAGCTATCTTTTCTGGGATATAGAACGACCCGTGAGCCATAGCGATATGAAACTTACTTGAGGTCGAAGGCTTGAGCCCTTTTAGTGGGCTTATGGAGGACCTATTACTCAGATTTGGCTTCCCATACACCGTTAAATCGAGGCCGGGATACTCCTTGTAGGATATATTCTCGTCAGCAAAAATCTTTAGATTGGAGCATTTTCCTTCAAAGTCAACTTTCCTGTAAATTGACGAGGAATCAAGAGAATCATGCGTGCCGGGGATAAGGCAGACTGGAATATTATTCTGTTTGAGCAGGTCGAACTGTTCTATTACCAAATCTATATTTCGTTGTGGCTGTTGGTTAGCATCGAATAGGTCTCCGGCAATTAAAACGATGTTTACCCTTTCATCTATCGCAGTGGCTATGATGTTCTTGAATGTAGCTCTCAACTGCTCTCGTTGAGAAGCACCCTCATTTCCTAGACCCGAGAACTTCGCCCCGAGGTGAATATCAGCAGTGTGCAAAATTTTGAGCATGACAAATGCCTCTTTGCCAAGAGTGTCGTTAAAATCCTTAAATCGGCGTTCTCATTGAGATTGCTTCGCTCTGCTCGCAATGACTTTCTTAGCCACGAATCTTGGGAATAAACAAAACACCTACGGTGACCACAGTTGCTATAACGGAGACCAAATACATTCCTGCCCCGGCAGCTAGACCTATGGCGGCAGTTATCCAGATGGTAGCAGCAGTGGTTAGTCCTGCCACTTCCTCCTCGCGTGCGCCGCGGAGAATAACGCCAGCGCCGATAAAACCAATTCCAACTACTACTCCAGCAGCAACCCGAGAGATGTCAACCGCTGTACTACTAAACCCGTATATAGATACCAAGGTGAAAAGGGCTGCTCCAGAGCTAACTAATATATGCGTGCGCATTCCTGCTACCTTGCCTGCCCGTTCCCGCTGATAACCAATGCCCGCCCCCAAGGCAACAGCCAATAAAAACCTCAATATCATTTCTAGCCAGGGACTCAAATTCATCACCTCCGCGCTCAGAAAATCTCAGAGAGCTTAATTTCTAAATTCGAGAGCATTTGCCTTCGATATTACTTACCCCCCTTTTTTGCCGCCAACAAACGATTTAGGGCATTCATGTACGCCTTGGCACTGGCAACAATGACATCAGTGGCAGCACCACGCCCGGTATAGGTTACACCCTTGCTCTCTATTCGTATCAAAACCTCCCCGATGGCATCAATCCCCTCGGTAACCGATTTAACAGTGAACTCCGTGAGTTTATTAGGTATCCCAACTATGCGGTTGATAGCTTTATATACGGCATCCACAGGACCTGTGCCCAAGGCAGCATCAGCCAAATTTTGCCCGTCTGGACCGATGAGCCTAACTGTTGCAGTGGGGATACTATGGTCACCGCAGGAAACTTCAACATGGTCAAGATGGTACACTTCGGTAATAGTGCGCAGTTCCTCGGCTATCAGAGATTCAATATCTCGGTCTGTGATTTCCTTTTTCTTATCTGCCAACTCCTTGAAGCCCTGAAAGGCGTGGTTTAAGTCTTCTTCGCTTAAAATATAGCCAAGCTCGGATAGTCTCTCCTTGAAGGCATGTCTACCACTCACCTTACTCAGCACCAAGGTACTCGAGGGTATGCCCACTGATTTAGGGTCCATAATTTCGTAAGTGATAGACTTTTTGAGCACGCCATCTTGATGGATACCTGACTGATGGCGGAAGGCGTTTGCTCCAATGATAGCTTTGTTAGGCTGGATGGAAAAACCAGTAAGCTCACTAACTAAACGACTTGCCCGGTAAATTTGAGTTGTATCAATACTGGTGGTGAGATTGAAGAAATCCTGGCGAGTTTTTAAAGCCATGACAATTTCCTCTAAAGAAGCATTGCCAGCTCTCTCACCGATGCCGTTAATAGTACATTCAACCTGCCGCGCACCTACCCTTATTGCCTCAAGACTATTAGCCACAGCCAACCCGAGATCGTTATGACAATGTACACTGATCACAGCCTTGCGGACATTGGGCACGTTGTCCAGTATACCCTGGATTAAGCCGCCAAATTCCTGGGGGGTAGCATAGCCCACAGTATCGGGGATGTTAACCGTGGTTGCTCCAGCGTTTATCACTGCCTCCAGAATCTGGTAGATGTAAGCAGGGTCAGCACGACTGGCATCCATCGGTGAGAATTCAACGTCGTTTAAATAACTCTTAGCTCGAGCCACCATTTCCTGAGACATTTTTAGAATCTCATCCCGACTTTTCTTAAGCTGGTGAGCAAGGTGAATGTCTGAAGCTGAAAGAAAAACATGAATCCGGGGATGCTCGGCTTCTTTAACTGCCTCCCAGGCCTTGTCTATGGCTCCAATATTGGCAAGGCTCAGAGCGCAAATTGTGGGACGCTTAAGCTCCTGGGCAATAAGGCGGACAGCCTCAAGCTCTCCAACTGAGCTGGCAGGAAAGCCAGCTTCAATAACATCAACGCCAAGTTTATCCAGTTGCCTGGCTATTCCCAGCTTTTCCTGTGGGTTCAAGCTCGCTCCCGCAGCTTGCTCGCCATCTCGTAAGGTAGTGTCGAAAATGATGACCTTTTCCATGATTCTCTCCTTCAATAGAATGAGCAATCCCTGTTGCTTCTTCGGCAGATTTTATCCTGATTTCTGATTCTACTTCTCCTATCTTAAATCCAGATACGCATAAAGAATCACATAGCCTTTGAAGCCCTAGCCAAGATGTCCCTTTTCAGCTATGATACAGCAAATAACATCTGCATCAAAAAGGCCTGCTTGTGCCCGCATGACAGACAGGTGCTTGTAAGGAGACAACGATGAATAGGATAAACGCCAAGGACAAATTTGTCAATGACAGCCAAGTGGAGACATAATTTAGTATTAAAACATTAACCACAATGAGAGGAGCGGGACTACTCTATCCTGGCAACAAACTTAAAAATGGTACTGATAATAGATAACTATGATTCCTTCGTTTACAACTTGGCCCAATACCTGGGGGAACTGGGCTGGCAGCCGGTGGTCTATCGCAATGACCAGATAACTTTAGCTCAAATCGAAGAGCTAGCTCCCAGCCATATTATTATCTCTCCAGGGCCCTGTACACCCTTAGAAGCAGGCATGTCTAACGAGACAGTGCGACATTTCGGTGGAAAAATCCCCGTACTGGGTGTGTGTTTGGGGCATCAATGCATTGGCTACGTTTATGGGGGCAAAATTGGTCAGACCTTGCCAGTCCACGGCAAGACCTCCATTATCCACCACGATGGCAAAACTATCTATCAGGGCTTACCCAATCCCTTTCCAGCAACACGCTACCATTCCTTAATTATCGAAGCTGAGGGTCTTCCATCCTGCCTCGAAGTCACTGCCAAAACTCCTGAAGGGATAATAATGGGGGTAAGACACCGAGATTATGTAGTGGAGGGGGTTCAGTTTCACCCCGAATCCATCCTCACCGAAGTAGGACACGATATTTTGACCAACTTTCTTCGTTTTACCCGGCCAGTTTGGGACGAAAGTAGTATTTAACTAACGTGAAGCGACGTCATTGTGAGCCCTCATCTACTATTACCGACACCACCTGTCATTGTGAACGAAGTGAAGCAATCTCGGTGGCAGGGCATTCTTGGGGATTGCTTCGGCACTCAGGTGCCCCGCAATGACGAGCAGAGTTGAAATCATGGCTGAAATTATTTATCTCAACGGCCAACTTATCCCCCGCTCAAAGGCTAAGCTATCTCCCTTCGACCATGGCTTCCTTTACGGATATGGGCTATTCGAGACCATGCGGGCCTACAATGGGCATATCTTTCGCTTCGACCATCACCTCGCCCGCCTTCGCCACTCTGCCCAGAGCCTCGGCCTGACACATAGCATTCTGAACGTAGTGGAGGGGAAGCAATCTCTGGAAACCGCCTGCATGGAGACTTTGGAGGCTAATAAGCTCAAGGACGCTCGCCTGAGGCTCACCGTTTCGGCCGGAGAAGGCGACATGACACCTGACCCCAGCACATGCCCCAGCCCTACCGTCTTAATCACCGCCAGAAACCTTATTCCCTTGCCACCGGAAAAATATGAATCAGGCTTTAAAGCAGCGCTATCCCCCCTGCGCCGCAATAGCCAGTCGCCATTATCCCGGCTAAAGTCTACCTGCTATATGGAAAATATCCTCGCCCGGATGGCAGCCAGAGCTGCTGGATGCGATGAAGCTATCTTGCTCAATGAACAGGGCTACCTGGCCGAAGGCAGCACGACTAACATCTTCCTGGCGAGTAATGGAGAGCTCATCACGCCCTCTCTGGAAAGTGGCGTACTGCCTGGAATCACCAGAGAAGCAGTCTTGGAAATAGCTCGGGCTTCAAATATCAAAACCCTGGAAAGACAGGTGGAGTTAAAAGAGCTAATTGAGGCTGAAGAAGCCTTTGTCACCAATTCCATACTGGAGCTTATGCCCTTGACCTGGTTTGAGGGTAAGCCTATCGGCACAGGCAAACCCGGTCAGCTAACCAAAGAATTGCTGGCTGCCTATAGAAAACTCGTAGACGAAGCATTACAATAAACAAGCGAAGCCATGAATCCAAACGAAGCAGGCGAGCTCCTTTTCGGAACAGGCGGTGTCCCTGTCAGTGCCAAACTCCGTTCCACAGAGGCTGGCATTGAGCGTATCGCTGAGCTTGGCCTCGGCTGCATGGAGGTAGAATTTGTCCAGGGGGTAAAGATGAGCCCCAAGGTTGCTGTGTCGGTGGGAGAATTGGCAGCAAGAAAGAAGGTAGTGCTCAGTGCTCACGGACCTTACTTTATAAACCTAAATGCCGTTGAGCCGGAAAAAGTACACATGAGCAAAGAAAGGATACTGCAAACTGCTCGTATTGCCGCTCTTTTCAGCGCCAGAAGTATCACCTTCCATGCCGCTTCTTATCTCAAAAGTACCCCCACAGAGACCTACACCACGGTCAAAAGGCATCTAGAGGAGATAGTGAACATCCTGAGGAACGAAGGCAATAAGGTAATTATTTCCCCTGAAGTTACCGGAAAACCTTCTCAATTTGGCACCTTGGAGGAAATACTTCAGCTTAGCAGCGAGATAGAAGGAATTGCCCCTTGCCTTGATTTTTCTCATTGGCATGCCCGGACGGGAAAAGCTAACTCCTATCAAGAATTTCTCGATATCTTAGACCAGATTGAAAAGAAATTAGGCAGGCGAGCCTTAGATAACATGCATATCCATCTCTCCGGGATTGCTTACGGCAAGAAGGGAGAAATCAAGCATCTGATGCTCCCTGACTCAGATTTTCGATATGCAGAGCTACTTAAAGCCCTAAAGGGACGGAAGGCAAAGGGAGTAGTTATCAGCGAGAGTATGCCCTACTTAGAAAACGATGCTCTCCTCCTTCAGCAGACCTATCGGGCTCTCCCCTAGCTAGTACCTCACGAAAATTTCGCTTCGCTCTTCTAAATAGCTACAAAAGGGATTTTGCGATTAACTATTAACTATATTCAGGGGGCTTTGACCTGGTATTTGGCTTTGCCTTCTTCGTAGAGGTCGCCGCCGTAGATGTCGTTTACTACCGTAACGGGGAAGTCTTCTACCTCCAGACGGCGAAGGGCCTCAGCACCAAGTTCTTCGTAGGCTACCACCTCTGCCTTCTTGATGCTCCTGGAAATTATGGCGCCGGCACCCCCTATTGCCCCCAGGTAGACCGCCTTATATTTCACCATGGCATCCTTGACTGCTTTTGACCGCAAACCTTTGCCAATCATCCCCTTCAGTCCCTCGGCCATTAAACGGGGGGCATAAGCATCCATCCTTCCACTGGTGGTGGGACCAGCCGAGCCTATTACCCTCCCCGGCCTGGCCGGGCTAGGTCCCATGTAGTATATGGTTGCCCCCTTAATATCAAAAGGCAGAGTCTTCCCCTGGTCCAGAGCTTCGACCATTCTCTTATGGGCAGCATCACGGGCAACGTAGACAACACCGGTGAGCAGGAGATTGTCCCCGGCTTTGAGGTCTTTCAAGACTTCGTCAGTTAAAGGAAGCGTAACTTTTTTAGACATAGCTTTCAACCTATATTTATCATTACTCTTTGCTTCAAGCCCGATTTTTACCTCCAAGTCCCCAAGTAGCTTGCGGTAAGCTGCTTTTCTTTTACTTCAGGCCTAGTATAATCGGGAAGGAGCATGGGGGCCACTCTATCAGTTATAATGCCGGCCTCTTCGAGCTCTTTATGATATCTCTTTACGTGCTCCAAGGTTAGCTTTCCCTCTTTTGCTTTCTCCCTGGCGAATATAGCAGCATTCTTTCCCGCAATCCGGCCAAATACTACAATATCCATAAGCGAATTGCCCATCAGCCTGTTTTCTCCATGCAACCCCCCAGTTACTTCCCCGGCAACATAAAGCCCGGGCACAGTAGTTTTGCATTCGTCATCGTCCTTAAGCCCCCCATTCTGATAATGGAGTGTGGGATAGACCAGCATGGGTGCTTTAGATATATCAATTCCTAAGCGGTTGTATACCTTCCATTTCCCCACAAAGGCGGTTCGCACCCTCCCCTCACCGTGGAGGATGTCAAGCATGGGGGAATCGAGCCATATTCCTACTTTTCCAGTAGGAGTGGGAACGCCCTTGCCATCCAGGCATTCTTTGATAAACCGGGCTGATTCCACATCCCTGGGCTCGCGCTCATTGACAAACTTCTCCCCGTGGACATTCAAAATGTCCGCCCCCTCTGACCGGAACCTCTCGGTAATGAGCCATCCCTCTATTTGCTCCGGGAAAATGACGCCTGTGGGGTGATATTGAACAGTATGCATGAAAGCCAAAGGCACACCTGCTCTGTAGCCTAAAACAATACCATCGGCGGTGGCACCATAATGATTGGTGGTTATAAACCCTTGAATATGGAGCCTTCCGGCACCACCGGTAGCTAAAACCACCGCCTTGGCTCTGACAACAATGTACTCCTCAGTTTCCATGTTATAGAGCAAGGCTCCAGCACACTGCCCGTATTCGTTCAAGATAAGCTCTACTGCCGGGGAAAACTCCAGAACTTTGATATTAGCCCGATTACGAGCTTCATCGCGCACTGTGCGCATGATTTCCAGTCCACTGAGGTCGGCGCAATAATGCATCCTTTTTCGGCAAGTTCCCCCACCATGCATAGCATCCAGCCTGCCATCGGGAAACTTGGAGAACATAACTCCAAGATTTTCCAACCACCGGAGGGCATCAGGAGCTTGCTTCACAAAAGTAGCCACAATCTCGGGGTCATTTTTGAAATGTCCTCCTCCCATCACATCCAAGTAGTGATAGTAAGGAGAATCCTTCTCCCCTTTTGAGGCAGCCTGAATCCCACCTTCAGCCATCATAGTATTAGCATCGCCATGCCGAAGCTTGGTAGCCACAATAACCTGGGCACCATTTTCCTCGGCGATAAGGGCGGCAATGGTGGCAGCCCCTCCACCCCCAATAACTAAGACATCGGTTCCATAGTCAGCCCTCGTGAGGTCCACCTTATCAGGATCAACCTTACTCTTAGCCTCCAACAGGTCAACAAACTCGTGAGCTATTCTATAGCCCTTATTTGGGCCAACTTTTATCTCTCTTTTCCCTTCCTCCTTATAATCAGGGTGATGTTTCAATATCTCCTGCCTTTCTTCCAGGGACATAAAGGGAAATTCCTCCCCTTTCCTCCTTTTATCTACACGGGCAGGTCTGTTCTGTTCTACCTTCTTGATATAGGGCTCGAAGAAGTCTGGATATCCTAAGTAACTCATCTCGCCTCCTATAGATACCTTGTATCTTTTGGTTTCCAATCCTCCCCGGCTACCATTGGCTCCGCCTCCCGTTCCTGATATAACTTTTTCAGCTCATCTTCCTTCACATGCTTCAACTCTTCTAGAATTTGGTCATACCTTCCTTCGTTAATCGTTCCTACCATTTCGGCCAAATGTTCTGCCCTGGGGAGAATTTTAGCTCCGTAAATTCTTCGCGCGAGTTGGATCATATGATACTGAGCTAATTCCCCAAAGCAGCGACTGGCGCATAACCCACATTGGATACAATCGAAACTAAGTCGAGCAGCCTCGGCGATATTCCCTTGTTTCAAAGCTGCGATGGCATCCATGACCTCTACTCCCTGAGGGCAAGCTTTCGTGCAGGCATTGCAGGCCACACAGCGGAATAGCTCAGGATATAGTTTAAAAACCTCTTCAGGGGCGGAAGTTAAATCAGCGAATTCATACTGGGCCCGATTGACAGGGAAAAAGGGTATTTGGGCCATATACATATCTGGCTCGACTGTCTTCTGGCAAGCAAGCGCTACCTGTAATTTATAATCGCCAGGCTTACGATAAACCGTACCGCAGGCACCGCAGGTTCCTCCCCGACATCCACAACCCCTAACGAACTTATAGCCAGCATATTCCATGGCTTTCATAATGGTAAGACCTTCGGGAACTTCATAGCGCTTTCCCATGATATATACCGGAATCAGTTTAGCCGCTACTTGTTTCTTTTCCTTAACCGCTGTTTCTGCTGGATTTTTGTTTTCCTCTTTGACGCTCATTTTTAACCCCCAATCGGTTAAAAGCTTTCACCTCAGGAAAGTAAGTCTTTTTCCCTCAGAAGTGATTCCGGGCTACCATAATTTAGCTCAAAATGACATACCTGAGAATCGAGCCCTAAGGCAAGAGCTAGAAGTTGAGTGAAATAAAATAACGGCATCTCTTTAAATTCGTTATGTTTCTTAATCAATTCCTTCTGCCCCCGGCCCAAATTATAATCACATAAAGGGCAGGTGAGAACCAAGGCTTCTGCACCATGACTCAATGCCGAGTTTAAGATATCCCGCGCATATTCAGAAATATCATCTGGATTGCTTATTATTTGATAAGACCCACAGCACCGCGTGGATTCAGGAAAATCAACAGGACTAGCTCCGAGCGCTTCAAGGAACTCCCGTAAGATGGTAGGGTTCTCTACACTATCTATAGCTATCTCCCTGGGGCGAAGCAGGGTACACCCATAATAAGGGGCAATTTTTAATTCCCTGAGAGGGAGTTTCACCTTCTGAGCAAGAACTTCCCATCCTATTTCATCTCTCAATACCTCTAAAAGATGAACTACTTTTACTTCTCCACCATAATCTATCTCTTCATCCATAAAGCTATTAAGAGTATTTCTTTTTTCCGCATTTTCTCTCATCAAAAGATTGGCTCTCTTTAAAGTATTAAAGCAGAAAGCACATAACGTAGCTAGCTTATCCTTCCCTTGTTCCTTTACTCGGATGAGGTTGCGAATAGGTGCTACCTGATGGATTAAATCATCCTCAGCTAAAGAATAAACTGCGCCACAGCAGTTCCACCTGGGAATCTCCTCCAACTTAAACCCCAAAACTTCCAGAGAGGCGATGCCAGGCTCCTCCAGATTCCTTGCCTTGGTTTTCAAGGTACATCCGGGATAATAAGCTAAGCTCATTTTTTATTTCTTTAGCCGGTAAACTTCCTCAAGCCACTGACCATAGCTATTTGAGGAAGTTCGCAGCGTTCTTGTGGTGAAATATCCTCGGGGCGTATGTAGTTAATATTTTTCCTCAGGGTGAGAAGCCTTATTGCCTCCATCATCTTAGAGAGGTCAAATCCTCTAGGGCAATTGACAGTACAGGCAAAACAAGAGGCACAAATCCAAACAGTTTTGGAATTGGCAATTTCCTCTTCCAACCCTAATCGTGTCAGCTCAATAATCTGGCGAGGGGAAAGGTCCATATTGGAAGCCGCGGGACAATTTCCGGAACACATACCACATTGGTAACATAACTGAAGGTTTTGTCCACTGAGCTCCTTGACTTTCCTTACAAACACACGGCGTAGCCTTTTGGGCGAAATGGTTACAGACATCCTCTTATCACTCTTTCCACTGCTTTACAGAATTGCTTCTTCACGGCGAGAACACCAGCACTGCATGTTTACCGCTACAGGCATGCTGGCAATATGGCAAGGGAAGGTTTCCACATGAACTGCTAAGGCGGTAACTGTGCCACCATAGCCCATAGCACCGATGCCCAGATTGTTAACTCTCTCCAGAATTTCCCTCTCTAAATCGGCAACCTCAGGGTCAGGACTTGGCTCGCCAAGTTTGCGTAACAGCGCCTTTTTGGCTATAAACATGGCCTTGTCCGTCGTCCCACCTATGCCAACACCGATAATAACCGGTGGACAGGGATTGCTACCAACCTCGTCAACAAGGTTGACGACAAAATCTATCACCCCCTGACGTCCCTTAGCTGGAGTTAGAACAGTCAGACGAGAACAATTTTCCGAGCCACCTCCCTTGGGCAAGACACTGATTTTCAGCCTGTCTCCAGGAACTATATCAGTATGAATCATAGCTGGTGCGTTATCTTTGGTGTTTACCCTGGCAAAACAAGGCTGGCTCACTATGGATTTACGTAAATAACCCCTATCATACCCCTGGCGCACCCCTTCGTTGACTGCTGTATAAAGGTCTCCATTGGTTATGTGCACTTCCTGGCCTAGCTCTAACATGACCACGGCGGCACCGGTGTCCTGACAAAGAGGAATTTGTTCCTCGCCGGCAATGTTTGCATTTTCCAATATCCTATCCAGCACATCACGGCAAACAGGAGATTTTTCTTTTTCTTTTGCTTGCCTCAATGCAATTATCACATCTGGGGGCAAATAATGGCAAGAATGCTCAAATAAACGGCCTATGGTGTTCGTTACGTCACCAGCTTTGATTTCCTTCATCTTTCTTTGCCGGCTTATCCTGGCTTCCTGATGCTGGCTGCGTTGGATGTTAACATGTCTATCCCATTACCTTTGGCACAGTAAGGCTAGCATCCATCAGAAACAGGATTTTTGCCTTTTCTCCCTTCTTTTCAATTGCTCTATCTAGTGCCTCCTGAACTTCGTGACAGGGTTTGATAAATGCTTGTTCCATATCTTGCTCCGCAAGCCCGGTTACTCCCCAGATTTCTGCCCGGGTGGCAATTTCAGCCATTTTAGCAGCTTTATGATAACCCAGCTTGTAGCCTTGCTCAATTCTTTGCAGAGCTTCCTGAGGAGTTTTACTGCTGGCCAAGAGATTAAAGTATGCCTCGTCTCCTATACCAGACCTGCACTCAGAGACAAGTATAAGAATACCTCCCTCCTTCAGAGCCAGTTTCCCATTATCAAGCGCCTTTTGTGATTGATATAAATCCACGTCTGAGGGATAACCGGCGACAGCAACGACGATGTCCGTTTTTTCCTTTATATCCACACAGTAAACTTCGTGAGCTTTCTCTATAGCCATCAGGAATGAATCATGAATATGTCCTGAGGTACAATGGTAAATCCTTTTTTCGCCATCGAGAACAGTCTGGATGGAAAATATTTCCTTTCCTTCTATCGTCTTGAGGGCATCAACCATATCTTCATGAACCGGATTGCCCTCCAAAACCAGCGTCTGTGCGCGGGGACTAAGGGCATGCTTATGGTTTTGCTCTATTGTCTTATAAGATGCAATGCCGGGGAGAAATGATTTCCTTCCTCCTGTATAGCCAGCGAAATAATGAGGCTCTACTGAACCAATAGTTACCAGCTTATGTGCCTCTACACCTATTTTGTTTACATACATCTCGGTACCAGTGGAGGACCTTCCCAAATATACCATATCTTCATCTTTGCGAGCATCGTGGATATAGATTCTGTCCTTTAGCAAGTTGTGATAATTTCCGAAGATAAAGTTGAATTCCTCTTCAGTTGGTGCACGGTGAATTCCAGTGGCAATGATAAACCTTGTATTTTTATCCTTGGTTTTAGGGTAAATTACTTCTAGTATTTTTGCCGTAGGAGTGGGTCTGGTGTAATCATTAATAATGAAAAGCAAATCTCTAGCATCGGCGATAAACTCATCAAAACTCCTGGAGTTAATGGGTTGTTCAACTCCCTTGCGGATGGTCTTTGTTTCATCGCCAACAGAAACAACGTTTGGTTCAACTATTCCGGCAACCCTGTTTTCCTCAACTTCAACCTCTACCTTTTCCTTTCCGTAAGGGATTCTTATTTTCATAGCTAATTTTGTCTCCCTTTTTTAGTCTCTATCAGCGGAGATAGCTCAACACTGAGGACTCCCGTTTGTTTCGCTGCCTCACAGCTCCCTATAATCTGCTCTCTGTGAAATTCAGCCTCCCAATTTTCATATTGGCCCCAAGGATGCTATTTCACTCACAAAACTATCCACCGCATTCTTAAGTTTTTGAGCCTCACCGGTGGCAAAATGTTCTAACTTAAGCCTTTGTGGTTCAACACCAAGCACACCAAGCAGTCTCTCAACCAATGCACATCTCTCTTGAGCCCTATAGTTTCCATCGTGTTCACATTCATCAAGCGGGCAACAGGCAATCATCATCCCCCATGCGCCCTGGTAAAATGTGTCCAATATCAATCCTGGGTCAATACGGCCGGCACACACAGTCACGATAATCCCCGATGTATTCTCTGCCCCCGTCAGCTCCATCCGAGACAGTCGGAGCCCAGGATATATTGACCAATCACAACAGAATATAATTACTTTGGGGATTCCATTCATGCTTCTGAGGGAGCTTTCAATTTTCGCAGAGAGTTCTTTTTTTGATACTCCAAATCCCTCTTTTTGCGACATTGCTCCAACAGGACACTCCGCTACACACACACCACAACCCTTACACTTAACCTTGTCGACCAGGACTCTCATATTCTCCATATCCATAGAAAGTGCTTCAGATTTACATACCGAGACACATCTTTCACAGGCTATACATAGTTTTTCGGCATTCCTAACTGTGGTGCCCTGCACCTCGAAGCCAGATTCCATAAGGTCAGCTCTGACATCGGTAAAGATGTCAGTAGGCGAAACTTTTGCTGAACAGCTTTTGCTACAATTCTTGCAGTAAAAGCATTGAAAAAGCTTTTCCGCAACGTATGTAGATGGTTCGACCTCGCCCGTGAGAAGCCCATAAGCAAGCAACAGCCTCCCCCTGGGCGTATCAATTTCCCAATTGGACACCTTATATAAAGGGCAATGCTCATAACAATAGCCACACCTTATACATATATTTAGTTCGTTTCCCCACTTACGTAGTCTGTTAAATTCCATTTTCACCTAGCTTATCCCAAGGCTTCCAAGCAAGAAGAGACACCAGCTCTTTGGAGATTCGATTTCCGTTTTTCTTTATAGCTCCACCGGGTATCTGAGTTTAGTTGCCGTAACCCAGTCATCCGGTGCATCCATCAATTTATGAGGATTTAAGATATTGTTGGGGTCAAGAGCCATTTTTATAGCCTTCATCATTTGAAGTGAATCTGCCTTTTCTTTTTTCCAAGAGGGCGCCTTGGAGATTGCAATGCCGTGCTCTCCTGAGGTTGTCCCCCCCACACTTCGGACATAATCATATACCTCCTCAACTGCCCGCCTGGCATTTTCCCACTGCTCTTTCCTGGTAGCCTCCATCAATATCTTTGTATGTAGCAATCCTATACCACAATGACCATAAGCATTCATCACTACGTGATTGCGTTCTCCGATTTCGTGAATCTTGCGGGCGCATTCCGCTATCTTTGAGCTAGGGACAGCCATGTCATCAGCTAACGATGTGCAGACAAATCCCTCCCTATATCTTGAGAGCGCAGCAAAAAGTTTTTTCCTCCCGCTATAGATTCGTTCCATCTCCTTGGCATCGCTGCCCATTTCAATTCCAAAGGCATTATGTTTCTCACATACCTCTTTGATGGTTTCCATATCGTAGTTCACAGCTTCTTTTAATCGTCCATCACACTCATATACCACAATCGCTTCTACCTGGGGAAGATTCATGTTAAGGGTCTTGTTAAGAGCAGTGATGGCTATATCGTCTACAAGCTCAAGCAATGAGGGCGTTACTTCAGATGCCACTATGTCTGATATTGTCTCACCCGCATCTTCTAGTTTATTGAACTTCGCCATTCCCATAGCTCTAAATTTAGGCAGGTGTCTGAGCAAAAGTGTCGCTTCTACAATTATGCCCAGAGTGCCTTCAGAGCCAACTATAAGCCTATCAAGCTGGTAACCCGATGCCTGAGCGCGTGTATCAGCACCAAGAGTAACTAAATCTCCATTTGCCAGAACAACCTTCATTCCTAAGACATAGTCCCGCATTGTTCCGTACTTTATCGCCCTTACCCCAGAGCCATTGTTGGCAATAGCTCCGCCAATGGTGGCAATTCTGCCCGACTCTGGAGCCGAAGGAAACCAAAGACCATAGGGCTGAAGCGCCCTGTTTAAATCATCCCAGACTACTCCCGGCTCAACTTTGCACAGTATATCTCGGGGTCTTATCGCCAGGATTCGGTTTATTCGCTTCAAATCCATGACAATGCCACCATCTATGGGAACAGTGTGTCCCGAAGCGCCAGAACCGGCACCTCGGGCGATAACAGGTATTAACTCGGCATTGGCATAGCGTACAATCTCCTGCACTTCCTCTATTGTTTCAGGTCTGACAACAACCGAAGGATTGGCTTCATGAACCGAGGAGTCAGAGCCATAGACATAAAGATCAGCAATGTTATCTCTGACATTTTTCTCTCCCACGATCTCCTTCAATCTTTCAACGTCTATCTCCATCTCTACCTCCTCCTATATCGTTATTTTTCTTCCCTTTGTGCGAAATATATGTGTGCCTATTTATCATCTCCGATGAAAACATTGAAGGTTCTCACGCCTGCTCTTTTTCGGAGATTGATTTTTCTCTAACTTCCCTTCAACTTGCCAGCTTTAACTTGAGCAATAAGTTCATCCTCTCTTTTCACCTCCTCAAGAGTCTTGGGGGCATGGGGTGGCTTCCAATCGTCTGGGATGGTCTTATCTATATCATATTTATAATTTAAGAAGCGTGCACCAGTGGTAGGGTAAAGAGCATAAATAAGGACATCTTGAATATTCTTAGTAAATTCTTTTGATTCCTCTTTAGCTTTTTCCAGTTCTGGCTCGAGCAGGTCTGCCGGCCGACAGGTGATAGGCACCTTATCTTTAAGAATTGTCTTCTGGATGTCTGGGGCAATTTGAGCTGGTGGCTTGCCATAACCTCCATATACATATTCCCTTGCCTCCTTGGAGACAAGCTTGTAGCGCCCTATCAGAACATTCTGTACTGCCTGGACACCAACAATCTGGCTCGTAGGTGTAACCAAAGGTGGATAGCCAAATTCCGCCCTGACTCTAGCAGTTTCCTGTCGCACCTCAGCCAGCTTGTCCAGAGCATTCATTTGTTTGAGCTGTGCCACCAAGTTCGTAGTCATGCCACCAGGAATTTGATGCAGCAGGGCTCCGGTATCGATGATCGACATTGCCGATGTATCCAGAAAATCTCTGTATTTAGGTGCGATCTGTTCCAACATTTGAGCACACTTGAATAGTTGTTCAATGTCAAGCCCTGTATCTCTGTCTGTGCCATATAGGGCAACTACCAGAGGCTCGATAGCCGGCTGTGAGGAGCGTAAAGCAAAGGGAGACAAAGCGGTGTCAACAATGTCGACCCCGGCCTCAATGGCCTTCAACACAGACATGGATGCCTGGCCGGTGGTGTAGTGAGTATGGAGGTCGACAGGTACTTTCAAGTTTTCCTTAAGGGCTTTGATTAGTTCATAAGCATCATAAGGGGAGATAAGTCCAGCCTGGTCTTTAATACATATGGAATCAGCACCCATGTCCTGGAGAACGAGAGCTTTTTTGACATAGTATTCCAGATTATAGATCGGCCCACCCATCCTGGGCTGGGTGAGCGAGTAACATATGGCTCCTTGATAATGTTTTCCACATTTTTTAATTGCTTTGGCAGCACATTCGTGATTACGCTCGTCATTCACAGCATCGAAAACACGGAAAATATCAATGCCCACTTCAGCGGCCTGTTCCACAAAGGCATCAACCAAATCATCAGGATGGTTTCGATAAGCGACTAAATTCTGTCCCCGTAAAAGCATCTGTAGTGGAGTATCGGGCATGAGTTTCTTTAATTTGCGAGGCCTATCCCAGGGGTCTTCACCCAAAAAACGATGGGCTGCGTCAAATGTTGCCCCACCCCAGACCTCCATTGAGTAGAAGCCACATTTATTCATTTCAGGGGCCATCCACTCCATATCCTCAGTCCGCATCCTTGTAGCTAATGTGCATTGATGCCCATCACGAAAGGTAGTGTCACAAATTTTGACCGGGTTTTTAGCTTGCGGCCGCGTCTTCACCTTATCAGTGGTTAAGTCTTTGGCCAAAATGGGACCTTCTCTTATTTCGCTCACAAATTATCTCCTTTCCGTCATTACGAGCCCTTTGCTTCTTGTTGTTCTGAGCGCAGCCAAGAATCCAGACCATTTGCTAGACTCTTCGTCTCGTTTAGAGCCTCAGCTCGGGATAGCAGCCAAATGTTGTCGTCTAGGAACAATTCTTCGCTGCCAGAGCAGCAGTAATGGCAGCTACCGTTCCTTTTTTTCTTTTCAATTGCGCCTCTGCTCAAACTTCTTTACACAGGAATATTTCCATGCTTCTTTGGTGGTCTCATCTCTTGTTTAGTAGAGAGAAATTCCAAGGCCTTGATTATCTTGGGGCGACTCTCACGGGGTAGGATAATTTCGTCAACATATCCCCGCGAGGCGGCAATGTAAGGATTATATAGCAGGTCACGATATTCCCGAATCTTTTCTTGCTCTTTTGCTTCAGGATCCGGCGCAGCCTCTATTTCCTTGCGAAAGATAATCGGGGTAGCCCCTTCAGCACCCATCACTGCAATCTCCGCTGTGGGCCAGGCGAAAACAAAATCAGCACCTAGGTCTCTACTACACATGGCAAGATATGAACCCCCATAGTCCTTGCGAATGACCAGAGTGATTTTAGGAACCGTGGCCTCGGAGTAAGCCCACAAAAGCTTAGCTCCGTGTCTTATTATTCCCAGCCACTCCTGATCTTTTCCTGGCAAGTAACCAGGGACATCGGCAATGGTAAGCAGTGGGATGTTGAAGGCATCACAGAACCTGATAAATCGGGTGATTTTATCCGAGGCATTGACATCAAGACACCCAGCAAGATGCATCGATTGATTAGCGATAACGCCCACTGTTCTACCATTAAGCCTGGCAAAGCAAATAATGGCGTTCTGAGCATAATGATAATGGGGCTCAAGTATTTCACCGTTATCCACAATGGATTTGATAACATCCCTCATATTATAAACCTTGTTGGGCTCTTCCGGTATTATGGTGTCAAGAATAGGGTCAACACGGTTTGGGTTATCAGTAGGCTCAATTAAAGGGGGGTCTTCCATATTATTTGAAGGAAGATAACTCAGAAGTTTTTTTATGAGTTCAATAGCCTGAGCATCGCTATCGCCGGTAAAATGGCATACGCCACTTTTAGTGGCATGAGTCATGGCACCGCCCAGCTCTTCGGAAGTGATCTCTTCCCCAGTAACCTGTTTGATAACTGCCGGGCCAGTGATGTGCATGTAGCTTGTCCCCTTTGTCATGAACACCCAATCTGTCATGGCAGGTGAATAGACTGCTCCCCCAGCAGTAGGCCCCATGATTGCCGAGAGTTGGGGAATAACCCCTGAGGCTGCAGAATTCCGGAAGAATATCTGCCCATAGCCTGAAAGGGCATCAACACCTTCCTGAATCCGGGCCCCTCCAGAGTCATTAAAGCCTACTATGGGAACACCACACTTCATAGCTAAATCCATTACCTTGCATATCTTTTTAGCATGCATCTCGCCTAGTGTCCCTCCCATAGAGGTAAAGTCCTGAGAAAAAGCACATACAGGGCGACCATTTACCATCCCATATCCAGTAACGACTCCTTCTGCGGGGACGACAACCTTATCCATGCCAAAGAGCGTAGCTTGATGCTGAACAAACAAATCAAGCTCGTGAAAGCTGCCAGGGTCAAAAAGCAGGTCAAACCTTTCACGAGCAGTTAATTTCCCCGATTTGTGCTGCTTTTCCACCCGCTCCGGGCCTCCCAAGGCTTTTATCTTGCTTTCTTTGTCCCTCAGTTCCTTCAACCGGTCAGCAACCGTACCCATATGAATTCCTCCTCACGAATCAATTTCCTTATAAAGAAAGTTATTTTAAACGGAATTCGCAACTAAGGCAAATCCTTGAGCCCACGGAATTACCGCTAATATTTGCCGGTCTATGGTACCTCTATTTAAGGAATTTTCTAGTATAATCTCATCAAATTTGTAGCTTAAGCTTGCTTTTGGGCATAATAGTAATATTTAGCTTTATTGGAAAGCGACGTCGAGCTCAGACTTAAAAGCTTGACAGACTGGCCTAGAATGATATTATGGAGGGAAATTTGAAACCACAGCTAATTGCTATAGACGGTCCTGTGGCAGTCGGCAAGAGTAGTGTCGGTTCACTGCTAGCAAAAAGATTGGGCTATGTTTTCTTCGATACCGGGATGATGTATCGAGCATTCACCTGGAAGGTTCTCAATTCAGGTATCTCCATAGAGGACGAAAAGAAGCTTTGTCAGTTAGCCAACACCACTAAATTTGATTTTGTTCCCTTACAAGAATGGCATCTCTCTCCCCTCATTGATGATGAAGATGTCTCCTCCAAGCTGCTTTGCCCTGAGGTAGAGGCACAAGTTTCCCTGGCATCGAAGATAGCAGGGGTACGCCAAACACTGATCTTGGAACAGCGTAAATTAGCCCAGCGGGGAAAGGTAGTCATGGCAGGCAGAGACATTGGCACGGTAGTCTTACCTTGGGCAGAATTAAAGATTTTTCTCACCGCCTCCACCGAAGAGCGAGCCAGGCGCCGCCACAAGGAACTATTAAAACGAGGAGAAAATTCGAGCCTGGAAATCGTCCTCGCCGATTTAAAGAAGCGAGATGAGATGGATATCCATAGAACCATCTCGCCGCTTAAACCGGCTGAGGATGCCATAATCATCGATACAGAAAACCTTAGCCTGGAGCAAGTTGTAGACAAAATATATACTCTGGCGGTAAATCTATGACCCCCTCTCAAAAATTTCTCTTAGCCACATGCAGACCTTTGCTCAATATTCTTTTCTCATGGAAAGCCGAAGGAAGAGAAAACGTACCATTAACTGGTCCGCTGATTTTGGTAGCCAACCATGTTCATGTCCTCGACCCAATTTTTCTCGCATTTAGCCTTCCGCGATGGATTACTTTCATGGCAAAAGAGGAACTCTTTCGTTCTCCCTTTTTGAGATTCTGGCTCCGCTGGGCTGGATCCGTTTCCATACGCCGTGAAGGTAAGGTTAGAGAGAAACAGAAGATACTTAAGAGTGCCAGAGATGCATTGGAAAGGGAACTAATCCTGGGAATGTTCCCGGAGGGCGGCAGAAGTCACGACGGCAAACTCAGAAAAGGCAAACCAGGCTCCGCAGTTATAGCCTCAAAAACAAATGTCCCTCTTCTTCCTGTCGGCATCGTCGGCACAGACAAGATTAAGGGCATAAGCTGGCTATGGAAACGCCCTCGCATAGTTGTCAACATTGGCAAGCCATTTAAGCTACCTCCAACCTCCAGCAGGATGAGCAAGTCACAAATGCAATTATTGACCACACAACTGATGAGGGAAATCGCTGTTCTTTTGCCACTCGAATATCAAGGCGACTATGAAAAACATGAAGGTTGAGAAGGCGGAGAAGCTGGGCCTGTGCTTCGGCGTCAGACGGGCCATCAAGTTGTTGAAGGAGACAGCTAACAAATATGGAGAAATAGAAACGCTGGGACCTGTAGCACACAATCGCCTGCTAGTGGAAGCATTAGTCAATCTAGGAGTAAAGCCCATAAATCATCTCGACCAAGCCCAAGGCAAAATCCTGGCTATCACCACTCATGGTACAAGCCCAGCGGTATTATCTGAGATCAGAGCCCATCATATTCATATCATTGACACTACTTGCCACATAGTCCGCAAAGCCCAAAACGCAGCCAAGGAATTAGTCGAAGCTGGTTTTGACGTTTTCATATTTGGAGACGCAAAGCATTCCGAGGTCAAAGGACTACTAGGTTGGACAGGAGACAAAGGCATAGCTACTCTCAACATGAAGCAACTATATAGTTCGGGAAAATCACCATCACGCCTGGGCATTATCTCCCAGACAACCCAAACCCGATCTGCCTTTATCGAATTTGCCAGACAGCTTATGGATGTGGTTGGGCCTAAGATTGAGGAAATACGCCTCGTTAATACTTTATGTAAAGTAACACAGGGGCAACAAGAAGCTGCCATAAAATTAGCTCGCAAGAGTCAACTCATGATAGTGATAGGCGGAGGTAATAGCGCCAATGCCAGACACCTTGTTGAAATATGCTCTCCTTTGGTGGAAACTCATTTGGTAGAAACAGCAGACGAAGTCGATACTTCCTGGCTCGTGGGTAGGCACCACATTGGTATTACCGCTGGAGCATCCACCCCAGATGAAGCTGTAGAAGAATTAATAGACAAGTTAAGGTCTTTATAATCTTCAGCCAAGCTTGGCGTCCAGCTTCCTGCCACCAATAAGGTGAAGGTGAAGGTGAGGCACCAGTTGTCCCCCTTCAGGGCCACAATTTATCACCAAGCGATAACCCTTCTTGGCTATCCCTTCTTTCTCAGCCAGATTCTTAGCTATGATTATAAGGCGCCCAGCAAGCTTTTGTTGTCCCTCAGTAAGTTCAGCCGCAGATGTAATATGGGTTTTAGGTATAATGAGCACGTGTGTAGGTGCTTTAGGCAAGATATCCCTGAATGCTAGAAAATCTTCATCTTGATAGACTATGTCGCTAGGCACCTCACCAGCAACAATTCGACAAAAAATACATTCTTCGGCCATAATCTAACTTCTTTAACATACTACACCTTCCTGTCGTAAATTCTCAATCTCCTCCCGCTTATAGCCTAGTTCCTGTAATATTTCATCAGTATGTTCCCCAGGAATTGGAGATAAACTTCTCACCTTGCCTGGTGTGCTTGAGAGCTTAGGAGCTATGCCAACTTGCTTGATCTTGCCCAAGGTAGGATGTTCCACCTCTATTACCATTTGGCGATGAATCACTTGTGGGTCACTAAAAACCTCGTCCGGTGTATAAACTTTGCCAGCAGGGACATCATTATGAATCAACAATTCAAACCATTCATCTCTTGTCTTAGTTAGGAAAATTTGCTTCAAAGAAGAGCGGATCTCATTCCATTTCTCATCTTCTGGCTTATGAAAGGTGTGTTCCAGGGCGAAGTGATAGGGGATATATTCTTCCTTTCCTAGAAATCGGCATAGGTTCTCCCAGAAATGTGGCTCGAGGCAGCCAATGGTAATATGTTTACCATCCTTGGTTTCGTACACTCCGTAATAGGGATAGGCACCATGAAGCCACGATTCACCTCTCTTCAACATTGACCCGTCAAAAAAGTAACCACAAGTGAACCAGGTCATGAGTGATACTGCTCCATCCATGTAAGCCATGTCCACATATTGCCCTTTGCCTGTCTTGTTTCTAGCCACCAAAGCTACTGAAATACCCAAAGCTCCATATAACGCTGCCCCCGCAAAGTCAGCAACCAGATTTAAGGGGATAACTGGAGGTCCTTCGCTGGACCCAATTAAGCCTAAGATACCAGCCATAGCTATATAGTTGATATCATGCCCGGGAAAAGCATGGTAAGGCCCATCCTGACCATAGCCACTAAGCGAGCAGTAAATGATCTTAGGATTTAGCTTACTTATGGTTTCGTAATCTATCCTCAAGCGCTTGGCTACTCCGGGTCTAAAACCCTCAACAATAACGTCTGCGTGCCGGGAAAGGCGGTAAAATATCTCTCGTCCTGCTTCCGATTTTAGGTTAACCACGATGCTTTTCTTATTGCGATCAGGGGCATAATAAGCCGCTGCCTTTCGGTTTTCTTCCCCTTGAAGCGATTTCGCTGAACCCATAAATTCAGTTATCCCTGGCGCTTCAATTTTAAGTACTTCAGCCCCCAAATCTCCCAGGAGCATGGTGCAAAATGTACCTGGAATCAACCTCGACAAATCCAAAATTTTCACACCTTCCAAAGCTAACATATTCCCTCCCAAATTGATTAATTGCCCATTATAAGCTATTTAGACAATCTTTTGCATTTTTAACTTAAATATGTTAAATTAAAATAAATAAATTTAACCTAAAGGTGGGGGTTACCCACCTTTTTATTAAATAGTAAAAAATTAAATAGGAATGGGAAGATGAAAACAGAGCTTAGGACTGCGATTACTCAGCTTTCGGCTGAGAGAAAGTTGCCTAAAGAAGTGGTCTTGGCTGCCTTGGAATCAGCGTTGGCCTCAGCATATAAAAAAAGCGGGTCTGCTCTGGAACAAGATGTTCTGGTAAAAGTTGACCCTGACATCGGCGAAATCAATTTCTATATTCAAAAAGTTATAGTTGAGTCAGTTACCAATCCAAATCATGAAATCTCCATCAACGAAGCTCGAAACCTGCGAGCTACAGCACAACTTGGTGATGTAATAAACATAGAATGCACGCCCAAGAATATTGGCCGTATCGCTGTTCAAGCAGCAAAACAAGTCGTTCTACAGCGATTGCGGGAAGCAGAACACCGCATTGTTTATGAAGAGTTCACCGATAGGGAAGGAAATGTTGTTAGTGGAACAATTCAATTCATCGAACCTAAACGAATTTATGTCAGACTGAATAGAATAGAGGCGATACTTCCTTTGAGTGAACAGATTCCTAATGAACATTATTATAGAGGGCAGCGACTTAAATTTTATATTCTTGAGATGGTCCAGAGGGACAAAGAGCCTCAAATAATAGTTTCTCGCTCTCATCCCAACCTGATACGTGGCCTCTTTGAGCTAGAAATCCCTGAAGTTCACAACGGGATTGTGGAGTTAAAAGCCATAGCTCGCGAGGCTAGACATCGAACTAAAGTGGCAGTGGCAACTACTCAAGAAAACGTTGACCCTGTAGGTTGCTGTCTTGGCCCTCGGGGCATAAGGCTCCAAAGCATCATTAATGAACTAAATGGCGAAAAAATAGATGTAATCCAGTGGCATGCCGACCCTGGGGTGTTTATCTCTAACGCCCTTAGCCCAGCTCAAGTAGCAAGCATTAAAATCGATGAGGGAAGAAACACATCTACTGTGGTTGTCCCTGATAAGCAACTTTCTCTAGCTATAGGCAAAGAAGGACAGAATGCCAGGCTAGCAGCGAAACTCACAGGCTGGCGGATCGATATCAAGAGCGTCTCTGCTATTGAGTCGGAAAGGGCTGTTATACAAGAGCCAGAGACAGCAGCAGAAGTCATTCCCCCTGAAGTTACGGAAAGGGAGCCACTTGAAGCAGAGCCAGCTGAGGAGATTGGAGTGGAAGAGTCGGTTGAATTTCCAAGCATTCCAGAAGCTCCGCCTGAGAAGACTGAAGAAAAACAGATTCGCTTTGCTGAAGATATCTTAACGGGGGCATTAAAAGTAGAAATACCAGACAAGCTAAAAAGCGGAATTAAAGGTAAAAGAAAGGAAAAAGTGATAAAGTATAAAAAGCAAGATGACCATTTTATAGATGATGCGCGCGAAGAATAAGTATTTACCTCAGCGTACTTGCATAGCTTGTCGAGAGATTAAGGAAAAGAAGGCCTTGATTCGCTTAGTGAGTACTGAGAACGGCGTTGCTGAGATAGATGTATTTGGAAAGAAGCCAGGCAGAGGTGCTTACTTATGCCCCAAAAAAACCTGTTGGGAGTTAGCTCTGAGGAAAAATCGACTGGATTATGCTCTACGAACAAAACTTCATGATGTCAATCGACAAACCTTACTTGAGTACAGTCATAACTCGTTGGAGGAAAGCTAAATTTGGATGATAGCAAACCGAGATTGAAGAAAGACCTACCACAAGTTGAGCTTCCACCTTCTATAACTGTGAGGCAGCTGGCCGACGTATTAAAAGTAGAGCCTACAAAAATAATTAAACAACTTATGCGCAAAGGCATCATGGCCAATATTAACCAGAGCATCGACTTTAATACTGCAAGCATAACAGCTGCAGAGTTTGGCTATGCTGCTAAAGCAGCAAAAGAGCGTAGAGCTTCGCCTTCCCGAAAGGAAAGAAAAAAAGGAAAACTATCAGTTCGCCCTCCAGTGGTTACTGTCATGGGACATGTTGACCACGGAAAAACCACCCTTCTTGATGTCATCAGAAAGACTAATGTAACTGCTCACGAGGTAGGAGCAATTACCCAACATATTGGTGCCTACCAGGCTTTAGTGGATGGACGCAAAATCACCTTTTTGGATACACCGGGACATGAGGCCTTCACTGTCATGAGAGCCCGAGGGGCACAAGCAACTGATATTGTAATTTTGGTGGTTGCCGTCGATGACGGTGTTATGCCTCAGACTGTGGAAGCTATAAACCACGCCAGGGCTGCCAAGGTGCCCATAGTAGTTGCCATCAATAAGATTGATAAATCTGATGCTAATCCCGAACGTGTAAAACAACAGCTTGCCGATTTAGGTCTGGTTGTTGAGGAGTGGGGGGGCGATACTGTTTGTGTACCCATATCAGCCAAGCAAGGCCAAGGAATATCGGATTTATTGGAAAACATATTCTTAGTTGCTGACATATTAGAACTAAAAGCTGATCCCGATAGCGCAGCAGAAGGAGTAATCATTGAAGCTAAGTTGGACAAAACTAAAGGTCCTTTAGCTACCCTTCTTGTCCAGAAGGGCACCCTTAGACTAGGCAATGTTGTAGTAGCTGGCGGTGCTTGGGGAAAAATAAAAGCCATGTTTGATGATAAAGGAAAGCAAGTTCACAAAGCTGAACCGTCCACTCCAGTAGAGATCCTCGGCTTAAATGAGGTGGCGAAATCGGGAGACCTCTTTATTGTGCTTCCCGATGAGCATGAAGCACGAAGCATTGTAGAAAAACAAAAATATCCTAGGCCACGTCCCACCCTAAGTTTAAGTGCGCTTTCCAGCCAAATAAGTGACGGGCAAATAAAAGAACTCAACATAGTTTTGAAGACAGATGTCGAGGGCAGCATTGAACCCATAAAAACTTCCGTAGAAAGGCTGGGCACAGAGAAGGCGAAAGCCAGAGTCATCCATACTGCTAGCGGGAGCATCACCGAAAGTGATGTCCTTTTGGCCTCAGCCTCAAAAGGCATTATCATCGGTTTTAATACTCCTACCTCACCTGGAGCAACACAGCTAGCCAACATAGAAGGAGTGAGCATCCAACAATATGATGTAATCTACAAGCTAATAGAAGACATGGACAGGACATTGAAGGGGATGCTTGAGCCAACTTACGCTGAAGTGCTCAGCGGGCGCGCTGAAGTAAGGGCTATCTTCCCCAGCAGCAAGTCGGGGAAAATAGCCGGAGTTTATGTTATGGAAGGAAAGATATGGAGAGATGCCCAAGTTAAAATATTGCGCCAAAATAAAGTTATTTGTGACTCTCGTGTCTCCAGTCTAAAGCGTTTTAAAGAGGACGCCGCCGAAGTCTCCGCTGGCCTCGAATGTGGCTTGGGTATAGAAGGTATTGTCGATTTTCAGATTGGCGATATCATTGAATTCTACCGGCAGGAAAGAACAGGCTAATTATACTCCCCAGATAGGAGATTCAAATGAACAGGCGAAGTGAACGAACAAGTAAACTTATTCAGCGAGAAATCAGTGAACTGCTTGAGCGTCAGGTCAATGACCCCAGACTGAGCAGGCTTATCTCAGTAACAGAAGTCACCCTTTCACCTGATCTTAAGCATGCCAAGATATTTGTTAGCACCTTGGGCAGCAAAATAGATAAAGAAGATATGCTGACGAGCTTTAACAACGCTTCAGGATTCTTGCGCAAGGAACTTGCGTTACATTTAAAATTGAAATATACACCGCAACTCAGCTTTCATTATGATGATTCCATTGAGCGAGGAGCAAGGTTACTCAAATTGATCGGAGAACTAACCAACACTGAATAGCTCTATTCGGTTTTCGCTTAGATCGCTTTGAAGGTATTGACATTAGCATCTATAAATATGTATAAATTGGTATATAAAGGGGATCTGCCCTGTGCGCGGAACCAAGGTATTCAGAATAGGTAAGGCCTAATTTCCATAGCAAGTTTTCCGCATTTATGAAAAGGAGATGAGAATGGGAACGATAAATGTAGCCATCATAGGTGTTGGTAATTGTGCTTCTTCCTTAGTGCAAGGAGTTCACTACTACAAGGATGCTAAGGAAGATGAATTTGTCCCCGGTCTAATGCATGTCAACCTGGGAGGCTATCATATATCTGATATCAACTTCGTGGCTGCCTTTGATATTGATAAAAACAAAGTAGGCAAGGATTTAGCTGAGGCTATTTTCATCAAACCAAACAACACAATTAAATTTTGTGATGTGCCTAAGACAGGCATCCGAGTTGAGCGGGGTATGACCCACGATGGACTGGGCAAGTATCTGTCTCAAATTATCACTAAGGCGCCAGGCCCGACTGCCAATATTGTAGACATACTCAAGAAGACCGCAACTGACGTGTTGATTAATTATCTGCCTGTAGGGAGCGAGGAGGCAACTAAATGGTATGTAGAGCAAGTGCTAACTGCCGGCTGCGGCTTCATCAATTGTATACCTGTTTTTATTGCACGTGAGCCTTATTGGCAAAATCGATTTGCCGAGCACAGACTTCCCCTCATTGGCGATGATATTAAGTCCCAGGTTGGAGCCACCATCACCCATCGACTATTAACCAAGCTTTTCCGCGACCGTGGCGTCAAGTTAGAGCGAACTTACCAATTGAACTTTGGTGGCAATACTGATTTCTACAATATGCTAGAACGAGAGCGCTTGGAATCTAAGAAGATTTCCAAGACTAATGCCATTACTTCACAGTTAGACTATGTTCTCGATCCTGATAACATTCACGTCGGTCCCAGTGACTATGTGCCCTGGCTAGCCGACCGCAAATTTTGCTACCTGAAAATGGAGGGTCGCGCCTTCGGCGATGTCCCTCTGAATCTAGAACTGAAGATGGAGGTGTGGGATAGTCCTAATTCAGCCGGGGTAGTTATTGATGCCATAAGATGCTGTAAACTAGCCCTAGACCGTAGCTTAAGCGGAACCATAGTGGGGCCTTCAGCTTATTTCATGAAATCTCCACCTATTCAATATTCTGACGAGGAAGCTCGTGTAAAAACCGAGGCATTTATCGCAGGGCAAGGGCAAGAATGTCCTATCTCTCTGCCTGAGCTAGAGTCAGCTGAAATTGAAGGATAAACCGCCTTTATGCAAAAATGCTAACTTCAAACAACGTAGCTTAAAAATAAATCTATTTGTGACCTTACTTATTGGAGCTTACTACGTTTGAGAAAGGTAGCAAGTTGCTCGAAGTTTCCCTCTCCACCATGTGGGTTAAAGATAGATTTAGCCACATGGCGAGATTTGCCGCCAAAGCTAAAGAATTAGGCTTTACCCACATAGAAGTAAATGCCTCAATTTCCCCAAGAATGCTCAGTGAGCTTCTCAAGACCACAATTCCTATTTCAAGCATTCATTCTCCCTGTCCATCGATATTGTCATCCAGAGGAATCCCCATAAGTAGCCTTTCCTTAAGTTCTCTGGACGAGAGCGAGCGAATAGAGGCTGTTAGCTTTACCAAGCAAACGATAGACCTTGCGGCAAGCGTGAGGGCCAGGGCTGTTGTCCTTCATATGGGTGAAGTGCCAATTGACCTGAGTTTACAAGATAGGCTGTATAAGCTTCACGATGGAGGCTACGCTCAAACCAAAGAATATAGCCAGACTAAAGAAGAGCTAGTTTACCAACGTACTTCCCAAGCTCTTCATTACCTTGATGCAGCGAGAAAAAGTCTTCAAGAGCTTAGTGAATATAGCCGGCAAAAGGGTATAATGTTGGGACTTGAGACCAGATTCCATCCTCACGAGATACCAAATATGGACGAAATGGCAGAGCTACTTAACGAAATAGCAGAAAGCCTGGTGGGCTACTGGCATGACGTAGGGCATGCTGAAGTGCAACAGCAGCTTGGATTTAGCTTGCATGAAGAATGGCTTTCACGGTTCAGAGACAGGATGGTCGGCATCCATTTGCACGACATTCTTGGCATTTCCGATCACCATGCCCCAGGAAAGGGAGACATGAATTGGGAAATGGTGGCCAAATATTTACCTCCGGGAATAGTAAAAGTTTGCGAAATCGGCGAATGGAATGACGAAGAGCAAATGCAAGGAATAGTCAAATTTCTTCAAAAGAAAGGGATAGTAGGCTAGCTGGAAGAGCTGAATGAATTTAATAGACGTTCGACGTAATTTAGCCTATCGTATTACCGATCCTGTAGTCAGGATTTTGAGTAAAAGCAGGATAACGCCCAATGCTCTTACCTTTATCAACCTGGCTCTGAATATAGTTACGGCATATGTTATCGCTACGGGGCGCCTTCCCCTTGGCGGGGTTTTAGTCCTAGTTTCAGGCTTATTTGACCTCCTTGACGGAGCCTTAGCTCGCTTCACCAAGCAAACTACAAAGTTTGGCGCCATTCTGGATTCAACGGTTGACCGCATTTCTGAAGCTGCGATACTCTGCGGTCTCTGGATTTGGTATATACCACAAGAGGAAGCCAGCCTGGAAATCGTGCTTATTTTTGTTGTTTTAATTGGTTCCTTCCTGGTTAGCTATATAAGAGCTAGGGCAGAAGGACTCGGCTGGCAATGCCAGGTTGGCTTGTTTACTAGAGCAGAACGGGTTATAGTATTAGCAATAGGTTTGCTGATAAATCAGATTTTTATTGCTTTATGTGTTCTGGTGGTCTTTGTCTCTATCACTGTAGTTCAAAGGTTAGTTTACCTATGGAAGCAAGGAAACATTAAAGGTGATTAAGTGGCTGTTATAGTTATCGTAGGAGGGCAGTGGGGTGATGAAGGTAAAGGAAAGATAATTGATCTCCTAGCTGAGAAAGCGAAGGTAGTAGCTCGTTTCTCTGGGGGAGATAATGCTGGCCACACTGTGATCAACCCTTATGGCGAGTTCCGGCTTCATCTTGTCCCTTCGGGCATCTTTAACCCCCAGGTAACTTGCATTATCAGCAATGGCGTAGCTATTAACCCAGCAGTGCTTCTTGGAGAAATAGACGACCTGCACAATCATGGTGTCGATACAAGTCGCCTCTTTATTAGTGACCGTGCTCACCTGATCATGCCCTATCATACTCTTCTCGATGCACTGGAAGAGGAAAGGCGTAGTAAAGGAGCCTTGGGTACTACCCGCAGAGGGATTGGTCCTGTTTTTGCCGATAAAGTAGCTCGTTTGGGAATTCGTGCTGGAGATTTATTAGATAAGGATGTATTTTGGAGCCGCTTGAGCATAGCTCTTGAGCTTAAGAATATTATCTTGACAAAAGTATACCAGGTCTCACCTCTATTGTTGGAAGAAATTTATGACCAATACTGTCATTATGGAGAGCAGCTAGCTCCTTTTATCCGGGAAACTAGCTCCATAATCCGCGAAGCGGCGACAAAAGGAGAGTTGGTTTTATTAGAAGGTGCCCAGGGAGCTTTACTTGACCCTGACTTTGGCACCTATCCCTATGTGACCTCTTCTTCACCGTTGGCCGGGGCAGGCTGTATTGGAGCAGGCCTGGGCCCAAGGGAAATCGATCGTGTGGTGGGCATATTTAAAGCATATAACACTAGAGTCGGTGCCGGACCCATGCCCACAGAACTCAAGGACGAAATTGGTGACCTTATCCGGGAAAAGGCTCGTGAATATGGTGCTACCACAGGAAGGCCACGAAGATGCGGTTGGTTTGATGCT
Source organism: Dehalococcoidia bacterium (assembly GCA_030615625.1). Taxonomy (GTDB): domain Bacteria; phylum Chloroflexota; class Dehalococcoidia; order GIF9; family AB-539-J10; genus RBG-13-51-36. The sequence goes on from JAUWYX010000003.1 coordinate 37,199, forward strand.
GTGGCAGGTCGCTTCAGCGTTCAAATAAATGGCCTTAGTGATATAGCTCTAACTCACCTCGATATCTACGATGGTTTCCCCTCAATTAAAATATGCACCGCTTACAAATTTAATGATGAGGTCCTGACTTCTTTCCCTAGCGATATAGCCATATTGGAAAAATGCCAACCTGTCTACGAAGAATTGGACGGCTGGCAAGAATCAATAAGTGGAATTCGAAATTTCGAAAAGCTGCCGGCAAGAGCTCGCAATTATATGTCCCGGCTTGAAGACCTCCTTTCCTGCCCCATCAGTCTTGTTTCCGTAGGACCAAATAGGAGGCAAATAATATTGGTTAAAGACTTCTTCAGTTGATAACCCTCAGCCATCAGCCCTTGGGGATAGGCAAATCTATCCTATAGTTCTTTAGTGTCGCCTGTATGAGATCGGCTGACTTTTCATCAGGCTCAATTAGAGGCAAGCGAGGTTTACCCACTGAAAAGCCTATATAATTCAGAGCCCACTTGACAGGCATAGGATTGGGAACGATGAACAGGGCATCTATCAGAGGTAATAAGTGTCGGTGAATCTCGGCTGCTTCTCGAGCTTCACCGTTAAGGAACTTCTCCATCATATCCTTTATCTGGATTCCTACTAGATGAGAGGCGACGCTAATCGCGCCATAACCGCCCAAAGCGAGTATTAGGAAATTATCACTATCATTGCCGCTATAAACTAAGAAATCCTCTTTTGTTCTATGAATAATCTCAGCTATCTGCCCAAGATTGCCACTGGCTTCCTTGATGCCCACAATATTATCAATTTGGCTCAGCTTGACTACCGTATCGGCAGTGAGGTTAGTAGCTGTACGTGATGGCACATTATAGAGGATGCAGGGCAAGGTAGTACTCTGAGCAATGGCTTTAAAATGCTCCCACAAGCCTTGCTGGGTTGGCCGATTATAATAGGGAACTACCAAGAGACAAGCATCGACACCAGTTTTCTCCGCCTCCTTGGTCAATTCTTGACTTTCTCTTGTATTATAGTTGCCCGTGCCAGCTACTACTGTTCCCCGGTTACCCAACGCTGATTTCGTTTCAGCGAAAAGCCGTAGTTTCTCTTCCTTGCTCAGAGTAGGAGACTCGCCAGTGGAGCCCGAGACCAACACCCCATCACTACCCGAATCCAGTAAAGATAATGCCAATCTCTTAGCTTGTTTATAGTCAACCTCGCCCTGGGCATCAAAAGGCGTAACTATCGCTGTTAATAAGCGACCCAGCCTATTTTTACCCAAAGAATTCAAAGAGCCTCTGGAAAACCCTGGCTTATTCATTTAAACTCACTAAACTCTCTCTAAGGCTTATCCAACCCCTCTCTATCCCCTCCTCAGCAATTTGTACAGCATTTAGCGCTCCCCCTTTACGCAGATTATCAGCCACTATCCACATAACAAGTCCGTTGAGATTCGAAATATCCTTCCTAATTCGGCCCACAAATACATGATCTGACCCACTAGCAGCCCAGGGTTGAGGATAAAAACTAACGGCGGGATCATCAAGTACCCTGACCCCAGGAGCTTGAGCCAAAATCCTCCTTGCTTCTTCAGAGGCGATGGGCGAACTAAATTCCACATTAACTGATTCACTATGCCCGAAGTAAACAGGAACTCGGACGCAAGTAGCCGAAATAGCTATGTCCTCAGTATGCAGTATCTTCCGTGTTTCTTCCACCAATTTCTGTTCTTCCTTAGTATATCCATTATCCAAAAAGACACCGATTTCTGGCAGTACATTAAAGGCTATTTGGTGAGAATAGACGTGAGGACAAATACGGCGCCCTTCCAAAACTAACCGTGCTTGATTTGTCACTTCTCTCAGAGCAGCACCGCCACTACTTGATACTGACTCATAAGTGCTCACTATAATTCGCTTTATGGGATTGATCCTGTGCAAGGGGTGAAGCGCTACCACCATTTGGATTGTGGAGCAATTCGGACTGGCGATTATCCCCTTATGCCATTCTATATCCCCAGGATTGACCTCCGGGACTACCAGAGGCACTGTAGGGTTCATCCTGAAAGCAGTACTATTATCAATGACCACTGCTCCAGCTTCTGCAGCCAAAGGCGATAACCTCCGACTAATATCAGCACCAGCAGAGAAAAAGGCAATATCAACATCGCGAAACGCCTCTGGCTGCGCTTCTCTAACCTCAATTCTTTGATGCTTAAAGAGGACTTTCACCCCAGAAGAATACTCCGGGGCTAGTAATCGGATGGAGGCTACGGGGAACTTACGCTGCTCAAGTACCTTAATAATTTCTTGCCCTACAATCTCGGTAGCGCCAACAACAGCTATATTGAATCCTTCCATGGCCTTTCCTACAGCTTTAGCAAGGCATCCAACCCGTAAGTTAGCCCCTTGCGTTTTGTCACTTCCTTAATTGCCAGAATAACGCCAGGTAGGAAACACTCCCGACTTATAATATTGTGACGTAAGCTTAGAGTTTCACCTGCTCCGCTAAATACAACTTCCTGCCCAGCCATAAATCCCGGCAACCTTAAGCTATGGATAGCTATGCCATCCATCTGCCCTCCTCTGGTATTGCTGAGTATTTCACGTGTAACTTCAGGATAAACGAATGGTTTGCCATGCGTTTTCAACATCTCTCTGGCTGTAGCTATAGCAGTCCCTGAAGGAGCATCAGCCTTTTTATCATGATGCATTTCGATAATTTCGGCGTGGTTGAAAAACTTAGCAGCAAATTTTGATAGCTGTATCAAAATTGCCGCCCCCAGAGAAAAATTGGGTGCCACTACCACCCCTACCTTATAGGTCCGGCATAATTGTTCAATTTCTGCCAAATTCTCTTCGGAAAGGCCTGTGGTGCCTATAACCATGTTAACTTTTTGTTTTATAGCAATGCGAGCGGCTGCTATAGAAACCTCGGCATTAGTGAAATCTACCACCACATCAGCGTCGCAGCTCTTTAGAAGCGAGTCTAAATCAGAAGAAAGGGGTATCAGTTCGGAAGCCTCAGCTAAAGGAAGATATTGCTGAGTTACTTCCTTTTCCACAGCACCCACTGCCCTTAATCCGGGCTCGCAAACCACAGCTTTAGTTATTTCCTGCCCCATCCTGCCTAAAGCGCCATTAATAACTACTCTTATGGGTTCTAAAGAAGAAGTCATGTTCCTTTCTCACCCCTCGCCAGTAAAGCAATTTATTTACTACGGTTGCCATCTTGTTCACCCCTGCCACGTGGGTGAACAAATTTCCTCTGCCGGTCCTTGGGAGCCGAGGAATTCTCAACCCTAGCACCAGGGAGACGGGAAGGTCCTTCAAATACCGCTTTGCGCGATAAATTTATCCTACCAGAATTGTCGATCCCAATGACTTTCACCATTACCTCATCACCCACTTTAACCACATCCTCGACTTGAGGTACATGGTAGTTAGCAAGCTCGCTGATATGGACGAGGCCCTCCTTCCCCGGCAGGATTTCTACCATGGCACCAAAATTGAACAGCCTGGTTACTTTTCCAGTGTAAACCTCTCCTTGCTCCACTTCCCGGGTTAAATTCTCTATTATTTTGATTGCTTTCTGGGCTGCCTCCGCGGTTGGAGAGCCAACGATAACCGTACCATCGTTCTTTATATCTATAGTTGCCTTGGTTTCATCTATAATAGACCTTATAACCCTACCCCCAGGACCAATGACGCTCCCAATCTTACTTGTATCGATCGTCATTTCATACATCCTGGGAGCATAAGGACTAAGTTCAGAGCGACTAGCACTAATAGTTAAACTCATTTTCCCCAGTATTTCCAACCTTGCCTCACGAGCCTGACTTAAGGCTTCAGCCAGGACGTCATAATCTATCCCTCGGAGCTTGATATCAAGCTGCAAAGCTGTGAGTCCTCGAGCTGTGCCAGCAGCTTTGAAATCCATGTCCCCGTAGGCATCTTCCATACCCACAATGTCAGTTAGAACAACATAGTCCTCATCCTTTCCGGTAACTAAACCTATGGCTATCCCAGCCACAGGCGCCTTGATAGGTACACCGGCATCCATCAAGGAGAGGGTCGAAGCACAAGCGCTAGCCATGGATGTGCTTCCGTGAGAACTAAGTACCTCGGAAACCAGGCGTATAGTGTAAGGAAAATCATCCTCCGATGGCAGTACTGTCGCAATAGCTCGTTCCACTAAAGCGCCATGCCCAATCTCTCGCCTCCCTGTTGTTCCTATTCGTTTCACTTCCCCAGTAGAAAAGGGAGGAAAATTATAGTGATGCATAAAGCGTTTAGTTTCCTCCAGACCTAAGCCATCCAATAACTGCTCCTGCCTTGTAGACCCCAAAGTGGTAATAGTCAACACCTGTGTTTCCCCCCGAGCAAATAATCCTGAGCCATGGGTACGAGGCAAGATGCCAACTTCACAGCTAATAGGACGAATTTCTTTAGCTTGACGGCCGTCCAAGTGCCGCCTTGTCTGCAATATTTTTTCCCTCACCGCAGCTCTAAGCTGGGTTTCAAAAGCAAAATTGATTTCATCTTCAGAAAAAGAATCAAGTAACTTTTCCCCTGTTTCTTCTTTGAGAGACGTTAAAGCCTTCTCTCTTTGCAGTTTCTCTGGTTCCTCCAGAACCTGGGTTAATTTCTCACCAAGTAGGGAAGCGATTTGAGATGAAAGCTGAGGAGCAAGTTCCTTATGTTCAACTTCCACCTTGGCTTTGCCATAAGTTCGCTGTAGCTCTTCTTGAAGCTTAATGACCTCCTGATTTGCCTCGTGTCCCAACTTAATTGCCTTTAGCAGTATTTCTTCGGAAACTTCCTTAGCACCTGCTTCCACCATTACAACGTCTTCTTTACTGCTAGCAACAATCAGGTCAAGCAAGCTATTTTCCATTTGGGGCAGGGTGGGATTAACAACTAAAGTATCATCTATATAGCCGACATGTATTGCTGATATAGGACCAAAGAACGGGATATCCGATAATGTCAAGGCTGCTGAAGCGCCAACAAGGGCACAAATATCCGGGTCATTTTCTTGGTCAACAGATAGCACTATCGCCACAATCTGAACATCGTGCTTAAGTTCTTTAGGGAAAAGAGGGCGCAGGGAGCGATCGATGAGCCGACTAGTTATAACCGCTTCCTCCGTAGGGCGTCCTTCTCGCCTGATGAAGCTGCCTGGTATTTTACCCGCTGCATAGAGCTTTTCTTCATAATCCACTGTTAGAGGTACGAAATCGATTCCCTCTCGGGGCTCAGAGCTTACACAGGCAGTAACCAAGACAATCGTGTTACCATACTGAACAGCAACAGCACCATTGGCTTGCTGAGCGAATTTCCCGACCTGAATGCTAAGCGCCCTACCAGCTACTGAACGCTCAAAAACATCAGACATATTACTCCTTCAAACCCAATCTGCCAATAAGAGAATGATACCGTTCGGGCGCCGTCCTGTTTAAGTAGCCTAAAAAACGCCTCCTCCTCCCTATCACCCCATGGAGCGCATGTCGGGAGTGCCGATCCTGGGGATATAACTTAAGATGCTCCGTTAACCGATTTATCCTCTCGTTAAGCAAAGCCACCTGGACCTCGACAGACCCGGTATCATTTTCCTTAAGTCTAAATTGGGTGATGATTTCTCCTTTTCTTTCCTTGTCCACTGTTATAGACTCCCTAACTTAGTAATGCCGTATATCATATCACGATAAAAAAATCTTGTATAGAAATTGACCAAAAGAGCGAGATACTTTATAATTGGCTAGTAAAGGCAACTTTTTATGCACGAAAGTTGCGGCGTTTTTGGTGTTTATGCCCCAGGCATAAATGTAGCTCAGACGACTTTTTTTGGCCTCTTTGCTTTACAACATCGTGGTCAAGAAAGTGCCGGCATCGCTGTCACTGATGGCAACGAAATAAAAATGCATACCAGCATGGGATTAGTTTCCCAGGTATTCACGGAAAGTGACCTCGCTTTGCTCACAGGATACATTGGCATCGGGCATAATCGCTACTCCACTACAGGCTCAAGCAGACCCACGAATGCCCAGCCCATTATAGCGAAATCAGAGGGGTTGACCATTGCCCTGGCACATAATGGCAATATCATCAACTCCAAACTGCTCCGCGATGAACTCCAGGAGCGTGGCTATCATTTTCACACTAGCAGTGATTCCGAAGTCATTGCCAACCTGATTTTGGCCTCCCCCGGCCGGAACTGGCAGCAAAAAATAAGACATGCCATGCACCGCCTCCAAGGAGCTTATTCCCTGGTAATCTTAACTGAAAATGAACTGATCGGAGTTCGTGACTCCTTCGGTGTTCGTCCTCTCTGTCTCGGAACTATTGACAGTGGATGGAGCATCGCCTCGGAAAGTTGTGCCTTAGACCATATAGGTGCCCAATTCATAAGGGAAATCGAACCCGGGGAAATTGTAGTCATCAATAGCCATGGAGTGAAGAGCTTTAAGAAGGGAGATGGTAAAAGGGCCCTATGCATCTTTGAATACATTTACTTCGCCCGTCCCGACAGCATCATCCAAGGCAAACTACTCTACCCGACAAGGGAAGCTATGGGTAGAATATTGGCTGAAGAATATCCTGTTGATGCTGATTTCGTCATGGGTGTTCCTGATTCAGCTACTGCCGCCGGCATTGGCTATTCTAATGCCTCAGGTATCCCATATTGCGAAGGCCTGTTAAAAAATCGCTATGTAGGACGTACCTTTATTGAGCCTGACCAAAGGATACGGGAGCTTGGCGTCCAATTAAAATTCAACCCCCTTTCCCGCATAATTGCTGGGAAAAGGTTAGTAGTCGTCGATGACAGTATTGTTCGTGGCACCACTACTCCTCGTGTGGTTAGTCTGCTCAAAAAAGCAGGTGCTGCAGAGGTTCATCTCCGCATCTGTGCCCCTCCTATTTGTTACCCTTGCTTCTTCGGGGTGGATATGGCATCTAGATGGCAACTCATCGCTGCAAGAAAGACTGTTCCGGAAATCAGGGAATACCTCGGTGCTGATTCGCTGGGATACCTTAGCCTCGATGGCCTAATTCGAGCTGTAGATTTGCCCAGAGATATTTTCTGCCTTGCTTGTTTTACTGGAGTATATCCCATTCCAGTTCAAATAGAAATGGACAAACTGGCTTTGGAAGTACTCCCCCAGGAGGAGCTCAGTGAAATCAACCTCTAGAGCGCTTCATTCTACTCATGACAAGGCCTATGCTCTTGCTGGTGTAGACATTAATCTTGCTGACAAAGTAAAGGGAACCGTTGCCCAGCAAGCTCGATCTACTTTTCGACCCGAAGTCATAGGCTCGGGATTTTTCGGCAGTATGTTCCAGCTCAAAGGATATGACAAGCCGGTTCTGGTCTCCAGCACTGATGGAGTAGGCACCAAGCTCAAAATAGCCTCGCTCCTGGGTAAAAACGACACCGTGGGCATTGACATCGTCAACCACTGCGTGAATGATATCCTTTGTTGTGGCGCCGAGCCCCTTTTCTTCCTCGACTATATTGCCATGGCCAAACTTAGGCCTGAGCAAATAGAAGCCATCATTTCGGGTATAGTCCAGGCCTGCCGAGAAGTTGGTTGTTCGTTAATTGGCGGTGAAACCGCCGAGATGCCCGGTATATACTCCCGTGAGAGCTATGACTTGGTAGGCTTCATTGTCGGAGTGGTAGAAAAAAAGAATATTATCGACGGCACTTCCATTGCTCCAGATGATGTAATCCTTGGCCTGTCTTCGTCTGGTTTACATACCAATGGTTATTCATTAGTGCGAAGAGTATTTGGTACAGATGCTAATCCTTCGTGCTTAAATAAATTTTATCCTGAACTGGGAAAGAGCCTCGGTGAAGAATTGCTCCAGGCCCACCGTTGTTACTATCCGCAACTTAAGCCAGCCTTGCCATTGATTAAAGGTATAGCTCATATTACCGGTGGTGGCTTTGCGGGTAATATACCTCGCATCCTACCTCAAGGCCTCGCTGCTCATCTTCATAAGGATTCCTGGGATATACTGCCCATTTTCAAACTTATCCAAGAAAACGGTGATATAAAAGAAGTGGAAATGTATCAAGTGTTCAACATGGGGATAGGCATGACCATTGTTTGTTCACCCCAGCAGGTAGCCAAGATTGTCAGTATCTTGCCCCAGGCTAAAGCTATCGGCGAGATAATTAAGGCAAAAGACGAGGAAAGAGTAATAATAAATTAAAGGAGGCTCTGTGCGCGCTATAGTCAGTGTTTCGGATAAATCAGGCATAGCTGACTTTGCCCGAGGTCTACAAGAGCTGGGCATTGAGATATTCAGCACCGGCGGAACCAAGAAGTCTTTAGAGGCTGCTGGAGTAAAAATACTTAGTATCTCAGAGCTTACTGGCTTTCCTGAGATCCTCGATGGCCGGGTGAAGACTTTGCATCCCGCAGTGCATGGAGGCATCTTAGCCCGACGTGACCTTCCCCAGCATTTATCCGAGCTAACCCAGAACCGTATTGAGCCCATTGACATGGTGGTGGTCAACCTCTATCCCTTTGTGGAAACAGTGACCAAGGCTGAAGTTTCCCTAGACGAGGCACTAGAGAACATCGATATTGGCGGACCAAGCATGCTTCGCTCCGCAGCCAAAAATTTCCCCTCCGTCCTGGTAGTAGTCGACCCAGGGGATTACGATACAATCTTGCAAAAGCTGCGCCAGGGCAATATAGATTCAGAATATAGGAAGCGGTTAGCCCAGAAAGCTTTCCAGCATGTTGCCCTTTATGATACGGCCATCGCTCAATACCTTAACGAAGAAGCTTTCCCCGAAGAGATGACGATAGCCTTAAAAAAGGTCCGTAGCTTTCGCTATGGCGAGAATCCCCATCAGCAAGCTGCCTTTTATATTGAACAAAATGTAAGACAAAGGCAAGACGGCCTGGCATCCCTGGCACAGCTTGGCGGACCCGAAATTTCCTTCAACAACCTTCTCGATTTAGATGCAGCTTTAACCGTGTTGAGCGATTTTACTGCTCCCACCATTGCCGTAATGAAGCACACTAATTCCTGCGGACTTGCCTCCCATAATGATTTAGCCGAGGCTTATCGACGAGCGTTAGCTGGCGACCCTGTGGCTGCCTTTGGCGGCATAGTTGCCAGCAACCGAATTATTGATTTAGCTACTGCCCAAGAGATAGATAAGTCTCATTACGACGCCATTGTCGCCCCAGAATATGAAAAAAAGGCTCTGGAATTACTAAGACGAAAAGAAAGCCTGCGCCTTGCTAAAGTTGCCCCTTATCGTCCTTCGCCCTCCGAACTACATCTCGATTTTCGCCATGTCAGAGGCAGCTTTCTGGCCCAGATGCCGGACACTTTAATCGAAACCGAACTTAAGCCTCGCGTCGTAACCAAGCGCCAACCAAGCGAGACAGAGTTATCAGACCTGCTCTTTGCCTGGAAGGCAGTTAAAGGCATAAAATCTAACGCCATAGTTATCGCCAAGGACAAAACATTGTTAGGCATGGGAGCCGGACAGCCAAGCCGGGTAGTAAGCGTTGAGCTAGCTTTGAAAAGAGCTGGTGACCAAGCTAAAGGCAGCGTCCTTGCCTCAGACGCCTTCTTCCCTTTTACCGATGGCCCGGAATTGGCAATCAAGCGCGGAGTTACCGCCATTATCCAACCCGGTGGCTCGGTAAGAGACAAAGAGGTAATTGAGCTGGCAGACAAGTATAATGTAGCCATGGTATTTACCGGTGTCCGCCACTTTAGACACTGACTTGGGCAAACACAAAATCCCTTAGCTCTAAATATTTAGGAACTGAGATTTTGAATTTGTTATTTAGAAATTAGTGCTTAGAGTTTATAGAGGTGAAGGAGGTGAGAAATGTTCATGATTAGCAAAGAAACTATGCACAGCGTTATGTCACTTAGAGAGAAGATAGCTGACCCGGGAAAAAGGGCAGAGTGTATTGCCGATGTGGAAAATATGATAAAAATAAAGGAATCCCATCTGGCAAGGGCAGAGTGGGGTTCTTGTTGTGGCAACATCTCCAATCTGGCACCCCAGATAGACAGCGAACTACAGATGCTCCAGAACACTTTAGAGGTTTTAAGGAAGGAGGATAGCACGAAGGCAGCTTCTTTGTTAGAAGATTACATTGCCTTCCTGCAGAAAAACTACAGCCCAGAGCCTGATCATTGGTGATGCCATGGCTAGAGTAGTAATTGTATCAGATATGTTACGTGGCTTTCTCGAGGAAGGTTATCCACTTTATTGCGGCATCGAGGCCCGTAGTATCATACCCAATATCCAGAAATTACTGGAGCGAGAGCTAGAACAGGGCTCGAAAATCTTCTATTTATGTGACCACCATATACCCAACGACCCAGAATTCAAAATGTTCCCACCCCATTGCATTGAAGGTACTAAGGAAACTGAACTCATACCCGAGCTTTTGCAATATCCCGGTGAAATAATACCCAAAAGAACTTTTAGCAGTTTCTACAACACTTCTTTAGACAAGAGACTGGAGGCAATCAAGCCCGAAACCATAGTTGTCTGTGGCGTAACCACCCATATTTGTGTTCTGAATGCAGTAATTGATGCCAGAAACAGAGACTATGAAGTGGAAGTCCCCGTTGATTGTGTTGCTTCCTTCGACAAAAAAGCTCACTTCTTCGCCCTGGACTATATGGAGAGGGTGCTTGGAGCCAAGCTTATTAAACCCTTAGTTAAGGTTTCTCCGCCTCGTTTCGAAATTGCCGATTCATGGTTGAGTGGGGAAACTGCCGACATCTATTTTCCCCGCACCGTGGAAATACTTAAGAAAGAGGGAATTAATCCCGTAGCAACTATGGAGGTATTTCCTCGCCGAGCTGGTATCTTGTGCGGCATAGAAGAAGTTAAAGCTTTGCTCGCCAAAGTTCTTCCCGAGGATAATTGTGAAGTATGGTCGCTATCTCAAGGCGAGCCTTTCGACAGAAAAGAAGTAGTCTTGCGCATAAAAGCCCCTTATCAAAGCTACGGAACTTATGAAACAGCTTATCTAGGCATACTCTCCCATTGCAGCGGCTGGGCCACCGCTGCCCGAGAATGCGTTGATGCTGCCCGAGGCATTCCTGTCATCAGCTTTGGAGCCCGCCATGTCCACCCTTCGGTGGTCGGCATTATGGAATACTCTGCTATAGTGGGAGGCTGCACTGGCTGTGCCAGTACCGCTGGAGCAGAACTTGCCGGCATCCAACCCACAGGGACTATTCCCCATGCCCTAATCATTATTATGGACAGTACTGCTAAGGCCACTCTTGCTTTCGACAAGCATATGCCTTCCGAAGTGCCGCGTATTGCTCTGGTAGATACTTTTGAGGACGAGGTTAGAGAAAGTGTAACTGTGGCCAAAGCGATGCAAGGAAAATTACAAGGCGTAAGATTAGATACACCTTCAGAAAGAGGTCGCGTTACTGCCGACTTGGTCAAAGAAGTTAGAGCCTGGCTGGACCTCGAGGGATTTAAGGACGTGAGAATAGTTGTCAGCGGTGGACTTGACCCAGAACGAATCAGATATTTTATCGATGAAGGGGCACCCGTGGATATTTTCGCTGTTGGTAGCTATATCAGCGATACCAATCCCATTGACTTCACCGCTGACCTTCACGAAATAGAAGGCAAACCCATCGCCAAAAAAGGCAGAATGCCCGGCATCACCCCTAACCCCAGGCTGAAAAGGGTGATGTAAAAACTCCCAGAAGAACTTTATTACGCTTATTCATGTAATCAGCAATACATACATTAGCTTTGATGCTTTTATGTCTTTATGCTTTTCTTAGCTCTTCCACTATCCTGGGCAATATCTCACCTGTCTTCCCTTGAATTAAATAGTCTGATACGCCTTCGTGGGTGAGCGGCGTAGGGTCCGCATTTACTTCTATTATCTTCACGTTAGTCTTATACCCCACTACATCCAGGCCTGCAAATAATCTACGCGTATGAAATCTTGCCATCCTGGGTAGATTGGCAAAAGGATAAACCACTGCTGATGTTCCGCAGATAAGCATCAAGTCACATCCCAAAGCTTCTTTTTCCGATTCCTCCATGACGTCTAAAGGTATTGGCTCCTTGAAGTGAACTACATCATCTTTCAGGACAGCACCACATTTACAGCGAGGCGGAAGCTCATCCAGGGAGACTTCTTCCCAGGCAAACCTTGAGCCGCAAGAAATACACCTCACCGCATTGACACTGCCGTGATATTCTAAAACCCTCTTACTCCCTGCCTTTTTATGTAGACCATCAATGTTTTGTGTGATTACACACTTTAGTAGCCCCAGAGCTTCGAGCTCAGCCAGAGCATAGTGCCCTGGATTTGGCTTAGCCTGCCTGATTTGTTCATGAAACGTTCCGTATGTCCCCTGAAGCCCCAGCATTTCCTCCCAGTATGCCCTGGGGTTGTTCAGGAAAAGCTCGTATCTTTGATAAGCCTTAGCCTCCGCCTCTTTATTCGTGGTCCAGATGCCCTTTGGTCCCCTGAAATCAGGTATTTCTGATTCGGTTGACATGCCCGCCCCGGTTAAGGCAATGGCATATTTACTTTCCGCCAAATCCTTTGCTGCCCGCTTAATTAAACTCTCCATATTCACCCCCGAAACACTACTATTGCGGCAAAATCCAGCTTGTCTGCCAGACTCATCCTAAACATCCTTCAGGCGAAGCCAATCCCCGTTATCTCCAGGAGATTGCCATTAATTTTTGTTCTGGCGCCAAGAAATTCCTCGATAAGCCACAAGTTTGTCTCCACATGTTCAGTAATGCGAGGAACCGAATACCTTGCAAACCCCTCGGCTAAGCCAGCGTAGATTATGAGCTGGTCTGCGATATATCTATCAACTGCGGCGCCAGTTTTAACATCTTCTATAAATCTCTCCGCTACATATCTGCCTATGGATTCCGAGCTTCTGCCTGGCCTCCCTGCCCTGTCGGAACCCACCCGGTTACCCAGGCTCGTCTCGGCATATATCGCCAGGGCTGCTCCTTCTTGAAGGGAGCTTTCGTCCTCGATTTTCTCAATTTCTGCTTTATAACCATAAGAGCTTAATACCCTCTGGCATTCCGCTGCCATCCTCTGGCTTACCCTCTTTTCTTTCAAATGCGAGGAAAGCGCTATGCCTTTGATACTGAAAATCTCCCCCTGCTCGGTAAGATTTAATGGCTTCAATTTCCCCGACGGCTCAACTCTAACTTCTATAATCCCACCGCCTCTTGGCACATAGCCAGGACGGATTATGTCAAGTTCAGCCCGGACACCCATTCGCTTTAGAAACGGAAGCAAAACAAACTTCATATGATAAGCCGAAGGGGCAAAATCCTGAAACAGCCCGCCTTCCAGTCTGAATTTGGAGGGCTTTCGGGCAAAGCAAGCCAAAGGCAAAAGCGTCTGGGCCATCATGATGGTTGAGCCCGCCGTCCCTATATCCCAGCTGTACTCTCCTCCATCAAACCTTCCTCTGGGTGTGTAGGTAATCTCCTTAGAGCCCACCGCAGCATTGTCCACCGCCCCATGGCACATCTCCTGGCAAGCCTGCACCACTTTAAGATGCTGCGCCCTCAGCCCTGGCTTATCCCTCCCGGCCCTGATATTTTCTATCCTTATTTCTTTACCCAGCAGGCTAGCCAGCGCCACAGAATAGCGGACTATGGTTCCACTTCCCGACCTGGCTGCACCATCTATAGTTATCATGTGGACCCACTTTTATCTCATTGCTCCTAAGAACCCTCACCAGTTATCCCGCGACACTGGCGGTCAGTTTTCGTAAAGAAGTTCTTTCTGGAGCCTCTTCGTAATCAGGAATTTACCCAAACACCCTCGGACTTCAACGCAACTTAGTGCCCAGGAAAGTTGTTTTTGTGCCGGCCGATTTATTACCGCCGAAATCCCCACAGTAGTTTTCCCAGAGCTACCCTTTTTTGAACGCTTCCGGTCAACAATCTGTCCGAATTGAAAATGCGAACCGCTACCGCTATCATTATTGCCGTGAAAATTGCTGTATATGCAATACCGCCGATTACAAGCGAATAATTATCCAGCATAAGAGCCCGCACAGCCATCATAGGGTGGGAAAAAGGTGTGGCGAACACAAGAATTCTTAAGACGGCGGGAATGGTATCGAAATCTTTAAACATGGTTATGAACATGGAGATCATAGCAAGAGCGGTTATCGGGAAGATGAGTGTCTGGGCACTTCTGTAATTCTTCGCAAATGTTCCCAGAACTATACATAGTGAAAGCCCTGCTAAAAGAGCTACGAATAACGAAATTCCTATCAATAAATAATCTTGCATGCCCAGGGCCAACCCAAAATCTGCCAGATTTATATCTGAAATCTGGAACGAACTCATGTAGCGTGAAAATCCAATCATATAGATAGCTGCCATTATCATCCCTACCAGGGCGCTGCCGACTATTTTGCCAATTACTATATGACTTCTCCTTACGGGCAGGGTTAACAATGTCTCCAGGGTCTTGTTTTCCTTCTCCATGCCCATCGAAGATATTACGGAAGCCCCGGCCATGATTATGAGCATCATTACCACAATTGGAATAGCTATTGATTGTGAACTTAGCATATTACCCAGTTGACTTGACGATAGCCCTTCTATCTCCTTTCCCTTGAAAAATGTGGTTTCAACTCTTTGCGTCGGGGCCAAGACGAGGGCTGGATCAAAGGAACTATCTTCTTGTATCAGTTTCGTCGATATCCCCTGGTTCACTGCTTGGATAAGCCCTTCAACCGCACCTGAGGATATGGAATCCATTATCCCCGCCCCTCTCATTATCCAGTAAATTTCTATTTCGCCGGGATGATTGGCATAAAGGTTCTGGCTGAAGTTTTCAGGTATTACCAGAAGCGCAACTCCATTTTCTTCCCTTACTTCTTCCAAGCCTTCTTCAGCATCATTGCCATCATAGATAACCTCCGCCTTCTCGATAAGAACGGACATGGCTGTATCAGAAAAATCGCCATTGTCCATATCCACGATTCCTATGACCGGCTTCTCTTTCATGGTTTCCCCGACGTTGCCAATCGTTTGCCCTACAAGTCCAAACACTACGGCAATAACCACTATTGGGAGTATGGTTGAGAGGACAAACAATTCCTTGAATTCTTTCTTTATTATGTTGCCAATCACTTTATTGCCTTAACGAAAGCCTCTTCTATATTTCTAGCGTCATATTTATTTTTGAGTTCCTCAACAGTCCCGCTGGCAACGATTATCCCATCGTTTATCAAAGCGATGCGGTGACATAAGAGCTCCACCTCAAGCATATTATGCGAAGACAATAAGACCGCCACTCCTGCCTCGACTGAGCTATTTATTATCCTCCTCACCTCTTGAGCATTTACCACATCCAAGCCAGAGGTAGGTTCATCTAATATTGCCAATCTCGGGTTTACCATTAAAGCTCTGCCCACAAGCAAACGCCGTGTCATTCCCTTGCTGTATGTATCAACTTTATCGTTTATTCTCTCTCCCAAATTAGCTATTTCCAGTCCTCTCTGGACCATATTCTGGAACTTCTCTCCCTCGCCAAAGAATTTGGCGATAAAATTCAGGTACTCTTTGCCCCTGAGATTTTTATAGGCACCAGCCTCTTCGGGCAAATAGCTTATTATTTTTCTCACCTCTCCCGCCTCTTTAGGAAGTTCATAGCCAAAGACCGTTACCGAGCCAGAGGTTATTTGAAGCAGCGTGGCAATAACTCTCAATGCGGTTGTCTTTCCCGCACCATTAGGACCTATCAGACCAAATATCTCCCCTTCGTTTACCTCAAAAGAGATTCCGTTTATTGCCCTGAAGTTCCCATAGTCCTTGACCAGTTCTCTAACTTCTACTGCTTTCATTCATCTCACGTATCGCAACAGTTAAACTTCAATATTTTCTAAGGCTTCTTATCTGTTTTACCTTGACTTACACACCCTTGGAATACTGGGACATTCGACAATAGACAAACCGTCTTCATGCTGGTCAATAATTATAACAAACTTCATCGCTTCCTCCTTCTTAATTCTTGCTAGCCTAGCGTTCTGTATGTATCTGAAGCCAGTGTGGACGATTTAGCTGATAGCGCAGCTCGAACCAGATACATACCATTGTTAGGCGACTCCAAAGGTGAAGCGTTTTGCTTGGTGGCATATAAGACGTCACAACCAATTATGGAGATGGACGAATAGGGGACAAAGACTTTTCTAACATGTCGGATAGTGTACGTTGCCCCTTCCGACCACCAAATGCACCAAGTTGCTTCCCGGAAAAATCGATAACTTCTGAACCTGTTTCAGTTGGTACCTGAAGCTTAGGTAAATCTTTTAGTAGATCTCTCATCGTAGACATAGTAAAGCTGTTTCTAATTCTGCAGTGGATAAGTACCTTTGGCATGATTAAAAGAACTGCAGCGACGCCAAGAGTCTTACACAAAACATACTTTCTACTAGCCCAAGCATTAGGGAATAAATCCCTCAGCACCAAAAAATAGTCTTTTAATATTTTTATCTGCTCGCCAACAGGATAATCCTTCATAATAGCGTGTTGTAGGAGTCTCCTAAGTTCACTAATAAACGCTGCTTGGGAGATTATTCCCTTTCCTACACCAAGCATTTTTATCTGACCCTTCCACGGCGAATCATCGTCTTCGTTCAAGCTTTTTACAATTTCGTGTGCTCTTTCATCTAAATACTCAGCATCTTTAGTTAGGTCAATGAGGTCATAAATTAGGGATGGACTTACTCCCATTTGCGTTGAATTAATAACCTTAAATATAGTCGCTTGGTCGGCGGCAGCTAAACCTAAGTATGCGGCGACAAGTAAATCAAATTCCTTTCCCTCGCTGCGTTCAAAACCATATAACCTGTGCTGCCCATCAATAATCCATGCAACACCCGGCTCTCTTGGGATTATCATTGTTCCACGGTTACCATCGGCAGGCTCGAAGCGAGCCTTTTTTGGGTCTAGGTTAAGAATTATGCTATTTGGGAAAGTAGCTCTAGGTTTCTTTATATACTCTCCCACTTCCATTAATCTTTTAGAGCTTAGATATCTCTGATAACCTTGCGGATTTGTAATCTCTCTTCTACTGACGTATGCTATTTCCCGCAATGTCTTGGAATCTATCACAAAAGCATAGAATTCTTGTCCACCTTGCTGAACTTTGGTGCAGTCTTTTCTAATTTCTGCTGGCATGTTTAACCACCTCCTTCAAAACATTTATTTGATTTTCCTATATTACATTCTGTGCATAAAGTCTGGAGGTTATCAGCAACCGTCGGTCCTCCCCAATCCCACGGTAGGATATGGTCTACTTCCAGTTCTACATTTGGCGCCTTCTTGCCACATCTTTGACAAATAGACTTATCCCGTATTAGTACTTGATACCTTAAAGATGGGGGGATGTCTTCTCTTGTCTCAGAAGGATCCCGAACAAATTTGTACCAATAATCCACATCTTCATACTTCCATTCATGCTTTGTCATCTGCTCTAGAAATTTCCAATATCGCTCAAAGGACTTCCCCTCACGAAACCATATCTCGTTCGGCGTCAACAAAGATTTTACTCTATTTTTTAATTCAGTTTCTGTTCCTTCCAAGAATTCAACATAGTCTATTCCTGCTAAAGAACATAAGTGCCTTATTCTTTCTATGGATTTTACCTCTTTTTCATTCATCGTTACACTTGCAGTCGCCAAGCAAAATTTTATCTAACTTTAGTATATACGAAATTTAGCTTTTTGGTCAGTAGTCCATCCGACGAGTAATGGGCGCAGCCTCCTGCACCAAGATAGCAATGCCATTAGGGCAAGCGCTGTTGTATAATATACTTGGAGCAGGAGATGTCTAGCTCGGGACAGAGGACGGGGATTGCTAATTTGCCTTTGCATTATGGCAAGGTGCCGCCGTGGCTGTTCGGGCGAATGTCCCAGCTTGCCCGGGAGATTACCATTGTTACGGTAACTGAGTTTGGCTCTGCGGAGATGCTGCGCCGTCTTTCCGACCCCTTCTGGTTTCAGGCTTTCGGCTGTGTCCTGGGCTATGACTGGCATTCCAGCGGCGTCACCACCACCGTCTGCGGCGCATTAAAAGAAGGAATGCGAGGGCTAGAAAAAGAGCTTGGCTTATTTGTGGCCGGTGGCAAGGGCAGGACCTCGCGGAAAACCCCTGCCGAGATAGAAAACACCGGGTATCTGCTAAAGGTAAATCCGTCGTCTCTGGTTTATGCCAGCCGAATGTCGGCCAAGGTTGATAGTTCTGCACTTCAGGATGGCTATCAGCTCTATCACCACAGCTTCTTCTTTACCAAAGACGGCTCCTGGGCAGTTATCCAGCAAGGTATGAATGAAGTTAACCGCTATGCGCGCCGCTACCACTGGCTGGGGGAGAAAGTCAGCGATTTTGTCTGCGAGCCCGAGGCGGCTATCTGTTCCCAGGGCAAGGGGGAGGCATTGAATCTGGTGGCTTTAGAAAGTGCAAAGGTGAGGGATGTCATTGCCAAGGTCGCTGCCGAAGAGAAGCCAGATAAAATTGTAACCCAACTAAATCGGCTGAAGACCTTAAACCTGCCTCAGCGACCTTCTGTCAGCCTGGAAGATATTCACCCTGACAGGCTGAGCAAGATTTTCCTCACTGCCTATGAACATAAACCCGAAAACTTTGAATCACTGCTAGCCCTTGAGGGCGTAGGAGCCAAAACACTCCGCGCCTTAAGTCTTATTTCAGAGCTAGTTTATGAGACACCAGTCAGCCTGCGAGACCCGGCAAGCTACAGCTTTGCCCATGGCGGCAAAGATGGCCATCCTTATCCTGTGGACAGGAAGACCTACGATAGCAGCATCCAGTTCCTGGCACAGGCGGTGGAAAAGGCCAAAATCGGAGACAGAGAGAAGCTCGAAGCCTTCAGGCGCCTGAGAGCCTGGCAGTGAAAGGGGTTGAAAAGTGAGTGACTTTGACATCGCATCTTACGTTTCCCATATTGAGGCGAACCGTTCGGTCAAGGATGCTTTAATGCAAAGCTTGAAGACGCGCCGACCTCCATATCGCATCTCCGTAACTGACTTACTTAACCTCAAACAGGCTTACTTCAGGAGAAAGTATCCCGAAATCGTTCCGCCTCTGGAGAAACAGCAGCTTATGTGGGCTGGCACCGGCTTTCACAAGACCTTCGGCTCAGCCGTATCCAGCGAAGAATACCTGGAGCAATTCGTAGAAGCCGAGGGCATTGTCGGTAAGGTTGATATCTACGAAAAGATTCCGGTGGAGGTTAAAACAACCTCCACGCCTATAGGCACGAAGGATTTATTGAAATACAGGCCAACTTATATCGAGCAGCTTGGCATGTACTGTGCTATGGTCAATACCCACGAGGGAGAAATTATCATCTATCAGCGCCAGGGAGAGGAATCGCCCTCAACTTCCCCTCTGCTTGTCTATCACGTTACTTTCCCGGACCTGGAAGCAATTCGAGAGGAAATGCGGCGGAGACGAGACCTCCTGGTGCAAGCACTCATTTCCAACGAGCCCAGCAATCTGCCCGTTTGCCCATGGTTCAACAAGCAGTGTGATTATTCCCAGGTATGCGACTGCCAGACTACATCAGTCCCAGCATCGCATGAGATAGCTGAGTTAGCAGGGGAAATTTATGTCGATAGCACAACTTGCGAGCAACTCCTCAGCAAAATGGCTGGGACTCAACCATCCCAACTGTTTGGCATCAACGATATTGTTTTCCCCCGCAAAGCATATTTTGAGCGCCTTAAGTTGAGTGAAGGAGTTCGGGAGGAAAAGGCAGAGTATCTTCGTTCCATGGATGAGCGTGGCTTTCTCGATGCACTCCGCGATTCATTACGCTACGGTGCCCCAGGCGAAGCGCAGAGGATTCCCGTGAAGCATGCGCCACTAGCCGACCTGGTCCAAATCTGGCAGAACTTGCCCACCATCCTGCGCGACCCAAAATTTTCTTCACTGGTGGAAAGAGAACGTTTGCCCAGGGCATTCCCTCATTACTTCCTCCGGCTGGGATTTGATTGTGCCTTAACAGAGAACACAAAAGGCAGGCTGCTGCTCTACTATGTTAGAGTTCCCAGAGAGGATGCCAAACTGATGGTCTATGATGTAAACTTCAGGAATTTGAACGCTGTTAAAGCTGAAGCATTACGCCGGCTTGAGCTTTTGGAAAAGGCGACATCACCACTGCAGCTTCCCAAATGCCCTTCATGGATGTGCTCTTACTGCGACTACAGGCTTGAATGTGGCGAAGCTTAGCATAAAAACAATTAGACCGCTCATTAAGGAAAGGATATTGAGCAAACAGGTGGTTATCTATAAAATTATGATAAAATAAAGGATTGGAGAGGTGAGCAATGAATTGGTTAGACATAGTCATAATAGTTGTTGCAGTTTTACTGGGTATTGTGGGCCTGCGGCAAGGAATTATCAAGACAGTATTTGGTATTGCTGGGTTAATAGGTGGCATAGTTTTAGCCGGGCGTTATTACGACGAGCTTGCGGCAGTGCTTTCTTCCAGCGGTGCTACCTGGGTCAACATAGCTGCCTATGCCATCATCTTAATAGCTACTTTAATTGTGGCTGGTGTGATTGGCCGACTCGTAGCCAAGCTGGTTCACCTCGTCCTGCTTGGTTGGCTGGATAGGCTTGTGGGCTGTGTCCTCGGCGTCTTTATAGGAGGCCTGTTATGTGCTGCCTTTCTCGCTATTGTAGTTAAGTATTACCCGGGCACGGAGGCAGTTATTAGTCAATCGGGATTAGCCAAATTCTTGATGGAAGGATTCCCCTTGTTATTAGCACTTCTGCCTGGGGAATTTGATTTCATCCGCGACTTCTTTATTACGAGCTAGCGTATAATTTACTCCCCAAGAACCTCATCTAATACCTTTTTGAGTTCCTTCTTAGGCTTGTAGCCCATAATTTGCTGAACAGGCTGACCGCCTTTAAATACGAGCATAGTGGGAATGGCGGCTATTCCGTACTTGGCAGCCAAAGGACCATTCGCATCCACATCTACTTTAGCGAAGTCTATCTTACCAGTATATTCTTTCGCTAATTCCTCCAGAATAGGAGCGGTAGCCAGGCAAGGACCACACCATTGTGCCCAGAAATCTACCACAACTGGCGACTTCGATTGCACAACAACGTTTTGAAAGTTATCTTCACCTACTATTGATTGTATCATGGAATTGACCTCCTTACTTAAAATGCTATATCTAAAGAAAAAAAGTTAATGGCATTTCTCGTTGTCTGTTCAGCAATTGTAGCTTCAGCAATTCCTTTAAGTTGGGACACGGCCTCCAGGCCTCTTAAAATATCAGCGGGCCTGGACTCATAACGTGCTGCCCTTCCATAAGTGACAGGGCAATCTGTCTCCAGAAGTAATCTCTTCAAAGGTGCTTCTTTGATTGCCCTTCTATGCTCTTCATGATACTCCGCAGCTGGCGTGGCAGAAACAAAATAGCCACCATCAATTATATCCTTAAGAACACTGGAAAAGCCAGTGAACCAATGAAAAACAGCTTTATCCATGCTGACATCCTGAATCAGGTGTAGTGCATCCTTCCAGGCATATCTGCTGTGAATTATCGCTGGCTTAGCATATTCCTTAGCTATATTCAGAAGCCGACCAAGAACTTCTTCCTGCAATTCCTTGGACGCTACCTTCAACACCCTCTTGTCATAGTCCAGACCTATTTCACCAACAGCAATCGCTGAAGCAATATTTTGCTCAATAAATCGCAAATTATCATCTATCCCAAAAGTTCCAAGATTAGCTAGTTCCCAGGGATGTAAGCCTAAAGCAGGATAGACAAAACGGCGATGTTTTTGCGATATTTCCAATGTTTTTATGTTCGATTGGTGGTTCGACCCCACAGCTACTATAGCAATAACGCCTGCTTTTTTAGCTTCCTCGAGCATCAAATCGAGGTTTTTTAGTTCGTCAAGATGGGCATGAGTATCGATGAGCTTGTACACTAGATTTTCTTCTCTTTAAGCATGGCCTTGTAATACTTAAGCCCCGCCTCAGTCGGCTTGTAGCCATAGAGGGAGAACCTGTCTTCTCGTTCCCTGGTAACTAAATTTGCCGATACCAACGCTCGTAACATTGCCTCGCCAAAGTACCCAGCCAAGTTAAGATGATGGTCAGGAACTGCCTTGTTAGTCAATTCATACTCCCTGCAAATAGCGGCCAAGAGCTTCGCCGGCTCCCTTTCCAAGTTCTGGAGGAGAGCTTGCATAGTCTCTGTCTGCTTTACTACGTCAATAAAATCTTCGAAAGCACCCATATCCGCTAACTCTTAATTTTAACAGTAATGAAGAGGTCACCGGGAGTCTTCCCCTCCAATCCCATCCCCCTCAGTCTTACCTTGGTGCCGTGGGTAACTCCTGGTGGAACTTTGACTATAAGTTTTTTCTTTTCCTTGCCTCTCTTATATTTTATTTTCTTATCAACACCGGATGCAGCTTCTTCCTGAGAGAGATAGATTTCATGGTACAAATCCTCTCCCTTGCTCTGCCAGGAGAGTTCCTGCACACCTAGCATTCTCTTAAGAGTAAACCTGATGACCTTGCCGAAAAGTCGTACTAATAAAGGTGGTCTATACTCCGAAGTCGATGTGAACCAATCTCTTTCTGATGGTTGACCTGAGGAGGTGAAAACAAAACCTCTGCCACCAAAGAACAAATTGTCCACAAATCCTTCATCAAACCTCAAACCAGCTTCCTGAAACATCCTTGCCAGCTCTTGAAATAAATAGGGATTGGTAAAGGCATCCGCAAACACCTGCTCCTGGCTGTAATAGCGCCCACCAGCATATTGAGCACCATATCCAGCAAAACCGGCCTGTCTCATTCTATCATATCCCTGCCGCTTCACTTCGTCGCCCAACACGGCATAGGCCTCGTTGATTTCCTTAAATTTTTCCCCGGCCCACTTCTCATTTCTTAAATTTCTGTCGGGATGATATTTCATAGCAAGCTTTCTGAAAGCATGTCTTATTTCCCCGTGACTAGCCTTCTCAGAAACACCAAGAATAGAGTAATAATCCTTCGTGCCGCGATACATTTTCCTGAAAAGATATTTTAACGATTAGAGCTCACTGCGGCAACTAAAACAAGGCCACTATTGTCACTGGTATTGACACCTAGGTTAAGCAATGCTATATTGAAAGAGAAGCTAACATACTGAATGAGGTGCAAGGATGAACTATGGGCGTGAGTTATTGAAGGGAAATACTGATTCTTTACTGCTCTGTTTAATTAGTCGTCAGCCTACCTATGGCTACCAAATAGTAAAGGAACTGGAGAAAAGGAGTAATGGGTATTTTCAGTTTAAAGAAGGTACTCTTTATCCCGCTCTCCACCGCTTAGAGCGAGACAACCTTATCAATGGTAAATGGCAGATACTGCCTAATGGACAACAAAGACGTTATTACTACATAACTGAAAGGGGACAGCAGGTCCTAGCTAACAGGTTAGCTACATGGCAGGATTTTTCTACGGCAGTTAAAGCAGTTATACAAACGGAAACAACCTAGGGCTAAAATGATGAGTAGCATAAGCCATTATTTAAACAGGTTTAAAGATTGCCTCCAGATTGACCAGACTATAAGGGACGGCGTGGCTGAGGAGCTTTACACACATTTCGAAGATAAAACTCAGGAGCTAGAAGAAAATGGGCTAAGCAGAGAGGAAGCAAGCAAAATCGCGGTACAATCTCTGGGCTCCCCTGAATTAATTGCCCAGCAAATCTATGAAACACATGCTCAAGGTAGCTGGAAAGAAGCACTTTTCAGTGCCCTGCCCCACCTTTTAGTTGCCTTGCTCTTCACTTCATATTACTGGCAAAATATTGTCTACGTGTCAATTATATTAGCGCTAACCGTTGGCATAGCAATTTATGGTTGGCATCGAGGTAAGCCAATATGGCTTTTCCCCTGGTTAGGATACTATCTTATGCCAGTAGTAGTTACCGGGATATTGCTTCTTTCCCTTCCCCAAGGTTGGGGCTGGATAGCAGCGCTCATCTATATCCCCTTGGCTCTTTTTGCTTTTATCCATATAGTGAGACAAACTGCAAGGCGGGATTGGCTATACGCATCACTGATGCTAGCCCCTATGCTTGTGACATTCAGTTGGTTTTCATCCTTGGGCACAGGAAATGAGCTTTTGGCAAGTGACTGGATAGCACGCTTGCAAACAAATGCACTTTGGATAGTTATTAGTTTTATTGCTTTGGCAGGAGCAACTATCGCCTTCATCCGCCTCAAGCCGCGCAGGCATAAAATTATTAGTTTATTAATTCCACCTCTTGTAATCTTACTCTCGGTAACCATGGCAAGCCGAGGGAACATTAATTCCTGGGGTTGGCTGATATTGCTCTTTTCGTTATTCGCCTTTGCCATCCCAGTATGGATGCAAGCCAAAGCATACCAATAGCCATCCCTGAAAAACTTCGTTCTTCAGTATCCCCAAAATTTACCCAGTGGCATTTCAGGGGTTCCATGAAATCCATCCACAAAATCAAAGATCTTGCGGGGGCAAGGGAGCGAAGCGGATTTTCCGTGGGGTACTAAAGAGCCGAAGATTAACTCTGTTCCTGACTCCACAAGCTAGGTTGGGGCTGAATATCCCTTTTGTAAGGCAGCCCCAGGTGTTCATAAGCTAGTCTGGCGGCTACTCTGCCACGAGGTGTCCGTTCCAGAAAACCTAACTGAAGAAGATACGGCTCGTAAACATCCATAATAGTATCAGCATCCTCGTTAATAGAAGCAGCAATGGTATCTAGACCTACAGGACCACCGTCAAATTTGTCAATTATTGTATGCAACACTCTATGATCTATGTCATCCAAGCCCACAGAATCTATCTCCAGCTTTGAAAGTCCTTCCAGAGCTACTTCCTTGGTGACCACTCCATCTGCCATGACCTGAGCATAATCTCTTATTCTCTTTAAGAGACGATTGGCCACTCGAGGAGTACCTCTAGCACGCTGGGCAATCGGGACAAGCCCCTCTCTCTCTGCCTTCACCTTAAGGATAGTTGCTGACCGCTCCAAAATCGTCTGTATTGCTGCCTCGTCGTAGAAACCAAGATGATATGTCACCCCAAATCTATCGCGAAGGGGAGGACTCAATAGAGCAAAGCGCGTAGTAGCCCCAATTAAGGTAAAGCGGGGCAAATTCAACCGTAAATTTCTAGCAGCTGGACCTTTCCCTAAAAAAATGTCAAAAACAAAATCCTCCATTGCCGGATAGAGTTTTTCTTCTATTGTATGGCTAAGCCTGTGTATCTCGTCAATAAAAAGGATATCCCCCTCATGCAGATTAGTAAGGATAGCTGCCAAGTCTCCAGTGCGTTCTATCGCCGGCCCGGAACTAACTTTAATATTAACTCCCATCTCAGCAGCGATGATGTAGGCAAGGGTAGTCTTTCCCAAACCGGGAGAACCATAAAGAATGATATGATCTAGTGGCTCGCCTCTTTTTTGAGCAGCGAGAATAGCTATTTTTAGATTATCTTTAATTTTTTCTTGACCTATGAATTCACTAAGGCGTCTAGGACGAAGGTCAAAGTCAATAAAATTATCCTCGGTTGCTGTTTTACCTGAAATAAGCCTCATCGCTAACCTTTGGAAGTTAAAATTTTACTAGTTCTTTAATTTTAAATTCGTAGTCTCCTCTTCACCAAGACCTTTCCCCTCCAATCTTTTTTCATCATCAGGACTCAGAGAGAGAACCCGAGCTGGGATAAGCTTACCGAGAATAACATTCTCCTTGAGGCCACGAAGCCCATCCACCTTGCCTTTGACCGCGGCATTAACAAGAACACGGCCGGTTTCTTGGAAAGAAGCAGCTGCTAGCCAACTGTCCTTGCTTAAGCTAGCTCTGGTTATACCTAGAAACGCAGCTTGAGCCGTTGCTGGCTCACCTCCCTCAGCCAACACCTTGGCATTTATATCTTCATAGTCAAATCGACCAACTAACTCACCCGGCAGAAGTTTCGTATCTCCTGAGGAAATGATTCTCACGTTGCTTAACATCTGCCGAATAATGACAGCAATATGTTTATCGTGTATAGTCACCGCTTGTGTGCGATATACTTTTTGTATTTCATCAATCAGATATTGCTGGACTGCATCCTTTCCCATAATACGCAGGATATCATGAGGGTCAACGGGACCTCTAGTAAGCCTATCGCCCGCTTTGACCTTATCTCCTGATTGAACAAGCAACTGTGTACCATGGGGGACGCTATATTCCCGCTCCTCCCTCTCTTCATACCTAACATAAACACGGTCATCCTCAATGACGACTTGACCAGCTACTCTAGCTACTAAAGATGGAGATTGCCCTGCTTCACCATGGCTAACAGCTGGTAATTTCTTGCTAGTCTTCTTTGGCAGAGAAAATAGGATGCTACCGACACCCACCGATTGCCCATCAGTTACAGCTAGCTCCGCTCTTGGCAGAATTGGGTATTCATCCAAATAGAATTCAGAGCTAATGACCTTGACTACGCTTGCTCCATCAGTATGAGTTACTTCAACAGTCCCATCAAACTCAGAAATGATGGCACTGCCATCTGGTGTTCTCGCCTCGAAAAGCTCTTCCACACGAGGCAGTCCAGTGGTAATATCGACACCTACTACGCCCCCTGTATGAAAAGTGCGCAGAGTGAGCTGAGTTCCAGGCTCACCGATGCTCTGGGCAGCAATAACTCCTGCAGCGGTACCAATCTTTACTAATTGCTTCTTTCCCAAGTCCCTTCCATAGCAGTTTCGACAAATGCCAAATCGAGAACGGCAAGTAAGAGGCGACCTCACGTGTACCCGGGTAATGCCGGTTTCGATAATTTGTTGCACTTTACCTTCGTCAATTTCTTCATCACGATCAACAATGACTGCATTTGTACCTGGATCAATAATCTTGCTTGCCGCTAAGTAGCCAGTAATCCGGTTTTCAAACGGGGGAAGGGACCCTTCTGTAGTTTCCCGTGATATCCAAACCCCCTCGGTGGTACCACAATCTATTTCAGTTACAATGACATCTTGAGCTATATCGACAAGGCGCCTGGTAAGATAACCACTATCTGATGTCCTCAAGGCAGTATCAGCTAACCCTTTACGAGCACCATGGGTAGAAATGAAATACTCCATGGGTGTCAGTCCATCACGCAGACTCGATTTAATGGGAAAATCTATTATCCCTCCTGAGGGATCGGTCATCAACCCACGCATTCCTGCCATTTGTCTAATTTGCGAAATATTCCCCTTGGCACCCGACGTAGCCATCATGTAAATACTACCATAAGGATCTAGCGCCCGGGACATATCCTCAGTAACCTTATCTGTAGCCTCCATCCACACTTGAACTGTGCTTTCATACTTTTCACCCTCAGTAATCAAGCCACGGTCAAATTGATCCTCAATAAGGCTAACTTTCTCATCGGATTCTTTAAGAATGTTGAACCTCTCTGGAGGCTCTTCAATATCATTCATAGCGATGGAAATGCCCGACTTTGTAGCATAGTCAAACCCTAATTCCTTAAGTCTATCGAGGACACCAGCAGTACCTTCATTACCCAATAGACGAATGCAATCAGAGACTAATGTTCTTAAGGAAGCCTTATCTACTATTTTGTTGTAAAAGCCAAGTTGCGGAGGCAAGGCATCATTAAATATAATTCTGCCCACTGTAGTATTTATCCTTCCCCCATCTGAACGAAGCGAAGGATCTCGCACAACAATTTCGGCACCAAGTTCGATAATGCCAAGTTCGTAAGCTAACTTAGCCTCGTCAAAACTGCTGAAGGATTTCCCTTCCCCTTTGGCTCCAGGCCATGAAATGGTAAGATAATAGCAGCCCAGAACCATATCTAGGGTGGGTGTTGTAGCAGGCTCACCAGAACTTGGTAGCAACATATTATAAGGACTAAGCATGTGCTCCCTGGCTTCCTTCACCGCGGCCTTGGACAATGGCACATGAACTGCCATCTGGTCGCCATCAAAATCGGCATTAAAGGCGGTACAAACTAAGGGGTGGAGCTGAAAAGCATTACCGTCGATTAACACGGGTTCAAAGGCTTGAATGCTAAGCCGATGTAATGTGGGAGCACGATTAAGCAATACAGGACGCTCCTTAACTACTTCATACAGTGCATCCCAAACCTCAGGGCTACCTTTTTCTACCAATCGCCGGGCACTCTTAAGGTTATTGGCATACCCATTCTTTATGAGTTTGTGCATAACCGAAGGCTTAAATAGCTCCAAAGCAACATA
The DNA here is from genome assembly GCA_030615625.1 of Dehalococcoidia bacterium. GTDB lineage: Bacteria > Chloroflexota > Dehalococcoidia > GIF9 > AB-539-J10 > RBG-13-51-36. The sequence continues at coordinate 65,505 of JAUWYX010000003.1, forward strand.
GCGTGGCAAACCACATTGATGAAGTTTAAGTTTAGGACCAACAACAATGACCGAGCGACCGCTGTAGTCTACTCGCTTACCGAGAAGATTTTGCCGAAACCGTCCTTGCTTGCCCTTCAGGATGTCAGAAAGAGATTTCAAGGCATGCTTATTACCAGTGGTAACTGCGCGCCCTCTTCGCCCATTGTCAACAAGAGCATCAACAGCTTCCTGCAACATGCGTTTCTCATTTCGAATAATTATTTCCGGCGCACCTAACTTCATAAGACGGCGGAGACGGTTGTTACGATTAATAACCCTCCGATAGAGGTCGTTGAGATCGCTAATAACAAAGCGACCACCATCTAACTGAACTATAGGACGAAGCGCCGGAGGTAATACAGGAAGCACAGTTAAAACCATCCATTCAGGCTTATTCCCACTGAGCTTAAAAGCTTCAACTAATTGTAGCCGTTGACTAATCCTCTTACGGTATCCTCCCGAGGTGCTACGAATTTGCTCATGAAGCTCCTGGTGCAAAGCATCCACATCAATTTGCTTTAATACCTGTAGAATAGCCTCAGCTCCCATGCCAGCTTCAAAAATATCACCATACGTATCTTTAAGTTTCCTGCATCCTTCTTCGTTAAGCAATTTTAGCGGCTGAAGACTTTCTATCTCTGCAATGCTTGCCTTCAGCTCTTCTTCAAGTCCTTCCCTCTTTTCTGTAACTCTAGCACGAAGCTGGTTTACCTCTTTTATCTTAAGCTCTTCCTCCAGGCCCTTGGCTTCCAATTCTCCGATTTTCTTGTTCAGGCGTTCCTCTTGCTCAGCAATTTTTCGAACCACCTCTTCCTTAACTTGGCGGAGCTTCTTCTGTTTGGCCTCCTCATCAACAGAGATGATTATATACCGAGCAAAATAGATGACGCTCTCCAAGTCTCGTGGAGAAAGATTAAGGAGCAGCCCGAGCCGACTGGGTACTAACTTAACAAACCAGATATGGGTAACTGGCGCAGCTAGTTCTATATGCCCTGTGCGTTCCCGGCGTACACTGGAATGAGCTACCTCAACACCACATTTATCACAAATAACTCCTTTATACCTTGCCTTTTTATATTTGCCACAGTGGCATTCAAAATCTTTAACAGGGCCGAAAATCTTTTCGCAAAATAGACCATCTCTCTCTGGCTTCAAAGTGCGGTAATTTATCGTCTCCGCCTTAGTTATCTCACCATGAGACCAGCTCCTGATTTGTTCCGGTGAGGCAAGACTTATTCGAATACCATTAATGCCATCAAATTGAGACATTTCCCCCCTCGCTAAGTAGTTCAACAGCAAAACCTAAACTACGTAGCTCCATAAACAAAACCTTAGTCGATTCTGGAATACCGAGTTGTTGAATATCCTCGCCTTTAACAAGAGACTCATAAGCTTTAGCCCGTCCCATCACATCATCTGACTTTATTGTGAGCATCTCTTGAAGTGTATGAGCGGCGCCATGCGCTTCCAATGCCCATACCTCCATCTCACCAAACCTCTGACCACCAAACTGAGCTTTTCCTCCCAATGGTTGCTGGGTGATGAGCGAGTATGGACCGGTGGAACGAGCATGTACCTTATCACCAACAAGATGAATCAGTTTCATTATATATATATTGCCCACAGTTACCGGCTTGTCGAACACTTCGCCGGTTCTCCCGTCTCGAAGTTCCATTTTGCCAAAAATAGGAGGATAGAGCTTTCGCTCTTTATAAACTTTTTGTACTAGCTGCTCTAAATCTTCATCACTGAGAGCTCTAAGTTGATGACTATCAGCTATGCCCAGTTCCTCAAGCCACAGACAGAGAGAGGCTTTCCTGGCCACACCTTTATGCTCTTCATCCATTATTTCCTTGGCATCAAAACCATGATGAGAAAGCCATTCTCCGACCTTTTCTAGATCGGTCCTGGCACTTCCGGGGTCTTCAGGGCTAAAGTTAACAGCACCAGCTTTCCAAGCTATCCAGGTCTTGGCTAAGGCATCTTCGATAGTCAGGGCATCAGCTCCGTCAAAAATAGGATTAATAGCCTTAAAACCTAGTGTTTGAGCTGCCCAACCCAAATGAGCCTCCAAAACCTGCCCAATGTTCATACGGGAGGGAACACCGAGAGGATTAAGGATAATATCTACAGGCGTGCCATCCGGCAAAAATGGCATGTCTTCCTCAGGCAATATGGTAGAAATGACCCCTTTATTGCCGTGTCTCCCTGACATTTTATCTCCCACTGAGATTTTGCGCTTTTGAGCAACCCACACTTGTATAAGATTGTTCACCCCAGCAGGTAATTCATCATGGTTGTCACGAGAAAAGACTTTAGTCCTGATCACCCTTCCCCACTCTCCTGATGGCATTTTGAGAGAGCTATCCTTCACCTCCCGTGTTTTTTCACCAAAAATAGCCCGTAACAATTTTTCTTCCGCTGAAGGTTCAGTCTCACCTTTAGGAGTAATTTTCCCAACCAGAATGTCGTTGGGCTTCACCTCAGCTCCGATATGTACAATACCTATTTCATCAAGGTTAGCGAGGCTCTCTTCGTTTACATTAGGTATATCTCTGGTGATTTCTTCAGGACCAAGCTTAGTATCACGCTCCTCTATCTCATATTTTTCAATGTGAACGGAAGTATAGGCATCATCCTTAACCAGCCTTCTGCTGATGACAATGGCATCCTCAAAGTTACACCCTCCCCAGCTCATAAAAGCACAAATAACATTTTGTCCCAAAGCGAGGTTTCCACCATCTAGAGAAAAACTATCTACCAACACCTGCCCTTTCTTAACCTTATCACCTTTGTTTACAATGGGATGCTGATTGATACACGTCCCCTGATTAGTTCTAGCAAACTTGATTAAATCGAACGATTGCTCTTCGCCTCCCCCATTTTTGATTGCTATTCTTGAGCTTGTCGCCGAAGTAACTACAGCATTGTCAGGGGCAAATATTACCTGTCCACTATATTTAGCCACCTCTCTTTCCATACCCGTGGCCACCAAAGGACACTCGGGACGTAATAATGGCACCGCTTGTCGTTGCATATTGCAGCCCATTAAAGCCCGATTAGCATCATCATGCTCAAGAAAGGGGATAAGACAAGCAGCTATACTAAATATCTGTTTTGGTGAAACATCGATAAAGTTCACTCTGTCTATTGATTCCTTGAAATATCTGTCCCCCCTCTTAACCTCAACCTTGTCATAAACAAACTCATTTCTTTTATTGAGGAGAGCATTAGCTGGGGCAATGGCATATTGACCTTCTTCGTCGGCTGTCAGGTAAACAATCTGGCTGGAAACAAAAGGAACTACCTTAATATTCCGAGCCGGAAGAGAAGACAACCTTTGCGCAAGCTTCTTCGTGATTAATGTTCCAACCTTGGCCACAAGTTTGCCTTCACTATCTATATCCTCCCCGATTTTTCTTCCCATCAACTCTTCCATAGTATTGGGAACCTCATGGATAACTCTGCGGTATGGTGTCTCTATAAAACCATATGCATTAACTGAAGCGTAAGTAGCTAGAGAGCCAATAAGACCAATGTTTGGCCCCTCAGGTGTTTCTATAGGACAAATCCTGCCATAATGAGAATGATGTACATCACGAACCTCAAATCCAGCCTGTTTTCTTGAGAGGCCTCCAGGACCCATGGCAGAAAGACGACGCTTGTGAGTTAGCTCAGCTAGTGGATTAGTTTGATCCATGAATTGAGATAGCTGTGACCGGCCAAAGAACTCTCTTATAGCAACTGCTACAGGGCGAATGTTGATCAAAGCAGCAGGAGTTGCCGCCTCGGGGCCAAGAATACTCATCCGCTCTTTAATAGCTCTCTCCAACCTTAATAAGCCAATACGAAATTGCTTTTGTATTAGAAAACCTACTGCCTGGGCCCTTCGATTGCCTAAATGATCAATGTCATCAGGAGTTTCCTTGCCAATGTTAACTGAAATAATACGGCGGACTATTTGCACCAAATCTTCAGGGGTTAAGCCAGTACAATTCCCAGGGATATTAAGACCTAACTTTTTATTAAGCTTGTAACGACCAACTTTGCCCAGGCTATAGCGGCGAGGATTAAATAGGAAATTATTCAGCAAGGCCTGGGCACTACTAAGACTAGGAGCTTCACCAGAAGATAGTTTTCTATAAATATCGAACAGGGCATCAGCTTTGTTTTTGATCAAGGGATCTCGCTCTATTGTAGAGCGGAGAAAAGCATGCTCAGGCGAGTTATCTACATCTTGAAAAAGGGAAAACAACGCCTCATCGCTCTCAAAGCCTATGACACGCAACAAAGTAGTAATCGGTATCTTTCGTTTGCCACTCACTTTGACCGAAATTACGTCTCGATTAGAAGTGTCAAAATCAAGCCATGCCCCATGTTCAGCAACAAGCTTAGCAAAACACAATTCCCGCCCACTTGAAGGATCCCTATTCAACGTGAAATAAACGCCAGGAAAACGCGTTAACTGATTGACTACTACCCGCTCTACTCCAGAAATAATAAAAGTGCCGGCATCCGTCATTAAAGGGAAATCACTAAAGTATAATTCCTGTTGCTTGATCTCCCCCGTCTCCTTTACCACTAGCTGTGCAGTGACATGAATAGGAGAGGAATAAGTCAGGCCCCGCTCAAGACACTCAGAAATAGAATGCAGAGGCTCTCGAAACTCATAATCAATGAAGTGTAATTCTAGCCTGGTGCCAGTATGATCTTGAATTGGTGAGATTTCCTCAAACAGCTCCCTCAAACCTTCTTCTTGAAACCAGCGAAAGGAATCAAGCTGAACCCGAATAAGGTCAGGTATTTCTAAAGTCTCGGGCAATTTAGCAAAAGACTTCAGTAACTTATGTTTAAGCATAAAAGAAACGATCCTGGTTCTTCAAAACAATTTCTTGAAGACATTAACTAGGAAAATTTAAGGTGACAAGACTAAAAGAGAATGGAAACATAACACAAACTATCAAGTATAACATCATCATTTAATTTTGTCAATAGCCGATTCAAATCACCTAATATTTTAACCGAAATCAGATCTTGTACAAGTGTCGTCAGAGAGAAGGGATTTGGATTCACCAGGCCAAGGAGCTTTCTTATCTGGCAAAACTAAAGCCCCAGCCCAGTGGCTATCACTTCCCTGTGCAAGTCAGTGTCGCCGGCAGCAAACTCTGCCGCCCTGACACGACGGTAATAGAGACCAATATCATGGTCCATCGTATATCCGATAGCCCCATGAGCAGCAATGGCCTCAATGCAAATTCGCTGGTAAGCTTCATTGGCTTTAGCTTTGGCTGCAGAAATTTGCCAAGGCAACGGTGAACCAATGCTTATTCCCCAAGCTGCTTGATAAAGTAAATACTGAACCGCCTCCACATCAATCACCATGTCAGCCAGTTTGTGCTGTATCGCTTGAAAAGAGCCGATCGGCCGGTCAAACTGAATCCGTTCCTTGGCGTAGCTGCTGGTCATGTCCAAAACAGCCTGACACGCTCCAGACATCTCAGCACACTTCAGCACAGCAGCCCGCTGTAATATAAAGTCCACTATATCCCAGCCATTGCCTATCTTGCCCAGGATATTATCTTTTGGCACCGCCACCCTATCAAAGCTGACCTTGAACTGCCTGTCACCGCCTATAGTCGGGATCGCCTCCATCTCCACATTTGGTCCCCTGGCATCCACCATAAACAGTGTAATCCCGTCCTCGGGTCTTTCACTCTCTCCGGTCCTGCCCACTACTAGGATATAATCAGCTACATGGGCATCGGTAACAAAGAGCTTGTACCCCTGGAGAACATAATTTGTCCCCTCCAATACAGCACGAAGTTTTACCTCAGAAGCTTTATATCTGCCTGACGACTCGGCTAAAGCGAAAGTCCAGATAGCCTCGCCTTTAGCTATCCGTGGCAGAAACTTAATTTTTTGCTCACTGCTTCCATACTCAAGTAGAGGCAGAGCACAAAGGGCGATAGTGGAGAAGAAGGGACTGGGCAGGATATTTCTTCCCATCTCCTCAATCAAGATAACCAGGTCCATAAAGCTGGCACCCATGCCGCCATATTCTTCCGGAAAGATGAGTCCCATCCAGCCCAGTTCTGCCATACTGTGCCACATCTGCGGGTCATAGCCTCTTTCATCCTTAGCCATCTCCCTGACCTTAGCTTTGGGACATTCCTTTGCCAGAAAATCTCTGGCTAAAATCCGCAGCATGTCCTGCTCTTCTGTAAAACTAAAATCCATGATAACCCCTTTAAAAGTCTACCTTTTTATCACCTTTATCACCCTGAACATAGTGGAGGGTTTAGATTCTTCTCTCTACTCACAACAACAGGGACATGTTATTAAGCAAACTCTAAAAAACTTCAATATGATTTGGGTAATCCCAGTCTAAATTGCGCAATAATGCTTTTTTCGATTTCAGCAGTGCCCGCCGCGATTGCCTGACCAGGAAATCCCAGATACGCACCCTGTATGGTGCCATTGAGTTTAGCCCATTCGGAATCCGGGTCAACCTGAGAATATATTCCTAAAATCTCCGCCCCAGTGATAGCCCCCCGTCTCATCACCTCATCACCCATTATCTTGTTCCTTGAAGACTCATAGACAGGAATTTGACCTTGACTTATCCGCCAGGCAAGCTGAAAGGCAAACATCTTCAGCACTTCCAGGTCGATAGCCAGATCAGCTAGCTTAGTACGAATCACAGGATTTTGAGACAACGGCTGGCCTTCATACTCGGTTTGACCAGCATACTTGGCTAGCTCTTCTAAAATCCTCTTTAAACTACCGTAGGTGGTAGGCGCTATGCTGCGCCGCTCAAAAGCCAGTGACTGCATAAGATAATACCAGCCCTTATTTTCCTCTCCCACCAAGTTGGAAGCTGGCACTCTTACATTATCGAAAAATACTTCATTAAAGTGATGCCGCCCATAATAGTTCAAAATAGGATTAACTGTAACACCTGGACTCTTCATGTCCACAATAAAGATACTGATTCCCTGATGTTTCTTAGCGACATTGGGGGCTGTTCTGGCAGCCAGCCAGCACCATCTTGCCCGGTGAGCAGCACTTGTCCACACCTTTTGCCCATTTATAATATAGTCATCTCCATCTTTCACAGCCCGTGTCTGAATATTAGCAAAGTCTGAGCCAGCATTTGGTTCACTGTAACACGTGCACCAGATACCATCTTTTTCACCTGAGGCAATTAACGGCAAATATTTTTTCCTTTGCTCTTCGATACCGAACATCATCAGGCAGGGTCCTACCCATTGTGTTCCGCTTATGCCCATCCATGCCCCCGGTATACCCCAGTAGGCTATCTCCATTTCGTATATTGTTTGCTCCCAGAGAGAGGTACCGCGTCCACCATATTTCTCTGGCCAGCTCATAACGAGCCAACCCCTTTGTGCCAGTTTTCTGGACATGGATATTTCGAACTCAAAATCTCTGTACTCCCCATCAATCAAGGTGTTTCGCATCAAATCCGGAGGTAACTCAGCTTCGGCAAACTTGCGAATTTCTTCCTTCAAGGCTAGTTCTTTTTCGCCCAGTCTAAAGTCCATTCTTACCTTCCTAAAAATTAATTGTCCAAGGTGTAGCGCCTTTGCCCTTATTACACTGCAAGCGATGATTCAAACAACAAAGCACATTGCTCAGCCAGACAGATCAAATTGTAGTGATAACTGTTACTGTCCAGACTTTCACACAACCAGTTAAAGCACCGATTCCCAAACATGTGACTACAAGTTGAGCCCCGATGATAGCACACACCGAGCCATCACTTGGGTTGGGGCGGGTCGGGATTTACCAATTCCCTGGTCATCGTTACTGGCATGAACCTGAATAGCTCATCAATCGTCCATCTGCCAGCTTTAACCAGCTGCTTTTCCAATACCGGCTCTGAATAGAGCCCAATTCGGCCTCTTTCTACATAAAATGTCCGCCCATTGACATTAGCAGCGTCATCAGAAGCGAGCCATACCACCAGAGGAGCAATATCTTCAGGCTTCATTTGCTCAAACTTGGCCATAACTTCTGGCCGAGCTTTCCTCATTTCGTCGCTGAGAGTAAGCCGGGTCCCAGCGTTAGGCCGAATACAATTACACGTCACACCATACCGGCCCATATCCCGGGCTACCTTTCTTGTTAAGCCGACAATTCCCTCTTTAGCTGCACCGTAATTAGCCTGCCCATAAGTAGTAGCATTGAGACCTGCTACAGACGAGGTATTTATTATTCGTCCATATCTCTGCTGGCGGAATAAGGGGCTCACTGCTCTGATGGTATAGAAATGACCATAGAGGTGCACTTTGAGTACTAAATCCCAGTCTTCCTCGTTCATGTTGAACAGCATTCTGTCACGTAGAATCCCGGCATTATTGACCAGTATATCAACCTTACCAAAGTTGTCTATGGCAGTCTTTACAATGTTCTCGCCGCCCTTCATAGTGGCCACTGAGTCATAGTTGTCAACTGCCTCTCCACCCAGTTTTTTAATCTCTGCCACTACCTCTTCCGCTGGTGAACTTGCTGCTCCAGAACCGTCAACAGCACCTCCCAGATCGTTTACTACTACTTTAGCCCCTTCCGATGCTAAAGCCAGGGCTTCTCCTCGGCCAATGCCCCGTCCGGCACCAGTAACTATAGCTACTTTACCTTCGAGTCTCTTCGCCATTGCCAACCTCCTTATATGTTCTCTCCAAATTCCCAAATGGCAGACAGCTTGTAGCCAATAAATCTCTGGTTATAACGGAGTTAAACCATTAGACCTACATATACATTCCAGAAGAAACGTTCAGAACTTGTCCTGTAATAAAAGCAGCGTCATCTGAAGCCAGGAATAGAACGGGCTTAGCAGCATCTTCAGGCGTCATCGGTTTAACTTGAAAGAGAATCATATCCCTTACTTTCTTTGGTATACCCACTGCTTCTCCAGCTACCTCTTCTTGCTGCGTCTCTTTTTCTCTGGTCAACCGTGTATCTACAAAGCCATAGGCAATGACATTACAGGTAATACCAAATCGTCCCCATTCCCTGGCTACAGTTTTGGTCAGCCCGATAAGACCTGACTTAGCAGCAGAGTAGTTAATCTGTCCGATGTTTCCCATCAGTCCAGCTACAGAGGCCACATTAACTATTTTACCATTGTGTCCTGCCTTCAGCATATATTTTGAAGCTGCTCTGATACAGTTAAAGGTCCCCTTGAGACTAATATCAACACATATGTCCCATTGGGCATCTGTCATCTTATGTATTAAAGCATCTCTGGTAAGCCCGGCATTATTGACCAAAATATCTATTTTGCCGAATTTCTCCACTGCCTTGTCCATGACTTTCTGACAATCTTCGAGTTTCGTCACATCGCCAGCACAACCACCAGCTTTTCCCCCAGCAGCTTCAATTTCCTTGACTACCTCCATAAGCGGCGCCTCATCAATATCACTCACAAAAACAGCAGCACCTTCTTTGGCAAACAACAGGGCATCAGCCCTGCCTATGCCCCGCGCCGCCCCTGTGATAACCGCTACTTTCCCATCTAGTTTTTCCATTTTTGCCTCCTTGAACTTTGTTCTCTTGAAAACACGGGCTCGACTCAGTATTTCCAGAAAACTGCTTCTAAATAGCTATCAAAACCAATACTCTCGCTTATTTCCTTTTTCGTTTGGGTAAGGCAACCAAGGCTGAGCCAGGCGTTGTCTTTTCTCCCTTTCCATTCTCCACCCAAATCTCGCACTCAACAAGGTGCTCACCACCCTCTTCATATTTCTTCGTCACTTTGCCTTTACACCACCAGGTTTCGCCATCATGAGGCTCTTCTCTCGTCTTCATTTTCCGGGGATAATCCATACCGCGGTATTGGCAGGACAATTTCTTGAGTTTTCCCTGCTCTCCAATCCAATCAGTCATCAAGTGTCCTAACCAAGCACGCTTAAGCGCGCCATGTACAATAGGGGCACCTACGCCCATAGCCTTGGCGAAATCATCATCATAATGCAAAGGGTTAAAATCCCCCGATGCCCCCGCCCACTGGACTAACATATGAGTTGTAGCAATCTTAGCCAATGGTGTTATCTCAGTGCCTACTTCAACGTCCTCATAATAAACTTGTTTAACCATCTCTCCTCCAAAAAATAAAGTAGTTAAAACAGGCTAAAACAGGATAAATGTCGACCGGATTTTGAGTGCCACATTGCCCTTTTGGTTCACAAAAGTAGTCTCTAGTGTGGTAAACATGGTCTTGCCCAGTCTGGTTTCGCGCTCGGTCATGTTGGCAATTTTAGTTGTGGCAGTTAATACATCGCCAGCGCCAATGGGTTCAACAAAGTCAAATTCAACACCCCCATCGAGAAGCCTTGAAGGCGCTCCAGCTTTTAGCAGAGACTCGAGCAGTCTATCCGAAAGGCGTCCAGCCTTGACTGGCCAACCAGTGAAACCAGGAGGAGCCAATAACCGTCCATACTTGGTTCTACTGGCAAAATCCGGGTCATTATATAGAGGGTTTGGGTCACCTATAGCCTGTGCATATCTCTGGATTGCCCCTTCTTCGACCTTGAAGACGATAGTCTCCAAAGTTACACCTATTAATTTCCGCAGTTCATCGGTAATCAGACTACCATTAGCCATAGCTAGCCTCCCAGATTTAGCTTTTTTTTACAATCCTATAATAGCAATACTAACGATGTTCATGGGTGGAAAACCGCCTAAATTATGGGTTAGCCCCAGTTTGGGATTCTTGATCTGCCGTTCTGGTAGCTGGACTTTGCCTTGCAATTGTTTGTACATCTCGTATATCATCCTGAGACCAGATGCCCCAATAGGATGCCCAAAGCACTTCAATCCACCATCGGGCTGAATAGGCTGTGGGCCATCAAGATTAAAACGGCCAGCCTCGATGTCTTCCTTGACTTTTCCCCGAGGGCTGAATTGCAAATCTTCCATGGTCACTGCTTCAGTTATGGAGAAACAATCGTGCACCTCAGCCATACTTATCTCTTCACGTGGATTCTTTACCCCAGCCTCCTCATAAGCTAGCATACCAGCACGGCAAGTGGTCTCAACATGAGCTCCATCCCATTTAGTATACATTAATTCCTCGCCCGAACTTAAAGCGACTTGCAGTGCCTTAACATGTATGGGGTCTGGCCGAAACTTCTTGGCCATGTCAGCTCTGGTTACAATTGCAGCCGCTGCACCATCACTGACTCCGCAGCAATCAAAAAGCCCCAATGGCCAAGCGATGATAGGCGCATTTATTATCTGTTCCTCAGTCACTTCGCGGCGCAAATGCGCCTTCGGGTTCCTGGCTCCATTATAATGGCTTTTGACTGACACTTTAGCCAGCATTTTCTTGCCTTCCTCCGGACTGAGGCCATACACGGCAAAGTACCTGGTCGCCATCATGGCAAAAGCCCCGGGAGCGGTCAATTTGGGCATAATCAGTGCATTTTTTGTCCCCATAAGACCAGGGCCACCTGGAAGCCCACCATATCCCGTATCCTTGAGCTTTTCTACACCCAAAGCCATGGCAATGTCATAAGCTCCTGAAGCTACACCATAGCATGCCCCCCTGAAAGCCTCCGTGGCAGTAGCACAAAAATTCTCTACCCTGGTGACCGGAATAAACGGCAACTTCAATGTTAAAGCCAAAGATGTAGCCCCTTTCCCTACACTTTGTTCCTCAAAATGCACGCCAAACCAGGCTGCATTGATGTCCTTCTTCTCTATTCCCGCGTCCTCGATACATTCCTTAAAAGCATCTACCATAAGGTCCTCGGCACTCTTATCCCACAACTCCCCAAATTTAGTGCAACCCATGCCTATAATAGCAACTTTGTCTTTAATACCTTCTGCCATTTTTTGCTTCCTCCGTAAATTTTATTATCGTTTACCGTAGTCAGGCACGTATAGGTGTTGCCTTCCATGAATAACCGTGAACACCACTTGACTCATCAACATATCGTCTGCGAAAGGTCATCTCTACCGGCATGCCTACTTTAACAGAATCCAGGTCACAATCCGTGAAATCAAACCAGAACCTACCACCACCATCAAAATCCACCAGGCCATATATTGAAGGCGGGTCAATACTGGCAGCTAGATTATCACCGGTATAAGTAAATATGACACCTTTCTTATCCGAAAAGCGATAATCTTCCATCTGGTCAATGGCTCCGCAGTCAGGATTTACACATACTCTCTGATATGGATATTGCGGCGTGCCGCATTTTTCGCACTTCGAGCCACAAAGGGCCAAAACTACTTTTCGTTCCCTGAACAATGCCGACATCGGTGTGCGAATGCTTATCTCGCCACGCATACCTAAGTCCATCGGTGCTAAGTTTCTGAAGGCAAGGTATTTTTCATAGCTGGTAAGCTCCTTTTTCGAGTTCAGGTGTTTTTTCACCGCCCTCCTATCAGCCACACTTTTTATTTTTTCAGTAACCTCGAAAAACAGTGCGTCGCCACCGTTCCCAAAGCTGGCGACCAATATTTTATCGCCCGGCTTGGCACTTTCCAATGCCGCTACCAACATCATTAAAGGTGAAGCTGACCCAGTATCACCGACTGTGCTAAGCAATGAATCCTGAAGCTGACTAGGATCAGCACCTAACCGCTTGGCTATTGCTCCATGCTCTCGTGCATACAGACCTGGATACATTATCTTGGTAAAGTCCTTGATGTTCAGGCTGTATTTCTTCAATAGCCCAGAAATTACCTCCGAGATAAATTGCCTATAGCCAGAATCGCGAATGAATCTATCTTCCCAAGCATGTTCAAATTTTTCTCCACTTGCTCTCCAGCGGTCGGGAAAATCGTAGGAAACAGAATACGAACCCTCAAAAGTAGCAATCGCCTCATCACTGCCAACAAGAAGTGACGCAGCGCCATCACCATAGAGAGACTCTTGAGGACTGCCCGGCTTGCTCAACCGGCAATCGGAAGCACAGACGAGAATATTGTTCGACATCCCTGCTTTTACAGCATCAAAGGCCGAAAGCAGTCCAGTAGTCCCTGACTTCGTAGAGCCTATGAAGTCAGCAGTTCTTATATTTGATTGCAAATCAAGGGCAGTGGCCACCAGAGCTGAATTTTGCCTCACCATATAAGGCTGACTGGTGGTAGCAAGATACAGACCGTCAACCATCTCCCGTTTTACACCACTTAAGCAATCGATTCCTGCGGCTACTGCCATAGTGAGAGTATCTTCGTCATGATTAGCAACTGCATTTTCACCAGGCGGCGGGAACGTCCCCAAGAACGCAACAGCCATGAAGATGGTGTTGTGATTCATTCGATACCTTGGGATATAAGCTCCGTAAGACTTTATGCCGACCATGAATTAACCTCCTGATATAAGCTTTTTAAACCAAGAGACTATGGCATAGAAACTGTACGATGTCAAACCCCAACACTCTTGAAAATGAACCGATAATGAGATTTTTTTCATACGTGTCAGTCAACGCCTTCGGCAAATTTCACCGCTTGAATATGGTCCTCACAAATACTGGGAGAACAATGTCCCTTTTGGAGCTTGACGGTTCATTGCCAGAGTTGTACCATCAACTCAAGAGCAATTGGGGCTAAAGCTCACTCACCACCAAATACTAGTGAAATACTGAATTGAGCAGGGATGTATTATGAACATTGGCAGTGGAATAGAGGATAACATCAAAAGGTTCGGCGAATATGAAGCCCTTTATTTCGAAGGGAGCTGGTACACAAATGTTGAGATAAATCGCAACGCCAACCTATTGGGGAATGCGCTCAAAGGACTTGGTATAAACAAAGGAGACCGGGTGGCGGTACAAATGCCTAACAGTCCGGAGGTGCTCTTTGCTTTTCCCGCCATATACAAGATAGGCGCTGTCGTCGTCCCTTTGAATCCCCTGCTGCGGCCCGACCAGGCCGCCTATATATATCGTGACTGCGGAGCCAAAGCTATCCTCACTAGCTCGGATTTTGTAGGCCGGGTACTGGAGGCACAAAAGCAAACTCCAAACTTGCAACATGTAATCCTCACAGACCGCGATGACGTTTCTGGAACCATCTCATATCATAATATTATGTCAACTAATTCCAGTGAACTGACGATTGAGCAGACTGATAATGGCGATATTGCCGCTCTAATGTACACTGCCGGCACCACAGGCCCTCCCAAAGGTGTGGTGCATACGCATTACTCGCTTTATATCAATGCCCTATTCTTCTACGAATACATTCTGGTCCATCGCTCCCTGACCTTGCAATTAAACAGCCGCGCGCTTAATCCTAAAACGCTCCAATTCAATGAGGTCACTCAACGAGTTTCCAGTGTAAATCGAGCGATGGTCAGCCTGGCAGTGCTCCCTTTATCGCACTCCTATGGTATTGCCTTCAGTAACACTAGTAACTTCGTAGGCGGAAAAACAATTTTGCTACGGTGGTGGAATGTCGAAGAGGCACTGAAAGCCATTCAGACATTCCGGGTTACCCAAATGGCAGCAGTTCCTACCATGTACATCCAGATGCTAGAATTCCCTGAGCTGGACAAATACGATTTGAGTTCGCTTGAGGACTGCCAATGTGGGGCGGCACCACTGCCCGTGGAAGTAGCCTTAAGGTGGAAGGAAAAGGTGGGAGTGGATATTCGAGAGGGGTGGGGCCTAACCGAATCAGGATCCATTACTACAGGGCAACCAGGTGACCTTCCACCCAAGTATGGCTCCATTGGTAAGTGCCTGTTGAAATGCAACACCATAAAAGTTTTCGACGAGAAAGGTCAAGAGCTTCCACCGGGGCAGCAAGGCGAGATAGTAGTCAAGGGGCCTACACTGATGAAAGGCTACTGGAACCTGCCTGAAGAAACAGCCAGAACCATCAAAGACGGCTGGCTTTATACCGGCGATATAGGTTATATGGACGAGGATGGCTACTTCTACATCACCGCCCGCAAGAAGGATATCATTATCAGAGGTGGAGAAAACGTATCACCGGTGGAAGTTGAGGAGATTCTTCTACAACACCCCGCAGTCGCAGAAGCAGGAGTCGTAGGCATCCCAGATGCTGTATATGGGGAGGAAATAAAGGCTTTCGTCGTCATAAAGCCGGATCAACGTGTAAATGAAGAGGAATTAATTGCCTTTTGCAAAGACCGCCTGCCCACCTTTAAGTTGCCAAAAAAGGTGCAATTTACGGAATCCTTGCCAAAGAACCTTTTAGGCAAGGTACTAAGAGCCGAATTACGCAAGCTCGGTTAATTTTGAGTAGCGTGACAAAGAATCGAAGGGAGGGACATGCCATTGCCTAAATTAAAATTTGACAAGACAAAATGTGCCGAGTGCAAAGCCATCAGTTGCCTTGTTAAGTGCCAATACATGGATTTTAAGGATAAAGACAAGGCGAAGAAGGAGTGGCAGAAGGTAATCAACGGTGAGGACTCTTCCGTTCTCAAGTCCTGTACCACATGTTATGCCTGCGAAGAATATTGCCCGTTTGGTAACCATCCATTTTACTTGATTGTTGAGCGGCAGGAAGAGAAAGGGATATTACCGGCGCCGAGGCCAATCATCACAATGTGGATTAACCAGTGCCAGCCAGTAGGCAGATTCATGGTGGGCAAAGTTGAGGAAAGGGCATTATCGTACTGCCTTTTGCCCCAATTTAACACACTGGTCAAAGGGAAGCTCTTCGACGGCATTGCCTTGTCTGTAATCTTCGGGCAGGAGTTTTTCTGTAATGCTGTTTACCTGCATTACGCAAAAGCATCAGTAATAAAGGATAGGCTACCCAAGATAGTTGAGAATATTAAAAAACAGGGAATCAAAGAGCTTGTATGTCTTCATGACGAATGTTATGGCACCTTCACCTCGCTGACGTCCGCTTACGATATAGATATGCCCTTCAAACCCATTCATTACTATGAGTACCTGTATGGCAGGCTGAAGGAGCTCAAAGACCTGATAAAACCGCTCAATATTAAAGCCGCCTACCAGAGAAACTGCTCAGCCCGGCTTTGCCCGGAGATAGACCACTATGTGGACGATATATTCGGGCTGCTTGGGGTAGAGCGAGTTAAGCGGGAGTATGACAGGGAAAATGCCCTGTGCTGCGCCGAGATTTTCAGGATGGCGATGGGGCCAGTGCTGGCCGACGACGTGCAGAAGCGGAATATAAACGATATGGTGAGGTTCGGAGCCGAATACTGCGTTTTTAATTGCCCGGCTTGCTGGGACTCGCTAGCGCATAAGGTCGTCAAGCAAGGCATAAAGCCGATACACATGATTGACCTGTGCAAACTCGCTATAGGCGAAGAACAAGCCTTGAAGCTGCCTGAATTAGTAGCGGAGGTGTAAATTATGACGACCACCAGTGCTTTATGCGATTCGTTGATTAAAATAGTTGGCAAGAATTTCGTCTCCAACCAGAAAGAAGAGCGTTATTTCTATGCCAGGGACGGTGGGCTTATGCCCCCGCATGAACCAGACTTTGTGGTAATGCCCAAAACAGCTGAAGAGGTGCAGGAGATAGTAAAGCTGGCAAACAGGGAGAAGGTGCCAATAGTTCCCAAGGGGGCAGGTTTGGCATTGACCGGTCTGGTTATCCCTCAACGAGGCGGCATTGTGCTGGATATGAAGAGGATGGACAGAATTTTGGAGGTAAATGAGAAAGCCAGATACGTCGTCGTTGAAGCCGGTGTTACCCAGGGTGTATTGAAAAGTTATCTGCAAAAACACCACCCTCACTTACGGCACAGCATACCTGACTCTCCGCCGGTAGCAACGATAGTTGCTAACGCAGTAATACACGGACAGGGACGCCTGTCTCAGCAGCACGGTTTCAACTCCGACATGGTCTCCGGCCTGGAAGTTGTCCTGCCCACGGGAGAACTCTGCCGCATTGGTTCTTGTTCAGTATCTAAATACTGGTTCTCAAAGGGGCCTCCACTGCCGGATTTATCCGGACTCTTTCTGGGCTGGTTTGGCACCACTGGCATAATCACCCGGCTGGGGCTGAAGCTTTATCCATGTAAGAAAATGAGAGACATCATGCTTTTCCTGGCAGATAAGGCTGAACTGATCCCAGACATTATGCTGAGGCTCAGCCACACTGAGATGGTAGAAGATGTGGTGGTCTCGGCTGCGCCATTGCCTTTGAGATTCAGGGGAACTTTCTGGATAATGGCTTACATAACTGGCGATTCAGATGAAGAACTTGAGTTTAAGCGCAAGATGGTGTGGAATGCCCTCTGGGAATATTTTGAAAGCCGGGATTTGGGCTTTTTGAGCGTTTCGCCAGACATGAAAGCACCACTGATGTCAATGCCCTCAAAAGATACATCCAGATTTGCTGATGTCTCCAAAGGGGGCGGATTTCAATATGCCGGGCCCATCACCCCCATTGAGAAATTCCCAGCTTTCATTAGGAAACTGGAGGAGGTGGCTACAAAATATAATGTCTTCTATGCATCCACAACGCGGCTTATCGGTGCCGGGCATTGCATGATGTTTTCCTTCTCTTTTTCCTTTAATAGAGCGAATACTGATGAGATGGCAAGAGCCAAAAAGGCTTTATATGAATGCAGCAAATTTGCCCTGGAGGAAGGAGGCGTGCTCTGGAAGGCAGACATTTACGAACAGAGGCTGCTGATGGACAAGATGGACCCAAATACGCTTGTCCTTATGAAGAAGATAAAACAGCTCCTGGATCCCAATGGAATCATGAACCCTGGAAATTGGGAGGTAAAATAATGCAGAAATATGTTAGTCAGATCCATAGATGCTTCAGGTGTGGGTACTGCAAGTTCCCCACCGATTATTCAAGCTTTAATTGTCCCTCCTACAGAAGGTTCAGGTTTGATAGCTATTCCACCGGTGGGCGACTTTGGCTTATTTATGCCTGGTTGAAGGGTGAAATCGAATGGTCGGAGCACTTCGCTGAAATCCTTTACACCTGCACAACCTGCAAGAACTGTGCTGAGCAATGTCCAATGAAGTTCGCTCCTGATATTGTTGACTGGATTGTTGGAGCCAGGAGCGATATGGTTGAGAAAGGGAAAATACCGCCCCGTGTGGCACGCTTTTTTGAAGCTGTTTATGGCTATGGAAATCCTTTTAAGCAACTCAGGAGCGACAGGGCTGTCTGGGCAAACGGCACCAAAAAGTATGCGCCAGGAGATGAATACCTCCTGTATGTCGGCTGCCTGGGCTCGTACGACGAAAACGGACAGAAAATGGCCAGGAGTCTGGTAGATATCTTAAACGCCTCGGCGGTATCCTTCGGGATACTTGGTGAAGAAGAAGAGTGCTGCGGCAACGAGATATATATGCTGGGTGAAACAGGACTATTTCAGAATCTGATGGAGAAAAACAACCAGAAATTCAAAGAGCTTGGCGTTAGTAAGGTGATTACGCTTTGCCCGCATGGCTACAACACCATGAAGAACATTTACCCGGCATCAGGTGGAAACTTCGAGGTGTATCACTACACTCAAATCCTGAATGATTTGATTAAGAAGAATAAGATAAAACCTTCACAAGCTAAAGCAAAAATTACTTATCAAGACCCCTGTTTCCTCGGACGTTATAATAATATCTATGACGAGCCGAGGCAGATATTGCAAAGTATTCCCGGCATTAAGCTGGTGGAGATGGAGCGAACCAGGAGAGATGCCTTCTGCTGTGGCGGAGGCAGTGGCAATTTCGTTACCGACCTTTTAGCCGGCAGCGCGGATAGCCCGGCACGGATCAGGGCCAGAGAAGCTTACGAAACCGGAGCCGATACTTTAGCAGTTGCCTGCCCCAGTTGCCTGACGATGCTCACCGATGCCGTGAAGGCAGAAGACCTGGATGATAAGCTGGCTGTCAAAGATATCTCGCAGATTTTGAAAGAGCTTTTGTCTGCCAGATGAACGCCTGAATCCCACCCTACAGGACCAGGTTCTGCAAGCTACCCATTATTAGTGCTGCTGCTATCATTATTCCAACAGCTTTAAGCAAGTTTTTTGCCCCCAGCTCCCGAGCCAATATCACAAAGGTAGCTACACAAGGGAAAAACATAGCCAGAACTGTACTGCTGATAACCAGTTGCTTGGCAGTTAGGGCCAAGGGAGCTAGCATGCCCATGGCCACATCCTTACGCAGAAAGCCAACGGCCAGGGCTGTAATTGTCTCTTTAGGCAACCCCCACAGCCCGGTCAATACCGGGGCAGTAATATTGGCAATAGTATCAAAAAGCCCAAAAATGTAGAGGATGTTTACCACTAACACGGTGCCGAGGATTATGGGCAAGGCTTCTTTAATAAAGCCAGAGACCCGTAGCCAGAGCTTTTCACCAATAACCCGCCACGGCGGCAAGCGATAGGGGGGAATCTCCACCAGAAGTTCCGGGTTGAATCCTTTGACGGCACGATTAAGGATTAGCCCTATGATAACCCAGGATATAAACAGGCTTCCGTAGACCATAGCTACGTATCCCATCCCCGCCTGCCCAACCACCCCTATTATCATAGCCTGCAAGGCAGCACAGGGAACGCCAATAGAAATCAAAGTCGCCGCAATAAACCTTTGTTTACGGCTCTCCAAAATACGAGTTGCCATAACCGCAGGCACATTACACCCAAAGCCCAGAATAGTGGGGATGATGGCATAACCGTGTAGTCCCAACCGGTGCATTATTGTGTCCATCAGTACCGCCAGGCGGGGCAGGTAACCAACATCTTCCAGTATTCCTAATGCCAAGTAAAAAGAGACGATGTACGGCAACACCGCAGCGAGGGGAATGTAAAGTCCAGTGCTAAGCAAACCGAAGGACTGAAAATAGTTAATTTCTCCCCCAATAAGGTTACCTATCAAGACGTTGTGCCAGAAACCCCCTGCCCCTAAAGCAAGGCTCAGTCTGTCTAGCAACGGTGTCCACAGCCCTTCAAAGAGGGGCTCAGCCACATAGCCAATTATTCCTTCGCCAACGAATAGGACGAACCAGAAGGTGGCAAAAAGGACCAGCAGGGCGATAACTATCCCGCCTACCCGATGACTACTGGCGTCTTCCAAATTCTCATACCAGCGATGGTGGCGATGGCTCAACGATTGCACCTGGCTCACGATGTCACCCACTCTCGCCCACCGCTCATCATTATTAGAATAAGTAAGAGCGTTTTCGGGCACCTTTGCCTCGGGAAGGCGCCTGACTAATTCCCTTACTCCCTGTCCGGTAACGCCTACCGTGGGTACAACTGGCACTCCGAGAAGTTCCTCCAGCTTGGCAACATCAACATTTATACCCCGATGCCGAGTATCATCCCACATGTTGAGGGCAACTATTACTGGAGTCTGTCTCTCCAGCAACTGCAAGGTCAGATTGAGATTTCTCTCCAAATTGGTGGCGTCAACAACATTTATGACCAAGTCTCCATCTTTGAGCATCTCCACAGCTACCTCTTCCGCCTTAGAACTTGGTTCAAGGCTATAGTTGCCGGGGACATCGATAAGCTCAGCCCGCTCCTCCCCCAGCTTCAGATACCCTTTAGTGAACCCCACGGTGGTGCCGGGATAGTTGGAAGCGATAATGTGTGTACCGGTCAGTCGAGAAAAAAGGGCGCTTTTGCCCACATTGGGATTACCCACAAGCAGGATACGCATCATCTTAGGAAGCTCGCGGTAGCTATTTATCTACTTCGACTATTATTTTCCTGGCCATGCCAAAACCAACAGCCACCTGGGCATTATCCACTCTGAGAATAACAGGGCCGCGAAATAGCGTAGAACTTATCTTGGTCACCTTCTTCCCTGGTCTGATACCCAAAGCATCCAGACGCCGAATTAAGCCATGTCCTCCCAGAACTCCAACCACAGTGCCTGTCTGCCTAGTCCTCATCTCGGCCAGGGTCAATTGTTCATTTTGATGCATGGTCATAGCTTATCTCCTATCTCTAATAAGTTAGCCTTGTTTAACTTACAAATTCAAATTTTTTTGCCGTTTTTATTTCCTTTTCTTCACACTTCTGTTCGAGCAATCTTGAGGGAGCTCCCCGTGCTCCAAATAATATTCATACCTGCTAGGGAAATTAGTCCTTCCCAGTGGACAGGCTCCTATAAACTCCACGAACTTTGCCAGTCTCTCCATACTCAAGGGACTAATGACATGCTCAATCTTGCAGGCATCCTCTTCAGCTGTCTCGTGGTCAATGCCCAGAGCTTGCGCAAAAAAGCGGGTCAACGCCTTATGTCGGCGAATCACATCGCGGGCAACCTTATCACCTTCAGGAGTAAGCTTTATGTGGCCATATCTCTCATGCTCCACAAGCTCCTGTTCTGAGAGTTTTTTTAAGGCGGATGTAACACTGGGCATCTTAACTCCCAGCATTTCGCTGATCTGCTTTACTCTTACCACTTTCCTTCCTTCACCGAGGTTAGCTATCGTCTCAAGATAATCTTCCATACTGGCGGTCTGTTCTCTTTGCGCTTCCTGTCTTACCATTGCCTGCCTCCCAGAATTGTTAGACATGTCTAACAATTATAATGTAATTCATCTCCCCTGTCAAGATTTTCTTGGGCTTTTATAAAATGGAAAGGGATTTATCCTGGTCGGGGTGAGAGGATTTGAACCTCCGACCTCATGGTCCCAAACCATGCGCGCTAGCCGCTGCGCCACACCCCGTACAGCTAAGTATTATAGTAGGTAAGGAGAATTGAAGCAATCAACCTTGCTTATTAGAAGAAATCAAGCTGCAAAACAGGCTACCTTTGCCTTGAGCTTGGCATACTCCTCATTTACGTGCTCTTGAATCTTTGCAATCTCCCCATCCAGCAAATGACGAAAACGGCCTTGTGGCTTTAAGTATTCCTCAACCGGTCTAAGCTTAGGCCGGTCAATATTTAATTTATACCGGCCATTTTCTACTTCATAAAGAGGAAAAATGCCTGTCTCTACGGCAAGCCGACCTATCTCAATAGCTAAATCAGTGGGGTACCTCCAGCCTGTCGGGCAAGGAGAGAATATATGGACATAAGCTGGCCCTTTGACTTCCCCACCTTTTTTAACCTTATTTATTAAATCAAAAGGATAGCTGGGACAGGCTGTGGCTACATAAGGTATGTCATGGGCGACAGCAATTTCAGCCATGTTCTTTTTCCAGGTAGTCTGGCCAATGCTAAGCTTGCCCGCAGGTGCCGTGGTAGTCGAAGCTCCATAAGGAGTGGCACTTGACCTCTGGATCCCTGTATTCATATACGCTTCGTTATCAAAACAGAGATATAAAAAGTCATGTTTCCTTTCAAACGCTCCAGACAAAGCTTGCATTCCTATGTCGCTTGTACCTCCGTCTCCAGCTACGGCCACACATTTTATGTCCCTTTCAGGCATCTTGCCTTTCTTCATCAAAATCTTTAACCCTGCTTCTATGCCCGAAATTTCAGCACCAGTGTTCTCAAACAACGTATGTATCCAGGGAACTCTCCACGAGGTGACAGGAAGTGGCGAAGTGCAAATCTCTATACACCCGGTAGCATTGGCGATTATTACATCCTTTCCCAAGGCTTTGCAGGCAAGTCTTAATGCCAAAGCTTCGCCACAGCCAACACAAAAACTATGTCCCTCAGCAACAAACTCATCTGTGGTCACAAGATTTTTGCCAAATTTTATAAATTTCCCATCCATTTTTACCCCCTTATACCTGTTACCTCGCCCCTTATACCCACTGTCTCAAATAACTCCTCTGAGCCTTTTTCCACGATTTCCCGACCCTGGTCAATAACATACTCAAAATCTTTTACCGCCATGTCCCTTCCACCCAAACCACCTATAAAACTCACAACCCTTGGCCTCTCCTTTTCATTATATAAGGCTGACCTAATTTCGGAGGAAACTGGCCCCCCAGGGCCTCCGAAGGAGATACATCGGTCAAAAACGATAAGAGTTTCGGCATCCTTTACCGCCTGGCAAAGTTCCTCGAATGGGAAAGGCCTCCAAAGACGCAAGTTGATAAGCCCTACAGATTCTCCTTTGTTCTTCTTTGTATCTATGGCAATCTTTGCTGTCTCACTAAAACTTCCCATAGTCAGAAGCAACACTTTAGCTCCTTCCGTTCTATAGGGCTCGACGGGGTGATAATAACGGCCAAATATGTCTCCAAATTCTTTAAACCCCTGAATTATCACATCCTTGGATTTCCTGAATGCCACCTCTTGAGCTATCTTTGCTTCCGAATATATGTCGGGGGGACCGAAAGCTCCGTGAGTCATTGGTTTATCGGGGGTTAAGGCAAAAGGGTACTGGAATCTCGGGAGAAATCTATCCACTTCTTTTTGTTCTGGCAAAATAACCGGCTCTGTTACGTGAGACAGGTGAAATCCATCAAAATGAACCATTACGGGGAAAAGGACCCTGGGATCCTCACCAACACGAAAAGCCCAAAGGGTCATATCAAATGCATCCTGGTTGTTCTGGCAAAATACTTGGATCCAGCCGGCGTCTCGGACAGCCATAGCATCGGAGTGGTCTCCCCAAACGCTTAAGGGCGCAGAAAGAGCTCTGTTGCATATTGTCATAACTATGGGATATCTCATAGATGAAGCAACGTAAACAACTTCATGCATAAGTTCCAAGCCTTGACCTGCGGTAGCAGTAAAAGTTCTGGCTCCTACCGCAGCAGCTCCAAGGCAAGCACTCAGGGCCGAGTGCTCCGACTCCACAGGTATATAAGCTGCGTTCAGTTCACCATCAGCCACCATCTCGGCAAGCCGCTCGGGGATATGCGTCTGGGGTGTTATGGGATAGGCAGCAATGACATCAACGTCAGCCATTCTGGCTGCCTCAGCAGCAGCAAATGAGGCCTCTAACCCTACTCTTTTACTCATTCTTCTTCCTCCTCTATCATAGTTATAGCCTCTCTGGTGCATACTTTGGCGCAAATGCCACAGCCTTTACAGTAGAAGAGATCGGTCTCATAATATCCGTCCTCAAGAAGCTTTATAGCTACATCAGGGCAATAAAGCCAACATAAACCACATTTGTTACACCTTTCTTTATCTATTATCGGCCTTTGGGATCTCCAATCACCTGTCCTGCGCAAGGCAGCACTGCCCGCTTCTGTAACTATATTGCCAACTTCCATGTCTCTCCAAATAAAATCAGGCCCCGTCTTTAGCCTTTTCTCCGTCATTTCTTACTCCTTTATTACAGTCTCCTTGTAAGCTCTTTTCATGGCCTCGATATTTCCCTTAGCCCGTGCCCCAAACCGTTCATGTAGCTGCTCAACCACAGAATCAATTTTCACAGCCTCAGTAATTTTTAGCAGTGCGCCTATCATAGCGGTGTTAGTGATAGGCATCCCGATAGTTTCTCCGGCGATTCTCGTAGCGTTAACTGCAGCTACAGGCCACTTATACCCAAATTCAGACTTCAGTTCAGCGGGCGATTTCCTGGAATTAATTATGATTTTACCATTCTCCTTAAGCCCTGAGGTCACATCAACTGCGTGCAACAACCCTGGATCAAGCACAGCTACTACATCAGGCTCGTAGATAACTGTCCTGGTCTTGATAAATTCATCACTTATCCTCAGGAAAGCAAGGACCGGTGCTCCCCTCCTTTCGGGTCCAAAGCTAGGGAATGACTGAGCATATTTTCCTTCGCTTATAGCAGCACGGGCAACTAGCTCCGCCGAAGTCACCGCTCCCAGCCCTCCTCTGCCATGCCATCTTACTTCAAGAAGCTCAGTCATAACACCTCCTTATCATACAGAGGCTGTTTAATTTTGATTTCCCGTTCAATTTTGGGATTTTTGCATCTGCCTGATTTATCAGGCCCGGTTGCCCAATAAACTCTCACCCGACCAAACCTTCGATTTGGTCGGGAACCCGGAGTCCCCACAAAATCATGGATTTTGTGGGGTAAAATAAATTGGGCAACTACATTTTTAAACAGCCTATTAAAGGGTCAAAAATAGTAGATTCGCCTTCTTCTCTTAAAAATGAGACCAGCTACCAGCCCCAGCAGCAAACCTCCAATGTGAGCTTGCCAGGCTATCCCAGAGAAGAGGAAAGAGATGAGGACGAGGATTATGACTGCAATCCAAAGTGGCATGGGGATAGGGATGAAAAATATAAAGACTGGCACTCTGGGGACCATTACCGCCAGTGCTCCCGCAAGGGCAAAAATGCCTCCCGAGGCTCCTATCCCTGTTGAAAATGGGTTAGTGAGAAGGACGAAGAGAATGTTCCCCGCCAGGCCTCCGAGAAAAAATACCGCCAGGAAGCTTCTCTCCCCCACTGCCCGGATGAGGAAGCTTCCCAGGAAATACAAAGCTATCATATTGAATATAATGTGGAAGAAACTGCCGTGGACAAACATACTGCTTATGATGGTCCAGGGTTGTTGAGAGAGCAACGCGGGTGTCAAACCCAGAAAATAGATTGTTTCTGGCCTTGCCAAAGTGATTATGAAGATTACGACATTTAGAGCTATTAAAAACCACAGGACATTTAAATTGACAGCGCGATAAGTTCGCATTGTGCAATTATAGATTAAATCTGGCTTCTGGTTCAACAGGCTGTCTCAAGGAGCTGGTGCGTTATGATGTATTGTAATATCCGGCGCGGTAAGTTTATAATGGAGAGAATATTCAGGCTGGCAAGATATTTTCTTTGCGGGAATTTTAAGTGAGCGAGCAAAGTCCAGAGCAAAAACGAAGACTCCCCCCAATAGCCATAGTGGGCATAATTCTGGCAGCCCTCTGTGGCATCTCATTGTACATACGCATAGCCCTGCCTTATGACCAAATTTTTGTCAATGACTGGGTCTGGTTCCGAGAGACTGATGCCTATTATTACATGCGCAACATAGAAACCCTGGTCCATAACTTTCCCCACTTCAATTCCTTTGACCCCTATATGCTCTTCCCCGGTGGTGCAGGAGTACTTGCTCGGCCATTCTTCGCCTGGCTTGTCGCCGGCATTATTCGGCTTGTTAGCTGGGGGGTACCAACTCTGCATACCATGGAGGCTGTGGCCGCTTACATGCCCGCTATTCTGGGCACTCTGACGCTCATTCCGGTGTACTTTATCGGCAAGGAGCTGTTTAACCGCTGGGTGGGCGTAATTTCAGCCGCCCTGGTTGTCATCTTGCCTGGCGAATTGCTGCATCGTTCCCTGCTTGGCTTTACCGACCACCACGTAGCTGAGGTTTTGTTTAGCACCGTGGGCATACTATTTCTAATAATGGCCATTAAACGAGCTCGAGAAAGAGAGATTTCCTTCGGCCACCTTCTAAGTAGAGACTGGTCAACTATCACCAAGCCTCTTGTCTATACCCTGCTCGCTGGCGTCTTCCTGGGTATTTATCTCCTTTCCTGGCAAGGTGGGCTGCTGTTCATCTTCATTATATTCGCTTACCTGGTGATTCAGTTCATCGTGGACCACTTAAGGCATAAATCAAGCGACTATCTGTGTATTGTCGGCACTCCTCTTTTCCTTATTGCCTTCCTCATGCTTCTTCCCGTATTGGGCAAGAGCGGCCTGGATACCGTTTATCGTGTAGCTCTGCCAGTTGCCATAGTGTTACCCATAGTCTTAAGTATTATCTCACGACTCATGGCAGGCAGGGCTTTGAAGCCTGTTTACTACCCTTTGACCTTGCTGGGACTGGTTGGAATCGGTCTTGCTGTTTTGCATGCAATCAATCCTTCCTTGTTTCAGTATATGCTCAGCCAATTTAGCATCTTCGCCCCGGGCGGCGCTATGCTGACTGTTTTGGAGGTGCAACCCCTTCTTTTCCCCGGCGGTGAATTCACCCTGAGGATAGCCTGGGCCAACTTCACCACCTCCTTCTTCATCTCATTTATTTCCTTTGCCATGCTTATTTATGTCGCTATTAAGGGAAAAAGTGCCGATAAAATCTTGTTCCTGGTATGGAGCATAATAATGTTGATGGCAGTCCTGGGGCAGCGCCGCTTCGGTTACTACTATACCATAAATGCTGCCTTGCTCACGGGATATTTCTCCTGGAAAATGCTGGACATTGCTGGCTTAGGCAAATTACTGGCTAAGTCTAAGGAAGTAGTGGGAGCAGTTAAAAAATTCAAGAAGAAGCAAAAGAAAACCAGAGAGAAAGCGAAGCCAAAAACATTTATGCAGCCCAGAGGCGCCTGGGCAAGGGTCATCGTTGTCGGAATAATCATCTTTTTCGTGGTCTTTTTCCCAAATATTCGCCAGGCCAAAACACTCGCCAGCATGCCAAATGCTATTATGAATGAGGGGTGGTATAGCTCGTCTCTGTGGTTAAGGGATAACAGTCCCGAACCTTTTGGTGACCCCGATTTCTATTACGAGCTATACCCGGCACGCGCTGACTTTGAATATCCCGAGACTGCCTACGGCGTGATGTCCTGGTGGGACTATGGCTACTTTATAATGCACATTTCCCATCGCATACCCAATGCCAATCCTGGCCAGGCTGGGGCTGTCGAAGCTGGCAAGTTCTTCACTGCTCAGAGTGAAAGCTCAGCCAACGAGCGCGCGGACAAGTTAGGTACGAAATATGTGATGATTGACTATGCAATGGCAACGCCAGCGAAATTCTATGCCATGGCGGAGTGGGCTGGCAGCAACGCAAGCGAGTTTTACGAAATTTATTACCTGCAGACGGAAGATGACTGGCAAATGATGTATTTATTCTACCCCGCTTACTACAACTCCACTGTGGTCAGGCTCTACAACTTTGATGGCAAAGCCGTGGTTCCCACGGAATCGATAGTCATATCTTACGAAGAGAGCGAATATGAAGGAGAGAAGTATAAGATGATCACCAGTGTGGAATCCTTCTCCAGTTATGAGGATGCCCAGGCTTATCTCGCAAGCCAGACGTCGGGCAACTATAGAATAGTGGGCACCAGCCCCTTTGACAGTCCCGTGCCTCTTGAAGAATTGAATAGCTATGAGCTCATCCATCAATCCGGGGCCACAACATCTACAACAACTGTGAAAATTTTTGAGTACCTTAGCTCAAGTGAGTCCTGAGTAAAAACACAGCAATCATTACCGGTGGGGTGGGATTTATAGGCTCTCATCTAGTTGAGGAACTGCTGAAGCGTCGGTACAAGGTAATAATCCTTGCTGACCCACCGGGAATCTGGAAAACATAAGACTGCTTATTGGGCCCTCTTGTCATTCTGGGCGGAGTGAAAAATCTCCTCTCCGCTCAAGGTAAACTCCGTGTGGCAATGCCATACCCTTCCACGAGATTGCTTCGGCACTGTCGTGCCTCGCAATGACAAAAGGGGGGGTGTGCCTCGCAATGACAGTTTGCGTTGCCAAACGCTCCTCTGATAAAGTACTTGAAAAGTAAGGAGGTAATAGGTTAGCAGTTACGGGTAATGGAGTTAAGCAAGGTGATATAATATTTGCTACTCCATAGGGAACAGCATTTGAAATGAAAGCATTAATATTGGCTGGTGGTAAGGGAACTAGACTTAAGCCACTGACCAACACTTTGTCTAAACAACTTATTCCGGTGGCTAATAAACCAATACTTTACTACGTTTTGGAGCAGGTCGCTGAGGCTGAAATAAGGGATATTGGTATTATTATTTCACCGGAAACAGGGCAAGGGATTAAGGAAGCGGTGGGAGATGGTTCAAGGTGGAATGCTCAAATTACTTACATTTTACAATCCGAACCTTTGGGTCTTGCCCATGCTGTGAAGACAGCCCAAGACTTCCTTGGCGATTCTTCTTTCCTGATGTTTCTTGGCGATAATCTTATTCAGGGCGGCGTCAAGAGCTTTGTTAAAGAGTTTACTACAAACAAGGTTGATGCACTTGTTCTTCTTAAAGAGGTCCCCGACCCGCGCCTGTTCGGCGTTGCCGAACTAAACGAAAAGGGCGAGATAACCAGGATCGTGGAAAAACCACGCGAACCGAAAACAAATCTGGCAGTGCCCGGCGTTTACCTCTTTACCCGGGACATCTATCAGGCAATAGACAGGATAAAACCCTCATGGCGAGGAGAACTTGAAATAACCGATACCATTCAACAGCTCATTGATTCCGGCAAAAAGGTGCGCAGTCACATCCTCACCGGCTGGTGGCTGGATACCGGAAAGAAGGATGACCTCTTGGAAGCTAACCGTATTGTCCTTGATGAATTTATGAAGCGGGATTTAAGAGGTGAGATTGATGCCGCCAGCCAGGTGGCAGGCAGAGTCGAGGTCGGAGAAGGAACAAGCATAGAAAACAGCATCATCAGGGGACCGGTATCTATCGCCGAAGGGTGTCAAGTCAAGAATTCATTTATCGGTCCTTTCACGAGCGTTGGAGCGGGCACAGTGATCGAGCACTCCTCGATAGAGCACTCGGTGATACTGGAGAGCTGCCGTATCTCGGGAATTGAGCGCCTGGCTGATAGCGTTATTGGCCGAAGCACTGAGGTAATAAGAGGGGGGCAGAATTTGAAGGCGGTAAGGCTTTTCGTTGGCGACGATGCCAAAGTGGAACTCTAGAAACGAAGGAACGACATGCCATTTGCTTTCAAGAGGTTAGAGATTCCAGCGGTAGTTTTGATAGAACCAAAGGTTTTTGAGGATGGGAGGGGTTTCTTTATGGAAACATACAAGATGCCGGATTTTGTTGCTGCTGGCATAAAGGCAAATTTCGTCCAGGACAATCACTCCTGTTCTGCTAAAGGAAATCTGAGGGGATTACATTATCAAAACCCACCCTTCGCACAGGGAAAGTTGGTGAGGGCGGTAAGGGGTGAGATATTTGATGTCGCCGTTGACATAAGAAAGGGCTCGCCTACCTGGGGCAAATGGGTAGGGGTAATCTTATCGGAAGAAAATAAAAATATTCTCTATGTTCCGGCAGGCCTTGCTCATGGTTTCTGTGTCCTTTCAGAAATTGCCGAAGTCATATATAAAACCACCAATGTCTACTCCGCTGAATCTGAAGCTGGTATTATCTGGAACGATGAGGACTTGAATATCGAGTGGCCTGTTAAGGAGCCAATTCTATCCGAAAAAGACGAAAAATTACCTTCTCTAAAGAATGCGGATATCAGGTTTTACTACGCAAAGGAGGCAAAATGAAGCTACTTGTCACCGGCGGCGTCGGCTTTATCGGCAGCAATTTCATTCGCCATATCCGGCAAGAACACCCTGATTGGGAGATAACCAATCTGGACAAGCTTACCTATGCCGGCAACCTGGAAAACTTAAAAGATATACAAGACCAGCCCGGCTACCACTTTGTCAAAGGAGATATAGCTGATAGAAAGCTGGTAGACAAGTTACTGAGCCAGGGATTCGATGTCATTGTGAACTTTGCTGCTGAGAGCCACGTTGACCGCAGCATCCTGGACGCCTCTCCATTCATCGAAACTAATGTTAAAGGGACTCAGGTGCTCCTCGAAGGGGCAAAAAGGCACGGGATTCAAAGATTTATCCAGGTGTCCACTGATGAAGTCTATGGCTCCATTGATAGCGGCCGCTTTACTGAAGAATCGCCTTTGTCTCCCAACAGCCCGTATTCAGCCAGCAAAACCGCTGCCGACCTTTTATGTCGCGCCTACTTCAAGACCCACCATGTCCCGGCAATCGTCACCCGCTGCACCAACAACTTCGGACCATACCAGTTTCCCGAGAAGTTAATTCCACTGGCTGTCACCAACGCCCTGGAGGATAAACCAGTCCCCGTCTATGGTGATGGCCTCAACATCAGGGACTGGATCTTTGTAACTGACCATTGCCGGGCCCTTGATGCCGTCATTCAGAAAGGCAAGCTCGGAGAGATATACAATATCGGCAGCGGCAATGAGAAGACCAACCTGGAGCTTATCCGCAAGCTGCTGGAGCAGCTGGACAAACCACAGAGCCTGATACAATTTGTTACCGACCGTCCTGCCCATGACCGCCGCTACGCTCTGAATTGCGCCAGGATAGCCACAGAACTGGGCTGGAAGCCAGCTTATTCCTTTGAAAAAGCCTTGAGCGCTACTGTTGACTGGTATCTAAAGAACGAGTCCTGGTGGCGGTCAATCAAGAGCGGCGAGTATTCCAGATACTACAAGAAAATGTACCTCAAAAGGTGAAAGTAGCAGTCACAGGCACTAATGGGCAACTGGGCACTGATTTGTGCCGGGCCTTGCATAACTTCGATATCATTCCCTTTACGCATGCTGATATCGAAATTGTCGATATGGCTTCTGTCAGGGAAGCCATGCTCAAGCATAAGCCGGCTATCATTATCAATACCGCCGCTTATGTTCGAGTTGATGACTGCGAAGATGAAAAAGAGAAAGCCTTCCGGGTGAACGCTCTGGGAGCCCGTAATGTCGCTGTGGTTGCTCAAGAACTCGGAGCCCGGCTGGTGCATCTCAGCACCGACTATGTCTTCGGTGGTGAAGTTGAGCCGCGAACTGCCCCCTACACTGAATTCGATACACCTATCCCCCTTAGCATTTATGGTAAGTCCAAGCTGGCTGGGGAAAACCTTGTTCGCCATTTTTGTCTCAGACACTTCATCGTCAGGTCTTCGGGGCTTTTCGGCGTTGCCGGCTCCAGCGGCAAAGGCGGTAACTTCATCGAGACCATGCTCAGGCTGGCCAGAGAGCGCGATGAGCTCAAGGTGGTCAATGACCAGGTCTTTTCCCCCACCTACACCAGGGATTTAGCCCGGAAAATAGCCCAGTTAATCACCACCGAATATTACGGCATATTCCATATCACCAGCAAAGGCGCCTGTTCCTGGTACGAGTTCACCACGGAGACACTTAAACTGGCTGGCTTAAAGACCCCGGTCGTCCCTATAACTTCAGACCAGTACCCTCAGAAAGCCAGGAGACCCCATTACTCGGTGCTGGACAATTATCATCTGCGGCTCCTGGGCATGGACGACATGAGACCCTGGCAGGAATCGTTAAGAGATTACCTGGTAGCCAGAGGTCACATTACCTGAAATTAACCAGCCCCTTTCCCCCATGTCATTGCGAGCTCTTCCCTTTTGTCATTCTGAGCGGAGTGAAGAATCTCACCTCCGCTCAAGGTAAACTCCACTTGACTAATTTAACTCCCGACTCTAGACTATTGACTAATTTTAACTAATGACCAATGTCACAGGGTGTAGGAACTGGTGAAAATCAGAGAGGTCATAAAACTTATAGAAGATGACGGATGGTATCTTGCAAGAACGAAAGGGGATCATAGACAATACAAGCATCCAGTTAAGAAAGAGTTGGTGACTATTTCCGGGAAGTTAAGTGATGATGTTAGCAAGGGAACTCTAAACAGTATACTAAAGCAAGCTGGTCTGAAAGGAGTGGGAAGAGATGTTTAAATATACAATTGTAATTGAAAAAGCTGATGGTAATTATTCTGCATACTGCCCGGATTTGCCCGGCTGTGTAGCTACGGGGGCAAGTGTAGAGGAAACGACGGAAAGAATAAAAGAAGCTATTGAATTCCACATTGAAGGACTCAAGGCGGAAGGCTTGGATGTGCCGCCGCCTGTCACTACTGCTGCTCTTGTTGAAGTAGCACCGTAGAGGATTGATTAAAGCCAATTCACGGATTATCACCATCATTGCGAGCTCTCCCCTTTGTCATTCTGACCCCTTCACCTCTTGTCATTCTGAGCGGAGCGAAGAATCTCACCTCCGCTCAGGGTAAACTCCGCATGGCAATCTCATTACCTGCCAGACACCCCCACCGTCGTTGCGAGGCACGCAGTGCCGCGGCAATCCCAACCCCTCGACGACACATGTTGACAAACACATATCGGTTAGCTAACATGTTCGGTAATTAACAATACGGAAGGGGGGAGCAGCATGAATCGGTTAAAACGTCTAGGAATTACACTCGCCGCCGTTATTTCACTTTTCTTGATTTTCTCACAGACGGTTTATGCCTCTATTAATGTTGGTACATTCGACCAAGCGGCTTATGCCTACTATATCGGCCCCGGCACAATTACCATTATAACGCAGGTGCTTGTAGGGTTGCTTATCGGAGGAGCGGCTATGACTGGTATATACAGGACAAGGGTAAAAGATTTCTTAACAAATTTATTCACCAGGCGAAGACATGATGAGGAGAGCGAGGAGAGCGAGGAGAGTGAGGAGAGCGAGGAGAGCGAGTAGCCTGCAGTTCCCGGGCTTCTTCCGTGGCCCGATAGCTTTCTTATCTGGCAAAATGGTAATTTATATCGCCAGATAAATACAGCTTACAAATGTTAGTTTCAACTGAAAAGAGCTCCGTGCTTATGTTTTATGGTGTTAGCGGCCTAAAGGTGCGCTGTCGGGTCATCTTGCAAGCAGGTGCTTGAGCAAGCCCGTGGGGATAAATTTCGCCTATGTTGAAAGAAATAGCACACTATCGCCGTTTCAAGAAACTATCCGTTCAAGATAGGTCTATCGTATTCTACGCCGAGCATAGCGGGTATTACCCTTATTTCGAAGGCATTATCAAAAAACTAACCGATGAATATAACAGGACGCTGTGCTATATTACGTCCGACAGGCATGACCCAATCCTGACAAACTCAGACCCAAGAATAAAGACTTTCTACCTGAACAAGTTATTACCGTTCTTCATGGCATTTGTTGATTGCAAAGTCTTCGTCATGACATTAACCGACCTCAACAAGTTTCACCTCAAGCGTTCAATCAATCCGGTGCATTACCTTTATGTCTTCCATGCTCTTGTCAGCACTCACATGGTGTACCGGTATGGCGCCTTTGACCATTATGACTGCATTCTCTGTGCCGGGCCGCACCACGTTGAAGAGATTCGTCAGCATGAGAAGCTTAATAACCTTCCTCCAAAAACGCTCGTAGAAGCCGGCTACTACCGGCTCGAACGCATCTATCAGGACTATCAAGAGTATGTTCGCCAAAAGTCGTCTCAGCCTGACAGGGAGATTATCCTCATTGCGCCCTCGTGGGGAGTGGACAATGTTCTCGAATCTTGCGGTGAGCAACTTGTTGAACTTCTCTTGCGAGAAGGTTATCAAGTCATCGTTCGACCTCATCCGGAAACTGTAAGACGTTCCCCACGCCTAA
This sequence comes from Dehalococcoidia bacterium, assembly GCA_030615625.1. Taxonomy (GTDB): domain Bacteria; phylum Chloroflexota; class Dehalococcoidia; order GIF9; family AB-539-J10; genus RBG-13-51-36. The sequence goes on from JAUWYX010000003.1 coordinate 99,548, forward strand.
TAGCGCGATTAGAGCACAGATTTGGTAAGAAGCCCAATTTTACACTGGAGAAATCAATTGCCACCCATGATTCGCTGTTGAGGGCCGACGTTCTAATATGTGATTGCTCAGGTGTTGCCCTTGAATACGCATTGGGTACCGAACGCCCTGTGTTATTCCTCGATGTTCCTGTCAAAATAAAAAATGAGAAGTATCGTGATTTGAATATTGAACCGCTGGAACTTGCTACACGGACAAAAATCGGTGTTATTGTGAAGCCTGAAGAATTAGCCACAGTACCCACTGTCATCAGCCAGCTCATATCCACCGCTGCGCAATACAAGAATGCCATAATTAAATTGCGGGAGCAGTATCTATTTCACTTCGGTAAGTCGGCTGAAATCGGAGCCAACTATGTCCATCGTCTCATTTCGCAGGAGACCAACACCATGGAAAGCGGAGAGGTAAGCAAACGTGACCAAGGCTAAGAAATTCCGCAAGCCCTTACATTCACCAAAGCTTGAGTTTATATGTGAAGCGCATAATGCCCTGAGCGCAAAGATAGTTAAAGAGGCCGGTTTTAAGTGACCGTTAACAAGAAAGCACCCCACGCCGGCTAAAGCTCTGGGCCATCCTCAAACTTTCGTTTCCTCGTGGCTTTCACGAACAGCACTGTTACCAAGCCAGCCATGACCAATGATATTGCACCCCAGAAGTAGAATACAGAACTCCAATGGCCAGTTTTGTCTAATATAAAGGGGACAACTATACCTATTAGCACAGTGCCAATATACGCCCAACCATCAATGAAGCCAGTAGCAGAAGCTACAATGCGTTGACTAGCAAACCTGCTGGGTACTGTCGTCACCAGGAACACGTGAGGTCCATAGAGTAAGAATCCACTTAGCACAAGTAGCGCCAGCATAGCTATTCCAGACACGCCAGGTAAAACAAACATTACAACCGCCAAAGATATCACGTATATGACAGTAAGGATATCCTTGTGAATTTTCAGCCTATTATACATAAGTGTGCCCACCACCCCGGCTAGTGGTATTAAAAATACATTCAATCCGACCTTCTCTATTGGCATAGCATGTTCTAGATATAAATACGTTGGAATCCAGATTATTACTCCATACCTCACCATATTCAAGAGACATAATGATATTGCACTCATAAATATAGGAAAGCTGACAGTGAGCTTTACTCTTTCCTTGAAAGGGCGAGGTATGAACTCTATCTTTGGTCTAGTTTTTAGTAACACCATGGCACGAAGGAACATTACTATTGATGCAACCCAAAATCCCCATTGCCAACCAAAAGCTCCGATTACAAAACCAGATATAATCCACACTACTGAGTTGCCAACTTGGTAGGAAGTGCCTAATCGTGTGGCATCCCTCTCAATGTTATCGGATGTAAGCGCATTGGCTCTCACTGTGGAGGACCACCCCATTGACTGAAACCCCCCATCAATGACCTCGCCAATCATTAACATCCAGAAAACCCCCCCCGCGAACCCGAGGAAGGCATTCATTACCGCCGAGCCTATAAGTCCAATAGCTATATAAACAAAGGGGTTAAACCTCTCCGATAACTGCCCGTGAAGGAACTGCCCAACGAGGTATGCTGTCATAAATCCGCTAGCAACCATCCCGACATTATAAAGCGTCAAATCCTGATAAGTTGCCAGAAGTATAGGGATTACAAGTGAATAATTAACCTTCCCAAAGTAGAAGATGGCATATGTCGACCACAAATTCCAAAATACTAGGTTAATCCGCGGCTTCCGTTGTTGCTTTGCTTCAGTCATCCTAGTCCCACACCTTCCTTGCCGTGTTGATGTCTTCGACGGTATCAAGCTCCATCCACTGACCTTTGATATCAACGTTAGAAATAGTGTAACCCTTGTCAAGCAGTTCCTGGAACATGTCTGTTAAATATGCTTGCTCAACTGAGGGAGCGGTGTGGAATTGCGTTTTGCCGAATTCGGCTACTACTCTTTTGTAGTTCGTTTTTAATATCTCAGCACCGGTATTGGTGAATTTTGCCAATCCAATGAATTCACCGTATGCTTCGTTTGGGTTAGTGGCCTTGCCGATTTCTATCACTCTATTGTTGCTGACAATTACTTTTTCTGCCTCTTCTATAGGATGCTGAAAGCGCTTTTTGTAATGCGACTTCCAGGCTATATCAGTAACTATAGAAATATCAGCTTTGCTTTCCAATAATGCCCTTACAACACTGGTTTTAAAAAGGATATCGGAATATGTCGCTATAAACTCGCCATCCATATCATTTTCTGCGTACATTAATGATTCCAGTATATTGTTTCGCCTATAATTTTGATTATAAATATACTTCACACCGGTATAATTGATTACCTCCTTTTTATAACCCCTGATAACTATTATTTCATCTATCCCGCATTGATTGAATGCCTCTATTTGCCGTTGTAAGATTGTTTTGCCTTTTATCTCAAGCATGCATTTCGGCTTGTCATCAGTTAGTTCCGCTAAACGAGAACTCATACCCGCTGCTATAATTATTGCTTTTACGTTTCTCTGCCCTTTTGTCTTATCGCTTTCAATCACATAATCAGTCAAAATTTCTCCCGCCAAATCGCGGACATTTCTATTTTTTGCTATCGCTTCTTGTTTAAGTTTAGCCCAGACCTCTGAATCAATCTCAATGTTTCTTTGAATTAAAGGCATTAGAATATTCCTCCAACCTGATAAAAATAATCGACAATCATTATATTATTATATTTTCTGCTAAGTGTCAATATATATTTGGCTGGCTGCAATACACCGTGTTCATGCGCAAATCCATGTCCCGAATTATTTGAGGCCATCCTCTCGGTTTGCCCCTTGCAGTGTGCCACAGCCTGTTAAGGTTGCGCCTTGTTGCGCCGAGCTCATGGGACTCCACTCAAGGATGTGTCTTGAATTAGACCTCCTCGCCTTCAGCCTTGTAGGGCATTGTGTTCAGCGCAATTGTGGCTTAGCTAATGAGTATGATAATATTGGTTTTAGTGGCTATTTCACCATAGATGATTCCGCCGATATCCGAGAATCACAAGGGACGCTGTATCTGATGCGCCGGCTACAGAGATGAAACAAAAGTTAAAAGATATTTTCAAGGGACCGGTGGTCTTCTACCCGCTGCTGTTTGCCGCTTTTCCCATCCTGTTTCTCTATGTCCACAACATAAGCGAAACATTGGCAAGCCAGCTCTGGCTGCCGCTGGGGGTCTCAGTGGCTGCTACTCTGGTGTTGTGGGCAATCTTGAGCCTTATACTCCGCAGCCTGTCTAAGGCGGGATTTGCCACAGCTATATTCCTGGTCTTCTTTTTCTCCTACGGACGTCTTTATGACGGGCTGAACTACTTGGGGGTGTTTGTGCCCAAACACGCCTACCTGCTCCCCGTCATGCTGTTCGTCTGGGGCTACTGCGTCTATTTCATCGGGCGGGCAAAAAGGGACTTTCGCATCACCACCAGGATGTTCAACATAGTGGCGGTGGTGCTCATTGCCATCAACCTGTTTAACATCGGCAGCTATCAAGTTAAACTAGCCGGGATGGATGACATCACACCGGCAGAGACGTCGGAGACTGCCGCCGCCAGCCCGGCGGAGCTCAGCACCCTGCCCGATATCTACTTCATTATGCTGGATGAGTACGCACATCCCGACACCATGAAGGAATATTACGATTACGATAACAGCGAGTTTATCAACAGCCTGGAGGATAAAGGCTTCTTCATAGCTAACGAGAGCGAAACGCAAAAGCCGATTACACCTCTGATAATCGCCCAAATACTGAACATGGAGTATCTCGATTACGAGCCGTGGAGCGACGCTACCTACCGAAAGATGGCTTACAGCCAGGTGGCAGACTTCCTGAAGGCGCGGGGTTATCAATACGTTGTTTTCGGAAGCAACTTTGCAAGTTACACGTGGGAGAAGTATGTCAAGGACACTGCCGACCTTTACTTCAATTACTATGAAACCGGCACTACTCCCTGGATATCTGAGTTCCAGCGGATCCTGTGGAGTACCACCATGCTCAGGCCTTTCTATCTTTACCTTACCGGGAATCAATATGAAATTGCCTATCGGCGCCAGACCTTGTACACGCTGGAGAGCCTGAAGGCGCTGCCTGGACTGGAAGGCCCGAAGTTTGTTTTCGTCCATTTCAATTGTCCCCATGAGCCCTTTGTGTTCGGTCCAGAAGGCGAGTACATCGCCCCTGCAAATTGGTCCAATCACGAGGATAAACAGTTTTATCTAGGGCAGTATATCTTCATCTCCACACAGATAGAAGCAGTGGTTGATGTATTGCTTAAGAAATCTGAGACTCCCCCCATTATCATCTTACAGTCAGACCACGGTACCAGGCCTGGTTATCCCGTCGGCAACGATGAATGGCACAAGATACTTAACGCCATGTATCTCCCGGGCATGGATACCAGTATACTTGATGATGATATATCGCCGGTGAACACGTTCCGTCTGATATTCAGCCATTATTTCGGCGCCGATTATCCGCTGCTGGAGGATGATCAGGAGTAGTAATTTACTATGTCAATGAGAAGCTGGCTCAGGACTCGCAGGAAACAGATAATTACCCACACACTGATTGTGGGCGGGTTTCTGTGTTTCCTTCTTTTCCTGTCAGAGCCTCTCTTTAATCTTTTTGATAGAGCTGAATTTGGAGGAATCCCGGGAGAGGCGCAGCTTGTGGATATCTCAGTGCCAGCCGAGACAGGAAACATAAGATATTGGTTCGAATCTATCGTGACTGGAACAGTAGTGGAGTTTCTTGGTTGGGCGTTTATTGAAGGTGACTGTCCTGAAAATAGCACACCTTATCTAGTATTCAAGTCTGATCAAGCAACATATGTTTTTGAAGCTACTATGCGAGAGTTAGGGACGCTAAATCAGGTGCTTGGAATAGAAGAACCGGACTTAACTAAGGCTGGGTTCGTAGCAACTATTCCTGCAGAGAGAATGGAAAATGGAACGTATACGATTGGAATCTACATAAGAAAAGGTGAAACGGAAGCACTGCAATATACCGATAAGGTGTTAACGAGGACAAACGAAGTCGTCGAGTTAGAATAGCTTCACATCTCTACGCCATGACACATTGTCATCACGCTGCTCATAAATTCATGCTTTATTGTTAAAAGATTTACTCTTGAGATAGGCAAATGCTCTACCGTCCTTTCGGCTGTCCACAGGGTCTGCGTTCTTATCACACCCCATCCTTTTGTACGCAATGATTTCCCAACCCGAACGGTCAATCATTCTCTTCAGACATTCGTCCGTAAAGCACCACCAGTTTGTCGGGTCATTATTGGACTCACCGCTATTGTAAAAATACGCACACGGGCGATCAGTAATGCTCATACCATTCAGGACGTCGAAAACCCTAGTGCTCAGCAGCAAGTATTTTGACTTTTTGGATAACTGCGAAAGCGCGAGGAATGGGTTTTGAAGGTGATATAGTATACCTAAAAAAATACTCGTTTCTGCCTCTTCTAGAATTTCCCAGCCGTTAGAAGTGTCAAGGTCAATGTCAATGTCAATTATATTAACACTCGAGTTCAAGGCTTCTTTGAGCTTCATTGCTCCTACTAAACCATTGAAATTAGTCGGGGCATGGTCTACCAAGTTGACTTTTGATGCTCCGAGAAATTCGCAATAGAACGCAATATCACCATCAGCGCCACCAATATCATTGATACTTCTTGAAACCAATACATCCTCTGCTAAGAGGCCGACATCAGATAAAAGATGATCCAAATGCGTTAAGTTGCCCCAGGTGGAGTACGGGTAAAAAGTAACTGATGCCTCTAGCTCTCTCTTTGCGGTATTCAACCGGTCATAAAATTGTTGTCTTCTAGAAAGCTCGCGGCTTTTCTTTACTTGCATCTTCTTCCATATTCCTTTCAACAATATTAGCCTCCAAACCTTTTATTTCACATTACACTGACCCGCTGGCAATTTCAATAAGGGTTTTTCATCATGAGTGCCCTTCAAATTGTAGTATCTGCTCCACAGCATCTCTGAATGAAACTGCCACCCAATCACCCGTGCCTCCTGGTTCACCAACTCTTATACCTGTCTTGCAGCCTGCTTGTCTTGCCAGCTCGACATCCATCTCGCCATCACCGATAACATAGGATTCTCCTAATTCTATATCTAAGTCTATGGCGGCCTGAAACAGCATTTTTGGTTTTGGTTTGCGGCAATCACAATTGTCGTCGGGATGATGCGGGCAGTAGTAAATGGCATCCACATGGGCTCCATGCTTAGCCAACTCCTTTTGCATCTTGTCGTGAATCCTGGCTAACATTCCCTCCGTAAAATATCCACGGGCAATTCCTGATTGATTGGTAACTACAACCACTTTAAAGCCATGCTCATTGAGCAATTTGATTCCTTCAGCCGCACCAGGCAGCAATTCAAAGTCCTCCGGCCGACTACAATAGGGGACATCCCTGGCTATCGTCCCATCTCTGTCAAGGAATACTGCCTTAGGCACTTTTCCTGTTCCCAAACAAAGCTTGCTCTACCAGGTAGCAAATAATATGCCCTGCCGTGATATGAACTTCTTGAATGCGAGGTGTATCAACTGAAGGAACAGAAAGCATATAGTCAACCAGTTCTTTAAGTCTCCCACCTTGCCCCATAAAGGCTATTGTTGTTGCCCCGAGGCGCTTTGCCTCTTCAATCCCACGTAGAACATTTGGCGAATTACCGCTGGTGCTGATGCCGATGACTACATCGCCCTGTTTAACCAAGCTCTTCACCTGTCGAACAAATACTTCCTCGTAGCCGTAATCATTCCCGATGGCGGTTAAGGCAGAGGTGTTTGTGGTCAGAGCAATAGCCGGCAAGGGTGCCCTATCCAGGTAGAATTTACCAGCTAACTCGCAGGCGATGTGCTGGGCATCGGCAGCACTGCCACCATTGCCGAAGAGAAGCACCTTGTTTCCCTTTCTAAAGGCATTGACGAGCAAGTCTGCCATAGCCACCAGGTTTTTGGCTTCTTGCTGGAGATACTTCTTTAGCTTGATGCTGTCTTCAATCTGCTTTACAATATTGGCTTCCTGTTCCATGGTTCCGCCTACTTAGTACTCACTTCCCAGGTCTGCAGCCCATTGAACTCAAAGGCAAAGTTGACGACCTTGCCGCCATGCTCTTCTAATTTTTGAGCTAAAATATGCCGCTTGTCAAACTCACACAGTAACAGGAGATAACCGCCGCCGCCAGCTCCAAGTAGCTTCCCCCCGATGGCGCCATTTTGCAGGGCAACATCATATAACTCATCAATGTGCAGGTCAGTCATTCTCGGCGTAAATTTCTTCTTGTTCTGCCACGTCTGATTCATGAGGTAGCCAAGCTCATCTATCTGTCCCAAAAGTAAAGCATTCTTCATGGCAATAGCCAATGCCTTGGTTTCATCAAGGGCGCGAACTACATCTTCTTTCTTTTCCGTGTAGCCTCTCATCTGGTCATCGATAATTCCGGCTGACAGTCTAGTCTTACCGGTATAGCACAGCATGAGCCTGTATTCCAGCTCATTGATAATTTCCCTTTTGATTCTAAGAGGATTAACGATGGTCTTTTCGCCAAGAAACTCGATGAAATTGAAGCCACCGAAAGAGGCGGCGTACTGGTCCTGTTTTCCCCCTTTGATGCCAGCCTCTTGTCTCTCAATGCGATAGGCGAGTTCCGCGATATCATAATCACTAAGGGGCAGTCTCAACCGATGTCTAATAGCGCCAACCAAAGCCACAGTCATCGTGGACGAGGTTCCCAGCCCAGAACCTGGAGGTACATCGCTATGCAGAAAAAGGTCCATCCCATCTTTTACTCTCATCACCTTAATAGTTGCCTTGACCAGGTCTAGCTTACCATCGTAATCTAAATTGTCGGTGGTTGAATATCTAGCCACCAGGTTGTAATCAAGCGATACCACATTCACCGAATCATCGTTCCTGGTTGCTAAGCTGCAATAAGCGTACTTATCAATAGTTGTGCTTAAAACAACCCCACCCCTCTCTTCTGGGTACGGTGGAACATCTGTCCCGCCGCCACCGAAGCTGATTCTTAGTGGCGCTTTAGCACGAAAAATCATGGTACTTATATAGATGTAAAACTAAGACCTCTTTGTCATGGCACGCCAATAATCTAGCAGGTCTATCATCGTCTTTTCAAAGGGTATACTTGGCTTCCATCCAGTTTGTTCCCTGAATTTTTCGACCGAAGGTATTTGTAAGGTAACATCAGAGGGTCTCAATAATCTAGCATCAACTTCTACTTTTATTTTTTTACCAACGGGAGATAAATCAAGCAAGGTATTTAGCATGTCTCCTACCTTCTTGGTTACTTCACCACCTATGTTATAAACTTCCCCGGGAATACCTTTTTCTAAGGCTAACCAATATGCGTTTACTATATCCCTCACATCCATAAAAGTCCGTACAGAATCCAAATTACCCACGTATATAACAGGCTCTTTCCCCCCGGCTTCTATCTCTGCAATTTGTTTGGCAAAAGACGATTCGGCAAATACGGCACCACGCCTTGGTCCTGTATGGGTGAACGCCCTTGTTCTGATGGTTCGGAGATTGTATGACTTGAAATACTGATAGCTCAATAAATCCTCACCCACTTTGCTCACAGCATATGGGCTTTGGGGTCTCAGTGGGTTATTCTCGGTAATTGGTATTTCATTTTCATAGACCTGGCCATATACCTCTGAGGAGCTACAAATATGTATAAGGGGATCAATACCAAAACGTCTTACAGTTTCGAGTATGTTTAAGGTACCAATTATGTTGGTCTCAAGAGTATCACGGGGGGCGGTATAGCTGGTTTGCACATAAGATTGGGCTGCCAGGTGGAAGATTCTTTCAGGCTTTATTTCCTGAATTGCCAATACAACGGAATTTTCATCTCTCAGGTCACAATCAATCAGTCTTACTTTATCCTCAGTTCCTCTAAGATTATCCAGAGGACTACGCCATCGCTTTATGCCATAGAGTTGAACATTATCTTTTTTAAGACAATATTCGACAAGATGGCTGCCGACAAAGCCAGTGATACCGGTAATCAAAACCTTCATAACAAACCTCCATATATTTCAACGAATAAAGATTTATACTGAACCTTCCCGATGTTTTTTGGTGACATTTGCTTATTCGAGGAAGTCATTTCCTTTTTGAAAAGTATATATTTTTATTTACGCGAGGATTACTAAAAAAGTACTTACAAGTTTTTGATCAAATTGTTGAACTGTTCCTTAGCCATCTCGTAGGAAAAACACCTCCGAATATGCTCAAGCGAGTTTCTTGAAAGTTTACTCCACAACTCCTCCTCATTATAGAGCAGAATGACCCTCTGGACAAACTCCTGAGGGTCGTCGGCTACCAATACGTTTTGTTCATCGACCAACCTTATGCCCTCTGAACCAACGGACGTCGTTACTACAGGCACCCCGTAGCTCATGCTAAGAAGTATCTTTCCCTTCACTCCAGCACCATATCGCAGCGGGGCAACAAAGACTTTACAGTTCTCAAAATAGGGAGCCAAATCTTTGATATAACCTGTTACCACTACCGCATCGGACTGCAGTGCTAGCACCTCTTTTGGGGGATTGCTACCCACAATATAGAAACGCACATCAGGCATCCGTTGCTTTATCAGAGGGAATATTTCCTTTACAAAATAAACTACCGCGTCAACATTGGGGAGATGGGCAAAACCACCGATAAACAGGATATCTTTTCTCTCTGAGAATTGTTTCTGTGGACTTTTCACGCTGTGCACGGAGCGAATTATAACTTCAACGTTAAGTGACGGGTCTTCCTTGAGGAGTATTCCTTTCTCCACGGGGCTGACTACAAAAGTAATATCACTGTTTCGCGCTAGATGCAGTTCGGTTGTTTTCCATTCCTCAGCCTGCTTTAGCAGTTTCTCGTTGTTTTCAATACTTGCTCGCCTGGACTCCCTGAGAAAGTTAAGGTCTACAGTATCATATACGACCTTAGCCCTGATACAATCCCGTTTTACCCTATCCAAGTACTTCATAGCTATATATGCCCGGCTCAGAATAACTACGTCAAAGAGTCTGCCGCACTTTTTGATATAATCTTCAACTGAGACAACATAAGGAGCATAAATAACCTCTATGCCTTTCTGCTGTAGCTCTTCGGTGTATGGCTCAAGTCTTAGTAAGTTATCTCCAATAAATGTGACCTTGTTTCCAAGTTCTACTAATATCTTGAGCATGCTGAACATATCAAAAGAACCAGCATCCTTGTCATATGTAGGAACATAATTGTCTATTACAAGTATTCTTTTCCCTGGGACCCTATCCCTTGCTAAAAAAGCATTTTCAGCAGCAGGGGGGTAATGGTGTTTTTGAAGTACCGGACTCCACTTTCCTACAAATTTTGGCCTGTTTATTTCCTGGTATTTCTTGATACCCGAGGATGTGTCTGTGCCACAACTTACTCCTTCGAAGTGGGCAATCACCGACATCGGCTGATACGTAACCCTGTATCCCAGATTTCTGATTGCAAAGCAAAGGTCAGCGTCCTCATAATAGCCGGGCTTGAATCTCTCATCGAAGCCACCTATTTTTTCAAATAGCTCTCTTTTCACCGTAAGACTGGCGCCTGAACAATAATCGACTTCTCTAACGTAGTTATACTCTGGCTTGTCCGGGTCGTCTCCTCGACCATAATTCCAACCAGAACCATCGTTCCAGATTATCCCTCCAGCTTCCTGCAGGGTCCCACCTGGGTAAACAAGCTTGGAGCCGACAGCGCCGACGTCCTCTCTCTTTATGACTTTTAACAAAGGCGGTAACCAATCCTTGGTAACCATCGTATCGTTATTCAGGAACAAGATGTGATTGCCTTTGCTTGCCTTGGCTCCCCGGTTGCAGGATTCTATAAACCCGGCATTCTGTTTATTCGTAACTAAATGTAAGTTTTTGACCTTGGACAGCACTTCGGCGGTTGCATCAGTAGAAGCATCGTCTATCACAACGACCTCATAATTGCCATCTGTGTTTTCACAAATCGACTTCAGGCAATTAAGAGTATACTTCCAGCTATTGTATGCAGGGATAACAATAGATACCTCTGGCTTCTGAGAAGGCACGGGGAAAACCAGTTTATCCGCCTCTTTTTTTGATATAGAAGCGTTGAACTTCGCTAAGTCATGACGAGGTTTTTTTATTACAGCACGTCTAAGAATGAGCCAGAGCCGTACTTTTCTGAAGAAGCTTTTCCAGCCTTCGTTGAGGATGACCCTGATGCCGGTCAGCCCAAGTTCGTAGTAATAGCGACGGCGGGTGCCGCGGGGCAGCAGCCTTTCGACTACTCTCTGGTAGCGGTTTACAAGCTGCATAGGTATGCTTCGCTGAATCTGCTGCATCTGGTATTCCAGGCTATGTATCTGGTATTCCAGGCTGTCTATCTGGTATTTCAGGCTGTCTATCTGGTATTTCAGGCTGTTTATCTGGGCGACCTTTTCTTGGAGATTTGTTTCAAGAGAGCTTATCTGGGCGGCCTGGCGTTTGGCTTGAGCAGCAAGAGTTTCCACTTGATTCTGCAAATAATGAATCTGAAAGTTTCTTTCCTGTAAAATAGCTTGCTGATTCTTTGTTTGTGATTTACGCCGGGTAATAATCGGCTCAGCGTCCACAGTTATAACTTGCTTAAGCACAATGTCTTTTATTTTGAGTTTATGTTCTTGCAAAACCTTGAAATCATTAGCCAACGCGGTGGAATAGTCAGGCTTGCTGTTCTGAAGCTCTTCGAATCTGGCTTTTAGTTCGTCAAAACTCCTGAACAGGTAGCTATCAAGCTTTCTGTCTTCCATAAAGAATCTTTGTTTATCTTGACTGTCGTATAAAACAAAAGGGACATTGTGAACGTAAGCAAAAATAGCCCCATGAAGGGACGTACAGATGAAATAATCGAAATTCCCTATGACGGTGTATATTTCTTCAGGCCTTAAAATCGGAAGCAATGTAGAATTTTTCACCTTCTGGCTAAGTCTTCCCATGGATGTGAAATCACGGTTGTAATGGGTAATCGGCAAAAAGTAGATATGAAAAGGCTGCTTTGATAGATACTCGGCAAACGCTTTCTCATCTACCACTCCCTCACACAGGTGAACACCGATGCTGGGTTTCTGAATCTTCAGGTCGAAACGAGGTAGGTCTTTGAGTAGCATAGTAGTGCAGGGCACCACTGTGACTTCTCTGCTGAGGCAGGAAAGCTTCTGTTTATCCCCCTTGCTTCTGACAGTGACATAAAGATAATCATTAAGATATTGGAGGTCATCTGGGGAACCAAATATGCCACAACAGTTGAGAATGTGTTTGCCAGGCACTCTAAATTTGTCATAGAAGAAATCTGGACTGGGTTGCAGAAGATAACCACCACCAATGATTATCGTCCGGTAGTCACTCGGATTAAACCTGCCGGGGACAAGCTCTTCATAGTCCACCCCCATTTCAGCCAGCATCTCCCTTACGCTTATACCAACAGCCTGGTCGCCAACGTTGCCGCTAATATTATCGTAAAGAATGCCTACTTTTTTCATTTCCCTTGCAAGAGCGCTAGATAGTCGTTTATTACCTTTTCAGTATCACCCATGGTAACAATCCGGCCCTCGTTCAACAGCATCGACCGCTGGCACAGTGCCTTCACTGTATCCAGAGCATGGGAGACGAAAACTATAGTCTTGCCCTCGGCTTTGAACTGGCTCATCTTGTCCCGGCATTTTTTCTTGAAGGCTTCATCGCCCACGGCGAAGACTTCGTCTATGAGGAAGGTGTCCGGGTTGGCGTGAATGGCTGTGGCAAAAGCCAACCGCAGGGTCATGCCGGAGGAGAAATTTTTCAGCTTCATGGTTTCGAATTTTTTGAGCTCGGCGAAGTCGAAGATGTCGTCGTATATCCTGTCCACCTGCTTGCGTCTCAGACCCAGGATGGAGGAGTAGATGTAAACGTTTTCCTTAGCTGTGAGTTCCGGCTGAAAGCCAACGCCCAGCTCGAGGAAGGAGGCAACTTTGCCGTCCAGGGCAACTGAGCCGCTATCGGAGTATAAGACCCTGGCCAGTATTTTAAGCAGCGTGCTCTTTCCGGAACCGTTCCTGCCGATTATGCCCAGGGCTTCGCCTTTGTTGACCTCGAAGCTGACATCTTTCAGCGCCCAGAACTCTTCGTAGTCGAATTGCCTTTTAATCAGGCCGACTATGTTCTGGAAGACTGTGTTCTTTTTTTCGTGGGGGATGCGGAATTTCTTGGAGATGTTGTCAACGATTATGGCACTCATCATATCTCCTCGGCGAAGCGGCGCTGTAATTTGCTGAAGACAAAGCTGCCCACGAGATAGGCAGCGATGGCGAAACCGATGACAACCGCAATGCTGTACAGTGAAGGTAAATCACCGGCGACCATTACATCGCGGTACATGCCTATAAACAGAGTTACCGGGTTGAGCAGGTAATAGAACATTAGATGAGCGGGAATTATGGACAGGGGATAGATAATAGGTGAGCAGAAGAACAGGACACTGATCAACACCTCCCATATCTGGTTGAGGTCACGGAAGTAAACGAAGAGGGAGGATAGGAGCAGCCCGGCACCGAAAATGAACCAGAAGTAGATGATGTGAATTAGAGGGAACAGGAGCACGGTGACGGGTAGATATCCGAGCAAGACGAATAGTATGGGCAGCAGGACTATGAACTCAAGCAGGGAGCTTATGAGGTTGGCCAGGGCAGTGCTCAGGACCAGTATCTGCCGGGGTATATAGACTTTGGTCACCAGGCTGGGCTTGCCGACGATGGCGCCGAGGGAAGCGGAGGTGGCGATGGAGAAAAACCGCCAGGCCATTATGCCTACCAGCAAATTTATGGCGAAATTCTCCTCGCTACCGAAGAGATGTCTGAAGATAAAGTACAGGACCAGTGCCAGCAAAAGTGGGCTGAGCAGAGACCAGAAAAAGCCGAGGGAGGTATTCTGGTAGCGGTTTTTCAGGTCGACTACGGTCAGGGTCCTGATTAACTCTCGATATTGCCACATTTTATGGTTTATATTATAGCTGCTCAGAGGCTATGTGTCATCCAATTTCTGGTATCAAAGCGGGAGTAAATCTTCACCGAATGCCCCATAATTGAGCCCAGGCTAAGTTCCAGTTTAACCGCTGAAACAAAGTGAGGTCGGAGGCCTTTCTTAGTGATTGATACTGGTCTCGCCTCTGCTTTATATTGCTCCGCTCTCGCCACAGCGAAGCCAGGGCATCGGATTTGGCCCTGATATATGACCTGCCCTTGGCCAGAGTGTAGACTATTATCATGAGCTCTATTACCAGGAAAATAGGCAGGCAAGCTAGTAAGGTTAAAGGCCTTAGCGTGCTCAATAGCAGAGTTTGCCGATTTTTCTCGAGACGAAATAGTTTCCCTGGGTCCATCTTCAGGCTGTATTTATGGAAGACCATGGATTCGGGCAGGCAATATACTTCATAACCCATCAAACGCAAGAGCCAGGAGACGATTACATCGTCGTTCCCCATAAAACACCATCCAGGCGCACCACCCATCTGCTCGAGTAACTGACGCCTAATCAGGTAGGAGCAACCGCTAACACCGGGCACGTTCTCAGGAGTGACTGAATTATTATCCTCTTTGCCCAGGCCGCGGCAAAAGCCCAGGCCTGTGATATGAATATTCAAACCCAGGGCATTGATTTTAGTCCGGTCATCAAAGAGCAAAACCTTAGGCGTTACGGCTCCTACCTGCGGGTTCTCATCTAAAAAAGCTACCATAGAACCTAGCCAGTTGGGAGCAACTTCAGTGTCTATATTAAGCGGCCCAATGTAGTCACCAGCAGCATAAGTTAAGCCGCTATTAATGCCACCAGCGTAACCTAAATTGCTATCATTAACAACAAATGTTAAGTTAGGGAACTTGTTTCTAGCGTACTCCAGGCTCCCATCGCTGGAATTGTTGTCAACGAAAATAACCTCGAAATTCGTATAGCTTTGTTTCAAGACTGATGAAATGCAAGCATCAAGATGCGGCATCCCATTATAATTTACTAAAATCACCGATGCTCTCTTTGCCATAGCTTCCTTCAGACAGAACGCATATTAGTTATCTCCCTTTATAGTATGGCAACGTTTCTTGTTGGTTAATCCTTCACACAGGTTCTAGATGCGATTTCTGCCTCCAAATATGCGGCCGAGACCATTCCGAAGCGAATAGCGAATAAAGTGTTCGTCGCCTTATCCTAGCGCACTAGACACTTGACCCTAATTTCATGAACTTTGATTTCAAGCATCTGCTTCCCTTCCCTTAACTTCGCCTATAAGTTTTCGTACCAGCAGCTTCACGGTCTTCAAGCCATCTTTGAGGACAGAGAGGCTAGATGTTCCGCCTTCCCAGTTGCAGCTTATTGGGACTTCAGCAATCGCCAGCTTATTTCTTGCCGCCTCATAAATCATCTCAGTCTCTATCTCAAATCCTCGTGAAATCAAGTTAAGCCGGTGCCAATTTCCCCTGCTAATTGCTTTAAAGCCACTCTCAGCATCTGCTACCTTTATCCACTTTATAGGACATTTAAAGAGAGTCACTATCGGTAAGGAAAAGGAAATAATAATGGAGGTGATAAAAGAAGCTAAATTATTAGCAACTCTCCTTGGCCAATAGAAACCGAAAGCTTCTGAAGTATGAAAATCCCTTGAACCAATAATTAGGTCAGCTTTATTTTGAAGGATAGGGGCGATTACGCTTGGTATATCTTCTGGATAATGAGCACCATCGCCATCGAGGAATACAAATATATCCCCGGTAGCAGAGCCGGCTCCACTTTTCATAGCCGCACCTTTTCCTAAACTTCTATCATGGGAAAGCGTCATCACACTACTACTCCTAGCGATGTCTTTGGTGTTGTCCTTCGAGCCATCATCGACAACGATTATCTCATACTCGTACGCAGAGAGGCTTTCTTTAATCCTGGGGATAAGACTACCGATGGAGTTTGCCTCATCTCTTGCTGGTATGATTACACTCACCTTTTCACTCAATGAATGAATTCGCTCCTAACAGCCTGCTAGCCAGTCTTTGATTTCCTCTATGCTTAGCCTCTCTCCAGTTTGGGAACTTTCGCTCTTCAAATTCGAAACAACATTTGTTTCAAAAGGGGAGAATAACTTTTCATGCACTTTTTCTCCTTCCCGCAATCCAGTGATCTCCATCTTGGTTTTCTCATTTCCATACAACTCAATTACGGTCTTTGCCAAATCTTCTAGCGTAGCTATTTTTTGAAAGGGGACATATATTTTCCCGCTTTCACCTCGTTCGATAATTTCTATAATGAAGTCAGCTAAAGTATTTACATTGATGAAGAACCTAGTCATTTCCAAACTGGTAACCGTTATTTTATTACTTTGCTTTATTTGGTGCTTCCACTTTTCTATTACGCTACCGCTTGAGCCAAAGATATTACCACTTCTTACGACTATATATTTTCGATCGGCATCTTTCCGAGACTGTTCCAGGATTAGCTTTTCTAGTAGGAGTTTGGTGGCACCATAGCATCCTGTAGCTTCTATAGCTTTGTCCGTCGACATTCCTATAAAGGTATTCCCTGCAAATAACTTTAGCAAATTCATCACTGCAATAGTATTGATAGCAATGGCCTCTGATGGATATAACTCACAGAAATTAACGTGCTTCATCGCCGCTAAGTGTATCACAGTATCAACTCCTCTCATGGCATATTTCAATGTATCAATTTCGCGTATGTCACCTATAATAGGTTTTAATCTATCGCTAGCACAATGTACTATTGTTTCTGTCATATCGTTTTCGTGCCTGGAAAGTGCTCTGACTTCGATGTCACTATATTTGTCTAGTAACCCTTTTATCAGATACCTGCCCAAAAAGCCACCCCCGCCGGTTATTAAGACTTTATCCATTTGTTCCTCCAGTCATCACGATATTCGCATTTAGAACCTAAATCACTTACTTCACAGTTACCGATTTTGCCAGATTGCGGGGTTTGTCAGGGTCGCATCCTCGATTGATAGCGAGATAATAAGCCAGGAGCTGAAGAGGAACTACGGCGACCATGGGATAGAGTAACTCATCAACTTCGGGAAGCTTGACCCAGGAATCATAAATGTCGCTTTCCTTGTCGGAGACACCGATAATATAGGCGCCGCGCGATTTAGCCTCCATAGCATTGCTCAGGGTTTCGGAAAAGGTATAGTCAGCGGGGCAAATCACCACTACCGGTGTGCCTGCCTCGATGAGGGCTAAGGTGCCATGCTTGAGTTCCCCTGCGGGCATACCTTCAGCATGGATATAAGAAATCTCCTTAAGCTTCAAGGCGCCCTCAGAGGCGATGGCAAAGTTAATTCCTCTGGCTATATAGTAGAAATCGTTCTTATCTTTCAGCTTCTGGCTGAGCTTGATAAGCTCGCTTTTATTCCAGTCCAGAACCCTGGTTATCTCGCCGTTCAGGTCGGTAAGCTTAGCTGCCGCTTCGTCAAAAGCATTAACCATGGAGAAGGACAACAGGTAGAATATGGCTAGTTGGGACAAGAAGGATTTGGTAGCGGCTACGGCTATCTCAGCACCACAGTTCAGATAGATGACCTGGTGGCTCAGGTCAGCCAGTATGGAGTTAGGTCGGTTGATGATGGAGATAACTTGAGCTCCAGCGTCTCTAGCTGCTTTTACCCCCTCAATTATATCAGCAGTCTCGCCACTCTGGGAAACGGCGATAACAACGGTATTTTTGTCCACAGAGTCGGCAAAGTAACCGAACTCAGAGGCCATGACTACATCGCAGAACTTCTTGCCTACTCTGGAAAAGATGTATCTGCCGACCAGAGCAGCGTAGCGGGAGGTGCCACAGGCAGTTATAATCACCTGCCTTGCCCTCAGAATATCCAGGGCAATCTCAGTGAATCTCTGCCCATCCTGATGGACTATTTGGCTAAGCACCTGAGCTTGCTCCATTATCTCCTTGAGCATGAAATGCTGGTAGCCTCCTTTATGACTCTCAGCCCAACCTTGGTCGAGTTTCCTGGCTTGCTTAACCAGCTTGTGTCCTTGGGCATCGAAGAATTCGATTCTTTCTTGTGTCAGCATCACCACCTCGTTATCCTCCAAATTCATCACCTGATTGGTATATTGAGAGAAAGCCAGGGCGTCGCTACTAACATAGTAATCGGGGGCGTCAATGCCCACAATCAGGGGATTATTCCTCCTTGTGCCTACGACCTTGCCCGGGTCATCAAAGGATGCGACCAGAAAGGCGTAGGAGCCCTTAAGCCTTGGCGCTATATTTAACACAGCCTGTTCCAGGGAACATCCGTTTTTGAGCTCATCTTCAAGGAGGTGAGGGATAAGTTCGGTATCGGTTTCTGAAGTAAACTTGTGTCCTATTTTGATGAGTTCCTGGCGGAGTTGTTGATTATTCTCAATGATACCGTTGTGAACTACAGCCACTTTGCCACCGCAATCGGAATGAGGGTGGGCATTGAATTGGGTGACAGCACCATGGGTTGCCCAGCGAGTATGCCCGATGGCTATATTGCCGGGAAGGCTTGCCAGGTTCTGTTTCTGGATGACTTCGTCAACTTTGCCGACATCCTTCCTTATCAGCAACCTGTCATCGCACAGGGAAGCTACGCCTGCTGAGTCATAACCACGATATTCCAGACGCTTTAAAGCCTCGAGAACAATCGGAACCGCTGGCTTCTTTCCACAATAGCCAATGATGCCGCACATCTTAATCCGTTAACCTTCGTAAAAATTCTTGCCTTTTGCCTTCGTCGAGTCTTGTTTCGTTGTCCTGTACGTAGTATCGGGACTTAGGCAAAACTATCTTATTCGCCCTCAAGTCTTTGTGCAAGCATACCTGGGGTCCCACGAAGGAATCAGGGCCTACTCGAACCCCGGGCATGAGGCTGGCATTTACTCCAATGCGGCAACCTCGACCCACAATTGCCCCTAGTTTATCATAGCCGGTATCTACCAGACTATCACCGACTTTTATCTGGATATTCCTTTCGTCGAGTTGGAAGTTAGCCAGCACAGTGCCGGCGCCCAAAGAGCAATTGTCGTCCACTATGGAGTCACCAACATAATTGGAGTGGAACCAGCAATTATCGCCGATGTAGGAGTGCTTTACCTCAGTGGAATAGCCAATAACGGAGTTAGAACCAATGTGGCTGTAGTCTCGCACCAGGGCATTATTGCCAATGATGGAGTTTGTCCCAATATACACAGGACCTCGAATCACAGCATTTTCCAACACCTTAACATTATCGCTCAGGATAATTTTGCCTTCGATGTGCGCTTTCTCGGAGACGCGGGCTGAAGGGGCAATATAAGGTTGAGCGTTGTCCAGAAAATACTCCATTACTTTGAAGATATGCCAGGGATATTTTATTGGTGCCCAGAAATCACTGTAGGGAACCACCTTGATCTTGTGTCCTTCCTTTACCATGCTGTCCAGGGCGCATTCATAGACATCGTCCCTGGTAGTCTGGGCGGTTTCAATATAGCGTAAAAGCTCTTCCGAGTTGTTATGGCAGTGAATCAAGATGTTTACTAAGTTGCTGGGTTCCTCACCGGGATTGGGTTTTTCCACGATGTGTAGTAACTCATTTTGAGAGTTTACCTGGAGGTAGCCTCCCGGGAAGTAATTCTGGACTTGATAACCCAGAATATAGGAGGAGGCAGTGGCTTTTTCAGCTTCGGCGAGGATTTTGGTGTATGCTGAGCTTGAAAAGACGTCATTGGGATTTATTATTAAAAGCTGCCCGTGCAGGAAAGGCTCAGCGCTTTTCAGAGCGTCAGCGATGCCTGTTGACTCCTTTTGCAGAGCAAGGTCGACTTTTACCCCAGGAATTTTTTGGGTTATTTGCTCTATCTTCGCTATGTTTTCTGGATTCCCAATGATTACAAAATGACTCAAACCTGCCTCGCAGGCTACTTTTATTTGATGTTCGAGCAATGGCTTCCCGAGAAAATCAAAGAGGAACTTGTCTTCAGTAATGGGAAACATCCTCTTGCCGCGGCCACCGCAGAGAAATACGGCTTTCACTTGCTAGCCTCCACCAGACCTTGAACAAGTTTTTTGCCTTTGCTTATAAGCTCATCGGTCTGTGTCTGCGACGTTGACTCGGAGATTACTCGGATGACAGGCTCGGTGCCACTAGCTCTGATAAGCATCCAAGAGTCAGGAAATTCCAGCCTCAGACCGTCAAGAGTATTTATCTCATCGGGAGCAAAAAGGTGAGCCTTTTCCTTTACCCGAGCCATGACTAACTCTTTAAGTTCATCAGGACAAAAGACCTTTGCTTTTTCGAAGAATACTCTGGGAATACCTTGGAAGAATTGCCTGATTTCGCCGGCATCGCTTAGCTGACTTAACAGGATGAGGGAAGCAAAAATGCTATCGGGGTAATAGCCCGCCTCGGGGATGATGTAGACGCCTACCTGCTCCACTCCTAAGGCAGCATCGAGTTCTTGGGCCAAATAAGCGACGGCGACATCACCTACTCTGCCTCTGACCACTTCCACCTCAAGGTCCTTCACTGCCAGGTCAAGAAGGGTTCCAGTTTCTACTGTGGTAGCAATCTTTTTCTTTCCCGTTCGCTTGGCAGCCAGTCTCGAGATGAAGGCGATGGGTTCGTTGAAACCGAGGAAACCTTCTTTATCGCAGAAAACAACGCGGTCGGCATCGCCATCAAAGCAAATAGCTAAGTCAGCATTATGTTGTTTTAGGACATTAACTGTACTCTGAAGAGTATCCTCCTTGGGCTCGGGGCTTCTCCCCGGGAAAAGGCCATTTTGCTCATCATTTACAGGTATTACATCAAGGCCCATCTGGACAAAGATATCGCTGGCAAACTTGGAGGCAGCGCCATTGCCAGGATCAACTACTACTTTTAGCTGGTGATTAAATCCTGGCAGAGAAAGCTTGCCTTTAATAAAGGAAAGATATCTTTGTTTCATATCCTGTGCTTGCTCTAAACCTCCTCCCTTTCCCTGGCGGAATTTCTGGTTAAGATAGATTTTCTCTATCTCCGCTTCTTGAACCTGGCTATATCCCAGCGAATTCTCGGTGAAGAGCTTGATTCCATTGAACTCGGGTGGATTGTGGGAAGCTGTAATCATAATTCCAGTGGCAAAGCCCGATTCCCGGGTGAGCAATGCCAGCGCTGGGGTAGGCAAAATGCCCAAGTCAACTACGTTTATGCCACAGGAAAGCAAGCCCGCAGTAACCGCCTCCTTAATCATATCCCTGCTTATTCTGGTGTCGGTAGCGATACAAACTCTGGAGGCTGGAGGTAGGGTAGTGCCTATGGCCAAGGCAACCTGGCGGCAGAAATCAGGCGATAAATCCTGGTTGACTACGCCCCGGATACCACTGGTCCCAAATAGTCTCCTTGTGTTCATTTCCTGTCTTAAGCTAAGTTAAGTAGAAGATAGCACGGAATTAAGTGATTGGCAACAACCACACGATGTAATAACATATGTTAAACTATGCTTCCCGGTCATAAGCTGCGCTGTGTTGAAAGCATATAATGACAAGGGAAATAGCTCTGACTCTGTTGATGACAGTTAGCCCCGTTTTCGAGTTAAGGGGTGGTATACCGTTGGGCATATTATATTATGGGCTAGACCCCTTGTTTACCTTCTTTATAGCAATCATTGCTAACGCCCTGATATTCTTTCCCATCTTCTTTGCCTTGCGCCTTTTTTACGAGAAGGTGCTGTCCCGAATTCCGTTGTTCAACAAGTACCTGGATAGCGTGAGGAAAAGAGGTAAGCCCAAAGTAGAGAAATATGGCTTCTGGGGATTAGCTTTGTTTGTGGCTATACCTTTGCCTATCACCGGGGCATATACGGGGACTATTTTGGCCTGGCTACTGGGCATGGATTGGAGGAAAGCCTTCCCTGCCGTTGGGCTAGGTGTAATTGTGGCCGGTGTCATAGTGCTCTTAATAACGCGCTTAATAGAGTTGGGGATATTCAGCGTCCCATGGATTTTTCCAGGCTGGCTGAATTAAATTCCAACGACCGATTCAGAAACGATTTTTGCTGTGGGCGAGCATAACCACAACTCTAGATATGGTCGGTAATGAAAGGCTGGGTATCTTTGTGTACAGGTACCCAGCCTTTCAGTGATTCTGCCACCTACGATATTAGCTTTAACCCTTCCCTATTCTGAACATCTTGGTCCCGCATACGGGACATTGGCCTTGAGTGGCCGGCCTGCGGTTCTTCATGATTATGCTTCTGGTATTCTTCATTTCCCTTTTGGCGCGGCATTTCATGCAGTATGCTTGCATCTGTTCACCTCCCTTTTTATAAAAGAATAAGCCATCCATTACTCGAATGTCAATAGTTTTCCTTAAATTTCCCTTAAATATTGTAAAAAATCTCGTTACTTATGCGTATTATTCCCAATTCCAACCCGGAGAGGAAGTTCATCAAATGATGAATGGCCGCTTTAAAAAATTGATAAGTCCACTGGTGACAGGTTGGGTTACTTATTTAGATGATTTGGCACACAAGTTAGATGTGAAGTTGCTGTAGCACCTGACGTGCCTTCTGGCTTGCTCGGGCGCGGTGGCTGATTTGATTTTTCATCTCCAATGGAAGTTCGGCCATGGTCTTACTTGTCTCAGGAAGGAAAAAAATAGGGTCATAACCAAAACCATTTTCCCCCTTAGCCTCAAGGGCAATTGTGCCATGACACTCGCCGTAGCATACCTCTGTGCGGCCTCTTGGACTAGCTATAACAATGACGCACTTAAAACAGGCTGTTCGTCTCTCCCAGGGAACACTGTTAAGTTTAGCTAAGAGAAAGCTCACTTTTTCTTCGTCAGTAGCAGCTTCACCAGCAAAGCGGGCTGACTTAACACCTGGCTCCCCATTAAGGGCATCCACCTCCAGTCCTGAGTCATCGGCAAGAGCGGTGAGCTGGCTTAATTTGGCATAACTAATGGCTTTTAACCGAGCATTTTGTTCGTAGTTGTTCCCCGACTCAATGACGACTTTTGCTATTCCTTCTTCGGCCAGCGTAGTCAACTGGTAACCAAGACCATCCAGGAGAAAGCGATATTCCCTGATTTTCCCTGGATTGGAGGTAGCTAAGAGGAGCTTCGGCATTCTGTCGTTAGATGTCTTGAAATCTTGGTGCCAGCTTCTTTGCCACTTCGGGCATGGTGGTGTATTCCATTTCCTCAAGCGGCAGGCGATGTGGTTCAAACGGACCCATTCGGCGCAGGAAATCCGCCATGATGTTTGCTTGATGACGAGCCTCATCGAAAGCAGGGTCATCGAAGAGGTCACGAGGCCCGACGAGCTTGCCATTAGCAAGTTGGAAACCAGCAGCTACCACTCTTGGTGGGCCATCGAAGCGGCAGGGATTGCTTTCCCGGACAGCTACCGGCATTAACGGGCCGTGGTGGGAGCCTCTCATCCAGCCTTCTACTATGTGGGGAGATGCAAAGGGTTCCAGTATTTCACCCACGGCGGGAAATTTTCCCTGGGAGCGAATGATGCAGACAGGGTCATCCTTGCCTATGTATCTGCCGGCCATGAGAGATAGTCTTTGTGTAGAGGAGACAGCAGCGATTTCACCACTCTCCTTATGGTACACCGCTTTAACGGCATAGCGGCCTGGTGCGCCGAGAAAAACTAGCATGTCGTAAATCTCCTCAGGAGCGTTAAAACTGATTTTTTTGTGCTCTTTGACGTCGTGGACTTCAAAGGTGAAGCCAGAGTGCATATTGGAGGCAATAACTAGCCCAATGGTGTTAAAGGGGTCAGCGAATATCTTATATAGCGGCAGATTCCAGGCGCCAGACGCCGTCTTATCTGCCATAAATATGACTATGGTTTCAGCCTGGCGCTCGGAAAATTGCATCTCAGCTGTACCAGGTCCCATCCCCTTGACATTACCGGCGAAAGCATCAGCTAGAAGGTCCTGCCCGGCACCATGTAGCTTCAAGCTCTTAGCTACATTGGTGCATTCCACAAATGTATCCCAGGCTAACTTGTGGATTTGTTCACTGTCTTCACCATGTTGGTGAGTCATTATCAACTGGAGGTCATCGCCACAAACTGTAACGTGATGGTCTATGAGCAGCCCTTTGCCTTGGGCATGTTCCAGTTTTTCCTTAGCCTTTTGTATTACATCGGGGTGGCTGGAAGAATGCCCGACATAGCCGCCGACGTCTGCCTTGATAACGCTTAAAGTTAATTCCATTTCACCCCCTGCTGTACTGTTGTAGTTTAGCAAGATAGAAGGTGAACGTCAACTTGGGATGAAAATTAACCCCTCTTCATTATTACCTAAAGCATCCACCCTATTTTGGTGGTGGAGCAAAGCAGTGTAAGCTGCCACTGCGGCATCGCACAGGTCGTGGTCGAACGTGTCTAAATAGGGCTTAAGACCAGGTAGAATTTCTCCTAGCTTATCCCTGAGGAAGCTCATCCCTTGTTTGGTAGTTTTCCGGGGTATGGTTTTACCAAAGAGGCGGACTTTGCTAGCGAAAGGATAGACCTCAATGACTTGACCAGCTTGCTTCACCTCGCGGCCAATGCTAGTTTTGAGCTCAATGCCACGGTAAATCAAGTCCTTGATAAAAGTCTTCTTGCTAGTGGGGTAACAAGGAATTCCTTGTTGCCTCAATTCCTGGTCACATTGCCTATTCTTCCTTGGGAATTTTGGCTTGCAAGGACAACTTTCCTCAAGACAACATAACCCCAGTGGCAAGCTCAAGGGGGCATCGATTGCTATTACTTGAGGTGAATAGAAATTTAACAGAGTGACGATATCTCTATTCTCTGTTAAGAAACCAAGGTAAACAAGTTGTGATTTACTATCCAATCCTAAGCAAGCGCTAGGTTTGGCTTCTGTTGAAGTTAAATCGATGCCAAAAAAAGTGGGACACTTCATGTTGCTGGGGAAGATTTTGTGCTTGACCGTTTTAATATCTCTCTGGCTGCCACTATACCGGAGGCTGAGGCTTGGACCAAGCCTCGGCTGACACCGGCGCCATCGCCAGCAGCAAATATATTACCGATCTCGGTCTCTAAACAAGGGGTCAACTTTAACTGACTAGAGTAAAATTTAACCTCTATCCCGTAAAGTAAAGTCTGGGGGGAAGCGACGCCCGGAACTAGTTTGTCCATAGCTTGAATCATTTCCACTATACTCTTGAGATAGCGATAGGGGAGGGCAAAGCTCAAATCTCCCGGGGTTGCTGCTTTTAAGCTTGGTTCGATGGGACTATTCTGGAGGCGAGCTTGTGTGGAGCGGCGACCATCCATTAAGTCTCCCAATCTCTGCACTAATACACCACCACTAAGGACGTTAGCTAGCCTTGCCAGATACTTACCATAGGCGATAGGTTCATGGAAAGGCTCAGTGAAGGTGGTGCTTACTAAGATGGCAAAGTTAGTATTTTTTGTCCTGGGTTGGGTGTAACCAATGCCGTTGACCGTAATCACAGGGTCGGAGCCACCTGTGGACTCCATAATCACCTCGCCTCCAGGACACATGCAAAATGTTCTAACCCGGTCATTGAAACTTTTGGAATAAAATTCGAGTTTTGATTCATACAATGTCGAAGTTAGCTTCTCCATGGTTGGCATTGGTACTTCGATTCGGCAACCCACGTCTACAGGGTTAGATTTAAGGCCTAGTTTAAGCCTCTTGGCTTCATTGCATAGCCATTCTGCCCCTTCCCTCCCTGGGGCTAAGATTAAGTAGTGACAGCTTAACCTTTCACCATTGCTAGTTTCAACAACTTTGACCGCACTATCGTCAGCTATAATATTCTTAATTGTTGTTCCCAACCTTATGTCTAACTTAGATGACAGATAATTCTGCATAGCCTTCAATGTTTCGTGACAAAACTCTGTTCCCAAGTGACGCAATTTAACAGGTATTAGTGTGAGTCCGACTAAGGCAGCCTCCCGCTCTAGTTCAGTTATATTTCCTCCTATTCCATAAACCTTGGGAGGGGCGCCAAATTTGAGATAAATAGAATCAACATAATCTATAAGTGCTTGGGCTTGATCAAATCCGATCAATTCTTTGAGTTGGCCGCCTACCTGAGTGGACAGAGTTAGTTTGCCATCGCTGAAGGCTCCAGCACCTCCGAAACCACTTACTAGATGGCATGGGGAGCAGAGGACGCAGCACCCACTTGTGTTTTGAACGGGACAAACACGGGTATCAATTTCTCCTCCCTTGTCCAGAAGCAAAACGTCGAGGCCAGCGTTACACAGTTCCAAGCTGGCGAATATACCTGCGGGACCAGCACCAACTATGGCGACATCATAACTTTTGGCCATTGAGATTTATTCTAGGGTTATTGACGTAACCAATCGGTTAAAAGGTTTCCAGATTTAAGGATTTCATCGGCTGCGGAGTGTGGGTCGAGCTCTCCTTTTTCCACCCTCTCAATATAGCTACTCAGTTGCCCATCTTGCTCAATTAACACGAGCAACTTATGAGTGAGTTTTCGTTCTAGAGTTTTTATAAAGTCCTGTTTTCGTTGTAGTTGGCGACGTTGTGAAAGTCGACCATCTTCACAGAGGGCTTGGTGGTGTAATTGAATTTGTTTGTAAAGTTCCTCAATGCCAACGTCGTTAACTGCTTCTGTGGCTACCACAGGTATATTCCACCAACTTGGCTCACGAAGCTGCAGCATAGCTTGTATATCACGGACAAAGTTGTCGGCACCAGGATGGTCAGACTTATTAACTACAAATATGTCAGCGATCTCAAACAGTCCTGCTTTCATCGTCTGGATAGCATCCCCAGATTCAGGACATAATATGACAAGCACAGTATCGGTCTTCTCCATAATATCTATCTCGCTTTGTCCTACTCCTACCGTCTCTACCAGGATAATATCTTTACCAGCGGCGTCAAGCAACTTGATTACAGAGCTGGTAGTTTGTGGTAGCCCGCCCATACTGCCACGAGTCGCCATACTGCGAATGAAAACCCCATCGTCAAGGTAATGTTGCTGCATTCTTATCCGGTCACCTAATACTGCTCCTCCCGTGAATGGGCTTGAGGGATCTACGGCAATTATCCCGACTTTTAAGCCTTGTTTCCGCATCAACGCTGTCAGCTTGTCCGCCAGGGTGCTCTTTCCGACTCCCGGGGGGCCGGTTACCCCTATGCAGTGTGCCTTCCCTAGGTGTGGAGCGATGAGCTTCATTATTTCGGGCACTTGGCTGCTTTCGTTTTCCACCAGGCTGATGACGCGTGATAGGGAGACGTTTTCTCCCTTAAGTATCCGTTCCACTAGCCTCATAATTTTAGAAGTCATCCATTATAGGGTGAGGTTATTTTATAGCTTTCTAAATTACCGGTCAAATAAGTTTACTGAGATGGCAAGAAGGGCCCAAGCTCAATTCAATTACGAGCTAAGAATGTCTGTAGACAGACACTAACAAAAATGTTTGGCGCTTTGTGTCTTTCTTTACACTGGTTTGCCCAGAGGCATTATATATAGGGGCTTAATTTGTTCCTCTACCTCGAGGACTTTCCTTACCTCTTCATCATGAAAGGCGCCGACTTCCACCGTGGCTAACCCCAAAGCCACAGCTTGAAGATGGATGTTTTCACCTACATGTCCCACCTCTATGTGAACATATCTTTCTCCACGTCTGCCATATCTATAGGAAGTCCTGTGATAAAGAGCACAGATGACAATATCCACTGGGGCGTCGATAATAAATTCTTGATCCAGAGTTGCTCTGGCTAAATCTGGTCTTAAATCGGCCGGTTTGTGTAAGCTCAAGGAATGGGAATCTGCTTCATAGTGGTAAATGCCAGCCTGTAATTCTTCGGGAACTTGCTTTGCCTCGCTGTCAATGACACCTTGTTTGCCAACGAACACAAAAATCTCCAGGGGATAGGTAGCTCCGGCACTGGGCGCTGCCCTGAACTCTCTAGTTCCGGTGATGCCCTGGGCCGACCAAAGTATTTGACTCAATTGAGACAAGTCTAGTGGCTCCCTACGGTATCTACGAACCGCTCTGCGCCTTAGTATCGTTTCCTCTAATGAAACCTTGCCTTTCAACTGAGGAGAGGGAAGCTTAATTATGGTTTGCCTCATGCCAGATTCTTCGCTACCTCCAGAATGTCAAATAACATTTAGCCCTTGATAACGCCCATAGGTATAGCCATAGCCACTTTTCTAGAAATACCAGCCTGGTGAACCACATCTATAACTTCAGTGATATCTTTGTAAGCTTGAGATGCCTCCTCAGCTAGCGAAGGAATGCTTCCAGCCTTGACGGTAATACCTCTGTTCTTTAATTCTCGAACTACATCTCTACCCTGCATACTCCGCCTGGCAGCACCGCGACTTAACACTCTCCCGGCACCATGACAAGTGGAGCCAAAGCTCTCAGACATGGCCTTTTGAGTGCCCACAGCAACAAAAGAACAACGTCCCATGTCTCCGGGCACGAGCACAGGTTGCCCTACCTCCTTGTAGCGTCTGGGAGTATCCTTATGGCCTGCCGGAAAAGCTCTGGTAGCTCCTTTGCGGTGAACGCAAACCTTAAGCTTGTGACCATCTATTGTATGCTCTTCTATTTTGGCTATGTTATGGGCGACATCATAAACCTGCCTCATGCCAAGTTTCTCAGGACTTTTACCGAAAATTTTAGAAAAACTTTCTCTAACCCAGTGGGCAATGCACTGCCGGTTAACCCAAGCATAGTTAGCAGCACATGCCATAGCACCTAAATAGTCTTGGCCTTCCGATGATGCTATGGGAGCGCAGGCGAGCTGCCGGTCGGGGAGCTTTATCCCATACTTCGATACCGCCCCCTCCATGACACGCAGATGGTCAGTACATACTTGGTGACCGAAGCCGCGAGAGCCTGTGTGAATTAAGACTAATATCTGACCTATCTCAGTGATGCCCATAATGCTAGCTATGTGGGAGTCGAATATCTCCTTCACCACTTGAATCTCAAGAAAATGATTTCCTGAGCCTAATGTGCCTGCCTGAGGCATACCTCTCTTTGCCGCTTTATCGCTTATCTTACTGGGATCGGCACCACCGAGACATCCACCTTCTTCAGTAACATCCAAATCTTCCTCGGAACCCAGGCCACGCTTCACTGCCCAACGAGCTCCCTCAACCATCAATTGGTTCATCTCTTTTTGACTTACCTTTATCTTCCCTTCAGAGCCAAGGCCTGATGGCACATTAAGGAATAATTCATTAATGAGCTCATTAATTCTGGGCCGCACTTCAGCTTCGCTGAGACTGGTACGCAATAACCTTACACCGCAATTAATATCATAACCCACTCCGCCGGGAGAAATTACACCATCCTTAATATCCATTGCCGCCACTCCGCCTATAGGAAAGCCATAGCCCCAGTGGATATCTGGCATGGCAAAGGAGTAACCTACTATGCCGGGGAGAAAGGCGACATTGGCGACTTGCTCTGGCGTTTGTTCCTCACGCATGGATTCCAACATTTCCTTGCTGGCATAGATTAGACCGGGAACCCTCATGCCAGTTTTATAATTCTCGGGAATCTTCCAGCGATAATCGTCTATCTTAATAAGCTGTCCTTGCCATCGTGCCATGTACTTAGCTCCTAAATATCGAAAATTATCTGTGCTTTATACCCACCACCATTTTTGTCTAACCTTAACATATGATATGTGGCTGCTTTTACCCCTATCTTTATCTTATGTTTCATTGGGTCAAAAGTTTCCCCATAACAGGCAGCCTTAAGTTGATTGTGAGTCAAGCTTTCAATATCGAACCGGTTAAACAAAATGTGTTTGACATCAAAGAGGTAAATAAGCTCGTTAAGCCATTCAACGAGCAAGCTATCTCTGTTCTCGCTGCTTACTTCCAAATTGAGGTGCAATTTCTCTTCAACGCTTTCAGGCTCAGTAATCAGACTGAACAGAGCCAGAGCGGCGTTGGAAAAGAGCTCCTCGACATCTACCCCATAGGCGATGATGCCCACGTCAGCACTATGGTCAATAATTTCAAAAGCCCTTTCCATTCCTCTAATGTCCATTATACAGAAATAGCAACGACATCTCCATTTATGCTTGCTCCTTTTGCACTTCGCTCAAGCTGTTGTTACAATCAATGCTGAAGACAGTAAAGGGGACATCTTCCCCGTGAGTTGACCAATTTGGCAAATTATCAATTACCTTGTATGATTAAGGTGGCAATGGGCAAATGTCTGTGTCAAACTTGACTTCTCAGTGTGGAAAGTTATATGGTTCTAACGATGCAAGGAGTAAATACTAGAGGCAAAGTGAATCTACAGTAGCAGCCCATTATAAGGAATTTATCCGTAAGAGGTAGATAGTAATGCCCTCCCAGCAGTATATGGAATGTGCTCTATCTTTGGCTAGGTTGGCTATGGGATATACCAGTCCTAACCCAGCAGTGGGGGCGGCAGTTATTAAAGATGGAGTTGCTGTAGGCATGGGATATACTCAGCCTGCTGGCTCAGAGCATGCTGAGGTGATGGCACTTCGTCAGGCTGGTGATAAGGCGCAGGGTGCTGCCATGTATGTTACCCTGGAGCCTTGCTCTCATTATGGGCGGACTCCACCTTGCACTCAAGCTATAATCGATGCCGGCATTTCAGAGGTCCATATAGCCCTGCTTGACCCCAACCCCGTGGTTTCAAAGTGTGGGGTAGGCAGGCTAAATGAAAGAGGCATCAAGACCCATATAGGTATATGTCAACAAGAAGCTTCCGAAATAAACGAGGCTTATATTAAGCACATTACTACGGGTTTACCATTCGTCGTGGCCAAATTCGCCATGAGCCTTGACGGCAAGATTGCTACTAAAACCGGTGATTCTAAGTGGATAACCAAGGAAGAGGCAAGAAAGTATGCACATACCCTACGCTATACTGTCGACGCCATAATGGTAGGGGTAAACACCATTGTTGCTGATAATCCTCGCCTCACCGCTAAGGGTTGTGGTGGTAGAGGTGGCATAGGAAAAATGCAGCCTCTACGCCTGGTTGTTGATAGTAAAGGAAAAGTACCATTGAGCGCTCATATTTTTGAGCCACCAGGCGAGGTTTTACTCGCTGTAGCAGCACCTTTTGACTCTGTAAAGAAGGAAAAATTTGTAGAGGCGGGTGCCGAGGTACTGGAATTACCAACCAGGGAAGGCTCGGTAGATATCGTGGAGTTATTGAAGTTGTTGGGGAGGCGAGAGATTGTCACTGTCCTAGTGGAGGGAGGTGGTAAGCTTCTTGGTTCACTTTTTGACCACCACTTAGTGGATAAGGTATTGGCTTTCATTTCACCAATCATCATTGGCGGCTGTGAGGCTGTAAGTGTGGGGGGGAATGGCGTTGATAATATAGCTAAGGCTCTGCGCCTTAGTCGAGTTGACATCAAGAGTTTCGGCGATGATATATTAGTTAGTGGATACGTGGAGAAACGATTACCGCAAGAGGCGTAGGTTTTTAGGTGTATAGTATGTTCACAGGGGTAGTTGAGGAGATTGGCATAGTTAAGGAAACAAGCCGAGACCGCTTAGCCTTCGAAGCCCATAATGTGCTTGAAGGAACGAAAGTGGGCGACAGCATAGCTGCTAATGGTGTTTGCTTAACTGTTGTCTCCTTGGAAAATCGCGGCTTCAGTGTTAATGTTATGCCTGAGACGTTACGTTGCACTAATCTCGGTAGTCTTCATTATAATGACCAAGTAAATTTAGAAAGGGCGCTAGTCTTTGGGGGACGCCTGGGTGGCCATTTGGTATTGGGTCATGTCGATGATACGGGAGAAGTAATGGATGTAACTAGCGAAGAAACCGCGCATATTATGAGGATTTCAGCACCAGCTAAACTAATGCCTTACATTGTAGATAAAGGCTTTATCGCTGTTGATGGTGTTAGTCTCACCGTTGTGGACCTTGATGATTTTTCTTTTGTTGTGTCTCTAGTGGCTTACACTATGGAACATACTACGTTAGGAAGGAAGAGACCTGGAGACGTAGTCAATTTAGAAGCAGACATCATAGCTAAATATGTAGAAAATCTTAAGGAGCGAAAAAGACAAAGTTTAAACTTCGAGTTCCTTAAGGAATATGGATTTGTAGGGGGAACAGATGCTGGCTAACATTTCGGAGGCAATTGAAGATATAAGGGCAGGCAAGTTTATCATCATCGTTGATGACGAGTCACGCGAAAATGAAGGGGATCTGGCTATGGCTGCCGAGAAGGGTACTCCTGAGGTGATAAATTTTATGGCTAAGCATGGTCGGGGGTTGATTTGTCTTCCTATTATTGGTCAAAGACTTGACGAATTAGGGATACCACTGATGGTTACCAATAACACCTCACGCTACTCCACTGCCTTCACAGTTTCTATTGAGGCAAAGAATAAAGTTACCACCGGCATCTCCGCCTTTGATCGAGCCCAGACCATAAAAACGGCGCTTGATCCTAATACCAAGGCGGGTGACCTGGCTCAGCCAGGGCATATATTCCCTATTCGAGCCAGAGAAGGTGGGGTGTTAGTACGTGCAGGACACACCGAAGCTATCGTTGATCTGGCTAAACTAGCTGGACTTTATCCTGCTGGAGTCATATGTGAGATTATGGATGAAGATGGCACAATGGCCCGTCTGCCTCAGCTTGAGGAAATGGCTTCTAAGTTTGCCTTAAAGATTGTAACTATCACTGATTTGATTGCCTACCGTATTCGTCATGAAAAACTGGTGCAAAGAGTAACTGAAGCTAAGCTGCCCACTACGTATGGCGAATTTACAGCCGTAGCTTATAAAAGTGTTGTTGATGCTGCTGAACATGTTGCTATAGTTAAAGGTAATATATCAAATGATGAGCCAGTGCTGGTCCGCGTTCACAGTGAATGCCTGACTGGGGACGTATTTGGTAGTTTGAGATGCGATTGTGGGCCCCAGATTGAGATGGCTTTACAAAGTATAGCCAAAGAAGATCGAGGTGTTTTTCTTTATATGAGACAGGAAGGGAGGGGAATCGGGTTTCACAACAAGCTTTGCGCCTATGCTCTTCAGGATCAAGGGATGGATACTGTGGAGGCTAATATAGCTTTAGGTTTTGCTCCTGATTTGAGAGATTATGGAGTAGGTGCCCAGATTCTGGCTGACTTAGGTTTACATAATATTCGATTGCTCACTAATAACCCCAAGAAGGTGATTGGACTGGAAAGCTATGGAATTAAGATAGTCGAGACTGTTCCCCTAATAGCCCCGTCTACCCCTTATAACATCCGCTATTTAGAAACCAAGCAAAAGAAGTTAGGACATATTCTAGGTATACAGGAGGGTAAGTAATGGCTAAGCATTATGAAGGTATCCTGATAGGAAAAGGTCTTAAGTTTGCCGTGGTTGTTTCTCGCTTTAATGAGTTCATAACCACGAAGCTGCTTGATGGAGCAAGAGACGCTTTGTTGCGCCACGGTGCCAATGAAGATGACATCGATATTGTCTGGACTCCAGGTTGTCTAGAGATCCCGCTTATAAGCAAAAAATTGGCACAGAGTGATAAGTACGATGCCATATTATGCCTTGGCGCGGTGATTCGTGGCGGCACTCCCCATTCTGAATATGTTGCTTCTGAGGTAAACAGGGGAATTGGCAGGGTGAGCCTGGATACTGGCCTACCAGTAATACAAGGCATAATCACAGCTGATACTTTGGAACAGGCTATTCAGAGAGCGGGGGCCAAAGAGGGTAATAAAGGCTTTACTGCTGCAGTAAGCGCTATTGAAATGGCAAATCTGCTTAAGGCTATTCAGTGACTTTATAAACCTTGTCACCTCGCCTTACTCTATCAGGAACTTTTATGCCCACGAGGTCGCCGGGCTTGCCCTCGGTGATGTTAACGCGATCGATCTGCATAGATTCTACAGCCAGTTCCATATCTGTGGTACTGCCCTGTATATGGATTTTATCACCTATTTTCAATGCGCCGCTTAGTTCTATGCCAGCTACCACAGGCTGAGCAAAAAAATCCGTTACCTTGCCAATTTCCACTTCGCCCATCTCCAAATACCTCCTTTTAGATAGATATCATACACCTTTGCCAATTAGAAATCAACATGGAGAACCAATTATATCTTGACAAGTCGCGCTGCTATACTTATGATAGTAAATCAAATAAACCTGATTGGAGGTAGTAAACCATGACTGAGAGAAAAGCAGGGCAACCATATAGTGCGGAGGAGCTACTTTCTTTCGACCGCATTAAGAGGGCTATGACAAGCAGGGTTTTGGATAGGATAGAAGACTTGTGGCAGGGGAAACAGCCCATAAGTGTTGAGCAGATGAATGAAGTGATCGAGGATGAATGGCGGAGAGTAAAGGAGGCGGTGAGGTCATCACCAGCAGCACGGGAAGCTTTCCGTAAGTATTTGGAACGCACAGTCGCTGAACAAATAGACAAGTTGATGAAAGAGGATAAAGCTGAGCTAGAATCATTAGGCGTTGTAGAGAAGAGTCTATAAATTGGTTTCACAAGATAGAGCTGAGCCAGGCAAACAGGTCAAGCAAGACCGGGACATAGGGCAGTTAATTAAGCGCCTCGATATGTTAGATGAGAGGCTGGATAATATGGATTCTATAGTAACATCACTTATAGAAAGGGTGATGGGAAGACCTCTTGTTATGGAAGTAACCTGCCCTAATTGTGGTCAAACTATACAGGTCAATATCACCAGTGGTGTAAGGCTGCGAGGTAAAGAATAGCCACGGCAGGCATTGTATTTTTGTCAATGTTTAATCTCTAAGCCACTTAATGATGACTAATCTTCCATTTCTGCCATATTATCAAAGGTTTGTCCTGTTTAGCTATGTTTGCTACAATTATCAGATGGGCGGTTAGCTCAGTGGTTAGAGCGCTGCGTTGACATCGCAGAGGTCACTGGTTCAAGTCCAGTACCGCCCATTTTTTGATGAAATTATGTTTGCTTTCTAGATTTATAATGGAAAGTTTGAGATGAAATCAAAAACAAAGGATGAGCAACTGGGACGGATGCGCCACTCCGCATCTCATATCATGGCTGAGGCAGTACAGTGTCTTTTTCCCGAGGCTAAATTTGGCATCGGACCGACCATTGAGAATGGCTTCTATTATGACTTTGAGTTGCCCCGCCCATTAACACCGGAAGACTTGCCTGTAATTGAGAGCAAGATGAGGGAGGTTATTAGTCAGAATGTACCGTTTGTTACGGAGGAAATGGGTAAGGATGAAGCGCGTAAGCTCTTTGCTACCCAGCCCTATAAATTAGAGCTTATCAACGAAATCACCGATACTAGTGTAACTATCTATAAACAAGGTTCTTTCACCGATTTATGTCGTGGTCCCCATCTAGCCTCTACGGGTGAGGTAAAAGCATTTAAACTTACTCATCTAGCTGGAGCATACTGGCGTGGTGATGAAAAGCGACCCATGCTACAAAGAATTTACGGTGTGGCTTTTGGAAGCCAAGAGGAGCTTGACGAGTATTTATCGTGGCAAGCTGAAGTCACTAAACGCGACCATAGGAAGCTGGGCAAAGAACTTGACCTCTTCAGTACTCACGAGGAAATCGGTCCTGGCTTAATTTGCTGGCACCCCAGAGGTGCTTTGATTCGACAAATCATCGAGGACTTCTGGAAGGCAGAGCACATCAAGCGAGACTATGACATCGTTTACACTCCCCACATTGCCAAGCTAGATTTGTGGAAAACTAGCGGGCATTGGGAATTCTATCGGGATTATCTGTTCTCACCGATGGAAATTGAGGGACAGCAATATATGCTAAGGCCCATGAATTGCTTGGGCCATATTTTGATTTATAAAAGCAAATTGCGCAGTTATCGCAATTTGCCTTTGAGATATGCCGAATTGGGCACGGTATATAGGTATGAGCGAACTGGCGTATTATATGGTCTTGCCAGGGTCAGGGGATTTACTCAAGATGATGCTCACATTTTTTGCCGACCTGATCAGGTTGAAGAGGAAGTACTAGAAGTTCTGAACTTGGCACAATTCATGATGTCTAGCTTTGGCTTTGATGAGTATGAATTGTTGTTATCAACGCGTCCTGAGAAATATGCTGGCACAGTTTCAATGTGGGAGGAGGCCACGGAATCCTTGAGGCACGTTCTAGAGAGACTTGACTTGCATTATGAGGTGGATCCTGGCGAGGGGGTTTTCTACGGACCTAAAATCGATGTTAAACTCAAGGACGCTTTAGGGCATGTTTGGCAAGGTCCTACTATCCAAGTTGATTTCAATTTGCCACAACGCTTTAATGTCTGTTATATTGGTGAAGATGGCTTGGAGCATAATGTAGTGATGATACATCGCACAGTTTTAGGTAGCATGGAGCGTTTTTTAGCCTGCCTCACAGAGCATTATGGTGGTGCCTTCCCGGTATGGTTATCGCCGGTTCAATCAATAATAATTCCCATAGCAGATCGCCATGTTGGCTATGCACGTAAGATAGGGAGCGATTTTAAAAATGAGGGTATCCGAGTTCGGGTTGACGACCGCTCTGAGAGGATGAATTTGAAAATAAGAGAAGCCCAACTGGAGAAAGTCCCATATATGCTTATAGTTGGTGATAAAGAAATGGCTTCATCCAGTGTGTCACTTCGCTTAAGGAGTGGCGAGAATCCGGGCTTAGAAACTCTGGTACAAGTTAAGAGTAGAATAAGGTCAGCTATAGAGGCCAAGTCTTGAATACTGTTTCAGGGGGTAGAAAGAGCATAGTTAAAGAATTATTAACCAACAGGAGAATCAGAGCCAGAGAAGTTCGTCTCATAGGGGAAGATGGGGAACAGCTGGGCGTAGTGCCTCTACAGAAAGCATTGCAAATGGCTTATGAGCGCGGCCTCGATTTGGTGCAGGTAGCATCAACGATGACTCCGCCAGTATGCCGGATTCTTGATTATGGTAAATATAAGTATGAGCAAAATAAAAAAGAACGCAAGGCGAAGAGAGGCCAAAGAGTTGGCTTACTCAGGGAGGTCCGTTTAAGACCCAAGATAGAAGAGCATGATTTACAGGCAAAAATTAAGACCACGAAGAAATTATTGGAGGAGGGTAATAAAGTACGGTTATTGCTAAGGTTTAGAGGACGCGAAGTTATTTATCCTGAACTGGGTTGGAATGTGCTGCGTAAAGTAGCTGAAGCCTCCAAGGAATTAGCCGTGGTAAGTAGCTCCGGTAATGCCGAGAGAAGTATAGCCTTGATCTTATCCCCAGTTTCCCAGAAGAAATCTAAGGAGACAGAAACAGATGCCAAAACTTAAAACCCATAAAGGGGCAAGGAGCCGTTTTCATATAACAGGTAGCGGCAAGCTGATGCGCACTAAATGCGGCAAGAGCCATTTGAGGCGAAAAAAGGCTCCTAGAACTAAGCGCCTCTACGATGAAATGATCATGACCTCCTCAGCGGATAAAAAGAGAGTAAAGAGGCTTTTACCCTACAAATAGTGTAGGGAGGGAAAGTAGTTTATTTTGTTGCTAAAGAGAAAAAGATAACGCCCAAGGATTAAAGGAGGAAGAACTTGCCACGAGCCAGGAGTGGAAAAGTTACCCACAGACGACATAAAAAGGTGCTTGAGCTGACCAAGGGACACCGAGCGGCCAGACATAAGCTTTATAGGACAGCTCATGAGTCCATGCTTCATGCCTTAGATTATT
The DNA here is from genome assembly GCA_030615625.1 of Dehalococcoidia bacterium. Classification (GTDB taxonomy): domain Bacteria; phylum Chloroflexota; class Dehalococcoidia; order GIF9; family AB-539-J10; genus RBG-13-51-36. The sequence continues at coordinate 137,329 of JAUWYX010000003.1, forward strand.
CCTATCGTCATCGTCGTGAGCGGAAAGGCGACTTCAGAAAGCTATGGATTACCCGCATTAATGCTGCGGCACGGGCTAGAGGACTTACTTACAGTCAGTTTATAGCCGAGTTAAAAAAATCAAATGTAGAAATCAACCGCAAGATGTTAGCTGAGATAGCAGTCAAAGATCCTGAGGGTTTTGCTACATTAGTAGCTTCGGTAACTAAGACTAACTCACCCCATGCCTGAAAATTTCAGGATTTTTGAACAAGGATAACATCACTTGGTAGTCAATGCTGGAACAACTCAAGGACCTTCATACACAAGCTCTCGATGAGCTAAACAAAGTTAATAATCCTCGGGAGCTGGAGTTGTGGCGCGTTCGCCACCTGGGTAAGAAAAGCAGTTTAACTAAAATTCTACGCTCCTTGGCCGCCTTGCCCCTGGAAGAACGGCGAAAGGGGGGTGCTCAAGCTAACGAAATCAAGAGAGCTTTAGAGTCAAGCCTAGAAGAGAAGGAAAAATTATTACAGGAAGCCCTTTTGACCTCTCCTCTGGAATCCCAAAGATTAGATATTACCTTGCCCGGGCGGCCTCTCCCGGCAGGGCGACTTCACCCCACCACTCAAATACTTAAGGAAATTTGCGATGTTTTCAAAAATATGGGCTTCCAAGTAATTGAGGGACCCGACGTGGAGTGGGATTACTACAACTTTGAAGCCTTAAATATTCCTCAACATCATCCGGCGCGAGATATGTTTGCTACCCTATGGATAGATGCAGGTATGGGGGAGAAAGCTAGACTTTTGCGCACACACACATCCCCAATGCAGATTAGGTTGATGGAGAGGGAACGTCCGCCAATAAGGGCCATAGTACCGGGGCGAGCTTATAGATATGAAGCGACTGACGCCACTCACGAATCTATGTTTTATCAAGTTGAAGGTTTGGCTGTGGATAAGGGCATCACCCTGGCTGATTTAAAAGGCACCTTGTTTGACTTTTGCCGCTGCATTTTCGGTGAGGAAAGGGAAGTGCGCTTCCGCTGCGATTACTTTCCTTTTGTGGAACCTGGGGTAGAGGTAGCCATCGGATGTTCGGCCTGCGATGGGGCTGGCTGCCGGCTGTGTGGCTACAGCGGCTGGATTGAAATACTAGGGGCAGGGATGGTGCATCCCGACGTCCTGGCACGAGTCGATATCGACCCCAAGCTTTACAGTGGCTTTGCCTTCGGGTTGGGAGTTGAGCGTATACCTATGCTGCGCTATGGTATTGACGATATTCGCCTCTTTTATAGCAATGACCTCAGGTTTCTGCGGCAGTTCTAAATTTTAAGGTGACAATATGAAAGTTTCCCTCAAATGGCTCAGGGATTATGTTGACATAAAACTCGCTCCCGAAGAACTAGCCGAAAGGTTAACCATGGCTGGCCTGGAAGTCAAGGGCACACAGACTATAGGTGGCACCTGGGATAATGTAGTAATAGGGGAAGTGATAGCATTAAATCCTCATCCTAATGCTGACCGTCTTAAACTAGCTACAGTTGACCTCGGCACTGGGCAAGTCACCACGGTTTGTGGTGCCCCCAATATCAGCCTTGGGCAGAGGGTGCCTTTTGCCCACATAGGGGCCCGGCTTATAGACCCTCACACTGGAGAAGCTATAGTGCTAAAGCCGGCTAAAATTCGCGGTGTCGCTTCCGAGGGCATGGTCTGCTCGGAGAAGGAGCTAGGGATTTCCGAGAGTCACGAAGGAATTTTGGTATTGCCGGCGGAGGCGCCCATCGGTGCACCTCTCGGTGCTTATCTAGGCGATGTGATTTTTGACTTAGATGTAACGCCTAACCGCCCGGATTGCTTATCTGTAATTGGTATTTCCCGAGAAATTGCTGCCCTAACTGGTGAACCACTCCGTTTGCCCCCAATTCATTACGAAGAAACGGAAGAGTCAATAGATTCCTTCGCCTCCGTTGACATAGTCGAGCCAGACCTATGCCCCAGGTATTGTGCTAGTCTGATTACCGGAATTAAGATAGCCCCCTCCCCAAGCTGGCTACAGCAGCGTCTCAATAGCTGCGGAATGCGTCCCATTAACAACGTGGTTGACGTTACTAATCATGTGATGCTGGAATATGGTCAGCCCCTTCACGCCTTTGATTATCATAAGCTTAAGGGCCGACAGATTATCGTTCGCAGGGCCGGAAATGGTGAAACCATAACTACCATCGATGGAACAAAGCGTGCTCTTAACCCAGACATATTGGTTATCGCCGATAAAGAAGAAGCTGTCGCTGTTGCTGGAATCATGGGCGGTCTGGATTCCGAAGTTACGGACAAAACTGACACTATACTCCTGGAGTCAGCGAATTTTAACCAGGCTACCATTCGTCGAGGCTGTAGCCATCTTCAACTTCAAAACGAGGCCTCGATTCGCTTTGACAAAGGGCTTAATAGCGAGCTTCCGCTGCTACCATTGAAACGGGCCACTCAACTGCTACTGGAGCTAGCCGGTGACAGAGCAGCCAAGGGCATAATCGATGTTTATCCCGGGAAATCAGAACCAAAACTTATATTACTTACCGCCCGGGAGGTGGAGCGCCTTTCAGGCTTGAAGGTCAATATTAATGGAATTCTTAAGGTATTAAAAGCCCTGGGCTTTAAGTGCCAGGAGAGCAATTCAGGTTCGCAAATTTCGGTGTCTGTGCCTTACTGGCGCGGCGACATTAAATGCTCTGCTGACCTCGTGGAGGAGGTAGTTCGCATCATCGGTTATGAAAAGATTCCTATCACCAGGCTTGGCTCTCCTTTGCCTCAACAAAAATCAAATTTGTCACCGTCAGCCCAGCAAAGCAATCTCAAGGAGAAATTACGTAATATTCTGACCGGTTTTGGCTTTCAAGAGATATTAACTTATTCTTTAGTCAGCTTGGAAAAGCTGCAGAAGCTTTCCCCAAAGCTTGAGTTGAAAATTCCGCCGTTAAAGGTAGCTAACCCGATGACGAGGGAACAGGAATACCTGCGTACCAGTTTACGGGCTGGTCTTCTCGCCACGTTGTCACATAACCAGAAATTTGAACAAGCAGGCGTGAGGCTCTTTGAAATTGGTAAGGTATTCTTGCCCCACCACCCCCCTGTCATTGCGAGCGAAGCGAAGCAATCTCAAGAAGAAAAGGAACTGCCCCAAGAAAAAGAGATGCTGTGTGCTGTGCTCAGTGGCCCAAGGGCAGAATTATCCTGGCAAGCTGATAAGGAGCCGTTCGATTTCTTTGACGCTAAGGGCGTAGTGGAAAATCTCCTGAATCAGTTGGGGCTGAAAGCGAGTTTTGATATTGGCGATGATGAAACTCTATTCCAGGGAAGAGGAGCTAACATAATCGTTGAAGATGACAAAGTAGGTATCGTAGGAGACGTGCATCCCAGGGTAGCACAAGCCTTTGAGCTTTCTAACACTATTTGCCTTATAGAAGTTGACCTGGAGAAACTGTTGACCAAGGTTACCCGGATAAAGGAATACCAACCCATCCCACGGTTTCCCAGCGTAACCCGGGACATCGCTTTAGTAATAGATGAGCAAGTGAGCTACCGAAGAGTGGAGAATATAATCCAAAGCTTTCCGTTGGTAATGCAGATAACTCTCTTTGACCTTTATCGGGGCAAGCAGATACCCGATGGCAAGAAATCTTTTGCCATAAGGATTATCTACCAATCGCCCAGCCATACCTTGACCGACGAGGAAGTTGACCAAACTCAAGAACAGATGCTCGCTAGGCTACATCAGGAACTGGGCGCTACTTTGAGAAGTTGAGTTAAGGGCGAGTTAAGGTCAGTCAAGACTGCGCTTTTACAGCCTCATCTAGAAGCTTCTTCATCTGTACCGCCAAGTTTTCCAAAGGCAAAAGCTGGGCCTCTTTCTCCATTCGCCATTTTGCCTCTACGCTCTGGCTTTGTAAGGTGCGTGGGGACAGAGTCAATCGTAAGGGTATTCCCAGGAGGTCAGCATCATTGAATTTAACGCCGGGAGAGTCGTCACGGTCATCGAAAAGCACTTCAATGCCTTCCTTTTGTAATTCTTGATAAATTTTTTCCGCCGTAGGGGCAACCATGGGTTTGTCCAACGATAGAGGACAAAGATAGACTTGATAAGGGGCTACGGAGAGCGGCCAGATAATGCCCTGGTCATCATGGCTTTGTTCTACTATGGCTGCCAGCAATCGCCCCAGTCCAATGCCATAGCAGCCCATGACGATGGGCCGGGATTTGCCATCATTATCTAAGAAGGATGCTCCGAATCTCTCACTGATGAAGGTGCCCAACTTAAATACATGCCCCACCTCAATGCCCCGGGCCAAGGATAATTTGCCTTGACACCTGAGGCAGCTATCTCCAGGCTGAGCCAGGGCAATATCAGCCATGAGGTCAACCTGAAAATCCCTGGGATAATTGGCATTCCTGAAGTGATACCCTGGCTTATTAGCGCCAACAACAAAGTTGGAGCCTAAAGTTATGGAATCATCAGCCACGACTTTGACTCCCTTTACACCTATGGGTGAGGCAAAACCAGCCACAAGTCCAGCTTCATTTACTTCGCTTTCCGTAGCCAGGCGGAGGTCAGAGCACTTTAAGGCGTTTCTTAACTTCGTTTCGTTGACTTCCAGATCGCCCCGAGTGATAACGAAGATAAATTCTCCGTCGGCATAATAAAACACCGATTTAAGCGTTTGACTTGTCGGCACGCCCACAAAATCAGCTACCTCCTCTATGGCTTTCGTCCCCGGCGTGGCTATCTCCTCCAAAGAAAGAAGATTCTTCGCTTCCCCTTCGCTACTCTCAGGGTTTCGGCTCACTGGAATGACAGTTTCGGCGGTTTTGGCAAATTGAGCCTTTTCGACATTAGCAGCGTAACCACAACTGGAACAATAAATAACCTCGTCTTCACCGCCTTCAGTGAGAACCATGAACTCATGGGATTCCTTGCCTCCTATGGCGCCACTATCAGCCTCTACCACTAACGTTGGCAAGCCAAGGCGGGCATAGATATTCCTGTAAGCCTTACACATCTTTTGGTAACTTTCATCGAGGCCAGCCTCGTCGGCATCAAAGCTGTAAAGGTCCTTCATGATGAACTCACGGACTCTCAATAAGCCACTGCGGGGTCGAGGCTCATCGCGAAGCTTGGTCTGTATTTGATAGAGGAGCAAGGGAAGCTCCCGGTAGCTTTGCACATAGCGATGGACAAGGTCGGTAATAACTTCTTCATGGGTGGGTCCCAGAGCCAGCGTATGTTCCTTACGGTCGGTCAAAGTGAACAGGGATTTGCCAAAGGAAACATACCTGCCTGATTGTTGCCATAATTCAAAAGGCTGCAACACGGGCAGCATCAATTCCTGCCCGCCAGCCTTGTCCATTTCCTCTCTGATTATGTTTTCTATTTTTTTGAGCACCCGCCATCCCATAGGCAGGTAAGAATAAATTCCGGCAGCCTCCTGAGCAATCATGCCCGCTCGGAGCAGTAGCTGATGGCTTACGCTCTCTGCCTCTGCGGGCGCCTGCCGCAATGTCTTGCCAAAAAGCTTAGAAAAACGCACTTCTCTTACCTTTACTCTAATCCTTTCCTACTGAGAGAGTCTACTTCTGCCATCAGAGCTTCTAGGAAATTTTGTTCATTCACTGTGTTTACCACCTCCCCCTTCCTAAATATAGCACCCTTCCCCTTGCCGCAGGCAATGCCGACATCAGCATCCTTAGCCTCGCCAGGACCATTGACTACACAGCCCATAACTGCCACTTTAATGGGCTTGCTTATTTTTTCCAGGCGCTTGCTTACTGCCTCAGCCAGGGCAATGATATCAACTTCAGCCCGGCCGCAGGAAGGGCAGCTTACTAAAGTTGGACCCCGTTGACGAAGTCCCAAGCTTTTTAGAATTTCGTAAGCAACGAATACCTCCTCACAGGGATGGGCAGTGAGGGAAACGCGTATGGTGTCGCCAATCCCCTGATAGAGAAGTATGCCGATGCCTATAGCACTCCGTATGGCTCCCGTCCGGGGAAGCCCGGCCTCCGTGACGCCTAAATGTAAAGGATAGGGCATTTTATCGGCAATCATTTGATAAGCCTGAATGGTAGTGGGAACATCAAAGGCTTTAAGAGAGACCTTGATTAGATCGAAGCCCAGGCTTTCCATTAGTCTTATCTGCCCTGATGCCATGTTGACCATACGCTTAGCCAGTGGAGTTTTGGGCTGAAAATTGGTCGGTAAACTGCCAGCATTCACTCCAATACGGATAGGCACATCTCTTTCTTTAGCAGCAGCTACCACCCTGGCAATTTGCTCTTTGTCTCCTATGGTGCCGGGATTGAGGCGGAGTCCGTCAACGCCGGATTGTAGCGCAGCCAGAGCTAAGCGATAGTCAAAATGTATATCAGCGATAAGAGGTAGTGAAACGCTCTTCTTTATCGCTGCTATGCTTTCAGCCGCTTCCTTGTCTGGGACTGCCACTCGCACAATTTCACAGCCGCAATCCTCTAACTCCTTAATCTGGTTTATAGTGGCCGGAATATCACGGGTATCGGTTTTGGTCATGGACTGCACCACGATGGGGGCATCGCCGCCAATGGTCACCTTGCCAATTCTCAAGGGTTTAGAGATTCGACGTGTCATAAAAAGGTCCCGCCACTAATCAGACGCTGGATATCTAGAAAGGTTACTAAAATCACAATTGTAATTAAAAAAGCAGTGCCGATAGTGTAAGCCAGGCGCACTGCTCGAGGGGAAAGACGCTTCCCACGCCTACACCCTTCAATAAATGCCACCAGCATGCCTCCTCCATCTAGAGGAGGGATGGGGAAGAGATTGAATATCCCGAAACCCAAGCTGATTATGCCGCCTATAAATAATATGTTACTGAAGCCAGACGAGCGCACTACCTCCACCGTTAACTGACCAGCACCTATTGGCCCCACCAGGGCTAGATCAGGAGATTTTATGATTAGAGGGATAGCCTCTATTATGAGCACAGGCGTATAAATGATATACCTAGCTCCCAAATAGACTGCCCTCCACACAGGAAGTCGCTCTTGTTCGATATGAGTCCCGTCTACCCATCGTAGTTCCACGCCCGGTAGGGTTTCGCAGCCGTCATTAGCCAGGGAGATTGAAACCATCTCCCCGTCTCGGAGCAAAACCAGAGATATTTCTTCATCTTCCTGAGCAGAATATAGGGCATTGGACATACTCTCATCATTGTATACACCCTGTCCATTGATGCTTAAGATGGTATCACCGGGTCTGATGCCGGCTTCATAGGCTGGCGAGCCCTCCTCCACTCGGCTCAGCATATTCCACCAAAGCCAGACGCCGATTTTTAGCTGCTGTGATTCTGGGTCGAGTTCCGGCTTCAACATGATTTGTTCTTCTCGCCCATCCCTCAGCAGAAGCAAAGTTATTTCTTCCCCTTCTTTGACTGAATTTACTATATCCTGCACGTCCCCCCGCTTACGAACAGGTTGTCCTTCTATTTCCAGAATTATATCCCCGGTCTCAATGCCCGCTTCTTCCGCAGGAGAATTCTCTGCTACAGAATGCACCATGAGTCCATCACCGGCGACCGTACTTATGGGTAGCGCAAGGAAAGCACTGAGGAGAACAAATGCCAAAAAGATGTTGACCAGCGGACCGGCAGCATAGATTCCCAACCTGGTCCACGGTCCCTTGCCAGCCAGGCTTCGGGGTACTGTGGGGTCATTTTCTCCAGCAGCCTTAACGAAGGCCCCTATGGGTATGGCATTAACTGAGTATATTGTCTCGCCGCGTTTAATACCAAAAAGTCGTGGGGGAATGCCTATGCCGAACTCTTCCACCTTCACTCCGGCACGCCTAGCAGCAATGAAGTGCCCCAATTCGTGAAGATAAATTGCCACGAATAAAATCACGATGAAAATGATAATGATTACGGAGAGGCTCATTTCTTATCTCTCTATCCCGGAATTGCTTCGTCGCTCAGGCTCCGGGCAGTAACCAGGGGAAAAGCGTGTAGCGCATTCCCTTGCCCAATCGTCAGCAGCCAGTATTTCATCTAGAGATGGCTGACTGATGTTCCGATGTTGCTCAAGCGTTTTTTGCACAACTTTGGCTATATCGGTAAAACTTATTCTATGGCTGAGAAAAAGCTCTACAGCCACCTCATCTGCGGCGCAAAGCACTGCCGGATAAGTTCCTTCTGATTTGCCAGCATCCATTGCTAGTTTGAGACAGGGAAATCTATCATAGTCTACAGGCTCAAAGTTCAGAGAGTTGATTTTATCCCAATCAAGGCGGGGTAGTTCTGAATTAGACCACCTCCGGGGATAGGAAAGAGCATATTGAATGGGCAGTCTCATATCAGGCCAGCTAAGCTGAGCTTTCAGGGAACCATCCATAAACTCCACCATGGAATGAACGATAGACTGGGGATGAATTAGTATTTCAATACTATCAAAGGGAAACGAGAAAAGCCAATGAGCTTCGATGACCTCTAGACCTTTATTCATAAGTGTTGCGGAATCTATGGTTACCTTCCTTCCCATCTGCCATACAGGGTGTTGAAGGGCTTGCTTTGGAGTTACCTCAGCCAATTGTGACTGTGAATAGTGGTAAAAAGGCCCACCAGAGGCAGTGAGAAAAAGCCTCTGCGGTTTATTTTCTTCCCCATGCAAACATTGCCAGATGGCACTATGCTCACTATCAATAGGCAGAATTTGAGCTTGATGGAGGCTGGCTTCACGAACAATAATTTCACCGGCCATCACCAATACTTCCTTGCTAGCCAGGGCAACCGTCTTGCCTGCCTGTAAAGCCGCCAGAGTAGGGCTTAGTCCTGCCTTACCCGCAGTGGCCACAATAACTAAGTCGACCTCGGGATGGCCGGCTATTTCTTCTACGGACAAAAATTTCCCGTCATAACTAATGTCAGGCTTAACCGAGGAACAAAACATTTTGGGCTGAAATTCACTAATTTGTCTTTCCAGGAGCTCAAGATTTTTATTCCCTGTCAGAGCTACTACTTTTAATTCGTCAGGCAGGGCACGGATTACATCTAGAGCCTGCCGCCCTATGGAGCCTGTCGAGCCCAGGATAGCTATTTTTTTCACACCACCCATATTACATAATAGTATACCACCGCCCCGACAAAGATGAGGCTATCGAATCGGTCAAGTATACCACCGTGTCCCGGTAGCAAATTACCTGATTCCTTCACTCCCATATTGCGCTTGAGCAAGGATTCAACCAAATCACCAAGCTGAGCAAAGAGGCCAACGAGAAAGCCAAGGAGTATAATCTGCCAATATCTAAAAGTAAAAGGAGAAATGAGGTTAAGAACCGTCGCTATTACCATAGCGCCCAGGATGGCGCATATTAAGCCTCCTAGCGCTCCTTCCCAAGTTTTAGATGCACTTATCGCAGGAGCCAGCCTATGTTTACCCATTGCCCTCCCAATAAAAAAAGCGCCTGTATCGTTGGCAAATGTAGTCAGCATGGCCAAGCAAACCCAATTTCGGCCGTCCTCTAAACCGCGCAAACTCAGCCAGTAGCTGAGCATCCAGCCTACATAGAGAGCACCGACTATTGTCCATGCCCAGTTGTGGAATGCCTCTTCTCTTGATGGGCGACATAACAGACAAATCAAGGAAATCAACATAGTGGCGGTAATAACTATGGGTAAAATATCAGGGCTCCTGTAATGAGGGCTTAAGACGAATGCCAGCGCCAATAGTAAACCCAAATAAAGCAAAGGCTCTCTCCTGTCAAAATTGGCCATGTGATAGAACTCGTAGGTGCCGGCTAACGTCGCTGCGGCTATAAGAAGAGTAAACCAAGGCCAAGGGTCACCAAACCAGATGGCAAGAATAATGAGGGGCACGCCCACAGCGGCAGTAATAACTCTGTGCTTGAGCATAGGTCTATTTTAGCAGCTTTTAAGCGGCTATAGGATCGCTAGCGTCTGGTCTAATAAATGAGTTTTATCAAAGCCAGAATCGTGTCTGGTATGTTACCCTGAACGGGAGCGAAGGATTCAGGGGCAGAATGACAAACAACGAAAGACTGAGAGATGGCAACTGAATGCTATCAAACATCTCTAACAGTTAGTGCAGACTTTTTTGCCGGATACTGGTGAGGCAAATTATATTTCCCGTATTTCCCTTTCCTTGCTCTGTCCCAACTCACTTACCCTATCCACGCAAGCCTCTGTAAGCTGGTCGATTTTCTTAGCATTGTTTTTGAGTTCATCTTCCGATATTTCTTTATTTTTCTCCATCTCTCTTAGTTTCTCAATGCCATCTCTCCTTATATTGCGTATGGCAATCCGCCGCTCTTCCACCTTCCTAGATAGTAGCTTGACCAACTCCTTGCGCCGCTCCTCACTAAGAGGCGGGATGACTACCCGAATTACATTGCCATCATTCGCAGGGTTAAGGCCGATGTTGGCTGTGAGAATGGCTCTTTCAATATCACGCAACGATGTGCGATCCCAGGGTTGAATAATGATTAAATTAGCCTCAGGTATAGACATGGTAGCAAGTTGATAGAGCGGGACAGACGTGCCCTGATAGTCAACTGTGATGTTGTCAAGCAAGGCTGGAGTGGCACGCCCGGCACGGATGGTAGCTAATTCTCTAGCTAAGCCATCTATGGCCTTCTGCATTCTGGAGTTCAGTTCAGCGAGTAATTCATCCAACATGGCTTAGTGATCGACACCAAGCTCAAACTTAGCAAATCTGCGTACTTTTATGTTCTCACCTACTTTAGCAATTGTTTCAGCAATAATTTCCTGTACCGTCTTGGCGGGTTCTTTAATAAAGGGCTGGCTAAGAAGGCAAGCTGCCTGGGGGTCTGTTTCTGCTTCTGGTGGCATCTCTTCACTAGTGAGAAATTGCGGGGAAGTAGCAGCTATCTGCATGGCTAAGTCGTGAGCAAGTTCTTTAAATTCAGCGGTGTGAGCCACAAAATCGGTTTCACAATTTAACTCCACTAATGCTCCTATGCGCTTGGTATAATGAATATAAGCTTCGATTACGCCTTCGGTTGTAGCTACACCCTTCTTCTTTTCAGCAATTGCTGCCCCACGCTGTTGCAAGAATTCGATTGCCTTCTCCATATCACCACCTACCTCTAATAGGGCCTTATTACAGTCAGCTATGCCCGCATTAGTTCTGTTTCTTAACTCCTTTACTACTTCAACTGGTATTTTCATGTAGATGCAATTTCTCCTTCTGGCCCCTTTGGCTCCTCTGGCTCAAAGGTATAAGAACCTAGAATTTCAATGGCTTCTTCGCGCCCTTTTTCAGCAACTCCTGCCTCTCCAGAAAACGCTTCAGTTTTACCTTCGATTATGGCATCAGCTATTTTGCTACAAATTAATTTAATCGCCTTAACAGCGTCATCATTAGCGGGAATGGGATAATCGATGCCGTCAGGATTACAATTAGTATCCACAATAGCAATCACGGGTATGCCCAATTTTTTAGCTTCAGTAAAGGCAATCTTATCTTTAATAGGATCAGTGATGAAGAGGGCTCCAGGAAGGATAGTCATTTCCTTAAAGCCCCCCATTTGAGTATTTAGGTGGAAAATTTCCTTTTCTATCTTCACCCGTTCTTTTTTGGGCAAGGAGTCAAGCTCACCTTTGTCTCTTTTATTCTCTAAACGAACTAAGTGGTCGATCCGAGCTTGTATGACGGTGAAGTTAGTTAACATACCACCTAGCCATCTTTGATTAACATAGCTCATACCGCACCTCACAGCCTCTTCTTCTATGGTCTGCTGAGCCTGTTTTTTAGTGCCGACAAGAAGAATGCTTTGCCCTCGAGCTGCTAAATCTTGGACAAAGGTATAGGCCTTTTCTAACATGGTAACTGTCTGCTCCAAATCGATGATGTGGATACCATTGCGCTGTGTAAAAACATATTTCTTCGCCTTGGGATGCCAGTAACTGGTGTGGTGACCAAAGTGAGCACCTGCTTCCAGCAATTGTTTTAATAAAGCATTATCTATCATGCTTATACTTTAAGATGATGGCAGTTAGTAAAACTGGTATAATGTAGCATGATTCATTTGGATAATGCAACAAGAGATTGCCTCCAAATGTCTCTTAGTTGACAGAGAATTTCCCCTTATCTATACTATTGAGCCAAAATTGTAGCTAGAAGTTGCCCGAGTAGCACAATGGTAGCGCAACCGACTTGTAATCGGTAGGTTGGTGGGTTCGAATCCCCCCTCGGGCTGAGTTTTCAGATATTTTATGATAAGCTTATATCAAGGAGGGGTGCCGGAGTGGTTAATCGGAGCAGACTGTAAATCTGCCGCCCGTAAGGGCTGCGTAGGTTCGAATCCTACCCCCTCCACTGTAAAGTGCAGGAGGCCCACATAGCTCAGCAGGTAGAGCACGTTCTTGGTAAGAACCTGTCCTAACCACCATCAGACGCACCATATTCTATCGCCACACCCTTGCTAGTAATTGGTTCCTATGCTTTTCTATCTCCAGCTGCACCAGCAGCCTTAGCAGTCTCAATAGATGCTATAATCTGTTCTCGAAGTTCACTAACTGCACCAGGAGAGTGAGGAAGCATTATTGTGTTAGTCCGAGAATTCTTCCCAATATCAGTAAGCATATCATAATACTGAGTCATTAAAACCAGAGTCATCACAGCTTGAGCATCCACACCCAAAGCATCACTGGCATCCTTAACTGATTCTCTAAGTCCAGCAACGATCGCTATCCTCTGCTTGGCAATACCCTCACCAGACAACTCCTTACTCCTAGCATCAGCCTCTGCTTCCTTAATTACAATAATTTTCTTAGCTTCTCCTTCATGCTCAGCAGCAACTCTAAGACGCTGTTGCCTATTAATCTCATTCATAGCATCTGCAACACCCTTATCTGGCTGGATGTCATTAACAAGAGCACGAACCAATTTATATCCATACTCACTCAGCCTGGCACTAAGACTCTCCTCAATTTCTTTAGCAATCTCTTCCTTATTTTCAAACACAGAGTCTAAAATCATCCCAGGAACCTTTGCCCTTACATTATCAAATATCCAAGATTCCATCTGAGCTTTTGGATTCGTAAGTCTATAAAATGCATCCCAAACCTTATCCTCCCCATCAACAAAGTACTGAACCGCAATAAGTAAGTCTACAAAAACATTATCGTTGGTTTTGGTTTTGATACTCACATTTAGTTCCTGTACTCTAATAGAAACTTTACCAGCCACTCTATCCATTATAGGAACTTTAACATGAATACCAGGACCAACGACCTTGTTAAACTTTCCCCATCGCTCAACAATGGCAAATGTCTGCTGTCTAACTAAAAAAATCGCCAAAGCTAGAATAATCAGACCAAAAACTATACCTAATACAATTCCAAAAACAGTCATTACGAATTACACCTCCTTAATCTTTCTACTATTCTAATCCATCTTTCTCCGCCAATTTTACCATCCCTGGAAACTTTCACATATCGCCTCCTTTCCGACTAAACCCTACAAACTCTAAAGCCAATACCTTTTTACCTTACTTTATTATATCTTGACAAAAATACTTGTCAATAACCTCATTTTAGACAAGAACGGGGTAAACCAACGCAGGATTTGAAGCAAACTTAAACTCCATATACCTCTCGAATCTCACAAGCATCAAACAACTTTCAGCTACGACATTTTCACCCTAACAATCCACTAAAATGCCCTCAAAGTCACTTCAGAATCCCTAAAAGCCTCATCATTCACCCTAGACAATCTTCAGCCCCCGCCCCACTATACCTATCAACTAAAATCTCCTCTAATTCACGAATAGGCTTCTCCAACCTGGCAACCAACATCGAAGCAAATTCAGACAATACCTTGAGATTTGGGACAGGACCACCCTTCATCACTACATCATAATCGTCAAGGTATTCAGTACCCTGCTTACTTACGTAATAGTAATTCGCTTTTTTCACTTCTTCTTTGTATAGACAGGGAACCTCAACAATATCAAGCAGCCCAAGCAACTTAGCCTCTTCCATCCCTCTTTCCAAACTATGCCCAATTTCCCCCTTTATCTCATTTATATGCACATCCTTCGCTAACAGAAAAGCCTTCAGCGAAAGCTCTATCGATTTGCAATAAAGAAAAAGCTTCACGCGCGAAAAATCATCCCTCATCTCACAACTTTCAGCCGCCCTCAGATATTCATCCGCCAAATAACGAAAGCTCGACGGCAATTTACATAGAAACGCTCTATAACCACTTACTACTTTAGGCCCCCTCAGCTCACCTCCCCTCCTTCCAAATTTAACGCTTTTCTTCTTCACCTAACCTCTCTAATACTTCATCTTAAACGATTATACCTCTGATAAGGGTGGCTTTAAACGCCCTCGGCTTCTCATTACAGAAATACATGTCAATAACCACGGCCCAGATAAGACCGTGGCATAACCACCAGCATACGCACTCTTATAGCCTCATCACAATTACATCTCAACAGTATTAGCCTAATAATCTTAATACCCAAGTGGTCAAAAGAGTTATTATAATAGCAGTTATGATAGCAACAACAATGGTTCTAATATCACTCTTGAAGAAATCCCAAGCTTTACGATACCAAGGACGCATTATCTGGTGGGCGGAATCTATTCCCTCAGGTGTAGGTTTTAGTCTACCATATACACCATCCTCTACTACACCCTCTTCTGCCGATAATACAGTTATCCAGCCCTTATCCTGCATATGTCTCGCTGCTGCATTAATTTCTATCAGAGACGGTGTATCCGGATTATCACCAGAATACGAATAGTCACCAACATCATAATAGTACTTATACCCTTTCAAGGCACGCTCTATTACCTTAGCAGAGAAAATACCAGCTTTGACTGCTAATTTGTGCCCCTCCATGCCCCAAGCCCTTACCCTAGCATCTCCCGAAATCTCATATTCCCTAACTAATGTCTTCAACATTTTTTCTGGATATTGTCCCGGCTTCATGGTTCACCTCAAGCACATCTACTGACCTAACACTACACGAACACTCCCTCGCCTTATTATTTTTTCAAGAGTCTTTCTCATAGGGTTTGAAAATATCTCCAGCTTCTCCTCATTTTCCATCTCTTCATACTCCTATTTATATGTAACTCTTTAACTATATTATATCACGAATGAACGTTTCTAACCTTTACCTCTCTTTTGTTTTTCTAGTTCCCACAAATACAGCCCAAACCACGTCCTCTCTACACGTTCCGCATTGCTCATCATCCCTAAATTAATCAACATCTCTCTTTGCGGATAATCTCCAAACTCTCTTTTAAACCATTGAGAGAATCCTAACCAGCCTGGGAACACCCAACCAGCACTCATAATATACTTACGCACATGATACGACTGCATATGGAGATACTTTCCAATGTATCTAGCAGCGGCATCAACATCATCAACAGCTTCAATATAAGGCTTTATACTTCTATGAACATCAATCCACATATCCTCCAGCTCAAGCTGAGGCATGAATTTACCTTTACATATAACGTGTATATGCTCACGCAACGGCTCATTTTCATCGCAGGCAACCACACCAAAATACTCAAATTCTCCGTACTTACGCCTTATACGCTTTACCAGCTTACTAAACGATTTAAGAATATCTATACCCAAAACTATAGACTCATCACTACTATTAAGCGTCAAAAACCTCAGCCTATCAGCTGACTCAGCACCGGTAAACAACCGATGCCAAAACCTAGCCTTCCTTCGTTCCTCATTCGTCTTAAACATCAACCACTCCTCGCTTAAAATACCAACGGCAACATACGCCTATAAGAAGAACAGAAGTTATTATTAATATATATACAGGGATATAAGACCTGTCTCCCAAGAGGCGCGAGCTTTCGCTCGCCGCCAACCGCCTCTCGCTTTCCACCAAAATGCCCTCAAAGGCACTTCTAAGTCCCTAGAAACCTTATCATTCACCCTAGACATAGCAGAAGGGATATAAGACCTATCTCCCAAGAGGCGCGAGCTTTCGCTCGCCGCCAACCGCCTTGAGCTAAAAGCTATCGCTTTTCTCAATTATTTACCCCCTTCACTCCAAATCGGTAAAAATGGATGTACCTTAAAAATACTCATATCAATCTCCTCCTGATTACGTTTAGCGTAAATCGCTAACATGCCAAACTCGCCTTTCAAACTAGCATCAGACCACCGCATAAACCTCAGAAGATTAAGTAAGCTAACATCCGTGGACACAAGTTCCGTAGCTAAAGCACGCCTTATTGCGTGCCAACCATAATTCTCCCTGGGCAAAGTAATACCGAGCTTCCTAATAATTCTCCGAAAGACGAAGCTCATATAACCGACTCCAGTCCTCTTATAGCCCGCTAAATAAGGCTTTATCTCATCAGGGACCAAGTGAGTCGTCACTGGACCACCTTTAACCGTGTCCACAGTTACCTTGCCATCAATCCTACCTAAGCCACTTAGTTCCTCACGTCGCAGTCCGAAGGTAGTTGATAACGCCAAATAAGCCAGCTCTCTGTTAGACAGCACTTCTTTACCTCTCCTAATCATCAGACAGACCTCTTCATGACTAAGTACCGGCCGGCTTACATCACCATCTCTCACCTTTGGCATCGCCAACCGGGGAAAATTCCATCCCTGAAGCTGAGCTAATAACTTCACAGGTCTCAGCATCACATCTATTGAACTCTGCCTATACCCTTGCTCACGCAAGCAGCATAAATACCTTATGACATCATCCCTGTCATATTTCCTCTTAGTTCCGCAGCAAACCTCAAACTTCATAGTCAAATGTCGCCAACGTCTAGCAGTCTCAATATCCTTGCCTCTTGCCATCAAGTCCATGTATATCTTTTCAGCTAGGCTTGCCATCTTCCAGACCTCCTGCTTGACTTTCACCCAAGCACTCCTTTAAAATCTCTCCACTAATTTGCCAACTGAACATGTACATCACGTTCTAAAGTAGAAACTTATATTTTGTTGACTCTTTGTCCATATTGACTTAAAATATAGTTTCGGGCATACTGCCCACATAGCTCAGTAGGTAGAGCACGTTCTTGGTAAGAACGGGGTCACCAGTTCGAATCTGGTTGTGGGCTTTGAGATAAAAGGAGGTTAAAATGGCTAAGAAAGTTTATGAGCGTGTTAAACAACATATCAATGTGGGCACTATAGGACATGTTGACCATGGGAAAACCACACTGACTGCAGCCATGACCCAGGTATTAGCTAAAGCAGGCACTACACAATTCCGAACCTTTGATTCCATAGATAATGCTCCTGAAGAGAAAGCTCGTGGTCTAACAATTGCCATTTCCCATATCGAGTATGAGACTGAGAAGCGCCATTATTGTCATGTTGACTGTCCCGGGCATGCTGACTATATCAAGAACATGATAACTGGAGCTGCTCAGATGGATGGAGCTATTTTGGTGGTCGCTGCCGATGACGGTCCTATGCCACAAACCAGGGAACACATCCTTCTAGCCCGGCAGGTGGAAGTTCCCCGCATAATGGTGGCTCTCAATAAGGTAGATCTGGTAGATGACCCAGAGTTGTTAGAATTGGTAGAGATGGAGGTTAGAGACTTGCTTAAAAAGTATAACTTTCCTGGTGATGAAATCCCCGTTGTGCGAGTAAGTGCTCTTAAGTCTCTGGAATGTGGCTGTGGAAAAAGAGAGTGCCCCTGGTGTGGAGCAGTATGGAAGTTGTTGGATGCTATAGATGATTATATTCCGCTACCACAGAGAGAAAAGGATAAACCTTTCTTGATGCCAATAGAAGACGTGTTCAGTATCAAAGGACGGGGGACTGTGCCTACAGGCAGGATAGAACGCGGGGTGATCAAAGGCGGTGACGAAATAGAGATAGTAGGATTAAAAGAGACGAGGAAAACAGTGGCGGTTAGCTTAGAGATGTTCCATAAGACTATGAACGAGGCAGAATCCGGCGATGCTATTGGAGTGCTATTGCGAGGCATAGATCGAGATGAAATAGAACGGGGTCAGGTTCTAGCAGCGCCAGGCACGGTCAAGCCTCATATCGAAGCTGAGGCTGAAGTATATATTTTGACCAAGGAGGAAGGTGGCAGGCACACACCTTTCTTCAATGGTTATAAGCCCCAGTTTTTTATCAGAACTCTGGACGTTACAGGCGAAATAAGTCTTCCTGAGGGTGTGGAGATGGCTATGCCCGGTGACAGCTTGACTCACATGAAGATTAAGACCATTTACCCCGTAGCTATGGAGGAGGGATTACGCTTTGCTATTCGGGAGGGTGGCAAGACAGTCGGTGCTGGCGTGATTAGCAAGATTATCGCATAAATATTGACTCCTACGCACTTTGTAAGTTTTTAAATAGACGTGGCTAAAAAGAAGGGCGATTTACGCGTAATTATCCACCTGGCTTGCAGTCAATGTTTGCGGAGAACATATACTACGACAAAAAACAAGAAGAATGATCCGCAACGGCTGGAGTTAAATAAGTATTGTCCTCATTGTCGTGGCTATACTGTTCATCGAGAAACAAAGTAACTTATGACAACTCACGCTAAGAAAGCGGGTACTAAGTCCGCTCCGGCTAAAAAATCGAGGTTCAGTTTCTTTACCGAGGTAGTACCTGAACTGCGAAAAGCGCACTGGCCAACAAGGCAGGAAGCTTTGAGGTTGAGTATTTTAGTGCTCGTTGTGTGTGCTGTTGTGGGAGCCATTTTAGGTGCTTTAGATTGGGTTTTTACACAACTGTTTTTGCTTGTAAGTGGTTAGTAGTCAATGGTTGATGGAGAATGGTACTTATTATACGTCTCTTCGGGTCATGAGGAGCAGGCCAGGAGGAATTTAGAACAGCGTATCAAATATATGGATGTGGGTGATAAGGTATTTGATGTGGTGATACCCACAACTAAAGAGATTGAAATCAAAGCTGGAAAGCGGCATACGATGACTAAAAAAGCTTTCCCAGGCTATATCATGGTAAATATGAGATTAGACGAGTATAGCTGGGATATAGTACGCAATACCCCTGGGGTCGCTGGCTTTGTGAGTGCTGGTACTAAACCTGTTCCTTTACCTAAACAAGAGGCGGATGCCATCCTGCGACGCATGGAAGAAGCTCCTACCGAGGTTAAAATGAATTTTAAGGAAAGAGATAGTGTACGTGTAACGAGTGGGCCTTTTATTGACTTCATCGGCAAAGTGGAGCAAGTTAATCTGAACAAAGGTAAAGCAATAGTTTTATTATCGCTCTTCGGCCGGGAAACGCCTGTGGAATTAGACCTCCTGGGGATAGAAAAGATATAAGGCCTGAGTAGAAGCCCAGAATGCAATGAAAGAGAGATTCAGTAATGGCGAAGAAGGTTAAAACGGTCATTAAGTTGCAGATACCTGCAGGTAAAGCTACTCCGGCACCACCTGTGGGACCTGCTTTAGGGCAACACGGTATTAATATCATGGCTTTTTGTAAGGAATATAATGAACGAACTGCTTCTCAAGAGGGTTTCATCATTCCTGCTGAGATAACTGTATATGAAGATCGCTCCTTTAGCTTTGTGACCAAGATGCCGCCTGTTTCTGATCTATTACGGCGCGCTTTGGGAGTAGAAAAGGGTGGCGGTAATACCGGAAGCGAGAAAATAGGCAAGATAAGTAAAGAGACAGTTTATGAGATCGCGCGGAATAAAATGAAGGACCTCAATACGACTGATATTGATAAGGCAGCAAGCATTGTTGCTGGCACGGCTCGGAGCATGGGAGTTGAGGTAGAATAAATTTAGGTTCTTAAAAGTCCGTAGGATTTTGAGGATATAAGTAAGTGGAAAAACATGGTAAGAAATATCAGGAAGCTAGTAAACTTGTAGATAGGTCAAGGACCTATTCTCCTGAAGAAGCGATCGAATTAGCTAAGAAGGTTTCCTACGCCAAATTTGATGAGACCGTTGAGCTCCATTTGAAGATGGGAGTCGATCCCCGCAGTGCTGACCAACAAGTGCGTGGTGTAATTCTACTGCCTAATGGACTGGGGAAGAAGACACGAGTGCTCGTCTTTACCCAAGGTGAGGGGATAAAGTTGGCGGAGGAAGCAGGTGCTGACTATGTTGGAGCAGACGAGCTTATTAAACAAATTGAAGGTGGCTGGCTTGAATTTGATATATCTGTTGCCACCCCTGATATGATGCCCAAAGTAGCCAAGCTCGGTCGTATTTTAGGGCGGCGAGGTTTGATGCCCAATCCCAAGTCTGGCACCGTAGTACCGCCTCAAGATCTAGCGCGCGTTGTGAATGAAGCTCGTAAGGGTAGAACTGAATTTCGTTTAGATAGAACAGCTATTATCCATTTGCCTATTGGCAAAATCAGTTTTGATAAGGACAAGCTCTTGGAGAATCTGGCAGCGGCGGTCGAAGCTATTGTTAAAGCAAAGCCCAGTGGGGCTAAAGGGCAATATATCAGAAGCGCGTTCCTGTCTACCAGCATGGGGCCGGGATTTAAGCTGGATATTACATCTGTACTTGCTGTGTCAAGTCTTTTGAGTCGATAACCCAACCAGAGACTTCAATGCTCTTATGTGTAACAAGCCTGTTGCGTTGCGCGCCTATATTGGAAACCTGGGAATATGCCATCACTGGTTGTCTGCAATAGTTGGTTGGTTCCAGTCCGGGAGAACTTTTGCCGCCAAACTTAAACTTGAAATACGGAAGACAATAAATAATGAAAGCTCTAATAATCTATATCTCCGTACATCATGGCAATACTGAAAGGGTTGCTAAGGTAATGGCAAATATTCTTGATGCCGACTTGTTACAGGTGAAGCAAGTGGATGCAAGTATGCTTGAGCAGTATAACTTAATCGGTTTTGGCTCAGGGATTTTTTTTGGCAGACATCATAAAAGTCTATTAGATTTTGTTGATAAGCTGCCCATGCTAAGAAACAAAAAAGCGTTCATTTTTTCGACAAGCGGACTGGGGAAAATACAGTTTATCCATAATTTCGATAAACCGCTGAAAGAAAAACTGCAACGGAAAGGCTTCGATATTATCGGGGAATTCTCCTGCAGGGGCTTTGATACATCCTGGGCAGCCATGATTGTTGGCGGAATAAACAAGGGCAGGCCCAGTGTGAGAGACTTTAAAAAAGCAGAAGATTTCGCCAAAAAAATTCTGGAAACACCATACCTATTTCCTGACCTTGGGTCATAAAAACAGGATACATACGTCATCACTGCCGTTATCCTAATCGCCATCAATTAGGAATAACCTAAATTAGACATTGTTGTCCAATTAACGGCTCACCAGCAGTTTCCCCAGTTCTTCAGCTTCCCGCATCAACGCTTCATTATTTGCAATCTCACCGGCCTCCATCGCACTGCCGTACACCATACCAACGATTTTTGATCTTGTGTAACGGAAAGCATCTTGAAATGCTCGCAATGCATTCACACACCCGGATTTGACCGGATCAACATCCCCATAACTCATTGCGATGGCGATTCGTTTGCCCGAAAAAGGATTCTTTGTATAAGCAGGGAGTGCGTAACAGCGATCCATAAACATCTTTGTCTGAGCGGACATTGTAAACCAATAAACCGGGCTGGCAATGACCCAGGCATCTGCTCTTATTAACTTCGGGTATATTTTTTGCATGTCGTCTTTGATTGCACATCCTTTGCTATCGTGCTTTTGGCAAGTGTTACAGCCCCTGCAGGGACTAATTTTCAGGGCTTGAAGAAACACGGTTTCCACTTTTGCACCAGCGGATTTTGCCCCTCGTGAAATCCGGGCTGCTAAGGTGGAGCTATTTCCCTTTCTCCTCGGACTGCCTAAAATGACCAGTACTTGCTTAGTCTTTGCTTTGTTTTCCAACGTCCTTGCCTCCTAAATGATATTCAGGAAATTATTCCCTGCTCCTGATGGTGATTTCCGTTCCCTCGGCTACCTTTTTAAATACCGTGGCGTCGCCGATGACCTTACCGAATACAGTAACCGGGCTCGCCGGGCGGATTTCATCTCCCTGGCTTACGGGAGTGGGTCCAAAGAAGATACAAAGCGCATTGCCGTCAGGCCAGTAACCTAAATCTCCTATGCTTACCACTTCTTGTCCAGCCTCTAACTTAAGGTTGAGGGGAATCGAGAAATATATTTCGTCTCCCCAGAGATTGACACGGCATTTAATAGGCAACGCTTCCCAGATTGCTTGAGCCGTCCTGGTATCATTTAGCTCAGCCTCTGCTTCAACCTTCCCCGCTATTATCCGAATTTTCTTCCCCATGTTAGCCAATCCTATGAATAGGTGTATTATACTATCGATAAGTGTCAGCCGCCAGTTTTCAGCCTGTAGAATTCTACCGAGCTGCTGCAGTAGCCGTCAGGCTACCACATGTCTCAGACTGTCGGGATAGCTCAAAGGGATAAGGGCATGTGTTTGAGGACGGTAATATATCCGCTGGATTGTGTGTTACCCTTGTGCTTTCTTTCAAGAGTGAGGTACCATTCTATTTAAGTACTCTATGTGGCATACTTAAATATGAACTTGGAGGCAATCGCTGATAAGGGGGTGAAAATGAAAGTAGCTAAAGTGGACGAAATGAAAGACCTGGACAGGCGTGCTACGGAGGAATTTAGCATCTCGCAAGACCTTTTGATGGAGAACGCCGGGCAGGCAGTGTACTTCGTCATGTTGCAGGAATTCGGAATAAAGAACAACAAATTCGTTGTCCTTTGTGGTGGTGGTAACAATGGTGGGGACGGGTTGGTTGTTGCCAGAAAGATTCACTCTAATGGTGGAGAGGCGAAGGTCTTTCTTCTAGACGATGAAACCAAATTTAGAGGGGCGGCAAAAAAGAACTTTGAAATAGTATCCAGAATGCCAATAGAGATGTCTAAGGTTAACTCAATCGACTCCGTAAGAGCTGAGCTTCTTGATTCCGATGCCATCGTGGATGCCATATTTGGCACAGGTCTTGTCCGAAAGGTCAGAGGGATATACAAAGATGTGATTCAACTGATAAACGAGAGCCAAAGGATAGTATTTAGCGTTGACATTCCTTCAGGCATAAATGGCGATACCGGGGAGGTGATGGGTGTGGCAGTAGAGGCAGATTATACCGTGACATTTGGGCTTCCCAAGCTGGGAAATATGCTCTATCCTGGGTATGAGCACTGCGGAAAATTGTATGTTTCGCATATATCTTTCCCACCTGTCCTCTATAATTCCCACGCCATAAAGGTAGCAATCAATAATCCCCTAGAGCTTCCGGAGAGAGCCAGAGATACCCACAAGGGCAGCTATGGAAAGGCTCTCTTTGTTGCCGGCTCCTCAAGTTATCTTGGTGCGCCGTACTTCTCTGCCCTATCTTTCCTCAAAGCAGGAGGCGGGCTTTCCTACTTGGCAACACCAAAATCCATCTCACCATTCCTGGCAAGCAAGGGAAGTGAGGTTGTCTTTCTTCCTCAAGAAGAGACGCCTTCAGGAAGCATAGCACTAGAAAACAAGGACGAGCTCTTAGAATTTTCCCAAATGGTGGATATGGTGGTCCTGGGTCCCGGTCTTTCTTTAGCCAGGGAGACACAAGAACTGGTGCGTGAGCTAACCCCTAATATTAACAAGCCTCTGCTCATAGATGGCGATGGAATTACTGCCATTGCTGAAGACTTAGGAAAAATAAAAAACAGGAAAGCGCCAACGATACTTACGCCCCATCTGGGCGAGATGTCCAGGATTACCAAAATGGAGATAAGCGATATAAATAAAAATAAGATAGATGTTTTGCAACGCACGGCAAGGGAACTCAATGCCCTAATTATCTTAAAGGGAGCCCATTCCCTCATAGGCTATCCCGATGGGACTGTTTTCATCAACGTAAGTGGCAACTCTGGCATGGCCACGGCTGGGAGCGGCGACGTCCTGACGGGAACTATTGCGGCCATGTATGGTCTAGGATTATCCCTTGAGGACGCGGTGAGAATGGGCGTGTTTATCCATGGATTTTCTGGCGATGTTGCTGCTGTAGATAAAGGTGAGGACGGGATAACGGCGCAGGACATACTGGAATATCTCCCCGAAACGATGAAGCTTTACAGGGAAAATTTTGCCGAAATTTCGGAAAATCTTTATGAAAGCATCTTCGTGGTATGAGGAGGTATCAGAGCTTTAGTGCGCATTGCAGGTATGACATAAAAGCAGCTTGATGCTTTGCTGCCTAATGGGAAGGAAGGTGGAACAATGAAAGCGATGGTGCTTAATAAGATCTCCTCAGTCGAAGAAAAACCTTTGAAGCTGGTGGAATTGCCCCAACCTGTTCCTGGGCGAAGCCAAATTTTGGTCAGGGTCTCTGCCTGTGCAGTCTGTCACACCGAGCTTGACGAAATTGAAGGCAGGGTTTCTCCTTCCAGATTTCCCATGATTTTAGGTCACGAAATTGTTGGTAGGGTGGAAAGCCTGGGGCTGGGGGCAAGCAAATTCAAAAAAGGCGATAGAGTGGGGATTGCCTGGATTAATTGGGCTTGTGGTCGTTGTTCCTTTTGTCTCAAAGGCGAGGAAAATCTCTGTGACACGGCAAAATGGACAGGAAAGGATGCCCATGGAGGCTATGCCCAATATACCGTAGTATCAGAGGACTTTGCCTATCCAATTCCCGAAAGGTTTACCGATTTGAAGGCCGCTCCGCTTTTATGTGCCGGGGTGATTGGCTACCGAGCCTTAAGACTCTCAGGGATGGAAAACGGAGGGATACTTGGACTTTATGGCTTTGGAGCCTCCGCTCATATTGTCATCCAGGTTGCTAAATATAAGTATCCCGACGGCAAGGTTTTCGTTTTTACCCGACCTGACCAGAGAGAGCACCAGAATTTAGCCAGAAAATTGGGAGCGGACTGGATTGGGGCGACGGGCGATACACCTCCGGAAAAGCTCAACTGCGCCATTGATTTTACTCCCGTGGGAGAGCCGGTGCGTGAAGCTCTGAGGAATCTGGAAAAGGGGGGAAGGGTGGTCGTAAATGCCATTCGCAAGACGACACCTATTCCGCAATTGGACTACACCGAGCATCTCTGGTATGAGAAGGAAGTGAAAGGTGTGGCTAACGTGACCAGAAGGGATGCTCAAGAATTTCTTCCCTTGGCTGCCGAAATTCCCATCGTCCCTGAAACCCAGGAATTTAAATTGGAAGAGGCCAACGAAGCCTTAATTCTGCTCAAGGAAGGAAAAATCCGCGGGGCAGGAGTCCTGAAAATGACCGAATAAAAAAATGCAATTTCATCCTCGGGTATACTCTTGACCTCTGCCTCGCTGCCTCGTTGCCCATATAGCCACTGCCACTGAAACCAGTGCGAACAAGCCTACTATGGCCATCTTCTCGGCCGGAGTAGTGTTGACAGCTACGGTGCTCATTACAACAGCGGGCAATAGCCCGAGCCTCACTATTGGCTTCAGACTGGGATGGTCAGTTATGAACTCGGCTATCGGTGGGCTGACCCTGTAATAGAAGTCTACCAGAGCTTGTCCCAGCGGGTTCGTCAGCAGGTATTCATCTCTGAACTCACGGAGAATTTGTATTTCCTCAGCCATTGGCGTGCCGTATGCTGCGGTGGCGATGAAGCAACCGCCCCCGGTGGTGGGGGGTGGGGGTGGGGGTGGATACCGCAACGGTGGCAACGAAAGTAGCAGATTCCAATGGACAACCAGGCTTGTGGCGACCACGATACCGTCGTCTTTGAGCCCCACTGTGCGAAACCGGCCTGCGGCGACCTGAATAATATCCTTCCAGTTGCCGACATCGCACTGCCCGCTGTAGTCGTCTCCCACGGCGACCACGGTGTCATTGGACTTAAGCCCCACCGTGTGATAGTTGCCTGCAGTGACTTGGGTGATGTCTGTCCAGTAGCCGACATTGCACTGCCCGTAGTAGTTGTCTCCCACGGCGACCACAGTCCCGTCGGACTTAAGCCCCACCGTGTGATCGTAGCCTGCAGCCATCTGGGTGATGCTTGTCCAGTAGCCGACATTGCACTGGCCCTTGTGGTTCCGTCCTACAGCAACCACGGTGCCGTCGGACTTGAGCCCCACAGTGTGGTCGTAGCCTGCGGCGACCTGGGTGATGCCCGTCCAGCCGCCGACATCGCACTGCCCGTAGTAGTTGTCTCCTATGGCGACTACGGTGCCGTCGGACTTGAGCCCCACCGTGTGGTCGCCGCCTGCGGCGACCTGGGTGATGCCCGTCCAGCCGCCGACATTGCACTGCCCGTCGTAGTTATCTCCCACGGCGACCACAGTGTTGTCGGACTTAAGCCCCACCGTGTGATGCCAGCCTGCGGCGACCTGGGTGATGTCCGTCCAGTTGCCGACATTGCACTGCCCGTAGGAGTTGTCTCCCACGGCGACCACGGTTTCGTCGGACTTAAGTCCCACCATGTGATACCCACCTATGGCGACTCGGGTGATATCCGTCCAGCCGACATCGCACTGCCCGTAGGCGTTGTCTCCCACGGCGATTACCCAGCCGTTGGACTTAAGCCCCACCGCGTGAGCCCCGCCTGCGGCGATCTGGACAATGTCCGTCCAGCTCTGGCTGCCGACATCGCACTGCCCGTCGTAGTTATCTCCCATAGCGACCACGGTGCCATTGGACTTGAGCCCCACCGTGTGGGCCCCGCCTGCAGCGACTTGGCTGATGTCTGTCCAGCCGCCGACATCGCACTGCCCGTCGCCGTTTTCCCCGACGGCGACCACGGTGCCGTTGGACTTAAGCCCCACCGTGTGATTGCCGCCTGCGGCGACCCGGATAATGTCCGTCCAGCCGGCGACATTGCACTGCCCGTCGCCTTTTTCCCCGACGGCGACCACGGTGCCATCGGATTTAAGTCCCACCGTGTGAGCCCCACCTGCGGCGACCTGGGTGATATCCGTCCAGTTGCCGACATTGCACTGCCCGTCGCCTTTTTCCCCGACGGCGACCACAGTGCCGTCGGGCTCAAGCCCCACCGTGTGAGCCCCGCCTGCGGCGATCCGGGTGATGTCCGTCCAGTTACCGACATTGCACTGCCCGGAGGTGTTCAATCCCACAGTGACCACGGTGCCATCGGACTTAAGCCCCACCGTGTGATTGCCGCCCGCGGCGACCTGCGTGATGCCTCTCCAGATGCCGACATCGCACTGCTCGTGGGTGTTGTCTCCCACGGCGACCACCCTGCCGTTGACCTTGAGCCCCACCGTGTGAAAGCCGCCTGCCGCGACCATGGAGGTACATTTGGGCACAAAGTCAGCCGTTATGGAATAGTTATTGCTCACGATGATGTAGGTGATGGCGGCGTCGGCGTTGCCAATGCTGCCCACATCGCCAGTCCACTCGACAAAGCGGTAGCCCTCCTCAGCCTCGGCCACCAGCTCAACTAATTCTCCCGGGTCATAGTCAAGAGCCCCCTCTCCAGGAGTCGTTACCGACCCTCCAGCGGTACTGTCGATAGTGAGTTCATAATAAGGAGGATATGCTTCACCCCCACCACAGCCTGCCATCCCGGCAATTAAGGCTGCCACAACTAAAAAGATGCCAACTCTGGCCAGGTAATGGTGTCTCCGCGAACTAAGTATTATCTTCATACTTCACTTCCTCCGTAACAGTTCGGTTTCCCCAAAATCCTTATTCTTCGACAGAGCTTCGGCAGGAACTCAACCGAAGGCTCTGGACATATTCTTATTCTTTTCTCTTCCTACGGCACTGCCTCGCCCAGATTCCACTTGGCAAGCTCGACCACAAGATTTGCGGAGACCACGGTGCCGTCGGACTTAACCCCAACCGTGTGATAGCGGCCTGCGGCGACCTGGATGATGTCCGTCCAGCCCCCGACCTCAAGCTGCCCGTAGCCGTTGTATCCCACGGCGATCACGGTGCCGTCGGACTTGAGCCCCACTGTGTGAAAGCGGCCTGCGGCGACCTGGGTGATATTCCCCCAGTCACCGACATTGCACTGCCGGTAGTCGTTGGCTCCTACGGCGACCACGGTGCCGTCGGCCTTAAGCCCCATTGTGTGCCCCCCGTAAGGAAACCCAGGGCCGCCGCTGCCTGCGGCGACCTGGATGATGTCCGTCCAGCTGCCGACGTCGCACTGCCCGTCGCCGTTATCTCCCACGGCGACCACGGTGTGGTCGAACTTAAGCCCTACTGTATGCAATTTGCCTGCGGCGACCTGGACGATGTCTGCCCAGTCACCGACATCGCACTGCCCGTCGCCGTTGGCTCCCACGGCGACCACGGTGCCGTCGGACTTAACCCCCACAGTGTGCTTCTCGCCTGTGGCGACCTGAGTGATGTCCGTCCAGCCGCCGACATTGCACTGCCCATCGTCGTTCCATCCCACGGCGACTGTAGTGTTGTCGGACTTAACCCCCACAGTGTGCCAGTAGCCTGCGGCGACCTTGGTGATATCTGTCCAGTTGCCGACATCGCACTGCCCGCCCCAGTTGTCTCCCACGGCGACCGCGGTGTGGTCGGACTTAATCCCCACCGTGTGATAACGGCCTGCAGCGCTATAGATGATGTCCTCCCAGTTGCCGACATCACACTGCCCGGAGTCGCTTCCTCCCGCGGCGAATACAGCGCCGTCGGACTTAAGCCCCACCGTGTAATGGACGCCTGCAGCGACCTGGGTGATGTCCGTCCAGCCGCCGACCTCGCACTGCCCGTCCACGTTATCTCCCACGGCGACCACGGTGCCGTCGTCCTTAAGCCCCACCGTGTGAAAGTAGCCTGCGGAGACCTTGGCGATGTTCGTCCAGCTGCCGACATCACATTGGTCATAGTCATCGTATCCCACGGCAACCACGGTGCCGTCATCCTTAAGCCCCACTGTGTGATACCAGCCTGCAGCGATCTGGACGATATCCGTCCAACCGCCGACATCACACTGCCCGTAGTCGTTGTATCCCACGGCGATTACGGTGCCGTCGGACTTAAGCGCCACCGTGTGATAGACGCCTGCGGCGATCTTGACGATGTCCGTCCAGTTGCCGACATCGCATTGCCCGTAGTCATATCCCACGCCGCCCGCGGCGACCACGGTGCCGTTGGCCTTAAGCCCCACCGTGTGATACTCGCCTGCGGCGACCTGGACGATGTCCGTCCAGTTGCCGACGCCATCCCGCTGCCCTTGCCAGAACGATCCCGTGGCGACTACAGTGCCGCCGGACTTAAGCGCCACCGTGTGATACCCGCCTGCGGCGACCTGGATGATGTGACTCCAGCTGCCGACATTACATTCCCCCCACCAGTTGTGTCCCACGGCGACCACGGTGCCATCGGACTTAAGCCCCACCACATGATACGAAGCCGCGACCATGGGGGTGCATTCGAGCGGAGCACAGCCTGCCATCCCGGCAATTAAGGCTACCATAACCAAAAAGATGCTGACTCTGGCCAAGTAATGGCGTCTCCTCGGACTAAGTATTGTCTTCATACTCCACCTCCAGATTCTTGTAGTTGCTCCAACAAATTCCAAATGTCAAAATCCAAATGACAATTGAAATCCAAATGCTTAAAAGAGCCCGGTTCGCACGTCTACATGTGATGGGCTCATCATCGTGAGAACTACCGCAACCTTCCGACGCACACACTTGACCACCCACCCTATATTCGCCTTATGGTACTCATGGTACTATTATATGATGCCATTATTAAAATGTTATTAAGGAAATTGTCATATATGGTAAAATTATTAAATTTTTATTAAAGAAATTGGCAATAGTTTTTGTAAAAAGGGGTCAACTCTATTTTTCTCCACCCATTACAGGAAGGAGGGCTTAGGATGATACGAGATTTAATATTAAAGAACAGAAGCTATCGGCGGTTTTATGAAGAAGTTGACATAAAACTTGAGACACTGAGAGAACTGGTTGACCTTGCCCGGCTCTCTGCATCGGCAAGAAATGCGCAGCCGCTTAAATACATCCTTTCCTGCGACCCTCAAAAGAATTCACTGATATTTCCACATCTGACATTGGGCGCATATCTCACGGGCTGGGCTGGTCCCGCTGAAGGGGAAAGACCATCGACATACATAATCATTCTCGGGAACACAGAGATAAGCCGGTTTTTGGACTACGACGCCGGGATAGCGGCACAAAGTATCATGCTGGGGGCGACTGAGAAGGGTTTAGGTGGCTGTATCATCGCTAATATACAAAAGGAAGGACTGCGTAAAGCTTTGAAGATACCACCACGATATGAGATACTACTTGTCCTGGCTCTGGGCAAGCCTAAAGAAAAGGTAGTGATAGAAACGGTCGGCCCCAATGGAGATACCAAGTACTGGCGTGACAGCAAGAGTGTGCATCATGTGCCGAAGCGACATCTGGATGATATAATCATTGACTAGCTGACGCCAAGCAACACTATCTTATGCACAGATACGAAAACTAAAATATCGCTGAACTGAGAACTGAGCCACTGGGTCGGGAGCAGGTGTATAATACACTATCCACAACAAATCTTCGGGCTACCCTGCCCCAAGAATTCCTCGGATGTTACTTGCAAACAGGAGAAAGGAGATGATGCGCCGGCAAGTGTTGAAACGAGGACGTCTTATTCCAATCTGAACCGCTGTTTTTGAAGTGAAGAAAGCTTTGTCAGGAAGGAGATAGCTTATGGAGGTTAGGCTTAATACGCATGGGCGGAACTCATTGGCAACCAAAGTTTTCTTCAGCGACGAAAGTGGTTTCGAAGTTGCCTCCGTAATCGTGGCAGGCAAAACTGATGCTGTTCTCATCGATGCACAGTGGACGTTGTCAAATGCCCACCGAGTAATCGCAGAAATATTGGAAACAGGCAAATATCTTAAAACGATTTACATTACCCATGCGCATCCCGACCATTACTTTGGATTGGGTACTATTGCAGAAGCCTTCCCGGAAGCCCGGGTTGTAGCACTCCCTGGAGTAGCCCGTGTCATCAACAAACAGTTTTTTGGCAAAATAGAGCACTGGGAAAAAGTGATCGGAGTTATAAACGTACCCAGAAGAACAGCCAAAATTGAGTCTCTCACCGAGAACTACTTCGAATTGGAAGGGGAACGTATCGAGATTATCCCCGGAGTGATCGGGGACATGAAATATAACACAGTAGTCTGGATTCCTTCAATACGGACTCTGGTCGGCAGCGATGTTCTTTTCAACCAAGCACATCCTTTTACGTGCGAGCTTACTGCCGAAGAACGACAGCAATGGATACGGGATATTGGGCGCTTGGAGAAACTGGATGCTGAGGTAATAATTCCTGGCCATCAGAAACCGGGAATGCCCTTCGACTCCAGTTCATTCGATTTCACCAGGGACTATCTTGTCGCTACTGAAGAGGAACTGACAAGAACAAAGGACGTAGCCAGTTTCTATTACGCCATGGTCAAACGCTTCCCCGAAGCCAATCTTTTCATCAGTAATGAAATGAACGCAAATGTGTTCAAAGGGGGCATGAGCTGGAATTGGCGGGAATATTAGGGTATGGTTATTGAGCAAAGTTGCCAGACGCTCTTCGAGACGGCTTCTGAATGATACCGAGAACGGCACATTAGCCTGCCCGATATTCCAAGAAAAGATCCAATTGTGACTGAGCGGGAATGAACGGACGCCGAGGTAGGAAAGCAACGAATAAAGGCGATGGCAGGTGCCTCAATAACGTCGACAAATGCGGTGGCTAGGAATGTGAGTACCAATATCTCTATCGTACGTCGAAAACTACGAAGGAGGATTACGCAAAATGGCGGCAAAATATGGGAAATATATTATCACCAGGGCAAAATCTGACTTGAGGGCTCCTTTGTACAGGGTCGATGCTGCCGAGATAGCCGCTGGTAACCACACTCGTTTGCTATATTTGGATGACGAGGTCATAAAAGGGGCCTTCTATGTAGAATGTGTCTGGTACTGGAAAGGGTCCGAACAGCCCATAGTTGGAGCTCATACACACGCTTTTGACGAAGTCATAGCATTTCTGGGAACTAATCGAGAAGACCCGCAGGACTTGTGTGGAGAAGTCGAATTATGGTTGGAGGACGAAAAGCATATACTCACCAAAAGCTGTCTGGTCTTTGTCCCAAAAGGAATGAAGCACTGCCCATTGATTATCAGGAGAGTAGATAGACCTATATTCCACTTCACCACCGGGCCTGGGGGCAGGTACAAGTAGACTGAAATTGAAAACAACTGAGGAGGATGGAACCTATGAAACTAAAAGATAAAGTAGCTATTATTACTGGTGGGGGGACTGGCATAGGGAAGGCCATTAGCCTAGCCTTGGCTAACGAAGGAGCGGCCGTGGTCATAGCCGCTCGTAACCTCTCCAGATTGGAACAGGCAGCTAAAGACATCAAATCTAGAGGCGGTAAGGCAAGGGCAATACAAACCGATATTTCTGACCATGAGCAGGTAAAGCGGATGGTAGCTCAGACTATCAAAGACTTTGGACAGATTGATATATTGGTAAATAATGCTGCCAGGGGTACCTTTAATAACGCTGATGTAGTCGATATGAATCTAAAGGAGTGGCATGATAGTTTGGCGATAAATCTAACCGGGATTATGTTTTGCTCTCGAGAGGCACTTAAATATATGATTCCCCGCAAAAGTGGTAATATTATCAACATTAGCAGCGTGGCGGGAATATCTGGAGTTCCCAAAGAAAGCCCGTATGTCGCTAGCAAATGGGGCGTAATTGGCTTTACGGAAACGCTGGCTATCGAAGTCGGTAGATTCGGTATTCGTGTTAACTGCATCAGCCCTGGCGCTACTCGGACTCAAGAATTTGAGGACTGGGTGAGGGTTTCGGCTGCCGATGCCGGTATCTCCTACGAAGAAATGATGAGTAAGATCACGGACAATAATGCCCTGAAGAGAATAGCCGAACCATCTGAAATAGCGGCTTGTGTTGTGTTTCTGGCTTCAGATGATTCCAGTGCTATGACTGGACACAACCTCGTTGTCAGTTGTGGCTTTCACTTAATTCACCCAAACATGATCCACTGAGCACGTGCCAAAGCGACCCCTGGATGATATAATCATCAGCTAGATACAGGCTGAAGGAAAGGCAAGAGCATTATGCCACGCTATTTTATTTGGACCATTGGCTGCCAGATGAATAAGGCAGAATCCCAGCAAATAGCTGGATATTTAGATTCTGCCGGCTATCAGGCAGCGACTTCTTTTTCCCATGCCGATTTGGTGGTTCTCAATACATGCGTGGTAAGAAAAAGCGCGGAGAATAAGGTTCTAGGCACCCTGAATCTGTTGAAAGGTCTGAAAAATGAACATCCCAATCTCCAGATACTTGTTACCGGATGTTTGGTCAACTCCGACTCCCAGGAAGTGAAGAGACGATTTCCTCATGTTGATTTACTATTTAAGCCCGGCGATTACCCTGAGCTAATTGCCTGGGGACAAAAGCAAGGCATCCTTATTGAGCAGAGATTGCTCCGCTACCCCCGCAATGACGGTTGGATAGCTCCCTCGCCATGCGCTCTTATCCCCATCATCCAGGGCTGTGATAATTTTTGCTCATATTGCATTGTCCCCTACAGGAGGGGAAGGGAGGTGAGTCGTCCTCTGGAGGAGATAGTCTGTGAAGTGGAGGAGCTAGCAAGACGAGGCATAAAAGAAGTAACTCTGCTGGGGCAGAATGTTGATTCCTACGGACACGATTTGCCCGGGCATCCCGACCTTGCTGATTTGCTAAACGAATTAAGCAGCATAGATAACCTTGCCAGGATTCGCTTTCTGACAAATCACCCCAAGGATATAAGCCTGAAGCTCATTGAGACCATGGCTTCTCTGAGCAAGGTCTGTGAGCATCTGGAGTTGCCGGTTCAATCAGGGGATAATGATATATTAAAGGCTATGAGGCGAGGATATAGCGTGGAACAATATAGAGAACTTGTTCACACTGTTCGCCGCAAGGTCCCTCAAATATCCCTGAGCACAGATATAATCGTGGGCTTTCCTGGAGAAACAGAGGAACAATTTGAGCACAGCCTATCTCTGGCCCAGGAAATGAAGTTTGATGTTGTTCATTTGGCAGCTTATTCTCCTCGCTCTGGCACCATTGCCTGGCAGGAATATCAAGATAATATTCCTGCGGAAGTTAAGAAGGAAAGGCTCAATAAGATTGAAGAGCTTCAAACAGCTATAGCTAGCAAGATTAATTCACACCTTCAAGGCAAGCAGGTGGAGGTGCTGGTAGAAGGCAGGAAGAAGGGGAAATGGTTTGGGCGCACCCGGAGCAATAAGCTGGTTTTCTTTGAAGATGCTGGCGACTGGCTGGGCCAATTAGCAAGAGTCCGGATTGAGAAGACAAGTCCCTGGTCGCTGGGAGGCGAAGTTAAAAAAATAATTAATTAAAGGAGGTTACATGGAAGGTCTAGGAACATGGGGAATGGTTATCTTTTTGGTAGCAATTTTTGCCCTGATGTATTTCTTGATGATCAGGCCGAGGCAGAAGCAGCAAAAACAACACGAGGAAATGGAGAAGGAACTGAGAGTGGGAGACAAGGTGATTATAGCTGGTGGGATTTACGGACAAATTGAAAGTCTTGGTGAAGAAACTGTGATTCTGAAAATAGAGTCAGGAGCAACAATGAGGGTTGCCAGAAACAGTATACTTGGCAAACAAGAGGTTGAGGAAAGTGGTGGGGGAGTATTCTGACGTTTATGCCTGAGGAATTTTCTCTAGGCCGCCTTTTTTCTCCCAGCAGTGTTGCTATTGTAGGAGCTTCTTTAAACCCTTTTTCCGGGGGATACCAATTCACGCGTTTTCTTATAGACCATGGCTTCCAGGGCAAACTTTATCCGGTGAACCCAACATCAAGTGAGATTCTTGGGCTTAAAGTCTATTCCAGGCTAACAGAAGTCCCTGAGTCAAGCGTGGACTATGTGATCTCCTGCATACCTGCCGAAGGTGTGTTGTCTTTGCTTGAGGATTGTGGCAAGAAAAATGTCAAGCTTGTCCATCTATTTACAGCCAGGCTGAAAGAGACGGGAAGAGATAAAGAGACAAAGCTTCAAGGTGAAATCCTGGGAAAAGCGAAAAAGCTGGGCATTAGAATTCTCGGGCCAAATTGTATGGGAATCTACTACCCGAGGTTAGGTTTGTCTTTTAATCACGAGCTGCCCAGAGAAAGTGGACCGGTGGGGGGATTTTTTCAAAGCGGCGGGGGAGCCGGGGAATTTGTCCGCTACGCTGCTTTAAGAGGAGTCCGTTTCAGTAAAGTTATAAGCTATGGTAATGCCTCAGACATTGACGAGGTTGAGTTATTAAACTATTTTGCCTCTGATAATGAAACGAAGGTAATTGCTTCCTATATTGAGGGAGTTAAAGATGGCAGGAAATTTGCTGAGGCATTAGCACTGGCTGCGAAAAAGAAGCCAGTCATAATTCTCAAGGGGGGAAGGGGTAAAACAGGGGCAAAATTAGCACTCTCCCATACTGCATCACTAGCTGGCTCTGTCAAGGTTTGGCAAGCAATGTTAAAGCAATACGGGGCCATTATGGTCAGTAATTTTCAAGAGCTAATAGACCAGGTTGTCGCATTTACCTTTTTGCCGCCTATCACCGGCAGGAGGGTAATCGTTGCTGGAGGTGGAGGTGGGAAGAGTATGGTCTCGGCTGATGTCTGGGAAGAAGAAGGCTTCGAGTTACCAGAATTATCTGTGGAGTTCAGGAAAAAGCTTAAAGAGAAAGTCCCCGAACTGTGGGATTGGGTCAGAAATCCTATAGATGCCTCTCTTTTTCAAGGCACACCTGTGGTGGATATAAACTTGCTGGAGTGGCTCAGTAGTGAAGACGGATTTGATATTTTAGTTGCCAATTTGACTCAGGACGACCCTCTGTCCAACGATATATGGGAAAAAGTGCTGGCAGCAAATTTTTTGCACAGTGTAATGGCAATTAAGAAGAATGGTAAGCCTGTAGTCTGTGTTATTGAAACGGGAGAAATTGGTCTGGCGGAGATGGAAAGCTGGAAATGGAGAGCTATTGCTGAGACGAGAAGACAAATTATTAACCAAGGTTTAGCTGTTTTCCCTTCGCCGGAGAGGGCGGCAAGAGCAACAATGAGATTAGTAAATTACTGGACATGGCGGAAAAATGAAAACGAATTATTGTGATTATATTATAGTGGGCAGTGGCATTGCCGGGCTTTATATTGCCTTGCTTGCTATAGAACGGGGCAGCGTCCTTATCCTGACTAAGGGAAATATAGATGACTGCAACACCAAGTATGCTCAGGGGGGCATTGCTGTGCCCATGGGCAGGGATGATTCTCCCGAGCTGCACTTCAAAGACACGATGGCTGCCGGAGATGGCCTGTGCGATTCCGAGGCAGCGCGCATTTTGACTGATGAGGCTGCCGATTGCATCGCTGACTTAATCAAATTTGGAGTGCCCTTTGACACTTTGGACGGTGAAATTACCTTGACCAGAGAGGCAGCCCATAGTGTGCCCCGCGTTATGCATGCCGGCGGAGATGCCACCGGGGAGCATATCGAGGTTACCTTAAGTCGCCAGGTGCGCTCTACTCCTATCAAAGTCTTGGAAAATTGCCTGGCTAGCGAAATTTTAGTCCAGAAAGATAAGGTAGTTGGCGTGAGAGCTCTCGATTGTCGTACTGGCTCTGTGGAAGAATATCACTGCCAATTCCTCATCTTAGCTACTGGTGGTGCTGGTAAGTTGTTTAAATATACCACTAACTCCGATGTAGTCACTGGCGATGGGATAGCTTTAGCTTTTGAAGTCGGTGCCGAAATAAGCGATATAGAATTTTTCCAGTTTCATCCCACTGTTCTTCGCCTGCCGGGAGTAGCTCCTTTCCTCATCTCTGAAGCAGTCAGGGGGGAGGGTGGCATACTTAAAAATGTGGAAGGTCATCGTTTCATGTCAGATTATGCTGCTGAGGCTGAGCTGGCGACTAGAGATATAGTAGCTCGCAGCATTGTTTATGAGATGAAGAAAACTCACAGCGATAGAGTTTTTCTGGACGTTACTCATTTGCCATCTCGGTTAATTACCACCCGCTTTCCCCGTATATATAGCTTCTGTCGAGACCACGGCCTGGATATCACCAAGGGACTTATCCCCGTTGCCCCAGCCGCTCACTACCTTATGGGAGGGGTGAGGGTCAATAATTGGGGGGAGACAAATATCCCAGGGTTATTTGCTGCTGGCGAGACCGCCTGTACTGGAGTGCATGGTGCTAACAGGCTGGCATCAAATTCCCTGCTTGAGTCAGTTGTTTTCAGCAAGAGGGTAATGCAGAGAACTGAAATGACTGCCGCTCCTCGTCATTGCGAGGAGCAAAGCGACGAAGCAATCTCCTATTGCCTCCCCGAACGTGAGGTGCTGCCCAAGGTACCATCGCTTAATCTACCCAACCTGCAGTCCCTTATGTGGGATAAAGTAGGAATCATTCGTTCTGGCAAGAGCCTCAAAGAGGCGGCAAGCATTTTGGCCACCTGGGAAAGCCCCCTGTCTCAACCCAGTGGCCGTCCCTCCTATGAACTAAATAATTTGGTATTATGTGCCAGGCTCATGACTGAGGCCGCTTTGCTCCGCGAAGAAAGTCGTGGCGCTCACTTTCGCACAGATTTCCCACGGACTTCGCCAGAATGGCACCGGCATATCGTTTTTAGGAAAAATGTCATCAAGTAAGCTCCAGATTGAAGAAATTATTGACCTCGCCTTAGCTGAGGACTTTGGTACGGGTGATGTTACTACTGAGGCCTTAATACCCGGCGACCAGCGAGGGACTGGCTTCATTGTGGCTAAGGAGGAAGGCATCCTGGCTGGCACAGGGGCGGCCAATCGGGTTTTCCATCGAGTTGATCCAGAGTTAAAGGTGGAGATTTTTCTAGAAGATGGGGCTAGAGTTAAGCCAGGCAGTAAAGTGGTCAAAGTGTCGGGCAGCATTGCCAGCATTCTCAAAGCGGAGAGGGTCGCCCTAAATTTTCTCCAGCGCTTGAGCGGCATTGCCTCGGAGACCAATCGTTACGTGGAAAGAGTTGAAGGATTGCCGGTGCGCATTATGGATACCAGAAAAACCACCCCGGGCTTGAGGTCGCTGGAAAAGTATGCCGTCAGGGTAGGTGGTGGGGAAAATCACCGTATGAATTTAGGTGATGGCATACTCATTAAGGATAATCATCTGGCGGCGCTC
Organism: Dehalococcoidia bacterium; assembly: GCA_030615625.1. Taxonomy (GTDB): domain Bacteria; phylum Chloroflexota; class Dehalococcoidia; order GIF9; family AB-539-J10; genus RBG-13-51-36. Next base: position 175,510 of record JAUWYX010000003.1, read on the forward strand.
CGCAGCCAGGGATTAAATATCAAGGAGATTGTAGCCAAAGCAAGGCAAAATGCTCCGCAGCGGCTGCCAGTCGAGGTGGAGGTCGGGACCGTGTCAGAAGCCTTAGAAGCCGTGGAAGCTGGGGCAAATATCGTCATGCTTGACAATATGAATCTCGAGGATATGCGTAAGGCGGTGAAATCTATTCATGGACATGCTTTAATTGAAGCCTCCGGTGGAATTACGCTGGATAATGTTCGGGCTGTAGCTGAAACCGGCGTTGATTTTATTTCCATTGGCGCCCTTACCCACTCCGCAAGAGCCTTAGATATTAGTCTTGAGCTTGAAGCTCAATGATTAAGGAGCCACAGATAATTATTATCTAAACATTAGCGGGCGCTCTTCTCAGCAACAAGCAGATACCGTTCCGGGCCGTCCTCGAAATGGGTTACCCTCAAACCAGCCTGCTTTATCAGCCCTCTTAGCTGAAATTCGGGTGGTAAGAGATCATTGGCGATTACGCCACCAACGGATTGATGAAGCCGGTTAAGCATCTCTCGGCTCATGGTATGGCAGATGACCAGCCGGCCATTATTTCTGAGCACCCTGGCTATTTCCTTTAATGCCTTGACCCTGTCGTTAAAATGAGGAAAGACACTGTTGCATATAGCCAAGTCCACAGAATTATCAGCCAAGGGAATGGCGAGAACATCAGCCTGGGCAAAACCAACCAGAGGCTGGAAGGTTTTGGCTTTCGCTTGACCTAGCATCTCCGCTGAAAAATCCAGGGCTACAATTTTTCCCTCATCACCCAGCTCTGCGATTAGAAAGGGTAAAAGGACGCCCGTACCGCTGCCAATATCAAGCACATAATATCCAGGTTTAATGCCTAATTCCTTGACGATGTTGCTAAGACACTTCAACCTCTCCCGGGTAAGCTCTTTATCCCAGGTTGGAGCTAGTTGATCGAAATATTCTTGAAGTTGCATAGCTAACCTGCTAACGGAACTTGCTGCCATCCCTTTACTTTTCTCTTAGGAGAAAATGCCGTTGCCAGGCCGAAGATAATAGAAGAAGTTATCACTATGGCGGCACCTGAGGGAATGTCAAGCAAATATGAGGCTGCGAGCCCAGCCCAGCAAGAAATAACACCAAAAGCAACAGCGATAAGGAGCATCCGCTTTAAGCTATAAGTAAGTTGATAGGCAGCGGCTGCGGGATTGAGAATAAGGCAATAGATAAGCAAACCGCCAATACTTTGCAGCGAGGCAGTTATAGTCACCCCGGTGGAAAACAACAAGCCATAGAAAACGACTGTCGCCGGTATGCCCACGGCTAGAGCTACCTCCCGATGGCAAATCACTGCTTGAATTTCCTTATAGAAAACGACCACCAGCCCAACTATTACGGCTGTTATAACGGCTAAAAAGATGATGTCCTGTTGCGTAACGGTCAATATACTCCCCCAGAACAGGTTTAAGGCTTCAGTCCTGGCCCCGGGCATCAGGCCCATGAAAAGGAAAGCAAGTCCCAGCATCAGGGAGAAAATAACACCTATGGAAGTATCGGGATTTAATTCCCCACGGTCAGCCACGGGTCCGATAATGGCTGCTGAGGCCAGGCTGAAGAGCAAGGCACCAATCAAAGGGTTAAACCCCAGCCAGAGGCCCAGGAGCGCTCCAGCAAAAGCAGCGTGGGCAATGCATACCCCGATGAAGGAGAGGTGCATGGTAACTACGAAGACGCCCACCACAGAACAGGTTATGCCACCGAATAACCCGGCAAGAATGGCATTTTGCATGAAATGGTACTGTAAAATAGAAAAATCCATTCCTGCACCTGTCATTATGCCCGAAGTGGAGCAATCTCAGTTGGTACTGAGATCGGAGCTCCGTAAAGCTGACTCAGCACCTCTTCCCTGAGCATTGGCTCCGGGCTACCTTGCTGCCATATCTTGCCATCCTTCATTAGAATCAGTCGTTGGCAAATAGAGGGCAGCGTTCTCAGGTCATGGGTGACGAATAGAGTGGTCGTATGATACTCCCTGTGAATGAGTTGTATCAGGCTTAAGATTTCGCGTTGAGCTTTTTGATCTATTGAAGCTGTCGGCTCATCGAGAAGAAATATCTCAGGCTGCTGAACTAAAGCTCGGGCAATGGCTGCCCTTTGGTATTCGCCCCCGGATAGATGTCCTATTGGGCGTTGGGATAAATGAGCCATGCCTACCATTTCCAATACCTCGTCTACTGTTTCCCATTGAGTCCGTGTTGGCCGACGGAATAGTCCCAGGCGACCATAGCAGCCTACCATTACCGTCTCTCTAACATTGATGGGCAACCTGGGGTCGATATTTTCTACTTGAGCCACATAACCTATGCGCTTCCTTAAATTGATGCTATTTCTCTCATTTAGCCGCGACCCTAATACCCAGGCTTGTCCATGAACCAGTTTGCCCAGGCCATTAATCACTGTGAGCAAGGTAGTTTTGCCAGCGCCGTTAGGTCCGATAATGCCAATGAATTCTCCTTTCCTTACCTCCAGAGACACGCCCTGTAAAGCCACATCTTCCCTGTAGGAAACTACAGCGTCTTGAATCTTGATGACTGTGTTATCCATATTGTTCCCTCCATTCATTCAAAGCTTCCAGCAGTAAATCAACGTTCTTATCTATTGCCTTCTCCCAGGTTTCGGTATTTTCGAAGCCGCCGGGAAAGTTGGATATGGTTACCTGAATGGCTCCAATATCCTGTGCCATAGCTGCACCTGTCGCCGTGGCACCACTCTGGAGATTGTCGATAGCTAAAGCTACCCCAGCTTCTTGAGCTTCAGCTACCAGTTCTTTCATTTTCGCCACACGCAAGTCTTCAGGCCGACCGTATGTAGCCACGACATCAAACCCGGCCCACTTTACAAATCCTTCTTGCATGGCAGCGCAGATTACCTTTACCTCCTCTATTCCCGCTTCCAGTAATCTATTTCTTACCTCTTCGCCCTTAGCTAAAATAGCTTGCGCCCTTTCTGCGGCTTTCTCCTGATAATACGCGGCGTTCTCCTGGTCTATCTCGCCCAGGGCTTGAGCAATTTTGTCTACTGCCTCAGCCTGAACCGGGGGAGTCATCCAGTTACCTATAATATCAATAACCCTGATAATAAGGTCGGGGTTTTCTGCAGCTTCAATCAGCCCAGTGACATTTTCGTAATTTTTTTGCCAATTGTGGATGAAAAGGGCTTTGCTGTTAGCCAATGCCACAATATCGCTTGGCTTTATATCATAATGTCCCGGACACACGCCTGGCGGTATAAGGGTGCGAGGTTCCACTTTGTCGTCAGCTACATCCTGAATAATGTTGGTGATAAGCGAGCTCCCTGCCATGATATCAGCCGAAGGTTGGGCATGTTGGGCACGGACCAGGACCGTCACTAAAATCCCCACAAGCGCTGCTGCCAGCACGCCTAGCAGAATTTTTCTTCTCATAATGTCCCTTTTAACACTCCATGCATGTGCAACTAATTGCAATTATAGGGCAAAAAAATTAATCCTTTTCCAGCTGTATTTGAGACTTTAAGAAGTCTATCTGTCGCACCTTGCCCTGGAAAACCTTCTTTTCTCCGAAGAGGGTCTCTACTTCTACTCGCCGGTTAGCAATTATCAGGCGTGCGATGTCCTCCAGAATTGGCTTATCTCCTTCTTTAGCCTCATAAAGTTTAGCCATACACATCCTAATGCCTCTCCTTGCTCTTTAGCAGAGCCTGTTCTGCTTTCATCAGTTCGTTGCTAACCGCAGCCATCTTAGTGGCTGCTTCTTGTAACTGTCGTGCTACCTCAGTGGATAACGAGACAACTTTATCAGCCCAATCACGGAACTCTTTCTCATGCTCGCTGTTATGTTCAATCCAATAGTCAAGCAGAATGTGCAGTTTTTCTTGAACGTCATCCATAGCAATGCTTTTATTCACAATGGTTGGTTAGGCTTTGTTTCCTTTTTTTCTGCGACACCCACCGCACTCTCCTGAAATGGCCAGGTGCCTTAAATCAGCATCAAAGCCGTATTCCTGAAGCAAGGTATCTTGTAACGGATGTAGCACCAGTTCCTTCAGGCCTATTACCTTGCCGCAGCTACGGCAAACGAGGTGATGGTGATGCCCCTTCTCAGCAACATGATAGCGGACACGTCCTTCGCCAAAGTCAGTTTCCGTAACTAAATCTAATTTCTTCAGTAGCTCTAGAGTGCGATAGACAGTAGATATATTGGCATAGGGATAACGACTATGTAACTGCTCGTAGATTTCTTCAGCGCTGATGTGCTTGTCGGCATTATGAAGTGCCTCAATGACCAGCATGCGCTGGGGAGTTAAGCGGTGTCCCTTTTCTTGAAGAGTTTCGTGGCAGCTCATTGCCGGGGGATATTATAACAAGACAGCAAAATTATTGCAACAAGTTGCTAATGCGACTATTTTCCCGTCTTACTTTCCAGCGATATGGTGACCGGCCCATCATTATAAATTTCCACCAGCATATGCTCCTGAAAAAGCCCTGTTTCCACCTTGAGCCCTGTGGAGCGAACTTGCTCCACAAAAAACTCATAGAACTCCTTGGCCAGGTCCGGCGGGGCTGCCTCGGTGAAGCTGGGTCGCCTCCCTTTGCGTGAATCAGCCAGAAGAGTAAATTGGCTTATTATTAAAATATCTCCCCTTGTTTCCAGCGCTGAGAGGGCAAACTTGCTTGCCTCGTCGGCAAAAATACGCAGGTTAACCACTTTGTTTGCCAGGTAACTGGCGTCTTCCTTCGAATCACCTTGAGCAACGCCGAGAAAAACCACCAGCCCCTGGCCAATCTCGCCTACTATATTGTCATTCACGCTAACTGAGGCTCTGGAAACCCGCTGCACTAATGCTTTCATCTTGATTTAGCCCATATAATTATGCCACCTTCTTGAATTTATTTCCGCGTGAGTATTCGAGGGACATAATACCTAATTTGTGGTAGGCCTGATTAGTATGGTGTACTTGGAATTTCGGTATTGACCATTGTTTTTCATTCGTATATGATGTATCAATAGGACAGGAGGTGAAGCTATGCCAGTTTGTTCTCATTGCGGAAAAGAGGTAAGCGAAGGTGTTTCGTTTTGCCCTGAATGTGGGTATCGACTGGCGATAGGACAAACGTTAAAGGAATGAGTAAGGGAAAGCTAGCAGGAATCATCATAGCTTGCACTATAGCTATCATCGTGGCGATTGTCATAACTAGACCCCCGCCAACACCTACACCTACGTACACACTTAGTGTAAGCGTCAGCCCCTCAGTGGCAGGGGCTGTATCTCCTTCGGGTGGCGTATATGATGCCAGTGTGCAGGTAACACTGACAGCCAGCCCAGCTAGTGGCTACATCTTTGACTACTGGAGCGGTAGTGCGTCAGACACCACACCTACCGTTACTATTACCATGGATTCGGATAAGAGCCTCACTGCTAACTTTAAAACTGCTCCGCCAGATGCAATCAGTTGGGATAAGGCTAAGGACCACATTGGTGAAAGAACTACAGTATATGGTCCTGTCGTCGATACGCATTATGCTAGTGAGAGTAGCGGCCAACCTACTTTCCTGAATATGGGCAACCCTTACCCTGACCTAAACCGATTTACTGTGGTTATCTGGGGTGAGAATCGTGGCAAGTTTTTTCAACCACCAGAGGATTATTACGACGGTAAAACTATTTATATTAGCGGTCTAATTGACTCTTATAACGGGGTGCCGCAGATTGAAGTTACATCACTTGACCAAATACATGAGTAATAAACTTCTCATAGCTTTAGTACTGCTTATTGGAATCGGTATTGGGTTAGGCACAGGCTATGGTTTGTGGCATGCCGACAATAGTGTATATGAGCAGGCATTGGTCACCAAGGTCATTGATGGTGATACTGTTGAGCTAGCAGATGGTCGCAGTGTCCGTTATCTGGGCATTGACACGCCAGAGTCAGGAGAATATTACGCTGAAGAGGCGACAGCCAGAAACAAAGAACTTGTCGAAGGAAAGACGGTTGAACTGCAGCGAGGCGACCGAGACCAGGACGAATACGGTCGATTGCTCCGATACGTTTACGTAGACGGGGTGTTCGTTAATGCTGAGTTGATTGCTCAGGGATATGCAAAAGCCTATATATTTGACCCTGATGACCGATACAGCCAGATTCTTGTCCGATTAGAACAGTACGCCAAGATGAAAAACCGTGGGCTATGGAATCAATAAACGGACTATTCTGGGGACATAATACCTAATTTGTACTAGGCCTAATTGGTATGGTGTCCCTGGAATTGTACACACTACCTCTATGCTGTTGCCAGGCTAGCGAAGTCAGGCGAAGCAATCTCGTTGGGAGAAAGAGCTGCCCTCTTCTTACGGTTGCCAGCTCAGGAAGGGATAGGTCTCGTCGTCAACGATATTCCAGATATAGGATGGGTTGCGCGTGCCATGATTGGCGACCGCGATTATGTTCCAGCCTGCGCCTGAGAAGGTGGCGATGTTCTGCATTTCCGCCGTAGTCTTGCCCGTCCCGCCATCCGAAGTAGCTTGTCCGCTGGTTTCGGTGTCCCAGAAGGAGTTGCTCACAGTGTCATAATTGCATCCCACCAGACCGCCAACGGACGAATTGCCAGTCACGTTGCCGCTGGAATAAGAGTCGCTCACAGTGTCATAATTGCATCCCACCAGACCGCCAACACAGTTATCGCCAGTCACGTTGCCGCTGGAATAGGAGTTGCTCACGGTGTCTCGATTCCATCCCACCAGACCGCCAACACCATCTCCGCCAGTCACGCTGCCGGTGGAATAGGAGTTGCTCACAGTGCCAAAATTAAATCCCACCAGACCACCAACCTTAAACTCGGTGACGGTCACGCTGCCGGTGGAATAGGAGTTGCTCACGGTGCCAGAATTAATTCCTACCAGACCGCCAACAAGCCACTTGCCGGTCACGCTGCCGGTGGAATAGGAGTTGCTTACAGCGCCCCAATTTTCTCCCACCAGACCACCAATACCAAAAGGGCCATTCACATTGCTGCTGGAATAGGAGTTGCTCACGGTGCCCGCATTATCTCCCACTAGACCGCCAACCCGGCTGGAGCCACTCACAGTGAAGTTCACCACGCCGACATTCTTGATGACTCCTCCCACACCAACATAACCGAAAAGTCCCACACCCCTTTCGTCAGGGCGGTTGATAAACAGGTCACGTATCTCGTATCCCTGCCCGTCGAAACTCCCTTTAAATTTAAATGGGGGACCCCAAGTTTCAATTGGCTGCCAGCCCTTTCCCTGATTGGCTGTCTCACTCGCCAGCTCCTCATAACCGGCAGTGGTGGAATCGAGGTTGTTCATCAGAATGTGATGGCCGCCCAGGTTGTTCCTGATGTCATCCAAATCATACCAATCCCGTATTTCCAGGTTTTGGGAAGGAAGAGCACAGCCTCCCATTACTACAATTAAGGCTACCGTAACCAAAAGGATGCCAAGTCTTTTCACGTACATAACCCTCAAAGTGTTATTGTATCACAAGCGAAGTAAGTGTCAATATCCTTCATAAGGTGAGGTTGATGGAATAGAGTGAAAGGAGAAGGGGGAAGGACGCATTAGATTTCTATGAGATTTTAGCCTGCGACCCGAGCGGGCAGCCACACGCAAGATTTCGCAAAATAGGGTAGGGGGGTGAACACTCATCTCCTTTCGCAAGTATTCTGGGGACATAATACCTGATTTGTAGTAGGCTTAATTGGTATGGTGTCCCTGGAATCCATTCAAGGGAGCGATGGTTTGAGGCGAGTCCCATAAAATGCTATTGTATTAGGTGGTTTCCTATCGGGGAAGTGTCGGAATTGGCAGACGAGCATGACTTAGGATCATGTGCCGTAAGGCGTGGGGGTTCGAGTCCCCCCTTCCCCACCACTTAACCTCGTTTTTCAGGGGCTTTACAGCCACGAGAGGTGACTCTACAATATCTTCACCGACGACGCCAACGAGACCCGACTCTACAGCATCTTCACCACGCGCTACGAGATCCCTCTCGGGCCCCCACAACGCTGCCGGAAAACTTTGGGGAGGTAATGCTATGACACAGGCAGCAATCGATGAATTCCTTCAATCCCGCCGGGCACGAAAATTAAGTGCCGAAACCGTTCAATGGTATAAGCAGAGGCTCCGGCCATTCGCTACATTCAACCCAGAACTTCCAGAGGAGCCTGGACCTATCGAGACATTTCTGGCCATGCGCCACGGCGAGCCGGAAACAATACATGCGGACTTTAGAGCACTCAGAGCTATTTTCACATTTCGCACAGAACGTTATGGCGTCCCGAACCCTATGGCCACAGTTAAGCCTCCACGCTGCCCTAAAAAGGTGATGGCTACCCTTGAGCCCGAGGAGCACTTGAGATTGCTCACGGCAGCGGGATCGGACGTTAGGACAAAAGCAATAGTAACCCTCTTGACCGACACCGGCATACGCACAAGTGAAGCCGTTGGACTGCGCAGACAGGACATCAAAACAAGAACCCTGGTTGTGCGTGGCAAGTCTGGCCAACACGAAGTTGCTATGAGCGAGGAAACGAGAAGACTGCTCCTCACTCTTACCAATGACAGCAAGGATGAGTATGTTTTCCACGGTCGCAAAGGAGTTCTTACTAGATATGGCATGTATAAGATACTCCGCCAGCTTTATGAAAAGGCTGGCATACCCGGCCCGAAACTTGGTGGCCACCGCCTGAGACATGCCTTTGGCAAGGCTTGGGTAGCCAACGGTGGTGACCTCCGCTCCCTACAACTACAAATGGGACACGAGAACATCAGTACCACAGAAAAATATTGCTCACTCAATATGAATGACACCATCGCAAAGCATGGGAGGTTCACGCCGCTGCGGTCCACTTACGCGGCTCAACAGGTCTTTTTGGACACAAATGTAGTGGTCAACGCATTAGAGGAAGAAATACCAGTAGGTAGAAATGAGAGACGGGCCGACGATACTTGTGTGCAGACGGATTGCCACCCAGGGGTACGTTGTTCCCGGTAGTCTGCCTGATAGGTGTTTAAAATGTGGAGCAAGAGTATGGGTAGCTCCATCCAGCTGGCTTATTTTGCATGGCAGAGGAGATGTGCAAATTAAATGTCTGCAATGTGCCCTTGCCGACCCTGATTTCGTTTCTGGCACATTTGAAGATTTGTCGCAGGCTCAGCTCGAGGAGATAAAGGAGTCTTTGAGAGACGGAGGGTGAAGGCACGAATGTGGTATTCAGAGGTTAAGGAAACAATGGAAGCTATAAGGAAGCCAGAGATGAGGCTTAATGTCAAGCTAGCGATTACCTTTGTTGGGGTAAATATCCTGGACGCTGCCCTTACTTTAAGAGCAATAGCTAATGGCGGATATGAGCTCTGCTCAATACCAAGTCTCATTCTCAGGCAGCCTACATGGGTATTTTGGTGCTTCAAAATCAGCACGGCATTAATCTTCGCTCTATTGCTCCTTATTTTATCAGATAGATTTCCCCAAGTGAAAAGGATATTCATCATTCTGATCGGTGTGATGTCGGGGATTTGCCTATTTAACACAATAGGGGTGTTTTAGGTTTTCAAAACAAAGCATGAAAGGAGGATAAATATGACAGTAAATTCAGAAAATCTAGTGTTCGTGATACACCGAACCCACGACATGCTTAAGAGCTGCGAGGACAAAGTATTTGGTAAACAAGGGCTTACTACGGAGCAGTATGCAGTGCTTACGACTATAAAACACCTCGATGAGCCTGTAAGGATAACTGATGTAGCCCGTTGGCTAACACGCAGCACGAACAGCATCAGTATGATAGTCGACCGCATGGTCAAAGCTGGACTTCTCACAAGAGAAAGAGACGGTGATGACCGCAGGACAGTACGTCTAGTTATCACCAGCAAGGCGGAGACCCTCCTTAAACCAGCAACTCTGGCAGGCCAGGAGTTTATCCAGAAAATCCTGTCGAACCTATCATATGAGGACAGGCAGGCCCTTCTTGGGCCACTCTTGACGGTACAACATGAGGCATCCCGTGAGAAGGCAATAGAGGAAACTCCGTGAGCCAGCTATAAGGGCAACAGAAGTTGAGATTCTTAAAAGAACGGCTAAGGAGGTGAAGCGATGATAACAGTATTCTTTGTAGACGACGGGCAAGATTTCCTCGAGTGGGATCTTAATGATAAAGGGGAGGTAGTGGATTGTCGGCCCTTCCAAGGTGATATTTGGATCGGGGTGAAGGTTCACAACAAAGACATCAAGCCTGGTGACCTTCTGGATATTACCACGTCAGACGGCATCCGCCGGACGTTAATACACGCTGTTGAGAAAGTGCAGCAGCTTGTCTAATAAAAGGGAATAAAGCGGTGGAGAATCGGTATTCAAGATGTCTCATAAGCATCTCTCAGTAGGTTCGACTCCTACCCCCGCTACCAAGTATTGAGCTATGAAAGTTCTACTTATGGATTTAGACATAACCCCGAGAAGACGTCCCTTCCCCAATCTTGGTCTTATGAAACTCAGTGCTTACCATAAGGCCATCGGAGATGAGGTATATCTAAATTTCCCTCTCAAGCAGGCTGATGTCATCTATGCATCCTGTATTTTTACGTGGAACACTTGGGCCAAAGCTAGGGTTCCCGATGGTGCAATCGTTGGTGGATCAGGGATTGACTTAAAGGCACAACTTCATCCTGAAGTGGAGCATATCATGCCTGACTATAGCCTTTATCCAAGCGTGGACTTCTCTTTAGGGTTTACATCAAGGGGCTGCATTAGGAGATGTCCCTGGTGCATCGTGCCAGAAAAAGAAGGATGGATCAAGCCTTGGACACGTATCGATGAGTTCTGGGATCGCCGGCACAGGAAAATCACACTGCTTGATAATAACTTGCTGGCAGCCCCTAATTGGAGACAAACCATGGAGGATCTCTTGGCAGAGGAACTTGAGGTCGACTTTAACCAAGGGCTGGATATAAGGCTGGTAACTGCAGAGAATGTCAACTATCTTAAACAAATGAAGACGAAACAACTCCGCTTTGCCTTTGATGATATTCGTTATGAAAGTGCTCTGAGAGAGGGTATCAGCTTGCTTCTAGATGCGGGAATACGTTCCAGGAAACTCTTTTTCTACGTGCTGGTGGGTTTTGATGATGATGATACCGCCGTAGAACGGATGCAAATTCTTAACTCCTACAATGTAGATTGCTATCCGATGGCCTATAGAAGCGCTGATGGTGCAAAGCCAGCAAGGAGAATAATAAAGGTTCCCGATATCTTTTGGCATGGTCCTCGGCGGAATATAAATAAGTTCTTGAGATTAGTGGGGAGGTTGCCGGAATAATGACTGGATATCCACGAAAACCAGATGAGCCGGCTAGAGCCAGGAAGCCCTGGACAGAGGATGAGGTCACATATTTGGCTGCCAAATATGGTCTTGTTTCCTTGAAGACATTGGCTAGAAACTTGCAACGCACTAAAGGGGCAATATACATAGCAACCAAAAGATTGCTTCATAATCAGCGAATATACGATAACTTCTATACGTCCAGTGAGCTGGCTCGCCTTTTTGGCAATGACGCGAAAACCATTGTCTATTGGGCTAGCCGGGGGTGGCTTAAAGGGCGACGTGCTCCATACTATCAGGGACTAAACCGATTTTGGCTCTTTACTGAAAGGTGTGTAATTCGATTCCTAAAGGATCGCCCATGGCTTCTCAATATGGAGAGGATGGAGGAGCATTACTTCCGCTCCATTGTTGAAGCAGAGTGGGAAAGAGACCCATGGTACAGCTGCGAAGAAGCGGCGCAACTCCTCGGTGTTACGACAGACGATGCTGTGCAGCGATATATCCACTTAGGCTTGCTGCCGGCAGCGAAAAAGCCTGGTGGTCCTTGGCGGGGGAAATGGATAATAAGGCACAGTGCTATTGATGCCTTCTTGAGTAATGACCCTCGACCGCAACATAAGCATAATGCGGTTCGTGCATCAAGACTGCGAAATATTAAAAAAGAAGGCAGGCCTGTCAGGGCATATATGGTTTGGGAATTTGAATGTCCAAACTGCGAAATGGTCATCAAGATAATGGCGCCACCCAAGATGTTTGGCACGGAAGTCAGGCAAAGATTTATAAACCTTTATGTAAATGGCTCTTGCTCTCATGGTTCAGTGGTTCGAGTAGGGGAAAGAGAGACAATTCTAGTGTCGGGAGGTAAAGATGAATGTGGCATAAGCTAAAAGTGGCAAGGGCTAGGCGTAAATTCCTGAAGGCTGTTAGAGATGTCAACGAGGGGAAAATACCCCAGGATTTACCTCTGCCTGGGCGGACCGGAGAGGTTCGTGGACAGAGCAGGTGAATGAACGTTCTTGAAGGAATGGCAAGGAAATGAAAATGTTCGGGAAAAAGAAAACTATTGATAGGTTAATAGCTATGATCGATTTCATTGGTAAAAGCATACCCAAAACGATAAAGGAATCCAAGGAGCCCGAACCACAGCCAAAATCTAGTCCTCTATTGCAACTCATTTGTAAAGCTCAAACTCTTGATGAATTAAAGGAAATTCAAACTAAATATCGAGATTCGATAGGTATAGTTCACGGCTTAGCAATCATATGCCAAGAATTTGATATTAAGCTCAAGGATTTACAGGAGCGAGTGAGTGTGCTGGAGAGCACAAAGGAGGTTAGCAAAGGTGATACGAAGACTGATTAAGGCATTCTGGGCATGGCGGCTTAGGCACAATAAACGCTTCATGGCTGGTGTGCGTCGGGGTCTCGAGGCATATCATAGGGGCGATGTTAAACCTTGGTCTGATGTGAAGAAAGAACTAGGTCTATGAATTCGTAGCTGATATTCCAGTAAGAATGGCCGAAGGAGGGCAAAGATGAGAACCAGATTAATGAATACTAGCCATAGGGGAAGAGTTTATCAGGTACTTAAATTTCATAGTGATTTGGCCTTTAGTATCTTGGAGTTGGTAGACAGAACTTTTGGGAAAATATGGATATACAGATACTTAAAAGTGTTAATTGCTTTGAGGGATCTAGAGGCGAAGGGATTAATTGAATCAAAGCATATTGGTGGCAAGAAATACTACAGAGCAAAAGAATTACCGAGCAAGACTGAGTGATATTCCTCGAAGAATATTAGGTGAACGGAGGTGATAAATGAAAATAAAAGGCTACATTAGCAAATGGGGAGGGCGAGTTGGCTTCGGTCTATTCGTGGACTTCCAGGAGTGGAACCTCTGGCATCACTATTTTGAGATTGGCTTCAGTTTCGGTCCATGGGATATCGGCCTGACAATAACCCTTTGGGATGTAGAAGAATCAATGAAAACATTGCGGAGCCGAGGCATGAGCGAAGAAGAGGCATGGAACTTTTGTGACCGAGTAAGGAAAAATTTAGCGGATCCTTACCGGGGAAATATGAAAAGGGAGATTGAAAAAGCACTAGCTAAGGAAGGCTAAATATTCCTATCAGAATGGAGAAATAGGAGGTATAAATAAATGACATCACCCGGGTGGACGAAAAAGCCTTGCCATGGGTGCGGCTCAACAGAGTTACATCGAAAGGACAAATTGTGCCCTGGCTGCCAGCGGGTCTTTGATGATGGTCTCTTATCTCGTAAGAAACAGGACCTTCAGCTTGAACAAGGCAAGATCATGGTCAAGCACGAGCTGAGATTCCATCTTATTGCTAGTCCATATCTATTTGAACATTCCGGCAATTTCATTGGCCGTCAGCTTAATGACCGTCTACGCCACGCCTGGCACGCCTTAACAATTGCCGTCATTGAACCAGCAACCGGTAAAAAGGACCATAACGCACCATATTTGGTTATGAATAAGAAAGATACCTGGGGCGTGGAGAATGACTTTTATGGCTATCATGATGACGAGTTTTTCCTTACAGTCCCCCACATTAGAGATAGCCTTAATGAATTGGACTCATCGATTCGATTGGCTCTGGAGTATGTATATCTTGCAGGCAAGAAACAAGGATTAAATATACTGACTGGTCTTAATGAAGGCGTGGTGGCCCTATCTAACTATGCGGAAGAGATAAAGAGAGTAGAGGATAAGCTCAATCAAATAGGGGAACAGGTAAAGGAACGCGATTAGACATTCCAGAATGTCGGAGGTGAAATAATGGAACTAGAGAGATTAAGTAAAGAGGACAACGATAAATTGAATAGCGGTATATGCCCTAAGTGTGGGAGCACACATTTTGTTCAGGGTCCAAGCGGGGGTAATGCACAAAATATCGCCTGTGAAAATGGACATCGGTTCTGGTTTGCCCCACCCTTCACGGCTGAATATCAAGGGAAGATTAAAGTTGAAAGGGATGGGGATATTCTCAGAGCTTACTTTTAAGCTGACGTTCCAGAGAGAATGTGAGGAGGAAACTAATGGTAAGACTTTTTAGAACCTGTAAATGTGGGCATATTGAAGAGGAACACGCTATGGATGCTCCGGAGGGCGAACAGGAATGTCTTGAAGAGGATTGCTTGTGCGAACAGTTTGAGGAAGCTGTGGGCGAGGATGATATCTCAATTTAGCGGAGCTATTTTAGACAGCCTGCATAGGCATCGTTTCCTACTTTGGAGATTTTGGGACGATAGACCTCGGATGCTCTTTGTCGGCCTTAACCCATCAACGGCCAATGAGGTAGAGGATGACCCTACGGTGAGAAGGCTTTGTGCTTTTGCTCAAAGCTGGGGATTCGGAGGTCTATATGTCTGCAATGTTTTCAGCCAGATAACACCCAATCCTACAGAGTTGCTTCCCAAGACAGCGGTTCATCCTGCGGACACTCATGCTGTGCAAATGGCGGTTGAACTAAGCACGTTATCTGTTTGCGGATGGGGTGATGGTATAGAGAAAGCCGCCTACGGTATAGCCAGGGCCAACACAATTAGAGGGTACGTCAACTCGCCGATGTGCTTCGGTCTAACATCCAAAGGCAATCCGAAGCACCCGCTCTACTTGCCGAAAAATGCCAACTTGGAGAAATATAGCTGACATTCCTTTGAGAACGTGTAAATGAGTCTATTAAAAGCATTTATTAAAGAAGCTAGTAGGCACGGCAAATTAGTCAGACCTGATAGCCAAGAGAAGGATAACCTTATTTGCCACTGCCATGAGAGGCTAAGTTGGCATCGTCCCGATGGGATATTCGGTAGAGTATTCTTTGTATGCGATAAATGTGGTGGGTGGTTTTTTGTAGTTGGTGTCTATGGCTCATGGGAGTTATTAAGAACCAGAATAACTGAAAGGAGGTAACAGATGGCTAAGATACAGATTCTTGATGTAGGCGAAAGTGCCTTGCTAGTTCGCTTTGGTTCTGAGCTCGGCACGCAACACTTCATCTTCGGCAAGGATGGGGACAGGGGGCAGCCCTTTACAACCCAGGTAGGCAAGAAAGCCAGGACGGTTGTAGACGCCTTCGACTTCCTGATGCCTAAGATAGTCAAGGATGCGATTGCCCAGGGGCTTGATGTGAAGAGGCAGGGCGATTGGTTCTTTATCCCCATCAAAGAGCCAAGATGCAAGAAGTCCTTTAACTCTGAGTGGCATTATGGACTCGATGGGAGACGCACAGATACTAGATTACGCCATGATACCCTCTACTATGACTGGCGATTTATAGAGACACGGCACACTGTCACGGGTGAAATCGTCTATCGGTGCACAGGGCGTCACTATGTTAGAGGCACTGTTCATGCTTCGGACCACCCGCCTTTAGTCCTACGGGGTAACGGCGTAAACAACGGGTGGTTTCTGGCTGTGCGAAGGAACTCGCTGAATTGGGAGAACTCAGGACTACGGCGAGGGGGGGACGACTGACATTCCTGAGAATGGCTATTCTAGGAGGCTAAATGGCTAAAGCAATCCAAATTTCAATTGAAGGGAACAATCTGCATATAGAGCTCGAAGAGATCTCGAGTAAAATTATTACAAAAACTATGCCTCTCTTTGGACCTATGTTGGCAGCATGGACTACTATGTTTTGTCGTTTTATAGTAGCTGTAGCTTCACTGGGAAGAGATAAAGTGGTGGAAATGCAAGAAAGAGCGGCTCAAGGGGAAGATATTATTAGTATCTGTGAAGCAGTAGGAATAAATATTAAACCTCTCAGCCAACCATTTGAAGATATCAAATGGCCAAGCGATAAAGAAATGGACGAAATAATGGGCTGGTTAAAGTGAAGATAAAAGACAGGATATATCAAGTCCTTCTGTTTAATGATAACTTGGCATTTAGTTTCTGGGAAGTGTTTGAAAGACTGACCAGTAAGTTTTGGCTTGTCAAGTATTTCAGATTACTTCGTGCACTGACTGACCTTGAAAAGAGAGGGTTAATCGAATCGAAGCATATCGGCAAAAGGAAATACTACCAAATTAGACATTCTACGGAGGAATATAAAAAGGAGCTAGAAAGATGAGTGTTGAAGCAAAGAGAGGATGCGGCTATAGAAAAGCAGGTGGACTCTATTTATGCGGTGAGTATATCTCGGTTCCCTGTGATCGGCTCCCTTATCCCCTGGATGTCTGCCCCACCTGTGGGGGAGGGATTAAGGTCTCGAGGGGGTTCACTAGGATTAATCCTCTCAAGCTCTTTGGCTTTCATGACTTTGCTGAATGCGATGATAAATCAGGGATATTTATTCAGAGATGCCACGATAGAATCCGTCCCTGCTTTGTGTGTGACCCTAAAGATGAGCCGGCTTTTATCATGGGAGTGGGGGAGAAATTCTACAAGACACCTGGCGATTTCCAGGAAGAGGCACAAAGGCTCGGTATATCTAAGCGTATTCCTTTCATTCCCCGGGAGTTGGAGCTTGGCAAAACGATAGTCTACCTGGCGCACCCTAAAGCCTGCCAGGTCAAGGAATCAGCGGCCTTGCAGCAGGCTATGGCAATCCTGGGTGGAGAGGAGACTGAGCGGCCGCGGCTTATAGAGTCTGAAAAGATTGAATATAAGCTCGGCATTTTTACTGCCTTTATCCCTCAGAGAGTCGAAAAGCTAATCTGGGGAAAAGATGCCACCCCGGAGGAGATGGAGAGGCTGGAGAAGAGGGGGATCACGCCGGTAGTAATAAAGGATGGGGATTTAGACCATGCCTGAGAAATTAGAAGCCAAGCTAAATCCTCTAATGGACGTAGAGAAGGCGAGGGAAATACTCAACATTTACACCCTGGAACATGGCCGTGATATGGCGCCCGACGAGCTGGACGCCCATAGAATGGGAGTAGAGGCCTTGCTGGAAGAAGGCAGAAAAAAGATAAAGGGCAGGAAAGGATAGCAAATGCCAGAGCGGCGCTTCGACACTGGATATTGGAATGATCCTGACATTATAGATCTGCCTATGAAGGTAAAATTGCTCTATCTCTACCTATGGACCAACAGGCATTGCAACCAGGCAGGCCTTTATGAGATTGCACTAAAAACTATTAGCTTCGAGACAGGGCTAACCATAGAGGAACTCCCCGAGCTGCTAAGAATCTTAGAGAAGAAAGTTATTTGGGTGCCAGAGCAAAATTTGATCTGGGTCAAAAACTTTCTCCATCGCCAGAGCAAATCACCACAATTTCTGGCCGCCGCGGCAAAATGTCTCGAGAATATTAAAAATAATGGCCTGATTAAAGAGTTTATAGATTACAACGTGGGGTATAGCCTATCCATACCCTATCAAGAGGGTATGGATAGGGAGTCGATAGCTCCTTACTCTTATGCTGAATCTTTATCTGGAAAAGAGAAGGGGGTTGTTAAGGGGGAAGAGAAGGCGGGCTCGAAGAAAAAATTAGTTAAGAAAGGCGAATCGGTAGCAAATGAGATCTTTGCTGAAATGCGGAGTTACCTGGGATATCCAGATAGAGTCAGTAGAGACCCCATCCCAAGCTACGGCAAGGAGGGGCAGGCTATAAAGCGCATGTTGACTCGAGGCTTTACCCGCGAGGCGATAGTGGAGTGCTGGAAAAGCAAGGTATCGCAGCGTGGCGGGGAATTCGTAAGCATGACATGGGTCAACGAGGATATTGGCAAGACCGGAAAGCAAAAACGAAGGTCGGCGCAACCATCTACAGGCGAAGAGATCGCTACAAGCATTAAGGAGGCTGGAAAATGACGTGGACGCAAATATTTCCCGGCGTATATGAGGGTATACCGGGCGAACAGCAAGAAGAAACAGAGCTAGAGTTGTATGTAAGGCTGTCAAATATCCCAATCGAGACGATGAAAACACATCGTCTTGAAACTTGGCAGCACAGGAGCAGTGAATCGTGGTGGCCCCAAATAAAGCAATACGCTGATGGTAGCTATAATCGCCCTTTTCTCACTTTCTTAGGGACCGTGGGCACCGGGAAAACACACATGGCCTTTGCGATAGGCTGGGCATGGCTGGCGCGCAGCCGGAGTGTGCTTTATTATCAGGTCGAAAACCTCCTTGATGCTTTAAGGCGTGGCTATTCCAGTTGGCAGAAAGGTGATTCCGACGGCTACTACACTATTCTCCAGTTTACCCAGAATACTGAACTATTGATTTTGGACGACTTTGGGGCACAACATGAGACTGAATGGGCTACCTCGAAACTGGATCAGATCGTGGATTACCGCTATATCCATAAAAAGCCCCTCATAGCTACTACCAATCTTGCCCTAGACCGGCTGCCGGCTAGAATTGGGGATAGGCTATCTGAGGGGGTGCTTGTTCATCTGGCAGGTGAAAGCTTTAGGAAAAAGCAAAAGGCAAGCGATAAGGAGTAAGGAGACTAAACAGGGGGTGAAGATATGGCTGCTCAACTACCAACTTATACAATCCAGGTAAACGCTTTTGAAGCTGGCGTGCTAATGGGGATGATTGAAGGCGCCGAAGAGCGGCTGAAACCATCCCTCACAGGTATGCGTGGCCAGCTTATAGCGATGAAGAGGGATATTGAGAAGGCCGACGGTGTTACCAAGAAACTTCTCCCCAACGGCATGCTGGAAATACTTGATGTAGACGGTAACAGAATCACCCGGCCACCCTATTCTTGGGAGGTGGAAGGTAATTGACTACAAGACAATAGTGATTGACCCCTTAAAGAGATAAGATGGCCAAAACATTAGAGGATGTAAAACGGGTTCGTGAGATAGCCTCCGAGTTGGAGCAGCTCGGGGTACCCCGAAAGACGACGGATAAAATACGTAGGTGGGTGAAGGGAGAGGCAAAACGGATGCGGGATGAGGGCGATGAGAAGCTACCATTTGACACTTGGAAATGCCATATCTGTGGGGAGGAGAGGCCAGACGACAAGATTTCTGTACTTTCCAAGCCCCTGGTTATCAACGGTCAGCCTTGTGGTCAGCAGAATATCCGATACTGTAATGATCGACCTGCCTGTGTAGAGGGTGCGGAGACATTTAGTTTTTTCAAATGAAGCTGGAAAGGGCCAGGGCAATTGCCGAGGAACTTAAAGAACTTCTGGCACCGGCCTGTGAGCAAATTGAAATTGCCGGCAGCATCCGGCGCCGGAAACCTGATGTTGGCGACATCGAGCTCCTGTGCATCCCAAGATTTGAGGAAGGTATAGACTTCTTGGACAGGGAGCTGGACGAGCTTATGCTGAACCAGGTATTTGATCACCGCCGCAACAAGCGGGGCAGCATTGTTTACGGGCCCAAAAACAAGCTCCTGCTACACAAGCCAAGCGGCATCGGCGTCGATATCTTCTCGACGACCAAGGAATGCTGGCCGGTCGCCCTGGTGGTCAGGACCGGCGGCAAGAGCACCAATATGGAGATCGCCACCCGGGCTATAGAGAGAGGAATGCGATTTCATGCCTACGGCCGGGGTTTTACCCAGGCGGATGCCAGTGAACTGGTGTGCCACAGCGAAGAGGATGTATTCAGGGCAGTTGGGCTGCGCTACCTAGAGCCTTGGGAGAGGAGATAGTATGGAACCATCTTATATCAAAACAACCAAGACAGTCAGCCAAACACTGGCTGACCTACGCCGCATTTTCACTAAAGCGGAAGTGGAGGATTGGGAGCCGATTCCGGTGGATAAAGGACCAGGTTACAGGGTAAGGTATTTTAGGAGCAAAACCTGGACCGAGATTGGCTCTTTTTTCCAGCCCACCAAAGCAATGAACTTGAGGGTCTGCTACCAAGTCATAGACAATATGTTCCGCTGGGAAGCAAGAGGCGTTAGTGGAGTAGTTAAGGGGACAGCTTTTATGGGTGGGGAATTGGTTACCACCAAGGGGGGCGAGAGGGAATCCTTTGACGAAGCCTGTGCCATACTCGGCGTTGAGCCTGATACCTCTTGGGAGGAAATCGAAAGGACATACCGGGTCAAGGTCCAGTTTGCTCACCCAGATAAAGGTGGTGACCCTGAAAGATTTAAGCGGATTCAGAAGGCCTACGATTATCTTAAGAAGGTCAAAGGACCAAAGGGGGCAAAGTGAAACAGACAGTATTACGATTGAGATGGTAAAGCGAGAGGTGAGTGAGGTTCAAACTGGAAAGAAGTGTCCAAACTGCGGTGCCGAGGGGAAGTATCACGGTGAGCATGAAACAGCGGTTAGAAACTACAAGTTACCCGGGCAAACCATAGCTGATGTTGGCTGGCGCTGCTGGAAATGTGGATTTGAGTGGGGCTTTGAGGTTCCCGAAGGAATGCTGGGTGAGACTGGGGGCGGAACATGATTTGGATAAGCCAATGGCTGTGCCCCAGGCGGCACTGTGCTATTGCCGTGGCCTGGGATGACCAAGAGATGAGTGCCGAGGAAGCTGAGCGCCGGGGTGGGCAGGCTTTCACCCAGGGCATTAACCGGTGGTGTGGCATTTGTGGTGGTAGCCTCCGTGTGGAGCATGACCGCACCAAGTTTAAGACTATGGGGGAGGCATTGCCCTACATCAAGGCGATAGAGCAAGCCAACCTCCGGGCACGAAGTATCATAGGTGGGAAGTTCTAAGGGAGCGAGAAGATGAAAGTTAATGTCCAAGTCAAGAGCGAGCAGTTAACCAAAGAGGACCTCCGCCTGCTCCTCCAGGCAATCCGGGATTGTGAACAGAAGAACTTTAAGGATAAGGAGATATCCATAGGGGCAGAGGCGCCTGATTTAACCATAGACGAAATGGGCGAGATTCTAAAGAGCATAAAACCGCCATACAATTACGGGCCGGTTATCTTCAAATTCGTAGAGCCTTCTAGGGGGAATAATGTGGCAGAAGACTGATAAACCCGGTGGCTTTGTACTTACTGCCAAAAAGGGCGAGAAGAAGTACGTCATGTCTGAAAAGACACTAAATGAGATTACCGAGCGGCTCGGTGGTAAGGAAGCAGTTGAAGCTTTATTCAAGGTTGGGTGGGTAGAGCTAACTCATGAGGAGATAAAACTAGCTGAAGAAATAAGGCAGAAGTATTTTACTTAAGGAAGTTTAATTGGTCAGTACCACGCTGGCTCCGTTAGGGGATGATTGGGATGTCTTGTCTCAATATGAGTTAGGAAACTTCTCACAAAGGATATTTTGTCCCATGCTCTCGCTCGCACGTGTGGTGGCCCGTCAAAACCTTTGTCGCAGTAAGGGCAATAAAGGCGAGGTATGCAGTAACCTCCACCACAGTGTGAGTAATAACGAATAGGGTATACCCAATCCCGAAGCCCTCGTTCTAAGTCAATCATGAATACCTTGCCACGACCACGACAAATACGGCACCCAGTACCTCCACAAGCTGGGCAAGTTACTCCATAAGTAATTATCCACTCTTCTGGGATAAGAATATATCCTCCGCCCAGACTACGAGCTATCATATTAGCGAGCTCGTCTTTTGTATCCCAGTATTCTCGACAATCATAGTCTGTTGCCATTACGAGGAGCCCTGCTCCACTTGGCCAAGCGAAGCCTCCAGACCATGTTCTATACCGTGCGACCCAGTTGTTTACTTCTGCTCCAGGTGGGTCCCATTTTGACGGGTACGCATTTTTCAAACCTTCTATAAGCTGGGGAACATTGATAACCTTTAATTCACTGAAACCATCTACCACGTAGTTTCCACCTTCAAATTTCTGTCCCCAAGATTCAAAAGGCTCAACATCTGGAATTGTTACTTGAGTGCATATTGGCATTCTAGTTCCACCAAATGGTGAGTGGTATGTCGCTGGTATATCTTGAATAACGGTGAAGCTGGCTGATTTGTCCTGTGCTTTGACAGTATAACTACCCGGTTCCGTAGGGGTGTAAGTAAACCTGAGTGTAGGATTGCGAAAGGTAATAGTGAAGTCGGCAGATATTAGTATGCCATCAACCAGCACGCTTCCATGTATATCCGCCGGCAGCTCCATTGGATACGGATATTGAATATAGACATCGATTTCAATGGTTTCTCCCAGGTATGCGGTCGAGGGGCTTACTTTTATGTTGACTACTTCAACTCCTTCTGTCCACTCTGTCGGGGCCTCTGGCACAGGTGATAATGCAAGGTCTGCATCCAGGAGAGATTGCTCTAATGTGATAGTGAAAGTAGCCGTCTGATAATTATTTGCTTTAACTGTAATCATGTAGGTGCCGAATTGGACATAATCTGTCCGGTAAAGTCCATGATAATCACTATAGCAGTGGAATACATCATCAACTGAGATCTCGGCATTAGCTATCTTGGCACCGGTCCCCTCATCAATGATATAGCCTTGAACTCTTCCGTAATCTTCACCTGGTGGCGGAGGTTCTGGTTCTGCCCTTCTTGTTAAGAGATAAAGACCAACACCGAGACCAACACAGAGACCAACACCGCCAAGGGTAACCACTAAGGCTTTCTTTTGGCCAGCTTCCATTTTACTATTACCCTCCTGTCTATTAGCAGTTTATAACGCTCCCGATATAGCTAGGCCAACCAGTATTCCACCTATACCCATAAACCAGGGGAAAACTTTCTGAAATAGCTTGTATTTCGGCTCCTTGAGCTTGACCTCCAAAATGACCGCAGCCACCATCCCCACTGAGCCGATGCCGAGAAAGATTACGCCGATTGTCAACATTGTTACCTCCTGGCTTAGATTATCTCCATCTTACCTTTGTATAATCATCCATTGACCCCAAGCTGTTCAAGGACATTTGATATTTTGTTTATAAGGGTTACTTCGCTAGACCCAGCGAATAAATCCCCAACAATTTCATTGTTTTTGTTCAGTACAATGCTGCCTGAGTCTCCACCTTCGGACATAGGGTCGGCCATTATCTGGTCCTCAAAGATGGCTATTTTTCCGTTTCCGTAGTTTACATTGGCAAGAGCATTGATCGACTGAACTATTCCCTGTGTTACTTCAGTGGTTCTTCCGGATTTCTTGAGCTCCTCTTTTACCTCCACCTGATAGTTAAATCCTGTGGGCACTCCAATGCCGAGTATCTCCGCTGACAGGTTTTCATTACTGAGTGGGGCAGAAGCAAGGGCTGCATCCACTTTATTCATTACATCATCATAGGTACCAAACCGTGATTTATGACCAGTATGCTCCAGGACCCAATTGGCACAATGAGCCATAAAGTTGATTATCGGGCAGTCGCTTTCATCTCCTACAAAAACAATCGGCACAATGTGAGTCAAATACCTTATGACGTCGTCAGGGCCTCCGCCATCATATGGACCGGGCTGATAGAGTGGGTCCCCTACTTTGGAGTCTTCGTCAGGCGCTCCCACATGTTTATTAACAAAGACGGAGAGAAACTCCCACCCGGGGAGCAAAATTGGTGTTCCAGTACCGGCACTTACTCTTGGGTGCCCAACACTAACTCCACCCGGCATGGGTCTAAGTCGAGATTTTCTGTCTACTGCAGTTGTAGGCTGAGCATCAAGAGCCCATATCTTCTTCGCGACTACTACATCAGTCTCACGTCCGTCAACTATTGGGGGAATCCTATCTTCCTTCTTGAGTGCGGATAACGCAACCTTCTTGGTAACGGCAACACGGATGGCATCCCTGCCAGTATCGACCCCGCCAACAATTTTTGTGTCTGAGCGGACATATACCACGTTCTTTTTGTGAATCAGTTCCTTCATTATGGCCTCCAATTCCATTATATCCACCTTATTGCTACTAAGCCGATACCTTCAAGAATTAGAATCACTACTAGGCCAGCTGAGTATGTTATAACACTATCCCACCAATCAGTGCAGCCCTCCTTGGTGCCCTCACACAAATCATTCCAGCGTTCAAGGCCGGCAAACAAACCCATCATGGCTAACGATGCCGGGAAAAATAACATGGCTATGTAGGCGCACATGAAGCCATAAAGCCAATGGGCAATTACCGTATTTTTCCTGAGCTTATACCACTGCAGAATTCTATTTATCATTTTTGTCCTTGCAGCCTTTGAATCTCCTTCTCCTTAAAGAACCAGACGATGGCGCCAGTGGCCACGGAGCAGTGCCCTTTTCATCTCTACTCCCCTCCTAATTGTTTTCTAATTCTGGCGATTTCTCTCTGCTTTTCCCACTCTTTCACGATGTAGATTATGACAGCGGGAGCGACAGCGATGAAAGCCTCCACCGGCACGATTTTCATAGCAGTCAGCACGATGAAGCCGATGGTGAAAAGAACCCCGATAATGAGTTTCGCCAATCCGCTGAGACTAATTCCGCTCATTTATGACACCTCCAAATTTTTACCATCTATATTAGGCACTAGCTGCCTCCTTGAGTAACTGAGAATTTCCTTTATTCTTCCAATAAGGTCTAGCATCTTATCTCCTCAGCAATTCTAGAAACTCTTGCTGGACTACAGTAAATTCCCCTAATGGTGGGCTTTCCGTAACGAAGTACATATTCGCACCATAGGTTATCCCTGTTGAATTTCTAGCTACTGCCCTGAAGTGGTATCTTGTGCCTGGAGTTAAATCTGTTAACGCCTGTGAGAAAAGCTCGCCACTGGACTTAGTTTGAAGCGGCGTTGTGTATATGGTACCGCCAGGCACTCCGTACTCGAACCAACAGTCACAAGCCTCACCTCCATCATCATCTAGCACCCCATTCGAGGTAGCTCCTGATTGGCTGATGGTGTTAGCTGATTCGGTGGTGACGCCAGGTGGCGCGACAGGTGGTGGAGCAAAGAAAGTAATAGCGGAATCCTCGGCGTAATCATCGGAGTAATGCGGGTCAGTGTAGCTCCAAGCTCTGTAATAATACGTTGTGCTCGAGTCAAGTCCTGTGTCAGAAAAGGCATGCGCTGGCCCATTATAGGCTTCATCGCCATCATCTACATCTGTAGGATAGCTCCCGATTTTTCGTCTCACCACAGTATTAAGTGCACCGGCTCCACTTGTCCAGCTAACATCTATCTGAGCATCACTGATAGCTGTAGCTACTAGGTTGGTAGGCGCTTCAGGCTTTGCCGTAAATGTTAAATCATCACTATAGGCTGTCCCCTTACTATTGGTGGCAAAAGCTCTGAAATGGTATAGGGTGCCGGGACTCAATCCGGAAATTGCTTGTGCGAAAGTTTCACCCGTGGCCTTGCTCTGTGTAGGTGTGGTATTGCCATAGGCTGCAGTCTCTCCCCACTCAAAGCCGCAGTCACAAGCCTCACCTCCATCACTTACTAGGTTGCCGTTGAGCTTTGCGGTGTTCTCCTCAATATCTGTGGCTGGGTCAGGGGCCACTGTTGGCAAAATAGGCGTGTAAGTAACTACATAATATATGTCGGCGATATAGCCATACTTGCCAGCTTGGCAAGCCTTCTTTTGGGTTGTAACTTGAAATTGTGCACCATCCAGCTCGGCAACTGTCCAAGGATTTTCGGTAGCTGGATTGTTAGGCCAAGGAAAACACTTAGTATTGAACGTATCAAGGATACCATCGTGTCCAACAAGGTAGTAATAGAAATGGCCACCAATTCTAAACCCGACCCAAATAATAGTAACCCATCCATAAGAAGAATCATGCTTTACTCTAAGATAACATTCTACTTTGCTTATGCTGACACCAGGAGGTATCCCAAGCGCATCATGAATATAGCAATCATCGGCAGGTGTGACGCCTGTGTGCCAAATATGGGTTGCATCTGACTCATCAGATAGTAGCTGCCAATGTGCGCCAGCGCCTGCTTGCTGGTTATGTTCAGCAGAAACCCCCGCCCCTGTCGGTTTCAGTGTTTTAGTGGTCATGTTTAGCTACCTCTTCGCTGTGAAGAACTCCATGTCCAGACTCAAATAAGGTGGTGCTCCTGCCGACTGGTATGCCTCGATTTTCACGCCATATACGTTCGGTATGGCACTAATCCTTATCGCCTTTGCGTCTGCGGGCTGGGCACCCGTGTAGGAATTTTCATCCTCGACAACATAAGCCCCCCCACTTTTGCCTTTGGCTGATACACGGATATAGACAGTATCGCCTGCCGCCATATTTGTGAGGTCAATCCAGGCACCGGCAAACATCCAGGGAAGGTTGGCGTCATCCTCAAAGACTGTGGCGTAGGCACCGGTAAGAGTTTTACTTCCGCTCTGGGTGGAGTGTCTGAGTTTTAGAAGTGGTGCAGCACGTATGATCATTACTGCGGCACCTCGTAGTCTACTCCTTCGCCATCATTGTCAGCGTCCACCCAGATAGCGTTGAGATTGGTGACGTATTCATGGAAAACATCATCCGGGCCAAGCCCGGGGTGGTGGGCTTCAGCCTCAGCCTTGGTACCGCCAATATACACTCTGCCTGCGTTGCCGTGCTTGGCAGTGATAGCAGCCCCAAAACCTTCAGGAACCTTGACATCTGGCATCTGTTCCGCGGTCCCCGCACTGGCCACCGTTTTGTCGCCTGTGGTGATGGAGCTTCTATTACCCCAGGTCATAGATTTTCCTCACAAGTTCTCCTCTCGATATGGTCACGTCGGTAGCTGATGTAGCCTTGGCCACCAGCCGGAAGTTTGTTTTATACCTAACGTCCATGGCTCCGCTGGAGAACATGAGCACGAATATGGCTCCAGTGGCTTTAGCTATCCAGCCACCGGGGAAGTGGGGGTATTCGATAGATGTGTCAATCATATTCGAGACATTAAAGGTCCACACTATGTCATCTATGTGGAGCTCATACTCGACATCCTTAATGTTCGACACCAGCTCAATGGCAACAATTGCCCCGCTGTGTGGGGATTCGGAGAGGTACAGGTTCTTTGGAGTCAAGCCTGGAATGGTAACAGCTTCAATTGGAGTTACTTCGAATCTGTAAGTGGGTATTGTCGGCTCGCCTCCGAGAAGAGCCTTAATGTCCTTAAGCAGGTCTATCTGTGTACTGAGTTTTGAGGATATCTCACCAAGCCCGGTCAGCAGGCCCAGGAGTGTCTCCTTAGTCCACTCATCGGGGGTGAAGATGACCACGCCTTCAGGCGGAGCAGCCGCTGCTTTGGAGCTAAGCCAAGCAATGAGGGCGACGATGCCACCGCCGCCGAATCCTGCCAGTAGTACTTTACCTACACCTGAGTCTTTTTTTTCCTCAGCCATTATGGTATAACTCCTGCCTTAGCTGCTTCGATAGCCTCAACCGTTGCTGGCTGCCCGAACCTGGCTTTTATGAGTTCCGACAGCTTGTAGCGTCCTATGACCACGCGAATGTAGCGGTTGGCCAAGTTAGCGTCAGCATAGTAGCCTATCTCCAACTTCCGCAGCGCCGGTATCCAGCAGGGAAAGTCGTACGCCTGGTCCATGGCAAAGACAGGTAGCTTGAGGTAATCACGATCATCGTCTCTAGTAACGTAGATCTGGGCATTGTTTGCCAGCGTAAGAGCAGCGTTGTCGCCCGTTACGGACTCCAATACTAGGACTTCATCGCTCATCGGAGATATGGTAATGGAGGGTGTCGTCTGCCCAGAGACCACATTGGCCACTATTTCAGCGTAGGTGCGCTTACCAAACGGGCCTAAGGCTATGAACTCGCGCTCAATCTGGTATGGAATCGGGAAGGGCAAGATCCCCTTTTCAACACTATCGCTAATTCCCCTTTTCAGCGAGAGGGCTTTATCTTCACTGGATAAGGGGAGTCCCCAAAGGAGTTTCTCCGCCACACTTGGCTTGACCACCCAGATTCCTAAGTACATCTTGTAATCGGTAACGATAGCGTCAGCATTAAGAACTAGGGATAAGCTCCTTGTTGAAAGAAATTCTAAGGGGGTCAGCTGATTTACTTTCCTTGCGATTGTC
The DNA here is from genome assembly GCA_030615625.1 of Dehalococcoidia bacterium. Taxonomy (GTDB): domain Bacteria; phylum Chloroflexota; class Dehalococcoidia; order GIF9; family AB-539-J10; genus RBG-13-51-36. The sequence goes on from JAUWYX010000003.1 coordinate 203,696, forward strand.
ACTACGATGAAGCTTGTTTGGTCACCTGCAATGAAGTTTACCGCTGCATTCTCTGCCACCTCGGTATTGGCTAAATCAGCGCCTTCCTTCTCCTCTATTGTATCAGCAGCAAGGGTAGCACTGGATGAAACCACTACGGCTCCAGCATTGGTAACTGAGCCAGCGGCAGTGTAAGGAGCACCCGCATAGTTATGAAAAGTAACATGAATTATAGTGCAGGCAAATGGTGCAATCCATTTAAAAGTGTCTGATGCTGGTAGAGCGCCAGAGGCAACGGGTAAATAGTCGGCCCTAGCATTGAGCGAAATGGTCTCAAGCTCATGCGTCGCCTCCCTGTCAGCCTTCAGCTTCAGAAGAACATTGGCGTTAGGGGTTGCCAAGAACTTGTCCGTGAGGACGGGAATGTCTTGGGATAGTGTCGGGCTGGTGAGAGTGATTATGGAGTTATCGCCGGCGGCAAGATCCTGAGCGTGTAAAAACGGCAATAGCTCGGGGAAATATCTCGCTTTACGGATTACAGTTGGTAACTCGTCCTGTATTGGCATAGGGCAAACCTCCCTTCAATTTATTTTTAAGGTAGCATGGTTTTTATCTTACTCAGGCTCGGTCTCAGGCCCAGCCTCAGGCTCGGTCTCAGGATCAGTCTCAGGCCCAGCCTCAGGATCAGTCTCAGGTTTAGGCGTTGGAACCCGCCCTTCTACGCACACAGGGATTAGCTTACCACAAGAAGGGCATGGACTACAGAACTCAACAATCCTTCCAGGTGGGCCTATATAAGTCTTATCAACCCTGGTCTCATCCTCGGGCTCCTTTCCGGCTAATTTGGCACCGCATAGAAAGCATTGATTATTTGCAAATTCCATCTATTTTCCCCTCCTTTTATGGTGCTAACTGCAAGAAGCACAACTGGTCGCCGCCATTTGCCCCGTTGCCGTCCATCATTATGTAGCCACCCCTCTGAAACTCTCCATCACCTATCACGAAACCGCCTTCCCTGCATACCATTGCCCCGTTATAGTCAAAGCACCACGAACGCACATTCTCTTTTTGGCCGATCAAGTTAGCCCAGTGACCGCACTGACCGTAGAATATTCCCCAGGTCAGTCCCCAGAAATATCGTTCAGCGGTAATGGCCATTTCAGGAACACAAACAACAGTTCCAAGGACATGGGAGGCGTCGCCATCCCCAAAGGTCAGCCCTCCGTGGTTGACTACATTTGCATACAGGTTGGGATAGGCATAGCACCTTGTGTTTGCAGGAATGGCAATTGGCATCCCATGAGCCAGGGTGATAGCCGTTAGCTCGCCTACTCCCCCAGCCTTATTATCCTTGATTCTCACGCTAAATGGAGGGGTGCCAGCACAAAACCAACCGCCTGCGAGTTCGTGTGCCTCAATGGAAAGGACCGCGTTATGGTCCCCCCCTTGAGGAAAGTTTATCAACTTAGCGCCTATATCATGTGCAGCAATGGTGCCAGCGTAATTAGCGCCAAGGGCCGCCTCAAAATACTGGAGCTTATTCATGAAAGCACCAAGCTGAGCATCAAGTGCCTCTTTCGCATAGCAGTAACGGAATACTCTGTCATCAACGGCATACCTCATGCCTATCGGGTATATCTGTCTTTCACTCTGCTCATAAATCCCTTGTTTCATCTAATACCTCCTTGCGTTAGTTTATTTTTAACTATGCCTGCATTCTACAGGTCCTCGACGCCTTACCTCATCTCGATTATCTTTCCAGCCACAGCCACACATATGCTATTTATCGCGGCAGCCGCGGTGGTCTGATGAATAACTCCACCTGACTCCGTATAGCCCTTGGGGATCCCGGTGCTTGAAGCCATAATAACCTGTAAGTCAGCGAGCCTTGGGGGAACTATAAACTCATCATAGCCAAGCCCAAGCCAGAGGTTAGCATTGCCGAAGAATAGTGGGTTAAGCTCTGGATCCGGGCCATCAGCTCCCTTGGTGTAGAACTTCGCCGAAGGCATATAGCCTCCCGCTATCTTCAATGCGGTGAAGTGGGAATCTGCCATTGGTTTCACACCAAGAGCCTCAATTATGATTATCTTGTCATCTTTGGGCTCAAACCACAGGTCCCGCCTTGCCTCAGATACCTCATCGGCATCATAGTCAAAGGTGTAGTCCTTGTTTACCGCCGTTGCCTTGGCATTGTAGGCATACCTCATGAAAGGGAATACTTTCGGTGTGCTCTGAGACCTTCCACCAGGGAGCAAATCCCAGATATCCGGGCCGACCGCCTTGCCAGCAAGGTCCGATTTAGTGAGACTTAATGTCCTGCTTCTGGTGGCGTCAACTATTAAGATGATCCCGTTAAGAGTCCCGAAAACGCCCCGAATACCAAAGGCAGCAGGCTTGTAAACATAAGAATGTAGCCTGATGGTGAAGTCATTAGCAATGCCGCCTGTTCCAGCAAGGACTATGGGACGGCAGTTCTTCTTGTATTTGAGAGTGGTGCTCTCAAGAAGATTGGTGGATGCCGGCTTGCCGAACCTTATGAGCTGCTTGTTTCGTGCTCTCTGCCATGGCGGGAGCATATTGATTTCACTGCTGCCAGGAACGAAGATTTCATCATCAACCTCCAGAGCATCGTCCAGCTTGAACCATAGCCCCGCAATGGGCTCATCGTCGGGGTTTACGATCTCGGCAAGATAAAGCTCAGCGACCTCATCCTCGTCCAGTGCGGCATCATCGACAACCCTAGCATCTTTGGTAGCGGGTATCCAAGTGTTGCCCGCAGCGAGCACGCCTTCTACAGCTGCGTCATAGGGATACTCGATTGTGCGCTCTTCAAACAGATTTTCCATGCTATTCCCTCCTACTCCACCTATTCGGTGGGAATTTTATTTTTTGGGCTTATTCCAGGCCAGCGCCTACGGCTGCTCTGACCTCGGCTCCGAAGATCATTTCCTTGGCGCCGCCCGCCTCCTTGAGCATCATACGCTCAACCTTGCTCTCGGCAGTCGTTTCGCCTTTACCTTGAATGATCCGCCTGGCTGTTGTCGGCCCAGTGAGGGCCATGGCGAGCAGGGCGCCCGAGCCAGCTGCAATACCTTCGCTGGCATCGGACCAACCACGAGGTAAGACCATAGCGCCTATGAGTCCGCCTATGGCGCCGAGGAACTCAACCGCTCCGGCGGCTTTCGGACTTACCCTCGTGAGGCCACCTAGACCTGCACCCCAACCATAGGCAGCACCTATCGACACTCCCTTCTGGATTTCCGGCTTATCTATTGCTCTGGGCATATTTCCTCCTTTTTGGCTCGGCCACCTAAAAAGGCGAAAGGGCTCGACCACCCCGGGAAAACCTTTATAGGCGGTCGAGCCCTTTCTACGATCTCTAACGGGTTATTAAAATTATAAAACTATAGGATTTCTTTTGTCAAGGCTTTATTTGCCTCTGCCCCCAAATTTCGTCATAAGCCTTGTTGAGACGCTTCATGGCCTCCTCGTTACCACCTTGCTTATCAGGATGCCAAATTATCGCCAGTTGTCTATACCTTTGTTTTATTTCTTCATTGGTAGATTGAGGGCTAAGCCCGAGCAGCTCATAGGGATTATATAACTTGGCGGCCTCAAGATCTCCAGGATATCTCGGTGGAAGGGAGTTACCAATATCGTAAATTAGCCGTACAAAATTGATAGCCTCCTTTATTGTTCGGCTGTCAATCTTGATGTGTACCGTCATTTTTGCTCACCACAATCCTAAAAGGTAACTTATTTTTGATAAATTGGTACAATTTTGCTAGCCCGGTCTTAATTTGCTGTTCGGTGACCTCGGCTTCAACGGAAACCTTTGGACCTTCTTTTGGTGCCTCAAACCTGATTCTCATTCGCCTTTACCCTTCTTTCTGGTGGCCAGTGCAAGCAGCGCAATGACGGCACTGGCACCACCGCCTATTATAAAAGCTTGCTGCCATGTCTCGAGACTCTCCCACCATCCCTCTTCTTCCTCTTCTTCACCCAGCATCTCAATATCAACGTCCTTGCGGCCCCCGGGCAGGCTTATAGTCTTGATGCGATCTTTATAGCCTTCCTTTGTGCAAGTGATGGTATAGTCGCCCGGCTCGATTTCCAGAAACCAAAAGGCGCCATCGATCATACTCGCTGTTTCCTGGCCATTGAGAGTAATTGAAACTGCCGCCAGGGGATTACCGCCCGTGTCGTACACAAAGCCATAGAGGTTTGCAACTTCGACCCCAACAATAATAGCATCCCACTGCTTCTCATCAACTTTCATGCCTTCAGCTTCCAGCTGCGCATAGATTACCCAAGTTCCTGCTTTATCGAGTTCGACTGGGTCTGTGCGGGACGAAGCCTTTTGCCACCCCGGGTCAGTATACTGCGTCAATACCTTTTCAGCCCGTACGGTTCCATCTGGGTCTATCAGCTTGACTGTGCTTTTCATGTTCTGAGGTGTCTCGCCCGTATTCTGAAATGAGAAGTGTACACGGACCAAATGCCCGACGGGAAGGCTTACCGGGAGATCTTCGCCAAGATAGAGCTCATCGGTGGTATCGTCGCGGACAAAGGCGGTAAGAATTCGCCCAGCAACCTCTACTATCTCAACGGCAATAGCATCCCAAGTTTTCTCGTCCAACACTTGGGTTTCAGCCTCCAACCATGCATGAATTACCCAGGTACCAAATTTGTCTGGCATAATATCCGATGTTCTACCAGATGTCCTAACTGTTCCCGGGGAAAGAGTACCGCTTGCTGAGCGACTAGCCCGTACAATTCCATCTGGGTCTATTAACTCGACCGCCAATGTCATTTTTTGGCTTTCAGTTCCGGTGTTTTCGGCTGAAACTGAAACACTAATGCTATGGTCATATGGAATTTGTACCGGGAAGGGATCTCTTCCAGATTTTTCAGAATAGATAAAATCTTCATCAGTGGTTACATCATAAACAACAGCACCAAATATCCACCCAGCAACAGTTGTAGCAGCGACTTCGGTTAGTGTTCCGTAGCTTACTTCCATCCTACCTCCTTATCAGTTCCACTATTTTTACTATTAAAAGACCGCCACCAAGAACACCACCACCAATAGCTGCCCACTTAACCCACTCTGGCCAGCCAACCCTCTCGTATGGACCATTGACTGCACGCCTTTCTTCTCTTTGCAGCGAATGAGTCTGAGATGGGGGCGTATCATAGCCAGAAACGTCGCCGAAAGAGACTATGTAGGTAGCAAGTGGATATACCCGTACCTCCTGAGGCGCCTCGCCAATTTCTTCTCCATTAACTAATACTGTACCTTTAACTGGACTCGTGTCAACGACAAGCCAAGCAACATCGGGGGGTATGACTCCCACCGCGTAATATTTCAGGCGAATCGCTATGGTCTGGTCTTTGGCAATGGTGATTGTTACTGGGTCAGCGGGCTGATAACCTTCTGGTGGGGGACCGGGAATAATGTCATAGGGCCCCACTTGCAAATCCTCAATGAGTACCGTTCCGCCCTTTGTTCTATATGTTTTGCCTGCTACTGAGAAGGTAACATCGAGCGCCTCTGGGGAAGTGCATAGTTCATCGCTACAGCCAACGGCACTGACAGAGAGATCTCCACTCGGGGGCTTCGGGGCAAATATCCAGCCACGTTCTGTAGCCCTAACTAAAATATAGATCCCTGTGAACACTCCTACGAAAATAAGAGCAATCCAGTACCACGCAAGCGGCGACGCATGACCTCCTGGAGGGGCAACGGAATACTGAAGGGTTATCCTTCGAGGTTCAATGTTAATATAGTGAATGACGGAGCCAGAGTATTCCTCCTTTATCAGCGCCGTCGCAGTAACCGCCTGGATTGCCTGCTGAGGAGTGATATCTTTATCGCTTTCAAAATAACATTCCAGCACATCGCCCGCGTGAGGTTCCACCTCATCCAACTTGATGGCCATACCTTCAGTTTGGCAAGGCCACTTATAACCCAACTCCACTAATACTGCCATTTAATACTCCACCTCCAGGGCGTACTCCACGCTGTAGATTACTTCTATATTCGTGGGAATGTCGATTGAAGCTAGCCAGTAATAGGGGTTGATGCCTATTCCAAAAAAGGCTGAACCAAAATTGATTGTCTCTACCCACTCATGGTCTTGTACTGGATGCCAATATTCGTGACGGTCTACACTCCCTAGTTGGCCATTTTGAAATGTTAGAATATGAACAGCAAGCGTACGTGCCCTAAACATCCTTGTTGGTTTTACCTTCAATGTTAGAGTAGCACCAAAAATCGGTATGTTTTCTTCAAAGAAACGGCCGTCAACATAAATACCATCAATAAATTCATGTCCTAGGGACCAAGCTGGCTGGACAAGCTTTATCGTTTTGGTGAAAAGTTTGCTGGCCATTATTATTTCCCTAATGTTATTTCTTTGACCTTAATTCCTGGATTCCCAATGTAATAGACAACCCAGAGAGAAAACCAAGACCCAGCATTGCGCCCATTATTTTTATGCCAGTCCAGTATACTTCTATCACCTCACTTGCCTCAAATTCTTGCCAAGGAACCAGCATTTCAGCTCTACCGACCAACTGGGCTAATACTGCAATGCAGGCTATTAATGCACCTATTCCCATAACTAGACAAACAATTCCCTTTGCCTTTTCTCTCATTCTCTCACCTCCTTACTTTTATACCATAAAAGTCTTCTATTTCTCTAATCTTTTGCTCCGGATTCTTTCTGCTCATCTGAAAGCCCGGCTTTAGCTCCATAGTGTGCACGTCATTAAATAAAATCCAAGCGTCATAGGGATACTCCTGCTCAGGGATATCGTCAGGAGCTTGGGATAAAGTGGTCTCCAGCGCCCAGTACTTGCCGTTATCGAGCAAGGTACACCAGGCGTGGTATCCTCCCCTGCCATAAGTCCCCAATGCCACAAATATCTCGTCGGGTGAAAGGCCGCAAGCACGAAGCAAGCTGCAAGCTATGAATGAGGATTCTTCGCAATCACCGTGGCCTATTTGAATTGCTTCGGCCGGGAAGTGCCATACGTCTCCGCGTTCGCTGCGGTATTTTATATTTCGGCACACCCAATCAAAACACCCGTAAATCATCTCCCCTCTGATGGGAATTTGAAGGGAGGGAACAAGTTGCTCAACCAAATAAGTCTTCGGCGTGACAAACTCTGTGAGGTAAACCTTTTCTCCCAGAGGCCTCCGGTTGCTGGTCAAGCCTATGGCATCATCAACTTCAGTGAGCATTCTCTTCTCCAAACTAATAAAAAATTTTGACCTTTGGAAGTCTTTCTATCTCCATGATATCATTAAAGCTGAAGTGCTGCTTATGCCAGGGGACCAGCCAGCCGGTTGGTGAAAGCGGGTGTGGCAGAACAACTACTACCTTATCTGCGACTCGCATGGCCTCACCTAAAGCGAAGTCCCAATTATCCAAATGCTCCAGGACATGGCTCATAAAGGCGCAGCCGAATTGCTTGTCACTAAAAGGCAACCTTTCCTCTTCTATATCAAGCTGTATAAAATGTGGCATCCCGTTTGGAGCAATATCGATGTTCGCCGCTACTGCCGGAGATTCGGAAATTTCCTGAGCACGGAAAGTCCTGTGTGGACCGGCTCCTAAGTTGATAATCCCTTTACCGTTACTTAGCCTTTTGGCGTAGTCGAATGCCTGGTTTTTAATCCAATCCTGGCGGATATAATCAATAGCTAATGTAGTGGTGATACCGGTTATGACGCCAGTTAGGACGCCTATTCCGACAGTCTTGCCCGTATCATTCACTGCTTTGATTTTAGCATGGTGGATAAGTAAAATAAAGCTGATTTGATTTCAGAGCTGAGCGGCTTCTGCCTGAAAACTCACACCAGTTAAGGGAACACCGTAGATATATACACACTCTGCTTCCTTGCCAAAATCAATGCACTTCATTTCACTCTTCCTCAAACGTTCTGGCTAGGTTCAGCAAAGATTTCACTGATATTATGTTGTTGGTCTATGAGGAGCTTATTCAACACGGGCTCCTCATAGACCTGTTGGCGCATCCTAAGGCGGGGTTACTGCGTATATAATGAATCCGGCGAGGAATATAGCAGCCATAACATACTTTATGACACGACTGCGCCTTTCAGTAACGCCGAGCCTCCCGTAGGGAAGTAGAATGGCGATTGTCCACGCTATCCCTGCTATGATGAAAATAATCCTGGCAGTGATAAAAGACATCTAAATTCTCCTTTCTCTACCGTTGAGGGCTTATACCAGCAAAGAATATCGGAAAGATGAAGGTGAAGTGTAGTATGATACCCTTGCCATACGTATCGAATGATGCAAATACCCATGCACCTATTCCCAGTATTGCAGCAGCAGCCTTAGAAGCAAATGGTTCTGGGACCAGTCCAGCTATTAAACCACCGACAGTCGCACTGCCAGTAATGGCAACAACGTACCAATGGTCTAAGTAGACATGAAACCCCCACCAGTGCCATACAACGCCAGTCCAACCGTAGTCTCCTGGCGCATCACCTGGGCGGGGAGGGCCATCATCGCCATAGTCAATCATCCTGATAGTGGTAGTTGGTGGTCGGTAGACAGAGACCTGATTGACAGATTCTTGATATTTCTCCGTAGTGGTGAGGCTAAAATCATCCTCACATATCAGGTATCCACTATCAATCATCTGGTTGGTCATCTCTAACCCCGATAGTACTGACTGGTATATCTCACTATCAATGGTGCTGACTAAACCCTCTGGTGGCTCTAGCACGATATTGCCAGTTTCTGTGCGTGACAGAAAAGGTTGTAGCTTGTATATGGCCACAGTGTACTCTTGCTCGGTATCAACCAGTCCATCTGCTAGCGCAGGTTGTGGAGCTGACATCAATGCAATAGCGACTATCAGCACCGCAGATACAATGCTCACGCAAGTTCTCCAGATTTTGTTCACGTGTTTCATTACTGTCCTCCCTAATTTGATATTTCCGTAGATTTCTGTTGCAGGGCTACGGCCCTAGCCTATTAATTTGTTTTTATTTTTGTTTTTAATTATCCCTTCCAGGCATCACCCCCTTCCTTTAGCCCCCATTAAGACTTAAAATAGCACAAATTACAGGCTTTGTCAAGTCCGCATCATGTGGTATAATGGCCTATAATTTTAAGTGAAAGGAGAAGAGTAAATGCAAATCACAGTCCCGGATAAGGAAATCTCACGACCATACTGGCCGAGAGAATTGCGGACTAGCGGTTATGTCGGCTCTCTCAAAATTTACATGGGTGTCTGTGTATTAGTTATCCCGAAGCCCGGTGCAGCGGATCGAGATATCGCGAAAGGATTAGAACTCTTAGCAGAGCAATTCAAATACGAGGCAGGGATAAAGGGAACCTCAAAACAAAGCCAAATTGAGAAGTAAACGGTTAAAAATGTGCCCCGAGCTGTAACTGCTATCTTGGCTGCAAATCCCGGCTCGGGGCAGAGTGCGCACTATTATTGTGTCACCGGTGACACCCCATGTCAAATCTTGCTAGCAATTGACAATCTAACTGCTTTTTGCTTAACTTTAAACGGGTGGGGGGATGAACAAAGAATTCGCTTTAGAGTTGGTCCTCATAGGATTATTGGTAGGGGGTGCAATATTCTTTGCCCGCCGACTAGGATCTTCCACTGGTAGTACCTCTGCCAGCACTAAGTTATTGCCAGCCACTGAGGAGGAGGAGCCTCGCCGATATAAGAACAAGGAAATCCGCCGCATCGAATATAACGAGGATGGTTTACCTACCCTCATAGAAATTACCCGGGACTCCACTATCGCCTAAGACAATGGCAGAGGAAGTCCATTTATCCAGCATCCCAAACGTCAAGATCATCAAAGATGGCAAGGAAGTAGACACCAGCGCCATTGATGACTACGACGCCTTTATGCTCTTCATTATGCAGTCTGCAGCCACCGCCAACATTGTTAAAATCAGGAAACACCTCGATGATAGAACCTCTATAGGGGAAACTGAAAATTTTGACCTCGATATAACGCCGGAGCCTCAAGAGGTGGAGCCATATTACCCCTCACAATCTCTCTCCTTAGTTAATCGGGGTCCAGGGAAGATATTTGTTACCATAAATGCGCTCAATAGGACTGCTACCCCGCTTGAAGCAGGTGAAGATTTCAAGATTAACTTTGAAACCCACAAACTGAGGCGGTTCTATGTCTGGAGCGAGCCTGGGACAGTTGCCGCAGCCCAAGCTGTAGTCAAATTCTAAAAACAATGGTAACTAAACTGCAACCACCATCACCAGCTGGTGCTCCAACTCCTCATAAATTAGGTGGGGCACACCATGACCCCGATACGCTCGCCAACCTCAATACCAAGGTCTCGGACGCCACCCTGGACGACGAGTCCGACCCGAGAACACCGCTGGAACACGGCCATCCCCAATATATCAAACATTCTTTAGCCACTGCCATTAGTGACTTCCTTGTAGCTTCTGGTGTTGGTGTATTTGTCAAGAAGACCTTAGCTGAAGTCAAAACTCTACTTAATTGGGCTGCCGATATTACCACTCATTCCAACCTTACCACAGGGGTTCATGGAGTCGGTGCCGGTACTGTGATGGGAACGACCCTTACGCAGGCGGTTACCAACAAGCGTAATCGGCCTAGAGTTTCTTCTGCCGCAAGCGGAGATATCTCACCAAGCGTAGCCACAGCGGATATCTACATCAGAACTGCCCAGGCAGCAGCCTTGACTATAAACAATCCAATAGGTTCTCCAGCTCAGGGCGAAAAACTAATGTTCAGGCTAAAAGACAATGGGGTAGCAAGAGCAATCACTTTCGGGGCTCAATACCGGGCACTGGAATTTGCCTTACCAGCTATAACTGTGGCAGGCAAGTTGCTTTACATGGGCTTTATATTCAACTCAACCGATACAAAATGGGATATGTTAGCAATAGACCAGGAGTAATATGAAGAAGTTTAAGTATAATGCTAATACGCCTGTTGCCGTAATCCTTGCAGCTTTCAAGAAGAAGGCAGCTGCTGCTACTAATTGTGATTCCAAGGCAAGGGTGCAAAAATCCCTTGACTGGGATGCTAAATTTGAGGGGCAAAATCTCGGAGAGATGGCTGATGCCGCCTTGACTGACCCTGAGTTTGACCAATCTTGGGAGCTTTGGTATCTGTATTTCTTTGGTGCTGACACTGAGGTTGAATGCCGCAAGAAGGGGCTACTACTTATCAAAGACCCAATGATGGCGTTTCAGGTTTACCTTACTTATGACTGGCTTACTGATGAGGAAGACAAACTATTGGAAGAAAAGTTTAAGGGTAAACTACCAACTGCTGAGGCTGAATTAAGAGATGGCATTGTAAAGAGGGCTAAATGGAAGTAACGGGTTGGAAAGGAGCAGGAACAGCGGTAAATGCTCCTAGAGGGGATAAAACGGATTGGTTCGACATGAACAATGCTAAAGTCGATGACAATGACTATGCTTTCAACGTGCCTGGCAAACCAGATTATGGGGATTGGCTCAGGCTGACCGACTTTGGCTTTGGTGAAGGTGATATTCCCAGCGGTTCTACGATAGATGGCATAGAGGTTCAGTATAAACGAGTAGCTGATTTTGCCGATTTCATAAATGACTCGGCTATGTACTTGCGAAAGACCAGTGGGCAAGTTGGTGATAACAATGCATCTGCAACAAAATGGGCTACATCTAAGGAAACTGCAACCTATGGTGCTTCTGATGATAAGTGGGGAACTACATGGGCTGAAAGCGATATAGTAGATAACTCTGATTTCGGCATAGATTTATCTATTTATAATAGTGATGACGAGCTTAGGTGCGGTTGGGTGTATTACTGTCAGATAAGGATTTATTATACTGCTCCAGCCGCTGACCATAGGAAGTCTTCATTCTTTAAGATGTTTTAAGCGAGATGGGAAACATCAGAATCACGGGCTCAATCTACGCTCCAACTGAGGCTGCCACCATCTATGCCCAGGTGCTGGATGACGTAGGCAACCCAGTGGACACATCAACAGTGACCCTCAGCCTGTTCAGGGCGGACGGCACAAAGTTTCTGGACGGCGTTACGATGACCTACATCGCTGGCTCGAACGGCATCTATAAATATGAGTTCACCGCCCCCTCGGAGGTCGAGAGGCTTGTCGCCGATGTCAAGTCCATTAACCCGACTGCGTATGGAGTGGAGGACATCTATGTGCCAGAGTGGGCAGTACCAAAAGTTGGCTTCGAGTTATGATTTAGAGCCAAGGGCTTACTTGAACAATTCGTTCAGTAAGCCATCTAATTCTTTCTGTCCAGGCCTGTACGGTTCAACCATTACTCTAGTACCCCTCGTCCGACACTGACACCGGGAGCTGAGGACTCCTCAGGAAGCACCTCTTCTTTTTCTGAGGATGGTTGTTTACCTTGCTCCTCGGGTTTCTCTTGAAGCTCAGCATGACATTTGGGACACTCTATCTTATTCCGGCTTTTGGGGATAAAGACCTCCTCGCATCCCGGGCACTGTACTTTCTGGGCCTGGCCACAGTAAGGACACACGGGGTCTTCCCCCTCCTCATAAGGGTAAACTCTCATACACCGCCAGCATGTCGTCTTTAATAATTTTGCTTCGGTTTTTGCCTCAGTTCCCGCCTTTTTTTCTGCGCCGATCAGTCCTGCTGGCCCCGCTTTTAGCAGCGCCTGGAGTTTCTGGAACCCCTCGGGCGAGAAAGCAGTACCAATCACAGCGGCAATATCCCGTATGGCACCATCCCTTCTCTGGGCTCTGGCATCTTCAGCCTTTCTATCCTCTTCTTTCCACTTATCCTCATATGCAAGCCTAGCAATCTCCGGATTACTGATGTTACCGGTCTGAGGCGTCCCTGGGGACGGGGGGTTGAAAATTACTGGCAATCGTTCGTTGACGATGTCCGTTACATACTTCTGGATTTGTGCTGAGGCATTATTCAGTATAGAGTCTTGGTTACCACCCTTATCTTCAGTAAGCTTAACCACTGTGCCATCAGGAAGGTAGAGTGATTGAGCGCCAGACGCCTTGGCTTGCTTCAAAGCTTCGCCTAGAGCAGTCTGTGGTGATCCGCCCCCGGCATTAGCCGGCGGGGCTGGGAACAACGTTGCAGCGATACTGTTAATTCTTGTGGCAATGGCTTCACTCACAGCTTTCTCAATCGGGCTTGGTTCTGGCTTCAGCGCCGCCAAAAGGGTGCCGAATTCTGTTGGGTTGCCTCCTAAGCCGGCTCTTTGTTTAAGGGTGCGCTCTGCCTCGTCAATACTAAGGTCATGTTCTTGAGCAAACTGCTGCACCGCTGCGGCCCATTTTTCTTGGTTTACCATGTTATCCACCTCCTTGGTTGTTTGTTTTATAGCAAGAAGATTTGCCCTTGCCCTTTTTGCATCTTCAAGCTCCTCCGGGGAGAGTTCCGCCAGTTCCTCATCACTCAACTTGGCTAGGTTCTTCTTCTTCTCCGGAAGGTACTTGTTCAGGTTGATGTTCACCGCCCCCTGGCTGAACTCCGACTTTGGTAACGTTATCTCCGGCATGGTTTCCCTCCGTTTCGTGGTTTACTTCCAGTGTCATTTTACCATTTTCTCCATGAATGACTGTGAGCACACCCTCGCTTATAAGTCTAGCAGTCTCCTCATAAGCCAGCTTCATGTTCGCGGGGATAATACATGGTACTGACTCATAGCCAGCCGCGGCAAGCATGAATCGGGCTGAAGCCTCAACAAACTCAGCAGGAGTGCCCGCGAAAAATTTCCCATCTACCAGGGCCGTATAGATGCTTTGATGGTCAGGGAACCTATCCCATAATCTTTGTATTTTGCCCCCTGGGTAGTAAACGAATAATGTTTCGTCTGGTTCCTTGAAACCTTTAACGTGCTCCTCTATGTCTGCGCCGCTCTGGCCCAGGTTTTTATTAGTAGTGGTAGTTGAAGGTTTGACTTCCCTTTTTCCCCTCTCACCGTAGGGATGGCTAGGCTCCTTAGTGTCGGGGTCAAAGTACCAGACATCGCATCCTTTTTTATAGTGCAGCCGTCCACCCTTTTCGCTTAGCTTTTTCCCATGAGTTTTGCAATAAAGGTCAGTCTTTATAGGCATCTTCTGTTTCGCCCTATCTTCTTACCACCTACCACCTACCACCTATTACCACCTACCACCTACCACCTACCATCACTTGCATTATACCATGCCGTGGTTTAAAATCAAATCAAATGAACCCTGGGGAGCTTTTCGTTTGGGTCTTCAATATAGGCCACAGCATTTACGATGCTGAGAGAACACGAAAAAGAGCAAACCAGAGAAGTTCTGAGCTCAAAGAGTTGAGCGAAAAAATAGCCCCTGAAATCGGAAAGACGGGGAATATCACCCAACAGGCCGGGAAAAGCCTGCCTGCGGCCTCTGAGGGCTTGCTGGGGGCAAAAGACCAGGGTCCGCCAGGGGCCACCCAAGAGTTGAGCCACAATATCCCCCAGGAAAAGGCAGAGGTCGCCACCGCTTGTGTAGCGTGCGCCGTCGGCCACTTCTCCACCAGCTCCGGGGAGCTCAAGGAAGCGCTTCGCTTTAAGAGCGAGGGAATAACCAGCAACGAGATTCTCGACAGGATTGCTGGTGCCCTGGAAGAACAGAACACGCTTGAGAGGGAGGACCTCACCCCCGAGAAGATACAGCGGCTGCCAGAGTGGGAGAAGGAAATAGCCGAGGAAGCGCTCACTCAGAGCCGGCAGCTCCGCCATAAACTAGAAGTTATTCAGACAGTAGATGAGCTGGAGCAACTTGCCGCCGATACCCGGTCATATTATCTAAAGCTAACGCGGCAATGGTATAGGGGGCGTTTTAGCAAACTAGGCTCTGCAAAAGCCGAGGTGATAGCCAGGAGAGTAGGAGGTTAGTTGTGCTGGAAGCTGGCAATCCATTAGACCCGGGCAAAATACGGGCGCTTCTGCAAGCAGGCGAGCAACAATTAAGTCCTGAAGACTTCGAGCAGCTACAGCTTTTGCTATCTGACCTGGCAGTATACGGTCTCACTCCCTGGATAAATGCCGAGCTTGGCAAACTAATGGCTAAAATTGAGTGGGAGCTGGAGATAGAGCCATCACCAGAGTGGCAGCCGGCACTTCAAGCATGCGACTATGCCTTCCCGGGTGAAGAGCTAAGGCGGATGTGCTACGCTGCCGGGGTTGGTCTCAGCGGGCATAAAAAAGAGCTTTGCGGGAGACTTTATCGCGCCGGGGTCCCCGAGGTGGTAAAAGTAATGGCGCCTTACTTAGAAACAAGGAAGCCTGCTGAAAATGTCTACAGGGTCCCACGCTGGAAGAGCTAACAGATATACTGCAAGAGGCGGATATGCTTTATCGTTAAGGAGGTGCAAGTTGGCTAAGAGAGAACCGTTATATCCCCATGTGCCGAAAGGCAAGCATGCGGGCGAAGTAGCGGATATTGTTGAGCCTATTAGGAAAATTGCTCAAGATGTACTTAATCCCGCATTGCCAAAATCTCAGAGGCTAAAAGCCTATGGAAGTTTTGAGGCCATAAAGGTTAAAGTTGATAAGGTCTGGGACACGATAAAGAATATAGAGTTCTCAGGAGACTAACTATGTCCAAGGGAGGGGTTACAAAAAAACTAGAGGACGCGCTTAAAGCTCTGGACGAGAACCAATTAAAGAAGGCACTTTATCTCACGGAGAATAACCCTAAGCTCCAGAGACAACACCAGTTTATAGAAGAGGCAGCGCGGACCTGCCTTGCCAACAAGGACAACAAGAAAGTTTGCGAGGAGGCGATTAAAATGGCCAGAGACCAGGTTAAAGAAACAGTGAGCTTGCCCATCGACGACACCAGCCTTGAAGGGCTGGAGGGATACTTATCACCTGAGCCAGCACTGACACCGCAAGAGGAGAAGCCGGCTGCCGGTCCACCCGCAGAGCAAAAGACTGACGAGGAGATATTTGAGGAGTGCCAGGAATGCCACGTCGCTGTTGTCGCCGCAAAGTTCGCCGACATTTGTGCTGAAAAGCCCGAGGAAACTGGCGGCTGTGAGCTGATAGGCCGGAGCTTAGAAGACGAGAAGACCGAGCCAGTGGACTGGTTGAAGGCGATGATTGAGACGACAGAAAAAGCCCAGGGCTCGGCAAAAGAGGAGATGACGGCGGCTCTTGCTGAGTTAACGGATTATCTTGAAGGAAAAGATAGCCCATTCCTGAAAGAACTGGAAAAGGAGGCGAATGTGGCAAGCTGCCCTGTTTGTGGTGGGCCATTAGATAAGGATGGGTGCTGTCCCAAATGTAACACGTGCCCCGATAAGAAAGTAGAGGAGGTGAAAAGTGCCTAAACAACCGCTATATCCACATGTGCCGAAGAGTAAAAGACAAGAGGCAGATATCGGTAACCCACAGACCTATACTAAGGTCTGGAATGCTATTGATAAGGAGAAATTAAGAAAATACTGTGAAGAGGTTTGGGGAGTGCCGGTTACGACCGAAGCCTCTGACTACCTTGGTAGATTACTAGCTCGCCGGGTAGACCAGTTTAAGTCTTATCTGCCACTCCCTCTCATCAATCACCGTGGATTGACAGCACGGGATATGTACCGGGCGGCGTCTGCTCTTTTTGACTAAGGAGGTATGATGTCTAAAGAAACGCTATACCCACACGTGCCAAAGGGGAGGGAGCCGCTATATCCACATCAAGCGAAGAGCCAGTTCCTGCCACAAACCGACGCTGGGCTGGTGCCGCCTCGGTATAGCCATCTAGTTGACTGGCTAGACAAGCCACCGCCCAATCCTACCCTGCTGTCAGCGACGGAGGTCATAGAGGGCGAGCGCAAAGTAGAAGTCTTGCTCAAGAAACTCGAGAGCGGTGTCGAGACCATACATCAGAGTGAGAATTTTCGACTGTTTTTGACTACCATGTCCAAGTTTCGTGACTACAGTTTTGGCAACCAAATACTTATTATGCTGCAGAAACCAGACGCCACCAGGGTTGGCGGCTTTGTCACGTGGAAGGATCTCGGCCGCTGGGTCAAGAGAGGTGAAACGGGCATCGCTATTCTTGCCCCGGTGCTACCACCGCGGCCAACCTGTCCTAAGTGTGGCGCCAAGATACCGAAAGGGGCTGGGTTCTGCCCAGAATGTGGGGCAGGCGTGGAGATAGAGCCGGAAGTTATGGAGCCAAGATATTTCATAGCAGTCCACGTTTTTGATATTGCCCAGACCGAAGGTAAGCCACTGCCAGAATTTGATGTGCCAGTCTTAACCGGCGAAGCCAACGAGGAGTTATTTGCCAAGAACATGGCATTGATGCAGAGAAAAGGAGTTACCGTCAGCTTTGAGCCCCAACCACATCTGGATCCAAAAATAAAAGGACAATACCGGCCGAACGAAATCTGGGTGCGACCCGAAGAGCCGCCTGCACAGCAGCACAAAACCCTTCTCCACGAGACAGCACATCACTACTCAGCAAGCGTATTCCGGATACCAAGGGCAGATGCTGAGACCATCGCTGAGAGTGCCGCCTATGTTGTTGGTGCACATTATGGCTTTGATACGGGTGTAAGGTCCTTCCCCTATGTGGCTTTATGGGCACAGGATAAGAAAGTCCTGAAGGAAAACTTGCAAATGATACGGCAGGTATCAACGAGAATGCTTGAGGAACTAGAAAAGTGAGATAGAGGTGTCTAAAGAACCGCTATACCCTCACGTGCCGAAGAAAAAGGAGCCACTGTTTCCGCATAGACCTGGCAGTACTCCACCTCGAGGGGTAACTCCCACAGCCGAAGCTGAGATAAACCAAATAATTGCAGATTTGAACTTGCTCCGTGAGGAAAAGGTTTGGATTGATACCTTTGGGGCCAAAGGCGCTTCGGTAATTCATATTCAGACCGGAGACACAGCCACAATCATTTCGCCACCTGAAGACTTCACCTCTCCAAACTATGCAGATAGGGCAATGCAAATCAAGTGGGCAGATGGTTCTGAGATGGTTGTGGACTCTAATGACTTTGCCCCGTCCTCTCTTCAGAAGCAAATCGCAGAGATAACTCACGGCAAGCCAATACCAGAATTCCCAAAAACCGAAGCTGCTAAAGAGCCTTGGCAGATGACGAGCGAGGAATTTGCTGAGAAATATGAAAGAGCAAGCTGGCATCCTGAATATATCGAGGCGCGGAGAAAAGTACGTGCTATCGTTGATAAAACAGGCAAATCAGGCATAGAGTTAGGGCGAGAGGGGAACAAGGAATATCTTGAGGCAAAAGCCGAAATGGACGCTCAACTTGATATAAGGAATACTCCACATGTTGAGCATGTGAGGAGAGCATTGGCTGAAGGCAAGCCTGTCCCCCCTAAGGTATTAGCGGATTACCCCGAAATAAGAAGGCATTCTCAAGCGGCGCCGCAGACCACATCTAAAGCGCCTTTTATCAAAGCAGGTGAGAGAGTGCGTTTCATAGGCTCTAGCAGGTATAGATATGAAACTTGGCCAGAAGGCAAATGGCTGGAGTATGGTGTTACTGGAACAGTTATGGAGTATCATCCGGAACACCCTGCCGTCAGAGTGAGGGGAGAACTTTTTGAGGCACTACCACCATACGCTGTAGTGAGGTGGGATTTAGGTGGTGCGGCCAACACTGCTATTGATCCTGAAGATGAAGGCAAAAGGTGGGAAAGAATTAAGGTTAGCTAGTCCAGAGGCGAAGAATGAGGAGTAAAACAACCACATTCGCCCTTGACAAAAAACTCTTCCGGTGCCATACTATAAAAGGTCGGTACCAGAAAGCCTTTTTCTGGTCAAAACACCCTATAAATGGGTGAAATACTCTTAAAAGAGGAGATCTAAAATGCCCGGAATTCCACTTGCTATGGCAGGCAACGCCATCGTCTACCACTCAGTGCCCTGGTCCCACAGGCTCTTCTCCCTGAAAACCCAGTCTTTTCCTAAGGGGGCGGTGCCCCCTCATCTGATGGGCTTTCTCTTCAAGAAGGGCGGCGACCCCGCTACCTGTGCCAAGCAGACGGCAGACAAGTCCGGTGCAGCGCGCGTCATTGCTATGAACAGCTGCATCAGCACCTTGAAAGGCGGGAGGCGCAAATAAGGCCTGCGCGCATAACGTAGAAGAGCAGAAGGGGGAGCACGGTGTCTCCCCCTTCTCTATTATTGGAAATAGGTATGCGTAAAGAACTGAAACTCATCCTTCGTGAAACGCCGATCGGAGTGCCGCCAACACCCGGGCAAGCAGCTCAGCGCGAGAAGTTTGCCGGAGTAGCTAAAGAGGTTGCCGAGGAGATGAAGGGTACAAAATTGAGGGGAGCTGCCCGGGTAAGAGCATTCAACGCCAGGGTCGGTCAAAAACTGAAAGAACGCACTACTCCACCGCTGGCATAACCATAAACCCGATATCCACCAGCCTAACTTCAGGGTGGTAAGTCAGCCTGGCCAATTCGACTTCGCCCTGGGGATTTTTTTTCGATGTGTCTATAATAACCTGCGTGAATTTCCATTGTCCACCACGGAGCCGTCGATAATCCCTGCACCGGAAGGAAAAGTCGGAGCCGCCTCTCTCCTTCCTGGCAAAAACAATAATCTCATAACGCAGATCCCTGACGTATGCCTCCGGGATAGTCAGCGTCCCTGGCTCACCTGACCATTCTCTCTGCTGATTAAGGTCGACCTGTTGTCCCTGTTCCATTTTCAACTACTTTGTTTTTAAGTTACCATTAGCCAGCAACTTGGCAGCAAGCACCTTTTTATCACCACCGGTACTCAACCCCCCATCCTTGCACATTACCCGGAGCTCAGTCAGGCTATATTGCAAATCTATTTTGATAAGCTGAGCCAGCACATCATCTGTAACACCATTCGGGAAAAGGTCTCCCACCTTTTTATTAAGATACGCGGCAGTTGTCAGTTCCTCTTCTTCCCCAGGGCGGAGCCCAGCCTTTCGGGATTGAGCAGGCTGAGGCATACTCGCCAGGGCAGCCTTGAGCTCCGAGGCATCACGGCCGGCATCTTCAGTCGCCTTTATTATCTCGATCAATTCCTCTCTGGTAACTATATCTTTAGCTCTAGTCATTGCCATTCTTATTATACCAGGGGGGGTTGACAAACGCAAATTTAGACTATATACTTATAGTGTTCATATAAAATGCAAGTTAGTGATAGTGCTACGATTAAACAATGGCGCCAGGTCCTAATCAGGACGCGGGAGATTCTTGTGCTCGATGGAAGAACCAAGAAGGCCAAAAGATGGAGGGCGCAGCGCCAGCTCCTCGTGGCCATGGCTTCCGACGCCGAGCTGGAGCAGATGGCCAGAATGGGCGCAGAGATGTTCGACTATCCCTACGAGGAGTATCTTAAGGACTTAAGAAACATCAGGGAGCTTCATAGGGAGAATGTTAAATCATGGCGAGGCCATTTAGCTAAGCTTCAGAAATGAAATGCAACCGG
Organism: Dehalococcoidia bacterium; assembly: GCA_030615625.1. Taxonomy (GTDB): domain Bacteria; phylum Chloroflexota; class Dehalococcoidia; order GIF9; family AB-539-J10; genus RBG-13-51-36. The sequence goes on from JAUWYX010000003.1 coordinate 224,139, forward strand.
CACTAGAAAACTTAAAGTTGGCTTTAACCTCACCCCGGGAGAGATCCCCCACTACTGTTTCGAACTACATTTATGCTGCTAAGCACTTCCTCGACTGGCAAGGTAATAAATTCCCTCCCTCTGAAAGGGACCTCAGAAAGTTCTTCTTAGAGAAAAAAAGGGGCGGTTCGGGTGCTGGAAACCAGATCTATTATTTTTATGTCCTAAGGAAGCTTTTTGAGGCCAATGGTTGGCCCTGGCCCTTTAAGAGAGAGGACCGTCCTGAAGCCCCTGAAGAAGTCCTCGCCCCGGTATTTACTCCGGATGAGATCAAGATACTGATTCAAGACCGGGAGAATTACTCAGATAAGGAACGCTTTTACTTAGCACTATCAACAACCTATGGCCCCAGGCGTGAAGAACTGGCCAGGGTAAGGAATAGAGATATAAAGGATGGAGCAATCTACATCAGAACAGTCAAGCGTGGTCCCAAAAGGACAGCCTTAATCCCGGAGGAAATAATGCCGGTAATAGATAATTACCGGCCCAAAGAGTTCGGGCCGAGGTCTTTGTCCGCTGTATTCCGGAGGGTCGCAGATAAATCGAGCCTGGATGTGGAGAAGGGTTACGGGTGGCACAGTATCAGGAGGACACTTCTGACAATGCTGGAAATTGCTTTAGCCCAAAACGGTATGCCTTTGACTTGGGCTGCTGATTATCTCAGGTGGAGCAGAAAAACCATAGGTAGCAGGTATTTTGGCATTGTCACAGCAGGAGTATACAGACATCCCGAAGCAATGTCTCAAGACCCTTACGCCCTGGACAAAGCCATTTTGTCGGTGCATCCCTTCGTCAAACTTTGGGTTACTTGACCCATAGCTCAGCCTCCTCCTTGTCATTGCGAGCCCCGACAAGTCGGGGCAATCTCTTGTGTGTTGTGTGTGTATGTGTGTGTATCTATATACCAAATATAAAATATAAAATTTTATAGCTAAAAAATCATTTAGCTACCAAAACCTATTGACATTATTTATGTGGTATGTTAGCTTTAATATACACACTAGATATGTAGTGTGAGCACTTTAACAATCGAATAATAGTAGTGGAAATTATAGCTATAAAGCTAATTTGAGCGTTTGCCCGGGCAATTAAGCGAAGGGGGGCAAACGATGAATGAGCTACTACGACAATGCGAAGCCGACATAGCTAGCAGACAGGCAAGGGAAGAGCTAGCTCTTAAGACACCCAAGAGGCTTAGAGCTGACAAACCAGAGCGAAGGCGAAGAAGGCAATCACCAGCAGAGCTAGGCGAAGGCTATGACCAGCTACCAGAGCCATACTTGACTTACCATAGAGTAGCTATGCGGTTTGCTACCAAAGCTCTGCTGAATGAGCGTGAGGACTTGCTACACGATATAATTGAGGGGCTTTCCAGAGTAGCCAGAAGGAAGGCAGACACAGGACAGGACTTTACAGAGCCAGCGATGTATCGGGTAGCAGAGCATATCAAAGACCACTACTGGTATAAACACTACTCTTATACTAATGGGCTGGATTGCCAGCATTGTAGCAAGGCACAGAAGGCAAGGTGTAGGTATAATTGGGCGCATAGCGATTGGGCTTATGCCGATTGCCACAGAGCTATCACCCTGGAGAGCATAAACCAGCCTATCACAGACAGCGAAGGCAACATCACAGAGCTAGCAAACCTCATAGCTGACGATAAGGCTTTGGACTTAGACGAGTGGCTAGACGCAAAGACCTTCCTGATTGGCGCACCGATAAGGCTAAAGAAGATAGCTATGAAGCTACACAAAGGCGAGTCTCTATCTCACCCAGACCGCAATTACTTGTCAAGGCTACGTAGAAAACAGCAATTAGGCTTACTAAGCGGGACATTCTAGGCGATTTCGGACTTACTTATAGTAGGAGCTAACGCATAGGCTAGCGTAAGCAGCTATGCGTGAGCTTACTACTAGGCGAAGCTGGCGAATTTGCCCACACGCCAGATAGCCGAAGGGGGTGTTCTAAAAAAGTGGAACAACTGAATATCGTGGGCAAACGCTCAGGCGAAGGCTTTGTGGCTCATAGAGCCAAGCTGGTAAACGCTCTGTCTAGGGCGATGGCTGAAAGGCTATTGCTTATGGACTTAACCATAGGGCGGAAAGGCTTGCTAGGCTACATTAAAGCTCTTAGTGGAAGCAACGTTGTTAAAATCGTGCCAGCTTCCTCTAACGGTAACGCTAGCGACACGCAGGTTACTGATAAAAGGCTGAAGGTAGTCTGTGGAGCTAATACCAGCTTCCTTAGTGATATGGCTTGGATTGGTGATAAGACACCGCAGACCATCGCTGAACTTCGAGTAAGTCCTGATAATACCATTAAGCCTAATCTCTCCAGCCTAGAGCTTTCAGAGGCATTGAATAGGGTATTGCCTTTCACCGCTACTGATGAAAAACAGGTTGTCTTACAATCTGTGCTTATCAGGGCGAAGGATGGCGAATTACAGCTAGTCGGTGCTGATGGCTTTAGGCTTTCTGTTGTGGCTTTGAAGGGCTTTGAGGGCGATGGTGGACAGGTGCTAATTCACCGAGACGAGCTAAGAGGCATTGCTAACGCTTTGCGAAAGGCTAGGCGAGTAAGTCTAGCGATGGAGAAAGGTGGCGAAAGCCTTGAGGGTATGCGCTTAGTCATTGACACCGAAGCAATACGCTATCGGTGGGATGGACAGGAAGGCAAGTATCCTGACTTTGAGAAGCTCATACCTACTGAGTGTGCTACCATAGCTCACTTTGACGCTGTGGAAGCTCTCAAGGCGATTGCGTCACTCAAAGCCATTCTGGACAACTCCAAGTCCTTCACAATTGACCTTGCCATTGGCGATGGTGCGGTGGTGATGACTAACCCCGATGAGATAGCCAGCACTACCATACCAGCAGACGTTGATGGAGAGGGCTTTGTGAGGGTAGATGGACAATTCCTTGCCTCTGCCTTGCGTGCCTGTGGCGGTATGGTGGACTTAATGCTTAACAAGTCCTACCAGCCAATCCTGTTTACCAGCGATGGCTGCCAAGTGGTGGTAATGACAGTGAGAAGCCAGCGTGCCAATGAGCAGGAAGAGCAGGACAGGAAGGTAAAGGAAGCCGAAGCCAAGTCGCAAGCCAAAGCCAAACCCGTAGCCGAAGCCAAAGGCAAGGGTAGCCGAAGCTCAAGGAAGCGAGCCGTAGCAGTAGCCTAGCGCAGTTTGAGCCTGTAAAGTAGTCTTAGCCTAAGAGCGTTTGAACACAACAACAACCACGCACAGAAGGCGGCGGTAGCCGCCTTTTTGTGCTTTTTTTGTAAGGGGAGTTTCCCTGCCTGTGCGGGAAACTCCCCTTTTTGTTTGTGCGTGGTAAGGGCAAGGATAGCCAGCCTGAAAGGAGGCGATATGAAGTGCGAATTTGGCAATCACGACACCTCAAGCTTGATACGCTTGCGAGTTTACACACCACAAGGTATTGAAGTTTGCGGAGAGTGCTATGAGGAGATAGATAGACACCGCCACAAACCCTACTCAAAGGTAATGGACAGACTGGCTCTAGTTGAAGCTGGCTATTATGCCAATCGCAAGCTGGCAAAAATAGGACGCTAAACATAGAACCCGACTCGGGCAGTCGGGGTAGGGATAGTTTTGCCCGGAAAGGAGGTGATACCTATGGCTCTGAAATGGAACGCTCTACGTGTGATTGAGGCAGTCGATGCAGCTGAAAAGCATATCAAGGCGATTGCCGAGCCTCTGAAGTGTGCCGAAGAGGTCATTAAGGAAGCGTCGCAAATCCCTAATCTTCCTCAATACATTGAACAACGCTTCCGTACCCTGATAGACCAGATACAACAGACTCCGCGGGTGCTCCAGAACAGGATTGATTCAATCCGGGGAGATGTGCCTAAAGAGGCGGTAGAGTCAGATAAGCGGATAGAGGCACAGGGTTCGCGACCGACTATGCTTTAAGGCTACCCATCGGCCAGGGATACCTATGCCTAAAATCTGAAAGAAAGGAGGTGATAAAGTGGATACTCAGCGTGACTTATTCGGTCAGGCTGGAGTAGCGGTCGTAGAACCGGAGCCGAAAGTAGCAGTCAGGCTAGGCTCACGAGTGCGTAGGGTTAATCTAGCCAAAAAGAGGCGCGAAACCCTGAAGGAGTTTATGGAACTCCTCGACGGTCTGGAAGGCAAGGATATCTATATCGGGGCTTATGGTGGCCATGGCTCTCACTATTGGATAAATACCCTGAAACTGGGCCGTATGAAGGTAGAGCAGCCTATGTTTGGCGATAAGGAAGTGCCGAGTGTCATTGTGCTCAGAGGCAACCGTGCCGGCGACGTGCGCATCTTCACCGACCGGGTTTTTGCCCTGCGTTGTCAAGAATACTTCGGCTATACCCTGTGGCTGCTGGACTTCTGGAACGGCTTTGGTGAATATCCTATTGACCGCTACCGGCCGATTGGCTGCGACAGCCTGCACATTACCAGATTTAAGGACTAGGGACCGGGCGCCCTGTTCTATAGGGAGACTATTGCCCAGAAAGGAGGTGAAGGATGAAAAAGCCAATATGGGACGGCTCTAACTGGGTGGACCATGAGATGTGTGAAAATGCAGCTCGCAACACCGACGTAAACTATGGCCACGGCATTGGTGTTCTCCAATGTTATGACGAGCCAGCGGAGTTTTCAGTTATCGTTGATTATGGCTACGAGAAAAGCCCGGAGATGAAAGTGTGTGGCAAGTGCCTGGCCAACCTCAAAAAGAATGCTCGCAGACATGGCTACCACATCAAGTCCACTCGCCTAGAGGTCAAAGTATAGGGCTGCTACAGCCTAGAAAGGAGGTGATCAATTGATAGACCAGGCTGAGCTTTTCAGCGAAGCCACGGTCATAATGAAAGACACTAAGTTTATGCCGGCAGCCGAGAAATGGAAGGTTCTCCGACAGTGGACACTGTTTCTCAAGAGCGGGTTAAGCAGGGATTATTTTGCCAAATCCCTCTACAATCACTTAATCAATCACTGCTCTTTCATCGCTCATTATGACATTCATGGCTTCTACGCGACCTATTTTGAAGAGCCCGAGGACACCATCACGTTTCTCAGCCAGTTTGACAACCGGAACGGCATACCTAAAAGCGTCGAGTATGGCATGACCGGCTGGTATACCGATTCTGACTACAACGACATCAATGCCGAAATGTGCCATATCGCCAGAAGGTATATCCGCGGCCTGATCAAGAAATGTCAGACTGAACAACGGGATAAAGATGTTACCCGGGCAGAGCTGCTACTGGCGAAGCACGGACTGAAAGCCAGTATTGAGGGCTAAGGTCGAGGCCCAGCTCGATAGGGGGTATTACGCCCAAAATCTAAGTGAAAGGAGGTGATGATTGACAACTGAAGTCCAAATTGAGAAGGGCATCTCTGAAATTGTAGGTGTCTTTATAGACCCCATTATTGTCTTTCCCGGTGGATGGGGCGATACTCTTCCCGACTGGCTCAAGCACGCCATCACCTTGGAGAGGCTAGTGGAGAATGTAAGGGTATTGAAAGAGGGGAATATGACCGGGACAGACGCCGAGGCTTGCGCTTATCTCTATACCGCTTGCCTCACTCAAGCCCCAGGCCACGACTGGGCACAAATCTACCTTTACATCGCAGGCAAGGTCTATGAGAAACACCGCACCAAGGATTCAGGGGTTGCTATGCCCGAGGATATCAGGGTAGAGTCGCTCAACGACGAACAGATGCGAGACCTGCGCCAGCTAAAAGACTGGATTTATCAGGCCCGGATCCGCGCAAGGCAGGAGAAGGATCGGGCTGAGAGGCGAGAGAAACGGGAAGAAGAGGCATCCAGGAAAGCAGAGGAGCAACCAGCACTATTCCAGCTCTAAGAGTAGCGAAAAAATATAGGGCTATTACTGCCCGGAAAGGAGGTGATTGATGCCAGGCAGGGAAATACTATCCGCGGCCGGGGTTAAGGGCGGCCAGGCGCCAAAACATCAGTGGACCGAAGAGGAGCGGAGTATAATCCGTAGTGACTATAAAGGCACAAACGCCAGCGCCAAAGAGATAGCTGACGCGTTTGTTGAGCGTGGCATAATGGTTACTCGTCATGCCATCAAGGGACAGGTTGCCAAACTTGGCATAATGAGGCAAAAGAGTCCTCCCTGGACACCCGGGGAACTAGAGCGCCTTGAGAAACTGATACACCGCCATTCGGTGCCGCAGGTTGCCAAGAAACTTCACCGGTCACCGAACGCTGTAAAGATAAAGGCGACCAGGTTAAAGCTCGATCTCAGGCTCAGGTTTGACTGGTATACTAAGAAGGATGTGTGTGAAATAGTAGGGGAGGACCACCACAAAGTTCAGAAATGGATTGACAGTGGAGAGTTGAAAGCGACATGGCACAATGACAGACAACCTTCTACTAAAGGTTATGGCGCCTGGCATATCGAAGCCAAAGACTTAAAGAAGTTTATCATCAAGCATTCAGGGGAGCTGCTCGGCAGAAATGTTGATATACAGCAGATTGTCTGGCTGCTGACAAAAATTGATTAGCGCAGGGGAGACGGAAACCACCTGTCTCCCCCCTTTTTTGCCTGGACCATGCCCCAGCTCTGACTCAAAGTGTCCCTAAGACGGGATCATGCGTATCATAACACTCAAAAACAGTTTCATGCCCTTTCCTGAGCCTCTCAGAGCGTGGTTTATCGTAAAGTAGCCGACCCTTAGCTTTGCACGGCTTTGGGGGCAGGCTTTTGAAGATTATTTCTTAAGAAATATTTGTTTTTCTCCTGTTGAGCAAGCACCGTCCTAGTTAAGACTGCTTTTCCTATTCATTAACTCACGAAGCAAACTCTTATACACAATGCGGCCAATAAAACAAAATCTCTCACCGGGCGCCTTTCCGCAGCGTGGCTGGCAGAAGTGCTCAATAACCTCCTCTCGAGCTCCTTCGGATAACCGCCTCACAATTGGCTCCAGATAGGCCGTCACCATGGAATTTTTAACATCTGTTTTGGTTTTTTTGTCTGGCATTACTCTTTATTGTAATACAATCCCTATGTTTTTGGAAAATTTTCAGGCAAGGCTGACGAATATCGACAGGAAGCTCGAAAATCGATTGCGCGGGGCCTTGACAGGCCGCTAGGGCTATGTTACTCTTATAACAAATCAACTATGAGAATAACAATAGACGCTAAGGATTTATTGCCTCCCAAAAAAGCAGCTCAATTCCTGGGGATCACGACAATGACCTTATGGCGCTGGGTTAGAGATGGGAAAATCACCCCAGTGATGCTTGACCATAGATACTTTCATATTAATGAATTAAAGCGTGCCAAAGCATTATCGCACCAATGGAGGCCGGTTGAGAACGGGCAGCAGACGTAGTTTGGGTAACCGGGCGGTGCCCAAGCACTGGTAAGACCATACCCAGCCAGTAGTCCGGGTGAAACTGGGACTGCCCTATTGAAGGACGGCAGATAATGTTGAAGAGGAGGTACAGAAAAGTGAGGGTAAAACTAGAGCCATCCCGTAGGCTTTCCAAGATAATCGGTTTCCCCTATTACATCGAGCGGAGCTTCACAGTCGATGAGCTACTGGAGAAGGGAATAATCGACCAAGCAGATATAACCCGGATGCAGGCGGGGGAGGAGATAGAGAAGCAAATACCTGTGTCTACTGAGGAAAAACAGTTAGCTTGTTGCGAAACTAATCCACGTAGGAGAAATGGCTTAACCTTAAAGAAGGGCTGAAATGAAAAGAATGAAACATGTTGTTTTGTGCCTGGTAATTGCGATAATAGTGGCGTTGCTCCCAGTGCTTGGGTGCGGAGCAGCCGCCCCCTTTTCCATGCAGGCGATTCCTGAGCATATGGAAGCCATTGCGGGGCAAAGGTGCGTATTCTTAGTAGTAGTTGCCGATGAAGGACAGGGAAATGAAGAAGGCAAGGGGGTCAGTATCTCAGCCACAACCCCCGGTGCCGCAGTAATCGTCAACCCTCAGGCGATAACTCCTGGACAGGTTGCTGAGGTAACTGTAATCCCTGATGAAGCGAGTGCAGGTAGTACGCTAACAGTAACAGTCGATGGCGAGCGAGATGGGCTGAAGCAAACAGAGGCAGTTACCCTTGTAGTAAAGGAAGAACTACCTGGCCCAGGCCCGGCTATATATGCTGCGAGATTCCGTGACAGGTTTATCCCATGGCTTGCCGCCAATCACCCCCAGCTTGGCATCACCAGCGAAACTGAGTGGACTGGGACTATTGTACGGCCCTTCAGCTTTGAGGTAACCTTTTACCTTTTCTTCTCAGAGGATTGGGAAATGGGCGTGACATGGCATGTGACAACGCCAGAAGCCGATTGGACACGAATCTACCTCAGGCATCGGACTACCGAGGTGCATCCATCATACGCTTTCGAGATTTCGCATTGGAGTGATGAACAAGAGGAGCCTCACGCTATCGAACCGCCGGAATCGGTATGGCGCTGACCGCTGGACCGAAACATGCGGGACAGGTTTATTTTGGGTATGGACTTTCGCAACAAGCTAACAGTGAATCTATCAATGCCCCTTTTGGAAGAAGGGATGAAAGCAACAAGACTTAGGATCATGTGCTGAAAGGCGTGGGGGTTCGAGTCACCCCTTCCCCACTCAACGCTGTAACTATAGCCAAGTAGTCTTGGAGGCTGTTATGTTTTCAGTCGCGTAACGCTCCGACCTGATTTTAGATTGATAATAAACATTGCTACCAGTATGCACGCTGCACCACCGAGAGTTCGCAGTGTCAGCTGGCTTCCACCAATGACAACAGCGAATAATCCGGCAAAGACCGGCTCCCCTGTCATTACCACCGCTGCACGCGTTACTGATACAAGTGATTGAGCCCACGTCTGTACAAAAAAAGCCACAGCGGTTGCTAGTACCCCTGTAATCCCTACAACTTTCCACACTTCAGGATCGGGCGGCACGGCAATTCCTTCAGGTATAGCAGCTATGAGCGATATTACGGCGACAGTACCAATTTGAAGCAGGGAAAAGGCGTACGGCTCGTATTGTGATGACCATTCACCCAAACCAACTATATGAATAGCGAAAAATACGGCGCATCCTAGTGTGAGCAGTTCACCGATTCCAACTGACCAACCGTTGAGACTGAGTAATGCCAAGCCCACAGTAGCCAGTGCTATTACCATCCAGGTATTACGATTGGTTTTACGGCGAAGTAATATCCATGACATAACTGGGGTAAGGACGACAAACATGCCGGTAATAAACCCCGAAATAGCTGCGGATGTATAGCGCAAGCCGTATGTTTGAGCAATATAACCCAGCCCAAGTATTGTGCCTAGTCCAACGCCGCGCAGTAATTCGAGACGCGTCACGTTACGCAGACAGGTCGGACGCAAGGCAATCATCACAACACTAGCTACTACAAAGCGCCACGCTAGAAAGTCCATGACTGCCATGCGTGCTATGGCATCTTGTACAACAAGAAAAGTATAGCCCCAGACTACCGTTACCCCAACAAGGGCAATTGAGGCAATCATTGGTGATGATTTCCAATTCGCTGACATATTCTTCTCTAAACTATGTGTGATGCCAAGCCATCAGTCTACCATAGGTATAATGTATGGGTTAAGTGGAGGATTGGCCTATCATTCCCATAAGAATCACAGCTCAAATCTTTTAAAAGCAAGGTACTTAGGATAGTCGATGGCGAATGTAAATAGAGCCGAGAACCCAAGTACAAATAACATCTGAAGCGATGTCACTTGCGGTGCTCAATTCTCAAACTTTTTCAGGGTGACGGTTTAAGAAACCATCTCTTTGTTTACGCAGATTATTCTGGGAATATAATGCCTGATTTATAGTAAGCCTGATTGGTATGATGTCCCGGGAATTTGCTGATTGGGTTTATTCAAGGGTATGGGAGAGATTATGACCTCATTTTGAAGCTGACAGGGTGATTTTACCAGTCATTTAGGCATGATATTTCTATTTACTTCCATGATCTATCCAACCACATCCCTTCAATTTCTCCACTTTCCGCATCAACCGCAAAAGACCCTATCTTTTTAATACTGCCTCTAGCAAAGCCACCAGAATGTCCGTAGTCAAAGCTTACTTTCCATTTTCCCTCAGTCTTTAGTGCGTATGTAAGTTGCAACTCGGAATAATCCATAACACCCAAGATGTGTAGGACTTTCTCAGCTATTCTTTTTAATTCTTCTGCTTGTACACTCATATTCTCAAACTACCCCAAGGAAGATTTTGTTGTTTATTCTACCACAAAATTCATTGTTCGTGTATATTTTATTCCCCATCGAACAGAACATTATCTCACTTGCAGGTGCCCAATTTCCAAACTTTTTCAGGAATTATTCTGAGTATTCTGGGGAAATGATACCTAGTTTGTAGTAGGCCTAATTGGCATGGTGTCCCTGGAATTCACTATGTTTTCAGATACTTGGCGATAGCTTTAACTATACGCCTCAGCTCAGGCAGCGCCTGACGGAAAAGCCGGACGCCCCAAACAACCGATATGACCAATAAAGCAATACCTATAGATAGCGCAGCAATGAATCCCCAATCTAATTCAGAATTAATCATTCAACTACCATTTCAGTCCGGCCTTTTTCCTGAGGCCAACGAGCAATAGGCACACGAATAGCATTCCAATGAGAAGAAGGACAGCTCGAGTTATTTCTCCCTCCAGTATAAGTCGGATAAACACGGGCACACCGATCCCCAACAGCAAGATCAGCAAATAGCGCACACGCTTGAGCATAAATTCCTTTCCGGTCCTCCTCCTCAGCACGACCAAAACTGAAAACACAGCCGCTGAGACTCCACCACTAACGGCAAACAAAGTTGAGGTAGAGGCAGCAAGCA
>JAUWYX010000014.1 GCA_030615625.1 Dehalococcoidia bacterium
TGGATTTAGTGGCATCAGCCCATATAACGAGTGGACTTCTCGCTGCCCTCTACTATAAGCAGAGGACGGGCAAGGGGCAGGGTCTGGAGCTCTCTTTATACCATACGGCAGCATGGACATTGGGGCTGGATATTCAGACCGCTCTTTATGGTCATCCACAACCCAAGTGGGACAGAAGACGCGCTGCGAATCCTATGTACACCTCATATCGATGTAAAGACGGGAGGTGGTGCATGATGTGTCATCCCAATCAGGACTACTGGGAGCCATTCTGCAAGGCAATTGGCAAGGAAGAATGGATAGACGACCCCCGCTATGCCACCATGGAAAGCAGGGAGCAACACGCTGAGGAAATGATTGCGCTACTGGATGAAATCCTTGCTTCCAAGACCTGGCCGGAGTGGGAGAAGGAATTCCGGGCGAATGACCTTATCGTCAGCGGCAACCAGACCATTCCCGAAATTCTAAAGGATGAACAGGCCATAGTAAATAATTTTTATACAGATATTGAGCATCCCGTGGCGGGTAAAGCGCGACTGCTTAACAGTCCCGTGCAATTTACCGATACTCCTGCTGAGATAAGGTGGGTAGCGCCGCAGCTTGGTGCCCATACTGAAGAAGTACTGCTGGAACATGGCTATACCTGGGAAGATATGGCACAGTTTAAGGAGCAGGGCGCGATTCCATAAGTCTTAGAATGGTTTTTTATCACGGAAAATGATTGAGGAGGAGTTAGTAAATGAGATTGAAGGATAAAGTCAGCATAGTTACCGGCGCTGGTAGAGGAATCGGTGAGGCAATAGCTCGCCGATTATCTGATGAGGGAGCCAGGGTTGCTATCAGTGATATAGACCTGCCTGCCGCCGAGAATGTGGCCAAGGAGCTCAAGAATAGCGGGCGAGATGCCTTAGCCATCAAGGCCGATGTAGGCAATAAAGCAGAAGTTGAAGAAATGGTCAAAAAGGTTGTAGCTGAATTCGGCAGGATTGATATTCTGGTAAATAACGCGGGCATGTCCGTCGTCGGTGCCTCTGAAGAATTGGAGGAAAAACGCTGGAGGCAGGGTATAGACGTGATGTTAACCGGTGTATTCTTCTGCAGCCAGGCCGCAGGAAAAGAAATGATAAAACAGAAGGGCGGCAAGATTATAAGCATCGCATCCGTAAACGGTATAGGCGCTTTCCCGGAGCGAGCCTGTTACGGCAGCGCCAAGGCCGGGGTAATAGAGCTTACCAGAACCCTGGGCTGCGAGTGGGCAAAATACAACATAAACGTCAACGCTATTGCCCCGGGGTATATCAAGACACGTCTGGTCACAGATTTGCTGGCAAAGGGAGTATATAATGAAAAAGAACTGGCGAATAGAACGCCTGCCGGCAGGCTGGGAGAATGCGAAGAGGTAGCTGACGCCGCCGTTTTCCTGGCCTCTGAGGAGTCGAAATACATCGTCGGTCAGACCATCGTGGTCGATGGCGGCTGGTCTGCATATATGTACCTTGAGTCGTGGCTGGAGAAGTCCGGCCCGATGTGATAAACTTCCGCATCCCGCGTAATTCCCTGAGTATACTAATTGCTTATATATCTGAGCTTATACAATGTAATACCAGAAGGATACATGCCGGAGTTAAAGATAGACACCTTTCAACTAATACCGCACCACTGTGGAATCAGCGTTCCCGACCTTGAAGCTTCCGTTGCATGGTACCGGGATATGCTCGGGTTCTCCGTTGTGAAGCGGCTGACACTTAAGCTTGTTGACGGCGGCGCGACCATGATTTAAACAGGCTTCCCGGTCATTAAATATTGAGGGAGTTGCATGACCAGTAATAAAAAACGAGAACAGGTCTTTACCAGCTGCACTACCGGCGGACCTGTCAATGTGTACGTCAGGGATGGGAAAATAACGCGTATTGAACCCCTGGAGCTCGATGATGACGATACCGCGCCCTGGATTATTAGAGCGCGTGGTAAAGAGTTTTCCCCGCCGAAAACAGCCATGGTTTCCCCTTATACACTGGCTGAGAGGTCGAGGACCTACGCCGGCAGCCGGATTCTTCATCCGCTGAAAAGGGTGGACTTCAATCCTGACGGGGACAGGAAAACCGGCAACCGGGGCAGCTCGGGGTATATGGAAATCAGCTGGGACGAGGCTTTAGATATTATCACTGGCGAAACAAAACGCATCAATCAGACCTGCGGACCCGGAGCCATTTTAACCACGACCTCCTCACACCACAACTGGGGAAACATCGGGTATAGATCCAGCGCCCACGCCAGATTCATGGCCATCCTCGGCGCCATGTACGCCGAGCACAATCCTGATAGCTGGGAAGGCTGGCACTGGGGAGCCATGCACACCTGGGGGTTTTCCTGGCGATTGGGACTCCCGGAACAGTATGACCTTCTTGAGGATGCTCTGAAAAACACGGAAATAATCGTCTTCTGGTCCAGTGACCCGGAAGCTACGTCGGGAATATACAGCGGGCAGGAATCAACCTTAAGACGTTTCTGGCTGAAGGAGCTGGGGGTAAAGATGGTATTTATCGACCCCTACTATAATTTCACCGCCGTAAACTTCTCGGATAAGTGGCTGGCACCCAGACCGGGAACCGACGCCGCGCTGGCGGCTGCCATAGCCTACGTCTGGATAACGGAAGACTTATATGATAAAGACTACGTTGAAAACCGAACCTGCGGCTTTGAAAAGTGGCGGGACTATATCATGGGTGAGGAAGACGGCACCCCCAAGACCTCCGAATGGGCAGAAAAAGAATCTGGCATACCCGCCCGAGAGATAAGAGCGCTGGCGAGGGATTGGGCCGGCAAGAGAACCATGCTGGCCGCCGGAGGAGTCGGGGGGTGGGGCGGAGCCTGCCGGGCCGCCTACGGGACGGAGTGGGCAAGAATGATGGTGCTGCTTCAGGCAATGCAGGGACTCGGTAAACCGGGCATTAATATATGGTCGACGACCCAGGGCGTGCCGTATAATACAAATTTTTATTTCCCGGGAGATGCGGAAGGCGGCATATCGGGCAGCCCCGGCGAGCTGCTGGCACGAGGGATGGTATCGCGTCCGGTGAAGTCCACCATGGATGACGCCGGTGGTGCCCATATACCCAGAATTCTTGTGCCGGAGTGCATCTTAAATCCGCCTCAAGAATGGCGGGGCAAAGGATTCTGCGGCGAGAGTGTTGAAAGCCAGTTCAAGAAATATAAATATCCTGAAGACGGTTATTCTGAGATTAAGATGTTCTGGAGGTATGGCGGCTCTTATATCGGCACCATGAATAATACTAACCGCTGGGTCAAGATGTACCAGAGCCCCGGACTGGAATTTGTGGTTAACCAATCGATATACATGGAAGGCGAGGCTCAATTTGCCGACCTGGTGCTTCCCGCCTGCTCTAATTTTGAAAGATGGGATATAGGTGAATGGGCAAGCCCGCAGGGCTACGGACTCCATAAGTCCTCGGGATGTAACCGCAGAATTATCGTTCTCCAGAAAAAATGCATCGAACCGCTCGGACAATCACGGTCTGATTATGAAATATTTACCATGGTTGCCGGGCGACTCGGATTCTACGATAAATTCACCGACGGAGGTCTGACAGAACTGGACTGGGTAAAACGGATGTTTGCGGCCAGTGACCTGCCTGAATATGTATCCTGGGAAGAATTTGAGAGGAAAGGCTACTTCGTTGTTCCCATACAGAAAAATTACAAGTCCACTCCAGCCTTGAGATGGTTTGCTGAAAGCAGGAAGAAGGATACCCCGGACGCGGGTCCTGTGGGAGAAGACCTACAGGGATTACCCGATGGGGAAGGCAACCTGGCTACCAAGACAGGTAAGATAGAGTTTGAAGCGCTGAGTCTCAAGCGGTTCGACCCTGGTGACCCCGAAAGGCCGCCCGTCCCTAAATATATCCCATCATGGGAGGGGCATCACACCGGAGCTCTCTACTCAAAATACCCTCTGCAGTTAATTACGCCTCACCCCCGTTTTAGCTTCCACACCATGAATGACGGCAAGGAATGCTGGATGAATGAAATACCGGAACACCGGGTTAAGATGGAAGACGGACATTACTACTGGGTGATTCGAATAAACCCGGAGGACGCCAAGACGAGAGGTATAAAGAACAACGACATAGTTAAAGTGTACAATGATAGAGGAGCCGTTTTATGTGCCGCTCAAGTTACGGAACGCATTCGACCTGGAGTAGCTCATTCCTGGGAGTCCTGCGCTACTTACGAGCCAATCGGAGAGCCTGGTGAATCGCCAGATAGAGGTGGATGCATTAACCTGCTGACACCTCACCGCTTCATATCTAAGAACGCCTGCGGGATGGCTCCGAACTCATGCCTGGTTGAAGTAGAAAAGTGGAGGAAATAAACATGGCTAAGTGGGCTATGGTAATTGATGTATCAAGGTGCACGGGCTGCTATTGTTGTTTCACCGCCTGCAAAGATGAATACTGGGATAACGATTATCCTCCCTATTCTGCAGGCCAGCCGAAGCATGGACAATTCTGGATAGACCTCGTGAAGAAGGAGCGTGGAATGTATCCGTGGGTGAAGGTCGCATACATACCTCTCCTTTGCATGCAGTGCGACGACGCGCCTTGTGTTAAGGCTGCCAAGAATGGCTCTGTGTACAAAAGGCCCGATGGGATAGTAATAATAGACTCGCAGAAAGCCGTTGGACAAAGGCAGATAGTGGACGCCTGCCCCTATCACGTAATATTCTGGAACGAGGAAAAGCAGCTTCCACAGAAGTGTACCTTCTGCGTACACATGCTTGAGGAGGGGAAAATTCCCAAGTGCGTGCAGGTATGTCCCAGTCAGGCTTTAGTATTCGGTGACCTGGAGGAGCCTAAGAGCAACGTTTCCAAAATCGTGGCTTCCGGGAAAACTGAGGCCCTTAACCCTGAACACAAAACCAAGCCGAGAGTGTACTACCTGGGTGTGCCGAAGCTTTTCATTGCTGGCTCCGTTGTATATGGTGACGTGGATGAATGTGCTGAGGGAGTGTCGGTAACCCTGGTCGACCAGTCTACCCGCAGGTCAACTGAAACCTCAACAAACAACTTCGGAGACTTCGAATTTGATGGCCTCGGCACGGGGAAGTACTCCGTAAAGTTTGAATGTAAAGGATACGCAGCGAAGACGGTCGATGTCGACCTAAAAACTGACAAGCATCTGGGAGTTGTAAACTTAACCAGGGCTAGGCCCTGAAACTCCTATTTCTTTTCGCTACAGGAGTAACCCGAACATAGGACTACAGACGCCATTAAGCCCTGTTGTATAAGCAACCCGTATCGATTTGATATTTCCCCTTGCTCAGGCCTGCGGACTGAGCATGTGTCACATCACTGCATTGACAGGACTTGTTAATGTAACTTACAATATGATGGAGAGGGTTGAGAGGCTGGTGGAGATACTGCCCGCACCCAAGGCGAAAAGGAGATCGTGGCAGGGAAGCTAGCACAGCGGTTCAGTATGGGCAGGAGTCGATTCGTTACATGCATTAGGCGTGTCCTGTTGCTACCCCGAGTTTTATCGACAACAACGCTGCCCATTACTTTGGCCAGGCGTGGTGGAGGAAATCCACGGAGGTTGTGAATGGCGAAAAAAGGAACGTTGACTAAAGTAAGGAAAATCCTGCGGCAGCAAGCTTTTCTGTTTAACGCGGACGGCCGTCGAGTAAGCATCACTCGGTTCATTTTGCTGCTTGATTTGTCTCCCTGGCCGGGAATGGAAACGGATTGATGAGGCTCACAAGCGAGTGTGATTATTGCTGCCCATGGAGCTCCTTCCAAAGGAGGGCAGGTCGATCTTGGGCGATGAGTGACACCCTAGATACTTTTGGGGTGGAGTCAAAGATATTATACGAGGAGGTGGAAATAAAATGAGAAACTGGTTAGTTGTAGTGCTTTTCGTTATCGGCTTGGCCTTTGGCGTGCTGATTGGATGGTTGGTTTGGGGCGGACCCGGACCCACGGTACCGACAAAAATCCTCGTCGGCGTACCAGCTCCGCAAACCGGCATGTATGCTGGGTTCGGCGAGGGTGGCGTCTGGGGGATGCAAGCGGCTGTCGACGATATCAATGACCTAGGCGGGGTATATGTAGAAGAGTACGACAAGAAACTACCCCTCGAGCTTGTAGTTGTAAATACGGAGAGCGATGAGACCAAAGCAGGAACCCTTGCTGAAAGCCTAATTCTTACCGATAAGGTAAACTTCCTGGCGTATGGTGACCAACCCCCGCCAATGAATGCTCCCATAGCTATCAAAGCTGAGGCGCATGGAATCCCGTACATTTGTACAACCGGCCCTGCGGAACCCTGGTTAGCTATGCGGGAAGCCGCTGGGAACTGGTCATACACTTGGGCCGCTGGCTTGTTTTCCATAGGGGCCTACAAGCCAGAGGATGGCTACACGATAGCCGATACCTGGTTGGCTATGCTTGACTTATATGGCGACGAGACTAATAAGGTAGCGGGTGTCTTCGCCTCTGCTGACCCAGACGGGGTTGGTTGGCACGCGGCGTTCCCTGGAATACTGGAAGACTGGGGTTGTACCGTTGTCGCTAAGGAAGACGCGAAGAGCCTGTTGCCGATGGAAACTTCAGACTTCAGCTCCCTCATAGATGAGTGGGTAGCCGCTAATGTTACGATAATCTGGGGTAATGCTCCGGCCCCCTTCGTGGGGCCGTTGTTGGCACAAGCTTGGGCCACGGAGGGGTTCGCACCTATGCTAATCTCCATCGGCCGAGCACCGCTTTTCTACGAAGATGTATCATCCTGGGCTGGTAATGCACCACTCGGTGTCCTTGTGGAGATATGGTGGGATCCGGCATGGGGAGACTCCCCGGGGATTGGTGGCACAACTCCGGAATCACTTGCCGCAAGATGGCTTGCCGACACAGGTAAACCAGTAAACCGCAATATCGGGGCGGGCTATAGCATAATCCAGGTCCTGATTGACGCTATCGGAAGAGCGGGTACACTGGACGCAGACGAGGTCAATGCTGCCCTGGCGGACACCGATTTAATGACAATTCGCCATCGCGTTGTGTTTGATGAGAACCAGTTTAACCGGGGTCCGCTGGTATATGGCCAGTGGCAGTGGGACGAGGGGGAAGAGGATTGGGTATGTCCCATCGTTCTTTCCAAGCATGACTTCATACCAACGACAGGCGAGGTGCTATTCCCCATCCCTTAGAGGCCATGAAGTGGGCTAGGTAACAACAAAGGGGGGACCGATGTGATGATAGCCAATCATCATCTCGAGTCCCCCCAAAAGTGAAAGTAACAGAACCAGGAATTTCTTAGCCGAATTTAATCCTCGGGAGAGTGGTAATATTGAGCGAACCGATTCTTTCTGTTAGCGGAGTGACTAAGCGTTTTGGAGGATTGGTTGCTCTCAGAGACTTAAGTTTTGATATACAGAGAGATGAAGCGGTGGGTCTCATGGGCCCAAACGGTGCCGGTAAGACGACATTGCTAAATGTCATTGCCGGTGAATACAAACCTGATTCTGGAGCAATAAGATTTAACGGCAACTTCATCACCAGTCTTCCCCCGCATAAGATTTGCCACCTCGGAATTGCCCGAACTTATCAGATTCCTCAGCCCTTTGTCAATTTGACTGCCCTGCAAAACGTGGTGGTGGCGGCTAGATTTGGAAGAGGTCTAGGAAAAGCGCCTGCTGAGAAAGAAGCTAGTGAGGTACTTGATATGATAGGCCTTTCTGAAAAGAAGGATGCGCTGGCTAAAGATTTGTCAACAATAACTCTCAAACTGCTTGAATTAGCCAGAGTCTTGGCGAGCAAGCCAGAATTGGTGCTGCTCGACGAAGTAGCGGCGGGCTTGACCGAGGCGGAGATACCAAAGCTGTTGGACACCCTGAGAAAAGTGCGCTCCATGGGCATAACCGTTCTCTTAATCGAACATGTTATAAGCGTAATGATGCAGGCAGTTGATAGGATTGTGGTGATTAATGAAGGTATGAAAATCGCCGAAGGCGCACCCAAAGAGATAATGGAAGACAAAAAGGTTATCGAAGCCTACTTTGGTTAATGAGAGTGAAAGGCTTGTTTTTGAACTGCAATGGAGAAGCATAGCCAAGAAATGTCTCAAGATGCATTACTGAAAATCAGCAATATAGATGCGTTTTACGGTACCCTTCAAGCCTTGTGGGGGGTGTCATTAGTAGTTAAACCCGGTGAAATCGTAGCTCTCATTGGCTCCAATGCTTCAGGTAAGTCTACCCTGATAAACACAATCTCAGGTGTAATACATCCTGCCCAGGGCACTATTGAATTTGACGGCCGAGACATTTCAACCTTGGATCCTTTCCAAATAGTCACACTTGGTATCTCTCAGGTTCCCGAAGGGAGAAGGATGTTCCCCGAAATGACCATATTAGACAATCTTATATTAGGTTCATACAATCGTCAGGCGAGGTCAAATAGGGAACAAAACCTCAAAAGAGTTTACGAACATTTCCCTATACTAGAAGAGAGAAAAAATCAACTAGCGAAAACGCTAAGCGGTGGCGAGCAACAGATGCTGGTGATAGGGCGAGGCTTGATGTCAGACCCCAAGCTTATGCTTTTTGATGAAATATCGCTCGGCCTTGCCCCCAAAGTTACTGATGAACTATATAAGGCTGTGAGGGAAATTAGAGCTAAGGGTATTACTATTCTCCTTGTCGAACAGAACGTAAGGCGAAGCCTCAAAGAAGCTGACAGAGCCTACATCATAAAAGCAGGGCGTATTGTTTTAGGCAAGAATGTGGCCGAACTCCAAGAAGAGGAGATTAAACAGGCATACTTCGGAGTATGAAGTCGATCAGGATGCTTGACAAATGACTGTGGAAGTCTTAGCTGGCTTGTCCCGTCCTATAATTATGGGAGTTCTGCTAGGCGGATTGTACGCGTTGATTGCTCTGGGGCTTTCCATGGTTTTCGGAGTCATGAAACTCATAAATGTGGCTCACGGAGACCTGATGATATTCAGCGCCTACTTTGCCTATGCGGTAATGACCACCTGGGGGATAGACCCTATTCTAAGCTTAACCATGGGTATACCCCTATGGTTTGGCCTCGGTTTTGTTATTCAAAAATACGCCATGAGCCGAGCCTTCGGAATATCGATGGAAGCTCCGTTGATAATTGCCTTTGGTATTTCTCTGATACTGCAAAGTCTTGCCCAAATCATCTGGTCCCCATATTCACGTGCTTTAGAGGCACCTTATGCTCTTGGAGGCATTAGCCTTGGTATTACTACCGTACCGAAAACATATTTGCTCAGTTTTGTTGCCGCTTTAGTGGTGATGCTTGTGCTCCGTGAATTCTTGAGGAGAAGTTATTTAGGTAAGGCTATTGTTGCTGCCTCTCAGGATAAGCGAGGAGCTGAGCTGGTGGGTATAAATACTGGCCGTGTGTATGCTTTCGCTTTCGGCATTGCTATGGCAACTGCTGCCATAGCTGGCGTGTTTTTCGGATTGACCTTTCCCTTTACTCCTACATCAGGAGTTGGCTTTCTTATCATCGCCTTTGGCGTGATAATAATAGGAGGCCTGGGCAGCATGCTGGGGACATTTATCGGGGGCATCGTCTTAGGATTAACCCAGACTCTTAGCGGCTATTTCCTCGGTGCTGCCACCCAGATGCTTTTTGTTTATCTCATAGTGTTTCTAGTATTAGCCGTAAGGCCGCAAGGCATATTTGGACGTTGATCGGAACATGAAAGTACCTATCAACCAGTTGAGATTGATGCTGCCAGTAGTGCTGGTAGCTGTGCTGGCGATATTTCCAATAATAGGGACCCCCCGTGTTTGGCTCCTTTACCTCTTTCTCTTTTTTGTATATCTGACTATGGCCAATATGTGGAATTTGCTTGCTGGCTATAGTGGACTGACATTCCTGGGTCCAGCTGCGCTTATTGGGCTGGCCGGGTACACCCTGGTAATAGTCACCTGGAACGATTTACCATTTTATCTGGGAATAATAGGAGGGGGCATAGTAGCGGCGGCATTTGCCGCGCTTATAGCTGTTCCCACCTTTAGAATGAGAGGCATATACTTCGCCATTGGAACACTGGTTGTGCCTGAGGCACTGAGGTATGTATTTTATCTCTGGAAGCCCGTTGGCGGGGAGATGCAAGGTGGGGGGGCGGGCTATATGATAAAAGGCATAGGAGAGCTTTCCCTGACGGAGTTTTACTGGCTGGCTCTGGCTATTGGGATTGTATCAATTTTCCTTATGCGAATAATTTTGCGCTCGAAGCTGGGACTGGGGCTTGCCGCGATTCGCGATAGCGACAGAGCTGCAGCTAGTTCCGGGGTGGATGTTTTCAGATTAAAGTTGTACGCCTTTGTCATTGCTGCCTTCGTAACAGGAGCAGCGGGGGCTATATTTTATATTTACCAGGGATATATAGCGCCAGCAAGCGCCTTCAATATCCGATGGTTAATGACATGCCTGCTCGCCACCGTCATAGGTGGCATAAGAACTGAAGAAGGGCCGATTGTGGGAACAATCATCGTCGTCTTCTTGCACTTTCTACTAGCAAGATACGGTGCGCTAAGCCTACTCATTCAGGGCGTAATACTGGTCGTCATAATGTTACTGATCCCGGAAGGTATTGTGGGCTTTGTACGCAAGACTCGAGCTTATCGCTCCCTGGCGGCATTAGCTGCCGGGCGATGACAGCAGGCAAACATACCCCTGTTTTGCGCTCAACTAAGCGGTCGCCCATAGCCGCGCGGTTATAGCTAACAATCGGCAAGAAGGAGTCGTTAATCAAATTCCTGTCCAGCAGTAGCTCCTTCTCGATTTCCGCCTCAATACGAGCAAGGAGTCCGATCCCGCTCTCCCTTTCATAAATGATAGAAAACCTGAAGTAACACTTCAACAGCGCCTGCACTCGCTCAGTAGTCAACCATTTGTGAACGTGGTTCGTTCGATTCCTGCTTTCTTGAGGAATGTACGAAAGTCCGCTTTTCAACGTCATAGAGTTCACTTCTGAATTTTCCTTGAGACTCTCCGAAAATGGGCGGCTGATAGTCACCTAATTTCATAGCTCTGCTCCTTCGATGAAAGCGGAAGAAAACCGCTGCGAATGCTGAAGCAGGCACACTGGTCGAGATTCGCTTCGTAGGATGATCTCGGCAAGTTTGCGGGGGATACGACTACTTTGTGGAAAAGGCTCTGGGCCATTACTCACTCCTTCTGTCTTGCGGAGCGTGAGTTATGGCAAACTCAAAGAAGGTCTCAACCTTTTGGTGCGGAAAAGTTATGATTGGTGGAGCTGATGGGATTCGAACCCACTACCTTCTGACTGCCAGTCAGACGCTCTCCCGATTGAGCTACAGCCCCGCTTGGTTCAAGAATATAACAAAACAACTTGGGAAACTCAAGTTAAAACAACCCCCAAAAGTCTTGCGACTTTTTGGGGACCCGGCTAAATTTGCTTTAAACACTAACTGGGTCTCAAGAAAATCGTAAAATTTTCTTGGGTTGGGTTAAGAGCCCACGCCCAGCCATTGTAGTATGGACCCCAAACCGTAGTATCCCAGGTAAGCTAGTACCATGCTTTTGACTGTTCTTCCTGCCCAGGTGACGAGGAAAAATCTTACCCAACCAAAGCGAACCATGCCCAAAAATACGGCGAAGGGGTAAAAAAAAGGACTCACTATAGCTGACACGAAGAAAATGGCTTTAGAACCGTGGCGGTCAATAATATTGCTGAAGCGAAGGTAAAGGCCGCTGTTACTATCTCGGAGTAATCCCTTGCCAGCGTATCCAGTGAGATAAGCACCAATCGCACCTATAGCTTCACCAATTCCAGCTACGGCGCCAACTATGGCAGGATTTAATACTCCACCCAGTGTGAATGTAAAAACAATGCCGAAGCCGGGCAAAATGAAGGTTCCGTTACTGAGAACGTTGATGAAAAAGCAACCAAAATAGCCCCACTCTGCTATTTGTTCGATGTAGCTTCGATGCTGAATGATAAGAAGAGATAAAGCTATGGTAACTGCTAGAGATATGCCACCTATTAAGGCTTCACGCTTAGTCGGTTTCCTCATCATTTTTGCCTATTATACAGTAAAAGTATACGAATAAAACCGAACTTTTTGAGTTTGATTTGTTCACTGTGCCGAGATTATAGCTATTTCAATAAAAAAACATAACCAAGGCTGAGCGCAAAGTCAACGACCTAGAGGCTTTGTGAGTGTCGATCTTGGTCGGTGAGAGTCCCAGGCGATATCAAAAAATCGTGCCTCTGCTGTTTTAGGTACCCCCCCTTCCTCTTATTTCTTATTTTATGCCCTTTCTAGAGCCTCTCAGTGCCCCCTGAAGCGATTTTGCATGGCTGTGGACAAAAAACTGAATCATTGTAGCATGGCCACATAGTTGTTTATAGGCACCCCCAGCGAATCTGCTACGGGTTTGCACTTCGCCATGAGGCAATAAAAAAACTTCCCTTCCGGGGGGAGCTCTGATAAAGCCTCATAATGCCCCATTCCCTTAGCGAATATAAGGTCTGCTGACTCAAATTCTCGTTTGAACCGGGCTGAAGCCAAAGAAAAAACTATTCCTGGTGAAGCTATGCCCGTACTTATAACCTTCCCAAACTCGCTTTCCAAGCCACACCTCCTTACATCCTCCAAGGTCAAATCGTCTTGAACAGGCGATGGTTTAACCACATAGATAACCTGGGCAAATTGCTTCATCCACTTGACTAGAGGCAGGTCGAAGTAAAGCTCCCCGGCGTTATCCGCCAGATATAAAACTTTGCCAGCGTCTTTTAACTTTGCTTCAAATTGCTCCGAATCATCTACAACAAAGCTCACAGGTTTCCTGATATCATCCTTAATAGAACCAGGTTCCCTGAAGAAATCGATAACGTTCGCTGCTGCGGCCAGCTTAAGACAATCCCGAAGTTCATCCTTATAGAGATTGCTTCGCTTCCTGCCCCGCCTCTGGCTCGCAGCTTCAGCTCGCAATGACAGCTCGGGGTATAATTCCCTGGCGAGCGCCAACTCCCTTTCCTTCATTGCCCTGTAAGGGTCAGGATTGTGGGTCACTTCTTTTACCACCTTGTGAATCCTGGTGGCAATCACAATGGATAATTGGCTATAAGAGAACTCATCATCCAATATCTTCATCGCTTCTTTTATTGCCCTTTGCTTCAGCGAAGCATCATCTGTGGCTAGCTCTGCAGCTTGGTAGATTAATCTGCGTAAGCATTCATAGCAACCTGGTGTCAGTTTCATTCTAGCTCTCTTAACTCAAATTTGAGCAGCTTATGCCACTGTATTATAATAGTAATGGGTATGTTTGAGAAACTGGAATTAATACAAAAGCGCTACGATGAGCTAAGCCAACTCTTGGCTCGAGTAGAGATAGCTACTGACCGCAAGCGGCTTCAAGAGCTAAGCAAGGAAAAAGCTGACCTCGAAGATATTGTTGGCATGTACCAGGAATATAGGGCCAAGGGCAAAGAGCGGGCGGAACTTGAAGCTCTGCTTAATTCCCATGCCGAAGTGGAGATGATGGCTTTAGTCAAGGAAGAAGTGAGCAAACTCAAAGAACAGCAAGGTGCTCTCATTAGCCGGCTCAAGCTTTCCCTGATGACCAAAGACCCCAATGATGACAGAGATGTCATTGTGGAGATAAGGGCTGGTGCTGGTGGGGGGGAGGCAGGCCTTTTTGCCGCCGACTTATTCCGCATGTATAGCCGCTATGCCCAGGCCAAGGGCTGGCAAGTAGGGGTCATCGATAGCAACCAAAGCGAAGTTGGAGGTTTCAGGGAGCTAATATTTGAAATCAAAGGTGAAGGCGCTTTCAGTCGCTTTAAGCATGAGCGTGGTGTCCATCGAGTGCAAAGAGTGCCAATCACCGAAGCCTCGGGACGAATTCACACCTCGACAGCTACAGTAGCGGTCCTGCCCGAGGCAGAAGAGGTTGAGCTCAACATCAAGCCTGATGATCTCAAAATGGAATTTTTCCATAGCGGGGGGGCCGGAGGGCAAAATGTAAATAAAGTAACTACGGCGGTTCGCATTACGCACTTGTCCACAGGCATAGTAGCCTCCTGCCAAGATGAAAGGTCTCAAATAAGAAACAGGATGAAGGCCATGGCGGTGCTTCGGGCCAGGCTGCTTGACATGGAACAACGGAAACAATCTGAAAGCATAGATAAAGAGCGGCGGATGCAAGTAGGCAGCGGTCAACGAGCGGAAAAGATTCGCACCTACAATTTCCCCCAGAACCGGGTTACCGACCACCGAATCAACTTAAGTTTTCACAACCTTCAACGGATTTTAGATGGAGAACTGGACGAAATCATTGAAGCCCTGATCAGCAAAGAACAGGTTGAACAATTAGAAGCGGCTCTTACGTGATTTTACGCGAAGCTTTACAATCAGCTACCCAAACATTACGCAGGGCAGGAATTGCTGATGCCTCTGTTGAGGCTGAGCTTTTGCTAGGCCACATCTTGGGAATGTCTAAAACACAGCTTTACACAGAACCAGAGAGGAGCTTAACTTCAGTGGAAACAGAGCACCTATGCCATCTTGTCCGGCGTCGCCTTGACCACGAGCCTGCTGCTTATATTTTAGGGCACTGCGAATTTTACGGAATTGACTTCTTCATTGACTGTCACACTTTCATCTCTCGGCCAGAAACAGAACTTCTCGTGGAAAAAGCTGTGGAACTTGCCCATCGCATTTCCCAGTCGGGAAAGCGAATTACCATAGCCGACGTTGGTACAGGCTGCGGAGCTATTGCCATCAGCCTTGCTTTAGCATTACCCCAAGCTAAAATTTATGCTACGGATATTTCAGCTTCAGCTCTACAGGTAGCTGGGATGAATTGCCGGCATCACGCCGTTAACAGCAAGGTGGAACTTTTGCAAGGAAATTTGCTTGAGCCATTGCCTCAACCCGTAGATATGATAGTAGCCAATCTGCCTTATATTAAAAGTTGTGAATTTAAAGATTTGAGCCCAGAGATAATAAATTTTGAGCCCACGGTAGCCTTAGCTGGGGGTGAGGATGGCTTGGACAAAATACAACAAATGCTAGAACAGATGCCGGGAAAACTTAATTATGGAGGCTGTTTCCTTTTGGAAATAGGTCAGGGGCAGGGAAGAATGGTAACTTCGTTAATAAAGAGCTATTTCCCACAGGCCAGTATCGAGTTAATTTCCGACTTGGGCGGTATCGAAAGGGTGGTAAAGGTCGGGTTATAGGTAAGAAAGTCAGTTTCAAAGGAGTGAGATGATGGAAGAGATAGAACGGTTGACTCAGCTTATCATTGAATCTAAAAAGACCGTCGTGTTCACTGGGGCTGGGATAAGCACGGAGTCGGGTATCCCCGATTTCCGCAGTCCAGGAGGAATCTGGAGCAGATATGACCCTGAGGACTTCACCATTCAAAAGTTCCTCAGCGGCCCGGCCGCTCGCAAAACTATTTGGAAGATGTCCGCCGAAAGTGGACTTCTTACTGAAGCTGAACCAAATCTCGCCCACTATGCCATCGCCGAGCTCTACCAGTTGGGCAAATTAGATTGCGTCATCACTCAAAATATCGACAACCTGCACCAAAAAGCCG
Organism: Dehalococcoidia bacterium; assembly: GCA_030615625.1. Classification (GTDB taxonomy): domain Bacteria; phylum Chloroflexota; class Dehalococcoidia; order GIF9; family AB-539-J10; genus RBG-13-51-36. Next base: position 15,636 of record JAUWYX010000014.1, read on the forward strand.
GAGTCCCTGATGATAAGGTGTTTGAGCTTCATGGTAATATGGAGTGGGTGGTGTGCTTAAGCTGCCATAGACGCTTTCCGATGCCCGAAGTATTACAAAAGATAAAAAAAGGGATAGAAGTTCCCGATTGCCCTGACTGTCAGGGTATCCTGAAGCCAGATGCAGTGTTTTTTGGAGAGGCGTTACCACAGGAGACATTACGGGAAGCTACCCGCCGGGCGCAGAACTGCGACCTTTTTATTGTCATTGGTTCCACTCTTGTCATTTACCCCGCTGCTTATATTCCAACATACGCCGGAGAGGCCGGAGCAAAGTTAGCTATCGTTAATTTAACTCCCACCCCCCTCGACCACTACGCGGAAGTGGTCATCCGGGGTAGAGCTGGCGAGATAATGTCCAAAGTGATGGAAAAAGTAAGGCTTTCCTAGCTATCGGGCTTGAGCTAAACCAGCCGCTGAATGCTTCTTCTTTCTTCCTAATCCACCACTTTTTGGATACGCTTGATATCCACTGCCTTGCCAGTATTTTCATCCACTTCGACCAGAATTGCATCGAAGTTGACTTTTCCCCTTCCAACCGATAACCGACTGGGCATCTGAGTAAGGAAGCGCTCGATTACAGAATTTGGGTCATCCCCGATAACCGAATCTATAGGGCCAACCATGCCTATGTCGGTGACATAAGCAGTGCCTCTGGGCAATATGTGAGCATCAATGGTACCCACATGGGTATGAGTGCCCAACACAGCGCTGACTCGTCCATCGAGATATTTCCCCATTGCCACTTTCTCCGAGGTTGCCTCAGCATGAAAGTCAACAATAATAGGAATTGATTTATGTTCAAACTCAGCCAGTAATTGATCCATGGCTCGAAAGGGACAATCAAAATGGCCTATGAAAACACGCCCAACAAGGTTAACTATCAGGACATTGTTTTTAAGCAAATAGCCACGACCAGGATTTGTCGGCGGATAATTCAACGGACGGAGAATAGCAAGCTCACTATCCAGGTAAGGAATGATCTCCTTCTGAGCCCAGATATGATTGCCTGTGGTTATGACATCAATTCCAGAATCAAAGAGCTCGTGTGCTGTACTTGGAGTCAGCCCTAACCCACCGGCAGCATTCTCGCCATTGCCTACTACGAGGTCAATATTATATTCAGAATATAAGCCTGGTAAGATTTCCTTCACCGCCTTCCTACCAGGCTTGCCGATGATGTCGCCTATTGTCAGTATTCTCAATTCTACTTAGCGTAGTCTATCGCCGTAGTCTCCCTTATCACTACTACTTTTATCTGGCCAGGATAGGTCAGGCTCTCCTCTATTTTCTTAGAAATATCTCGAGCCAATCTCACCGCTGTTAAATCATCAACTTTATCTGGTTTTACCATGACGCGCACTTCGCGTCCAGCTTGAATAGCAAAAGTCTTTTCCACGCCAGGAAAATCGGCTGCTATGTCCTCTAAGTCCTTAACACGCTTCAAATAGTGTTCCAAGGACTCACGTCTTGCACCAGGCCGCGAACCACTTATGGCATCGGCAGCAGCAACAATAAAGCCCATAACAGTACTAGTCTCTGCCTCGCTATGATGTTCAGCAATAGCTTGAACTACTTCTGGATTTTTATCCCACTGCTTAACCAGGTCAGCACCTATCAGAGCATGCGGACCCTCTGTTTGATGATCTATCGCCTTTCCAATATCATGAAGCAGGCCGGCTTTCCTAGCGACACTGACATTAGCCCCAATCTCGCCAGCCAACATCCCCGCCAGATGAGAAACTTCGAGACTGTGAAGTAAAACATTCTGACCATAACTGGTACGAAATTTAAGCTGGCCAAGTAGCTTAATCAGTTCAGGATGTAAGCCTGGCACCCCAGCTTCATAAGCAGCTCGTTCACCCTCACTACGGGCAGTAGCTTCAACCTCTGTTTTAGTTTTGTCCACTATTTCCTTAATCCGGGCTGGATGAATGCGCCCATCAAGGATAAGTTTGCTTAAGGCAAGGCGAGCTACTTCACGCCTCATAGGGTCAAAGCTGGAGATGGTAACCGTCTCCGGAGTATCATCAATGATAAGATCAACGCCAGTAGCTTGCTCCAGAGCTCGAATATTGCGTCCCTCACGCCCAATGAGCCGCCCCTTCATCTCGTCACTAGGCAGGGGAACAGCGGATATTGTAGTTTCCGAAACAACATCAGTAGCACACCTTTGAATAGCTGTGGCCAGAATATCCCGAACCCTTTCATCAGCCTCTTCCTTGATTTGCGCCTCCCACACCCTAACCTGTTGCAAGGCCTCTTCTTCAACCTCTTGTTTTAGCATTTGAAACAAGAGAGTTTTTGCTTCTTCACTAGATGTGCCAGAGATGGATTCTAACTTTGCCAGCTGCTTTTCTCTTATTGCCTGAAGTTCAGCTGTTATCCGCTCAGTATCTTTTTTCTTGCTATCTAAATCACGCTCACGCCGCTCTACAGCCTCTAACTTCTGCTCCAGCGCCTCTTCTTTCTGGTTAACACGCTTTTCTATTCGTTGTATTTCAAGGCGACGTTCCTTGCTTTCCGCCTCGGCAGCGTTGCCAACCTTGATAGCTTCTTCTCTAGCTGCACGGAGTAGCTCATTATACTTGGTTGTTGCCTCATCTAATAAGTTCTGTGCCCCTTTTCTTGTTTTTTGAATCTCCCGGTTGGCTACTAGCTGCCTGACAAAGTACCCAACAAGGATGCCCAAGACAAGAGCAAGGCCACCTATCATTAATGTAAATGTATAGTCCATCTTTCCTCTTTATTTCGTTGTTATAATAATAAACACAAAACATTGCATATTAATAATAACCTTTTATCGGATTTGCGTCAACTAGCTCTGCTGGCAAACAATCCCTTGACCCATTTGCCTGGCATCTCTTAACGCACTGGGAGAGGTACCAAATCGCTGTTGCACAATCCTGACTATTGTGCAATCGCAGTGCCCTTGTTCAGATAGGGTGGTTAAGCAGTAAAAAGGAATACAAACAAGTTCCAGAAGACGATGATTGTATAAAATGCCAAAGCTACTACCGTGATTGTATATACGAGTCTGGGTTTTACATTATAGTTAATCCATAAAAGTAACGTGGCTAAAAACGCACCTGACACCTTTATAGCCAGAAACCACCCTTGGCCTACCCAAGCGCTCAGGAAAGGATTCGCTTCTGATCCGTGTCCACCTGTCACCAAAAACTGGGTTATCAGTCCGTCCGCAACTATTATGCAAAATAGGGCATAGAGAGTGTACCTAACGGTGCGACTTTCAATATGAAAAGACTTGGGAACTTTCAATTTATTCATGTCTTTCAAATATATGAAAACAAAAGCTCTGGTAACCAGTTTTCAATCTTACAGAACGATTATCTTGAGGTCAATAAGACTTTGGAGTGAACAACCATACTCGGGATTTTGTGCAATTTAGTCACTCCAACGCTGATATAGATTGATTCTTATCGAACTGGTGTCTATCGTTTCAAATCCTGTATATTACTGTTGTGGAAGCCATGAATGAAGAACTAATCGCTCCCTGTGGGATGAACTGCGGCTTGTGTGCTAGCTACCTGGCGATGAAAAACGACCTCAAAAAGAAGGGAATTGGGAAGACATACTGTTCCGGCTGCCTGCCACGGCGCAAGAACTGCTATTATAAAAAACAGTGCGATCTCCTAGGAAAAGGACTGGTGCGGTTTTGCTATGAATGTGGGGATTTCCCCTGCCGCCGGCTAAAGACTCTCGACAAGCGCTATCGCACTTTTTGCCATATGAGCATGATAGAGAACCTCGAACTTATTAAAAAGCATGGCATCGAGAGGTTTCTGGAAAAGGAAGAGGTAAAGTGGCACTGTCCCAGATGTGGCGAGGTGATATGCTGTCATAACGGTTTATGCTTTAATTGTGGTCTTGATAAACTACGCCAAAAGAAACAAAGATACCGGTGGGAGGAGAAATGAAAAAAACCTGGCAGGAGAAGTTGAAGGACAAATCTTCTTTTCCTAAGGTGCTCAGACTGGAGAAAGGGTTTCCCTGTTACAATGCCGTGCACAAGATGGGTGCCGAAGTCGGTGATGAGATAGTGCTGGTAAACCCGTCTGAAGTAGTGGCAATCATGAAGCAGGTACCAAAAGGAAGGCTCAGCACTATTGTCGAAGTATGCAGACAAATAGCTAGGAATCACGATGTAAAAGGTTGCTGCTCTTTAACCACGGGGATTTTCATCATGACGGCGGCCAATGCGGTAGAAGAAGCAAGCAAGGAAGGCAAGTCATTAGACATACCGTACTGGCGGACGCTCAAAGCAGATGGTTTTTTGAATGAAAAGTATCCCGGTGGACAGGAAGCGCATAAAAGGCTACTCGAGGGAGAAAATTTCAAGGTCATTGCTCGGGGCAAGAAGTACCAGGTTGTTGATTACGAGAAATACCTGATGAAGCTAATATGAAATTATTGCCAGTTCAAAATATCGCACCTTGTACATAACAGATTTGCATTTTTACACACTCACTCAAACCGTTCAATTTGCCCGGGTTGCTAGTCACAGTCATACTTCGACATTGGGCCTTCTGCGATGTAAAATACCCCCTATATGAGCACAAAGAGGCCGGTAAAGCTGAATACGGTCTATTGGGGCCTTCTTCTTTTTGTCGTCGCTCAAATGCTCATCCTTCTTGTTGCTCCCCGTATAGACCCATTCCTGGAAGAAAAGGGTATAGAAATACCGACGCAGCCATCTGCGCCGATATCCTGGTGGCCTGGGGAAGTGACATTACCTGATGGAGAGGTTATCGAGGTACCAGCCCATTCAGCATTAGGACCAATTTTAATCTATATTCTTGCGGCAGCGGCCGTGCTTGGACTTACGCTCTCCAAGATTCCACTTAAAGCTTTAAAAGTTCTTCTTAGACTCTTGTTTGCCCTTCTATTTAGTTGGGGCGCATTCATCGCCACTGTCTTCTACGTGCCCCTTCCAGTAGCCGTCGCCATCGCTGTCGTGTTTGGAACATTTTGGTTCTTGATACCACTTGTCTGGTTACATAACCTGGTGTTGATTCTGGCGGTTAGTAGTTTAGGAGCAGTTTTCGGTCGCTTTATTACGCCGTGGACCGCGATGGCTATTATTTTGGCACTCGCCATCTATGACTTTCTGGCGGTTCGTTTCAAATTTATGCTCTGGATGGCAGACAGGCTATCGCAAATAAATGCCTTGCCGGCACTAATCATTCCCAAAAACTATTCTGAGTGGAACTTAAATTTGAAAAAACGTGGAGAGAAGGTAATAGAGGTGAATCCTGCCGATAGGGAATACTCCATACTGGGCGGTGGCGACATTGCCTTCCCTTGTCTGCTTACAGCCTCTGTTTATTTTGCCCAGGGCCTAAAGCCAGCGGCTATTATTGCAGTACTGGGATTACTGGGATTGGTTAGCGTCTATGCGATTCAAGCGATATTCTTAAAGGGGAAGCCGATGCCGGCTCTGCCACCTATCGCTGCCTTTACTCTGGTTGGATTATTGATTATCGCGTGACACAACAGTATAACGAATTGTTACCCAGTCTTTAATCAACGCCGCTTGCCTTTCTGAAGTTGTAGCTACAAGCCGCATGCTCAAGAAGCAAAGCGATAAGGCTAACTTCGTGAAGGGCTGTTAAACCATGTATTAAAGAAGCGACCCCGAGGGGATTTGAACCCCTGATCTCCACCGTGACAGGGTGGCATGTTAAACCGCTACACCACGGGGCCGTATAAAGAATTTATGGTAAAATATAATGGAAAATTTCCTTAATGTCAAACTTGCCCTGACACCGTGAGAAGGTATTATTGTACTTGGAGCCAAGGAAAAAGTTGACAAAGGAAGAGAGATTCTATAAAATATTGGTGTATTAGTACTTTAACAATTGAATAGTGGAAGGAAGATTTTGAGTGGAGAGCTTGATCCTGGCTCAGAATAAACGTTGGCGGTGCGCCTTATGCATGCAAGTCGAACGGGGTTACAGTCTTCGGATTGTAACCTAGTGGCGAATGGCTGAGTAACACGTAAGTAACCTGCCTTGGAGTGGGAAATAACTTGCCGAAAGGCAAGCTAATGTCCCATGTGGTAACGAAGCAAATGCTTGGTTATTAAAGCCTTAGGGTGCTTCGAGAGGGACTTGCGTCTGATTAGCTAGTTGGTAGGGTAATGGCCTACCAAGGCGATGATCGGTAGCTGGTCTGAGAGGATGGTCAGCCAGATGGGGACTGAGACACGGCCCCAACTCCTACGGGAGGCAGCAGCAAGGAATTTTGGGCAATGAGCGAAAGCTTGACCCAGCGACACCGCGTGAGGGAAGAAGGCCTTCGGGTTGTAAACCTCTTTTCTTGGGGAAGAATTCTGACGGTACCCAAGGAATAAGCCTCGGCTAACTACGTGCCAGCAGCCGCGGTAAGACGTAGGAGGCGAACGTTATCCGGATTTACTGGGCGTAAAGAGAGCGTAGGTGGTTCTTTAAGTCAGGTGTGAAATCTTTTGGCTTAACCAGAAGGGGCCATCTGATACTGGGGGGCTTGAGGACAGCAGAAGAAAATGGAATTCCCAGTGTAGCGGTGAAATGCATTGATATTGGGAAGAACACCAGTGGCGAAGGCGATTTTCTAGGTTGTTCCTGACACTGAGGCTCGAAAGCGTGGGGAGCGAAGCGGATTAGATACCCGCGTAGTCCACGCCTTAAACGGTGGACACTAGATATGGGAAGTATCGACCCTTTTCGTGTCGAAGCTAACGCTTTAAGTGTCCCGCCTGGGAAGTACGGCCGCAAGGCTAAAACTTAAAGGAATTGACGGGGGCCCGCACAAGCAGCGGAGCGTGTGGTTTAATTCGATGATACACGAAGAACCTTACCAGGGCTTGACATGCTAGAAGTAGGAATCCGAAAGGAGGACGACCTGTATCCAATCAGGAGCTAACACAGGTGCTGCATGGCTGTCGTCAGCTCGTGCCGTGAGGTGTTGGGTTAAGTCCCGCAACGAGCGCAACCCTTGTCCTATGTTAAATTCTCATAGGAGACTGCTTTGTACAGCAAAGAGGAAGATGAGGATGACGTCAAGTCAGCATGGCCTTTATGCCCTGGGCTACACACACGCTACAATGGGTGATACAGAGGGTTGCCAAAGAGCGATCTGGAGCTAATCCCAAAAAATCATTCTTAGTTCGGATTGCAGGCTGAAATCGCCTGCATGAAGCTGGAGCTGCTAGTAACCGCACGTCAGCTATACTGCGGTGAATGCGTTCTCGGGCCTTGTACACACCGCCCATCAAGCCGTGGAAGTCGGAAACGCCTGAAATCAGTGCGCTAACCTACTTTTAGTAGGAGGCAACTGCCAAGGGCGGAGCTGGTAACTGTGACTAAGTTGTAACAAGGCAGCCGTACGGGAACGTGCGGCTGAATCACCTCCTTTCTAGGGAGTCAGAAGGCATAATAACCTTATGATTCTTAGGTCGATCGATAAGCTGAATGCTTATCGCCAAGTGTGTTTTTTTTCCTTCCTTCCACTATTCAACTGTTAAAGATATCGATTTTGCTACTATAACCTGCCGTAGAATTTTTGTTAGTTTTCCCTTTCCTGACTTCTTGTATTCACACTCTATCAGGTTTAGTTGGAATCACTATGAAAGTTGACTCTGCCCCACGAAAGGATTAGTATTAGGTCAGGTGAACAACATGTACTACTTGAGTAAAGTGAAGAGTGAAAATGGAACAATATATGTATGTTTTGGTGAGCCTTGCCCTTGTCTTAGGCGGCCTTGTTGGTTACTTTGTCAGGCAGATAGTAGCCAATCAACAGATTCGAAGTACAC
>JAUWYX010000011.1 GCA_030615625.1 Dehalococcoidia bacterium
GCCAGCCATGGCTGTGGTAGCGTCAGTGCTTACCGTTGGTGATTGTTCGCTGCTAGTAAAGCTATTGGGGCCAGTCCAGGCATAGGTATCCATGCCATCTGGACCACCAGTCAGTGTCAGGGTAGCTCCCTCACACACCGGTGAGTTACTTGTTGCCGAGGCAGTGGGGCTGGGATAGATAGTCACATCATAGCTTTGGCTGTCAGGGGTACCTTCATAGTCGGTCACATTGAGGGTTACGGTGTAGGTGCCGGATTCATCGTAGTGGATTATAGGATTCGGTAATAATGTGGGGTCGCCCGCGTTGGAAGTGTAACCACCACCGAAATCCCAAACATATGAATAGGGTTCCACTCCGCCAGTTGTGTTGTTAGTGAATGAGGTGTCCTTGCAGAAGCACACACCGTCGTAGTCGAAGTCGGCGATTAGGGGAGCAGGGACTTCATATGGACCGGGGTCATAGTAACACTTCGAGGGAATATCATAGTCAGTGCAGCTCCCATTACAGGTCGGGCATGGCCCACCACCCGTTCTGGGAATCCACTGAGCATAAATATCTTTAAGCGTCATTACACTTCCACAGGGCCAGGTGATGTCTGTTATCTTGACATCATAGGTACCAGCAGAGGGTAAGTCCCCAATTCTGGTGACATAATCATCTACAAAATTTCCATCAACATAAATATCTACAACCGAAACTACACAGCAGACCCCCTTCCGTCGAGTAACCCTGAACGTTGCCCATAATTCGGCACTGGTAGGCGTCCCTGGAGTACAACTAGGGTCTGCCTCAAGCCAGATATGTGTTATTGAGGCATCCTTTGCCGTGCAGCCACTAATGCAGCGAGGCCAAGAAGAATTCACTGCCGTCAGACTAACGCCGCTATCAAGCTCAACATTCTTTGCGTTAGTTGCCGCACCAACTGCCACAATCTGACTCGTGTTGGCAACATTGCCAGCTTTATCGGTTACAGTCAGGGTTACATTATACGCTCCGAAGCTGGCGTATAAGTGTGTGGGATTTTGTGCCCCGCTATGGCGCGTATCATCACCGAAATCCCAATTGTATTTATAGCGTCCTGTCCCGCCCGTGCTCTGGTCCGTAAACGTGATGCCCTCGCACAAAGGACATTCAGGAACATTAAAGACAAAGTCGGCAACAAGATCGCCAGCAGTGGACTCATTAGCTTCATTAGTTGGTGCTGGGCCCCTGTCCCCGTGTCCCCTCGCCATCGCAATATCAGCGGGCAAGGTCATGAAAATCAACATGACCACGGTTATTAAAGAAATTATTCTATTTTTCATATCTATCCTCCCATAGGACTAATTAGCTATTACCAATTAGCTATTACCTTTGTATATATATAGTCGCAAAAAAGGGGAAAATCCCTCACTTTGCCCAGTACTTTTAGGGGGTTTTTCTGGATTTGCCAACCATGTAGTAGATACCAAGAGTACTAGGGAATCTACTTTCTTTGCCCTGCCTTCCCTTTAAGTTCCAATATTATGTCTAATGCTAGCACGGCCCTTCCATTTTAGTCAAGTAGTACTGGTTAGAAAGTACCAGGACCAGGCTCCGGGATAATATAAAAGATCAAAAAGCAAAGGTCAAAAAGCAAAATGACAACTCAAAACGCAAAACTTTTAGAAAGAGGCGGTTGTGTTGTTTACCATTTCAATCGTGAAGGAAGGGATTCCTTCACGCCTCGGACCCTCATCCAATCGCGTAGATCTGAGGCGGAGATGAACTCCGCCGCTACGATTAGCCATTGCGAGGCTGACTCTCCTTTTGTCATTGCGAGGAGCGAGATTCTTCGCTTACGCTCGGAACAGGCTCCGCAATCTTGGCGGGACTGTTGAGACCTGGGATTGCCACGCCCCGACAAGTCGGGGCTCGCAATGACAACCGGGGCTTTAGCCTCATGCTGCACGACCCTAGGGACAGAAGTTCTATACGAGGTCATGCGCAAGACTATAAACGTCCCTGGCCAATGAGTCCTAGGTAAAAGGTCATATTACTATATTCTAGGCAAAATGGTACCAAAACGGTACCGATGGGTGATTCCCAGTGGATAGGATGACTGTTATATATAATATATATTGAAGAAGCTAAAATATTTAGCCATAGCCCTGACGCTGGTCGAAGTAATCCTCGTTGCTGCGTTAGCATTCGATGTGTTACTTGCCAGAGAAAGCGCATCAGCTTATAGTTATTCGCCCGCTTATTATGTGGCACCTGCCGATAATAGCGATTCCTCAAGTTATGGTTCTTCCCCACAGACGACTTACTCTCTCGATGACAGCTATCTGGCTGAGAGGTGGGGGGTAAGCAAGATTGAGGCACCCCAGGCCTGGCAAATAACCAGAGGGGACCAGTCAACTATAGTGGCTGTGCTGGATACGGGCATTAATAAGGATAACCTGGATCTGGCTGATAGGGTGGTGGCTGAGGTCAATTTCACCGATAGCCCGACAAGCGATGATATTTATGGGCACGGGACCCACATGGCAGGCACCATTGCCTCCATCGCCCCGGAATGTCGGCTAATGAATGTGAAGGTGGCTGATGATGCGGGAAGGTGCAAGCCATCAGTGGTAGCCAGAGGCATCATCTGGGCGGTGGACCACGGAGCCAAAGTTATCAACATAAGCCTGTCCATGATAGCATCGCCGAATTTGGTAGAAGCGGTAAACTATGCCTGGAGCCAGGGAGCGATACTTATAGCAGCGGCGGGCAATAAAGGTGGGTCGGAGCCTTCCTATCCGGCTTATTATGTCAATTGCCTTGCGGTGGCTGGCACTAATGCAAACAATTCCTTAGCTTTGTTATCCAGCTATGGCGACTGGGTGGATGTAGCTGCTCCAGGCTTTAACATTTACTCTGAATTGCCCCAGAATCAATATGGCTATAAGACTGGTACCTCGGCAGCCGGGGCCCATGTCTCAGGCGTAGCTGCCCTGGTTTTCAGTGTCGCTGAGGATAGCAACGGCAACGGCGCAGTCAATGACGAGGTGCGGTGGGCTATTGAAAATAGTTGTACTCCCATCGCTGGGGATGGTTTGGGGCAGGGACTGGTCAACGCTTTCCAGGCGGTAACAGAGACAATATCTTCATCTTTATGTTCACCTTCACCTTCACTTTGACTTCCTCCCAACGAAGCGGGAGCCCTTTGCGGGCTCCCGCAGATTGGGAGGGGACTACATCGTTGGGGGTCATTGCGAGCTGAAGGCATGGCAATTTCTTGAGCTTGCTTGCGGAGCCTGCCTGAGCACTATGAGATTCTTCCCTTTCACTTCGTTCAGGGTCAGAATGACATGGGAGTGAAGGGCTCGGAATGACACCTCTCTTCTGTCATTGCGAGGCTGACTTTGTCATCCGAAGCAATCTCGTGGAGGGACAGGAGATTGCCGCACCCCGACAAGTCGGGGCTCACAACGACAGAAAGAGAACAACAATGACATCCGAGGCTTTAGCCTCGTGCTGCACGACCCTGAAGGGTCGCACTACAGAATTTGAAGGTGAAGAATTCCCTGGATACTCAAGACAAATCTAAATCCGAAGCTAGACCAAAATTAAACAGCTATATAAGCTGGATGGGGATTCTGTACCGAAATTATGCGGGAGGCTATAATCAGGGGTTGTGGTTGTTTCCCTCCAGGTTATCCCGCATAGCCTTCCGGGCCCGCGACAGCAATCCCTCAACCGACTTTGGTGAACGACCCATAACCTGACTTATCTCTAGCACGGGCATCTCTTCGAGGTATTTCAATACCAGCACCTCTTGATAATCCTGAGGCAGGTCCCCCAAAGCCTGGTTAACTGACTGGCGAATCTCTTCGGACTCCAGCACAGTGAGGGTCGCTGGTTCATCGCCCCCGGTTTGCTCCAGCTGCTTCATGGCATCAAAATCGGGGGGCGATTCCTTGGGTTTAGGCTCTCGCACCTTGCGACGATAAAAGTCATTTATCTTGTGAAATGCGATGCTGCGCAGCCAGGTATAAAGCTGGCTGTCACCACGGAATTTATCCAGTGAACCCATGACAGCAAGGAATGTTTCCTGAACCAAATCCTCAGCTACGGCATGGTCTCGGTCTACTTGTTCCAATACCAGCGTGTAGAGTCTGCTCCTATAAATATTATAGAATTCCTCCATGGCTGTGCTGTCGCCCGAGCGCAGCTTCTCGACTAGCTTAGCTTCATAACTTTGAGAGGTAGAATCAGCTACTTTCATATCGCCTCTATCTATTACATCCTGCTCCCGCAGTATTTTTAGGATATCAGCTAGCAAGGTTTATGGGAATCACCCATTTGTACTTTTTGCAGTAGAAAATAGTACTATGCCCCCCTGGAGATGAACCCGGATACCTATCATTACCTCTTGGTCATAGCGAACCCGATTCGGCGGGACGTGGCAGTCTCTTTGCGCCGGCAATGACAAATGACAAAGCTCAAAGTCCAAATCACAAAATTGAGTAGGTTTGACATTCAAGCATTTGGATTTCAGTTGTCATTTGGATTTTGACATTTGGGTTTGTTCACGATGGGGCTATAGCCTCGTGCGCTGAAGTTTAACGGTCATTCAGGCTTGGTTTTGCGCCTGAAGTAATAATAGCCACCACAGCCAAGGAGTACTATGCCCACGGTAATCCCGGCGATCAACCCTGCATTGGACTTGCCTCCCGCTATGGGGTTTGTGGACACCAGCAGACGAACATGCAACTTTACAGCCAACAGGTCACTGGATTCGGCAGCGACTCCCAGCCATGTCTCCCAGTCCTCGCCTGCCCATTTTTGCTCTCGCGGTACAGCTACCGTTACCGTTACATTGGCCTCAGACCCAGCGGCTACCTCGATTTCTTGAGAGGAAAAGCTTATCCAGCTATCATCGGGGAATTCAGACCTCCCTTCCCTTCTTTTCTCTTCCGGAGGCTGAAAGGTAGTGACGGTGAAAACATGAGCTAGCTCATCCTTATTATGAATGGTCAGTTCGAATTCTGTTGCCTCTCCGGGGGGCAAGTTATCTATGTGTACCTCGGCGGGGGAGACACTGAAGTTAAAGTCCTGAGCCAGAGTAAAAGAGGGCAGGAAGATGACCAGTAAAGCGGCAATGAGTCCAGCTAATTTACAATTGACTGCACAAATCATTACAATTCTCCCTCCCCTGGCGGGAGGGAGTTAGAGGGAGGGGGAAATCTCGCAGAGTTCACCCTCACCCTGACCCTCTCCCATCGAGGGAGAGGGATTTTATGCGAGATCATGCGGAAGACTTTAATATGCCCTGCCATCAGGCAGCTACTGCGCTTATGGTGATCTGGGTTTGCATCTGCCTGCCACCGACAAAGTAGGTCGGCGTTAGCAATTTCAGGCCAAATTGCTTGGTATCCCCGGGAGCCAAGCTTGAGCCACCAGCATAAGGCCAAAATTCACCTTGCGTTTTGGTGATAGGAACATAGCCATCGCCTAAAGGTCCTCGTGTAGTATCGCCAGATATACGGAACTGTAACCCGTACACGTTTTCCCCATTAGTGCCATCACTGCTCAACGTCCACTTATAGGCGCCAGGATCACCCACCCATGTAGCATCCTCCCCCAGGATAAAGGTATTGACATTACAATTGCCCCCTACAGTCAGTGTGCACCACTCTATCGGCGGGCTTGTCACGTACTCTGTATCTGCAGCCACTTCTCCCAGCGGCCATTGTGTTTTATCCAGGCTGATGGAAATCTCATTGACTCCTGTCATAGTGATGGTTATGGTGCCGCTCTCCCGGGCCAGAGCTGGCAAGGAAAAGATTAAGGCTAGGATAATGGCTACCACAATACTCGTGATTACTGCTTTCATCTACCCCTCCGAATTTGATGAAACTCTGCTTACTGTATTGGGTCAGTCGTTTTCGAACAAATCGACTATGATTAAATACTACAACCCTCATCAGCTCTTGTCAAGACCTTGTCCTCATATTCGCTCACAGCCCGCAGAGTATTTGAAATCCATTTGCTGTTTGCCCAGAAGGGAGTCTTTGACCCGGAAGAGCCCGGCAGTTCTACTTTTTGCTCGATTCCTGAGTCGCTGATGTTGCAGCGATTATGGCGGCGCCAAGAGCGGTAATAATCTGGGGGTGCGGTGGTACCAGGAGGTTGATGTTCAATTCGCTTTCTATGGTCTTGATTAGAGCGATGTTGAGGGCACCGCCGCCGCAGATGGCGCATGGCTCCCCCAGCTTAAGCTTCTTGACCAGTGAGGAAATCTTGCTTGCCAGGGCTTTGTTAACACCAGCGGCGATGTCTTCTTTTGGTATGCCTTCGCTTATTCTGGTGATGGCTTCGGATTCGCCGAAGACAGCGCAGCCCGTACTAAATGTGATGGGGGTCCTTGACCTGGCTGCAAGCGGGCCGAAATCACTCAAATCTATTCGCAGCACGTTGGCGATGACTTCAATAAAGCGGCCACCGCCGGCGGCACATTTCTCGCTGGCGGTGAAGTTGGTCACAATTCCTTCTTCACTTAGCCGTATTACTCTGGTGGATTGACTGGCTACATCGATTACGGTCCTGGCTTGTGGGAAGGCGTTGTTTATGCCTCGGGCAGTGCATACTATATCGCTTGCCTTCTGGCTGGCAAAATAGACATTGTCGGCACCGGAACCGGTGGCAACAGTATTGGCTATGTCATTCTGAGTCAGGTTGACCTTTCTTATTAACTCCGTCCCTATGGCCTCGGCAGATGTTCGGTAATTAGCTCCAGATATGATTATATGTGAAGCAACAAGCTTGAAGTCTTTAATTATGACTCCTTTGCTATATGTTGAGCCTATGTCAATGCCCATAAACCAGCTCATCGGTGCTCCTAACTGAAGAAGGTGGCTTTTTCTAACCGCCGTGACTTTGTGGGCAAGGCCTCGCCAGCTGCCACTGCTTTCATGTAGGTTTCCTTTGCCAGGATAGCAGCGCCAAGTGCCCCGGTGAGAAGTGGCTCTTCAGGAACGAAGATTTCGCAGTCCAGGCTTTCTTTCATTGCCCTAACCATGCCGGTGTTCTTGGCCACACCACCGGTGAGCACCAGGTCAGGCTTTATCCCGAGCCGCCGTGCCAGTGCCGCTATGCGGCTGGCCAGGGCATCATGAAGTCCGGCTAGAATGTTCTCCAGCTTTTCCCCGCGGGAGAGTAGAGCCACCACTTCTTGCTGGGCGAAGATAGTGCACAGGTTGCTTATCTGGATTTTTTTGGTGGCTTTCAGGGAAATGTCTCCCATGTCTTCCAGCCTGATGCCAAGTGTAGCCGCAGTCACTTCAAGGAACCTGCCGGTTCCAGCGGCGCACTTATCGTTCATAACGAAGCTGGTCAGCCTGCCGTTATCAATTTTCATACATTTGGCATCCTGGCCGCCTATATCAATGGCAGTCCTGACATTGGGGAAAAGACTGGAGACGCCTCTGGCATGGCAGGAAAGCTCTGTTATCTGGCGGTCTGCGAAAGGGACGTTGAGCCGTCCATAGCCTGTAGCTACGATATAGGAGATGTCATCAATCTGCAGGCTGGCTTGCTCCAGTGCCTGTCGCATAACCTCGTTGGCAAGCTGGCGATACTCCGGACCGGTAGGGCCCTTGATGGCCGAAAGTAAATTGCCGCTATTGTCCATGAGCACGACCTTGGTCATGGTGGAACCTATGTCAACACCGGCGAAGTACAAGTAGACCTCCTGGTGGGTTGCTATTAGCTGATTGTCTCAAGGAAGGCTTCGACCCTGGTCCTCAATGGGGCCAGGGCTCCTGTAGTGTAGTCGTATTCTATATAGGTACTGGGGACGCCGAGACTATTGAAATAATCTTTGAGCGATGGCATTTCAAAGGCAAAGGGGTCACAATACCTGACGAGCAGCATTACGGCGCCGTTGATTTTCCATTCTTTGATGATGCCTTTAAGATAGCCGAACCGGCTTTGCAGGTCTCGGGCATAGTCCTTTCTGGTCTCGCCGAGAGTAGCCTGCCTGAAGGTGCGGGCGCAGGTGATTTCGTTGAGATAGTAGTCGGCCAACCCTTCCAGCGGGTCAGCAGTGAATTTCACCCCGCCTCTGTAAGCCCTGATGCCGCCACAACTTTCGTTCATCACTACATTTGCCTTAGCTTCAAATACTTGCATGATGTCGGTATCGTCAAGGGTGCTGCTCCATATGAGGAGACGTGCTGATTTCTTTTCTGGTCCGTCGGTACGGTTTTTGACTTCGCTTATAGTCTCAGTTAGCAGGTCATTTCCTTCGACTACAGGCAGGCTCGTCAGAGCTTTTACTACCTGAACGATTTCCGTTCCCGAGATAAGGGGTGGAGACGGCTTTGTCAGCTCGTATAGTTCTCTCACTAGAGCCCGCTGCTGGTTATGGGATTTAATGGCTGCCTCAAGCTTGTCTGTGGACAATTTCTTCTCAGTGAAAGCCTCCAGAGTCTTTCTGAAATCGTTTAGCTGGCTTTTGAAGTATTCCAGAGCCTCGGGACGAACTGTAATGGGCATGTCTATGAAGTGAAAGTAAGGATAGTTGGTATAAGATTCCCAGACGCGAGCTGTTTTTTCCTGAGGGTCGCTGGAGTGAATAGTAGCCATACCATCAAGGAAATCGTTTTTGCCCTTCAGGGCGCAATCGAGACAGTTGCGCATGATAGGACAGAATGAATGAGGCAAAGCCCTGTCTGCTTCAGTGACTGGTTCCTTTATATCGCCGCATGTCTGGTACGGGACAAGGTCAAGGGCAGTAAGCATCTCCAACGGGACGTAGACACAAGGATAGCCTATTATCTTTTTTCCTGCTGCCTTGAGTTCCCTGGCTCTCTGTGAACGATTTAAATAGATTTCCTGGGCTTTGCTGAGACCTTTGTTTTTGTCTGACATCGCTGCCTCCTTGTTAGATTGAAATCCTGGATTAATTCACCAGTCGTCCCCTGCCTGTTTCCTCATTTTTCTGTAGTGCTCCATGGTTTCCTCGAATGGCTCTGCCTTGGCTAAAGCATCTTCAGGGTTAAACAGGCGGAGGTCTACGATATCGCCTTCGATGCTCAGTGAGGGCACCTTCAGTTTCTCCATGAGCATGTCTGAGACGTATGGAAGGTGAGTAGAGGCGCTACGGCAGCTGATAAGGGGATGAAGAAGCGCCCCGTCGCACTTCCATTCCCTGGCATACTTCAGGTAAGGATAGGCGGTGGTGCCGCCGAGCACGTCCTGTTTCCGGGCATCTTCGTAGTAGCCGACAAGGAACTGGAGGCTGAATTTGGTGATGCGCTCCAGTGGGTCACTGACCTTGCTGAGGTCGATGGGTATAGGTGGATGGTAGCCAACGCTCTCGATGACGAAGTTCCATCCTCTCTCAGCCAGCTTGTCGAAGAAGGCCAGGCTATGCCAGGGGGGAAGCTCGGCGAATACTAGCCGGTATTTCTCCTCGAGGATGGTGCCTGCATGGTTATTGACTCTATCTTTGACCTCCTTGTACATATCCTGGTAGAGTCTCAGTGAGTCCTCGAGGTCGCCAGCCAGGAACAGGGCAGCGGGCATGGCGCTCCAGAAGTCCCGGCTGTGCATTGGGCATGGCCTTGCCTTGCGCAGTTCGTTGACTTCATGCCAAACACGGTTAACCTCTATCATGAGGTTCGCTGTTTTATCCAGCTTGTCCCAGTCCATCTTCTTGCCCACCATGCCTTCCACGAAAGCAACAAAGTCCCTCAGGTGTTTGACTCCAAGTTTCACCATTCTGTCATAATAGCCTTCGATGAAAAATTCCTTAATGCCGGGGATAGGGGCTTCCAGTGGCCATACAGGGGCATCCATGTAACGTCCCAGCGCCTGGAACCACTTGTACCTTGCATCGCAGATGGCAGCCGAGGACATTAGAAATAGGGGCTTGGGCATTCCTCCGAAGGGCGCTTCCGGAGGTATCTGCCCATTCAACTCTTTCATCATCCTGGACGCATAGCCCAGGGTAGTCAGGCTGTAACCACAAAGGTGGGTGGGAAAGCCCTCGGCATCAGCCCGGTCCAGGTATTGCTGGGCAACTCCTGTAGCCGCGGCAATGGCGCCATAGTTTTCGGGATAGACCACTTCTATATCCATGGCTTTTAGGATGGGGTCGCCATAGTAGAAATTGAGCATGCCCCAGACGGCAGGTTTGCCCGCTTGTATAGCTTCAACACTCTTTAGATATGTTTCATTTACCTTGGCCCTGAGCGGGTACATTGATTTCAGTCGGTTTATCGTCTTTTTCCCCTTTTCTACAACCATAACTAATTGACCTCCTGAGAAAATTCACGTAGTGCTTCGGTGGTTAGCGCATGCTAGCATAGAAAAGCACGGAAGTCGAGTCACCTGTGTAACATGGTTATACATCACAAATTTGCTGACTCTTTTACCAAGTTGGTGTAATCCTCGGCAGGAAGCCCCAAAAAACGCTTGGCAGCGGGGGGTCTGCCCCAGCTTTTCGTAGCTAGCAGCAGGCGTTGCCCTGTTGCCTTGGTTTGACAAACTGCCTCAAGCCCTGGGTATTGCAAAGGCATGGGACCCTTCCTTTCCATGGCTCTGTGGCCTGGGTAGTGGGTCAATTTGAATTCACACGTTGTGCGGCGATGCACAACTATACATTGACAACTTAACAATGTAGGCAGATAATTCCGACTAAAATGCACGGGGCTAATAACTTTGCTTTCATTGATGGTGCAAATTTGCATTACACATATGAGAATTTGGATTGGAAAATAGATTATTCCAAACTCATACTCTTCTTGAAGGCAAAATATAATGTTACTTTTGCCTATTATTTTCTGGGAAAAATAAACGAAAATTCGAACCTTTACAAAGAACTAGAATCCGACGGCTATTACCTTAAACTTAAAACCCCAACTAAATACACAACTGAAGAAGAGTATTGCCCGTATTGTTGGAAAGTAATTGCACCTGAATTAATCAGGTACAAAAGTGATTGCGATTCATTCATGACCCTGGAAATTATTTCTAATATGTCTTTATATGATAAAGCTGTGATTATAACCAGTGATGGGGATTTTGATGAACTTGTCAAAGAACTAGTGCGTAAAGATAAATTAAGGTTAGTGTTTGCGCCCTGTAGAGACGGATGCTCTGGATTATTGGTAACTGCGGCCAGAGGAAGAATTGCGTTTATGGACGATTTTAAGACCAAGCTGAAAAAACTTAGGAGACAACCCTATGGGAATCTAGACCCATAAGATAGTCTCCCGTCATGATACGCTATTATTATATCATACTTGTCAACACCCAGTCAATCCATTAACTGCACAGGTAGTGGCCTGCTTGATGATCTCTTCTTGCCGCTTGTGGTCCCGCGCCTCTTTCCCAAGGTATGTGGCATCATGTAGCGAAGCCCGCCCAGAATATTGACGAAGTCTAGCAAATAAGCTACATTTGTGGGTTAGCGAAAGCCATGGTGGGGAGTTCTTGTGGTTCTAGTAACTTGGCGGATTGCCACCTTCCTATGGAGAAACTGGGTGATAGTCTTCATAATGCGTTTTTTGGGTTGGACTCTGGACTGCTTCTTATACCAAATTATCGCATTGAGTAAACCATCGTATGCTCAAATCTGCACTGATTGCTAATCGAGGAGAAATTGCTCGGCGTATAATCAGAACCGCCAAGCTGTTGGGTGTCGAGACCATAGCGATGTATTCAGATATAGATGAGAAATTTCTGTTTGTCCAGGAGGCAGATAAGGCGCTGAGGATTGGGGAAGCTAAACCCAGGGACAGCTATCTCAACATAGACAGAATTATTGCAGCAGCTAAAGAGTCGGGCGCAAGTGCTATTCATCCCGGATATGGCTTCTTATCCGAAAGGTGGGAATTTGCTCGGAGGTGTGAGACAGAGGGGCTGATATTTATCGGGCCGAGCTCCGAAGTCATTCATAAAATGGGAGACAAGTACCATTCACGAGAAATAGCTACCAGTTTGGGCATACCCATTCCGCCAGGGAGTGGTATATTGAGCAGTGTCGAAGAAGCCAAAGAGTGGGCAGCCAAACTTTCCTTCCCGGTTATCTTCAAGGCATCGGCTGGCGGTGGCGGGATCGGCATGATGAAGGTGGAAAAAGTGGAGGAGGTTGCAGAAGCATTTGATACAGCCACAAACCGGGCCAGACTGGCTTTTGGTGATGAGAGAGTCTATGTCGAAAAATATCTGGAATCACCCCACCACATAGAAATCCAAATCCTGGGAGACAAAGACGGCAAAGTGGTTACTTTCCCAGAAAGAGAATGCTCAGTGCAGAGACGGCATCAAAAAGTGATTGAAGAGTCACCATCTCCTTTCGCTACTGCTGAATTGAGGCATGAACTACGACATGCGGCCAAGCGCCTGGCTCAGGGGATTGGCTATACAAATGCTGGCACCGTTGAATTTGTCGTTGATAGGCATCGGAAGTTTTACTTTCTGGAAATAAACACGAGGCTTCAAGTAGAGCACCCGATTACTGAAATGATAACCGGTATTGACCTGGTTGAGCAGCAAATCAGAATTGCGTCAGGCGAATCTTTATTGCTCAGAGAAGACAGCTTGGGCTGGAAGGGATGGGCCATTGAATCTCGTGTCTATGCCGAGGATTCGGAGAATTTCTATCCATCACCCGGCAACATAGCTAGGTACATTGAACCACGTGGTGAAGGAATAAGGGTGGACTCTGGATATCAGGCTGGAGACACCGTGAGTCAGTTTTATGACCCCTTGATTGCCAAGCTAGTCGTCTGGGGCGAAGATAGAAACAAAGCTATAATAAGAATGCAACATGCTCTGGACAACTATGAAATTACAGGTATCAAAAACAACATTCCTTTCCTCAGAAAAGCTTTTGATTCTGGGATATTCAAATCAGGGAACTATGACACTCATTTCATATCGAAATTAAAGGAGGGGAAAAATGAGTAACAAAATGAGACAGGAGATTGAAAACCTTGCACGCCTCCGCGAGGAAATCAGGCAGATGGGAGGTGAAGAGGCCGTCAAAAAACAACATGGACGAGGAAAACTAACTGCCAGGGAGAGGCTTGACCTCTTGGTTGAAAAGGGAACATTCGTTGAAACTGGCATGCTTGGTAGCGAGTTCGGTGTTGATGAACTTGTGCCGGCTGACGGAGTTATTACAGGCTGTGGCAAACTGAATGACGGGGTCCGCATTAGGGACGTGGCCGTGGCAGCTTACGATTTCACAGTGAGAGGCGGCTCTATGGGAATTGTCAACGAAACCAAAGTGACCAGGATAAGAGAGATTGCTCTCAAAGAAAGAATACCTATGATATGGCTGAGTGATTCTGGGGGTGCCCGGGTAAGTGGTGGTGGCTTTAGCGGCGAAAGAGTGGCACTATTTGCCAATACAGGCTATCTCTTTAAGGAAGAATCTCTGATGTCAGGCATAATCCCACAAATCGCAGCTATGATGGGGCCAGGATACGCAGGTACTGCTTATATACCCGGCCTTTCCGATTTCGTGCCCATGGTTAAAGGAACGAGTTTTATGGGTTTAGGTGGACCAGCTCTTGTCAAATCGGTGATTGGGGAGAAACTCACTGAAGACGAGCTTGGCGGTTCCAAAATCCACTGTGAGATTAGTGGCTGTGGAGACCTGGAGGTGAATTCAGATGAGGAATGTATTAAAGCTATAAAAGAATACATTTCTTTCTTTCCTCAGCACTGCGAAGAGAAGCCGCAGCGAAAGGAGTGGTCAGGAGACCCCATGGCCTTGCTTGATGATGGCATACTGAATGTTATCCCAGACAACCCACGGGAAGCCTACGACATGCACGATTTAATAAGATATATCGTGGACGATGGTTACTTCTTTGAAATGAAGCCGAAGTGGGGGAGAAACATTATTACCGGCTTTGGGCGTGTAGACGGTTATTCGATTGGAATTGTAGCAAACAACCCAATGTTTTATGGAGGCGTGATTGATATTAATGCCGCTGATAAAGCCACCCGCTTTATATGGCTTTGCGATGCTTTTAATATCCCGCTTCTTTTCCTCTCTGATGTCCCCGGCTTCATGGTCGGTTCCAAGGCAGAAAAATCGGGCATAATAAGGCACGGAGCCAAGATGATTCATGCAGTTGCTGAAGCTACTGTGCCAAAATTTAGCCTGATCGTCAGAAAATCCTATGGTGCCGGGTATTATGCGATGTGTGGCAAGGCCTTCGACCCTGACTTGCTAATTGCTTATCCCGGAGCTGAGATATCGGTTATGGGACCAGAGGGTATGGTATCCATTTTTGCCAGAAAGCAACTTGCTGAGGCTGAAAACCCGCAAGAGATGTTAGCGCGACTTGCCGAGGAGATAAGACCACAGATTAACATATTTAAAACAGCCAAGTCTGGCGTTATAGATGATGTAATTGATCCCAGGGAAACGAGGAGAGTATTATTCCGGGCTCTTGAGTTTACCAAGGACAAAAAGATATTCAGGCATCCCCGGAAGCACGGGGTCTATCCTGTATAAGGAGAAAGCTAATGTACCAGACAATAGTAACTGAAACAAAAGACAAAGCAGGCGTAATTACTTTGTCTCGCGAAGAACGAAGGAATGCTATATCACCGACTATGATAATCGAACTTTTTGATGCCCTGAAAAAATATGACGATGACCCAAACATTCTTGCCATCGTGCTGACTGGGGCTGGTAGTAAAGTATTTTGTGCTGGAGCTGACCTTGGTGAAGCCATGAACGCCACAACAAGTTTACTCGACCGCCACGAAGAACAAAGGAGATTTGCTGAACTTTTCAAGGTGATCAAGGACTTACACAAGCCGTTGCTAGGACGGATTAATGGTCATGCCTTGGGGGGTGGATTTGGGCTAGCTTGTTCTTGTGACATAGTGGTCGCCGCCGAAGATTGCCATTTTGGCACGCCGGAAATAAACGTTGGGCTGTTTCCCTATGTGATTATGGCAACCTTGCTCCGATCTACTTCAGCTCCAAAACGGCTTCTAGAATTGATGCTGACCGGCGAAAGACTTGACGCCAGGGAGGCACAACAGCTTGGCCTGGTAAACCATGTTGTGCCGAGAGAACAACTGGATGCAAAGGTAGATGAAATCACCAAGAAAATAACCAGCAAAAGCCCGGCTATTTTAAGACTGGGCAGGAGAGCCTTTTACACAATGCGTGACATGGAATATGAGAAGGCATTGGAGTATCTGACATCAGTGCTGGCAATTAATACGATGGCTGAGGATGTGGCCGAGGGCATTACCGCTTTTCTGGAAAAGCGTGAACCACAGTGGAAAGGGAAATAAATAAAGGAGAGGCACCATCATGGGATTAGCAGACAAAGTAGTGATCACTGCAGCTTTGACCGGCGTAGCCGCTAACAGAGAGCAATGCAAATGGATTCCCTATACTCCCGAGGAGATTGCTGAAGAGGCACTAAAAACCTACAATGCAGGAGCTGCAATAGTACATATTCATGGCAGGGAATATGATGGCGCCCCATCCTGGAGAGTAGAGATATTTCGCGAAATAATGCAAGAAGTCAGGAAAAGGTGCCCCATTATAATAAATTTCTCCACAGGGGCTGTTGGCGTGGACAGGGATACCAGAATAGGCCATATTCGAGAGCTGAGACCGGAAATTGCAGCATTGAACATGGGAACAATGAACTATGCCAAATATAGCCCGAAGCGTAGGAACTTTGTCTTCTCCGTGGTCTTTCAAAATCCCTTTGATGATATAATGTTCTTTTTGGATACCATGAACCAGAATGGCGTGAAGCCAGAATGTGAATGTTTTGACCTGGGGCATGTGGAGAGCATTTTACCTTTAATGGATATGGGACTGCTTAAGAATTTTCAAGTCAGCCTCATAATGGGGGTGGTTGGAGGCATGGGAGCCACAGCTAGGAATCTGGCACATGTGTCTAGTGTAGTTCCTCCTGGAGTAGCCTGGCAGGTCATAGGTATCAGTCAAGAGCAATGGCTCTTGATAAGCACCGCTTTAGCACTGGGCGGAAATATTAGAGTTGGCCTTGAGGATAATTTCTATTTGTCACCTGGTGAAATGGCCGAAGGAAATGGACCATTAGTGGAAAAGGCGGCAAGGATGGCAAGGGATATCGGCAGGGAGCCAGCAACGGTGGAAGAAGCTAGAGCTATCCTAAAGTTGAGCTAACCGGAGGAGAGGACTAGAGAGGCAAAGTAAGCCAGCTATGACAGAAGTGCCATCACCTATTACAGGCAGTGTCTGGAAGATTTTGGTAAAAGATGGAGCATCAGTTAGCGAAGGCGAAACCGTTGTAATCCTCGAGTCCATGAAAATGGAGATTCGGGTGAAGTCTCCACATAATGGGAGGGTGGTTGAAATCCGGGTAAAGGAAGGTGACTCTGTCCTCGAAGATGACGTTATTGCCATTATTGAGTAATGGCCATCGCAATTTGCAGACTAGAGGCTAAGCAATATGGACTTCAAGTTTACCGAAGACGAGGAAGTATTTAGACGAGAGGTTCGCCAATGGCTTGAGCAAGAGATCCCGCAGAGGTGGATTGAGCTTGCCCCCGGAATTTGGGAGGAAACTGAGGAATCTTGGGCGCTTGCACGCGAGTTCCAGCGTAAATTGAGCCAGAAAGGCTGGTTGGCACCATCGTACCCAAAAGAATATGGAGGCTTGGAACTTAGCCACATGAAACGGCTTATACTTGCCGAGGAGCTGGCTTACAGCAGGGCTCCATTAAGCATCGAGGTGGAAGTTACAGTGAATTGGGTGGCGCCTTCCATCATGCTCTTTGGCACTGAGAAGCAGAAGAAAGATTATGTAAGCAGTATAGCCAAAGGGGACATAATCTTCTGTCTGGGATATAGCGAACCAAATGCTGGCTCTGACCTTGCCTCGCTTCAAACACGCGCTGTAGAAGTTGGTGATGAGTATGTGATTAATGGCCAGAAGACATGGTGTAGCTATGGCCATCTTGCTGACTACTGCTGGCTTGCTGCCAGAACTGATCCTGATGCTTCCAAGCACGAAGGAATCAGCATATTCATTGTGGACATGAAGACGCCGGGAATTACTATACGCCCCCTGATAAACATCCTGGATCGCCACTCTTTCAACGAAGTGTTCTTCGACGATGTGCACATCCCGAAGGAAAACCTGGTAGGACAGAAGAACAAAGGGTGGTATCAACTGATGATAGCTCTTGATTTTGAACGCTCTTCTATAGGCTATGCTGCCGCAAACCAACGAATCATTGAAGAACTGATCAAGTATGCTAAAGAAACCACGAGAAATGGAGAGCCTCTTGCCAACGATCCTCTAATCAGGAACGAGCTGGCACAGCTAGCAGTGGAAAATGAGGTTGCCCGCATGATGGCATATCGCATCGCCTGGATGTTCAGTAAGGGTCTTCATCCCAGCTATGAGTCATCTATGTCGATGGTTTTTATTAGCGAGGTGATGCGGCATACAGCCAATGCTGGGGTGCGAATTCTGGGGCACTATGGAGAACTGGACAGAGATTCCAAATGGGCTGTCATGAATGCACGGATAATGCGTATGTGTCTGAGTTCACTTTCGATTGGTGTCGGCGGCGGCTCCAACGAGATTCAGCGCAATATCATCGCTATGAGAGGTCTTGGCTTGCCGCGAAAGTGAATGAGTCCCGGTATGTTAAATGAACTCATAAGACAGGGGGAATAATATGGACCTTGGTCTGAGCGAAGAGCAGGCAATGCTAAAGGAATTGGCTCGTGACTTTCTACAAAAAGAATGCCCTAAACGATTAGTCAGGCAACTGGATGAGAGTGACGAGGGTTATTCCTCTGAGTTGTGGCACAAGATGGCAGAGCTGGGCTGGATGGGTTTGGTGTTTCCTGAAAAATATGGGGGCAGCGAACGTAACTTCCTGGATTTGACAATCCTTCTTGAGGAAATGGGATATAATATCGTTCCTGGCCCGTTTTTCTCCGCCGTAGTCCTCGGTGGACTAACTATACTGACAGCAGGAAGCGAAGAGCAGAAAATAGAGTTTCTGCCCAAAATCGCCAGTGGGGAAATGATTCTTAGCCTCGCCTTAACTGAGCCAACTGCTAGTTATGATGCCGCATCAGTTAAGACCAAAGCTATAGCTCGTAATGGTGAGTATGTCATCAAGGGCACCAAGCTGTTTGTCCTTAATGCCAATGTTGCCGACTACATTCTGTGTGTCGCCAGGACAAAAGAGACAAAGAACCCAGAAGACGGCATAACCATTTTTCTTGTAGATGCCAAAAGCCCCGGCGTCAAGTGTACTCTACTTAAAACTCTGGCACGTGACAAGCAATGTGAAGTTGTCTTTGATAATGTGACTGTGTCAGAGAAAAGCATAGTAGGTGAACGAGATAAGGGATGGCCGATAGTAAAGGATGTTCTCCAAAAAGCTACGGTGGCTAAGTGCGCGGAGATGGTCGGTGGTGCCCAAGCAGCATTGGATATGGCAGTTAATTATGCCAAGGAGAGGGTGCAGTTCGGCAGGCCTATTGGTAGTTTCCAGGCTATCCAGCATTACTGTGCCAATATGGCCACGGATGTTAGCGGTTCACGGTTTATTACATATAAAGCAGCCTGGAAGGTAAGTGAAGGCCTTCCACTTGCCTTAGATATAGCTATAGCTAAGGCATGGACAAGCGAGGCTTATGGACGAGTTACCCTATCAGCACACCAAATATTCGGGGCCATCGGCTTTACCATGGACCATGACATACACCTATATTATAGGCAGGCAAAAGCCGCCGAGATAATTTTTGGTGATGCTGATTTTCAACGTGCTATTATAGCTCGAGAATTGGGTCTCTAATAGTGAAGTTTTTATCTTAGGGAAAGGCATTCGTGGGTAGTCTCACCTGACACTTCATCAATAATGCTACTTACTCTGACTTCAGCCTGCTCTTTCTTATAAACCTGTCCATTCTTTTCAGTGCTTCTTCAATATTAGGTAACGAAGTAGCATAGCAGCAACGGACAAAACCTTCACCGCATGGTCCAAAGGCAGTGCCCGGGACTACGGCAACTTTTTCTTCCAACAGCAGCTTTTCGGCAAACTCCTCTGAATTCATTCCGGTAGTTTTTATAGAGGGAAAGGCATAGAAAGCGCCCTTGGGCTCGAAACAGGGCAAACCAATCTCATTCAATCTCTTGACCATGAAGCGACGGCGTCTGTTATATTCTTGAACCATCTTTTCGACCTCGCTCTCACCGTTTCTCAGGGCCTCGATGGCTGCCACCTGTGCCATCGCCGGGGCACAGAGCATGGTGTATTGATGGATTTTTGTCAGGGCTTGGATGAAACGGCGGTCGGCTGCCACATAGCCAATGCGCCAACCGGTCATGGCATGCGATTTAGAAAATCCGCTAATCAGGATGGTACGCTCCTTCATCCCGGGAAGGCTGGGAAAGCAAATATGCTCCACCCCGTAGACTAAACGGGCATATATCTCATCAGATATTACCAGTAAGTCATTTTTTTTAGCCAGCCCCGCAATAGCGTCAGCCTCTTTTTTGGACATGACTGCGCCAGTGGGATTTGTTGGGTAACCTATCAAAATAGCCTTCGTCTGTTTCGTGATATGGGCTTCAATATCGGTTGCCCTGACAACAAAGTTGTTTTCTTCGCCTGTGGGAACAAGAATGGGCACGCCGCCAGCCAGAATTACGTTGGCGGGATAAGCAACATAGCAAGGGTCGGGAATTATGACCTCGTCACCGGGATTGATAATTGCTCTCAGGGCAAGGTCTAATCCTTCGCTAGTTCCTACAGTAATGAGAATTTCATACTCAGGATCATAACTCAACCCGTAACGAAGCTCCAGGTAGCTGGCTAATTCCTGACGTAGTTCGGGCATGCCGGAGTTCGAGGTATACATGGTATAGCCTTTTTCCAGAGAATATGTGCCTGCCTCCCTGATATGCCAGGGAGTAACGAAATCAGGCTCACCGATACCAAGCGAGATAACGCCTTCCACGGAAGAAAGCAGGTCGAAGAACTTCCTGATGCCCGATGGCGGAAGGTTAGTCACCTTTTGTGAAATTAGGTTATCCCGGGCTTGAGTTGGAGCGGACTTTGTGTTCAGCATATTACGGTGTTATCGGTAAACGTTTATTTATTTCCTTGGGAAGGTGAAAAGTCTCGCCGTTTTCCTTATATCGTTTGAGAAGAAAGTGGGTGACGGTGCTTTGCACTCTCTCCAGAGGAGCTAGTTTCTCCGTGACAAAACTGGAAATTCCCTGCATATTTTTGCCTTTCACCAGTAGGGCTAGGTCATAGGTGCCGGAGACCAGATAAGCAGAATATACTTCAGGGAATTGATAAATGCGCTCGGCAATGGCATCGAACCCGACATCACGTTGTGGCGCTACTCTGACTTCGATTAAAGCCCATATATCTTCCTCGCCTAACTTAGGCCAATTTACTATGGTTTTATATTTCAGAATAGTCCCGTCTTTCTCAGCTTGTTTAATTATTTTTTCTACCTCACTGACAGGTTTATCCACCATGGTGGAAATCTGTTCCGGAGTTGCCCGGCCATTCTGTTCCAGAATCTCAAAAATCTCTTTCATGAGTTCTCCCTAAAGCATCAATTCAACTGCAGACCATTGGTCAGCTGCTTCATTGTAACACAGTTCAAATAGTTTGCCATCCTCAGTAATAACTTTGAATAGTCTTCTCCCTGGTTCTTGCCAAGCTTTTTCTACTGACTTTATTCCAAGTTCCTTTTCTTGCCAGACAAAAGACCGTGGTTCTTCAGCATAGACATAGCCTGAATAGCATTTCACCTTTATCTCCATATTTTGCCCCTACATACTATAAGATTCAATTCAACGACAGATCGTTGGTCATTCGGCTCATTATAATACAGTTCAAGTAGTTTACCATCGTCAGTAACAATTCTGGAGCTTGTTGTAAAGTTGTGTTCTATTAATTGACAAACGTGATACGCTGAAGTAGTATCAAGAGAGACGAAAGATGAAAAAAGATTTGCTCTCAATAGCTGACTTTAGCCGCAAGGAAATTGAACACCTCATAGAGCAGGCCTGGCGCATGAAACAAGAAGGGGCATCGCCTCTCCTTTCAGGAAGAACCTTAGCTCTTCTCTTTGAGAAGCCTTCCTTGCGGACGAGGGTCAGTTTCGAGATGGCTATGTATCAGCTTGGCGGACACAGCATCTACCTATCTCCAGAAGAGGTGGGCTTGGGCAAGCGAGAGCCAGCGGCTGACATAGCTCGAGTGCTCAGCCGCTATGTCGACGGCATCGCCGCTCGCACATTTTCCCAGGAGACTTTGCGTATTCTCGCTGGCCATTCTTCTGTGCCCGTAATTAATGTCCTTTCCGACCTGGAACACCCCTGCCAGGCTCTTTCCGACCTTTTTACCATCTATGAAAAGAAAGAGAGGCTTCCTGGCTTGACTTTAGCATTCATTGGCGATGGCAATAATGTAGCCAATAGCTTGCTTCTCTCTGCCTGTCTATTGGGCATGAATTTCCACTTCGCCTCTCCACCAGGCTATGAAATTAAAGGGGAGGTATTGAGTCAGGGGAAAGGATTTGCTATTCGGAGCGGCAGCCAGATTCTGTTAACTGCTGACCCTCACGAGGCAGCTAAAGGTGCTGACATAGTATATACTGATGTGTGGGTTAGCATGGGCCAGGAGGCTAAAGCAGAGAAACGCCGTCTTGCCTTTTCAAGCTACCAGGTGGATAATAAATTATTAAGCTTGGCTAAAGGAGATGTTTTGTTCATGCATCCCTTGCCGGCCCACCACGGCGAGGAAATTTCCGCCGGGTTGCTAGATGACCCCAGATCAGTGGTCTTTGACCAGGCAGAAAACAGGCTTCATCTACAAAAGGCATTACTGGTGAAGCTGCTATCAAATCCAAAGGTATCAGGCAAATGACCAGGCCTATTGTAGCCATTGTGGGTAGGACCAACGTGGGCAAGTCCACCTTACTTAACCGCCTGGCGAGCAGGCGGATAGCTGTAGTTGCTGATTTGCCGGGAACTACCAGGGACCGCGTTTTTGCTTTTGCTTCCTGGCAGGGGCGGGAGTTGATTGTGGTTGACACTGGTGGCTGGCAAACAAAGCCATCTACGTCTTTGGAACAAAAGGTCAAGCAGCAGGTCGAAGCAGCCATTGCCCAGGCGGATGCCGTCATCTTCATGGTAGATGCCAGAGATGGAGTTATTGCTGCCGATGACGAAATTGCTGATGTGCTGCGTGCCGCCAATAAGCCTATCATACTGGCAGTAAACAAGGTGGATTCTGCCAAACAAGCAAATCAGGTGGCCGATTTCTATCACCTGGGCATGGGTGAACCTATAGCCATCAGTGCCCACCATAATCGAGGGATAGACGATTTGATGGATGCTGTGTTAGCTTCTTTGCCCCCGCAACCTACCAGTATTGCGGAGCCGGGAGAAATTAAATTAGCTATTGTTGGGCGACCTAATGTAGGCAAGTCAACTTTGTTGAACACATTGCTAAGAGATGAAAGGGCCATTGTCCATGAGTCTCCGGGGACAACTCGCGACTCGCTTGATGCTATAATTCGGTGGGATGATAAGGAAATCTTACTTGTCGACACCGCTGGGATTAAACGGCGCGGAAGGGTCGATGCTGGAGTGGATTATTATAGTTTGCTCCGCGCCCTCCAAGCTATCAACCGCTGCGATGTTGCCTTGTTGCTAATCGATGCCAGTGAATTTATTACTGCCCAAGATATGCATATCGCTGGCTATATTATTGAGGTTGGAAAGGGTATAATATTGTTGGTCAACAAATGGGACCTTGTTCCCCAGGAACAAAGACAGGAATTCAAACGTAGCGTGGAGCAAAGACTTAGATTTGCCTCCTATACACCTATCATTTACATCTCTGCCAAACTAGGGCAGGGGATAAACAGGATTCTACCCCAAGCCTGGGAAATCTGGCAGGAAAGACAAAAGCGAATACCGCAATCAGAAGTTAACGAGTTAGTCAAACAGGCAGTAGGTAGCCATCCCCCACCCCGCACAGGTTCTAGGCAGTTGCACATTGCCCGAGCCTATCAAGATGAATCTCAACCAGCCACTTTCGTTCTCAAGGTTAACTATCCTCAACTGGTTCACTTTTCCTATCAACGCTACTTGGAAAACAAGCTTCGCCAGAGCTTTGGTTTTCGCGGCGTTCCTTTGAAGTTAATTTTCACCAAGGCTGCCCGTAAAATCAATAGAAAGATGGAGGCGAGAGCATGATGATAACTGAGTTTGTTGCTGTAGTTGTCATCGCTTATCTCCTTGGTTCCATTCCCTTTGGCTTGATAATAGGCAAGCTGAAAAGTGGCGTTGATATCAGGGAATATGGAAGCGGCAAGACTGGCGCCACTAATGTTATGAGAACTATAGGGACCAAGCTCGGCATTTTAACTCTGGTTCTTGATGTGGTTAAAGCTGCTGGGGCAGTGATGCTAGCCACAGTAATTATAGATGGCGGCAGCGGTATCTTAACCATTGGTAGCGTGTCTGTTCATTGGCAGCATATAGCCCAAGTTGCAGCTGGCCTGGCCGCAATAGCAGGACATAACTGGCCCGTATTTGCTAAGTTTAAAGGGGGTAGAGGAGTAACTGCCTATTTTGGCACACTGTTCGCTATTTTCCCTCCCGCGGGCATACTGGGTGCCGAAGTTGTAGTTATAGCAGCACTACGCAGCCGGCACATGTCCATGGGTTCTATTCTTGGAGCCTCGGCTGCTTTGTGCTTAATGATACCCTTAACCATCTTGTACGGGTTCCCTCTCATTTACTTGGCTTATGGTTCAGTAGTTGTCGCACTGCTCATCTACCAACACCAGGACAATATAAAACGCTTAAGACAAGGCACAGAACGCCGATTATGGTGAAAAGGCACGAGAGCGCATGCTTAAAAGTTACTATCATAGGCAATACCTCTTGGGGCAATACCTTAGGCGTTTTGCTGAGTGATAAAGGGGCAGCGGTAAAACTGTGGGCGCGAAGCGAGGCTGAGGCCAAAGAATTAAACCAAGGACGGCGTAGTTATTCCTCTACCAGCCACATTGGGGAAGCCTTAAACGGAACTGACCTGACAATCTGGGCGGTTCCCTCTCAAAAGTTGAGACAAAATGTCAGCCAAGCCAAGGATTATCTCACTAAGTCGATGCTATTGATGAGCGCTGCCAAAGGATTGGAAGTAAATAGTGGTAAGAGGATGTCACAAGTGCTGGCAGAGGAGATTGCTCCTTCCTTAAGAGAGCAAATTTGCGTTCTCTCTGGTCCCAATTTAGCCAAGGAAATTGCCCAAGCCCTCCCCGCTGGTTCGGTCATTGCTGCTCAGGATATAGCTTTAGCGGAAAGAGCGCGGGAACTGATGGAGTCGCCCAAATTCTTTCTGTCCACTAGTGACGATGTTATCGGAGTTGAATTAGGCGGGGCCCTGAAAAACATTATAGCTTTGGGCGCAGGCATGATAGATGGACTAGGCTTAGGTGACAACGCTAAGGGAGCCTTTATTGCCTGGGGATGGGCTGAGGTTGTTTCCTTAGGGGTAACTTTGGGGGCCAGGGCTGGCACTTTTTATGGTCTAGCCGGTTTAGGCGACCTAATAGCTACTTGCTCCAGCACTCTAAGCCGCAATCATTATGTTGGCTACGAACTGGCTAAGGGGCACTCCTTATCTGAAATATCTGCCTCTATGCCGCACGTCGCCGAGGGAGTCGCTACCACTGCGGCAGCCCACCAGTTGGCGAAAAACCAGGGGCTTAAATTACCAATTATCAACCTTATTTATAGGATTCTTTTTGAAGGCTTGTCCCCAAGTCAAGCATTGATTGACTTCAAAGAACTAGCAGCAAGCCATCACTGATCCCAGGCTAGACGTCTGGAGGCGGTTCGGTTCGAGGCAGTACCTTAGCCAATTCTTCAAAAAGATGCTGCTGGTTTTTATCCAGGTGTTGTGGAGTTATTATAGCTACTTTGACGAGCAAGTCTCCTCTTCCCTTGCCATCAATATAAGGGATTCCCTTACCTTTAAAGCGAAAGGTTTTCCCATTTTGAGTTCCTGACGGTATTTTTAAATCTACCTTCCCATCTAAAGAAGGCACTCTTACCTCATCGCCCAAAGCAGCTTGAGCAAAATTGATGGGTAACTCGTAAAGAATGTCACTGCCATCTCTATGGAATAAATTGTGTGGCTTTACTGAAAAAGTGACATAGAGGTCGCCGGGGGGGCCTCCATATAAGCCAGCACTTCCCTCTCCATCCAAGCGTAATCGTTGCCCATCATCCACACCAGCAGGAATTTTAACCATTACCTTGCGCTTCACCTTTATTCTTCCCCTGCCCCGGCATTGAGAACAAGGATTGCTTATTACAGTGCCACTACCTCCACAGCGAGAGCAAGTGGTGATATGAGTGAAGCGCCCAAAAATACTTTGCTGAACTCTCCTCACTTGCCCTGTGCCGCGACAATCAGGGCAGGTCTCAGGATTTGTCCCTGGTTCGCTGCCAATGCCATGGCACGAAGGGCAGAACTCGATGCGTTGTATTTCAACTTCTTTACTACAGCCGAATACCGCCTCCTTAAAGGAAAGAGTGAGGTGACTTTGTAAGCTGTCCCCCCTCTGTGGAACACGCTGAGCAGTCCGTCCAAAGGGGGTGTTAAAACCACCGAAGAAAGATTCAAAAATATCTCCCAGTCCGCCAAAGCCAAAATCGGGAAAGCCTCCTGCAACATCTATTGTGCCATAGCGATCATACCTGCTCCTTTTCTCGGTGTCGGAGAGAACCTGGTAGGCCTCGTTTATTTCCTTAAATTTCTCCTCGGCTCCTGGCTCTCTATTGCGATCAGGATGGTACAGTTTCGCTAACTTGCGAAACGCCCTCTTAATTTCCTCATCACTAGCGTTTCGAGGCAATCCCAGCACTTCATAATAATCTTGTTTTATCGCCATAACCTTTAAGTATAACCCTTAAATGGCTATACTGACAACTTTTAGCTACTGAACTTGCAAATAGCTGACGTCTTAAGAAGTGATATAATCATGGTGCCGTGAAACAGCAAATTGAAAAAATCCTCCGTCATCATAAGAAAAGGAAAATCACCGGCGGAAACCTTAAGACTTCAGCCGTGCTTATACCTCTTTTTTATAACCAAGGCCAATATTATGTCCTGTTTACCGAAAGGAGCGACGAGGTAAACTTTCACAAAGGGCAGGTCTGCTTTCCCGGGGGGACTCACGAGCCATCTGATTCCAGCTTACTCCAAACTGCCCTCAGGGAGAGTGAAGAAGAGATAGGTTTAGAGGCTAAGAATATTGAAATTTTGGGGGAGCTTGACGATATGCTGACCTTTGTCACTAACTATGTTATTTCGCCTTTTGTTGCCTTCATACCCCATCCTCACTCTTTGAGGACCAATGGCAGAGAAGTCAAGGGAACCTTTTCTGTTCCCCTGTCATTTTTGATGGATGAAGCCAATTTCAAGCAAGATTCTTACGCCTATGAATATGAAGGGCATATCATCTGGGGGGCTACCGCGAGGATTTTAAGACAGTTCATCGATTTGTTGAAATCTGAGAGCGGGGCCCTGCAATAGTCATTTCTTCTCTTTAGCCTTGACTTTAATTGCTTTGGGCTTTATCTCTTCGGCTTTGGGTATAGTCAGAGTTAGAACACCATCCTCCATCGTCGCCTCAGCCTTGTCTGTCTGAAGCCCGCTGGGAAGGACCACGCTTCGGGAAAAAACACCGTAGCGTCTCTCTTGGTACAGGTAGTCTTCTCTCTTGACCTACTGTTCCGCTTTGCTCTCCCCCTTGATAGTCAAGGTTTCGCCAGTAATATCAATGCTGACATCCTCCGGCTTCAACCCCGGCAAAGCTGCCTTCACCACCATCTCGTTGGGGGTCTGGTAGACATCCAGGGCTGGAGCTTCTGCTCCATCAAGTGTGCTGAGGATGCGCGAGGGTCGGACAAAACTGTCGTCAAACAGCCTGTCCATTGCCTGTCTCAGGCTCATAAGTTCAGTAAAGGGATGCCATTTCTCTATAGCCATTTATCTCGCCTCCTTTCTTTGTACTGAGCCCCACTCTCAGTTCAGTTAATATTATAAGAAAGTTAAACAATTTTGACAAAAAAATTAAACAATTTTATAATTAACGTAAAATCATTAGAGAAAAGAGATGGCAGGCAAGGATTATTACCAGATTCTAAGTGTAAGTAGGAATGCTTCAGAAAAGGAAATCAAGCAGGCCTACCGCCGTTTGGCTCGCAAACACCATCCTGACCTCAACCCCGGCGACAAATCGGCTGAGGCAAAATTTAAGGAAATAAATGCGGCTTATGAAGTCCTCTCTAGTCCTGAAAAGCGAAAGAAGTATGACCAATTTGGTGAACAATGGGAATATGCTGAGCAATTTGCTAAATCCGGGGGGCAAGGACGAGTTAGGTGGGATTTCGACAGGGGTGGCACAACTTTCGAATATGGCGACCTGAGCGGCTTTGGCAACATTTTTTCAAGCTTGTTCGGCGATTCTGGTATAGGCTCCAGGATGAGGCGTGGACCACGACGTGGTCAGGATATAGAGTCCCCCATCGAGGTAACTCTTGAGGAGGCTTACCATGGCTCTATGCGTGTTATACAGCTTCAAACCGAGGAGCCCTGTACAGCTTGTGGCGGCACGGGCAGAGTGGGCAATCGAGTCTGCACTATTTGCAATGGTGCTGGTGGGAAAGTAATTCCCAAGCGACTGGAGGTTAAGATTCCAGCGGGAGTTAGAGATGGTTCGAGGATTCGTATAGCAGGGGAAGGCGGGCCCGGCCGTGCCGGGGGCAACAAGGGCGACCTCTATCTCGTAGCGAAGGTTCTGCCCCATAAGCTCTTTGAGCGCAAAGGAGATGACCTTTACACTGAAGTCTCAGTGCCTTTAGCAACCGTCATGCTGGGTGGCGAGGTCGGATTGCCCACTTTGAATGGCAATCTATCTCTTAAAATTCCACCGGAGACTCAGAACGGCAGGGTTTTCCGCATGGCAGGGAAGGGCATGCCCCAGCTAGGCAATAGCAAGTACGGCAATATGTTCGCCAAGGTAAAAGTGGTTCTGCCCACCAATTTGACCGAGGAGGAAAAAAAACTATTTGAGAGATTGCGGTCTCTGCGACCAACATAAAGCGAGGTGCCACGATGATGGACTGGGAATCCAAACCGAGATACGTAATAAGCATAGCCGCCAGGATGATAGGCATAGAAGCTCACACATTGCGGTATTATGAAAGGCTGGGCTTGGTACAGCCAGAGCGTTCGAGTGGCAATATACGTCTCTATTCGGAGGAAGACGTTGACCGCTTGCGCTATATTAAGGCTCTGATGAGCGATTGTGGCATTAATTTGGCTGGAGTGGAGGTGGCGTTGAGGTTGATGCAGAGGATGCAAGAGATGCAACAGCAACTTGAGGAAATGGAGAGAAAAATTAAGAAAGTTGCCGAAGCTGAAATAGAAGACATCATAGAGGACATAATAGAAGATGCAGAATGGAAGGAGGTGTAGAAAGTTGAAACCAGAGAGATTTACTGAGCAAGCGCAAGAGGTTCTAGAAGCCTCACAGGAGCTAGTTCGTCGCTATCGCCATAACCAGTGGGATGTGGAGCATATTCTATTGGCCTTACTGGAGCAGGAAAAGGGAATAACTGGGGACATATTGCAGATGCTAGGTGTAGATATCGAAGCGGTAAAACAGCGAGTAGGAGCAACGCTTGAGAGTTTCCCCAAAATAGCTTACGAAGCAACGCAAATTTATGCTACCCCGCGAATTTCCGCTCTTCTCGAAAATGCCAACGGGGAGGCTGACAGGCTCAAGGATGAGTTTGTCAGTACTGAGCATTTGCTCATTGCTATTGCCGGGGAAACCAAAGGTGAAGCCGCAACAATTCTAGCTGAATCTGGCGTTAACCAGGAAAAGATTTATCAAGCCTTGCAGAAAATTCGTGGCGGACATCGAGTTACCGACCGTCAAGCGGAAAGCAAATACCGCTCCCTGGAAAAATATGGCCATGACCTCACGGAATTAGCTCGTCAGGGCAAACTCGACCCTGTAATTGGGAGGGAAAACGAAATCAAACGTGTGACGCAAATACTTTCCCGGCGCACCAAGAACAATCCCGTGATTATCGGCGACGCTGGCGTGGGCAAGACGGCCATTGCTGAGGGATTAGCTCAGAAGATTGTCGCTGAAGATGTTCCCGATTCCCTGAAAGGGAAAAAGGTGGTGGCTTTAGACATGGGAGCACTGGTGGCGGGAAGCAAATTCCGCGGGGAGTTTGAGGAAAGGTTGAAGGCAGTTCTAGATGAAGTCCGGCAGGCGGCCGGCGAAGTTATTATGTTCATTGATGAGCTTCACACCGTGGTAGGAGCCGGAGCTGCCGAAGGAGCAATCGACGCCAGTAATATGCTGAAGCCAGCACTGGCTCGTGGTGAGATTCAATGTATCGGGGCTACTACACTCGACGAGTATAGAAAGCGTATTGAAAAAGATAAAGCTCTGGAGAGACGTTTCAGCCCTGTTTATCTCGATGAACCCGGCGTAGAAGCCACCATAGAGATGCTCCGAGGACTTCGTCCCAGATATGAAGCACATCACAAAATAAAAATCGAGGATTCCGCCCTGGTAGCTGCTGCCAAGCTGAGCCAGAGATATATATCCGATAGATTCTTGCCTGACAAGGCAATTGACTTGATCGACGAAGCAGCCAGCAAGCTACGCATCGATATGGAAAGCGCTCCCGAAGAAGTTAAAACACTGGACCGGAAGATGAAGCACCTGATTGATGAAGAGGAGGCTGCTTCGCAACGGCAGGACTACCAGAAAGCTACCGAATTGAAGGCGGAAAGGATGCGCTTGGAACAAGAGCACAATAAGGCCAAACTGCAATGGCAGCAGGAGAGGAAAATTGACAGTGTGGTAGACGAGGAGGATATCGCCGGACTGGTTGCCCAGTGGACGGGCATACCCGTTTCGCGGATGATGGAAACGGAAACTGATAAATTGGTTCATATGGAGGAAAGGATTCACCAGAGGATAGTGGACCAGGAAGAGGCAGTGGCTGCTGTCTCTGAGGCCATCAAGCGAGGCCGAGCCGGGCTCAAGGACCCCAAACGCCCCATTGGCAGCTTCATTTTCCTCGGCCCTACCGGCGTGGGGAAAACCGAGTTGGCTCGCGCTTTAGCCGAGTTCCTCTTCGACGATGAAGAGACCATGGTAAGACTGGACATGTCAGAATATATGGAAAAGCATACCGTATCCCGTCTTATCGGGTCGCCACCGGGATACGTGGGGTATGAAGAGGGAGGCCAATTGACCGAGGCAGTGCGCCGCCGTCCCTACCGAGTCATCCTGTTCGACGAGGTAGAAAAAGCTCATCCCGACGTCTTTAACATACTATTGCAGATGCTGGAAGACGGCAGGCTTACCGATGGGCATGGCAGGACTGTGGACTTCAAAAACACAGTGGTAATCATGACCAGTAACCTGGGCACTGAGGAATTCCAACGTGGGGGAATTGGTTTTCCCCGTAAAGAGGAAGGCGACGAACAAAGAATGAGAAGCGCTATAGAAAGTGCCTTGAAACGAACCTTCCGCCCTGAGCTACTCAACAGGATAGATGATGTCATTATATTCCACCCTCTAACTGAGGAGCACTTGAAGAGCATCGTTGACCTACTTATCCATGAGGTAGAACGGAGGTTGGCTGAGCGTGGTATTAAGCTTGAAGTCAATGAGGAAGCCAAAGTTTGGTTAGCTCAGAAAGGCTACGATCCTGTATACGGAGCTCGCCCCTTACGCCGGGCTATTCAGAGGTATATGGAAAATCCTATGTCGACAAAGATATTGCAGGGCGAGTTCAAAGAAGGAGATACCATAGCTATTAGCGTGCAGGAGGATAACCTGAGTTTCGCTGCTCTGAAAACTGCCAGGGCAAAAAAGTGAATAAACTTGTTCAGCAGCTCGCTCTCCTCCAGAACCTTTTTCCTTTGCCACTCTGAACCCTCAGCTTCCTGTCGTCCCCTTTGACGCTTATGAATAAAGCTGGTAAGCTAAGAAACTCAAAGGAGACCTGGAGATGTCTGATAAAGTGGATATGGATAAAATCGTTTCTCTGTGTAAGCGGAGGGGGCTTATTTTCCCCAGCAGCGAAATATATGGCGGTTTAGCTAGCTGCTGGGATTATGGCCCTATGGGGGTGGAGCTTAAGCGCAATGTTAGAGACGCCTGGTGGAAGTCAATAGTCCATGAGCGGGATGATGTAGTAGGTCTGGACACATCAATCATGATGCACCCGGGAATCTGGGCAGCTAGCGGCCACATTGATAGCTTCAGTGACCCCCTGGTAGAGTGTAAATCTTGTCACCTGAGGTGGCGTGCTGGCGAAATAGAGGGCAAGAGATGTCCCAAATGTGGTGGTGAGCTAACCGAGCCTCGCATGTTCAACCTGATGTTTAAGACTTCTATGGGTCCTGTGGAGGAGGAGGCAAGCACAATCTACCTCCGCCCCGAAACTGCCCAGGGCATATTCGTTAACTTTGATAATGTAATCACCACTTCCAGAAAAAAGTTGCCTTTGGGCATCGCCCAGATAGGCAAATCTTTCCGCAATGAAATCACCCCCGGCAATTTCATATTCAGGACCAGGGAGTTTGAGCACATGGAACTGGAGTACTTCGTTAAGCCCGGGACCGACGAAGAGTGGCTTGATTACTGGGTCAAGGAGAGGTTTGACTGGTATGTCAAACTGGGTGTCAGGAAGGAAAGTCTTCGCCTGCGCCAGCACGGCAAAGATGAGCTGGCCCACTATGCCAGGGACTGCTATGACATCGAGTATCTCTTTCCTATGGGCTGGTCAGAGCTGGAGGGTATAGCCAACAGGGGCGATTTTGACCTTATTCAGCATGCCAAATGTAGCGGCAGAGAGCTCGGTTACTATGATGCTGAGGCTGGCGAAAAGTATGTTCCCTACGTTATTGAGCCTTCGGCTGGCGTCGACCGCTCTGTCCTGGCTTTCCTCATTGATGCCTATGAAGAAGAGGAAGTCGAAGGAGAAAAGAGAACAGTTCTACACCTGCACCGTTCTCTGGCTCCTATTAAGGTAGCTGTTTTGCCTTTAAGCAGGAATGAAAAATTAACCCCCTTGGCTAAAGAAGTTTTCAACAAACTGTGTCCAAAGTTCGTGACCGATTACGATGATTCACAAAGCATAGGGCGGAGATACAGGCGTCAGGACGAAATCGGCACCCCGTTCTGCGTTACCATAGATTTTGAGTCTCTAGAGGATAAGCAGGTTACCATTCGGGAGAGGGACAGCCTGGCGCAAATTCGGGTGCCCATAGAGGAACTAGAGAAAAACTTATCAGCCAAACTCAAAGGAGAGGCTTTCGACGCCTCAGCATTATGGGCCACAAGACAGAAGTGAGAATTCTGCACTTTGCTGTGCCTCGTCATACAGTACATGCCTATAGAATAAGTATAAAAATAGGTATAAAAATAGATGTTAGCGTCACAAAAATCGTAAACTATGCTAAGATACTAGAAGGGATTTTGTGAGGCAGAAAATGGAAACTAAATTGAACATGATTTACTGGAGAGGTGAGAAATTCTGGGTAGGGAAGTTACTTGAACACCCTGAGATAATGACGCAGGGGAAAACTTTAGAAGAACTTGAAGATAATATGAAAGATGCCTATGCACTGATGACGATGGAAGACGTACCAGATGAGCATCTGGTTAAAGAACTTAAGTTATCAGTATGAGGAGGAAAGACCTCATCAAGAGGCTATCTGACGCAGGGTGCGTTCTTGTGAGACATGGGCCCCGTCACGACCTATACAAAAATCCTG
>JAUWYX010000001.1 GCA_030615625.1 Dehalococcoidia bacterium
AGGAATTGGGGCGGCAGGAACATTCCATAGAATGGGAGATAGATTCCCTGGTGGATAAGCTGGCCACTGTTGAAGAGAAGCTATATAGTGGCAAGATAAATAACCCCAAGGAGCTGACCAGCCTTCAGCAAGAGGTTGACGGGCTAAGAGTTAGGCGTAACCATCTGGAGGATAAAGCGCTGGAGATAATGGAGGAGGTTGAGGCAGTTACAGCCGGTGTAGCCAGCATCAGTAGCCAGCTTAAAACATTGGAGGCTGAGTGGCATAGCCAGCAACAGCAATTATCTGCTGAGATGGAGCAGCTCAAAACCGTGCTATCTCGCCTTAGAGATAAGCGAGAACTACTATCAGCCGAAATTGACAAGATTGACCCTCAGGCAATTGACTTCTACCATGAACTTAAAAGGCAGAAGGGGCAGGCGGTGGCTAAGGTAGTGCAGGGGATATGCCGCGGTTGCCGAATATCATTACCCTCAATTGAGTTGCAGCGGGCAAGAGGTGGTAGCCTGGTGCAATGCAGCAGTTGCGGGCGCATCCTATTCTTGGACTAAGATAGTAACCACAGGAGTTTTACCACGGATAGGTTCATAGTTGACTTGTAACCCCTTCCATACTAAAGTGTAAGTAGGTCAAGTAAACCGGGTGACCGCCCGCCCTAGGCGGGAGGAAAGTCCGAGCTCCACCGGGCAGGATGCTGGGTAACACCCAGGAGGGGTGACCCTACGGAAAGTGCCACAGAAACATACCGCCCTGACTTAATTGGGGCAAGGGTGAAATGGTGAGGTAAGAGCTCACCAGCAGCCAGGTGACTGGCTGGCTGGACAAACCCCACCTGGAGCAAGACCGAATAAGAGGGCTCAACTACTCCAAAGTCTCAGGACTCTGGGGTAAGTTTAAGGTGCTCGGCCGAAGCCCTTGGGTTGGTCGCTTGACCCTGATGGTAACATCAGGGCTAGATGGATGGTCACCACTCTATGTGGAGTACAGAACTCGGCTTACAGGTTTACTCGCCCAAAAATATTTTTCAGGCTTATATGCGGCAAAGGACAAGGATGAGACTCAAACCTTGACCAGGGGGTTATCCAAGGGAAAAATAAG
Organism: Dehalococcoidia bacterium; assembly: GCA_030615625.1. Taxonomy (GTDB): domain Bacteria; phylum Chloroflexota; class Dehalococcoidia; order GIF9; family AB-539-J10; genus RBG-13-51-36. The sequence continues at coordinate 1,099 of JAUWYX010000001.1, forward strand.
GGAGAGGATGGCATCCCAGCAGCCATAAACAAGTTTGTTAAACCAGAGTCCCGGGCATAAAATAATAATGCATGTGTGACATCCCCCCAAAGCTTCGTGATTTTATTCTCTTTTGTGCTCAGAGGCGGAGCCCGGAGTGGCCGGCTATTTATGATGAAATGACCAGGGTAGCCGGAAGAAAATTGTTCCAGGGATTAGGCTGCAAAGAGCTTAAGCAACTGGGGTTATCCTTCTCCCTGTCTGGTATGGACAAGACCATCCAATTGGTGAAACAAGTTACCTCCCAAAACCATCAGTAAGAAGCATTTTGCAGTCTTTCATCCAAGATGATAGCATTTTAACAAGCTTGAAATTGCCTCCCGCTGGCAACCGATACCAAGATCCCGATGTAGTTCAAGGAGGATTGTTATGCGAATAGCTGTGCTTGCTGATACTCATGTAAACGCGCTTGAACACCTCCCTAAAAAGATAATTGATGCCCTCGCCACGGTGGATTTGATAATCCACGCTGGAGATTTCACCGATATACAAGTGCTCAAGGAATTGAAACAGTTAAGGGAGGTAAAAGCAGTCAAGGGTAATATGGATTCAACGGAGCTAAAGACTGTACTCCCGGTCAAGGAAATAATTGAAATAGAAAATAAACGAATTGGCATAACTCATGGCTCAGGCAGTCCTTGGGGAATAGGAGAGAGAGTAAGGAAAATGTTTGAGTCAGACCGGATTGACATTATCGTCTATGGCCATTCTCACCGATCCCAAAACAAGGTCAGCGATGATATTCTTTTTTTCAATCCCGGCAAGGCCACAGATTCTTTTGGCATCCTCACGATCGATGGAGAGGCCAAAGGAGAAATAATCAGCTCTCGATGATGATTGTTTACCGTTTTATCACGATGGAGCCGTAGCCGACTACTTGGGAGAAATCGCCACTAGTGTCTCCGCTGGTGGCATATTTCAATAAACTTGCCCTTTGGGCTTTCATTTCTTTGGCTGCGACAATAGCTGAAGCAACCGGACCATACCCGCACATGGTACAATTAAGGCTCTCACAGCGCTCGTATAGCTCTTCTTCATCAAGAGCAACTATGGCCTCAATTACAGAGCCATCCTTTTCCATAGCTACAGAGTGAGGCTCATAATGCGTGAAATCGCTGCTGGCGATAATTATTAAGTTATCGCCTGCCTGGGAAATAGCCTTGCCCACCGTCCGAGCTGTTTCTATGTCTTGAGCCAGCATAGTTATAGGCACAATTTTTACCTTCTTATAGAGGTGTTGGAGCCAGGGTAATTGCACTTCAATACTGTGCTCATGTATATGAGCAGTCTCGTCTGCTTTGATCACCTTCCCCAATAGCCTTTGGGCAAGCTCTTTGTTTATTTCCACCTCACCCAAGGGCGTGCTCCAGCCAGCTCCTGCCCATAGAGAAACAGGATACCCATACCCGGTGTGGTTAGGACCAAGTATCACTGCGGTATCGAATATTCCATCATCAGCAAGCTCCTTATAGGCATGGGCTGCTACTGGCCCCGAGTAATAATAGCCAGCATGGGGGGCAACGATAGCCACAATCTCCCTCAGCCCTTTGCTATTCACCCGGGGTATAGCTCCCGGTCCAAGTTCATGTTTGTAGCACCATTCAATTTGTTCTTCTAATTCTCTGGCAGTGCCGGCATAAAACATACCGGAAACAGCAGGTTTTCTTATCTTCATGAGACACCCCCGCAAAGCAGGACTACCCTTTAGACTCTCCTTTTGTCCTTTTCCTGGTCTTTTTCTCGACCTCCTCAGCTTCTCCCTCGGTCTTTCCTTTGCTCTCCTCTGCGAGCTTCTCTATCCTCAGCATGGCTTGGTCACGGTACCAGCGGTGTATCTCGTCCAGAGCTGGTGGGAAGATACTGAACACCTCTATATCACTAGGAAATTGCACCGAGTGTTCCTCTCTAATGAACAGAAGCCCAGCCTCATCGTCTTTAAGCGTCTCGCTTATCTTTTTAGCCATAAATTCATTTCTCTTCTTTGCCGCCTCAACATAGAATTCAGAAACTTTACTTGCCACCTTAGCGCTTATAAAGCCAAGCATCAGGCATCTCTGCCAGTCCATGACCTCTTCAAATAATTCCCTTTCTTCAACTGCTTCAAAGATAGCGCCATTAGCGCACTGAGTTTTAGCAATTTGATAACTGCTTGGGTTCAGCCTCTCCATAGTCTTCATACCATCCTCACCAGATTGAAAGATTGATTCGTGGTAAACCCGGTTTACCCTCCCGATCTTCGACGCTAAATTGGTTAGCTGTTCTGCTACTTGTTGCCAATAACGACTACATTTTTCTTTATATTCATCAAGGGCTTCCTCGCCGGAATATACAAGTGGGACGAGGTAAAGCTTCTTCCCCTGTTTGAAGCGCTCAACTTCAAGCCTCTCTATTTTGCCTAATTGCTCTGGCATGGCTATTTAGCTCCCAACAAAGAAGTCCTCCAAAGCCTCAGTGCACTTTATATCGGGATGGGCTTAAGTGGAAAAGAGCAAAGCAAACTTTTCATGGGTACTACTCATCAGGCTCTCCTTCTTTTCCCCAGTTCTGCATCATCTCCTTGATTCGCTGGGCAAGTTTGGGATCCTCCTTGAGACGCTGAGTAAATACAGGGCAACTCTGAAGAATCATCTCCTGACTCATAGAGGCCATACTTTCCATAATCTGGTCTAGTTCGCTTTTGGCTTGTTCAGGTAGATTTGTCCCCTGCATCGCTATCCGGAACTGCGCGATATCCTCAATGCTAACCTGAACCGGAGTTAGGCAGTTTTTATACCAGGGGCACTCCTTACATCTGATAAGCGCCGTGACTTCATCTAAAATATCACCCATTTTTAGTCCTCCTGGTTAACGTAATTTTAGCACTTTTCCTTGATATAAAGGAAATTAAATTCCTTGAGACTGGTTATTAATCACCGCGTGTCATTGTGGGGCATCCCGAGCATAAGCGAGGGAACTTGCCAAAGCAATCTCTTGGACGAGTATGAGATTGCCGCGCTTCACTCGCAATGACATTAGGGGAAGGGGCTTGGAATGACAAAAGGTACGTAGGGTCAAGGCTTGTCCCTGACCTCACTCCTGTTTTACTAATTGATTCCTTGTGTTATAATAAATCAGCGCCAGTGACAGCAGGTACCTTGAGGGTTTAAATAACTTGCCTGCCGAGGCTTAGGTTAACCCTGTGTTCGCTGGCACAGGGATTTTTGTTATAGACTTCCTCTCCCATGACGGGAGGGAATTAAAGAAAGGGCGAATATGTTAAGAGAAAAGAAAGTGCAAATAGTAAGCAATCTAGCCGATGATTTGTCGCGGAGTACTATTATCATCGCTACTAATTACCAGGGCCTGCTTGCTAAACAAATGGCTGAGTTGCGTAATGCGTTGGCAAAAGCAGGTGTCGAGTATCATGTGGTCAAAAACAGTCTGGCCTATCGTGCCGCTGACCATGCAGGTAAGCCACAACTGAGGGATATAATCGAGGGTCCTGTGGCTCTGGCCTTCGGCTACGAGGACATAGTTAATACAGCTAAAGCCCTTAACCAATATATCAAATCCGCGGCATTACCTTTACAAATTAGAGGAGGACTGTTAGGGGACCGAATTCTGCCTCCAGAAGAGGTGGTAAGGCTGGCTAATTTGCCACCTAGAGAAGTTCTCATCTCCAAACTAATTGGGCAATTACAAGCCCCCGTAGGAACTTTACATAATATTCTTAGCTTTCCCTTTCAGGGGCTTCTGAACGTATTACAAAACAGGGCTCAAACTATTAGCAAATAACAAAGGAGGACATCATGTCACCAGAAGAAGTAGAGAAAGAAGCTCAGGAAGAAGCTAAGGGAGAAGCTAAGGAAGAAGCTAAGGAAGAAGCTAAGGGAGAAGCTAAGGGAGAAGCTAAGGGAGAAGCTAAGGGAGAAGCTAAGGAAGAAGAGGTAAAGAAAGCCCCAAGGGCAAAAAAAGAAGTTAAGGAAGGGGAGGTAAAGGAAGCTCCAACGGCACAAAAAGAAGTTAAGGAAGAACAGGTAAAAGAAGCTCCAAGGGCTAAGAAAGAGGCCAAGGGTTTGACCAAGGAAGAAATTATCGCTGCCATTAAGAATATGACAGTGCTGGATCTGGCTGATTTGGTCAAGACCCTGGAGAATGAATTCGGGGTTAGCGCTGCCCCTGTAGCAGTAGCAGCGCCGGCAGCTGCTCCTAGTGAGCAAGCTGAAGCACCCTCAGCGGAGGAGAAGACGGAATTCACCGTCACCTTGAAGAGCTTTGGCGAGAAGAAAATCGAGGTTATCAAGGCGGTGCGTGAGGTAACCACTCTAGGATTAAAACAAGCTAAGGATTTGGTAGAAGCTGCTCCACAGGTAGTAAAGGAAGGCGTCCCCAAGGAAGAGGCCGAAACAACAAAGCAGAAATTAGAAGCTGCTGGAGCGACTGTAGAGATTAAGTAAAAGCAAAAAGCAAACGTAAAAATGCAAAAATACAGAGCAAAAATTAAAAAGTTTTGCCTTTTGATTTGTCATTTTGATTTTTGCCCTTTGACTTTTGATTTTAAGTGACATGTCTCTGGCTAGTTACCAAGTTATCTTAGTGATGGGAGGATGTTTCCTCCTTCTGGGTATTATTTTTATTCTCTGGAACAAGAGGGAAAAGAAACGATATTACAATTCTATTTTGTTAACCCGAAGAGATATTAAGGAGTCTCTAACCCATGAACCAAGGCGTTCCTGGCTACACGCCTGGCAAATAGGAGGCAGGATTTCCCTTATCGTTGGCATTGTACTGCTGATTATTGGCGGAATTCTTGCGCCTTAACCTTCTTCTGGGCATTGGAGAGCGGCTCAAAAGGCTGCTCATAGTATTCGCATAAAGGAAAGGATTCCTTCACGCCTCAAGGTTTGGTGCTGACGTATTCTACTTCGGGCTTGACGTGTATACCAAACAGGTTCTATGCTCAAATTATTTCCTTATGCCGGTACTGTAGAGCTTCAGCCATATGGTGTGTTTTGATGATGTCGCTATGCTCTAAGTCGGCGATGGTGCGGGAAAGCTTGAGGATGCGATGGAAGGCACGGCCAGTGAGATGAAGCTGCTTCATGGCGGCGCGAAGCAGGCTCTGAGCTGCTGGCTCCACTGTGCAGGATTCCTTCACCTCTTTGGGCGTCATATCGGCATTACATCTCAGCTTCGTCCCTCGAAAACGTGCAAGCTGTATTTCATGTGCTGCCTTGACCCTGGCCCTGACTTTATCCGAGCTTTCCCCGGGCTTATCTTCAGTGAGTTTTTCATAATCAATATGGGGAACATCAACGAAGATATCAATACGGTCCAGTAATGGTCCGCTTATCCTTTTATGATAGCGAGAGATTTCTCCTGACGAGCATTTACATTCCTTAAACGGGTCGCCATAATACCCACAGGGGCAGGGGTTCATAGCGGCAACCAGCATAAAGCTGGCCGGGAAGGTAACACTGCCACGAGCACGGCTGACGGTAATTGTTCTGTCTTCTATTGGTTGGCGCAGCGATTCCAGAGTGATGTGCCCAAACTCAGGGAATTCATCCAGAAAAAGCACCCCGTGGTGCCCCAGGCTTATCTCCCCGGGCCTTGGCCATTGCCCCCCTCCCACCAAGCCAGCATGGGAAATAGTATAGTGAGGGGAGCGAAAAGGGCGCTCTACAATGATGGGAGTGTCTTGCGGCAACAATCCATTAACGCTGTAAATCTTGGTTACCTCGATAGCTTCCTCCATGGTCAACAGGGGAAGTATCGAGGGCAAAGAACGAGCCAACATAGTCTTGCCGCTTCCCGGTGGGCCACACATGAGGATATTGTGTCTTCCTGCCGCCGCTATCTCCAGAGCTCTCTTGGCATGCTCTTGACCCTTAATATAAGTGAGGTCGAAGGCATAACTAGGGCGAAATTCCTGTTCCCAATTTAGCTCGCTATGGTACTCCGGGATGTCTACTTCGCCTTGAAGGTGAACAACCAGTTGTGCTAACGATTCCGTAGGGAATATATGTATATTGTCTATAAGGGAAGCCTCTTTAGCATTATCCAAAGGCACGAATATAGTAGATAAGCCTTTATCACGGGCTAAAGCTACCATAGGCAATACCCCATGGGTATGGCGTAGCTTGCCATCCAAAGAGAGTTCCCCTAAAAAGATACTGTGGGTGAGGTCGGCGTTTAGCTGTCCTGAGCTCATCAGTATGCCTATGGCTATGGGTAAGTCGTAAGCAGGGCCTTCCTTTTTTAAGTCTGCTGGAGCTAGGTTGACAGTAATACGCCTGTTAGGGAACTTGTAGTAGGAGTTTCTTATGGCCGACCTTACTCTTTCTCTTGCCTCCTGGACTGCCTTGTCTGGTAGTCCAACGATTGTGAAAGAAGGTAAGCCTGGTGATAAATCCACCTCTACTTCCACTACAGCTCCCTCCAAACCCACCACAGCAGCACTTTTTACCTTGGCTAGCATCTTGATAAAATTCTTTCGTCTGAGTAAGGCTCAGTCTCCCTCCCTTAGAAAGTCCTCAATTTTTTTAATTAGCTCTCCATTTTCTTCCTCAGATAGCATAAGGTTGCTTTCCAGCCTGTTAATATAATCATCGATTTGAGGAAAGCGAGATCTTACTTGGGCTAGCTGTTCATTCTGTTCTCGAACCTCCTGGTCCAAATCACTAAAATCAATTTTCAGGTCTAATCTTTCGTTCAAAAAGCTCAGGACCTTCTTTTGAGCCTGGGCATCTTCCATTGCTGCCAGGTAAAAAGGTATTGGCACCCACAGGCTCACCCCAGGGATATTCCTCCCCTTAGCTATCCATAAGAGAAAAGAATTCAAGGTTGGCCTTTCACCAAGTGGAGTTTGATAATCCATATCCCTGGCCAAGTCATATTGGCTCAAGACTTCTTTCATTTCTGCCGAGTTAACTACGGCAAGTAACTCCCGGGGAGTCGTATGAGCACTAAAGCTAACCATGGCCCCAAGGATATAGAGCTCTTTTACCCGACAATGATGCTCAGCCACATCTAAAACTGAGTTTAGAAATTTATACCATTCCGCCCCGGGATAGTAACTCTGGAAAATCACCAGCTCATGTTTCTGGCAGGTATAGAACTTGCTTTCAGGAAACCGGGCCAGATTACCTTCTATGGCAACTCCACCCAGGGAAAAGAAATCCTCTGGTTCAATCTCGGCAAATTCTTCCCCTTTCAGCTTCCGATTCAAGTAGCCAGTAGCTTTTCGCCCTAAATTTCCCATATCTTCGCTCCAACCCAGCACTAAAGAGGACCGGCGAAGGTCTGGTTCCTTATAGATTTTAACAGGATATCCCTGGCTCAACCTCCCTCACCTCGCTTTTTAAAGAACTTTTCAACATCTTCCATAATTCCTTTCTCTTCTTCCTCGGTAATCGGCCCGGGCTCAGCCGGTTGGGCATAAGTCACATGCTTTAACCTATCCAGTTGCCCCCTTATTTCTAAAGGGATTTGTTGGTAAAATTCTTCAATGCTTCGTTCTACCTTTTGGTCTAATTCATCCAATTTGTCCAGGTTAACCTCTAGTTTTAGACTATAGCTGAGGACTTCCAGCACGGACTTCGAAGCTTTGGGGTAGGACAGAGGCAATCCCTGAAGATATACTGGTATCTCGCCCATCAGGCAAATAGCCTCAAAACCTCTTTTTTTGGCAACTCCCAGCAAGAGTCCATTCAAGCCGGTAATATTTCCATGTCCTCCCCTTCCTTCGATGTCGGACATGAGTACAGTGTTCCCGTATCCTCTTATCTCAGGGATTAAATTTTCGCTATTGGGCACGGCCCAGACTCTTGGCTTTGTACTATGGTGGGTCAAAGCCACAGCCGCTCCTGAAGTATAAACTCTGCGACATTTAAATTTCTCAGCTACATCCAGAACCAGGTTAGCCATGTGATAGGCCTTTCTTCCCTCAGCATACATCCTCCCCCCTTCGGTGGGCTGTTCTTCCCCAATAAAAAATATTATATCTTTTCCTCCTGTTCTCTTGAAATAAAATTTGCTGCTGGGAAATTCCAGGTATTCCAAAACTCCCTTCCTAATCAAGACCCGTTTGGGATAGAAGAAATCCCAAGGCTCAATTTCTCCAAACTCCTCTGCCTCTAATATCCCTCTTAAAGTATCAACAGCGATTATCCCGATATTTCCTATTCCCGGCCAACTAGCTACCAAAATCGGGTTCTCAAGTTGTAGCTCCTGATAAAGTCTGATTCCCATCGCACTCCCCAAATCTGATTTCATATTATATACTATCTTCTCACCTGTATGGTGAAAAATAACCGTCGCCTATTTATGAGGAGCCAGGCAATGAGAAATTGGGAGAAAGACCTTCCACCAATCGCTAGAGAAAGACTAGCCAAGATTGGGGAGTTGACCCGAGAAGAAAAAGAGAAGGTGATAGATTCTGAGAGGGTGAACTCTCTACTCTCGGAATTTTACCAAGGTCAGATTGACCCCGAAAGCTTGTGGAAGAGGTTAAAGGAAGAAGGCAAGCCATCCCTTTTGAGGGAAGCCCAGATGAGACTGATAGATTCCCTTAGTTTTGAGAGTACTCCAGCCGAGCTGCAAAGAAAAAGGGACGGAATTTTAGCCATAGAGACCCTCAAGAAAGAACAGAACACTTCTATAGTTGAGCTAAATTTAAACCTGATGGAGGACTTACAAAAGAGATATAGAGCAGAAATAGAGCAAGCCTACAATGGCATAAGAGCTGAAGTAGAAGGAAATCCCCAACTAAGGGTAAAACAAGTTCAGCAAGGACAAAATACCATGATTGTTCAACTGACTGTTGATGAGGCGATAAAACAGCTTCCTCAATGGCAGGATTTTCTCTCCGACCACGAAAAAAGATACAGCCAGGAGTTTGCCAAAGTAATGGAGAAATTAAAAAGAGGGTTAAAATAAAGGACTTTATATACCTATAGCTACAGCAACGGCATTTTGCTTACTATCAGAAAGGCTAACAGAGACCTCTTTTAAGTTTAATTCTGTAGCTTTATTCAAAGCTTGCCCGTAAAGTTTGACCGACGGTTTGCCATCGTCGCCAGTGAGAATCTCAATTTCACGCCAGCAAATAACTATCCCACCTGTTCCCAGGACCTTCATCACCGCCTCTTTGGCAGCAAATCTGGATGCTAAGGACGCAAGTCTATTCTGGCAAATCCTGAGCTCCGTTTCGGTGTAAATCCGGTTTAGAAAGCGCTCCCCCCATCGTTTGATCACCGATTCAACGCGCTCTATCTCTATAATATCAACGCCAATAGCTGGCATCTCCTCTCCTTCTCGGCGCACTTCTATTTTTCTTTGTGCATACTATATGTCGCTATATAGCTCAAACTCGTAGGGATGCGGTCTGGCCTGTAGTGGATTTACTTCCCTTTTCAGCTTATATTCAATCCAAGCGTCTATCAAATCTTCAGTAAACACTTCGCCTTTTAACAAAAAGTCATGGTCGTCTCTCAGGGCATCTAAGGCGTCCTCCAAAGAACTGGGTAGAGCCTTAATATTAGCTCGCTCTTGTTCCGGCATCTCGGCAATATCTATATCAAAGGGGCCAAATCCTTCGGCAGCTGGGTCTATTTGATTCTCGATTCCATCAAGACCTGCCATTAGCATAGCTGACAAAGCCAGATAGGGATTACAGGTTGCGTCCGGTGGGCGGAATTCTATCCTTGCCCTTTGTTTATTTACGTCATACATAGGTATACGCACTGCCGCTGTCCTGTTTGCCGCAGCATAGAAAAGATTCACTGGGGCTTCATAGCCAGGGATAAGCCTTTTATAAGAGTTGGTGCTGGGACTGGTAAACGCTAGGAGTGCTGGGCCGTGTTTTAACAAGCCGCCAATGTAATTTAAGGCCAGTTGGCTCAGGCCAGCATAGCCGTTTTTATCATAGAAGAGTGAAATCTTGCCGTCAGATAGATACTGATGGACATGCATACCATTCCCAGCTTCCTGGTAAAGCGGCTTGGGCATAAAGGTAGCAACTTTACGACTTTGGTGGGCAATATTCTTGATTAGGTACTTCATCAGCATCACCGCATCTGCCGACTTTAGTAAAGTATCGTGTAGCACCTCTATCTCCACCTGAGCTGCGCCTACCTCATGGTGGTGATATTTCACTGGTATGCCAGACTCTTCTATTAGCTTGACCAACTTCGACCTTAGATTGAACGTGCTGTCTGCAGGTGGGATACCCTGATATCCAGCCTGTGAGGGAATCTTATATCCCAAATTTGGGTTCTCTTGTCTTCCTGTGTTCCAAAAAGCTTCAGTAGAATCGATGTAATAAGATGATTGGTGTGTTTCTGAAATATATCTGATCTCATCAAAGACGTAGAACTCAATCTCCGGGCTAAACAGAGCGATCCCTTTCCGAATTGAGGCCATATATTGCTCTGCTCTCCTGGCAACATTGCGTGGATATCTAAGGTAGGGTGTCCCATCAGGCTCGCAGATATCACATACTATGCTGAGCGTCCTAAGGTCGGGAAAGCGGTCAATGATACGAGTACTAATGTCCGGTATTATTTTCATATCTCCAGCTGTAACCTTCTTATAACCAGGATAGCTAGAGGCATCTATCCCAATACCATCGGTGAATGTCGACTTACTCAACTGGCTTGCAGGGATAGTCACATGGTGCCAACGACCGATTAGGTCAACAACCTTGAAATCTACCATTTCAACACTCTGAGCCTTAACAAACTTGAGTATTTCTTCCTTTGTTGGAACCATATTTGCCTCCTATCCCTGAAATTCACATAACCTTTACTGCTGCCCGCAATTTACCATGGCTTGGTCTCTAACACACGTCAATTCTCCTGATTCTTGGAGTAATTGGTCGCTATGAAACCACAAGTTGGAGCGGAAGTCAACTGGGTAACGCTCCTCGTGCTCCGATCCCTGTGTCTGTCCGGCTGAAACGATCACGCTGATACAGGGCTTGCTCAGTGTGAGAGTGTAGTGCACATGACTGTGTATGCGCCGCTACACATTCATTTTCACTTGAAGGGGTCCCACCGCACCGTCTGCTTCTCATACGCAGGCGGGAACAGCTTCAAAAACTCGTCATAATAAAGGAGTTCTTTGAACGTGGCGAATGGCATGCCGTAGGCTGACTTTGGGCGCCTCTTTATCTCTTCTCGGTCGATTACCTTGGATACCAGCATGTCCATGACGTTATCTGTGCCGACCCCCATGGCAAACCTAAGCTTCTCACGACTGGCAATCTTCTCAGGAAGCATATCGCGGAACGCCTCACGCAGAATGAACTTTTCTATCTGCTGCTCACCGTAAATCTTCCACGCCATCGGTATCTTCTTGGCGAAAGCGACAATCCTGGCGTCCAGGAATGGTAGCTGATACACCACGGCGTTCGCCATCCAGCCCCGGTCGAGGCGCCTCAGAGCAGTGTTGTAGGCAATATCCAGCAACCTTTGGGCAAGCTGCTCTCGGTGGGCGTCATCGACCACTTTGGGGCTCTTCAGCACCATGCGGTATCCCCCAAACAACTCATCGGCTCCTTCACCGACCAGGACAATATCGGTGTATTCCTTTGCCATCCGCGCAACGTAGTAGTTAGAGATAATGCCCGATATACAGTCCTCGTCAAAACTCTCAAGGTGCCAGACTGCCCGGGGAATCAAATCGCAAATGTCAGAATCGGTTATCCGGTAGATGTGAAGCTGGTGCTCCAGACCGAGGAATTCGGCCATCAGCACCGCATTTTCCAGGTCGGGACCGGGCGCGCTGTCAATTGTGCCGGTGAACAGGTGCAGGTCAGGGTTGTACTCCTTGGCGATGGCGGCCACAATAGAGCTGTCCAGGCCGCCGCTCAACGAGACGCCCCGTACGCCTGGCATTCTTTTTTGCACTGCCTCTATGAGGAGTTGACGGAGGGTCATAGCTGTTTCCTTTATGCTTCCCGGCTCAGGCACGTCAGGAACAAAAGGCTCAAATGGCTTCAGTCCTTCGCTGGTGCTGTAGATGTGGCCAGGGGGCAACTCGTTGACGTCAAAGCGAATGTGGTCTATCAGTCCCTTCATTTCGCTGCTGAAGCATAACAAGCCATGTTCCGACCCGTAGAAGAGAGGTCTGGCGCCCACAGGGTCCCGTGCCAGGATTACTTCGCCTGCGTCAACGATGGCGCACGTATAGCTTCCCTCGAGCAGGGAGAAACACTCCTTGCCGTGTTTCTCATAAAACTCCTTGAACAGCTCAACATCATGCTGGCCTGGGGCTCTTTCGTTGAACAACTCTCCATCAAAAACGACGAATGGAGGTCTTGAGAGCGAGGTGCAGCAAGTTCTCTCCGGCGTCAGATTGACTTCATTGGCACCCAGAGCGCCGTGGTGGTGGTTAGGCAGGGTCCGCACGACCGCATTGTCTGGACCGCGGTGTTGCATTCGCTCCAGCATCTTGCCAACCTGTTGTCCGCATCCCTCCAGCACGTCTTCATTCAGTGAAAAGATTCCGGCTATGCTTGCCATACAACACTCCTTTGTCGCACGTATTTCTGCTGCCTGCGTCTACACCCCAGCCTGTCTGTTAGTAGCCCTCGAGCACTCTGACCGCGTCGAAGGCATCAACACAATAGGCATCAGCACCTATCTCTTGGGCAAACTCCTCGGAGACAGCAGCGCCACCAATGAGCACTTTTACACTGCTCCGGAGTTTGTTTTCCTCAAGAGCTTTGATCACCACGCCCATTTCAGTCATGGTGGTGGTAAGCAAGGCTGATAGTCCCAGATATCCCGGTTTTTCTTCCCTCACAAACTCCACCACTTTCTCCGTGGGCACGTCTATTCCCAGGTCATGCACCTCGTAACCAGAGCCTTTCAGCAGGATAGCAACGATGTTTTTGCCGATATCGTGGATATCCCCCTTTACTGTGGCAATGGCGAATTTCCCCTTGGTCTCCACGTTCGCTGACTCCAGCGCTGGCTTCATAATATCCATCGCCGCTCCCACCGCTTCAGCCGAGGCAAGCATGTCCGGAATAAAATACTCTTTGGTAGAAAACCTCTCACCGACCACCTGCATCCCAGCAGTCAAGCCGTCGGTTATTATCACCTGTGGGGAGATATTCTTCCCAAGAGCTTGTTGCGTGAGTTCCACCACGCCGGCTGTTCCAGCAAGACTGTCATCTATCCCCACATCCTCCTGCGTCTTTCTTCCCTGTATCACATTCTCTTTAATTGTCGCAATTATATCCTTGCTCACGCTAACTCCCCCTTTCATAAATGTTAAGTCGTGGTAGTATGCCGGGAATTTCCTCGAATATTCTGGAAGTTGTCTCTCGATCAATGTGTTCCACCGGTCTTGCCAGCAATTCCTTCATTCGCTCATAGGCAAGCTCGAAAACATCGTCTGTCTCACCACTGCCCTCAAAGGGATATATCCCAGATATTTCCCCACTACGTAACAGGGGACGAATATAACCTATATACAGCTTTTGCGGCGTAGTCACTACCGCGCGTATCTGTTTCAGCACTGCTTCCATCTCCGGCTGGTCAATCCGCGGTTGTCGTAAGAAAAACTTTATCATCTTGAAGTGGGCATCATCCAAGACCGCTTGGAGGAGACAGAAGACAGAATTACAGTCCAGAAGACCAAAGGCGCAGTGCAGGTATTGAGGTCCTGACATGGCCACCACTATATCCGAGAACAGCCTCTCTATTGATGATTGCTGGCCAGGTATCTTCGTGTCACAGACGCCAGAGGTAGAATAGTTGGGGATCCCGTAGAAACGTGCCATCTGGACGCAGTCAATGTTGTATTGACTGGTCTCGACAGAGCCGTAAGAATCACCCAGGGTGTCCATCCTGGCTCTAACCGGCACGCTACCGTAGAGCACTGGAGTCCCCGGTTTTACCAGTTGCCCTAGAGTTATGCCTGCCAACACCTCCGCATTTATCTGAGCTATGATACCAGCTTCCTTTATAGGTGCGGTGGTGCCTGCTTGTGGTGATGACGACACGGCAACAGGCAATCCTCGGCGGCACACTTCAATGAAAGTGGCTGTGGTGTCATCGACGAACTGGAGTGGGCTCTTCACCAAGCAGGTGATAAACGAGATGATGGGGTTATCCTCAAGTGCCTTTTTGCCTCCAGCGACGAGTTCTGCCATCCTCACCACGTTGTCAAGCTGCTTCAAACTGGTCAACCCGCTCATAAAGTGTTTGGTATTGTTGTTAAGCGAGGCAAAGAATTTATTGACGTCTTTATTATCCTCGGTTATGTCGCGGTCCTGGATATTCACGGTGCGAATGTAGCCATCAGCCATCTCAAGATGCTCACAAACATGGGCTGACTGGCATAGGTCGTCAACTGTACCTCGCCTGGGCTTAAACTCGGGTACCCTAATCTCCCTGGTAGGGTCAGCCTTACTCACATAGATAGGAAAATCCACATCCAGCCAGATATTAGTCTCCGACCCCGTGATAAAATATACCCTGGGCTCATCACCGTGCATGATGAGGGTATTATCCGGGTTACGAGCCCCCAGTTTCACGATCCTGGGAGCGGTGTCCAGCGCTTTTAATACCAATTGCTCTGGAATCTTCACCTGCCAGCTCTGATGGTCACCAGCGATGGACTCAACAGCCGCGCCATGACTATGGAGTATATCCACTGCTTCCCGGTTGAAGCTTATTAGCCCGGGGTCAGTTAGTATCTGCATGGAAACCTGGTGAATTAGCTCCACCTGCTCCCTAGTCAACCTTTCGTATGGTCTATCAACAAGTATTCCTTCTCTTGGCACTAGATTCCTCTTGGTTTTTATAGAGTTGCCCAATTTATTGGGCAACTGCAATCAGATTATCGCTATTCTAGCTCTCTGTGCCAGAAGCGAGATCTTCGACTACAGCTATGGCCTGAAAGCCGTCTGCGCCATATCCATCAGCGCCGATGCTTTTAGCAAACTCTTCTGAGACAGGTGCTCCGCCGACTATAATCTTCACCTGATCCCTGAGCCCATTTTCCTCAAGCATTTGTATCACATCTGCCATCCGGGCCATGGTGCTTGTGAGCAGGGCGGACAAACCCAGAAACTGTGGTTTTTCCTCCCTCACCGCATCTACAATGACCTGGGTGTCAATATTGTTCCCCAGGTCTTTAACAGTGTATCCTGCCCCACGAAGCAGAATGGATACTATGTTCTTGCCAATATCGTGAAGGTCATCTTTTACCGTAGCCACGATTATAGTGCCTTTGGTCTTAATGTTGCTCGCGGCAAACCGGGGCTGCAATATCTTCATGGCCGCGCTTACTGCTTCGGCCGAGGCTAGCATGTCGGGAATAAAGTATTCCCCCGCTTCAAATTTTTGTCCCACAATGTTCATGCCACCAGAGAGACCCTTAGTGATTATGTTTTGAATACTCAAGCCGGAGGCGGGAGCCCTCTCAACGAGCTCGGTAACGCCGGGCTGACCTATCATCCCTTCATCCATGCCTTCATCATCCTTTGTTATCCTCCCTTGGATAACACTTTCCTGGATTAAACTGATTATATCCTCTGGCATTATCATCCTCCAGTTTCAGTAATTTATTAAGCTGCTTGGCTTGTTGGACAGCAGTTAGAGCATTGTGCATGCTTACTCGAATTCATATTGAATCTTACGGTTTCTAGCTGCACTTCTGAAATCTGCGCTAGATTCAATCTACTATGTTACCTTTTCTGTGTGCCCTGAGGTATGCCCTGCATGAAGAGTCTTTTCCTATGAGCATATCGGCTACCTTGATAAGACTCATCGCTTTATTATCAAGCGGGTCAACAATCACTGCATCTAAGCCAGCATAAGCGGCCATTGGCAAGAAGGCGCGGTTCACTAACTTTCTCTTGGGCAATCCATATGAAATGTTGCTCAGTCCCATCACTATCCTAGCATCAGGATAGCGTGATTTGATTTGCTCTATGGTTTTTAATGTGACCAATCCCTGGCGTGTATCCACAGCGATAGGTAATACAAGCGGGTCAAATAATACTTGTGCTGCCTTTACGCCCAAACCAGTCAGGTATGCCATAATCTGTTCGCAAGCAGTCAGACGCTCTTCGACGCGGTCAGATATTCCTTCTGTTCCCATGGCCAGTGCTATTACCCAGGCCTGTCGCTCGGCTACCAATGGGCCGATAGATTCCAACCTCACTGGCTCTGCAGTGACCGAATTAATTATCAACATCTCACCATGATATTCCTGTAGGGCAGCCTTGATAACCTCTGGAGAATCACTATCAATAGACAGTGGCTGCTCAATGGCAGCCTGGATTATTCCCACCAGCCACCTGATAGCTGCAGTTGCTTCTTGTAGTGACCCATGACCACTGCCAGCGTTGACATCGATGAAATCAGCTCCGGCTAGTGTTTGAGCTTTAGCCAGGTTTACCAAGAACTCCTCATCTCGTTTGGCAATAGCCTCAGCGACTACCTTGTTTGATGCGTTTATGTTTTCTCCGATTACAAGCATATTTCAAGCAATTATCTCTTTGATTTGTGATAGTACTTGCTGTCTTATTGGCGCGGAAAGGCTGTGTTTAGGCTTAGCCAGAAGCTCCTTTACAATTTCTGAAGCTCTTTCCCATGTCTCCTTTCCGCCTTTGGCTAGCCACTCCTCTTGGCTATTTCTGTCGCTCAGAGACGGCTGGTAGTGCTCGCTGCGCATGAAGTGCCTTGTATGCCTGGCGGCTACGAAATTACCCCCTGGTCCTACTTGCTTTATGAGGTCAAAGGCCAGAGTGTCATCATCTACTTTGATTCCCTCTACGGCTCTCATCACCATTCCCAGTATCTCGTTATCTATGACATACTTTTCATAGGACACGGTCATTGCGAATTCCATAAGGCCAGCAGCATCATGGATGAAGTTAGCTCCTGAAAGGGCACAGAGCAAGTTGGTCAAAGCAGACTCATAGCCACTCTGAGCGTCGAGTGTTTTAGAATCGGTCATACCACCGGTAGCGTAGAAAGGAAGTTGATAGAACTGTGCCATCTGTGCGCCAGCTGCGTTGAGCAAGCCCATCTCAACCGAACCTGCCAGGTACTTTAGGTCTCTCAAGTCAGTATTTGTGGCGACCGAACCGAAGAGGACTGGTGTCCCCGGGTTTACAATCTGGGTGAGCATTACACCCAACAGCGAATCTACAGTCTGGACTACCAGGGTTCCAGCGAGCGTAACCGGTGAAGTGGCACCACACAATGGTTCTGCGGGACAAGCTACAGGTATGCCATTTCTGGCAATAGTCACGAGCAAGTCGCCATATGTCTTGTCTATCCTTAGTGGGCTTATGATGCAGGCTATCATGGATATCAAGGGGCGCTGGCGAAGATTTTCAGCAGAGCCGGCAACAATTTGTGCCATCCGTATTACCTGTTCCGCACCAGCAAGTGTATAAACACCCCCCATAATATGCTTGGTGGTATTGTCCAGTCCGGCGAAAAACCGGTTCACGTCTACCTGTTCTAAAGGCAGTTCATTGGGATATGTCGGCAGCAGAAAAAAGTGGATGTTATCCAGCTTATCAACCAATCTGGCGATGCATCGCAGGTCTTCTATGCTTGCCAGTCTTTTCTGGTTAACGTCAGGCTGATAGACATAAAGTGCCGTGCCACCCGTTCCAGCATACACTCGCCGGCCACCCAAAATAATATCATTTGCTTCATCCTGTCCACAGAGTCTAATTTCCGATGGTGCCGCTTCAATAAGCTCCTTGACTTTGTCCTCATTCAGCCGCACCAAGTGCTTTTCCCAATCCACTCTGGCTCCAGCTCCCTCGAAAAGTTCCAGTGCCATGTCCGATTGCACTTCAAAGCCCACCTCTTCAATCACTTGCATCGCAGTCTGGTGCACCTTCAATATAGAATCTTCAGTTAGAATCTTGAAACTGCCTCCGTCCAGTCCTTTGCGAGTCATTATGCTTGGCTGTATCTCCTTCCTGGACAATCTTGTTTCTTGCAGGTCTTACAAGGGTTATAGTTCTCCACATTGGCTTTTGAGGGTCCGATACCGATAATGCCTGAAATTGACTTCTGAGGAATCATTAAACACTCCCCAGTCAAGCGAATCCCTACCGTATTACCGCTTAGAGCATAGAAGAGCATCCGTTGCTGACCTATGTTCCAGTCGCAATAGCCGGGGCTGAAGCGTCGGCTGGTGACAAGTCCCTTAGCCTTGCTTATCTCCTTTATTTTGTCTTGGACAAAGTCCGCCACCTTCTCCACAGCGCCTGACCCTATTGCATCTAAAACAGTCGCCTGTAGTATGAGTCCGTCTTTGGCTAGCTGAGATGCTGTCTCTTCCAGGTATTTGCCTATTGTCACTAAGAATATTGCCACCTGGGGACAACGCTCCAACAAGTTAGCGATAATTCGGCTTTTGAAGATAACCGAACCTTCAATAAGGGCGATGGAGCCTCGAGCCCACTCCACATCCTTTATAACACATGAACATAACGGGTTAATAAGGGAATGAGCATGCTCTGCGTAGTCATCAATTAAAGAAGAAATACGGGCTGACAGATTCTTATCATCAGCATATCCTATGTAGTGGCACACTTGCTTTTTGTCGATTTCAATATCGACATCAACCCTATCATCAGTGACAAACATACTACTATAACCTTCCTTTCATTCGGCATGCTACGAGTCAATGCTCTTGCTTCGCGTAAGACAAAATCCGGGGGAATAATGCGTGTTCGGCCGAGGGGTGATTTGGAGGAGTTTAGTGAAGATTAATTCTTTGTAATTTGGGAAACTCAAAAGTCAAGACATAAACAAAACTAACTTTGCATTATGAACAAGATAATTAAGCTACTATCTGTGTGTAAAAAAGCAGGTGGATAACCCCAGATTAAGCTCATCTTGCTTGTCTCACAACATAGCATGTCCTCCTTCTGAGATTTTCTTTCCTTTCCTGATCATAAACTGAGGAGATGATATCATAAAATTCACCTCTCTGTCCAACTGCAATTGGAATCATCTAAAATCTAACCAAGAGACTTTAAGATATAGCTCGGTTATTGCTATTCTGAAAGAGGTTAAACCGGGCTATGGGAAGGATGGATATGCACTTAAGGAATGAATATCTCAAGGAAGAGGTTGTTTAAAAATGTAGTTGCCCAATAAATTGGGCAACCGAGCTTGATAAATCAGGCAATTACAAAAATCTGGACATCAGCCAACTCAAACTCACGCCACTTTCACCGCTGTTCCATAGGCTACCATCTCAGCAGCTCCAGACATCACCATCGAGGTTACAAACCTGGTGCCTACTATGGCATTAGCACCCATTTTCTCAGCTTGCTCAATCATCCTCTGTATTGCCTCTTCCCGAGCCTGTGCCAGCATTACGGTGTAATCCTTGACTTCACCACCAACAATGTTGCGCAAGCCAGCCATAATATCACGCCCCATATGCCTAGCCCTGATAGTGCTGCCTCTAACCAAACCCAGGGTTTCTGTTATTCTTTTGCCCTCTATCTGTTCTGTGGTAACAACAATCATTTTTCCACCCCCTTGAATTTCTCCTTTTCTTCTCTGGATGCTCGATATCTCTCCCGGCCTAGTGATGCCAGGAGTATGATAAGCCCCACAGCTATTGCAGCAATAGCAATCTTGACTGGCAAGGGCAGCGATAAGAAAGCTAAACTGAAGAACCAATAAAGACCCCAGCCTATCAAAATGCCCAGGCCCACTGCTAGCAAGATACCACCGATTTTCCTCAAGCTACTCCTCCTTGAATTTATTGGTGATGGGCAATCTCCTATCCCGGCCAAAGTCTCTGGGGGTTATCTTTATACCGGGAGCAGCCTGGCGGCGCTTATATTCGCTCCTGTCTACCAAGCGAGCCGTTTTTATAACTATCTCAGGGTCAAAACCCATGGCTATAATCTGGTCAATTGTCACGTCGTCCTCTACATAGGCCTTTAGGATAGGATCCAGTATATCATATGGTGGCAGGGTATCGGTATCCTTTTGTTCGGGTCTTAGTTCAGCCGATGGTGCTTTGGTTAAGACAGCAGAGGGTATCACATCTTTCCCGGCTTGGCGATTCTTGTATCTGGCTAACTCAAGGACCATCGTCTTGGGGACATCTTTCAGGGGAATAAACCCTCCAGCCATATCCCCGTAAAGGGTGGTATAACCCGTAGCCGTCTCGCTTTTATTGCTGCAAGCAAGCACCAACCAGCCGAACTTATTGGACAAGGCAAAGAGAATATTGCCCCTGATCCTTGCCTGGATGTTCTCCTCGGTGACATCCGGTTGAATATCCTTGAAGGGCTCAGCCAGCGTTTCCAAATAGGAGCTAAACGCTTTCTCAATAGATATTACCTTGAACTGTATTCCTAGATTTCTTGCTAGAGCTTCGGCGTCCGATTTGCTGCCCGGTGATGAATAGCGAGAGGGCATGGAAACACCTATGACATTGTCAGCACCAAGGGCATCTGCTGCTATGGCAGCTACCAAGCTTGAATCAACTCCACCGGACAAGCCGATAACTACTTTCTCAAAGCCGTTCTTGTGCACGTAGTCTCTGGTACCGAGGACAAGGGCCTGGTAAATCTCAGCAAGTTCATCCAGTCTGTCAACCCGTCTTGGCGATAAAGGAGGCCTGGCAATTGCCGGATACTCAGTTGACACCTCTATCTTGGTAGCTTCTTTTAGTCTCTCCCTAACCCATGGCGTTTCTTTCCTTCGTCGAGGATCATGCAACTGAGAACGGAGTACCGACTCCACATCCAAATCAATTACTACAAAGTCTTCCTCAAACTGCTTCCCCCGAGCAACGGCTTCTCCTTTCTCATTGATAATCAAGCTACTGCCGTCAAATACAAGCTCATCTTGACCACCCACCAAATTATTATAGACAACAATAGCTACACTGTCCGATGCTCTGGTAGCAAGCATCCTCTCCCTAAAGAGCCCTTTTCCGGCATGATATGGAGAAGCGCTTATATTAATCAAAACCTTTGCTCCGGCATAGGCCTGGACAATTGCCGGCCCGGCTTCATACCACATATCTTCACAGATAGTTATACCTATGCCGATGCCATAAATGATGAAAACTGGATATTCCCTTCCTGCCTGAAAATACCTATTTTCATCAAACACGCCATAGTTCGGCAAATAGAATTTGTGGTAAACACCCACCAATTTTTTGTCACAGAGCACCGCGGCAGCATTGTATATATCACCATCACTGTCAACAAAGCCTACCACTACCACTATATCTGAGCTGTGCTTTATTATTTTGTCAAGGCATTCCCTGTTTTGCTCAATGAATTGTGGTTTAAGCAGCAAATCTTCGGGGGGGCAACCGGTTATTGCCAGTTCAGGGAAGGTGAGCAGGTCAACTCCCAGCGACTTTGCCTGGTCAATGGATTGCATTATTTTTCTTGTATTACCACTGAGGTCGCCTACAGTGGAATTAATCTGAGCTATTCCAACCCTGATGCTGCGCAATTTGCCTCCTTACTGCGACAAATTATAGTATACCAGACGTTAATAAGCATCTCTACAATGCTTAACTCGCAATGACACGGAGAACTGCTAAACAACCTCTATCTTTGGGAAATTGACAAGTTCGCCATATGTCTGACAAGATTATCGGTAAAAGGTTGTCGGAGGCAAACAACGAAGAGGGTGGAAATTTGCAACATAATAAGCTCGAGAAATAAAGAGAAAGGCAATCGCTATTCTTGGAGTTGTGAGCCAATCTAGTGAGTCTCCATTCGGGCTCATCCTCAGACCCCTCAGAGATATACATTACCAGTAATCTGGGATTTATAAGATGAACGTAGTGAGAATCATACCCTGTCTAGATGTGAAGGATGGCAGGGTGGTCAAGGGAGTAAAGTTCATAAACCTGAGGGATGCTCGAGACCCTGTAGAGGCGGCGGAGGCTTATTGCCGAGAAGGCGCTGACGAACTGGTTTTCCTTGATATCTTCGCCACCGTGGAGAGTAGAAAGACGCGTTTTGAATGGGTGAAAAAGGTCTGTGATGTGGTTACGGTTCCCTTTGCCGTGGGAGGCGGTATCGCTAGCCTTGAGGACATGCAGACCTTGTTCGACCTTGGCGTAAATAAAGTCTCGATAAATACCGCGGCTGTAAGAAATCCCGAGCTTATAAGGGAGGCTTCGAGAAGATTTGGCAAGGAAAGGCTTGTTGTAGCCATAGATGGGCGAAAAAACCCACCTAGGAGTGGTCGTCCACGCTTAGAGGTGGTGGTCAAGAGTGGCAGCGAGGCTACAGGGATAGATGTTGTTGACTGGGCAAAGAGGGTG
Organism: Dehalococcoidia bacterium; assembly: GCA_030615625.1. GTDB lineage: Bacteria > Chloroflexota > Dehalococcoidia > GIF9 > AB-539-J10 > RBG-13-51-36. Next base: position 23,434 of record JAUWYX010000001.1, read on the forward strand.
GAGAAGCTGGGAGCTGGAGAGATTCTGCTCACCAGCAAAGACGCCGATGGCACCAAGGCGGGCTATGATTTGGAGATGACTAAAGCTGTGGCTGAAGCTGTTAAGATTCCAGTCACTGCCTCCGGCGGAGCAGGAAAGCTGGAGCATCTTTATGAAGCTGTAACAATGGGCAAAGCAGCGGCAGTTTTAGCTGCCTCTATCTTCCATTTCGGAGAAATATCTGTCTCTCAGGCAAAAGAATACTTGGCTGAGAAAGGGATATCTGTAAAAATGTAGGAATGAAAAGGTCAGGAAAAGTACGGGGAGAGGTGCTCATGCAATGGTAAACGATTATGAAAAAGTGAAGGCCATAGTGGATAGATACGGTGGCAAACACGCTAGTGTCATCGCAATACTTCAGGATGTGCAATCGGAATATCATTATCTGCCAGAACATGCTCTAAGGGCGGTAGCGGGCCAGTTGAGGCTTCCCTTGATACAGGTCTGTGGTGTGGCTACCTTTTTTAAGGCATTCAGTTTGAAGCCACGGGGGGAGCACACAGTGACCGTTTGTCTCGGTACCGCCTGCCATGTACGCGGCGCTCCGGCCGTACTGGATGAAGCGAAAAGGCAACTGGGCATCGAGCCTGGCAACACCACTGATGACATGCGCTTCACACTGGAGACGGTGAATTGTCTGGGAGCATGCGCTTTAGGACCTATCGTTGTTGTAGATGATGAGTACCAAGGACAAATGGGCCCCAGAAAAGTCAAGAAAGTCCTTAATAAATACAAAAAGACACCGAGAGACCGTAGACATGCAGAGATTGTGGTCAGCAGTTGAACTGGAAAAATTGCGGGGCAGGATACTGAGCCAGCGCAAGCCAGAAAAGCCCTGTATCTCAATCTGCGGAGGCACTGGATGTCATGCGTACGGGTGTGAGGATATTGCCAAAGCATTCAAGAACGAGATAAAGCGACAAGGGTTAAGCAAGCAGGTAGAATTGAAAGTGACAGGATGTCATGGTTTCTGCGAACGTGGTCCACTAATTGTAGTGTATCCCCAGAAGATATTCTACCAGCGCGTTAGTTCAGACGATGTTTCTGAAGTAATCGCGGAGACAATCATAAAAGGCAACATTATCGATAGGCTACTTTATGTTGACCCGGTGAGCGGAGAGAAGGCGCAGTTTGAAAAAGATGTTCCTTTTTACAAAAGACAGCAAAGACTCGTCTTTGGCAATAATGGCCTTATTGATCCCACAAACATAGAGGACTACCTTGCTACAGGCGGTTACTCGGCTTTGTCCCAAGTCCTCTTCAACATGCAGCCAGAGGAAGTAATTGAAGAAATCAAGAAATCCGACCTACGTGGGCGTGGTGGTGGGGGATTCCCCACAGGCAGAAAATGGGAGTCCTGCCGCAATGCTCCGTCTGCAGATGGCATCCGCTATGTCATCTGCAATGCCGACGAGGGTGACCCTGGCGCCTATATGGACAGGAGTCTTCTCGAAGGGAACCCTCATAGTATCTTGGAAGGTATGGTAATAGGTGCCTATGCCATGGGGACACACGATGGGTATGTCTATGTGCGGCTCGAGTATCCACTCGCTCTGAAGAATCTTGGCATAGCCCTGGGTCAGGCAAGGGAGTACGGTTTTATTGGTCAGAATATACTTGGCTCTGGCTTTGACTTCAATGTAAAAATCTCGCGTGGTGGAGGTGCCTTCATCTGTGGGGAGTCCACAGCACTCATGGCTTCCTTGGAGGGAAGGGTCGGAGAGCCACGTCCCAAGCATATCCACACCGCCCTACAGGGACTTTATGGCAAACCCACTAATCTCAATAATGTGGAGACTTGGGCAAATGTGCCTCTCATTATTAACCGTGGTGCCGACTGGTATTCGCAAATCGGTACTGATGGAAGCAAGGGCACGAAGATATTTTCCTTGGTGGGTAAGATAAACAATACTGGGCTCGTTGAGGTACCCATGGGCATTACGCTCAGGGAAATCATCTATGATATCGGGGGTGGCATCCCCCATGGCAAGAAATTCAAAGCTGTCCAAACCGGTGGTCCATCAGGCGGATGCCTGCCTGAGAGTTTGATTGATTTGCCGGTTGATTTCGACAGGCTTACCAAGGCAGGATCCATAATGGGCTCGGGTGGAATGATAGTCATGGACGAAGGCACCTGTATGGTAGACATAGCCAGATATTTCGTCCAATTCCTCACAGGAGAATCCTGCGGCAAATGCGTGCCCTGCCGTGAAGGACTGGACAGGATGCTGGACATCCTTACCGACATAACTGAAGGGAAAGGCAAGGAGGAGGATATCGAACTCCTGGAAGAGATTGGCGGCGTCATTAAGGAAGCCTCCCTGTGCGCTCTCGGTGGCACGGCGCCTAACCCCGTTCTCTCTACTATCAGATACTTCCGCGATGAGTATGAGGCCCACGTAAGAGAAAGGCGGTGCCCGGCGGGGGTATGCAAGGCACTTATAACTCTCGTGATCGACGTGGAGAAATGCACTGGCTGTCAGGTGTGCGCCCGAGAATGCCCGCAGGGTGCCCTATCAGGTGAAAAGAAAAAGCCACACATAATTGACCAGGAAAAGTGCATCAAGTGTGGTCTCTGCCACGACAGCTGTAAGTTTGATGCAGTTATAATCTTGTAACGGGGGAATAGCATGGTTGAACTGACTATAGATGGAATAAAAACACGGGTATCCGAGGGTACCACAGTCCTCGAAGCAGCCAGCGAGATGGGCATTACTATCCCTACACTCTGCTACTATCACGGTCTGAGTTGCTACGGTGAGTGTCGTGTCTGCCTGGTTGAGGTGGTTAAGGGCGATCGTTCGTCGCTTGAAGCCTCCTGTACCCTGCCGGTAGAACAGGGGCAGGTGATTCTTACCGACTCAGAAAAGGCGAGGAAGGCGCGTAAGGTGATTGTAGAATTATTGCTCGCCTCTTGTCCAAACTCCAAGACGCTACAAGACATGGCTGCAAATATGGGCATTAACAAGATTCGTTTCAAGATAAAAGACAGGGGCTGTATTCTCTGTGGACGTTGTGTGCGCTACTGCAAAGAACAGATGAAATCTGGCGGCATTGGATTTGTTGGCCGCGGCACATCACGGAGGGTAGCAACCGCTTTTGATGTCACTCCCGAAGAATGCCGCAACTGTGGTGGTTGTGAGTGGATATGCCCGGTTTGCGAAAAAGCTTGTATGGCAGAGAGCCTGATAGATGGTCTTTGTGGCGGCTGCCAGAACCTAGCACCAGTGGAAACATGTCTCGTATGCACAGGATGTTCAGAGAGTGTCGGTCCACAAGGCCATAGGGTTTACAAGTAATGAAGATGCAATCAAGAAATAATGCAATTTACAGAAGTATAGAAGGAGGTCAGACATGACACTGACAAGGTATAACGCAACAGCCGCTACATTGACTAAGAACAGGACTGCTGGTGACTGGTGCCCGGTAAGTGGGATGTGTGTCACTTGTGTGGAAGGTTGTATCGGTATGTGCGAAATTGGTAAGAGCGCATACCGGGGTCACGAGGTTATTTACCCGCAGCCATTCGGAATAATAACAACCGCATCACAAAAGGCATACCCTGTTGATTTATCGCATTTCAACATAATGGGAACAGTTGCTGGCGCTGTTGGCATAGAAGAAGACTCGGATAGGGCTATCTTCCCAAATGTTAGCCTTGAGACGAGATTAGGTCAGGATAAAGGAATCAAGTTGCGCCTGCCTCTACTCATTGCGGGTCTGGGTTCCACAAATATCGCCACTCAGAACTGGGAAGGTTTAGCCATTGGTGCTGCACTTACTGGGATACCGCTCACCATCGGCGAGAATGTCTGTGGCATGGATGTGGACGCGAAAATACAGAATGGAAGGGTGATTCACTCACCTGACCTCGAGAGGCGTGTAAAGCTTTACCAGCAATGGCAGCGCGATGGCTATGGTGCTATTGTTGTACAGGCAAATGTCGAAGACAGTCGCCTTGGTGTACTGGAGTATGCCATAGAGAGACTCGGGGTCAATGCGGTAGAATTGAAATGGGGACAAGGAGCCAAGGATATTGGTGGTGAGGTAAAAATCAAGAGCCTTGAAAAGGCACAGCTCCTCAAGAAACGGGGCTACATTGTCCTTCCTGACCTGCTTGATCCTGCTACGATAGAGGAGTTCAAGAATGGCATTTTTACTGAGTTTGAGAGGCATTCACGGGTTGGTATGGTTACTGAAGAGGGCTTCCTTGAGGCTGTTACTCAATTGCGGAAGGCTGGCGCCAAACATGTATCGTTGAAAACTGGCGCCTACAGACCCGCAGACCTTGCGCGTGCAGTCAAGTTCTCCTCTAGGGCAAAGATTGACTATATCACCGTTGATGCTGCAGGTGGGGGTACCGGCATGAGCCCGTGGCGTATGATGAATGAGTGGGGTGTACCTGGTATAGAACTATGGTCGCTGCTCTATAAATATTGTAGCCGTTTGGCCCAGAAAGGCGAATATGTGCCTGACATTGTCATTGCAGGTGGATTTGTTTTGGAAGACCAGATATTTAAAGGCTTGGCACTATGTGCTCCCTATGTGAAAGCAATAGGCATGGCACGAGCACCTCTCGCTGCGGTTATGGTTGGTAAGACTATCGGTGAAACGATAAATAGCGGACAACTTCCTGTTTATCTCCAGCGATTTGGCAAAACGAGGGAAGCTATCTTTGTTACTGCTGAGGGGCTGAAAAGAGAGTACGGCAAAGATTATGAGAGAATCCCAACTTCGGCTATCGGGCTCTACACTTATTATGAGCGGCTCGCCCAGGGTTTACGCCAGCTCATGGCTGGAAGCCGCAAGTTTGCCGTCGAGTTCCTTGACCGTAGCGATATTGTTGCCCTCACTCATGAGGCGGCGGAGGTCTCCGGTATACCATACGTGATGGAGGCAGATAAGGAAGAGGCGGAGAAGATTCTGGGATAAAGGAGAGAAGATACCTATAGCTGGCATTGGCCAGTCGGTCCAGGGCACATATTTTCGCACACTATATCGCACCACCCCAAAATCTCTATGTCTTGAGTTCTGCACTGTGCTTACTTTCACTTCTCACCTTCCACCATGTCCTAGCTCTCGTAAACAACTGGCTATATAAATAGGTCGACTCACGAGGTATAATACTTCCTAGCTATATCAGTGAAGCTTCTATGAGTATTCCACCGAATCCGCTTACAGAATCAAAGCAGTTATAAATGTTTGCGATACATGTCGAGAATCTAGTCAAGACATATGATAGCCGGCGTGTGCTTGACGGAGTTAACCTTGATGTGGTGGAGGGCGAGTTCTACGCCTTGATGGGGCCAAACGGTTCGGGCAAGACTACACTGGTACAGCCTTATACTCAAGACTCGGTCGGAAGGTCGAGTAACTAATCAAGTTCTATAAAATGAGAGTAAACAGTCCTGACTGATGTCAAGAATAGGAGCCAAGAGGATAAATGCTTGCTGAAGTCGATGTGGCAATCATTGGTGCCGGAGTGATTGGCCTGGCTACGGCTCGTGAAATTGCACAAGAAAAAAGAGGAGTTTTCGTCTTTGAAAAGAATCGCACCTTTGGGCTCGAGACTAGTAGCAGGAATAGTGAAGTAATTCACACTGGCATCTACTATCCTGAGGACTCCCTTAAGGCTAAGCTTTGTGTAGAAGGCAAAAGCCTGCTTTACAAGCTTTGCGACAAACATAATATCGCCTATAAGAAGTCTGGCAAGATTATCGTGGCAGCAGACGAAAATGAGATTAGCTGGCTCGAAGAGCTTTACGAGCAGGGAAGAAAAAATGACGTTGATGATTTAGTGCTCCTTTCCCGGACGGAATTGAAGAAACTCGAGCCAAACATTGAAGCTAGAGCCGGACTATTATCCCCATCCAGCGGAATTTTGGATTCCTACACTTTGCTGAAGTTTCTTTACAGCCAAGCAAGGGACAAAGGAGCTGAGTTTGTGTTTGGCACTGAGGTGATAGGAATAGAAAGGGCAGGGGCAAAGTACAAAGTTCAAATAAAGGACCGAGATGGGATTTCTGCTTTTGTTGCCCATGTTGTCGTGAACTGCGCTGGCTTAAACTCTGACAGGATAGCCCAGCTAGCTGGGCTAGATATAGCTAAAGCAGGTTACAAGCTTCATTATTGCAAAGGCGAATACTTCAGTCTAAGTTCAAAATATAGAAATCTTGTAAGCAGGCTCATCTACCCCACCCCAGAGCAAGCTGGACATGGGATTCATTTGAGACAGGGGCTCGATGGTAGGGTGCTACTTGGCCCCAGTGCCCACTATGTTGAAGCGATAGATTATGCGGTTGATGAGACACAGAAGCAAGCTTTCTGCAATTCGGCCAAGAAATTCCTTCCCCTTGTTGAACTTGAAGATTTAGCCCCCGAATCTGCTGGCATAAGGCCTAAGCTTCAGGGGCCAGGCGAAGCCTTCCGAGATTTCGTCATTGCCCATGAAGAGAAAGCGAACTTCCCGGGCTTAATAAATCTAATCGGGATAGAATCCCCGGGTCTAACTGCCTCTCTTGCCATTGCAAGATACGTCGGCAGAATGGTGGATGAGCTTTTTGACTGAAGTTATTAGGGGCGGGGCTGTGGCTGTAAAGGCACCACAGAGTCTAAGTTTAATGCATAGTATTTATCAAAATTCTGCTGTACGACGTTTAAAAAATTTGGCATTTAATTTTTTGCCAGGCAGCCCTCCCTTAATCTGAGTTGACATAATGTTACAACTGCCTGATTCTAATCTGACTTGGCCAGAGGATGGTATTTGCGGTGAGTCTCTTCAGCATACTTATCGGAGGTATGGACATAGCTGGTGATGCCATCTAGGGACTCATGACCAAAAAGAACCTGAAGGGGAACTGGATTAGCACCTTCCTCAGCCAGATAAGTAGCGAAACCATGCCTCAGAGAATGTGCTGAAGTGGGGACGTTGATCTTTAATTTCTCCCGGTATCTCTTAATTCTATCCTGAAGGTAATTGGTGGAAATCCTTTTCCTTGATTTAGCGACATTTCTGCCGGCATAAGGGATAAAAAGGGCAGGACAATTATCCTGGCGAGTCACTAAATATGTATCCAGGTGCTGTTTAGCCCGTGGAGTTAAGTAAACGAAGCGTTGCTTTCTGCCTTTACCGGTAATAAAAATCCGCCCGGTATCATCGATTTGACTACGATTCAGATTGCATAGCTCGGAGATTCGCATGCCAGTAGCAAATAGCAATTCCAGCATGGTGCGGTTTCTTAAAGCCGTTTTGATATTCGACTCTAACGAACTCGGCGCTTCAATCAGTCTAATTAAATCCTTAAGCTCAGCTACTTGGGGATGTTTTCTTCCAGCCTTTGTTAATTTGACCGCTTCAGGCGGCAGGGGACAAGGGTAATCAATGTCAATTAAGTAGCGCAGGTAAGCTCTCAGCGCCGACAGCATGCGGTTTATAGAGCGGGAATCAAGTTGTTTTTCGCCTTGCTTTCCCAGATTCGCTGTTTTGCGATCACGCGAAACTAAATATGCTTTGTAGTAGGTGATAGCGCGCTTATCAGCCTTATCAAACTCAATGTTGCTTTCATCCAGGAAATTGCTGAAAACATTTAAATCTCGTTCGTAGTTGTAAACTGTCTCAGAAGAATATTTATCGGCTTGTAAATTTAGTAAAAAATCATCGACATGCGGCAGCATTTTAAATTGGTCCTTTTTCCTGCGCGCTGCGCAATATGTCACCTTGATCATCTCGGCAGGTAAATTCTACGGCTCGCTTCTCATCTGGCACTATTAGAATCTTAGAATTTATCAACATCTGTAAGTTCCACCACAGCTTATAAGGAGAGATAGTGCCTACTTCGACAGACAAATCTATGTAGCCGTCTTTATAGATGCCTAAATCAGCACGTCCTTTATTAAGGAACGGTTCAGGAATTACCTCGAATCCCTTATCTTTAAAGTATTCAGTAATAACGTCCATCATTCTTCTGTGCCAGCTACCACCATGACGCGCAGATCCCTTTATGCCATGTTTCTGTGTCAGATCATCCCATAAGTCATGCCCATCTCTGGAAATAAATTCCTTTGCTTTAATTTTGCCTGTAATAATCAAGAGAGCCATCTTCCTGAAAGTATATGGACATTCATCACACCCGGGTACTTTTTCCGTGGGTCCTGGCACGATAACCTGCCTCAACCATTTGCTCTCACGATTGATAGCTTCCTCGACAACATGCCAAGGCAAACCTGTTTCTGCAAACTTTCTATCCTTCCTTGACATAAAATTTATCCTTGCTTATTTCTACTATGGAAAGCTTTGTGAACCTCTTTTAGATGCCTATTAGTGACGTGGGTGTAAACCTGGGTTGTTCTGATACTTTCATGGCCCAGCATTTCTTGCACAGAGCGAATATCAGCTCCACTTATCAGCAGGTCTGTGGCAAAAGAATGCCTCAGCGTGTGAGGAGTGGCCTTGATTGGCAAACCGGACCTTTTTGCATACTTGGAAACAATATTTTGGATGGACCTTGCTGTCAGTCGCATTTTTTCACCGTTTTTCTGAGCATCTACCTTACCACGATGGCGAATAAACAGCGGCTTGAAATGGTCCTGACGCGAGCGCAGGTAACGCTCAATCCACTGCGCGGCTGTATCTGATAGAAAAACTACCCGTATTTTATTTCCTTTGCCTTTGACGCCAAATTCCTTACGCTGTAAGTCTACCTGGTCACGATTTAAACTAACTAATTCTGATACCCTTAAGCCTGTGCTGAATAGGGTTTCTAGAATAGTCTTATCCCTCAGTCCCACATTATTTGATATTTTGGGGCTGTTTAGCAGTCTCTCTATCTGCCCTGGGTTCAAAAAACTGACGGAACGAGAGCCCTGTTTGGGAAGTTCTATCTTGTCAGGGGATAGGGTGGGTATGTCGCGCTGAACCAGTAGATACCGCAAAAAAGCCCTCAACGCAACGATGTGGTAGCTCTGGGTCACGCGCTGCAGCAGTACACCATCGCGGGCACGCAGGTGCGCTAAGTATAACCTGTACCTTCTAACAATCTCCAAGTTTATGTCTTCAGGTTTTGTAGCAGAAGAATTCTCGGTGAGCCAGTTGTGGAAACGTTTCAAATAATGTCTGTATTCCCGAATGGTAAGAGGAGAGCAGCCTTTCTGGATTTCCAGGTATTCTAAGAACTCGGCGATCAATAAGTCCAGGCTCATGCTTAATTCTTATGTCTCATAGATTGCTTCTTTTCGCAAAAGTGACAGTTTGCGAAACAATTTTACATTAATACTTTTGTGATTTCTTGTCAACTATTTGCATTCTTTGATACGATTATTGATGCCTTTCCCTCCTTTGGTTCAAGGTTTGGGCTGAGACATCATCAAGTCCATGGCAAATTGCTAAACAATGTTACAATAAACACTCCGAAAGATAGCAGCACCATGATTAAGGAAAACGTGGGGGAATTGTTAGCTGAACTCCCTGACGGAGTCGAGGTGGTGGCGGCAGCAAAAACAAGAACACCTGAGGAAGTCCTGGAAGCTGTTCAGGCGGGAATAAAAATCATTGGAGAAAATTATGTCAAGGAAGCAAAGGAAGCATATGAGCTGGTGGGAAAGAGAGCGAAATGGCATTTTATTGGAACCTTTCAAAAGCATAATGTCAGGAGAAAGGTGCTGGAAATATTCGACATGATAGAAAGTGTCGATTCTTTAGAAATAGCCAGGGAAATTGATAGAAGGTGTGCTCAAATTGGCAAAATAATGCCAATATTGATTGAGGTAAACAGTGGCAGAGAACCCCAGAAGTCAGGAGTGCTCCCGGAAGATGTGGAACAATTAGTAAGAGAAATATCCGGTCTTAGGAATATCAAAGTGATGGGTCTTATGACCATGGGACCCCGTTTTGGCAACCCCGAAGATTCCAGACCTTATTTTGTGGAGACAAGAAGGATATTTGAAAAAATTAAAGGGCTGGAGTTGCCCGATGTAGAGATGAGATATCTTTCCATGGGCATGACTAATTCTTATAAGGTTGCCCTGGAGGAGGGCGCTAATATGATCAGGATAGGCACCAAGATATTTGGCGAAAGAGATTAGTTATGATAGTTGACGTGTCTAATTTGTCCCCTAAAGATGACGCGCTACCTTATTTAGAAGTTCGTCCTTTCCCCATCCTTTGGCAGCAGAGATGAGAGCAATGCTCTCGTTTGGCAACACGATTTCTTCCTCGAAGTTAGGAATAGTAGTTAATGCTTTCATCTCTGCCTCGCTGCTTAGAGCTAAGTCTAGCTTGTTGAACACGGTGATTTTTGGTTTATTTTCCAGATTTAGCTCGCTGAGTACCTTTTCTACTGTGAGGCACTGATTAGCAGCATTCTTGTGTGTTATGTCAACTATATGTAGAAGTAAATCAGCTTCATCCAGTTCCTCCAACGTGGCTCGGAAGGAGGCAATTATTGAAGGCGGAAGTTTGTGAATAAAGCCAACGGTATCGGTGATTAGAAATTGTTGCCCGGTGGGCAGAGCCAACCGCCGAGTCACGGGATCCAAAGTAGAAAAGAGCCTATCTTCCACATCTACAGTGGCCTTGCTTAAGGTGTTAAACAAAGTGCTCTTACCGGCATTAGTATAACCCACGAGAGCTACGATGGGCGTGCCGGTCTCCTTACGGCGCCTCCTGTAAAGTGCTCGATGCTTCCTGACACTTTCTATTTTATGCTGAAGGAGGTTGATACGCTTATAGATAAGGCGGCGATCGGTTTCCAATTGTGCCTCACCGGGACCTCTGGTGCCGATGCCACCGCCAAGTCGCTCTAAATGGCGCCACTGCCCGACAAGCCGGGGCAGAAGATATTGGTGCTGGGCCAATTCAACCTGGAGTTTTCCTTCGTGGGTTTGAGCTTTTCGGGCGAATATGTGTAAGATCAGAGCGCTGCGGTCAATAACTTTGACTCCCAATGCCTCTTCGAGATTTCTTTGCTGCCTCGGCGACAGCTCATCATCAAAGATTACCGTGTCGTACTGAGTTTGCTCTTTGAGGCTAATTAGCTCCTCAATTTTACCCTTACCTATATAATAGGTAGGCGAAGGCGCGTCCAGGTTCTGAGTTAATATACCTACTACATTGGCGCCTGCTGTTTTAGTCAGGTATGATAGCTCTTTTAAAGAATCTGTAACTGACCAATCATTGTTAGAGGTCTTGCTTCCCACCCCGACGAGGAATGCTCGTTCTACCTTGGCTGCAGTAGTAAAAAATTTTTGCTTTATCTGCTCCTCCTACACACATTCGAAGTTGCTTCGTTGCTAACGTTCCTCACAATGGCAATTTCGGGCGTGCCAAGCCAATAGACGATTTATCCCCTGTTCTAGGTGGTCATCAGAAATGGTCAGGGAAAATCTGATGTAACCCTCTCCCTCCTTCCCATAGCCAATTCCCGGAGTTACCGCTATCCCGGCTTCGTCCAGCAATTTCTTGGTAAAATCCATAGATGTATATCCCTGGGGAATCTTAGCCCAGATATAAAAAGTTGCCTTGGGTATCCTGGCTTTTAGCCCTATCTCATTAAGGACTTTTAGCAACTTATCTCGGCGCCGTTGAAAAATGGCATTATGCTCAGCGATGTGTTCTTGGGAGCCGCGCAGAGCTTCCACAGCAGCATATTGAATTGCCTGGGGAATGCCTGAATCCAGGTTGGATTTAACTTTAAATAAGGCATCCACCATGTCAGCATTACCTACCACCATGCCTATTCTCCATCCTGTCATGTGATAAGTTTTGGACAGGGAATGAAATTCCACACCTCTTTTCTTTGCCCCAGGTATCTGCATGAAGCTCGGTGGCTTGTAGCCATCAAAGGCAACTTCGGTATAAGGAGCGTCATGGCAGATTACTAAGTCGTGCTGCTGTGCGAAATGAACTGCTTTCTCAAAGAAATCAAGGCTAGCTATAGCACCGGTGGGATTGTTGGGGTAGTTAAGCCACATAAGTTTTGCCTTATCGGCTACCTCGGCTGGAATAGCTTTAAAATCGGGCAGAAAATCGTTTTCTTCCTTCAAGGGCATAAAGTAAGGCTTGCCACCGGCTAATATGGTGCCCAGAGAAAATGGCGGATAGCCCGGGTCAGGCACCAAAGCCAGGTCACCAGGCTCGATAAAGCATAAAGCCATATGCCCGATCCCCTCCTTGGAGCCAATAAGCGGCAAGACCTCTTTAGCCGGATTCAAGGTAACCCCAAAGCGTCTCTCATACCACTCAGCAATGGCTTGACAAAGTTCAGGCAAGCCGGCGGTTTCAGAGTAACGATGGTTTGTAGGGTCATGAGCTGCCTGACACATATATTCGATGATATGAGATGGCGTAGGTAAATCAGGGTCGCCAATAGCAAAGCTGATTACTTCCTCCCCTCTGGCTCGAAGCTCAGCGATTTTCTGGTTTATTTCCACAAAAAGATACGGAGGCAATCTATTAAGCCTTTTAGCTAATTCCATTAACTCTTTCCTTCGAGAGCCATTCGCCAGTGAAAACTTCCTCCACTGGACCGGTAAGTAACACCTCCCCTACCCTATCCCAGGACACGGTCAAAGTCCCGCCTTTGAGTATTATGTCAACCTGTGGCTCTACATAGTCCAATAATTGAGCGGCCACAGCTATGGCGCAAGCACCACTACCACAAGCCAGAGTTTCCCCAACACCCCGCTCCCACACCCTGGCTTCTATCTCCCCCCTGTTCAAGACCCTGGCTACCTCAAAATTAGCCCTTTGGGGGAACATGGAGTGTCTCTCCACTTTCGGTCCTATCTCAGCTAAAGGAAAATCAGCAATTGGCCGGGATAAAAAGCTCACGGCGTGGGGATTTCCCATGGATAGAAGAGCTAAAGTCAATTCTTTTCCGTTTAGCACTAAAGCATAATCCAATATTGGTATTATGTCAACTTTAACCTTTACAGGAATTTGCTCCGGTTGGAACTGGGGCAGGCCCATATCTACCTCGACCTGGTTGACCTTATTCCCCAACATATAAGCTTTAACCTTTCTTATGCCTGCCAAAGTCTCTATGGCAAGGTAGAGATTGCTTCGCTCCGCGCTCGGTGACATTTTGCCAGTCAAGCCTTTCGCAATAGCATACTTGGCAAAACATCTCAGCCCATTGCCGGAAACCTCAGCTTCAGAACCGTCGGAATTTAAAATACGCATCTTTAAATCAGCGATGGTCGAACCCTGCACCAGTATCAAGCCGTCGGCTCCTACTCCAAAGTGACGGTCGCACATAGCTCGGGCCAATTCTCCCCAATCACCTTCTCCTGGTCCTGTGAGGGTATCTACCAGGATGAAGTCATTACCTGTGGCTTGTAACTTGGAGATTTTCATGATATGAAGCCTTCTATGAGACCCTTTACTTTGTTCAGGGCGACAATGCTGGCTTTGGCTTCTGCCTCGCTAGTATCAAACCAGTGAATCCTGCTATCGCTGAGGCGAAACCAAGCATACTGGTGGCGAGCCAGTCGATGGGTTTCATATTTTATTTTATCAATAGACTGGGGCAAAGTCATCTCGCCTCGAAGAAACTGTCCTATTTGCTTGTAACCTATTCCCGACATAGAAGGCAATGAAGGGCTATAACCTTTTTTCAATAGCTGTTCTACTTCTTCAACCAATCCTCTTTGTATCATTTTATCAACCCGCCAATCAATCCTTCTATATAGCTCGCTTCTTTCTTGGGTTAAACCAATGAGCAGGATGGGGAAACCTGGCGACTCTTTACGTTGTAATTGAGAAGGATGCTGCCCTGTCGTATGATATATTTCCAGGGCCCTTATAATGCGGCGGATATTAGTGGGACTGATTTTTGCTGCTGCCGAAGGGTCAATATCCTGCAATTCCTGATAAAGGCTTTGGCTATCTTCTTGCTCCGCTCTGGCTTCTAACCGGCGTCTTAGCTTTTGGTCAGGTGGCACCTGAGGTATTTTCCACCCCTCCACCAACGACCACACATAAAGACCGCTGCCACCGACCAGTACTGGCAATTTGCCTTTCTGCTGAATGGCTTTCAGCGCCTCAATGGCTAGCTGGTGATACATAGCCAGGCTAAAAGCTTCGTCGGGCTCTACTACATCGATGACATGGTGAGGGACCGATGCCCTCTCGGCCCAAGTTGGCTTATTAGTGCCGATATCCATATACCGATAGACCTGGCGGCTATCAGCGCTTATTATCTCCAAGGGAAAGTATTGAGCCAGGTGCAGAGCAAGCTCACTTTTACCTACAGCGGTGGGACCAACGATAGCAATCACTGGCTACTTTGTTCTTTTTTTGATTTCAGCGGTTTTTTCGACAATGCTCACGAATTCTTCGGCTTTGAGGCTGGCTCCACCAACCAGGGCACCATCGATTTCTGGATGGGAAATAAACTCAGCAATGTTAGCACTGGTAACACTGCCACCATAAAGGATGTGTAAATCTTGAGCTATGCTCTTATTCCATAGCTTAGCCACAACATCACGAATAAATTGGATAGTGGCTGCTGCCTGCTTGCCGCTCGCTGCCTTGCCTGTGCCAATAGCCCAAACCGGCTCGTAAGCAATCACTAAGTCACGGACAGGCTCTATACCATTCAAAGCTGCCGTCACCTGCCTATTAATCACCTCCTCTGTCTTGCCAGCTTCATTCTCTGCAAGCCTCTCCCCAACACATAAGATAGGCTTAAGCCTGTTTGCCAAAGCCGCCTTTACCTTCTTGTTAACTATTTCATCAGTTTCCCCAAAATACCATCTCCGCTCAGAATGTCCCAGTATGACAAATTCGCACAACTCGCTGAGCATTAGTGGGGATATCTCACCGGTGTAAGCCCCTTTAGTCTCAAAATACATATTTTGAGCACCGAGCTTAATAGACGAACTCTGGAGCATCATACTTACGGCAACTAAAGATACGAATGGCGGACAAAGTATCTTTTCCACTCCTTCTATCTTATCCAGTTTATCAAGCATCTCGAGGACAAGCTTTTCAGCTTCAGTCGCCGTGGTATTCATTTTCCAGTTGCCAGCAACAAAAGGGATCCGCATTTCACAACCTCCTGTTATTTTTTATCTAACAAAACTTTCACACCAGGTAATGCAGCGCCTTCCAAGAACCTCAAGCTGGCACCGCCTCCTGTGGAAACATGGGTCATCTTATCAGTTAATCCCATTTCTTGAACTATTTCAGCAGAAGAGCCACCGCCAATAACAGTGGTGGCATTGAGGGTGGAGAGAAAACTGGCTATAGATCTGGTTCCTTGAGCAAATTGGGGTATTTCATAAATCCCCATAGGACCATTCCACGTGATAGTACGACATTTTGCCAATTCACTGCAGAAAAGCTTAATGGATTGAGGACCAATATCTACGATATGACTACCCGATGGCATATTAGTTATTGGCACTACTCTAGTTGGGGCTCCGACTCTGATTTCTTCCGCCACAACTGCATCAATGGGTAGTAGAAATGGCACCCTCCACTCCTGGGCTTCCTGTAACAATTTCTTGGCCAGGCCCAACTTATCGTCCTCTATTAAAGAATGCCCTACCTCGTATCCCTGCGTCTTTAAGAAAGTAGCGGCCATGCCACCACCAACCAGCAACATGTCAACCTTTCTTAGCATATTTTGCAATAGTTCTATCTTATCGCTCACCTTAGCACCGCCTATAAGGCAGGCTGATGGTCGCTCTGGATTATGCAAGAGCTTTTCCATAACCTCTAGCTCTTTTTTCATTAAAAAGCCAGCCACCGCAGGCAAGTATTTAGCTACACCCACGGTAGAGGCATGAGCCCGGTGGGCAGTGCCAAAGGCATCATTAACATAAATATCAGCTAGCCTGGCCAGCTTCCGGGCAAAGTTGGCATCATTTGCTTCCTCTTCGGGATGAAAGCGCAGATTTTCCAAAACCAAAATATCGCCCTCTTTGAGTGTCTTTACTTTGCTTTCTACTTTCCTGCCTATACAATCGGCTGCCGTGCTGACAGGTAAGCCTATAAGCTGTGACAACCTCTGCGCTATTGGCGCCATCCGCAAACTTTCAACTACTTTGCCTCCAGGGCGTCCTAAATGAGAGCAGAGGATTACCTTAGCTTTATGGTCAATGAGATATTTGATAGTAGGTAGTGACGCTCGGATGCGGCTATCATTGCTAATGGAGCCAGTGTTTATATTTAGGGGAACATTAAAATCAGCCCTGAGTAGAACTTTCTTGCCTTTAACTTCTATGTCTTCAACAGTCTTTTTCGGCATTTTCCCTCCTAGAAGTCGCGCTTCAGCAGGAAACAAGCTGTCTCTTTAAGCGGAGCTTGCCTGGATGTGTCAAGCCGAGTAACTTCGAGGTGTGCCAAAGCTTTGTAATAATATTGCTCAGCCAAATTCTCAGCATAATCCCTGGCGCCTAATTGGTCCAGAATCTTAGTAACCTCCGTTATATCTTCGCCCTCGATAGATTTTTGAGAATAAAGCTTCTCAAGTCTCTTTCTTGCCTCACCCTTACTATTTTGCAATCCGTAAACTATGGGCAAAGTTTTCTTCCTCTGCGAGATATCGCTAACAGATTTACCAATGCTTTCCTCCACTCCCCAAATCCCCAATATGTCATCACAAATCTGATAGGCTATGCCTAATTCTTTGCCGAACAGGTGAAAAAAATCCACCAACTTACTATCTTCGCTGCCCAGGTATGCCCCCAAAGAAGTCGATACGGCAAGCAGGGCTGCTGTTTTTTTGGCTGCCATGTCAAGGTAATCCTCGATGGTGGTGTCGAGACGGTTCTCATATTCGACGTCTAAGTATTGTCCCTCACAAAGTTCCAAACAAGCCAGGCTCAACATTTTAGTGGAACTAGCGATCTTTTCATCAGCTATCCCCTTTTCTTTTAGTTTAAGCAACGCTAAATAAGCTAGAGTGAACATGGCATCGCCGGCGTTTATCGCTTGAGACTGACCCCATAATTTCCATACAGTTGGCCGGTGATGACGTTCATAGCTAGCATCTTCTATATCGTCATGGATTAAAGAAAAATTGTGGATGAGCTCGACGGCTGCTGCGGCGGGCATTACCTGCGAAATGTCACCCCCCACCGCTTGACAACTAAGAAGGCAAAGGGTAGAGCGAATAAATTTGCCCGATTCTCTGCTACAGGAGTGTCCATGCTCATCTTCCCAGCCCATGTGGTATCGTAGCATATCACAAAGAACTGAAGGACAACTATCGATAACCTTCTTTAACTCAACTCGCACTGTGTTGCGATAAGATGTGAAGGACTCAGGCACGCTATATTTTATGCCCATAAAAGCTAGTCCATATTAACGGCTATGAAAACAGATTGTCAACTAAGTGGGCTTTGTGCCCTGCTGCCAAAGGTAGCCATAACGTACAAGATAACTGCCAACAGAAAGCTTGATAAAACTCTATCAGCACGCTATAATTAGCACTTTGGTAGCAAGAGTGCTAATTACAGGAGGCAAGTAGATGAATTGTACTGTATGCGGGAATCCATTGCTTTTTGACAGGGTTGTTTTCCATTGTTCCTGTGGTGCCTTTGTGCACGCCTACTGTTGGGATGAGCATGTAGTGCAAGCTCATCAACCATCCTTTGAGATAGGCGCCGTCAATTTGGATGGTGAATTTATAGCAAGGGAGAGTAAAGTAGAGGAACAGGTCTCAGGGGCGCAAGCCTCAGAAGAACCAGGCTCAGAAGATCAAAGCTCAGAGGAAGAAATAACACCTCTTTTGGAATAAAGGAGGATATAGATGCCTATTTATCAATACCGATGTTTGAACTGTAAACTGCAATTTGAGCTTAAGCAGAGCTTTCATGATAAGCCGATAGCTGATTGTCCTAGTTGCCACGGAATTGCCCGTCGCCTTTTCTCGCCGGTCCCCATCCTATTTAAAGGACCAGGCTTTTATGTAACCGACTCCAGAGAGGAAAGAGGAAAAAGGGCCAATCCTGAAGGGCTAGGGAAAAAAGAAAAAGATAGTGGAGGCAGTGAATCATGAAATGTCCTGTCTGCGGTAAGGAAGCCAGGGCCCATATCTATTACTGTGCCAGATGTGCCGTTTATGTGCACGAGAAATGCTGGCAGAGGCATGTAGCACAGGCTCATAAAGACTAGCTCCCCCTTGTTATTCTTATCATTCCAGTCCTATCATGCTATACTTAATTTGGTTGTCCCTGTAGCTCAGCTGGACAGAGCGGCTGCCTTCTAAGCAGCGGGTCGTGGGTTCGAATCCCTCCAGGGACGCCAGGGAAACTTGCGCTTTAGTAAATAGGCGATGACCGATAAGTATGACATAGAGGTGAAGTTACTTGCCGTCACCCCTGATGCCGAAAAATTGATAGAGACAGCAGGTAGGCTGTGTTGGGACACACAAGATAAAACAGGCACGGTACCCGACCGAATTCAAAAGTGGCTGGAGGTCGGGCATGAGTCAATGATTGAACATGCTTGTGCTACCTTCTACATTCGTGCCAGCCGTGTCCTGACCCATGAGCTTGTCAGACACAGATTGGCAAGTTACAGCCAGAGAAGCCAGCGATATGTGAAAGAAACCGAGCCCAGATATATCGAGCCGCCTCCAATTAAGGACAACGAATCTGCCCATAAGCAATTCGAAGAGGTAATGACGATTTGCTGGCAAGTCTATGGTGACTTATTGGCCAGGGGGATAAAAGCTGAGATTGCTCGCTACGTCCTTCCTAATGCCTGTGAGACCCAGATAATCTGCACCTGGAATTTCCGTGAAATTCGCCATATCATCAAGCTGCGCGCATCCAAACGAGCGCTTCCTGAGTTTAGGGCTGTCGCCGAGGAAATGCGGAAGATAGTAAAGGAAATGGCCCCCCAAATATTTGCGGACCTGTAAGTGGCTAACATCCTCCCTCAGACTTTCCCGTAAAAGCCACAACTAATAAAATCACTCTGAGAAGTTATTTATTCCTCTACTATGAGCCAACCTTTGGCTCGTTCTAATGCTCTTTCCCAACCACGGCGCAACGCCTGGCGTTCCGTGGCTTCCATACGTGGCATGAACCGCTGGCCTACTTCCCGTAGTGCTTCTATCTCCTGACCAGATTTCCAAAACCCTATCCCCAGGCCCGCGAGATAGGCTGCTCCTAGAGCCGTCGTCTCTAACATTTTCGGTCGAGATACTTCCACCCCGGCGATGTCAGCCTGAAACTGTGCCAAGAAGTTGTTAGTCGCGGCTCCACCATCCACCCGTATCTCCGCCAGCCGAAGACACGAGTTAGCCACCATCGCTTCCAAAACGTCCGTCACCTGATAAGCAATTGATTCCACAGCAGCTCTTACAACCTGGGCTCTGCCGCTACCTCGAGTCAGCCCGAGGAGCGTACCGCGCGCATACATGTCCCAGTGAGGTGCCCCCAGGCCAACAAAAGCGGGTACCAGGTACACACCACCGGTATCCTTTATTTCCATTGCCAGTTGCTCTGACTCTCCTACCTCCCTGATCAATCCTAAATCCTGTAGCCATTGGATAGCTGCCCCCGCAATAAATACACTGCCTTCCAAAGCGTACTCTGCTTTGCCGTCGAGGCTACAAGCCAAAGTAGTCAGCAGACCATGTCTGGCTACGACAGGTTTCTTGCCTATGTTCATAAGCACAAAAGCACCTGTGCCATATGTCACCTTGGTCATACCGGGCTGATAGCATGCCTGGCCAAACAAGGCCGCCTGCTGGTCACCGGCTACTCCAGCAATGGGAATCCCGTCCTCGGTATAACCAAAAATGTTAATCGAGGGGTAAACATCTGGTAGCATAGAACGCGGAATGTTGAAAAGTCGCAGTAGTTCGTCATCCCAATCCAGGGTATTGATATTAAACAGCATGGTGCGAGATGCATTTGAGAAATCGGTGGCATGTACTCTGCCATTGGTGAGTTTCCAGAGCAACCAAGCGTCCATGTTACAAAACAGAATCTCACCCCGTTCTGCCCGCTCCCGTATCCCAGACAAGTTCTCCAAAAACCACTGTATCTTTGTTGCCGAAAAGTAAGCATCGATTACCAGGCCAGTCTTGGCCTGGATGATTTCGGCCATCCCTTGTGCTTTGAGTTGATCACACCTGTCTGCCGTCCTGCGGCACTGCCACACGATAGCCCGCCCTATAGGCTCTCCAGTCACTCTATCTATAAGTATGGTCGTCTCCCGCTGGTTGGTGATGCCTATGGCGGCGATAGCAGCATCCTCAACTCCGGCAGCATGCTTAGCTTGGCTGACCGCGTGTAAAGTCTGCTCCCAAATCTCAGAGGGGTCATGCTCCACCCAGCCTGGCTTTGGATAGTACTGGGTAATCTTGGCGTAACCACGCCCACGTATGATCCCATCACGGTCAACAATAAGTGCTGTTGTCCCGGTGGTACCCTGGTCAATAGCCAGAATGTAAGTTCTCACTCTACATCTTTCCCTACGTTATGAA
This sequence comes from Dehalococcoidia bacterium, assembly GCA_030615625.1. Taxonomy (GTDB): domain Bacteria; phylum Chloroflexota; class Dehalococcoidia; order GIF9; family AB-539-J10; genus RBG-13-51-36. The sequence continues at coordinate 43,920 of JAUWYX010000001.1, forward strand.
GTCCCTTTTGATTTTGCCACGACGTATGTAAAACCCAACACTTGGGAGCGGGTTAAAATCGGATAGTGATAGGTAACTAAAAGATACCCTCATTTGGCCTGTCTCGTCAAGGCTTACGAAGTAGTCCCCCTCTGTTATATATTACTTCGGACAAAGCGTACGGCTTCTACCAATTGAATTGACATAGATGGAGAAAAGGCCCAAGTACACTACATTCTGCCGCCGATGACACCAGACGGGAAGATGAAAAAGTCTCTCAGAGTTCTGCCTATTGACAACCTTGGTGGAGCTGAGGGGATTCGAACCCCTGACCTCCTCCGTGCAAGGGAGGCGCTCTCCCAATTGAGCTACAGCCCCACGGTCAATTATTGTATCAAATACTGTGTGATAGCAAAAGCTTTATCCTTTTTAGTTTGTGGCATTACTGCTATACTAAAAATAGGATACATAGATGCCGGACATAAATTTCTTAGTGGCTCTCGGCTTAGGGATTCTATCCTTTTTATCACCTTGTATCTTACCGCTAGTTCCGGTTTATCTGGCTAACATAGCCGGGGCATCAGTTCTTACCCCAGACCCTCCTGCCCGAAGACATATTTTCCTCCATACTATCAGCTTCATAGTCGGTTTCTCCCTGTTTTTCATCGCTTTGGGAGTTTTTTTTGGCTTATTGGGGGCCGTGGTGCCCACGGAAGTGTTGGAAAAAGTGGGCGGTGCTTTATTAATCACGTTTGGCATATTCCTGATAGCTGCCACTAAGGTGCCCTGGCTCAATTATGAGAAACGCCTTAACTTCGCCCACGCCAAAGGTACAGGCTATCTGAGGTCTTTGCTAATAGGGATAATATTCTCCGTGGGCTGGACTTCCTGCACTGGCCCACATCTGGGGGGTGTATTGACCCTGGTTGCAAACTCGCAAACAGTGTGGCAGAAAGTTTATCTTCTGCTTGCTTATTGTTTAGGGCTGGGGCTGCCTTTCATCGCCGTGGGTCTAGCGTGGGGGACAGCATCAAGATACATTAGATGGCTCAGCCGCCATGCTTTCGTCACCTCCATAGTAGCCGCGGTACTGCTTATCAGCGTAGGAATTCTGATGTTGACCGGTTACCTAGACTATCTCATGGGGCTTATGCCAGGAGGTTATCAATATGGCCAGTAGAATGTCAAAGACTCGGTTAATAATAATGGTAATCCTGATTATCGCGGTTGGTGCTATAGTTGCAATCGTACTTAGTCGCAATTTCTCCAGCCCCTCCGAGCACAATGAACTAACCATGATAGTAGCCCTGGATGAAAATAAAGAAACTTTTGTGAACTATTGCCAAAAGTACAATAACCCACGAAGAGCTATTCCATTTACACTATTCATCGATAGCGAAGGTCTAGTCCGGTACGTAAAAATTGGCGCATTTGCCAGTGAGACAGAGTTGTGGGATACCCTACACAACCTCTCAGACTCAACCCCACAACCTCAAGAGGCACCGAACTTCACATTGCTCACTATGACAGGGGCTAACACAACCCTGTCTGAGCTAGAAGGGACTCCGGTAGTGCTTAATTTCTGGTCTATTTCGTGTTATTGGTGCAGGAAACAACTGCCCTACCTTGAGAGTGTAGCCCAACAAAGTGCAGGGGAGACAAAGGTCATAGCCGTTAACATAGTTGATAATGCTGCAAGTGTGCGAAACTTCTTCGGAATTGCTATCCCTTGACTTTCCTAAAGACAAGGGTAGCATTGACTCCACCAAAGCCAAAGGAGTTAGAAAGAGCTATATTTACCTGCGCCTTTCTGGTTATATTAGGGACATAATCTAAGTCACATTCAGGGTCCGGAGTATCATAATTTATAGTAGGCGGTATAATACCATCCCTGATAGTAAGAACGGTGAAAATAGCTTCCACTGCACCTGCTGCCCCCAATAAATGACCGAACATAGATTTATTGGAGCTTATGGGCACCTTTTTGTTGTGTTCTCCTCCTAAGGCTGCCTTTATAGCCTTGGTCTCAGATACATCATTGATAACGGTAGACGTTCCGTGAGCGTTAATGTACTCAACATCGCTAGGCGAGATAGCGGAGTCATTTAAGGCCAGCTTAAGACACCGTGCTTGATTTTCCCAGTCAGGCTCGGTTATATGAAAGCTATCGATGTTGGAGCCATAGCCAATAAGCTCGGCATATATTTTAGCTCCTCTTCGTACGGCTGACTCCATTTCCTCCAAGATAACAACCCCGGCACCTTCTCCGATTATAAAACCATCACGGTCTTTATCAAAGGGGCGGCTTGCCTTCTCGGGCTCACTATTCCTTCGGGATAGGGCTCTCATTTTGTCAAATCCAGCAATGGCGATGGGGAGAATGTAGGCATCGCTCCCTCCAGCAATCATGGCATCTGCTTCGTCATATTGAATAAGCCTGAAAGCATCACCAATACAATTGCTTCCGGTAGCACAGGCAGTAACCACACATTTGCTCGGTCCCCGGACACCAAAATCCATGGAGACCTCCCCTACCGCCATGTTGGCTATAAATCCAGGAATGAAGAAAGGGGAAACCTTCTCTGGCCCCTCATCGCGAAGGGCGAAAAGGTTCTTTCCATACATGTTCATGCCGCCAGCACATGAGCCTAGCACTACTCCTACCCTACTGGCATTATTTCCATTTATAGTCAATCCAGCATCATCTATTGCCATGCGAGCAGCCACCATTGCATACTGTATGAAGGGATCTGTCCTTCTAATTTTTTTCTTATCCAGAAAATCCTCAGGATGAAAATCCTTGAGCTCGGCAGCGATTTGCACGTTAAAACCAGAAGGATCAAACTTGGTGATTCTGGCTACTCCTGATTTGCCCTGGCATAGCTTGCGCCAGGATTCTTCAACACCCGTGGCTAAAGGAGTAACAGCACCAAGTCCAGTGATTACTACTCTTCTTTTAAGTGCCCTGTTCACGCTTGTTCAACACTTATTTTCCAGCCTAAAAAGCTTTTTAAGCTAATTTTCTAGCCCTATCAGCACCGTCACAAGCAATAAATGGAGGCATGAGTGCTTATTCCGGCAATGGCTACCTTCTAGATTTTTGATTCGATGTAGTCGAGTGCGTCTTGAACAGTTTGTAAATTTTCCGCGTCCTCATCGGAGATTTCGATTTTGAAGGTGTCTTCCACCGCAGTAATCAATTCAATAAAGTCCAGGCTATCAGCATTAAAGTCATCAGCAAATGACGCCTCCGGCACTATTTTCGATTCATCGACCTCCAACAGCTCCACGATCAACCCTTTTAGCTGTTCAAAGGTTTCGTTCTCACTCATTTTGTCGCCCCCTTTCTGGCGCTAATTTCTTAAGCCTTACTTGAATCATATTGCCTGAGGTAGTTCTGCTTGATTTACCATTGTGATAGTTTAGTTTTTGAGCTCCTAAAACTTGTATTATATCATCCCCACACTGTCAAGGGAATCTGACAGTTCAGTCCTTGGGATGAATTCCAAGCTCCCCGGGCAGGACGACGTTAGAACCCATCTTTTAAGAAATTACCCAAAAACCACCCCCGTTTTCTTTTCCGTGGGATTCTATGGCTTTGGATATTTCCTCTAAAGAAACATTTCTATATTTTGGCACCCTGTATTCAGGATCAATTAAGGTTACAATATCATCCTCTATATTTTCTATAATAGAAACGTGCCCCCTACTATCTCTTTGTTTATGATATAGATTTTTATAATCAAAACACACAATAATATCTTTATCTTTCAGATTCTTTTTTAAGAATTCCTTTATTTCTTTTGGTTTAATTAAAAAGGAACGTTCTTCTTTAAGGTTTATTCGGTTCTTTCTAAAGAAATTATTTAGTGAGTAGATTAACTTCCCTGTCTGTGTCCCCCAGCCATCTTTTGGCCTTTTACCCGTTCTGACTTTTCCGAATAATTTCTTATACCTTTGTGGAACAATTAACCCCAAGTCATATCCTATTTCCTCCTGTGATTTTAACGGTATGCCCCGCCTCAACAAAATCATTTGTATACAAGCTGGAACACAACAATATGGCTGTTCTGTTATGGGAATATATTTTTTCATATCTCAATTTTACTAAAAACCGCCCAAATAAATAGGCGGGAAAGCAAAGCTCCCCGGGCAGGACTCGAACCTGCAACCAAGCGGTTAACAGCCGCCTACTCTACCATTGAGCTACCGGGGAACGAATACCTTAGCGCAACTGCTCAAATTCGCTAGGCTGATTTTGGCATTTTTTAGGATTTTCCTCAAGGTGCCTTTCCCTAAGTCTCTCTTTTATGTATCGTCACGGTTACCCATCTTCCATTAGCGCGGTGATAAACAGCGTGGCTTCCACCTTGGCGAATGTGAATTTATAGTCTGGTATACCCTGCTGTTTATTTTAGCTCACTCTGAGAGATATAACTCTCATCACCAGGCAAATTCGGTTGCTGGGCAGCTTGCATGGCTAGCTCGTCGCAGCGTATATTTTCCGGGGTTCCGGCATGCCCTTTAACCCAGCTAAACTGTACCTCATGATACTCGCATAGTTGCAAGAGCCTTTCCCAGAGGTCGGGATTCAACGCTTTTTCCCGTTTATTGCGCTTCCACCCGATTGCTCGCCATTTCTGAGCCCATCCTCTTGACATCGCCTTGACTAAGTACTCGGAATCACTGTACAACGTCACTTTGCATTTCCCTTTTAGAGCCTCTAATCCAACAATCGCAGCCATTATTTCCATTCGGTTATTGGTAGTTTTGCGATAGCCCCCTGATAGCTCTTTTCTGTGACCCTGATAGAGGAGTATTACTCCATACCCACCGGGGCCAGGATTTCCGATGCATGCGCCATCGGTATATATAGTCACGTGCTTCATTTCTTCCATTGTAGTTTTTATTTTGACATCAAGACTTTCACTTGGATAAGGCTATACCTTTCCCTGCTGATTTTAATTGGCTGCCGGGCCAGGATTCGAACCTGGGCTAAAGGATCCAAAGTCCTCTGTGCTACCGCTACACAACCCGGCACTGACACCCATTTATGTTTGCTATCTATAGTGCCGAAGGTCGGACTCGAACCGACACGGAGGTTGCCCCCCAACAGTTTTTGAGACTGCCGCGTCTACCATTCCGCCACTTCGGCGCACTTACCCTAGAAGCCTTAACCCCCTTTAAACATTCTCAGTGGCCTCCCCTTTGCAACGAGGAGTTCTACTGCTAACCTGGTTCTGCTCTACAACCTCATAGTTGGTGCCGAGGAGCGGAGTCGAACCGCTGACACGCGGATTTTCAGTCCGCTGCTCTACCACCTGAGCTACCTCGGCATCAGGGATATTGTAGGTTTTCCCCATCCTAGTGTCAAGCAAGTATACTCGTGATTGTTTAACTGCTAGCCTTGAGCAAGGGGAGTGCTAAACGGGCTGCTAGCTTGGGGCACCAGGCTTGACCAGGGGGATGTGAGCAGCACAAAGGGGGCATTCTTGAGGCGAATAAACTGTGGTGGGGGCACGAAGACAGCTGAAGAAGGGCAGGTTAAAGTCCAAATTTTCCTCACTGCGGTCGACAAGCACTCCAATACCAATGACAATCCCCCCCTGTTTAGCTACAGCACTTATCGTCTCTCTGAGCGAACTTCCTGTGGTCAGGATGTCATCAACAATAAGGATGTGTTCGCCAGGAGCAATTTCAAAATCGCGCCGGAAGATCCTTACCTCTCCCTCTTTTTCGGCAAAGATGCTCCTCGCTCCTAATTGGCGGGCGGTTTCAAAGGCTAAAATAATGCCGCCGGTGGTTGGCCCAGCAACTACGTCTATTTTTTGCCCTTTAAAGTGTTGGGCGATAAGGCGACACAGTTTCTCAGTAAGATGCGGGTGCTGCAAGATGCGAAATTTTTCCCAATAAACAGGTGAGTGCAATCCTGAAGCGAGCAGGAAATGGCCTTCTTTTATTGCTCCGGCCGTCTTGAATATCTCTAGCACATTGTCACTCAAGTTGCACCCTAACCGAATAGCTAACCATCATGTCTTGCTCACCGGCCTCAGTTAACTCCGGGTAGCTGTAATGCTTGACTACTCTCCATTTGCTCGGTGGCCAGTAGATAAACCAGGCCTTGCCAATGATATTATCCCGTGGCACCGTCCAGCCTTTACTTGAATCTGTGCTGTTGTTGCGATTATCGCCGAGGACGAAGTATTCGTTCTCGGGAACTTCTGTGACCGGCATCGTGTGGTTTGGCGGCGCCATGATATATTCCTCCTCCAGGGGGATGCCGTCGATAAAAACCTTTTCATCTTTAATCTCCACGGTCTCGCCGGGCAAGCCAATAACACGTTTGATGAAAGGGTATTTGGAATCAAACGGCGGGTCAAAGACTATTACCTCTCCTCGCTGTGGGCCAGAAGAGCGGTGACACACCTTGTTAACCATAATGCACTCACCTTCTTGGAAATTTGGCTCCATACTGGACATTACCACAGTATAGCTCTGTACAGTGAGCCGAAGGAGAACAAAAACGGCTACGGCGATAAGAATAGTTATGCCGACTTCACGAAGAATTTTCATTAGCGAAGGTTTATTTTATCATAAACCATAAGGTTAGTTCATTCGTTATAGCTCTACTTGTCTGCGCTGCTCCTTAATGCTAACATTATTACCTCGGGCCGCTAGCTCAATTGGTAGAGCAGCTGACTCTTAATCAGCAGGTTCAGGGTTCGAGCCCCTGGCGGCTCACATTGGATACCGAACCCAACGGCAGCTGGTTGACAAAAAACCCTAGGATGAACCTTTCCTGGATAGGAGATATTATTCCAGCGTCTCGATAATAGCTATTTGGGCGTTGAACTTATCCCGAAATCGGCTCGGGTGCGAAAAAAGCGAGCTATATCTTCTCGGTTTATTACTCCAATAACTTTCCCGGCTTCTATTACCGGTATGTGATTGGTATTTTCCCCATTCATTTCTTGGAGCACACTCAAGACATCTTGGTCAGCATGAGCTACCTTTAATTTGCTTGCCGGGGTCATGATATCCTGCACAGAGGTAATTGCCCAACGGGTGCGGGGGACTTTCTTTATCTGCTGCAGGGTGACCATGCCTTCTAACCCAGCCCCCCAGCTTATCAGGAAGCAACTTCGTCCTGTGGGCAATATATGTTGCTGGACCAGCTCCGTTAAGTTGAGATCAGGAGGGATTAAGGGACAATCATAGTCCGTAACCTGGCGTGCTGTGATACCAATAAGGGCATCGCGGAGTAAAACCTGCTGATAACTAGCTCTGGCTGCATCACGGAGAAACCAGCCAATGAATATCAGCCACAGGCCGGTAAGCCATAACTGGAGAGCAAAAATGAGAACAAGGCCTCCAGCGATAAAGGCGTAAGCTATCCCTTGTCCTACTTTAGTAGCAATGCTGGTTGCTCTGTGGTAATCGTGGGTCCTTTGCCACATAAGGGCACGAAATATTCTGCCTCCGTCTAACGGAAAACCGGGGATTAAGTTAAATACAGCTAAAATCACATTTATTAAAGCTAGCCATTGCATTAAGCTAGCGGCCAGGATGTGCTGCGTTCCTGCCAGTAAAAGATGCAATCCGTAAAAAATACCAGCCAGAGCCAGGCTGGTTAAAGGGCCAACTATAGCTATTGAGAGTTCTACTCTGGGGCTGGTTGCTTCCTTAGTTATCTGGGAAACACCGCCAAAAACAAAGAGGGTAATCTCTTTAACCGGGATGTTGTTACGAATAGCCAGGATGCTGTGGGCTAGTTCATGGGTAAGGATGGAGGCAAAAAAGAGCAAGCTGGTTAATATGCCCAAAATTATCCTCTGTTCTATAGGAGGGTAAGGAGGCTCTACCAAAGGGTAAAGCACGAGTGAATAGGTAACCAGAGCAAAGATAATAAACCAGGTATAATGGAGTCGCAGGGGAATACCGAAGACCCTACCTAAACTTATATTACCCCTCATCGTCCTTCTTGCGGCACAGTGCAACCGATAAGCTTGTAAGCTAATTTAGCCAATAGAAAAGCGCAAGAACCTGGCCCCTCCCCGGGGCAAAATTCCATTAAATCGAAGCCCACGACATGCTTGTGAAGGGCAACCGATTCTATTATATCCAGGACTTGCCGCCATGACATGCCGTCAGGCTCGGGGGTGCCTACTGCCGGCATAATGGAAGGGTCAAGAACATCTACATCTATGGTGATATAGACATCTTCGCTAAGCGAGTCCACTATCTGGTCTAGAGAAGCTGTATTCGATGCCAAATCAGACATATAAAGGGGCGTCAGCTTGTTTTGTGTTAAGAATTGTTTTTCTTCCCGGCTAAGGCTGCGCACTCCTACCTGAGAGATAGGGCAAAGCTCAAAGATGCGGCGCATAACACAAGCCTGGCTATATTTAGTCCCCAGATATTCATCTCGAAGGTCGGCATGGGCATCCAGTTGCAACACAGAAAGTCCGGGAAATGTTTCCTTGAATGCTCGAACTGCCCCTAAAGAAAGAGAATGTTCTCCACCAAGCAACACTACAAATCTCTCCTTTTGTATTAAGCCTTTAATCACCTGATAAACTCTGTCAATCATATCTTGGGGGCTGCTCAGCAGGGGTTCTACTTGGGGCAGGGTACAAATACCAACTTTATATATCTCGCGATCCAGCTCTAAATCATAAAGCTCTAAGTACTGGGAGGCATCGATAATAGCCTGTGGGCCATGGCGAGATCCGCTTCGCCATTCGCTGGTGCTGTCGTAGGGGACAGGCAGAATTACAGTCTTGGCTTGCTGTAAATTTGAATAAGGTGGGGCTAATCCAGCAAAGCCCCGATGTGGCAGGAATGTCCCCTCATGCCAACAAGCGAAGGGCTCAGGGTTACAGTCGTGGTCATTCATGGTAAATAAAACTTTGGGGGTTGGCCATCGCAGGTTCTGCTTTGGGCCATTCTCTATCAATCAGGCAGGTTCGCAATTTAACCAGCTGAAATCCCTCTCGGAAATCTTTTATTGCTTTCTCGGTATCAAAATCCTCGCAAGAGAAAATGTCTATGTTAATATAATTCCGCTCAACAAAGGTATGGATGCCAATATGACTTTCCGCTATAAAAACAAATCCTGATATTCCCCAATCCTCTAACACCGGTCCTGTGTAGCTGAGCACGTATGGCGGTGAAATTCTGGTCATTCCAATCTCGGCGGGATAACTTTCCAACCATTTCCGAAGGAAGTCTTCGTCTCGGAGAATTTTTTGGTTGCTGGAATAGCCATCTATAATTAGGTGCATTAAACCTCCTCGAGCAACATCTTTCTTAAATCGAAAAGGGCGGCATAAACTGTCCTTTGCTTCATTCTTGAGCGATTTCCACGGAGCATATGGGTGAAGGTTTGCTCAAATTTATCACTGCTCAGGCCTATGAATGCGTCGCCGGAATTTTTATCGGGATTTATGTTACCACCAACACCCATGCCGATATCGGTTTTCAAATTCCTGCGTGCAGTCTCAGCCATTGCCTTAGCTACCTGAGTGTTTTCCTTGCCGTATCGCTCCATAATGGAGGTATCCACACCGCAAGCCATCTTAGCCTCATCACAGCAAGCTAACAATCCCCCTTTGAAATAAGTATAGCTTTCCCGGCCACTGGCAATGGTGCTGCATAGAAGCCCCTCGGTGCAAGATTCCATAGTTGCTAAACTCAAGTTTTTGGCTCTGAGCAGCTCCCCAATAACAGAGTCCAGGGTATCATCGTCCACCCCCCAAATATAAGAAGAAAGAACGCTTCGAATTTGTTCTTCGCTTTGGGAAATAAGGCGTTGAGCTTCTGTTTTTTCCTTTGCTTTGGCTGTGATACGCAGATAAACACCGTCTGGCTTGATATAAGTAGCCAAAGTAGGGTTGGATAGTTTGGAAACATGGGCCACCAATTCATCTACCTTAGCTTCGGCTAGCCGAAAAGTCTTAATTATCCTGGATAGGATGACCTCTCCAGTTACTCTTTGTTTCAGTTTGGGCAAAATGCCTTCCTGCCACATCAATTTCATCTCATCGGGCGGCCCAGGTAGGGCTATAATTATGTGGTCGTCTTTCTCAACCCACCAACCAGGCGCTGTGCCCATACGATTGGGAATTATTTGAGCCGAAGGGATGATAGTTGCCTGTTTTATATTGCTTTGTGGTATTTCCCTAAGATAGCGGCTGAATAAATCTTGCAATTCTTGCCATAACTTCTCATCGACTGTCAGTTCCTCACTCACTAGCTCGCCAATGGCCTCTCGGGTTATATCATCTTGGGTAGGTCCCAATCCACCTGTGGTGATAATGAGGTCTGCCCTCTTCCAAGCTTGTTTTAGGGTATCAACCAACCTTTCCTGATTGTCGCCTACCGTAGAGATAAAATATAAGTCGATTCCCAGCAAAGGTAATTGATTGGCTAAAAAGGAAGAATCAATATCAATTATATTGCCCAGTAAAATTTCTGTGCCAACGGGTATTATCTCTGCCTTCATTTTAAAATATTAGCTGCGAGCCCTTCGCTTCCCGTCATTCTGACCCTGAACGCAGTGAAGGGGGAAGAATCTCGCGTCGCTCAGAACGGGCTCAGCGAAGCAATCGCAGTTAGCATTTACTTACTGAGATGTCTAGATACCTTTCTACTATTGCCATAGCGCAATATTTGCCACACATGCTGCAAGTCGCTCCGCTAGCAGGTATCTTACTATGGACCTGCTGCGAAAGTTCTGGGTCTAGAGATAGTTTAGCTTGAGTTTTCCAGTCAAGAGCCTTGCGAGCCCTGGACATTTGTTCATCCCACTCTTTGGCACCTTTTACGCCTTTAACAACATCGGCAGCATGAGCAGCTATACGAGAGGCGATTACCCCTTCTTTAACATCCTCTACATTGGGGAGGGAAAGGTGTTCAGTGGGGGTAACATAGCACAAAAAGTCTGCGCCAGCAGCAGCGGCAATTGCTCCTCCAATAGCAGCAGTTATATGGTCGTAGCCAGCACCTATATCAGTCACTAAAGGCCCAAGGACGTAGAAAGGTGCCCCACGGCAGAGGCTCTTTTCCAATTGAACATTAGTGGCGATTTGATTCAATGGCAAATGCCCAGGACCTTCTATCATAGTTTGAATGCTAGCTTTCCTGGAGCGCTCTACTAATTCACCAAGGATGATTAACTCTTCGATTTGAGCTCTATCGGTGGCATCAGCTAAACATCCGGGACGCAAGCCATCGCCCAAACTTAAAGTGAAATCGTATTCAAGAGCCAAGTCCAGTAGGCGGTCATAATATTGATATAGGGGATTTTCCTTATCATTGTGGAGCATCCAGCCGATAAGAAAAGCTCCTCCTCGAGACACTATGTCAGTCATCCTACCCTGCTTTTTAAGTCTGGCCAGAGATGCTTGAGTCACTCCGCAATGAACGGTCATAAAATCAACACCGTCTTTGGCATGGTCTTCAATTACAGCGAAAATCTCGTCCGCACTCATGTTTACAATGGCTCCATGATTCTCAATAGCTTCAATACCCGCCTGATAAATGGGCACCGTCCCCATCGGCACGGTGCTAGCACTCATGATAGCCCGCCTGATAGCCGAAATATCGCCCCCAGTGCTCAGGTCCATTACAGTGTCAGCACCAAAGTCGATGGCGGTCTGTAATTTCCTTAATTCCGTGTTCAAATCACAAAAATCTGAGGATGTGCCTATGTTAGCATTGATCTTGGTCCTCAGCCCTTTGCCTATGCCGCAGGGGATTAGGTTTGTGTGATTAACGTTGGCCGGAATTATGATTTCACCCTCAGCCAAGCCTTGGATGATAAAGTCCATCTCCACCCCTTCTTTTTCGGCTACGTGCTTTATCGAAGGTGATAGAGTGCCCTTTCGCGCTAACTCCAGTTGGGTCATCTTGCTAAAAACCTCGCATAAGTTGCAGTAAAACTAAAGTATAAAATAGAGCGATTATCAATGCAAACGCAACCCCGGCCATAACAAGGTGAGCAAAAGTGAAGAACCTGGATACAAATTCAAGACAAAGCCCTTAAAGTTTCCTTCTGGATTTTGAACAGTTTATCTATCCCTTGCTGGGCTAAAGAAAGTAAGGCATCGGCGGTTTCTTTGGAGAAAGGTTTGCCCTCGGCAGTTCCCTGAATTTCCACAAACTCATTTTTGTCGGTCATGACCACATTGAAATCAACTTCAGCTTGGTAATCCTCTTCGTAGCAAAGGTCAAGTAGCATATTGCCATTCACAATGCCCACGCTGGTGGCCGCTATCATTTTATTTAATGGCATAAATGGCAAAACGCCTTGTTTTCTTAAGTTATGGAAAGCATGATAAAGAGCGACATATCCACCTGTGATAGCTGCTGTTCTGGTGCCGCCATCTGCTTGCAATACATCACAATCTACTACAAATGTCTTTTCTTCCAGGATGACTAAGTTAGTCGCTGCCCTTAAGCTGCGGCCGATAAGGCGTTGGATTTCTTGGCTTCTTCCCTCTGCCCTGTTGCGCGGGGTACGGGTAACTGTGGAGCGAGGCAACATAGCATACTCCGCAGTAACCCAGCCTTGGCCACTGCCTTTAAGAAAAATGGGTACTCTTTCTTCCAGGCTTACGGAGCACAGCACCCTTGTTTTCCCCAGTTCAATTAAAGCTGAACCCTCGGCAAAACTCTGGTACCCCAAAATTATGCGCACGGGACGGAGCTCATTTTCAGTTCGGTTATCTATTCTTGGCATATTAGAAAAAGTATAGCAAACTATTTAGCAATCTGCTTGTCCATTTTGAGCTGTTATTTACCACCGTCCTCTTTTTTGATAGGTCTCGATAAATTTTTCGATAGAGCGGTCATAAGTCTTCTCCACATCGTCGGGGAAAAAGCAGGCTGGCAGTTCGCCTGACTGCCAATGGTATCTTATACATTCGCAGCAAATACCCTTCCTGCTGCATGGCTCATAGGTGCAGTTACATTTTTTCTTGTTTTGCTCCACGGTGCACTCTCTCATAGTCACTCTCCTCCGTTCATCGATTTAGCGGAATGCTTCTCTGTTCACAAGCTGGAATGATATTATGTAATAGCATAAAAACACAAAGCTGCGCCACTTTTCAAAACATACGCTATTATATGCTAAAATAGGTGTATCGGAAAGGAAAGCAACAGGTTGCAATTATTATTCGATGCTTATCTTGATATTGAGACCACAGGCTTATGCTCGTTTTATGACGAGATAACCGTTATTGGCATTTGTTTAGCCAATGACTATGAGAATAGATTGGTTCAACTTGTTGGGGATGATGTAACCAGGGTTAACTTGCTCAGAACCTTGCGTTGTGTGAATACAATCTATACATACAACGGCAGCCGCTTTGACCTTCCTTTTATCAATTTCCGTCTGAGGGTAAATCTGAGAGAGCATTTTCATCACCATGACCTGATGCATGATTGCTGGAGGAACAATTTATATGGTGGCTTCAAGGCGGTAGAGCGGCAATTGGGTATTCCTCGACGGCTGCGGGGTATTGGGGGAGCAGAGGCGGTGATACTTTGGTGGAGATATCAGATTCACCGTGACAGAAAGGCGCTGGATTTGTTGCTGGAATACAACAAGGAAGACGTGGTTAATCTGATAACATTGAGGGGGAAGCTAGAAAGGTTCGGATGTGGAACCTGCTGAGGAAAGCGGTTAAACCAGATTTTGCTATCTCGCTTCGCTTAATCTTCATCCCATGGAAAAGATTCATCATAGTAATAGAGGTCGTTAAAGGCTTCGGTAATTTCGTATTCGTCTAGTTCAGAATCAGGGTGTGCCTTGGGAGGCCCGAACCAGAGATACCAAGAAGAGAGTTGAGCAGGCGCTTGGGACTCTATCCTCCGCCACTCCCCATCGTGATTCCAATCCTCTATCAAGAAGGCATGTCCATCTTCTTTATCATCAACACCAAGGACGACATATATCTGCTCCGCATCAAGGCCATAGGCTCTAAGGAGGGAGCACAATAAAGTAGAAAAGTCCTCGCAATCCCCTGTGCTGTAGGACAGGGTTTCTTCGGGGGTTTGCCAATAGTCCTCACCCCATCGGTCTTCATCAGATTTATACTTTATATTATCAGCAACCCAGTCTCGGATATCATCAAAGCCAACTTGAGAAGGTTCGTAAGGGAGGTCACCGAGGATACCTTGCAAAGTTCCCTCAACCCATGGGCAATCGGGCGTGATGTAAGACTTAAAGTCAAACTCCATCGTCGGAAGCTCACGAGCAGTAGAGCTCTCGGGGTAAATGACGCAGCTGACGCAGTTCACCCCAGACACAATGAGCAAGCCAAGCGCAGCTCCACAGACAAGAAGGGTTAGGAAGCGCTTTTTCATACGCAAGACCCCGGTCATTTTAAGTAATAATTTAGTTTTTCCAAAACCCAAATATGATTTACCACTCAAACGGACATAAGTCCTACTGCCGGGCTTGGAAATATTGCTTTCTCTTGACCGCTGACTTCACCGACTCTTCAATGTCTCTGGCGGTCAATCCGTATCTTTGAAGCAGCTCATCAGCTTTGCCCGACAAAGCATACCTGTCACCGAGGTTGACGAATTCCATAAGCACTGGCTTCTCTTTAGCTACTATCTGAGCAACTCGGCTGCCTAGACCACCATGAGCTAAGTGCTCTTCAGCGACGACAATTGCACCCGTCTCCGAGGCTGCTTTGACTATGGCTGCTTTATCCAGAGGTTTTAGGGTATGCGTGTTTATTACCCGGCAATCTATACCTTGTCTTGCCAGGTTATCTGCTGCCTCCAGAGCCTTAGCGACCATGATGCCCATGGCTATAATAGTTGCATCCTTGCCCTGTCGCATGGTTACTGCCTTGCCTAATGTGAAGTGATAGCCTTCGGGGTAAACAATCGGTGTCTTAGGGCGGCTGAGTCTTATGTAGAAAGGTCCATAGTCACTTGCCGCCACTCTTATTGCCCCAGCAGTCTCTATGGCGTCTGCGGGGACGACCACGGTGAAGCTAGGAAGAGCACAACACAAGGCTAGATCTTCAATTGCCTGATGTGAAGTGCCATCCTCCCCTACGCTGATGCCGCCATGAGTAGCTACGATTTTAACATTTAGATTCGGCTGGGAAAGGCATAGCCTTAGCTGGTCGAAACAGCGACAGACGACAAAAACAACGAAAGTGGTGGCAAAGACAGTTTTGCCCGAAGCAGCCAAGCCAGCAGCTATGCTGACCATGTTTTGTTCTTCCAGGCCGCAATCAAAAAAGCGGTCAGGAAACTCCCGGGCAAAAAAACTAGTCATCGTTGAGGGAGACACATCGGCGTCTAGAACAACGATATTGGGATTTTCCCTGCCCAGCTCGACTAAGGTCTTGCCGTAAGTTTCCCGAGTAGATGCTTCAGCCATACTTACTCTAACTCCTTTAGTGCCCTTTCGGCCTCTTTCCACGTAGGTGCCTTGCCGTGAAATGCCGCATTGTTTTCCATGAAGCTAACCCCTTTGCCTTTGATGGTGCGGGCGATGATGACAGTGGGTTTGCCTTTTATTTTTTCAGCCCCTTGGCAAGCGGGCAGGATTTGGTCAAGGTCATGTCCGTCTATATCAATAGTATGCCAGCCAAAGGCTTGCCATTTCTGAATAAAAGGCTCAAGGTTCATGATGTCGCGAGTCCATCCACTGAGCTGCATACCATTGCAGTCAATTATGGTCGTTAGGTTATCTACTTTGAAGTGGGCCGCTGAAAGGGCCGCCTCCCAAGTTTGCCCTTCCTCACATTCTCCATCGCTAAGAAGAACATAGGTCCGGTAAGTTTTGGAATCCAGCCTGGCGGCCAGGGCGACGCCAATGGCAAAGGATAGACCCATACCTAAAGAACCAGCTGACATTTCTACCCCGGGAGTGAACTTCCTATCAGTGTGTCCCTGGAGGCGACTATCCAACTTTCTCAATGTTGTTAGCTCTGCCACGGGAAAGTAGCCAGCTTCAGCCAGGGCAGCGTATAAGATTGGGGCAGCATGTCCCTTGCTCAATATAAATCGGTCACGGTTTGACCACTGGGGGTTTTTGGGGTTATAACGCAAAACCTTGAAATAAAGGGCAGTGATAATATCAGCTGCTGATAGAGAGCCGCCAGGATGCCCACTGCCTGCCGTAGCTGTCATGGTGATTACGTGACGGCGCAGTTTCTTAGCCATTTCCTTGAGCTCTGCCGTGGACAGGTTGAATTTGTTACTGGGAGAAGTGCTTTCTGGGCATACTTCGCTGTGATTTGGCATTGGTCAAGGATTACATTGTAACTCAGAATGGCTTACAATGTCTATGGTGAGCAAGCTATCCTCAGACCTAAAGGGACATATTTTATATCGGGGGTATGAGGAGGCTCTTTAATTGAGTCAAATCGCTAAGAGATTCCTGATGGTTTCTCCCCGACCTGTCAAGATAGAGAGCATTTATGCCAGCCTGTCGGGCATTGAGGAAATCAAATTGCCAGTTATCACCCACATGGGTGATCTGGCTTGGCTCGACGCCCATCTCTTCACATATCCTGAGGTAAAAATCAGGGTTTTTTAATTGCCTATAATGTGAAACGGAAGAAAAAATTCGAACAAAATAAGGTTTGATATCTCGCAATAAGACATGCAGTAGCTCCAGTGGCGTGCCTGAGGCAACAATTAACTTATATTCACTGGCTAAGGAAGAAAGGACCTCAGTTATCTCAGGATAATAGGCTATCTTACTCAGGCAGCTCTGTATCACTGGCTCAGAAGAACCCAAGCCGAGATAGCTAAACCAGTATTCGATATCATACCACTCAAGCCTCTGGTCGCCGATCTTGTCATATTCCTCAGCGATGTGCCTCTTGGCTTGAGCAAGGTCAAGTCCTTTTTTCTGAGCATAAAGCGCAGGGATAGCCTCATGCCATATAGCCTCGCTGAAATCAGGTGTTACCACTGTTCCCTCAGCATCAAAAGAGATTAATTCAATTTGCTTCATTTGAAATACTGATATTATCATGGTAAGGAAGCGAAAGTCCATTTGCCTATTCCCCTCCCAGCACGCTAAAATACGCAGAATGCTAAGTTACTCAGTCACAGAGAAGCTGAGCCATACCTTTGAGCTAGGTCCTATAAGACCTCCTAGTGAAGCTTATTCCCTGCTGATAAGGGCGACCAGAAATTGCCCCTGGAATAGATGCCAGTTCTGCCCTGTATACAAAGGCAGTAAGTTTGAGCTGAGGCCAGTAAAAGAGATTATAAAAGATATTGAGGCGGTTAAGGCTATCAGCGAGGGTATAAAAGAAATAGCCTGGAAGATGGGCTATGGCAACAAAGTGAGAGAGGTAGCGGCAATGTTCTCTAACCAATCTCAATATGGGCAATGTGTGCATAATGTTGCCCTCTGGCTTGGGACAAGAGGAAAGACAGCCTTCCTCCAGGATTCTAATACCTTAATCATGCGCACCCCTGAGCTAACTCAGGTGATTACTTTCTTGAGAAAAACCTTTCCCAGCTTAAACAGAGTAACTACATATGGGCGGTCTCATACGGCAGCCAGGAAGTCGTTAGCAGAGTTAAAGGAACTCAAGGATGCCGGGCTAGATAGGATTCACATCGGATTGGAGACTGGCTACGACCCTTTGCTGGCTTATATGGAAAAAGGATGCACTGCTAAGAACCACATTGAGGGTGGAAAGAAAGTGAAAGAAGCAGGCATTTCTCTGTGTGAATATGTTATGCCTGGTCTTGGGGGCAAGAAAATGTCTCAAGAGCATGCCCGGGAAACAGCTAAGGTGTTAAACGAGATTGACCCTGATTATATCAGGCTGCGCAGCCTCCACGTTTCTCCCACGATGCCGTTGTGGGCCAGGTTGCAGGACGGAGATTTTGAGCTGCAAACAGAAGACGAAGTAGTAAGGGAAATAGGTGTTTTCATCGAAAACTTGCAAGTTACCAGCTATCTTAAGAATGACCATATACTTAACTTGTTGATGGAAGTCGAAGGCCAAATGCCCGAGGATAAGGGAAAATGCCTCAATATTATAAATAAGTATTTATCTTTGCCAGATGAGGAAAGGCTCAATTTCAAAGTTGGCAGGCGGACTGGTTTGTACAATAGGCTACCTGACCTCAGTGATAGCTACAAACATGATAAAATAGAACAAGCTATAAAACACCTCAGAGCACAGGGTAGCAATGTTGAGGAGGCGATATTCAGGCTGAAGAATAGCTTTATTTAAGGGGAGAATCGTGGCAAAAGGATTTGTAAACCTAAATCGTTTCAAGCATGGCCGGGCAATAAAGCGGAATAGCAAACAAAAAGCCGATTTACAGGGCGGCAAGGGTATCAGAGGAAGAAAGGTTAAATTTCGTGGCTAAAATAGATGAATTTACCTTTGGCTCTGCGGAAAGCTGGGCTAAGGGGAAAAATCTAAGCCTATTGGTTCAGCCAACCTATGACGCCGTAGCCAGGCCAAACGAGCTTGCCAAACAAAAGCAGGTTGCTGCCTTGATTCACACAACCTGCTAAGGCATAAATTTATCTCAGCGTGATTTCTCTATAATGCTCTCAGTTGTGCTTCCGGTGTTCTCTTTCACATGGATAAATAAGTAAATAAGTTCCCTAGTTGCAAGCAATAGTAGCCATGCCAGGAATGAGCCAATTATTCCTAGTACAATCCGCAACCCACCTCCAAATCCACCCGTTGTAATTCCCCAAAAAAGCGAACCGATAAAGCCAATTGTCAGTACTATCCATGCTATGACCCTCAAAACACTAATTGCGTATTTTATATAATAGTACTCCTGTGGCTTGCCTGCCTTACGTCTCCTTTGCAGAAAATTACGTATCCTCTGGGGTATTGGCAGCCGCAGCCTTTTAACGAGTTTGCGGAACAGCGCACCAATAAAGCCAAGTACGAGTGCTACCCGACCTATGACTCTCAAAATACTACCCCGTGCGCTAGCAAAATATGTCAATCTGATTCCTTTATAATGCGCTCGGCGGTGTTTCTGGTGTTCTCTTCTACGTCCATAAACAGGTAAAAGAGTTCACTGGCGGCAAGCAAGAATACCCACGCCAGAAATGAGACAATTATTCCCCCAATAGCCATGAAAATACCTGTAACTGCACCTCCCACTCCACCTATAGCTCCATTGTCAGCGCCGCCCGTCATAATTCCGAAAACAATCGAACCAATAACGCCAAGTACCAGTACTATCCACCCCACAACTCTCAAAACCTTGGCTGCAAAGGGTAGAAAACTATACTTTTGCATCTTGCCTCCTTTCTGTACTCAAAGTTTTTCAAACAATATCTTGTAGTTGCCTGACTCATCAGGCACAATCACTTCATAACTTGCAGAACCTTGGACTTTATTCAAATTCGCCCTTCCCCAAGCTGACGAATATAATGGCGAGTATCCCAAGAAGACCCCAAGGACCAAAGAATGCACAGATAGACCCGGCAAGCGCCAGTCCCCAAATCTTTCTTTTTAAGGCGCATATACCACCAGTGATAGCAATTATCCCCAATACAATTATGGGAGCACCAATGGCGCTAAACCATGGCATCCAAAAGAACCATCCGATGCTACCGACTACAGTAAATACTATACCGACGATCACACCAATGACTCCTGCAATAATACAGAGTATGCCCGCAGCTGTCGGCTTCCATGTTTCCTGCATTTCTCGTCCCTCCTTTTTTTACATAACGATATAATCAGAAGCTCTCATTGTCAATACCCCAAAACCTCAATCACCAACGCGGCAGCGGGTTTGCCTGCCGTAACCCAGCCCGGCGCGGCAACCACCACACCCCTGCCTTGTCGCAATAGTAATCCTCACAACCCCCAGGCAACCATCTAAAGAGCTCATCAAGGCATGCACCAAGGCATGAGTTCCCAGTGCATGCATACCACGCCCACCTTGAATAGAATGAACATGATTGCCCCGATTATCACAGATATTCCCAGGCTAATAAGAAACATCCTCCACCACATTCCCCAAGCTAATTTCCAGGTTGGCTTTACCTCGTTATCCATCTGCTCTTTCTCCTTTCTTTGTTTTCTCAGGTTCCAAGCCTCTCAATTGATTGAGTAGCTTCTACGGCCCCTTCACCTCATTATAATTATAGCTATTACTCGATGTCAATACAGTTAAGGGATTGTTTATTAAATCGCTCGTGGTGAGCTTATCGAACCATGAGCGGCACTCGAGATCAGACTAGCTTGCCCTTCGACTTCGCTCAGGACGGACGGGTTGCTAAACAGTCTTTCCGAAGGCTTCCAGGCAGCTTAACCAAGCTCCTTGACCATGTAAGCACCTTCCAGACCATAACCAAGCGAGCGATAATACCCCCTGGCACCGACACCACTAAGCACCGATAATTTATCAGCCTTAAATTCCCCCCTGGCTGTTCTCTCTGCCTCTCGAAGTAACCTTTCACCGAGACCGTGATGTTGAGCGGCTCGCTCTAGCCTCCCCCCCAGGGGAACTTCAGGACCAAAAATGTGTAGCTCCCTAACTACCGCTTTTTCCCCATTTATTCTCAACCTCAGCAAGCCAAACAAGGTTTCATTCTCATCCTCGTAGGAAAGGAAGACCTCCCTCCCCCCCCAGGTTTCATAATCCATCCTGGTTAACCAGGGCTCGCCAATTGCCCAGCCATCCCTCAGGCGATGCCCATATTCCCGACAACGAATGCAGCTACAGCGAAGTCCTAATTGCCCCATCTTCTTTCTAATAGTTCCTCTGAGCGCTAAGTCTCTGCTCCCGGCAATGATAAATTTGCTGGGAATATCCCGCATCAACCTCGAAATCCTTACATATTTGGGAATTAGAGCTTTAATAGCCATAAGCAAATCAATCATTTCTTCATCACCATAAGGCCGGTAGCGATTATCCCGATACCAATTCGCTAGCTCACTCCCCCGAACTACCAACGTGGGATAAAGCTTGAGCCCGTCAGGTCGAAAGCGCTCGTCCCCAAACAATTGCCGCGATAGCTCTAGGTCATGCTCAGGCGTTGACCCCGGTAAACCAGGCATCCAATGATAGTAAACCTTAAAGCCATAATCTCGTAATAGCCTGGTCGCGGAGATAACCTCAGCTACCCCATGTCCCCTCTTTGTCAAGCAATGAACCTCATCGTCCAATGTCTGTACCCCAAGCTCCACCCTGGTGGTGCCAAAATCAAGCATGCTCCTTATCTCTTCCTCTCCACAAAAGTCAGGCCTGGTCTCGATGCACAATCCCACGCAGCGATGCTCAGCATTTTCATTCAATTCCCTGGCTTCCTCTAAACTGCTAGAAGGGATGCTGTTCAAAGCATCATAGCAATCCTTAATAAACTGATACTGATAGTCCCGGGGATAAGACAGAAAGGTGCCCCCCATGATGAGAAGCTCTACCTTATCCTGGGCATGTCCCATTTCAGCCAATGTCCTGAGCCTGACCTCCGCCTGCTTTTTGGCGTCAAAGCCACAACTTCGAGCTCGGAGCACCGCTGGAGACTCCACGGTATAGCTCTTGGGCGCCTCAGGAGAACTGGGGCAATAAATACATTTGCCGGGGCAAGGAAATGGCTTGGCCATAACTGCCACCGGGGTTACTCCAGAAATAGTCCGAGATGCTTTCTTCATGCCATCTCCATGTCACCCTGAGCCTTTTTCCCTAATGTCATTGCGAGCGGAGCGAGGCAATCCCCTACCCTTCCACGAGATTGCTTCGGCTGACTTCGTCAGCCTCGCAATGACAGGATGGAGGTGTCATTCTGAGGCGAAGGCGAAGAATCTCGCCTCTCCACTCAATTCCTCTTCACTTCGTTCAGAGTCATAGCTTTTGCCCAGGGTGACGGCATAGACAATTGCGACCATGAGCATTTCACTATAATATGCTAAAGTTTAGCAGAGTGTATCTATGACCACAAATAGAGAAGTTTTCGACCAAATAGCTGAAAGCTGGTATCGGGTGAGGCATTGGCCTTTGTTAAAAGAAGAGCTAGAAGAGTTGGCGACAAGATGGCAAAGCGGAAAACTGCTAAATGTGGGCTGCGCTCACGGACCGGATTTCTTGCCTTTCAGCCAGGGCTTTGAACTCTGGGGGGTGGATTCCTCCCCTGCTATGCTCAAGCAGGCTCTGAGATATTCTGCCAAGTTTAAGCTTTATGTCAACTTAATAGTCTCTGATGCCTTGTCCCTGCCCTTCCCCAATGATACCTTCGATTGGGCAATATCAGTGGCCACTTACCACCACATCAAAGGCAGAGAGGAAAGGAAAAAAGCATTCGTAGAATTAAAGCGGGTATTAAAGCCCCAGGGCGAGGCTTTTTTAACCGTGTGGAATCACGGACAACCAGGCTTCTGGCTAAAATCCAAAGAGCAACAAGTCCCCTGGAGGCTAAAAGGAAAGACAATTTACCGCTACTATCACCTTTTCTCTTATGGCGAGCTAAGAAAGCTATTAGTCAAAACTGGCTGGGAAATCGTTACTATGTCACCGGAGAAGTCCTACTCTTTCCCGATAAAGAATTTCTCACGCAACATATGCGTTCTGGTAAAGAACTGCTAAACTCCAAGCTCTATCAAAATCAAGGCGAAGACCCTATCTCAGTCTAAAATTACTGATGTAGACATTCCTCCTAGACCGACCTTTTTGGACTGTCACTAACTCCTTTTCAAGTTCCTGCGCCTGTCCTGCAGAAGCCTGTCGTTTCTGCATGTCCAGCTCTAGCCAGATGTCTAGGGTTATCCCCACTCCCTTCCATGTCCGAGAGGCAATATTGAATTTTCTCACCTATTGTGCCCATATTTTTATTTTTCCGCTCTCACCAGCCAGTCTTGATCAACGTAGCAAGAGCTTATGTTGATACTCTTAAAACCGACTTCTTGGAGAATTTTTTGTAAGTCTTCTTTGCCTAAGAAGTGATATTCTTTGCCTTTCCCTTTCTCAATGATGACTTTATTTATCGTGATAACAACTAAATTTACAGGAATGAGCAAAAGAAATATGAAAATATGATAAATTTTCTTGTAAATTGGAGTGATTTTTTTAAGTGCCGTTAAGTGTTCTCTTATGAGTTCTTTTTCTCCGGCGTTGGGTTTGGGGTTGGCAATAATCACTGCACCGCCCGGCTTTAAAACTCTGTAAAATTCAAAAATGACTCTATGTGGGTTTTCAAGGGCATAAAGTGTATTAGAACAAATCACTTTATCAAAAAAGTTATCGGGAAACTCCAGGTTTTTGTTTAAATCGGCAATTTGAAGCGTTACATTAGAAAACTTTTTACATCTCTTGCGAGCGCGCTTTATCATTCCCCTGCTAAAATCTAGACCTATAACGCTTATTCTTTTTCCCGTATGTTCTTCAATAACTTTTTCTATTACCAGTCCGGGTCCGCAACCAGCATCTAAAATATTCTCCCGTTCTCTGATGTCTAATGTATTATTTAGGTCTTCCAAAAGGCACCCATAAGGGAACGAGTTTCTTAAGGACAAACTATAAAAATACGAATATATTTCCCAGAATGGCATTTTAAATTACAAATATTTAATCAAAAATAAAAAGTCAAAGTGACGAATTAAAATGCAAGAAATGTCTCATTTTCTTCTCTTTCAGAGTAGTATGCAGGCGGCAAGTATGTTAGCAATCTATGTGGCTTCCCTTAGAAGTTTGTTAACGGTGTCTTCGCCACCTCTGCCTGAAGCCCTGAGCAATCCTAGCCAAAACTTGCATTCATTTGCCGACTTCAGTGCATAAGTAGAGAAATCGGTATAATCCTTCCTTGAGGAGGCTGCCTCAGCCTCAATCACGTTAGCGCCAATGCTGGTAGCACTTCGTAACAATTGGTCACTGATAACCCTCGAAGCTTGTTCCATTGGCAGTTGCTCCATGAATCCTATTGCATCCAGTGCAAATTCATAGACACGTTCCTTGAATCCATCTTTGAATTTTGACTGGTCATTTTGGTTTTTGCCTTCCAATTTTTGATGTTGTTTTAGGATTTCTAGCTGTACTATGGATCTGATTGTTCGCTGGATGCATCTTGACCTATCTTCACTCTCTCAGAAAGACTGGCCTCGATAATGCCAATGAAGACCTCCACCAACTTAGGGTCAAACTGAAGCCCGGCACCTTGCCTGAGTTCTTTTACCACCTGCTCAAGGGACAATGCAGGACGGTAAGGACGGACAGAAGTCATAGCCTCAAAGCTATCAACTATGGCGAGGATGCGAGCTTCTATGGGAATCTCTTCGCCTTTCAGCCCTTCAGGATAGCCACCGCCATCCCACCTCTCATGGTGATGTAAAATGCTATTTACATAGGGAACTAGATGGGGCATGGTACCGACGATATTTGCCCCTAGCCTGGGATGAGCCTTAATCGCTTCCCAATCCTCTCCACTAAGCTTCCCTTTTTTGTTAAGCACTTTATCGGGAATGCCAATTTTGCCAATGTCGTGAAGCAAAGCAGCAGTGCTCACCTTAGATACCTCATCCGGCGATAGTCCAATCGCTCCCGCTAAAGCCACGGCATAAGTGTTAACTTTCTTGGAATGACCAGAAGTATAGGAATCTTTAGCCTCCACTGCCGAGACTAAGGCATAAATAACACTCAGACTATCACTTCTGGTATCAATCCCAGTAATTCCTCCATTGTCCGGCGGCTTAGGCAAAATCTTGGAGGAAAGGTAGATTCGATTACCTCCAGTCCGCTTGGCATAATAAAGAGCATTATC
Organism: Dehalococcoidia bacterium; assembly: GCA_030615625.1. Lineage (GTDB taxonomy): Bacteria > Chloroflexota > Dehalococcoidia > GIF9 > AB-539-J10 > RBG-13-51-36. The sequence continues at coordinate 68,638 of JAUWYX010000001.1, forward strand.
AGCCACGGCAACAAGTTCATCAGCTACCACTCCATCTGCAGGATAGTTAGCCAAACCAATGCTGCAAGTCACAGCAATTGCCTTCTTCTCCATCTCCTCGGCAATCTGCCCTCGAACTCGCTCAGCTACGACATAGGCATCACCCCTAGCTGTCTGGGGCAAAATGACAACAAATTCATCGCCGCCATAGCGAAAAGCCTGGTCAACATTCCTGACAGAGCCTTTGATAATTTTCCCTATCTGGCTCAGAAGAATGTCCCCGGCGGGATGCCCATATGCATCGTTATAAGTCTTAAAGGTATCCAGGTCAAGCATGAATATGGAGAACAAATCGCCATAACGAGAATGCCGGGAAACCTCCTCTTTGAGTTGTTCTTCAAAATGACGTCGATTAAATAGCCCGGTAAGCACATCAATACGAGCCCTTTGTTCCAATTGGGCATAAAGTTGAGCATTCTCAACGGGCGCAGCAATCTGCAAAGCCACCTTTTCCAGAAGTTGTATTTGCCTGCGGTTGTAAGCATTAGGTTTGCGACTGGCCAAAATCAGGCTGCCAATAATACGGTCTGTGACACTCAAGGGCAGGTAAGCAATAGAACAAATCCCTTGCTTCAAGTGACTCTCCCATGTCCAGAATCTGTGGTGTCGTTTCAGATCAGGTTCATATACGGCCTGCTTCTCCCGGCATGCCAACTCCGTAGCCGTCCCTTCAAGCGGTATCCTTTCCTCCGGTTGCCAAGTAGAACCTATTGTGCTGGATAGAGCTAGAAAATAAAGCTCGTTTCCATCAATTAAAGCAATTGTTGCCCAATCAATATCCACCACTTTCTTTAGTTCCTGGGCGAAACCTTCAAATATCATCTGAATGCTCATGCTGGAGGTTATGATTGCGGTTAAACGATTAACTAGGGTTGTTTCTTCGTCTTGTTCCTTCAATTGCTCATGGGAATACTCCTTTTCCATGCTCGCTGCCACTTTGGTGGCGATAAACTCCAATAAATCAATATCCTCAACGGCGTAAAACTTCCCATCTCGCCTAGCACTTATTGCCAGAACAGCCACAAGCTCCCCCCGGTTCATTAAAGGAACGAACATCTCTACTCCTGCCAATTGGATTTCTTCTCTCTCCTCCTGCCATATAGATTGTAATTCAGGAAAGATAGCGAGTTTCCTTTCCGGTAATATGGTGCTTTCGTGCTCCAGCCAGGTCACAATAGGACTATCCTGCCTTAATTTCAACTCCCCCATAGGATTATCCTCCACAGGAGGGTAGATAAATTGGGCGCTAAAATCTCCATTTCCAGCCTCGGGCAAAAGCAGACAAGCTCTCCGACAGTCAATGGACTGAGCAAGCAGTGATATGAATTCGCTGCCCAACTGCTCCAGTGTGAGAACATCGTGTATTCTGGCGATAAAGTCAGATAACTGCCTGCGATAGGAGTATCTTGCGCCGATAAAGGCTTCCTCCACCTTTCTTTGCCAAAGGTCATGCACCTTGTGAACAAGAAACAGGATAGCTGGAATTCCCAGACCAATGGTTACCGCTAAAGAGGCAAAGTTAAGCTCAATGCCGACGAACCGGTGAGCGAGAGTGAAAAGCAGTAATACAATGCCAACACTACCGCCATAGAGGACTACGTATATAAGGGCTTGGCGGAATACAACCCTGATATCCAGCAGACGGTAGGTCACAACAGCATAGGTTAAGACACAGGCAATCATAAGGTTGCCAATATGGCTCACAGGAAATTCGCCTCCACGGGGACCAATAGCGCTGAGAATGAACACCGTGAAGATAGCAATACCAGCAAATAAATAAACAATCTGATTACGCTCCGATGGGTTGGGTGAGAGCTTGTACTTTTGTATCAAGGAATATATATCCCTGGCGCCTACTGTGGAAAGAAAAAGTAAACCTATGGCAATGAGCCAGGGACCATAGTCAACATTGATGCCGCTGGCAGTGATTCCAACATTCCGGGGTATGTAGCCCAATGCCGCCAGGACAATGGTGGCTACCAGGAAAAGATAAGCCAATGGTATTTTGATGCGCTCGGACTGATAAAAAGAACGTACAAAGTAATGGAATTGGACCAGCATCAAGATAGCAATACAAAGGACAATTTTAACTTCGAGTGGTTTATTGTGTATTAACAAGTCGCTCATACTAAGGAAGGTGCTGAAGCTCCAGAGTACGGCAGGAATGAGAAACAAAAGGAAAAGCTTATGCCTTTGTTGCCGTGGCCGAGTAGATAGCAAAATGACAAATAAGGGGATATAAGCAATCGTAGCAATTAAGGGAATTAAAACATTGGCATTCATAATATCACCCTCTATATATCACCCGCTATATCATAAGGCTATTATTGATATAAATTTGGAAACTGTCAAGAAGGACTTTAGTAATCCCCCAAAAGTACTAGGTGTTCTCAGTCACGGTTCTCCCAGCATAAGGCGGGCTTGAAGGTTTGCCTTTGTCATTCTGGGCTGCTGGCGAAGAACCTGCGAAAGACTTGAAGCTATAAACGAAAGGGCGAGGTTAAAACCTCGCCTTCCTTGTCTTGGTAAGGTGCCCTGCCTTTCTCTAAACTATGCTACTGTCATCAAGCAGCCGCACGTTCGGCTTCAGTTACCGGCGCAGCCTCCACCACAACCTTGGGTGCTCCGAGTAAGGAAAGCATTTCATCCGAAGGGTTAATATGTGGTGGCTTCAGGTGACCTAAATCGGCGCCCTCAGCTTGCCGTTGAGTCATATAGCTGGAAAAGGCGCCTTGGGGGAGCAAAGTAACCTCTAGGGGCTTTAAGCCAAGCACAGTTTCCATATTGCCAATAAGGCTGTAGAAGTTGCACCGATATTTCCTATCTAATTTCTTAAATTGCTCGCGTATCGCTGCTGCCATACCTTCCTCACTGGCAATATATTCATCTCTAGGCTCAAGATAGAGATGCAGCGCAGGTTTATTATCAATTAGTTCCTTGCGTGCTACCCAATCCACATAGGCGATGCCAGTGTTTTCAACTGCCTCCTCGATTACCCTTCCTGTCAGCCGACCAAGACTAGCAATATCAATAAGGTCATCAGCCCTGCTATAGAATACCATCTGCGGGATATCAATATTCAGTTTTTCATTTCGCAGCGAACTTATCCTGACCATATCGCCAGGTCTATATCGAGTCATAATACCGCCATGGAAATTGGTGATGACTATCTCGTAATTCTCGCCTGCCTTTACCTCGTCCAGCAAAATAGTCTTCGGCTGGTAGGAATGGTCAAGTTGCCATTTGAAGTATTCCCTCTCGGGAATGAACTCAAAGAAGTTGAGGTTGGGAATAAAAGTCATACCTTCGTAATCCCAGGTCTGAACGGCATAAATACCGCCCTCAGTGCCACCATACAGCTCCAGAGGTTTCCTCCCCCACAGCTCTTCTACCCCTTTCCCGAAAATGGCACTGTCTATGCCACCACCCACAACTACCTTAACTGACCATAGATCTTTAGGCAACATAGGACGATGAGCCAACTTGCTCTTGATTAATCCTTTAATGAAGCGAGCAGATGCTTTGGGATGAGATAGCAAAAAACGAGTATCTACACTTATGGCTCCTCGCTTAAACATTTCCCCGATATAAACCAAGATAGAGGGCAAGCCGCCAAAAGCATCAAGACCCTGACACAAAGCCTCCTTAAAGCCAGCTTCTATCTTCTTTTGAAATGTCATTTCCTCGGCATTGGAAGGCAGGGGGTCAAAGCCAAGAGCTTGTTGCATTAAGTATCCCACAACACCTGATCCATAATATCGAGATGCCATAGTGGACAGAGTTTTCAAATGTTCTTTCACGAGAAAATCACCTTGGGCATTACAGGAGGCAAGAAGCCCAACGCCACCAGCCGTCCTCACAAATTCATATAAGAACCTCTCGGATAAGGGCACCCATTTGAGGTTATATTCACCAGCCCTGCCTACCGTATGCACCCACATGGCAGGCTTGGTCGGCAACACGTCTTCCCTTTTTCCCACAAGCTCAGGTAGGTAATCAGAGTAGGTGGTCAATGGCACCTGCTCCCGGAATTCTTCCACCGTCTCAGGCATGGCACCACGCATCACCCTCTTGCCAAGCTCGCTGTTCTTTAATAGCTCAATCTCCTCCAGAAGCAGTCTCTTCTGGATAGCCATAAACTCCTCCAGGCTGAGGCCAATAAAGCCGCAGCACATCTGCCACAGCTCTTCTTTTCTCCCCTGACGCAGTAGTTCAATCGGCCTTGTCATAGCTATACCTCTTCACTTCATTCAGAATAACAACGCAGGAGCTTCATTATTCTGAAGATAGTATGACAGGGTTAGGAATAGCTTGGGAAGAGATTATGTTCTAGAAGATAGTTCTATTTGAAGCTGTGGAGAATGTGATTGTGGAGGAAAATGCGAGGAAAGAAAGTCAGGAGCTTTTTACTTTTGACGAGCTACCTAGACTTTGCAGTTTCTGAGCTAATTGCTCGAATTCGTTATCGCCAGGTTGCTTGCCTAGCTCCAACCCATAGCTGATAAAGAATTCCAGGAAATTGCGCAATAGCTCTTTCGTGCCTTCCTGAAACTGGTGAAATTCCTCTCGGGTTACGCTGCCTTGCTTTTTACTTTCTTCTTTTTCCTGCAACTGAGTCTCAATAAGGAAGTTGATAAACTCAGACCGCCCCATATCATCACGATTGTCATCTACCTTTTTCACCAGCTCAGCATCTACTATCAGCATCCTTTTTTCAGACATATACCGCTCCTATCATACGTAACACTCCTTAGATTTTTATGTTAAATAAGGGGTGACCTCACTCTACTTCCAGGCACCCCTCTATAACTCCGCAACATTACAGCCTCAAGCTCCATTGCCATTTCGGAACTCGAGTACTTCAATTATGCAGTTTATATTTTTGAGCAGTTCTCCCCCTTTGTCCGTTACCTGATAGGTAACTGCGGGATTTCCCACCTTCACTTTGTTAATGAACCCGTGGCTCAAGAGGAAACCAAGATACTTCTGTATCTGGGCATAGCTCATATTGGCGCTATACATAATCTCTGTCTTGCCAGCGCCATTTTTCCCAACCCTGAGCATATCAGCTATTATCTCTATATTAGACCTTCGCCGATTCATTATATCATCCCAATATATATTACCTTTGGCCTATTACTATTATACTACCTCAATGGCACTTGTCAAGCCCCCAAATACTTGGCGGCGCGGGGTGATATAATATGGACTATTGACACCAAAGGGGATTACATTATACGATAAATCACTGGAGCTAAATCCAAATAACCAGGAAGGTGTTTGAATTAAATATGTAAAGCTTCACCAGGAGGTGGCTGATGAATAAGATCAAAGTGATGGTAATTGATGAGCAAGCATTTTTCAGAGCCGGGGTGCGTCAGACGCTGTCTCAACAAGCTGACCTGGAGATATTAGAATGCGACCCAACTCAGAATGCACTCGAGCTAATTGAAGCTAATCTCCCTGATGTTGCTCTACTTGGCTCTGACCTGGCCAGCCTCAGCGGAATTGAGCTGGGTAGAAAAATTGCTCAATACTACCCAAATACTAAAGTAATAGTGCTAAGCCCTGACCCTAATGATGAAGAGCTTTTTGAAGTCATTAAAACTGCAGCCGTAGCCTGCTTGAGTAAGAGCGCCACTGCCGACGAGCTGGTTAGCACTATAAGACGAGCCCGCAAAGGTGAATACCCCATAAATGAAAGCCTGATGACCAGACCCAGGGTTGCCAGGCAGGTATTAAACCAGTTTCGAGGTATGGGGAGAACTATGGAAGGCATAGCCGCTCCTGTTACCAACAGGGAAACGCAGATTCTAACCTACATTGCTGAGGGCAACTCAAATAAAGAAATCGCCCGTATCCTAGAAATCAGCGAACAAACAATTAAGAATCATGTCAGTGCCATCCTTCGTAAGCTAAATGCTAATGATAGAGCCCACGCTGTTGCTCTCGCCCTGCACAGCGGCTGGATTTCACCCGAAGCAAAACCACGGAGGGTATTAGAAGATTTTGATGAAATTTGAATGCCTCTTTATAGGCAATTATAGTGATTTGCAGAAACAGTGACACAAAAGTCATTGTGAGACACCTCCTTATAAAGGGATAAATCCCGAGCACCAAGTCCTAAGCAATATCAAAACCCAAAGCTCAAATGTCAAATCAAGCCCAAAACCCTAAGTAATGACAAAAACAAGTAGCTTTGACATTTGGATTTATCTGGAGCTTGGGATTTGGAATTTACCCAATGGGATTGCCACGCCCCGACAAGTCGGGGCGTGGCAATGACTGGTAAAACCAACAACTCCTGTAGGGGAGGGACTTGTTCCCTCCCAATCCACGAGAGCTCACAAGAGACTCCCCCAAAAGTCCTATTGACAAACTAATACGATATGCTAAATTGTATTTAGCTTGTGGAAGAGGGAGCTTATTATGCCCTAGTTAGCTCGGGTTAAGACATGGTTAACAATGTTGACTTCAGCCAATTGGCGAATTACACTTTACCCAAATTGGAGAAAGTGGATGGGAAGGTGCGTTATATGAAAATTGATTCGGAGCTGAAGGCCCAGATTAGAGGGTATCTGGAGCAGCAGGGGTATGAAGTAACCGAGAGAGCTAAGCTCCTCGGGAACTCAGGGATTGAGCATACCTTTGATATGCTGGCTCAAAGAGACGATGGTTTTACTAGATACAATATTGCTATCGGCATTGCTGCTGGTGGTGATAGGGATATAGAAGTGGGCACCATTTTCAGCTTTGCCAATAAAGCCTATGATTGCGGCATCCTTGACAGGATTCTTATTGCCATTCCTGAACTTAGTCAGGAGACGAAACAGCTGGCTCGCAAGCAGCGAATAAAGGTTATTGCTGGAGAACAAATTGAGCAACTATTAACCCTGAAACCCGCGCAGCCAGTTAAGCCCGAGGAGCCGGTTAGGTTTGAGACAAAGGAGGACCTGGTCAAATCTTTAGCCAACCGGGGCTATGGAGTAAAAGAGAATGCCAAAATTAAAGGCCGGTCAGGAGTTGAATATACCTTTGATATACTGGCCCATGCTGAAAGCGGTCAGGTTGAGCACAAGCTGGCTATAGATTTCCTGAATGGGGAGAAAGAAGTAAACCTGGAACAGGTAATGTTATTTGATACTAAGGCCTATGAGGCTGGCGTTGATGAGAAGATCATTGTGGTATCGGTGGAGCTTAGCCCCGAGGCACAGCAATTTGCCCAGCACCAGCAGATAAAAGTCCTTGGGTTGGGTCAAAAACTAGTTACTAAACCTGTGACTGAAGAGATAACTGTCCAGCCAAAAGGGAAGTCAACTAAATTAGATAAGCTGAAGAGCAAGCTACTGAGGCAGATGCCCCAGCCTGAGGCACTACAATTGATTCCTGAGGTGATGGCCAGAAGGTATAATGCCATACCCCTGACTATATCTGGCAGGACACTGGAAGTGGCTATAGCAGACCCGACTGATATCTTTGCCCTGGAGGCTCTTTCATCCCAGAGCCGAATGAATGTTAAGCCTGTAGCTGCCACTGTCCAGGAAATCAGGGACGCTATTGACTTCAATTATAAAGCCTATGGCGAAATTGAAAAGCAGATTTCTCGTGTCTCTATCCCGGCTGAAGAAACTGACGAGAAGCTTGCCCTTAGTGCTGCTACTGATACCCCTCTGGTTCAGGCTCTCAATCTTATAATTGACGAGGCAGTCAAAGCCCGCGCATCTGACATTCATATTGAGCCAGAAGAAGATAGATTGCGAATACGCTACCGTATAGATGGCACTCTTCACGATACGATGTCTACACCTTTAAGTGTACACCGGGCACTCATTTCACGAATTAAAATCCTGGCTGAAATGAATATCGCTGACCATTTTCGTCCTCAAGATGGTCAATTCTCTACCGTGGCTAAAGGGCGAGAGATAGATGTCAGAGTCGCTACCGCTCCCACTGTCTCAGGTGAGACAGCAACCCTGCGGCTTCTGGATAAGTCACTGGCTACTCTGGGGTTAGCAGAGCTTGGTCTGCTACCTGACAGCCTGGCAAAGTATGAAAGTATGCTCAAGGTTCCCTATGGTATGATTCTGATTAGCGGTCCTACCGGAGCTGGCAAAACTACTACTCTATATGCCTCAATCAATTCCCTTGATACTCACGGGAGAAACATCATTACTATTGAAGACCCTGCTGAGTACCGATTTAAGGATATTAACCAGATTCAGGTTAACCCCCAGGCTGGCATTACCTTTGCCAGCGGCTTGAGGTCCATACTTCGTCTTGACCCTGATGTAATACTGGTTGGTGAGATACGCGATGTCGAGACAGCTAACATAGCTACTCAGGCAGCCTTAACCGGGCACCTGATGCTGTCTTCTATCCACGCTAATGATGTTGCCGGTGTGCTCTCCCGTCTCCTTGACCTGAAGGTAGAGCCGTTCTTGATAGTCTCGGCAGTTATTGGTGTTGTCGCTCAGCGGATGGTGCGTCGCATCTGCTCTGATTGTAGCCGCCTTATTGAGGCCCCCCTGGTCGAACAGATGGCTTATGAAAAGGAAATGGGGGAGAAGCAGACCGAGTTCCTCTACGGTACCGGCTGTAAGTCCTGCGCCTATACCGGTTACCTGGGGCGGACGGGAATGTTTGAGATTCTACCTATGAGCGACACTATAGGAGTGATGGTCTGTAATCAAGCCAGCAGTAGTGCTGTCCGAGAGCGGGCCATTCAAGACGGTATGATATCTATGATGAACGATGGTATGCGTAAGGTAAAGGAAGGTATTACCACCCCCTCTGAGGTGCTGCGTAATGCCTACATTACAACTTAGCTGTTGGGAGGTTATAAATGGATTTCGCTTATACAGCCTATACTGAAGATAAGAAATTAGTTCAGGGCAAGGTTTCGGCTATCAGTGAAGAGGCGGCAACCGAGCTGCTGGGCTATGGCGGCTACCGGGTAGTCACCCTTAAGAAAGTCGTTCCATTATTTAATAAAGAAAAACTGCTAGCCAGCTTTTCTCGTATAAAGCCGCAAGAAGTAATCATGTTTTCCCGCCAGCTAGCGCTACTCTTGGAATCCGGCACCGATATCGTTACTTCTTTAGATTTGTTGCAAGACCAGATAACTAGTCAAACCCTGCGGAAAATAGTTGGTGGGGTAGCCTCGGATATTCGCGGTGGTAGTTCACTGTCAATGGCTCTGGACAAGCACCCTCAGGCTTTCTCTACAATGTACTCCCAGGCAATAGCTGCCGGTGAGCAAGGCGGTAACCTGGAGGTGGTGCTGAGGCAAATGGCCGACTATATGGAGAGGGGAGCCGTCACCCAGAAGAGAATAAAAGGTGCCTTGACCTACCCCATTATCGTGGTTGTTGTCGCTATTGTCGTGGTACTGGTATTGGTCACCCTTGTTTTTCCCACCTTTGTCAGCTTTTATTCTCAACTCGGGGCTGAGATGCCTCTGCCTGCCAAAATTCTTATGGGCCTTACTAATTGGCTTAACCACTATGGGCTTTATCTTCTGCTCGTGTTTTTAATTGCTGCTGCCGCACTTTATGTCTATATCAGGACCCCGGCCGGGAGATACCGTTGGGATAAAATGATGCTTGGTTTGCCTGTAGTCGGGCGTATTGTCCACCTCAGTGAGCTTTCCCGTTGCTGCCGGACTATGTCATTGTTAATCAGAGTCGGTTTACCCCTACCGGAAGTCCTGGCCGTAACCATCCGCAGTATTACCAATAAGGCCATAAATCAGGGTTTGATCGAAGTTCAGCAGGCGTTAATCAGAGGCGAAGGCTTGTCCCAACCCATGGCTAAGAATGAGTTCTTCCTGTCCTTAATGACGCAAATGGTGAGAGTTGGCGAAGAAACCGGTAATCTCGAGAATACGCTAGGTACTGTAGCCGAAAGCTTTGAGGCCGAGGCTGATGATAAGACCAACTCGGCTGTGGGGCTTATTCAGCCAGTGATAACGATAATTCTGGGTTTGGTGGTTGCTTTTGTTGTTTTAGCTATGTTTTCAGCCCTGTATTCTGTCTATAATCAGCTAAATATCTAGGTGAGGGTTATCAAGGGGGCAATGACAAATGGCAAAGTTCAAAATCCAAAGGGAAAAAGGAGTAGTTTTGGCATTAAAACATTTCGATTTCAATTGTCATTTGGATTTTGGGATTTGGAATTTAGCCAATGGGATTGCCACGCACTTCCCGCCTGTCATTGCGAGACTGACGAAGTCAGCCGAAGCAATCCCGGCGGGGTAAGGGGATTGGCGTGAGCATTTTTGAGAAAATGAAAAGGGTAAGACTGAATAGCAAAGTAAGGAAAGCCTTTCAAGGCCGCTCCCGGGGGTTCTCCCTGATTGAGGTGGCGATAGCTATAGCCCTTATCGGGGTAATTACTGTCGCCATTCTGGGTGCCCTATCTTACGCCTCCACGGTTCTTATCATCACTGATAGGCAGGCCACTGCCGAAAGCCTGGCCAAAAGCCAGATGGAATATGTTAAAAACCAGGACTACATTGACTATTCTGAGTCTGGCCACGACGATTATGACTTGATAACCGTTGACGGTGAAGGGTATGAGATTGAGCTCGTTGTTGACGAGCTCGTTGTTGACCCAGATCAGTCCAAGCTTCAGAAGATAACGGTGATTGTCAGCTATGAGATTGTGCGCCCTGAAAATAAAGTAGTAGGAGAACAATTTATCCTGGAGGGCTATAAAAGACAGCCGGCGGACTATACAGAGGTGTAAAGAGTTCAGAAATCCCAAATTACAAACGGCGGCTGAATCATAATGAATATGAAAAAGCTAAATAAAGACCAGAGGGGATTTACCATGGTTGAGCTGCTGATAGCCATGCTTCTTACTGGCATCGTGGCCACCGCCATCACCGGGACCATTCTTTATGCGCTTAATGTGAACTTCAGCATTGCCAACCGCATGTCGGCTGTCCGCCAGGTACGCAATGTTGGCTTCTGGATCAGCCCCGACGTCCAGATGGCTCAATGCGTGGAGCCCAGCGGAGGTTCGGGGTTTCCGCTCACCTTAAGCTGGACTGGTTGGGCAACTAATTATACGCATGAGGTTATTTATACTTTGGAGAATATGCCGTCTAGCGAATTTAAGAGACTCCAGCGAGAGCATAAAATTGACTCAGACCCTCCTTCTATTACCATAGTGGCTGAATATATTGACCCGGCAGAGACTAGCTGTGTTTGGGATTGTGATTGTGATTGTTTTTGGGATGAGGATTGTGATTGGGATGATGCATGGCTTACTTTCACGGTGACCGCCACCGTGGGCGGACAAAACGAGACCCGGATATATGAAGTTGAACCCAGACCGGGCTCACAATAACATCCCCCTGTCATTGCGAGGGGCCTTCTTCCTTTGTCATTGCGAGGCACGACAGTGTCGAAGCAATCTCTGAAGGGGAAACCCCAAACAATGACAAATTACAAAGCTCAAATGCCAAATCAAGCTCAAAACCCAAATGAGAAAAAGAAGTGGTTTTGGCATTTAAGCATTTGGATTTCAATTGTGATTGGGATTTTGACATTTGGATTTGTTTGGAGCAATGACACTCCCCTCCTGTCATTGCGAGTCACGAGATTCCTCACCTGTGGTTCGGAACAAGCTCCGCAATCTCTGAAGGGGAAACCCCAAGCAATGACAAATGACAAAGCCGAAGGAGCCAAACTGTCTTGCCACCTGAGAGTACCCTGATTTAATCAATTTTTTCGAAGCGACGAAGCAATCTGGGAGGCGTTTTCAGGCGCCAGTGGTTGCCACGCTTCGCTCGCAATGACAAAAGGAAAATAGTGGTTTACGAAAACCGTAACACAAAAATGTAGTGGCGGAGTTTATCTCCGCCTTACCCGGGCGGGGACGAGCCCCACCCCTACGGAGGGAAAATCCCAAGCACCAAATCCTGAGCATACGCATTCAACCATCAGCAGCCAGTTTTCAGTTTCCTTGCCTGCGGAAAGCCACACTATTGTCTACTGTCTACTGACCACTGATTACTGTACGCCTTTGTCATTTGGATTTAGGCATTTGGGTTTCTTCTTGTTGGTTCGTAGGAAATCCCCCAAAAGTACCGGAAAGGCGAGGGAATTTCGCTTTTCCAGCGACTAATAATATGACGAAGGTAATAGGTTATTCATACTATGAGACGCATGGAAAGATATGGCGGTCGTGAAGAGCTATTGGCAATCTCGGGCTCCACTTGTCTTTGCGAGGCACGGGATTCCTTGCTTACGCTTGGAACAGGCTCCGCAATCTCTGTCCACCCGTCTTTGCGAGGCGCCTTTCCGCAATCTCTGCGTTGGGCAGTGGGATTGACGGGACCGGCGTACTAAATTGACGAGAGGAAACACCGAAGCTATAATGTTATTAATGGACCGTAATCCGGTACTATTGCGGGTGAAATCATGAAAACTATGATGAAGAGATTAGCAAGAGACGAAAAGGGGGCGGCGCTGGTCATGGTCCTGATTCTGCTCCTGATTAGCGGGCTCATCATCGGTCCCCTGCTGTCTTATATGGGCACCGGGCTTATCACCGGTGAAGTCTATGAGACGAGGACGGCTGAGCTTTATGCCGCCGATGCCGGGGTAGAGGACGCCATATGGAAGATACAGAATAACGAAGGTAACCTGCCTTGTAGTCCGGGCCACTCCTGGTCTTACAATATAACCGATGTTAATGGCAAAAGCCTGCAAATATCTATAGAGTATGTAGGTGAGGGCATTTACAGAATTACCTCGATAGCCGTCACCGACGATGGTGGTGGTACTGCGGCCATCACCGGTACCGAAATAGAGGCTTATGTTACCGGTGTGAGTGCTGACTTTTCTGGCTTACTAGATAACGTTATTACCAGTCAGAATGGAATTGAATACCCACCATCTCGGGACATCAACTATCCTGAAGGACATGGCCCGGTAGACTATTATGGTGGTCTCTGGCCGACACCGGAGGGACTCGCCGAGTTCTACTGGCCGAATGTCGCAGGCGTGGAGCCATACGATTCAGACATCTTAGACCTTGAAGGCGAGGACGATTCGTTGGGGCCGTTCTATAGAGACGGCGGATTGGAAATCCTGAACTCGATTAAGACTGACCCTCCACCTACTTTAACCCTTACTGGAACTGTTTACATTACCGGTGACACAGAAATCGGCGGCACGAAACACGACTTTACCCTTGACTTAAACGGTCAGACTATCTTTGTTGCCAGCAATTCTTCTGCCCCCGAGAAAGCACTTTGGATAGGGGGGAAGTGTAGCATCATCGGTCCCGGCGTCATTATAGCTGTAGGGGACGTCTATTTTGAGCCAAATATACCAGTAGGCATGACCGACCCCATATTTATATTGTCAGTTTCGGGCGAAACCACTTTACAGCCCGGAGGTGCTTTCTATGGTGCCATAGCTGGTAGTGTCGAGGTGGATTTACAACCCAACACAAGCCTAAATTATCCAGAAGCGGGTTTTGGAGACGGCATTAACTTCCCCGGTTTTGGTGAACCTACGCAGCTAGTTTACAGCATTGATTCCTGGGAGGTTATCCCGCTTTGGCGGGAGTAGCCCGGCGGGTAATAAGAGTCGCTAACGATACTGAGATTAAGGAAAGAGGGCGGCATATAAAAGCCGCCCTCTTTTTGGTCTTCACATTCGGATTTCGGATTTGGCCAATATAGCCTCTCTTTCATGGCGACCTCTTCACTGAACACTCGAGCGTGGCAAAATCATAGGACTTTGTCACTATTACCAATGGGTGATTGACGCGGAACAGGATTGCTATATACTGGTATTTAGCATAACGGCGAGGTGAAGCGAGGAAAATTGATGTGAAGAGATTAATAAGAGATGAAAAGGGGCAGGCGCTGGTCATGGTCCTGATTCTGCTCCTTGTCGGCGGGCTCATCAGCGGTCCCCTGCTGTCTTATATGGGCACCGAGCTTAACACCGGTGAAGTCTATGAGAGGAGGACTGATGAGCTTTATGCCGCCGATGCCGGGGTGGAGGATGCTGTCTGGAAGATACAGCAAGGAGAGGTGGCGCTTTGCCCTGGAGACCCGACGCACTCTTACAACATGTCCGATGTTAATGGCAAAAGCGTGGATGTTACCATAACATCTTTTGATGGTTCAGGTAACCTGACCTTGACTTATCGCGTCGTAGCAACGGCTACCGGCGATGGCAGCGGGACCGAAATAGAGGCTTATATTTTCGGTGTCAACCCGTATGGTGATTATGCCGGCCTACTGGGTCAAGTTATTACCAGCCTGAATGAAATTGAGATCGCCCCAGGGGCGAATATCACCCCTCCAGTGGGAGAAGAGCATGGCCCGATAGAGTATTATGAGGCCTCCTGGCCGACAGGGGAGGAACTTGCCGATTTCTACCTGGATGATGTCGCAGGCGCGGAGCCATACGATTCAGCCACCCTAGACCTTGACGGCGAGGACGATTGGATAGGGCCGTTTTATAGAGACGGCGAACTGGATATCGTGAGCACAAGCAATACTCCCGCTACTTTAACCCTTACCGGGACTGTTTACATTACCGGTGACACACAAATATACGGACCTACTTCCGTTGAGCCCTTCAAGCTGACCCTTGACTTAAACGGGCAGACCATATTTGTTGCGAGTAATACCACTGGCAGCCATAATGCGCTTGAAATCCAGAAGTGTAACATCATCGGTCCCGGCATTATTATAGCTGTAGGGAACATCTATTTTGCACCAAAGGCAGAATCAGGTGTGACCGATCCCATATTTGTAATGTCAGTTGAGGGCATAACCAATGTACAGCCCGGAGGTGATTTCTACGGTTCTATAGCTGGCAGTGTCGTGGTGGATTTACAACCCAACACAAGCATAAGTTATCCAGAAGGGGGGTTTGACGAATACGAACTTAACTTCCTTATTGGTTTTCAAATGCTAATCTTCCACATTGCTTCGTGGGAGGTTATCCCGCTTCCGCCGGAGGAAGTTTAGCGGGTAATAAGACTTGTTAGTGAGGTTGAGATTAAGTAAGGAGGCGGCATATAAATGCCGCCTAAAAATATGGAAAAGGCAAAAATATTTGGGAAACCACTAGACAGACTTTTTAGACGATGGTATATTAGAAGGAAGCAGAGTAGGTTATGAAGCTGAGTAAGAAAGTCGGGCTGATTGTCGGAATCGTCATTTTAGCTGTTGTCCTCGGCATCCTGTTCACGATTTACGCCGGGCAGGCTAGAGAGAGGGGGGACTTGCAGGATAGGCTGTCGAGAGATCAGACTCTCTTACCCACGCTTATTAAACAAAGGGACAGCCTGGAAGACCAACTGGCTCAAGCTCAATCATCGCTTGATAGCAGTCAGTCAAAATTCCCGGAATTGGTGGAGAGCATCGAGTACGGTGAGGACTTTTTTAAGATTGCTTATGGTCAGAAGTTATATACGATGGCAGGTGGGTGTGGGGTGGAGTTAACCAGGCTAACCGCATCACAGCCGATTAATAAAAAAGTAGGGACTGTTACCTATTCTATTTCTTCATTTGTAGTAGTTGTCGAGGGCAACACCGATAATATACTCAAGTTCATCGATGCTATAGGAACTGGTATTGATTACGACCTATCCTGGAGCTTCCAGCTACCCTGGAGCGTTGACGTGCATAGCATAAACATAGAAGTTAACAAGTCAAAAGCTACCATCTCGCTGAATATCTACGGCTATAAAGGTACATAAAGCATGGCGAAAAGAGTTACCACGTTATTTATCAGGGATAATAGCATTAACCTGCTGGTCATGAAGGGCGAAAAGGTGGAAAAGTGGGCTAGCTTACCACTGGAGCCAGGTCTGGTTAGCCAGGGGCTCATTGTTGACGAAGAGCAGGTAGCCGACAAGGTTAAGCAGGTATTTAAAGAGACAGGAGCAAAGGCAGGCAAGGTCATCAGCGCTTTAAGCGGGCATGATTCTCTGTATCGCGTCATATCCCTGCCCGAGCTGCCTGAAGCTGTAATTCCTGAGGCGGTGAGGCGTGAGGCACAGAGAACGATACCAACACCTTTAGAAGAGGTTTACTTTTCATACCAGAGCCTTCCTTCTCCGAGGGGAGAAAGTCGTGTTTTCCTGACCACCTTCCCCCGCAACGTGGTTGACGTTATGGTCAGAACGCTGCGCCAGGCCGGTGTTAAGCCACATATTATGGACTTAGCTCCCCTGGCCTTGTGCCGAATCCCGGATGAGCCCCGAGCAATCATTGTAAATGCCCGGTTAGACCACCTTGATCTCATAGTTCTGGCAGACAGGCTCCCTCAGGTCATCCGCAGGTTATCCCTGCCCACTGAGACTGAATCCTTAGAGGAAAAGCTGCCGTTTATCGCTGAAGAGTTCAACAGGACTGTTGCCTTCTATAATTCCAGCCATATGGAAAAGCCTTTAGATTCTACTGTGCCCGTGTTTGTCTGCGGCGACCTGGCAGAAGAACCGGATACCTGGCAGTCAGTGGTTGGCGGGGCAGGCTATTCGGTGTCAGCGTTGCCATCGCCTGTGGAACCCGCCGAGGGCTTCAACCCCAACGAATTCATGGTCAATATCGGGCTGGCTCTCAAGGAACTGCTGCCGGAAAAGGAAGAAGCTAACTTTTCATTAGTGAATTTTAATGCCCTCCCTGAAGCCTATGTGCCCCCGCGTTTCTCTATGGTACGAGTACTGATCCCCGTTGTTACTGTCATCGGTATCGGCCTGATTATCCTCGCCGTAATTCTTATCCTGTATAATCGCACCGAGATTGCGACATTGCGTTCCGAGGTGACAATTGCTGAGACCAGCGTTATCCAGCTGCAGCTGGACACAGCGACATTGAAAGCACAGGTTGGGTCGGCAAAAACTATCGCCGATGCCCTTAATGCCAGATTTATCACCATGGAACGGGGGCGGGCGAGCGTTTATCTGGATTTACGCGAGATTGTAGACTTAGCGAACCAGAATGTGTTCTTCGTCCAAGTTGAGCATAAGGGCAGCTCAATAATTGTGAAGGGGGCGGCTCCAAATGTGGGACTCATTTACAGTTATGCCCGAGATTTGAGGGAGAGCCCCAGATTCTCGAGAGTTTGGGTCGCGCGTGTCCAGGAGGACGGCCCGTGGAGTTTTGAGTTCTCCTTAACCAAATAAAGTTATTCGCAAAAATGGTGGCAGGGATTTATTCCCCGCTTCTACAAAAGGATAAATCCCGAATCCCAAGCACCAAATCCTAAACAATATCAAATGACAAGGTTCAAATGCCAAATCAAGCCCAAAATTCAAATGACAAAAAGAAGTACGACCTTGAAGAACGAACTGCACAATTCGGCGAAGCAATTATTGAACTTGTAAAAACTTTCCCTAAAGACCCTATCAATAGTCCATTTATCAGTCAAATAGTAAGAGCAGGAACCAGTATCGGGGCAAACTACGTGGAAGCAGACGGAGCACAATCCAGGAAAGATTTCCGACATAAAATTTCTATCTGCAAAAAAGAGTCAAAGGAGACAAAGCATTGGCTCAGAATGATTGCCAAGGCAAATCCCACTAGGCGAGATGAGTGCCAAAAGTTATTGAGGGAAGCCCAAGAGCTTAGTTTGATATTTTCTTCCATTCTTTTGCCGAAGAAGTAGGTTTGGCATTTAGGCATTTGGATTTCAATTGTCATTTGGATTTTGGCGAATGGATTTGGGGGAAAGAGGATGGTGAGACTAATACTATATTCCTATTACTAATGGGGTATTGACAGTAAGGATGAAGGAAGCTTACACTATATTATAAATATACTTAAATATACTACAAATCAGCGGTAAAATTTGGGATTTATGTGATTTCTATAAGAGGGAAAAGATATGGATGTTTTTTCATTGCTTCGGACAGGTAAGTCAAGACGGGCTAGCGATTTACATATGGTTGTTGGCAGCCCGGCAACGTTCCGCATCGACGGCTCCCTGGAACCAGCAGACGGTGTAGCTCCACTAACTCCTGAGGATGTAAACGAAGCTTTTCTCCAGCTAACCACGCCTGAGGAGAGGGAACACTTCCACCGCCAACTGGAGCTTGATTTTGGCTATACGTTACCTGATGTCGGTCGTCTGCGATGCAATGCCGCTCAGCAGCGCGGGTCTATCAGCCTTGCTCTGCGCCTGTTGCCACCAAAAATCCCCACCCTGGACGAGCTGGAGCTGCCTGCGATATGTAAGGAGCTTGCCATGAAGCCCAGAGGACTGGTAGTGATTACGGGACCTACCGGCAGTGGTAAAAGTACCACCATGGCAGCTATGATTCAACACTTGAATACTCATGAAACCCGCCATGTAGTTACCATTGAAGACCCCATAGAATATGTTCACACCAGCATTAAATGTGCTGTGACCCAGCGTCAGTTGGGCACTGATACCTTATCCTTTGACAATGCTCTGAAACACATCTTAAGGCAGGACCCGGATGTGATTCTGGTCGGCGAGATGAGAGATCCGGAGACTGCCGACGCTGTCCTTACCGTAGCTGAGACAGGGCACTTTATATTAACTACCGGTCATGCCCCCAGCGCTACTCAGGCAATAGAGAGAATAATTGATTTGTTCCCACCTCATCAGCGCCACCTGGCCCAGACACGGCTGGCTTCTTTACTTATTGGTGCGCTATGTCAGGTGCTTGTGCCCCGGGCTGATGGTTCAGGGAGGGTAGCCGCCGTAGAAGTCATGCTCGGCAATCCGGCAGTGAAAAACCTCATTCGGGAAGGCAAAATCTACCAGTTACCCAATGTAATCCGTACCCACCGGGACATGGGCATGATTTCGCTTGACGAAGCCCTGGTCGAGATCTACCTCAAGGGAATCATCACTGGCAAAATCGTGCTCGATTTCTGCAATGACCGCCAGGAAGTGGAAAAGCTCGTTGGCAAGATTATAGTAACCGCCTAACACGACCTCCCTTCGCCCCAGATTTTTGTAGTTGCCTGATTTATCAGGCACTTCTCTTTTTGTGGCGTGACCCCTCAGGGTTATGCGGCAATCCCCTGCCCTACAAGGTTGCTTCGGCACTGTCGTGCCTCGCAACGACAAAAGGGGGTGTCATTGCCTCAAAGAAGCCCAAATGTCAAAATCCAAATGACAATTGAAATCCAAATCCCAAAATGCCAAAAACATTTCTCTTTGTCATTTGAGCTTTGTCATTTGATATTGTTTAGGGTTTCCCCTTCAGGGCAAGGAAGAAGACACCTCGCAATGACATGGCCAACCTATAGCTTTTCCCAGCTATCCTTGTCTATGCTTGCCTGCTTAAGAATCCTCGAGAGTAATTCCCTGCCGACGTCTCCCCGGTGCGGATTAGGAAGTCGCAAGCGAATCGTGCCTTTGAACATAAATTGGTGTTTTCCACCAGAATAGGGACCTTCAAAACCTAAGATTTGTAAATATCTGATTAGCTCAGCTCTTTTTATAGTCCCAAGGCGGGGCACTAAACTGCTTCCTCTACTACCAATTTAATTCCGTCGACAATTGGCAACGGTAGATGACGAGATATGCCAAGCATAATCCATTCCTCCAGGACTTCTTTCAGTTCGCTACGGCATGTTTCCAAGTCCTCAGCATTGGCATAAACACCATCAAACCCAGGGATATATCCGTAAAATGTATTGTCATCACAGAGAATTTCATATTTTGCCTTCCTCATGGCTGCTTCGATATATTCTGTTAGCATGACTACTCTCTGTGCCAATTGTAGTATAAGCCAGCGAGCATTGTCAAAAGAAATTGTTCCAAGTGTAAGTGGGAAATTCCGCCGAGATTGCTTCGGCATTGCCGTGCCTCGCAACGACAGGGAGAGGTGTCATTGCCTCAAAGAAGCCCAAATGTCAAAATCCAAATGACAATTGAAATCCAAATGCTTAAAAGCTAAAACTACTCCGTTTTGTCATTGGGATTTTGAGCTTGATTTGACATTTGAGCCTTGTCATTTCAGTCTGTCCTTCGCGAGGGTTGACCGCTGACTACTTAGATATAAAAAAGCCTACCGGCGGAGTCGCGTTAAGCAACCCCGCCGGTAAGTTATTCCAGATTATCTGTCTCGCCTCTTCGTTATGGTGTTACGACTCTCTTCCACTTCCCGTGAAACCCAGTCGCGCCGGTCTCGTAGTCAGTAAATTCAATTAAGACGTTCCAAGTACTATTCGACGCTCCTACTAACCACCCAAAATCATCATCGATGTCGTAGATAGCCCCCGGCGTTCCTGAGATGTAGTCGGGCACCAGGAGGCTTGAATCGGCGGGCCACTCACCATACTCACCAAAGTAGCCCAGCGACCCCGTTTTCACCTGCTCTGCCTCGGAGTTGGCTGCGGACAGTTCGCCGGTAATCATAAACCCAGAGATGTTGGGGATAACCACGGCGGCGATAATGCCCAGGATGGCCACCACGATAAGCAGCTCAATCAGGGTGAATCCTTTCTCTCCACGGTGCGCTATTTTCATAAATCTTCCCATTTTTTTGTTTTTCCTCCTTTCTTTAAAATTTTTTGGATTTAGCTCCGATAATCTGCTTTATAGATATATTACTGTCTACTCTTCTTTCACCTCCTTCTGGTTTTCTGGATTTAGCTCCAGTGATTCATTTATATTTATTGTAGCAGGATATTCGTAGCTGTCAATCGCCCATTAGTAATAGGAATATAGTATTGGCCCCGCCATATGGGGGTGTCATTGCGAGCGAAGCGTGGCAATCCCCATCCTCACCAGCCCCACCACTGAGATTGCTTCGGCACTGTCGTGCCTCGCAACGACAGGGAGAGGTGTCACACCGAGATTGCTTCGACACTGTCGTGCCTCGCAATGACAAAGAAGGGGTGTCATTGCGAGCGAAGCGTGGCAATCCCCATTCTCACCAGCCCCACCACTGAGATTGCTTCGTCGCTATGCTCCTCGCAATGACAAAGGAAGAAGGTGCCTCGCAATGACAAAGGAAGAAGGTGCCTCGCAACGACAAAGAAGAGGTGTCATTGCCGCAAAGAAGCCCAAATGTCAAAATCCAAATGACAATTGAAATCCAAATACTTAAATGCTAAAACTACTCCGTTTTGTCATTGGGATTTGGTGCTTGGGATTCAGAGTTTCCCTCTCCAGATGGCTCTGACTCCAGTTGTTCAACCTCAAAGACCCTTATCCCCTGACGCTCAGCAAACTGCATGGCTTCCTTGGTGAGTCCAGGAACAGCAATAAGGACCTTGTCCATAATACTTGCATCATAAGCCCTGTCGTCAAAGTCAAATACCCTATCCAGTTCCATCGGCTTCTTATCCACATCGATGCCGATAGCAATACGATGAGTAATGATGCCCTCTTCCTTGGTAGCCAGTATGTCTATGTTATGGGCAGCGCCAGACCGGCCTTTGACTTCAGCATTTTCCTTTACTCTGTAGCCCTGTTTCCTCAGGTATTGTATGAGCTGTGATTTGGACTTAAATTCAAAAGGCTCCTTCACTATTTCCGGGCCTCGCTGGGGACCGCCAGTCAGCACTATTTCCAGGTCCTTGGGTTCAAGCACCTTTATCCTATGGTAGCTGGCAAATTTCGCCGCCTCTTCACCTAACGTGGGGATGATAATCAGTACTTTATCGTGAATGCCGCTATCGAAGGCTTTGACATCAAAATCCAATATCCTGTCCAGTCCTATCTTATCCCTGGCAATCTCAACCCCGATAGCGACATTATGGGTAACTACGCCGTCATCCCTGGTAGCCAGCATATCTATGCTATGTTCTGCCCCCGACCTTCCCTGCACCCTGGCGTTTTCCGTTACCTCGTAGCCGTGCCGCCTCAAGAATTCAAGGAACTGCACTTTAGGCTGAATTTCAAATTCCAGCCAGTTTCTCTTCGATTCATCAAGGGTATACGCGTAGATATTTACCTCGTCAATCGCATCCTCATTGGCAAGCGAGGAACATTTCAGGCAGCGCCACTTTAGCAACGGCACGTTAAATATCTCGCCGCAATCACGGCACTTGCGCAGCACCCCCCGGCTATGGTAGTCGGTGCCCAGAGTTCGCAGCTCCAGTTTACACCTGGGGCATATATATTTACCCTTGGCCGCAAATTCGTCTTCAACTCCGACATAACCGCAGGCCGAGTGCTCGAGGATTCTGCCCCGGACAATATCTCCTGAGCTGCATTTAGGGCAGTGAGTGCTTGGTCTTAAATTTATTGACTGGCACCGGGAACAACGGAGGATCCTATCAAAGAAGCTCCTTTTCAATATCTCCTTATCAGTCAGGGATTCCACAATTGCTACTGCTTCCGTGCCTTTGACCTTTACTGTTTGCTCAACGACTGGATAGATGAAGCCCAGTTCAGTGGTGAAATCAAGCTGGGGTTTAATATCAACAATCTTCGACTCCAGCATTGCCGCCACCAATTTCAGCGCCCTCTCATCCTTCTCCATATCGCTTATGGCTTGGGGGGCTTCTGTTGCTTCTACCTCTTTATCGACTTCTTTCATGCCTTGCCTCCGTTCACGTAGTTAAAACAGTATAATTCGCAATATTACAGAAGTCAATGACAAAAAAGTACTGCCTTCAAGTGATAAAAGCGGGTAACATTCCGGACGGCCATGGGGTTAGTTTACTGCCGAGGGAGGGACTCGAACCCACACTCCCTTGCAGGAAGCGGATTTTAAGTCCGCCGCGTCTACCATTCCGCCACCTCGGCCTGACAATTGATAGCTCAAGAAGGCGGCGGGCGGATTCGAACCGCCGCATCGGGGTTTTGCAGACCCCTGCCTTAACCTCTTGGCTACACCGCCGCAACTACCAGATTTACTGGAGCGGAAGACGGGATTCGAACCCGCGACCTCTTCCTTGGCAAGGAAGCATTCTACCGCTGAACTACTTCCGCTCTGAATAAATTTTACCGTCTTTTCCCGGTTCCCGCAAGCTGATCTTGGTGCCGAGGGGGAGATTTGAACTCCCACGGGCTTGCGCCCACCACCCCCTCAAGATGGCGTGTCTACCTATTCCACCACCTCGGCCTGGCAGGGGTGGCAGGACTCGAACCCGCGACCTGCGGTTTTGGAGACCGCTGCTCTAGCCAACTGAGCTACACCCCTGAATCAGCGTAATTATATCAAAAATACCCCTGGGGCGACTCGAACGCCCGACACGCGGTTTAGGAAACCGCTGCTCTATCCACTGAGCTACAGGGGCACGCTACTACCAAAACCCTCGCTGTGTCACAGGTCTTTCGCAAGTTTTCCTGATTTTTATGTTAACCAAAAGCCTTAACTATATCTCCAGAGAGACCCTTCGTTAGCTCGGTTTCCCGAAGGGCACTCCAGCCATCTTTCCAGAATTTCATGGTGGAGATAGGGGGATTCGAACCCCCGACCTCTGCGATGCGAACGCAGCGCTCTCCCAATTGAGCTATATCCCCAAATTCAATTCTAGCAATGCCCCGAGTGCAGGTCAAGTCAACTGCTCCTTGCCCTTGCCTGATAACACTGCTATACTGAGCGAAAGCTATGACCTATGAAATCGTCATCGGCCTGGAGGTTCATACTCAGCTATTGACCAAGAGTAAGATGTTCTGTAGCTGCAGCGCTGAGTATGCCAGTGCTCCTCCTAATACTCACGTCTGCCCCATTTGCCTGGCCATGCCCGGCGTTCTCCCCGTCATCAATGAAAAAGCAATAGAATATACAGTGATGACCGCCCTGGCTTTAAATTGTAACATCCCCGAATATACCAAATTCGACCGCAAGAACTACTTTTACCCTGACCTGATGAAAGGTTACCAGATTTCCCAGTATGATGCTCCCATTGGAAAAGGAGGTTTGCTAACCATTGATAGCAACGGTACCAGGAAAAGAATCAATATCACCAGGGTGCATCTCGAAGAAGATGTCGCTAAATTGTGGCACAGGGGGGATTACAGTCTGATAGACGTCAATCGCTCCGGGGTGCCCTTGATGGAGATTGTTAGCGAGCCCGAAATAGGTTCCCCCGAGGAGGCTCGGGATTATCTTATCAAGTTACACAATATCTTGCGTTATCTGGGAGTGTCCACCGCCAATATGGAGGAAGGAAGCTTTAGATGTGATGCCAACATAAGCATCCGCCCGTTGGATAGTAAAGAGTTTTTGCCCAAGGTGGAAGTTAAAAATATGAATAGCTTCAAAGCAGTTTACCAGGCCCTTGAATATGAGTCGAGGCGACAAAGAAAGGTGCTTGAGGAAAGTGGAGAACTGGTACAGGAAACCAGAGGTTGGATAGAGGAAAAAGGTATAACAGTGACCCAGAGAACTAAAGAGTATGCTGATGATTACCGATATTTTCCCGAACCTGATTTGCCTCCCCTGGTTTTGGACCGAGCCTGGATAGAGGAAATCCGAGCAAGAGTCCCTGAATTACCCGAAGCACGCAGAGACCGATTTATGACCCAATATGGCTTGTCTTTGTACGATACTAATATTCTAACTAGCTCCAGGGCCATGGCGGATTATTTTGAAAACTGCGTTAAGCTAGTGGACCCTGGCAAGGCAAAGACGGTTAGTAACTGGCTTTTAGGAGATTTCAGCCGACTGCTTAACGCTACCAACACTGAGGTTGAAAATGTTAAAATAAGTCCGAAACATCTAGCAGAAATGCTTGACTTGGTAGATAATGGCACTATAAGCGGACCGGCTGCCAAGGCGGTGTTTGAGGAGATGTTTCGCAGTGGCAAGGGAGCCAGCGAGATTATAACGGAAAAGAAACTCAGCCAGATTAGCGATGCCGGTGAAATAAGGGAAGTGGTAAAACAAGTGATGGCCAACAATACCGGGGCAGTAGCAGATTATACCTCTGGCAAACAGCAAGCTTTGACGTTTATTATAGGGCAGGTAATGAAAGCTACCAGAGGAAGGGCTAATCCAGCCGTGGTGAGAGAGATTATTACACAGGAGCTAGGAGGTAAATAAATTGCCCACTTCTTTTTTAATCGCCCAGATACTAATAGCAATAGCCTTAATTGCTACTGTACTATTTCAGTTACGCGGTGGAGGTATAGGGGGTATCTTTGGGCAAGCTGACTCAGTGTATCGAACTCGGCGAGGGATAGAAAGCACCCTTTTCAAGCTGACCATAATCTTAGCTGTCGTGCTTGTCGTTTTTGCTGTTTTAATCGCTAATCTGGCTTAGTATCTATAGATGAGTTCCATAATAACCCTGACTACCGATTTTGGCTATGATGATGCTTACGTTGCTGCTGTGAAAGGCGCTATCTTAAGCACTAACCCTGAAGCTAATATTATAGATATCAGCCATTCTATCGAGCCGCAGAATATCCTTCAGGCTGCTTTCATACTTGGTACTGCTTATCGCTACTTCCCTAAGCAAACAATTCATGTGGCTATTGTTGACCCCGGCGTAGGTAGTGAGCGCCAGGGGATAATACTGAAAACACCTTCGGCCCTCTTTGTTGCCCCCGATAATGGCATCCTCAGCTATATAATTGATGATTTATTTCTCGTTGAAAGTCGCTCGTTAACCGAACATACTCATGACCTCAAAGAGATAGTATTTAAGACAGGCCTTGAAGCTGTAGCCATTACCGACCCTCGCTTCTGGCGACATCCAGTCAGCCCTGTCTTCCATGGAAGAGATGTTTTTGCCCCCGTGGCTGCCGGCCTCTCTCTGGGCATTTCCCTTTATGAATTCGGGGAGAAAGTTAACTCCCTGCATGTCCTCCCCATACCCAAGCCGTCCCTCGATCCAGAGGGTAATTTAGTTGGCCGAGTCTTACATGTTGACCGCTTTGGCAACTTGATTACAAATATTAAAAGCAATGATTTACCTGGAAAGGATGTCGTGGTTGAGGTGGCTGGGCACCGTATTCAAGGTATCAGCAGTTACTACGCGCAAAATGAAGGGGTAATGGCTATCGTGGGCAGCAGCGGTTATCTCGAAGTATCGCTAAGAGACGGAAGCGCTTGCGATTTCTTGGGCACGGTGGTGGGAGACGAAATAAAGGTGATTTCAGCTGTATAGTGAGGAGATATAGTGATAATATATATGACGCCCTGGATACAGGCTTGAACGAAAGAGGCTTTAAGGAGAGAAACTAATGAACAAAAAAAGATGGCTCGTAATTATTGTAATCGTAGCGGCAGCAGTGATACTGGCGATTCTACTTGACACGATGCTGGCCAATCATCGGCCAGCCATCACCAGTCTGGAAGCTGAGCCGGAGAGAGTTATCCCTTCAGGAAGCTGCCAGATTGTGTGTACTGCTTCAGACCGTGATGGCGACGAGCTAAGCTATAACTGGTCGGCTAGCGGAGGCGAAATAAATGGGGAAGGAGCTACGGTTACCTGGACCGCCCCTCGCTCTGAAGGTTCATACAATGTCACAGTCATCGTGACCGATGGCCGCGGCGGCAAGGTCATGGATCATGTAATCATCGAAGTGAAAGTCAATAGGTCGCCACAAATTACTAACCTGGTGGCCAATGCAGACTGGACCACTCTTTCCGGTAGTATCCAGGTGACGTGTACTGCGTCGGACCGCGACGGCGACGAGGTTAACTATGAATGGTCAGCCGACGAAGGCGATATTTCTGGCACGGGTGCAGTTGTAAACTGGACCGCTCCCGCAGAGGTTGGCACATACTACATCACAGTCGTGGTTAGCGATGCTCATGGTATGGAGGGCACATGGCCATCGCTACCTCTTAGCGTGGTAACTGGTACTCCGCCCATTATTGAAGACCTGACTGTTACTGCCGAGCACAAATATTTGAGGGAAACCTCCTATGGGTACATGGTCGGAGAAACAAAAGAATACGATATTGAGTGCAGTGTTTCAG
This sequence comes from Dehalococcoidia bacterium, assembly GCA_030615625.1. Taxonomy (GTDB): domain Bacteria; phylum Chloroflexota; class Dehalococcoidia; order GIF9; family AB-539-J10; genus RBG-13-51-36. The sequence goes on from JAUWYX010000001.1 coordinate 95,527, forward strand.
ACGCGAGCGTCGGAGTATCCTATAATTGGTCATGCGATGAGGGCGAGATTTCCGGGGGCGGCTCTATGATTACCTGGACTGCCCCAGCTATAAGGGACGCTTACTTTACAGTCACGGTAATAGTGTCTGATGTCGCTAACAATAGTGTGGGTAAGAGCGTAGTCCTAAAAGTGGTACGTTGTTCAGGATGTACTTTCGGATAAAATCAGGAGATAGATAGTATTCTAGCTAAGGGCATAGTCTTCCAGGTGGCGACCTGCACACCATGGGCACTTCATACAGAAGATGCCTGAAAAGTCATGCAAACGGTAGTTTCCATCACCCTTATAAGAGTGGTAATATATTATGTGATGCTCTGGATTCAGGCTTGAACGAAGGAAGCTCCAGGGAGAGAAACTAATGAATAAAAAAAGATTTCTAGCGATTATGGTAATTGTGGCGGTAGCAATGCTGCTCTTGGCCTCATCTTGCACGGACAACTATCAGCCAATTATCACCAGCCTGGAAGCTGAGGCAGACTGGACCGCTCCTTTGGATAGTCTTCAGGTGACATGCAATGCTTCAGACTATGATGGCGACGAGCTAAGCTATAACTGGTCGGCTAGCGGAGGTAATATTACTGGCACGGGGCCTGAAGTTATCTGGACTGCTCCTGAAGAAGTTGGTATGTATGACATCACAGTTGTGGTTGATGATGGCCAGGGTAAGAACGCCACAGGATCGATAGAGCTCATCGCATCAAATGGTCCTCCGCCAATTATTGAAGGCCTGATTGTTACTGCCGAGCACAAGTATTTGAAAAAAACCACTACTGGGTACAAGGTCGCGAAAACAAAAGAATACGATATTGAGTGCATTGCTTCTTCAAACACAAGCGGCGAACTGGTTTACGAATGGTCATGCGATGGTGGCGAAATTTCCGGGGAGGGCTCTACGATTACCTGGACTGCCCCGGATACGGCCGGTGACATTATGGTCACGGTGAAAGTGTTTGATAGCTTAGGTAATTGGGTCAGGAAGAGCATAGTTCTCGAGGTGGTGTCTTGTTCATCATGCGTGTTTGGGTGATGTTAGGAGATAAATAAAGATTCTAGCTAAGGGCATAGTCTTCCAAATGGTGACCCGCACACCATGTGCCTTTCATGTGAAAAATCCCAAACAGGGGAGGCTATCTTGAAGTGGCATTTGTCAATTCACAACAGGTTGACCAATTTTTTGAGAAACACTTTCCAGGACCGCTTCAGGAGGTACTTGATTATATCCCTGATAATCTTAGGAATAGTCATCGGATTCACGAGTCAGGGAACGTCGAGTACCGGTGAAGGTGTTGAGGTCCATTTCTTTCATCTTCCTGGCTGTTCAAGTTGTGAGGAACAAGAGCCATTCAATGAAAAACTAGAAAGTGAATACCCTTCAATTAACATTACTCGCCACGATGCCACTACACCTGCAGGAAGTGCCCTATTGTCTGAGGAGCTTGCAGAGCTAGGAGTAGAAGACGAGCCAGAGTTTCCCATAACAATCATAACCATCTCCGAAAATCAAGTATTTATTAGTGGTTGGGTATCTGGTGGCTGGGAATCCGAGGAAACAACGGGCAGAGCGATTGAGGAAGCTTTGCAACAATGTCTGGCAGGGAACTGCCCGCCGCCGGCAGGTGAAGAACCCGGAGATGGAATCGTATTGCCCTTCTGGGGGGACTTTGTACCTGGTGATTATTCGCTTCCAGCTTTGGCTGTAATTCTGGGTCTTGTGGACGGCTTCAACCCCTGTGCTATGTGGGTACTTGTTTACCTTATATCCCTAATAGCGACCTTAAGAGATAGAAAAAGAATATGGCTGATTGTCGGCTCTTTTGTTTTGGCTTCAGGAGTCCTGTATTTTCTGTTCATGACAGCGTGGCTCAATGTTTTCCTATTCATCGGCTATGTCAAGTCAGTGACAATTGTGATTGGATTGGTAGCTCTGGGTGGAGGGATATTGCAAGTAAGGGAAGTGATAGAGACAAAAGGCGCCATTGTCTGTGAAGTTACAGACGAAGAATCCCGAAAAAAGACGATGACCAGAGTGCAGAAGATTGTGTCCTCCCCCATAACCTGGGGAACGATAGTGGGAATTATAGCTATGGCCTTTGCGGTAAATTCTATCGAATTCGTCTGTTCAGCGGCAATTCCGGCGGTTTTCACTCGCGTTCTATCCCTGGCTGGTCTCTCCACCTTCCAACACTATGGCTACATCCTGCTGTATGTTCTCTTTTTTATGCTTGACGACCTTATTATCTTCGGCACAGCCGCTTTTGCTCTGACTTCACGCCTGGGAGACCGGTATGCAAAGTATTCCAGACCAGTAGGTGCCACAATACTGATAATTCTGGGAGTACTGCTCCTTGGCTGCCTTTACTCTAGTCAGTTCGAGTTTCTGAAACCCATATGTAGCATACTCTGGTAGTCCAGTAAGTGCGGCGATGCCGCCGATTTTTGGTGCCTTTTAGGGCTCAAAGCCCTGTGCCCGGTTTAAATACGCCAATCATCTTTAAGCCCGCGTAGACCATAAAAGCAATAAAGATATACCTTAGTGGTTTGGCCGGCAGAGCATGTGCTGCCCGGGCTCCAAGCTGGGCCAAGGGTATGCTAGTAGCTGCCAGGCATAGCCATATTGGCAAATTTATATAGCCTAGGGAATAAGGGAGGAGTTCGGGCACTCCCAGCCCATTTACGATATAGCCGACAATACCACCAAGGCTGGCGAATATTATTGAAGCCACCGATGTTCCTATAGCAATATGCATGGGAAAATTTAATACCAACACCAGCATGGGGACTATCAGTGCCCCACCACCAAGCCCGGTCAACCCGCTGACCATGCCTATAGGGAAACCGCAAGCCGCGACAAGACCGCGATTTTCACGTAGCTCCTCAGCCCCCCTTCTCAACCTTGGAATTATCCCCAAGCCCATCCATAAAGCAATAGCCAGAACCAGTCCCCCAAAGCCTTTCTCCAGTATCTCGCCAGGGAGATGAGCAGCCAGAGTAGCTCCAACTACGCCCCCAACCAAAGCGCATGGGCCTAAAACCAAGGCGGTTTTCCAGTGAACTGCCTGCTTCTTATTATGTCTCCAGGTACCACTTATCGCTGTGGGCAGAATCACCAGCAAACTTGTCCCGAAGGCTATTAGCGGAGCAATATCAGGGGAGATGCCCATAGCCAGAATAAGCCAGTAGCTGGCCGGGACCATGATGAGCCCACCACCCACTCCCAGCAGTGCGCTGGCAAAACCAGCACCCGCCCCTGTAGCCAGCAGTATGCCGATATGAGTCGCTGTCAGCATCTGTCCTTTCCCAGCTTGCCTTCGAGCCAGCCAAGTTTGACAACCGGCCTTTCGTCTATTGAAGGAATACATGGCTTGATGTCTAAAAGGGGGGTGCCGTCTATGGCGTCCAGTCCTTTCACCCTGAGGATATTCTTTTCCCTGGCTACCAGCTCCACGACAGTCAACCCCAGGGGACAAGGTCTATGTGGTGATCTGGTAGCGAAGAGACCATGTAAAATATCGTCCCAGGGTGTCTTAACCAACAGATGGTATCCCTGAGATTTATGAAACCAATAAATAACGATAATATGAGAAAATCCCTCAATGTCTTTTAAGCCCTCCTCGAATTCCTTAAATACCTCTATCTGAGAAATCTCCTCGCTTTTATAGCCCTGATAAGGGACTGCTCCCGTATTCTTGTAAGGAGAATGAATTATCCCGATGGGGTTCAATTCCAGGCTACGCCTTTTCCTCATCCCTCAAGCCTTACTAACTAAGCTATCAATGCTTACTTCAAATTCTAACGACCCTTATAGGCCTTTTTCCATGGTTCTTTCTTAAAAGCCAGGTAGTCCTTGATTGCTTCTTTAAGCGCATTGGCCGCCAGGAGGGCACTGTGGAGATTATTCTCAGGTAGTCCCCCTAAGGCATCCAATATATCGTCTTGGGTAATCTTCTGAGCCTCCAAAACGCTCTTCTCTTTAGCCAGTTCGGTGACCATGCTACCCGAGGCAATAGTGGGGCCACAGCCATCTGTCCAGAAAGAAGCATTTATAACCCTGCCATCTCTCACCTTAAGGTATATTTCCATAATATCCCCACAGGGACCAATTATCCTGCCAAATCCATCGGGGGTGGGAATTTCACCCAGATTTCTGGGGTTCAGAAAATGGTCAATCGTTTTCTCTGAGTAGATCTCTTTCATATCATCCATGACGGCTTGCTCCAGTTCTTTGAAAGGGTCATCAAATTCCTCTGCCATTTTCTCTACTCCTCTAAAAAAGATTTCACAGGCTAGGCCCGCTTGCCTGACTGCGTATAGCTACTCTTCACTCTTCCCGTTTAGAGCTGCAACCACATTGACAAAAAGTTCAGACACAGCATCTGAGCTATATCTCTCAATTTCTCCTTCGTCACACAACTTGGCTAACTCCGGGTCAATGGGCAACCTCCCTAAAAGAGGAGCTCTGGAAGCCTTAGCCATTTCCTCCCCCTTGCTCCTACCGAAAACCTCCAGCTTCTTACCTGTCTCAGGCAGTACGAGATAGCTCATGTTCTCCACTACTCCCAAAACTCGAACATTCATCTTTTGTGCCATTTTCACTGCTTTTTTGACTATCATCTCAGTCAACTCCTGGGGCGTAAAAACAGCGATTACCCCTGAGATGGGTATTGCCTGCAGCACCGTCAATGGGGCATCTCCAGTGCCCGGGGGCAGGTCTATTATGAGATAGTCCAGCTTGCCCCAAAGAACCTCCTCCCAGAATTGTGTGATAGCCTTAGACATGAGGGGACCTCTCCAGATAACCACTTCATCTTCACTGGGCAAAAGCAGGTTCATGGACATAATTTCGATTCCAGACCTCGATAATATGGGCAAAATACCTGTCTCGCTACCGCTGGGGCGAGCATTTAAACCAAACATCCTAGGGATACTGGGGCCAGTGATATCAGCGTCTAGTATGCCCACGTCCTTTCCTTCCCGAGCAAAAGAAGTAGCTAATAAACCAGCTACCAGAGATTTGCCGACTCCCCCTTTACCACTCATGACTGCTATTATTTTCTCAATCTGATTAAGTTCTTTGGGCCTGGCTTCGACAAGGTCAACAGTTACTTCCTCCACCCCGGAAACCTCGCTAACCGCTGCCGCTGCTTTGTCCTTCAGCCAACTATGATATTGGTCAGGGACAGCAGTCGAAGCTAAACTTATTTTCGCCTTGCCATCCTTAACTCCCGTGCTTCGAACCAGGTTCATCTGTACCAAGCTACGCATTGTCCCGGGAACAAGCACTTTATTCAGTGCTTCTTCCAATTTTGCCTCGATTTGATTCACCAAATCACCTCCTGCTGGTAATCTGTTTAATTCACCGGCGGCTTATTTTCCGCAGTGACACTTCCACTCCTCCGACCCCTTCACTTTGACCAAAAAACTGCTGATAGCGGGGAGGCATAACTGAGGATATGTCAAGTTAAGAGCTGGCATAGGTATTGTTAACGAAGGTCTCCCACTTACCTCTGTTTTCTATGTTGCTCTCCTTTCCTTAACAAAGAATATATTTCCTCTACCTGCTTCTTTGTCTCTTCAAGCGGGCCATCATTGTTAATGACAAAATCGGCAGATTTAAGCTTTTCCTCAAGAGGAAGTTGGGACTTTATCCTGTTTTGGGCATCCTCCCGACTCATCCCTTTTTCCTCTAATCGTCTTAATTGAGTTTGTTCACTGGCAGAAACAACAATTATTTTATCCACAAACATAGGGCGAACGACTTCAAACAGTAACGGAATGTCCTTGATAATTAGAGCATTGAGGTCAAGGCTTTTGATCTCATTTGTAATTCTTTCGTCTTCCTTAAACACCTCGGGATGAACTATCTGATTTAGCCTTGTCACCTTTTCTTTGTCGGAAAATACTATCTCAGCCAGCTTCTGCCGATTTATGGTCAGGTCTTCATTTAAGAAATCCTTCCCAAAATACTCTACTATTTCTTTCCAAGCCCTTAAGTGAGGACGGGTTACCTCCCGAGCTAGCTCATCCCAATCAATTATATAAGCCCCCAGTTCTCTAAAAAAATTGGTTACCGTGCTTTTGCCCGTGCCCACACTTCCTGTCAGACCAACAATAATCATTTGTTCCCTATTTTTGCCTCCTTAATCACATCCTCAGGGTTCAAATTGCTATCGGTGGAAAATACTTTCGTTTTGTCTCCTTTTTATCGTTTGCCTTAATGGTCAACATGTATTATCGCCTGTTGCTAACTCGCCTTTTATATAATCCAGAACAGCCTTCTCGGAGTCATCACCAAGCACGCCAACAGCGACTTCAATTCTCTAGCTCTTTACTTTTGGATTAAAGCCACAGCCTGGGCAGACATTCCCTCTCCCCTGCCGATGAAGCCCAAACCGTTGGTGGTGGTGGCTTTGATCGTCACCTGTGTTGAATCTACACCTAAGGCCTGACCTATGCGTTTTCGCATCTCGGGGATGAAGGGTGAAAGCTGGGGGCTTTGAGCTATGATAGTAACATCAATGTTGACTACTTTAAATCCTTTGGCTTTAAGTAGTTCACCGGTTTTGCTTAACAAAACCAAGCTTGAAATATCTTTATATTCCGGTTCCTGAGAAGGGAATAAGGTGCCAATGTCGCCCAGATCAGCAGCGCCACATAAAGCATCTATTATGGCGTGTGTTGCCACGTCAGCGTCACTCCAACCTGACAAGCCTTTGTCATAAGGGATATCAACGCCTCCCAAAATTAGCCTTCGCCCCGAAACCAGGGGATGGCTATCACAGCCAATGCCGACCCTTAATTCCTTTTCCATTCTCCTGCGATGATTCTTGCCAACGCCAAATCTTCAGTTGTGGTCACCTTTATATTTTTATAATCGCCCATATAAAGCTGCACCTTGTGTCCCAAGCGTTCCACAGCAGTGGCATCATCGGTAACCTCTGCTGCGAGGTTCTCATAAGCCTTGGTTATCATATCAAAGCTGAATATCTGGGGGGTTTGTGCTGCCCATAACTTGTCGCGCTGAAGCGTTTCCTCAATCAATCTCTCATCAGCAGCAAGCTTAATAGTGTCTTTAACCGGCACTGCAGCTACAACAGCCTCAATCTCCCCAATTATCTTCAGGCCATCCTCAATCAAATCTGGAGTCAAGAAAGGCCGAGCTCCATCATGAATCATGACTAAATCACAATCCCTTATTTGTCTTAGTCCTTCCCTCACCGAATCCTGTCGCCGTGCGCCACCTGGGCATAAAGTAACTTTGGACCAGCCCCTCTCTTTTTTCAATTTCTGCCCCCGAGCCAAATCCTCAGCGTTCAATACCAGGACTATCCGCTGAACCAAGCTGTATCTCTGACAAGTATCCACGGACCAAGCCAGCAAAGGTTTTCCCCCTAGAGGAACAAAGAGCTTGTTTATACCCTCCATCCGCTGGCTAGTTCCGGCAGCGACTATAACCGCGCCTAACTTACTACCTTTATTCATTATCTTGCTTCTCAACAAGGAAAGGCTCTAAAGTTGATTCGAAATTAAAAAGTCAAAGATAAAAATCAAAGTGCAAAAACTTCCCTTTCTTATTCTTGCCCTGTATTTTTGCCCTTTGCATTTTGCATTTTACTTTCCCTTGTAAGTCCCAGCCTCAGGGCTTCAGCCACCGAACTAACCTCGATTAGGTGAATGTCCGCAGAGCGAAGGGATTGCTTCACTTCGCTCGCAATGACAGGGGGAAGTCTAGGCATAAGGCAGGATTTAAAGCCCAACCTGATGGCCTCAGCAATTCTTCTCTCCACGTGTGATACCCCTCTAAGCTCTCCATTCAACCCCACCTCTCCCAAAGCAACCAAGCCTGAAATTGGCTTTGCATCACGAAAACTGGAGGCAATGGCTGAGGCAATTCCTAAATCAACCGCTGGCTCATTAACCCTTAAGCCACCAGTAACGTTGACTATAATATCCTGGTTGAAAAGCTTTAATCCGGCACGCTTAGTAAGCACAGCAATTATCACCAGTAGCCGATTAAAATCAACGCCGTTAGCGATGCGCCTTGGTGGAGTAAAATTATTAGGAGTAGTCAAAGCCTGAATCTCTACCAACAAAGGGCGATTCCCTTCAAGAGTGGGCACCACCACTGAGCCCATAGTTCCATCCTTGTATGCGGATAAGAAAACTTGAGAGGGATTACTTACTTCTATTAGTCCCCTATCGCCCATCTCAAATATTCCCACCTCGTGAGTGGAACCGAAACGGTTCTTTACGCTGCGTAGCACTCGGTAACTACTAAATGGTTCGCCTTCGAAGTAAAGCACCACGTCAACGATATGTTCCAGCGTTCCTGGACCTGCGATGGCCCCTTCCTTGGTCACATGCCCAGTGATTAACAGGGGCACATCATTCTGTTTTGCCCACCTCTCCAACCTCCAAGTGCACTCCCGCACCTGGGAAATACTGCCCGGCATCCCAGCTGCATCCTCTAAATACATAGCCTGAATGGAATCGATAATCGCCAATTCAGGAGAAAGTCCTTCCAAGCATTCTAATACGGCAGCTAAATCGGGCTCAGAGAGAAAGTATATCCCTTTGCCCCCTATGCCGAGGCGCTCACTTCTAAGTTTAACCTGATTAATAGATTCTTCACCGGAGATATAGGCGACAACTTTATTATTCTCAGCCATCATCGCCGAAATCTGGAGTAAAAGCGTAGACTTGCCTATTCCCGGCTCGCCGCCAACAAGCACCAGAGAGCCTGGAACTAAACCACCTCCCAGAACTCGATTCACTTCAGCAAAACCAAGGTGAAAGCGAGGAAAGTCACCCTTCTCTACTTGGGAAAGTTCCTGGGGTCTATTTCCTCTAGAGTAAAGCTGGCTGGGAGCGCGGGATGAAGTGACCCTAGTTTCTACGAAGCTATTCCACGTCTGGCAATCAGGGCAGCGTCCTAACCACTTGAGACTTTCTTTGCCGCACTGCTGACAAATGAAAACATTCTTGAATTTGGATTTGCCCCGCTCGTTAGATTTCAAGTCCCCTGGCCAAGATAACTAATACTCGATAACAGCTATCTTTTCTCCAGTCTTAACTATCTGCCCTGGTGAAACTGCCACCTCTATAACTGAGGCTTTTGCAGGAGATAATATAGGATTTTCCATCTTCATAGCTTCTATGGTGCAAATCACGCCACCCTCTTTAACTGTATTACCCACGGTTACCTCAACGCGTATTATTTTCCCCGGTAGTGGCGCTTCGATTATTTCTTGAGCCATATTTATGCAGTCTCTTTAACCAAGGGTCTCATTACAATTTTCTCCTCGGCACAATCCACCACCACCGTGTCTCCAGGCAAGAATTCACCACGCAGCAAAGCCTCGGAGAGCTGGTCCTCAACCAAATTCTGGATGGTGCGACGCAAGGGGCGGGCTCCAAAAACGGGGTCATAACCCTTGTTGCCTATAAAATCCCTAGCTTCATCAGTTACTTCCAAAGTGATATTCTTCTCTCCAAGGGAAGCGACAACCTGGTTAAGCATTAGATCAACAATCTGGCGGATATGCTCTTTGCTTAAAGCATGGAACACGACCGTGTCATCAATGCGGTTAAGGAACTCAGGCCGAAATTTTTCCTTCATCTTGTCGAGCACTTGTTTCTTCATTTTCCCGTACTCCATCTGCTGTTTCCCCTCGCCCTCGACATGAGCAGCAAAACCGAGGGTCATATCACGCTTAATAAGCTCGGCACCGACATTGCTGGTCATGACTATGATGCTATTACGGAAATCAACCCTTCGCCCTTTGGCATCGGTCAAATGACCATCATCGAAAATCTGGAGCAGGATATTGAATACCTCTTCATGCGCCTTTTCAATTTCATCGAGAAGAATAGCACAATATGACTTCCGCCTTACTGCCTCAGTTAATTGACCACCTTCCTCATAACCAATATAACCTGGTGGTGCTCCGACTAAGCGAGCTACAGTGTGACGCTCCATAAACTCCGACATGTCAAGCCTGACCAAGGCATCCTCGCTACCAAACATGAACTCGGACAAGGCCCTTACCAATTCAGTTTTACCCACTCCTGTGGGGCCCAAAAAGACGAAGACACCAATGGGACGCCTCGGGTCTTTTAACCCAGCTCGAGCCCTCCTTACCGCTTTAGCCACGGTAGTTATGGCCTCATCCTGGCCAATGATACGGCGATGTAGAGCCTCCTCCATCTGTAAAAGGCGGCTGGTTTCATCGATAGTCAACTTTATCACAGGTATGCCCGTCCACATGCTGGCTACCTCGGCAATATCCTCTGAGGTAACTACAGGTCGGCCTTGTTCCTTCTTAACCTGCCACTCCTTCTCCATTGTCTCGATTCTCTCCGTTAGCTGAAGCTCACGATCACGCAACTCACCGGAATACTCATACTGTTGAGCTGCGATAGCTGCTTCTTTTTCTTTGCGTACACTTTCCAAGGCCCGCCTTGCCTCAGCTAATCCAATGGGGGCGCTACCCCGTTTAATGCGTACTCGAGAACTAGCTTCATCTATCAAATCAATAGCCTTATCAGGCAAAAAACGGTCCGCTATATATCTGGTAGCCAGCGTAGCCGCTGTCTGCAAGGCTTCGTCGCTTATGTCCAATTGGTGAAATTCTTCATATCTGTGTTTGATGCCCCGCAATATTTCCAGGGTTTCCTCCATAGTAGGTTCGGCTACCAAGACAGGTTGAAACCGCCGTTCCAAAGCTGGGTCCTTCTCCACATGTTTGCGATAGTCGTCCAAAGTAGCGGCGCCAATACATTGAATCTCGCCACGCGACAACGAAGGCTTCAGGATGTTAGAGGCATCAACCGCACCTTCAGCTGCTCCGGCACCCACAATAGTCTGCATTTCATCAATAAATAAGATGCAATTACCGGCAGTTTTCTCTTCTTCAATAACTCTCTTCAGCCTCTCCTCAAATTCACCACGATATTTTGTTCCCGCCACCAGGGCACCTATATCTAATGCGACTATTCTCTTGCCCTGTAATATCTCAGGAACCTCCCCGGCTATTATGCGCTGGGCTAACCCTTCAACAATAGCTGTTTTGCCTACACCTGCTTCACCTATAAGCGCGGGATTATTTTTAGTACGACGACTTAGTATTTGAACTATCCGTTCAATCTCCTTGTTACGCCCAATAATAGGGTCAAGTTTATCCGCCCGGGCTAGGGCAGTTAAATCGGTCCCAAGTTGATCCAGGGTCGGTGTGCGTGAGGCAACGCGACCTGTGGTACGAGTTCGCACAGCTTCCTGCTTAGCAACTCTATTGACCTCATCACGTGTTCGCTCCAAGGTAATACCAAAACTCTCTAAAACACTAAAAGCTACCCCTTCGCTTTCGCGCAGTAATCCGAGCAAAAGATGCTCAACACCTATATAGCTGGAATTAAGACGACGTGCCTCATCCACAGCAAACTCGATGGCTCTTTTCGCCCGGGGAGCAAGGTCAACCTCTCCCTTGGTAGCTCGACGCTCTCCTTTTCCAATTACAAATTCTACAGCCGCCTGTATCTTATTCACCGAGATACCAAAATTACTCAAAACTTTGGCCGCAATCCCCGACTCCTCTCCTGCTATCCCCAATAATATGTGCTCAGTATCGATGTAATTGTGGCCCAGGCGTTGTGCCTCTCCTTGAGCCCGAGTCAGCACTCTACGAGCTCCTTCAGAAAACCTTTCAAATCCTGTGCTCATTTCAATCCTATTCGCAGTTTTAACCTAAAGTATAGAACATACTACCCTTTCAGTCAACAAGCCTGGCTTACTTGAACTAAGCGATAGAATAGTAATATACTATAATACCATAATATCACGAAATTATTATTGAAGGTTAATAGAAATGCGGGTCACTGGTGGTAAAGTAAAGGGAACTCGTTTAAAAACTCTATCAAGGCACTCCATTAGACCCACGACCAGTGTGGTAAAGCAAGCTATATTCTCTCTTTTGGAGAACAGAACTACCAATTGGCGTCAAGTTCTTGATTTATACGCCGGCAGCGGTGCTCTGGGTATCGAAGCTCTGAGCCGTAGGGCAGAATGGGTCGATTTTGTTGACTACAGAAAAAGTTGCTGTGACATTATCAGGACCAACTTGGAAAAAATAGGGGAACTACATCGGGCTCATATTTACTGCTGTAGTGTGAACAAAGCACTTGCCTTCCTTAACAATAGTTATGACATTATCTTCATAGACCCACCTTACTCTGCCCTTTCTACAAATAATTTACTAATAAATCTAGCTAAGTCGAAATTGCTGGGAAAAAACTCTATAATCGTGCTTTGCCACGCAAACCGTTTCCCCTTAAATTCCGATTATGATGGACTTCATCTTGTTGAGCAACGCCGCTACGGTGACACTTTTATTTTTATATACCAAAAGGAGGTTTAACTATGGTCGTAGCAGTTTATCCAGGCACCTTTGACCCCCTCACCTACGGGCACATGGACATTATCGAACGAGCAGCAGCCTTGGTCGATAAGTTAATTGTCGGCATCTATGAAAATCCTGCTAAACAGCCGCTTTTCCCTCTGGAACAAAGGGTAAGGTTAGTGGAAGAGGTGATAACTGGCTTGTCCAACGTCCGTGTTAAAGCTTTCAAAGGGCTGACCGTAGATTTTATACGCCAGGTAGGAGGAAAGGTTATGATCCGTGGTTTGAGAGCAAATTCTGACTTCGAACGGGAATTTGAAATGGCGCTGATGAACAGAAAGCTGGCGCCAGATATTGAGCTACTTTGTTTGATGACTAGCTCTCAATATCAATTTCTTAGCTCTACCCTGATCAAGGAAGTAGCTAAGTTAGGAGGCTGTCTTGAAGGCATGGTTCCTGACAATGTGGCTGTAGCTCTAAAGGAGAAGTTTTCTGTGCCTATTGAGCTTGCCACTGGTAAGGGTAAAATGTAAAATTAAGAGCCAAAAATTAAGGAGGTAATAGAAAGATGGCATACAAAATTACTGAGGAGTGCATTAGTTGTGGTGCCTGCGAACCAGAATGCAAAAATGAGGCCATAACTGAGGGGGAAGAAATTTATATTATTGACCCTGATAAATGCACTGAGTGTGTTGGCTGGTTCGAGACACAAAAGTGTGTTGAGGTCTGCCCTGTGGAATGTTGCATTCCTGACCCTGATCACAAGGAAACACGGGAGCAATTGTTGGAGAAATGGCACAAGCTACATCCCGGTGAGACTCCAGTTGTCACTTAAGATAAAGCCTGTCAAATATTTCAGGCGAAAAGCCGTTTGGTGTAGTGAGGGATACTTTTCATGTGATTCAAAACTGATAGCTCGCTATAAGACCTTAGTGCGACATAGCAGCTACTACATGGGTTAGTTCGGGAGAATTTTTCTACCATCTCTTTTCGAGTAGCGTATTTGCTGCGGTGCAGTGAACAGGGAACTAAGCTTCCGTCAGGCATTACGACAAGAGATCTTATGCCAGCCTTACAATCTGGCATGTAACCTTGTTCAAAAAATTTCAGGGTATTGAGAAGTACAGCTTCAGGGTTGGCTATATGATTGTCTCGTTTTCTTAATGCTACAAGTTCGTTAATGGCCTGGCGTAAAATTCCCAAATCCTCTCCATTGTTGAGGCAATAATCCTCATTCCCTGTTCGCAGCGCAGTATATGCACTATATGATATGTCTACACCCCACTCAGTGGCCTTTTTTGCCAAAGGCAATATTTCCCTCAGATTGGCTTTAGTTATAGCTGTGTTCAAGATAATATCCCGAAAACCAAGCTTCGCTAGCCGGGGAAGCCTTTGCTCCAACCGCTTGTACAGACCCGGCCGCCGTCGAAATTCGTCATGCCGCTCATCAGGGAAGTCAAGCGATACGGAAAATTGATTCACCCCTGCTTCACGTAATTGCAGATAATTGCTCTCGTTTAGCAGCACTCCATTGCCAATGAGTATCAGGTATGGTGTCCCATCAGATTGCTTGACAGCCTTGACTATGGCTGCTATATCCTTACGTAGAAGTGGCTCACCACCAGAGAATAGCACTACAACTGGACTCAGGCGTCGAGTTAAGTCTCCATACTCCTCTGGTTTAATTTGCTTTTCACCCTTTATTAACCCCCCAAGGTCACAGTGGCGGCAATTGCAGTTGCAGGAAAGCGTTACTTCATAAGCAACTACTAGGAGACGCTTAGTTATATAGTTATGTATTCCCCTTCTAACAAGCCTAATCGCTTGCCATGAAGAAACATTTGCCATTTATTATTCTCCTATTTGAAACCAATTACTGTACAGTTAGCTAGTGTTGAGGGATATGTTAACACGATTTTATTCATAATTTTGCCTAAAGTAAAATTAAGGGAAGATAAATTTCTTAACGGCTTGTATAATTAAGGTTTGTGCCGCTCGTGGTTCGACAAGCTCACCGTGAGCGATTTGTAAATATCTCCCAGTGAAAAAGCATTTGCTGTATGTACGTAGGGAGATTTTTCGTGTGACTCAAAAATGACATCTCACTGTAGGACCTTATAGCGACGTAACAATTACCACATCGGTTAGTTCGAGAAAATTTTTCTATCATCTCTTTTCGAGTAGCGTATTTGCTGCGGTGCAATGAACAGGGGATCAGGCTCCCGTCAGGCATTACGACAAGAAAGCTTATGCCGGCCTTACAATTTGGCATGTATCCTTGTTCAAAGAATTTTAAAGTATCTCGGAGCGTGAGATCTGGGTTAACTAGATGAGTGCCCTGTTTTTTTAATATTATTAGTTCGTTAATGGTCTGGCGTAAAATTTCCAAATCCTCTCCATTGTTGAGGCAATAATCCTTATTCCCTGTTCGCAGCGCAGTATATGCACTATATGATATGTCTACACCCCACTCAGTGGCCTTTTTTGCCAAAGGCAATATTTCCCTCAAGTTGGCTTTAGTTATAGCTGTGTTCAAGATAATATCCCGAAACCCAAGCTTTGCTAGCCAGGGAAGACCTTGCTCCAAACGTTTATAGAGACCCGGCCGTCGTCGAAATTCGTCATGCCGCTCATCAGGGAAGTCAAGTGATACGGAAAATTGATCCACCCCTGCTTCACGTAATTGGAGATAATTGCTCTCGTTCAGCAGTGCCCCGTTGGTAACAAGTATCACGTATTGTGCCCCAGATTGCTTGATAGCCTTGACTATGGCTGCTACATCCTTGCGGAGAAGTGGCTCACCACCAGAAATTTGCGCTGCAAGCGGCTTCAAGCGTTGAGTTAAGTCCCCATACTCCTCCGGTTTAATTTGCTTTTCATCCTTTATTAACCCCCCAAGGTCACAGTGATGACAATTGCAGTTACAAGAAAGCGTCACTTCATAAGAAACTACTATAGGGCGATTAGTTATGTAGCTATGTATTCCCCCTCTGACAAGCTTAATCCCTTGTAATAGAGAAATATTTGCCATTTATTGTCCGCCTATTTGAAACCAATCACTGTACAGTTATCTAATCTTGAGGGATATGCTAACGTCAGCTTATTCATGATTTTACCTGAAGTGGAGCTAGGATGGAATAGATCTTTTGCTCGTTCATACACTTTCAAATGTTTTAGCAGCGGTATAACCAGCATGGATAGACTTGTGTATTCCTTATAACCGATGGAGAATACATTCTTGAATCCAGCGCGATTCAGCATATCCGTAAGGGTCTTCGCCGTAAATTGGTTTATATGCAGCCTCCTTAGATTCCACCATTTTCTTTGGAAGATTTTTGCCAGCATGCCCTCAATATCTGGGGTTGATGTTGCCAGCAACCCCCCAGGCTTGAGTATCCTATGAACCTCTTTGAGAACCATGAGTGGGTACGGCACGTGTTCCAGAACTTGCCATAGAGTAACTACATCGAAATAGTTTTCGGCAAACCGCAGTTCTTCAAAGGGCTTTGCTTCTACATCCAAGCCAAATTCCCTTCTCGCATATTCTGCCGCATCTTGTGATAATTCAATCCCTTTAGTAGTATATCCAGCCTTGGAGGCATTAAAGAGAAAGAAACCTTCTCCACAACCTATATCTAAGAGTGTTGTGCCGCTCTTGTACTTCTTGATTAATCCCAATTGTGATTTAGCTGCGCGCAAACGACTTCCCCGAATAATGGGAGCATCGGTATTTCCCATCTTAGAATAGTCACCATTGATTTTGCTCGCTTTCTCAATAGGATTTACATATAGAAGATGACAATTCTTACACTTGACGTGCCTCCCATGTGTCTCCCCCCATAGCATATATACAGTCTTTATGCCTTTTTGGAGATCGGCTTCCTCAATATTGGAATCAAAGATCACAGTGAAATCGTCCCGTCCACAGTTGGGACAATTGCGATATTCAAAAAGTGAATCCATCTTATGCAACTCTCAAAGGCGTTCAGCTTTTTTATAAGCAGCAGCCACAGCCTCAAGAAGGAGAGAACGGAATCCTCCCTTTTCCAATTGATGAAGAGCTTCGGTGGTAGTTCCCCCTGGCGAGGTAACCATGTTCCTCAAATCAGCAGGATGTTTGCCCGTCTTCTCAACAGTGCAAATAGAGCCAAGTATAGTTTGTATCACCAATTCTTGGGCCATATCCCGAGGCAGGCCAATATGCACACCAGCGTCGACAAGTGCCTCGATAAAAAGAAAAACGTAAGCCGGACCGCTGCCGCTTAAAGCAGTGGCCATAGCTAAATATTTCTCATCAGTAACATAAATTTCTTTACCCAGAGCCCCCAGTACAGTCTGAGCTAACTCTTTTTGCCTCTGCTCAGTCTCAGCAGTTGCTGTCCAGATAGTCATTCCTTCGCCAATTTGCGCTGGCATATTAGGCATAGCTCTAATTACAGAGGAATGGTTTAAACCCTGGCATAAGCTGGACAGAGTAGCGCCAGCTACTATAGATAACACTAGCTGCTCGAGAGCTAAACCTTTTATCTCTTCCATTACCCGAGGCAAATTCTGAGGCTTCACTGCCAGGAGAATCAAATCGACATTTGTCACCGCTTTTCTATTATCAGCTAAAGTGCTAACTCCATATTCCCTGCTCAATAATTCACGCCGCAACGGACTGATATCGCTAACCGCCATATCTTGTGGCGCAGCCACCTTTTTAGTCAAAAGACATTTAACCATCGCTTCCCCCATAGCCCCCCCGCCAATAAATGCTATCTTCATTTTTCCTTTTCCTTGCTTCTTCGCGCTTCTGTCATGATGCTACCACAATATTTACTACTCGCTTGGGGACATAAATGACTCTGGTAAGTTTCTTACCATCAATATAAACCTTCACTCGCTCTCGACCCAACGCTAAATCCTTGGCTTCAGCTTCATTTATGGAAGTGGGCACAAGCACCTTATCGCGAATCTTGCCATTTACCTGAATGACTAAGGTAATCTCTTCTTCCTTGGCTAGCTCTTCGTCATACTCAGGCCATGGTTGATTATGAATACTGTAGGGATGCTCAGTCCTGGTCCACAACTCCTCGGCAAGATGAGGAGCGGTGGGGGCAAGGAGAAGCAGAAAATAGCTAATAGCTTCCCACCATAGAGAACCTGACACCACCCCGCGCTCTTTAACCTTAGATAGGTAGTTGCTGAATTCCATAAGGCTGGCCACCATGGTGTTGAAGCGGAACTTTTCCAAATCAGCAGTCACCTCTTTAATTGCCTTATGCGTTAAATGGAGGAATTCTTTCTCAGCCTCAGGGTCAGCAACACGGCTAGTATAGTCTGTTGTTATTAAGCCCCACACCCGGTTTAGCCAGCGGCTGACGCCCACAATACCCCTATCATTCCATTCTCCCCCCAGCTCCCAGGGACCGATAAACATGAGATACCCACGAGCGGCATCAGCTCCTAACTCAGCCACATATTCGTCGGGGGCAATTACATTGCCTCTAGATTTGCTCATCTTATCACCACGATAAATTATAGTCCCCTGATTGAATAGACGAGTAAAGGGCTCATCGAAGTTGAGCAGGCCCATATCTCTCAATGTTTTGATAAAAAAACGAGCGTAGAAGAGATGCATAACTGCGTGCTCAGCCCCACCGGTATATAAATCCACAGGCAACCAGAATTTCACTTTGGTAGCATCGAAAGGAGCATCCCTAGTTTCCGGACTGGTGTACCTTAAGAAATACCAGGAAGAACACATAAAAGTATCCATGGTATCAGTTTCTCTTCGTGCTGGCCCAGAGCATTTGGGACAGGTGGTATTAACGAATGACTGACAATATTTCAGGGGAGATTCCCCAGTAGGTTTAAATTCCGCATTGGGAGGAAGCAGAACAGGCAAATCCTCCTCAGGCACAGGGACTATGCCACATTTATCACAATAAATTATAGGTATGGGCGCTCCCCAATACCTCTGTCTGGAGATAAGCCAATCACGAAGGCGATAAATAACCGTACGCTTGCCCCATCCTTTCTCCTCCAATAAAGCACAGATTGCCTCGTATCCTTGTTCACTGGGTAAACCGCTAAACTCTCCAGAATTTACCATTGTACCTGAGCCAGTATATACTTCCGTCAATTCTTCACCTGTCCAACCCGGAGGAGCAATAACTGTTTGCACAGGTATCTTAAACTTCCTGGCAAACTCCAGGTCTCGTTCATCATGAGCCGGCACTGCCATCACTGCTCCGGTGCCATAAGTTGGCAATACATAATCAGTAATCCAGATGGGCACTCTCTCTCCGCTTAGAGGATTGACAATGTAGCTTCCCAGAAAGACCCCTGTTTTATCCTTGCCTAGTGCTATCCGTTCGTACTCAGTTTGCCGCCGACACCAAGCAATATATTCGTCTACTTCAGCTTTACACTCTGGGATAGTTAATTGAGAAACTAAAGGATGCTCCGGAGCCAGGAGGAAGAAAGTCACCCCAAAAATAGTATCAGGGCGAGTGGTAAACACCTTTATCTCTCTTTGCTCTACCCTCTCATGCTCTAGCCGGAAGGAAATTTCAGCGCCCTCGCTCTTGCCTACCCAGTTCCTCTGCATTATCTTTATGCGTTCTGGCCAGTCCAGACGACTATGATCGAGCAGTTCCTCGGCGTATTTAGTAATCCTGAAGAACCACTGCTCCAGCTCTCTTTTAGTCACTGGCGTGCTGCACCTCTCACAAAAACCTTCCCCTATCACTTGTTCATTAGCCAACACTGTCTGACATCTAGGACACCAGTTAACAGGCGCTTCAGCCCGATAGGCCAGACCAGCGTGATAAAATTTAAGGAAAAACCACTGCGTCCATTTGTAATAGTCCGGCAGGCAAGTAACTACTTCACGATTCCAGTCATATATTGCCCCTATACTCTTGAGTTGCCGACGCATATTCTCTATATTTCTCATTGTCCAATCATAAGGATGAATTCCATGGTTGATGGCAGCGTTTTCCGCCGGTAAGCCAAAGGCGTCAAAGCCCATAGGATGAAGCACATTATAGCCCTGCATCCTTTTAAATCTGGCATAAACATCTGAGGGCGCCATGGCGTACCAATGACCAATGTGAAGGTCTCCCGAGGTATAGGGGAACATGGTCAGGGCATAAAATTTCGGGCGTCTACTATGCTCCTTTACCTCATAAATATGGTCAACTGCCCACCTCTGTTGCCATCTCTTTTCGATTTCTTGAGGGTTATATTTCTGAGCCATATTTGCTAAAGTTTAACCTAAGTCAGGGTGAATTAAAAGCCCCTCTCCATTGCTGGAAATCAACGTGGAAAAGGAAATTCTTAGCAAAATTCGGCTGTATGAACTTTTGTCCAGACTCGAAAGCAGCCCTGGAGACTATATAAGTCTGTATATAAAACCTTCTTCTTTTCCCTATTGCACAAATGGACTATCGCTTCAGCCTCAATACAATACATATGCCCACGAAATTAAGGAATTAGTCAACATCAAAGCTGTAGCTCGAGTAGTTGAAAGGTACAACACGGGAGTAGCTATATATTGGCAAAAGAACGGCAGTAAATATATAGTGTTGCCGCCATTTCCTATTACTGAAGATAAAATTTCACTAGGTAAGTTTGATGCTTCCCCCCTATTAGCAGCCCTGGAACGAGCATATGTTATCGGTGTGGTGCTGGTAACATGGGGGACATACTCCATAGGAATTTTCCATCGTGACAATCTAGTAAAATCAAAAACGGGCACAGGGTATATCCATAAGGAACATAGGAAAGGGGGGAGAAGCGAAAAAAGATTTGCCCGCAGAACTGAAGAACAGAAGAAGGATTTTCTGAGGAAGGTTAGCAATAGAATTGAGGAAGAATTTAAGAATTGCACGCTGGATTATATATTTTTGGGAGGGAATAGATTAATCCGCGCACCCTTATTAAGAGAATGCAAATACCTTCAGCGAGAAGCCCAGAAAATTTCCCAGAGGGTTTTGAATCTAAGATGTGCAGACAAGGAAGCCTTGCATCACAGTCTTAGGGAGATAACAAACTCTCTGGTCTTTACTTTTTGAGACTATTCTCAAAAAGATATCAGAATATCCCGGGAAATAAATATCCCCTAAAGATTCAAGCCCACTCGCTTGTGGATTTCACGCAAACGCAGATAGCAGCACTATCGATGCGTGACCCCTCTCAACACCCAGTGACCGCCGTAGAAATTTAGGCTTTCTCTATTCTGAATACTTTTGTGCCGCAGTTAGGGCAGACACCTTGTGTTGCTGGTCTGCGGTTCTTGAGTGTAACCCGCCTTGGGTTCCTTATCTCTACCTTTCTCCTGCACTTCATGCAATAAGCTGTTGCCATCATGCCCTCCTTTTAATTTTGTTACACCTATATTGTTACTATAAGAACAAAGCTTTGTCAATACCCTTTGGGCTTTCAAAGCAAAGATTGTAAAAATTTAACCATTTTAGCAAGCTAGGCAAGAACCAAAAACTATTTAGAGTCCCGCTACTAAACTACATGTGGCATTCTAGTTAAAATAAACCCGATAGCCGCTGCAATGCCGTATCGAATCGTTTCAGGCAGTTCTCCTTTCCCAATACTGCCATGGTCTGAAATAATGGTGGTGCCGCAGTACGCCCTGTAACAGCTACCCTTAACAAACCGAAGAATTTCCCCGTACCTAAGTTTAGCTCTGCGGCCAAAGGACGCAGGATACCCTCGAGCGTAGTGGCATCCCAGGTCGTTACTTCTTTTAACTTTTGCAAAGCAATCGTGATAGCTTTAGCAGCCGATTTAGCATCCAGCTCTCTGCTTAAAAGCAGGCTTGTATCGTATTGCAGCTCATCAAGGAAAAAAAAGATAGCAAGCTGAGGAATCTCAGCTAAGGTTTTGGCTCGCTCCTGAATGAGAGACAGAACCTGGCTGACGTAATTGCTATCCAATGGGCGTTTTACCGACTTTGGCAACTCTCTATCTAAAAATGGCATGGCTTGCTGGACAAATTCTCCCAGGCTTAGTTTGCGCAAATAAACCCCGTTCATCCATTCTAGCTTATCTTTATTAAAGATAGCCGCTGTTTTGCCTACCCTTTCCAGAGAGAAGTGCTTTATTAACTCTTCTTGGGATAATAACTCAGTTCGATCATCAAGCGACCAGCCCAAAAGCACCAAGAAATTGACCATTGCATCTGGGAGGTATCCCTGCTTTTGATATTCAGTGATAGTGGTCGCACCGTGCCTTTTGGACAGTTTGGCACGGTCAGGTCCCAGAATCATAGGTAAATGAGCAAATTGTGGAGCTTGCCAGTTTAGAGCTTGGTAAAGCAAAACATGGCGAGGAGTGCTGGAAAGCCACTCATCAGCCCTGAGAACATGTGAGATAGCCATTAAATGGTCATCTACTATACTGGCCAGGTGATATGTGGGATAACCATCGGATTTGAGCAGGACAAAGTCATCCAGGACATCGTGCTTGAAAGTTACCGGGCCATGAATTAAGTCGTAGAAAGTGGTTTCGCCTTCAAGAGGCGTTTTAAAGCGAATCACGAGAGTAATACCTGTTGCTTTTAACTGAGTTCTTTCATGTTGTGTTAAATCTCGACAATGGCGATCATATTTTGGTGGCTGTTTGTGTTTTGCCTGCTCTTGGCGCATCGTCTCTAATCGCTCTGCAGAGCAGTAGCATAAATATGCATGACCCTCCTCAAGCAAGCTATTGGCAATTTCATGGTAAGTGGGCAATCGTTGTGATTGGAAGTAAGGCCCTTCATCCCAATTTAACCCCAGCCACCGCAAGCTATCTAGTATTACCTCCACTGCGCCTTCTACCTTACGGGTAATGTCAGTATCTTCAATTCGTAAGATAAACTTGCCGCCGTGATGGCGAGCAAAAAGCCAGTTGAATAGAGCAGTCCTGATGTTGCCTAAATGGGGATACCCTGTAGGACTGGGCGCAAAACGAAGTCTAATCGATGTTTCCGCCTCAGACTGCATTGCACTATATTTTGCGTGACTTAACCTTACTTAGAGAGAGTTTGATGTAGCTTTTTTAATCGCTCCAGATGTTTCCTGAGCCTCTGAGCAAGCTGCTCAACCTGGTTCAAGGCATTTGCAGTATCTTCCATCTCCGTGGTTATTTTGAACAAAATTTCGCTTTGCCGCCCGCTTAGCCCGGCCTCAAAATCAGCCAATTCCTCTACCCCAGCCTCTCCCATTAACTTGGATAAGAGGGTGCTTTCTCTGTCCGCTTGCTCTTTAGCGAGTTCCTCATAGGACTTCATGTCATCAGTTTCCTTTCTTTTATATCGAGGATGCCAAATTTTAACATGGCTTGATGTCTCAAACAAGACCTTGATTTGACACGGCACCTGTAGATGGTGCTGCTCCTTTACCTGATTATGCAAATTTCGTTGTTTCTTATATATTAAGGGTTGTTGTTTTTTTATTGTGGTGAGTGACCCCGATGCCCCAGTTTAAAATAGTTTCCGATTTTCGTCTTACCGGCGACCAGCCTCAAGCCATAGACAAACTGGTCGAGGGTTTGAACAAAGATTACCAAGAACAGACACTGCTTGGAGTCACCGGCAGTGGCAAAACCTTCACCATGGCTAACGTCATTGAGAGAATACAGAGGCCAACCCTGGTTATTTGTCACAACAAAACTTTGGCCGCTCAGCTAGCAACCGAGTTCAAGGAATTTCTTCCCGAAAATGCTGTGGAGTATTTTGTCAGCTACTATGACTATTATCAGCCGGAGGCTTATATCCCAAGCACCGACCTCTATATTGAGAAGGAAACCGATATAAATGAGGAAATTGACAAACTACGGCATGCCGCTACCAGGTCTCTCTTCACCCGCCGAGACATAGTTATTGTCGCTTCGGTCTCCTGTATTTATAGTTTAGGCGCACCTGAGGAATATCATGGCTTTGCCCTTACTATTGAAAGGAACAAACACTACAAGCGAAACAAACTGGTCCGCCATTTGGTGGATATGCAATACGAGAGAAACGATTATGATTTCACCAGAGGTAGATTCCGTATTCGAGGCGACACTCTAGAGATCCAGCCGGCTTATGAGGAGACAGCCCTCAGAATCGAATTCTGGGGGGACGAGGTTGAGCGCATTGTAGAGGTTGACCCCCTAACTGGTGAGGTGCTGGCTTACCGCGATCAAGTGGATATTTACCCCGCAAAGCACTTTGTTACCTCCCACGATAAGTTGATGGCGGCAATCGAGGATATCAAAGTCGAGCTAGAGGAAAGATTAAAGGAGTTAAGGAGCCAGGGAAAGCTACTGGAGGCTCAGAGGCTTGAGGCGCGGACCAATTA
The DNA here is from genome assembly GCA_030615625.1 of Dehalococcoidia bacterium. Lineage (GTDB taxonomy): Bacteria > Chloroflexota > Dehalococcoidia > GIF9 > AB-539-J10 > RBG-13-51-36. Next base: position 119,287 of record JAUWYX010000001.1, read on the forward strand.
TGATATCGAAATGCTTCAGGAAGTAGGGTACTGCACCGGGGTGGAAAATTACTCCCGGCATCTCCAGCGGCGGGCACCGGGAAGCACACCCTGGACTTTGCTGGATTATTTTCCCTATGACTTCTTGTTGTTCATCGATGAATCACATATGACCCTGCCGCAGATAAGGGGCATGTATCACGGTGATATTTCTCGAAAGCAGACACTGGTTGATTACGGCTTTCGCCTCCCTTCAGCCCTGGATAACCGTCCATTGAATTTTGAGGAGTTTAATAAGCACGTCAACCAGGTTATTTACGTCTCTGCTACACCCAAGCCCTATGAATATGAGCGCAGCCAGCAAGTAGTGGAGCAATTAGTCCGCCCCACTGGTTTACTGGAGCCTACCGTGGAGGTTAAGCCAGTTAAGGGGCAAATTGACGACCTTATTTATCAGATAAAAAGCAGGGTAGCCAAAGGGGAGCGCTGTTTGGTGACTACCTTGACCAAGCGAATGGCGGAGGAATTAAGCGACTACTTGAGGGAAATGGAGATTAAGACTCATTACTTGCATTCGGAGGTAGAGACTTTAGAGCGAGTGGAGATTCTCCGTGACCTCCGCCTTGGCGTCTATGATGTGGTAGTGGGTATTAATCTCCTTCGTGAGGGTTTGGACTTGCCTGAGGTGAGCCTGGTAGCCATACTCGATGCTGATAAAGAAGGCTACCTTAGGTCTGAGGAAGCGCTAATTCAGACCATGGGGCGTGCTGCCAGACACATCAACGCTCATGTCATAATGTATGCTGACAGCATTACCCAATCCATGCAGAAAGCGATAGAGGAAACCGGGCGCCGCCGTCAGATTCAAGAGGCTTATAACAAGGAGCACGGTATAACTCCCCAGGGAATCAAAAAGGCAATTAAGGATATAACTGAGAGGGTTCAAGCAGTAGCCGAGACAAGGGCTCCTTATACGGTTACTCCCATTTCTAAAGAAGAAATGGCTCAACTCATCAGGCAACTGGAATCCCAGATGAAGGCAGCGGCCAAGAATCTGGAGTTTGAAAAAGCTGCTATGATTCGCGACCGCATCATCGAATTAAGAAAAGACGAAGAACTAGATTCGCCCATCGTGAAGCGATAATCGGGACAGTTGTTCACCAGGAGTTTGGTCCACTTGAGGCCACCTCCTTGTCCTCCTGGTTGGGGAAATCGACCCATCTCGTCTCGCGTCCCACTATAGTCCGAGGATGATAAATGTGGCGATCCTACTCCACTGGTGACCAGTCGGAATAGAGCACCGTAGAAACAGTGCCAGTGCTTTGTATCAGGTATCCGACCGACAGGAGTCGCTGAACAGGCCAGGACTAAAGTAACGAAATAACCGGTACAAATGGGTGATTGACGCTTTCCCAAAACATGAGCCATAGTATATTAATAGTATAGTATGGTATAGCTGAGTAGTTTTATGAGAGGAAGATATGCCTGTTGTTATTAATGGCCAGACCTATTACAGAACAGTCGAAGTTTGCCGGATGGTCGGCATCAGTAGAAATACCCTTTTCAGATGGTTGAAGGAAGGGATATTTTTTGATGTCGAGTACCGGGATTGGCGGGGTTGGAGACTATTTACCGCAGCTCAGTTGGAGACCGTTAGAACGAAGACCAACCACGTTACCGCGATAAATCAGAGCGGCTAAGGAGATGGACAGATGAAATCAATGAAATCAACGGTCGAACGAACGAATGAAGAAGAGGTGCTAAAGATTCTGAGCGAGCAAGCGCCAGTTGGAGTTTGCATAATGCAGGATGGAAAGTTTTGCTATGTCAACTCCTACTTCTCAATCGTCACCGGCTACGCGGCAGATGAATTGGTGGGCAAGGATTCTTTTGTGCTTGTCGCTCCCGAAGATAGGGAGATGGTCATGGAAAATGCCATAAAGATGCTGAAGGGAGAGCTCACTTCGCCATATCAATTCAGGGTAATTTGTAAGGACGGTAACATTATTTGGGTTATGGCGACAGTTAAATCCATCCAGAACCATGGGAGACAGGCAGCTCTGGGGAATTACATGGAAATCACCGAACGCAAGCAGATAGAAGATGCAGTGCGACAAAGCGAGGAAAAATATAGAGCTTTGAGTGAGCAAGCGCCAGTTGGAGTTTGCATCATGCAGGATGGAAAGTTTTGCTATGTCAACTCCAACTTCCCAATCGCCATCGGCTACACGGTAGATGAATTGGTAGGCAAGGATTCCTTGGAGATTGTCGTTCCCGAAGATAGGGAGATGGTCATGGAAAATACCATAAAGATGCTGAAGGGAGAGCTCCCTTCGCCATATCAATTCAGGGTGATTCATAAAGACGGTAGCATTATTTGGGTTATGGCGACAGTTAAATCCGTCCAGTACCATGGGAGACGGGCAACTCTGGGGAACTACATGGAAATCACCGGGCGCAAGCAGATGGAGGAGACACTTCAAGTCGAGAAGAACAAGCTGCAATCAGTAATAGATGCCATGGCTGATGCCCTCACCATACAGGATACAGAATATAACATTATTTTTCAGAACGAGCCGTCGAAGATAGCTTATGGTGACCACCCGGGGGAGAAATGTTACCGAATTTATGCAGGCAGAGAGAAGAAGTGTGCCAGGTGCCCGGTAGAAGAGGCATTTAAGGATGGTAAGCCACGCACCGTGGAGAGGAGGAAAGTAATGCCCTCGGGAGAGGTTGCCTTCTGGGAGCTTACGGCCAATCCCATCAGAGACGCTGGGGGAAGAATTGTTTCCTGTCTTGAGATTGGCCGGGACGTTACCGAGCGCAAGAAGCAGGAGCAGGCGCTGGCTGATGAATTGACACGGCGCCGTCTCCTCGTTGACCAGTCCCTGGACGGGATAGTCGTCCTTGATGTCGACGCCAAGGTAGTAGAGGCCAACCAGCGCTTTGCCGAGATGCTGGGCTATACCCCTGAGGAAGTCCGTGAGCTCCATACCTGGGACTGGGATAGAAATTTTCCCCCCGAGAAAATACTGGAGATGGGGCGGAATGTTGACGAGAAGGGTTTACACTTAGAGACGAAGCACACTCGCAAGGATGGCTCGGTCATTGACGTTGATATCAGTATCAACGCAGCTATGTTCAGGGAGCAGAAGCTGATCTTCTGCGTCTGCCGGGACGTCACCGAGCGTAGGAAAATGGAGGAAGCACTGCGACAAAGCGAGGAAAAGTATAGAGCTTTGTTCGATAGCTCGGTCATCGGCATGTTTGTTATGGACTCTGAAACTATGAAAATAGGGATGTGTAATCAAGCTGCTGCGAAAATGTTTGGATTTAGTTCTGTAGAGGAAGCCATCGGAATAAATCCGCTTGACTTCATTCTTCCCGAGGAGAGGGAGAAAGCCCTTGAGATTATTATAGAGGAGATGTTTGGACAGGATTTGCGGCGGACTCACGAGTTCCGGGTGGTAAATAAAGATGGTATAGAAGGATGGGTAAGTGTGACGGGTGCGAGGATTATGCATGAGGGCAGATTAGCGGGTCTAGTTTCAATTACAGACATCACTGAGCGTAAGCAGGCAGTGGAAGCACTGAGGCAATCTGAGGAGAGATACCGGACTATACTGGAGGAGATGGAAGATGCCTATTTCGAGGTTGATCTCGGTGGACACTTCACCTTTGTCAATAATTCGGTGTGCCGCGACTTGGGATACTCGAGGGAAGAGTTGATTGGAATGAGCTATAAAGACTTTACAGTTGAAGATGATATCGAATCCGTATTTCGAATCTTTAATGAAGTGTACCAGACCGGTGTGCCAAACAAGGGCTTCCCTTGGAAGACCATTCGCAAAGACAGGATCCGTGGGTTTGCCGAAACATCGGTCTCTGTTCTGCGAAACGACAAGGGCGAAATTATCGGGTTCCGTGGCGTTGGGCGTGACATCACCGAGCGCAGGCAGGCAGAGGAGAAACTGCGACAAAGCAAGGAAAATTATAGAGCTTTGTTCGATAGCTCAGTCACTGGCACGCTTGTTGTGGACGCTGAAACTATGAAAGTAGTGATAGGTAATCAAGCCGCTGTGAAAATGTTTGGATTTAGTTCCGCGGAGGAAGGCGTTGGGGTAAATCTTCTTGACTTCGTTCCTCCGGAGGAGAGGGAGAAAGCTCTTGAGCTTATTAAGAAGGAGCTGTTTGAACAGGACTCGCGGCGAGCCTTCGATCTTCAGGCGGTGACCAAAGATGGCAGAAAAATATGGATAAGTGCGACGGGTGCGAGAATTACCCATGGGAGCAGATTAGCGGGTTTACTTTCTTTTACTGACGTCACCGAGCGCAAGCAGACAGAAGAGAAGTTGCGACAAAGCGAGGAGAATTACAAGACTTTGTTCAATAGCTCGGTCATCGGCATGTATGTTCTGGACGTTGAAACTATGCAAGTAGTGATGGGGAATCGAGCCGCTGTGGAAATGGCTGGATTTGGTTCTGCAGGGGAAGGCATTGGAATGAATCCGCTTGACTTTGTTATTCCAGAGGACAGGGAGCAAGTTCTTGGGGTTGCCGCGAAAGAGTTTGAACAAGACTTGCGGCGGACTCACGAGGTTCGGGTAGTAGGCAAAGATGGCGGGACAGGATGGATAAGTATTACGAGTGCGAGGATTATGCATGAGGGCAGATTAGCGGCTTTAGTTTCTTTTACAGACATCACCGAGCACAAGCAAGCAGAGGAGGCGCTGCGGCAAAGCGAGGAAAATTATCGAGTTTTGTTCGATAGCACGGTCATCGGCACGATTGTTCTGGATGCTGAAACTATGAAAATAGCGATGGTTAATCAAGCCGCTGCGAAAATGTTTGAATTTAGTTCTGCAGAGGAAGCTCGGGGAGCAGACCCGTTTGACTTCGTTCGTCCGGAAGACAAAGAGAGAATTTCTAAGATTGCTGCGGGGAATTTGTTTGGGCAAGACTCGCGGCAGACTTACGAACTGGGGATGGTGACCAGGAATGGGAGAGAAATATGGATAAATGCGACGGGTGCGAACATTATGCATGAGGGCAAATTGGCGGGCTTAATTTCTTTTACAGACATTACTGAGCAAAAGCGGCAAAGAGAACGGCTTATGGTGACTGACCGGCTGGCTTCCCTTGGCGAACTGGCAGCCGGCACCGCCCACGAACTCAACAACCCGCTCACGAGCATTATCGGTTTCTCCCAGTTGCTTATGGAGAAAGAAACCCCTGACGACATCCGCGAGGACCTGAAGCTTATCAACAACGAGGCTCAGCGCGCCGTCAAAGTAACGAGGGATCTCCTTACATTTGCCCGAAAGCACGCACCTGTGAAGCAGCATAACCAGATAAATAACATTATTGAAGACGTGCTGGAATTACGTGCTCATCTGCAAAAAATGAATGGTATCGAGGTCGAGAGACAGCTTGACCCTGACCTTCCTGAAATCATGGTTGATTATTTCCAGATGCAGCAAGTTCTCCTCAACATCATTATCAACGCCGAATATTTTATGACTCAGGCGCATAATAAGGGGACTCTGACCATTACCACCAAAAAACAGAACAGTAGCGTGGTGATTTCAATTGCTGATGATGGCCCGGGTATGCTGCCGGAAAATCTAGGGCGGATATTCGACCCCTTCTTCACCACCAAAGAAGCAGGCAGCGGGACCGGGCTTGGTTTGAGCATCTGCCACGGGATAGTGACCGAGCATGGCGGGCAAATATATGTCAAGAGCCAACTGGGTAAGGGAGCCACTATTTTTGTCGAACTGCCCATTAACAGGCGCGCCCATATTAAGAGTATGCTATAAAACAAGCTGACGCTAACGAGAAAGGTATTCTAGTGGTTAAAGATGAAAAGGAGCTAAAACAATGACCAAAAATGTTTTGGCCGGGAAGGAGTGAGGGTATGCCTAGCCAGCGAGAAACATTGCTTATCGTCGATGATGAAGTTGCAATCAGGCAGCTCCTTCGCCGGAAATTATCAGGAGAAGTCTACCAGTGTGAGGAAGCGGATACTGCTGTGCAAGCCCTGAATATGCTGGCAAACAGCCCGATTGCTCTGGTTATGCTGGATATAAAGATGCCCGGTAAATCAGGAATCGAACTCCTACCGGAAATAAAGTCAGGCTACCCTGACACAGCGGTTATTATGGCTACGGCTGTTAATGATATTAATGTTGCCGTTGAGTGCCTGAAGCAGGGGGCTGATGACTATATTTGCAAGCCTTTTAACCTGGATGAGGTTTCCCTGAGCGTCCAAAGAGCTCTCGAGAAAAGGCGTCTACAATTCGAGGTCAGGGATTACCAACAATTCCTGGAGGAAAGGGTTGAGGAGCAGACGGGAGAGATTAAAAAACTTTTCCTTGGCGCCATTGAGGCACTGGTATCCGCCCTCGAAGCTAAGGACAGGTATACTGGTGGGCATTCCCGCCGGGTGACCGAGATAGCGTTAGCTTTAGGCAATGAACTTGGTCTATCTGTAAAAGATATGGAAGACTTGCGCTGGGGAAGTTTACTCCATGACATCGGGAAGATTGGGATTCACCAGGTTATCCAGAATAAACCTGATAAGCTAACATCTGAAGAGTACGAGCACATTATGACTCACGCTCATGTCGGCGCCTACATTGTGAAGCCGATGCTTAATGGAAAAATAAGCGAGATGATTGAGCACCACCACGACCATTATGACGGCAGCGGACTTCATCAGGTTATAGCGGGCAATGACATACCATTGGGAGCCAGAATCATAGCTGTAGCCGATGCCTTTGATGCTATGACATCTGACCGACCGTATCGGTCAGCAATGTCTATTGTGGAAGCCATAGACGAAATTAAGCGCTGTGCTGGAACTCAGTTCGACCTAGCTGTCGTTAACGCACTACTTAAAACAGCCGAAACGGCGACGATATAGGCTCGAAGTCTTCGAAGCAGTGTGCCTGGTAGTTATCCCCGGAAATACGGAGGTTTCAATGCACAATGACACCCACCCTGTTATTACGAGGAGCCGAAGATGTGGCAATCTCATTGCGAAGCTGGAGCCTGCTATAGTTGGACTGAGGAACCTCGCTTAGAGATTGCTTCGTCGCTAGCGCCCCTCGCAATGACAAAAAAGAAATGTCACTAAGGTACTGAACGAAGACAGCATCTTGACACATAAGCTAACTCATGGTGATAATTGTGATATTATGGCAGGTAGCTTAGATGAAGATGTAGAGAAATTAAGGCAAAGCCTTAATGGCTTACCCCAACCCCAGATAGAGCCTCCGCTTATAGTGGTCAGTGGCTTGCCAGGCACGGGTAAGTCTTTTTTCTGCCGTAAACTGGCTGAAAGATTGTCTTTTCTCATCTTAGAAAGCGATACTTTGCGAAAAATCCTGTTCCCCTACCCCCAGTATAAGGAAAGTGAAAATAAGCGGCTTTTCTCTGCTTGCCATGTTCTCATCGAAGAGCTTTTAAGGAAAGGAATACCTGTCATTTTTGATGCCACAAACCTGTTGGAGCACCATCGAGAATATTTCTACCGCGCTGCAGAAAGAACGGGGGCAAAGCTCATCTTGGTCTGGGTTGAAGCTCCCACCGAAGTGGTGCGGCAACGCCTTCTTGCCCGAGAAAAAGCAGCTGTGCCTCAATATAACTCGGAAGCCGGTTGGGAAGTGTATAATAAAATGAAGCCTCGAAGGGAAAAGATTTCTCGCAATCATCTTGTTGTTGATACCTCGCAGGATATTACTACCGTAATCGATAAGATTGTGCGAGCAACAAAGAGATAAGCGCAAAATTTCCTTTATTAACCTCTTCAATTCTTCATCCAAATAAAGTAAAATAAATGTTCTAAAATTTACACATTTTAGGGAGACGAATTTTGGAGATTAAAGTTATAGTTGGCGACATAGCTCAAATCGAAGCTGATGCCATTGTGGTAAATCTTTTTGAAGGTGTGGAACAACCGGGCGGCGCTACTGCTGCTGTGGATAAAGCTTTGGACGGAGCTATTAGTTCTCTCATCAGTCGAGGTGAAATTAAGGGTAAGTTTGGAGAAGTTAACATTGTCCACACGTTTGGGAAACTGCCAGCAGGGATAGTAGCTATTGCCGGGCTGGGCAAGCGACAGGATTTCAGTGTGGATAAAATTCGCGGGGTAGCCGGAGAATTTTGTCGGGCATTACGTAAATTGAATTGTCACAAGATAGCTACAATAGTTCATGGTGCTGGCATAGGTGGTATTGAGCTTGAAGCTTCGGCTGAAGCAATAGCTGAGGGCGCTCTTCTCGGGCTTTATAGCTTCACCAAATATAAGAAGCCTGAATATGAGGATATCGAGGAAATGCGGATAGTGGTAAGGGAAAAGGAAAAGGTCCCAATCCTGGAGCTGGCCATTGGCAAGGGGAAGTTGGTAGCTTCAGCTACCAACGCGGCTCGAGATATGATTAATGAACCAGCTAACTACATGACACCTAGCCAGATGGCTGAAGCAGCTAAAGAAATAGCTAGCAAATATAATTTAGAGTTCAAAGTCTTTGACCGAGAGGACATGGAGGCGATGGGCATGGAAGCACTCCTGGGGGTGGCGAAAGGAAGCAACCAGCCTCCCAAGCTAATAACTCTCAGCTATAAAGGAGATGAACGTTCTGAAAAAGCCCTTGGCTTTCTGGGCAAGGGCATAACTTTTGATTCTGGGGGAATCTCCATTAAGGCGTCGGAAGGGATGGGTGCGATGAAGGATGACATGGCTGGTGCTGCTGCAGTTATGACAGCACTTGGGGCTATTGCTCAGTTGAAACCGAAGATTAATGTCACCGCCATTATTCCGGCTACCGAAAATTTACCCAGCGGCACCGCCCTGAAACCAGGGGATGTACTGAAGGCGATAAATGGCAAGACCATAGAAGTGATAAGCACCGATGCCGAAGGAAGGCTTATCCTGGCTGATGCTCTGAGTTATGCTCAGAAACTTGGTTTGTCTCCCATAATAGATTTAGCTACTTTGACCGGAGCTTGCCGTGTTGCTTTAGGCACCCTTTATAGCGGTGTTTTTGGCAATGACCAAGACCTGATAGATAAAATCCTCAAAGCTGCAGAAAAAACCGGGGAGAGAATGTGGCAAATGCCCATGCCTGAGGAGTATAAGGAGCAAAACAAAAGCGAAATTGCCGATGTTAAGAATACCGGCAACAGGTATGGCGGAGCCATCACCGCTGCCCTCTTCTTGGCTGAATTTGTTGCTAATACCCCCTGGGTTCATATCGATATAGCTGGCACTGCTTCCTCGACGAAGGAGAGTGGCTATATAATAAAGGGGGCTACTGGAATCGGCGTCAGAACTTTAATTGAATTAGCTTTGAGCGAAGCAAAGAATCAGGAGGCCATATGAAGGTAAAATGGTTGGGGCATTCTTGTTTTTTAATTACCTCCAGGGGTGGTCTAAGTGTAATTACCGACCCTTATGCTGTGGGGGGAGGTATTAATTATTCTCCCATTAAGGAAACTGCTGATGTCGTTGTGGTGAGCCATGGACATGACGACCACAGTAACGTTTCTGCAGTACAAGGGAAACCTGAAGTGGTTAAAGGTGACGGCACAAAAACTGCCAAAGGTATTCAGTTTAGAAGCATCGCCACTTATCATGATGCCTCTCAGGGCAAACGAAGTGGACTTAACACCGTCTTTTGTTTCACCATAGATGATATAAAGCTTTGTCACTTGGGTGACTTAGGGCATGTGCTTAGTCCAGAGCAGGTCAATGAAATTGGTGCCGTGGATATACTGTTTGTTCCTGTGGGTGGCTTCTACACTATTGATGCACCTGTAGCTAGCCAAGTATGTGACCAATTAAAGCCGAAAATAGTTATTCCCATGCATTTTAAGACGCCCAAGTGTGCCTATCCCATAGCCGGTGTTGAGGATTTCCTTAGAGGCCAGAAAAATGTGAGAAGGGTGGGGGGTAGTGAAGTGGACTTCGAGCGAGAAAGACTTCCGGCTGCTACTGAAATCGTGCTATTGCGACCGGCTTTGTAGTTATTGAAATTTGGTCGCTGATTATGAACTCAATGATTGTCAAAGATTCGGATTTTGTGTTTACTCCTCCCCCACAGCTTGCCTGGGCAAGACGAGTTTTGATCAAACCCTATGCTGGTTATCCTTTCCCGTACCCTGTAACTACAAGTCCCAAACTACTGAATGCTATTATTAGAGGTATTAGAAAAATTAGCAATGCGGATATCCTCATTGCGGACGGGACTCCTAGCGGTGAATCGATTTACCCAATATATCAAGCTTTAGGATATAACTTTCATCACGTCCTTATGCTCGATATCAGGGATTCCATTTTTATAGAGGTTCAGAATCCTTTATCTCAATTCTATGCTGTGGAAAGTTTCTGGGTACCCAATGTAGTTTTGCGCAGCGACTTCTTGATCAGCGTTACCCCCTTTAAGGTTTGTGGTAACTCTGGTCACTTCAGTGTGGCAAACCTTTTGAGTCTGTTGCCGGTAAGCAAGTATCAAAAGGGCAAATCAGGTGGCTGGGGAGCTCTGTATGAGTTAGGCATTGAGAAAGTCCTTGCTGACCTCTACTTCACCTTGCCTTTCGATTTGGGCATTATCGAAGCCCATCAAAAATTCTTCTACACTGATGACCCCACGAAAGGGGAAGCAGAGGATTATGGGAAAATCTTGGTTGGCGAACCTCATGAAATTGATCTTGAGGCTTCTCAAATAGCTGGAGTTAACTGTGGGCACTTAGGATTGATTAGTGAGGGTAGGGTTCAACTTGAGGACTAAGAAATTCAAAAAGCAAAAATAAAAGTGCAAAAATTAAGAAGTTTTGCATTTTGAGTTGTCATTTTGATTTTTAAGCTTTGACTTTTAATTTTCCATTAATATCTTATACTAAAGTTGGTGAACCGCCCTGAATAGTCCGACCAGTCTATTTCCACCCTCTTAACCCAGGCTCCCGGCGGGCCCACCTTAATTTGCTCTAGTAGTCTATCCAACTGTGGCTTCTCTCCTTCAGCTTGAACTTCTACGGCATCGCCGCTGCCAAGATTGCGAACATAGCCTTTTAAACCTAGCCTCCTGGCTATATTTCGAACGAAGTAGCGAAAGTAAACACCTTGCACCCGTCCATAAACTGTAGCGGAAAGGCGTGCCATATCGGCCATTTCGTTACTCTGAGTTACCCTCGTCAGTCTAAAGCTATCCTTGTCATCTTGAGCCACTTTTTGTCATTCTGAGCGAATGTGAAGAATTTCTACGGGTTGGATCTTATCCAGTCGACTTAGCCCTGCTTTCTGGGCTGAGGATAATGCCTCACGGAATTCTGTGGATGATATTCGCCGCCCTAAGCTTGGGATTTGAAAAGCCTTGTAGCAAGGATGGTATTGAGCCATGATATTGACATAGGTGTTGTGGGAAATTTCTTCACCGAGAAAATTTACTATCCCTTTTGTTCCTGCTAAACCGTGGGGTAAGACCAGGTGGCGAACCAAGAGTCCTCGTTGAGCCACTCCCTCCTCGTTTATCTCTAGGTCACCTGTTTGTCGATGCATTTCTTTAATTGCTGCTTTATTTATCTCAGGATAGTTTTCAATGCCCGACAATTCTCTAGCAGTCTCATCATCGTCATATTTCATGTCAGGCATATAAATATCGACAATGCCGTCGAGTATCCTCAAGGTCTCCAGCGAGTCATAGCCACCGCTGTTGTATACTAAGGGAAGATGCAAGCCAGACTCCACTGCCAGCTCCAGTGCCTCCAGAACTTGAGGAACTACGTGGGTTGGGGATACCAAGTTTATGTTGTGGCATCCTTTAGCTTGAAGGGAGAGCATTATGTAAGCTAGCTCTTCTTTGCTTACCTTCTGTCCTTCGCCTAGTTGGCTAATGGAATAATTCTGGCAGAACAGACATCTGAGGTTGCAGTTAGTGAAAAATATAGTCCCCGAACCATGTCTACCCACTAATGGAGCTTCTTCGCCGAAGTGAGGCCCATAGCTGGACACCATTGCTTCACGGGGTGTGCGGCACTTGCCCACATCGGCAGCCAGGCGATTCACACCACAACTACGGGGGCATACGGAGCAACTCTCAAGCAAAGATACAGCCGCGTCTATCCGCTCCCTTAGCTTGCCACTACGGTAAAGCTCCAGGTAAGCTGCCAATTTAATCTATTCCTCGTACTCCTCAGCGGGCTTCCTCTTTTTCTTGATTACCTCTGTCTCCAACTGTGGCACGAGTTCCGAAATCGGTTTGCTTTTCTGCGTCCCCTTCTTGGCTTTCTTTGGTTCTCGCCGTCTATAATCTCGTCTACCCATGGCTACACCTCAGTTTTTCCCAAGCTGCTCTTGCTGCTTGGCTCTCAGCAGCTTTCTTACTCTTTCCTGTTCCTCTACCCAGTGCCTCCCCCTTTACTAGGATTTCAGCAGTAAATTGTTTATTGTGGTCAGGACCAGTAGCTTCCACCAAATGGTAAACTGGGGTTAACTTCTTTTGTCTCTGGATAAGCTCTTGCACTAATGCCTTGTAGTTTGGGGTTGTCTTCCCTGTCTTTATTTTTTTCAATTCCGACTTGAGCTGCCTGAGAATAAACCTTCTGGCTTTGGCTAGCCCCTGGTCTAAATATAAGGCGCCGAGAAGTGCTTCCATAGCGTTTGCCAAATTGCTCGCCTTCGTCCTGCCTCCGTTTGCTTCCTCACCCTGTCCTAACAAGAGCCAGTCACCAAGCTTGAGTGAAGAAGCTAATTCAGCCAAGGTATCACGGCAAACTAGCGAAGCACGAATCTCAGTTAGTTTTCCCTCAGGTAGTTTGGGAAATTCTTCATACAGCTTTTCCGCTACAATGAAGTTAAGTATGGCATCACCAAGAAACTCTAAGCGCTCGTTATTCGGCCGGGCGAAGCTGGGATTTTCGTTAAGATAAGATGAATGCACGAAGGCCTGCTCCAGTAAAGATTCCTGATGGAAAGATATTCCTAAGTTTTTCTGGCAATCGTTCCAATCAATCATTTTTGAAATCAAGTATAGCAACAAAGCTTAGCTAGCTCAACCTGGCACTCTGGTTTGTGCCAGCCATCTTTCAGTCCGTGGAAAGTGTGGGTAAACAAGACGCACTTATGTTGCCCGAGCTCCATCTTTTTAATAGGACTTGAAGGACTTGTATGCCCACTAGTTGGTCTTGGCACAGATTGGGGGAACACGCGCAGACCACGGCTGTGCCTTTTCAAGTTGTCCAGCCAGACGTAGTAGGGTTGCTTCATCGCCATATCGACCGACAAACTGCATACCAATGGGCAGCCCATCATCGTTCCAGTAGAGCGGAACTGACATGGCTGGCTGGCCCGTAACATTAAACAGCGGCGTGTAAGGCATGAACCCGAAGACGTGTTGGGCAGAAGTATCTATTCCGCTCAACGTGTTAATCAACCGACCGGCATTGAGACTACCCAGCAACTTCATGGTCACAGCTCGTATCCCTTTTGGTTGGAGCGCACCTGTAGCCACGGGTGGCATGGCCAACGTTGGAGTCAGCATGACGTCGTACTTTTCGAAGAACTCACCAATTTGTCGAGCTGTAAGTTGGGCCAGGTTAAGGGACCTGGATAACTCAGGTGCCCGGCACTGCCTGCCAAGCAAGCCGAGTGCCCATGTGCTAGGTTCAAAATCCTTAAACGAAGCTTTGCGGTTCAATAGCACCTCGGCCTCCTCAATTGTGGCTCTAGTTTCGACACAAACTATCGTCAGAAAGGCCTTAGCAAAGGCTTTACCGTCTATTTGAGGTGCTGCTCCTACTACCTCATGGCCGAGGTCCTGGCATAGTCTAGCCGTCGCCTCTAGACCCTTCACACAATCTTTGTCAACAATGCCACCAAGAAAAGGCTCTGAGGTAAAGGCGATTCGCAGCTTTCCCGGGTCCATGCCAACCTCACTGAGGAAAGGACGAACCGGTGGCACGGCATAGTAAGGAGCCCCGATATCTGGTCCGGCGGTGGCATCCAGCATGGCAGCACTATCACGAACTGAGCGGGTTAAAACGTGGTCACAAGTTAAGCCACGCCAGGCTTCACCAAAATCAGGGCCTATTGGATTTCGCCCCCGGGTTGGCTTGAGACCGAACACACCGCAGCAAGAGGCTGGCATTCGAATCGAACCACCACCATCACTGGCATGAGCCAAGGGGACCATCCGTGCGGCTACAGCGGCGGCCGAGCCACCACTAGAACCACCTGGAGTACGGCTCAGGTCCCAGGGATTGTTGGTAGGGCCAAACAACTCTGGCTCGGTTATTGGCACTAGCCCGAACTCTGGCGTGTTAGTCTTGCCAACAACGATGATGCCAGCTGCCTTAAACCGCTTGACCAGCTCACTATCATGGTCTGGTACAAAGTCCTTAAGGAACCGACTGCCGTTCGTCAGGGGGACTCCGGCATAAGCCATCAGTAAATCTTTCATGAGGAAGGGAACACCCTTGAAGGGACCATCTGGCAGGTCTCCATCGGCAGCTTTTCGAGCCAGTTCATACATCTTGTAGATTACTGCGTTGAGCCGTGGATTGAGCCTTTCGATGCGATTTATTGCCTCTTCAACCAATTCGCTTGGCTTGACTTCTTTCTTTCGCACGAGTTCAGCCAGGCCGAGGCCATCATATTTGTCATAGTCACTGAAGCTACTCATCGTAACCCTCCTTGTCTACTTTCGCAGAGGCAGTTCAGCGATTTTGCTTGATGAATCAAGCAACTATAGAAATCTGGAAACATCATATCAGTTCGAACTGTGCCATGACAATCACCGGTTATCGAGGCTTTGCGCGCATAGCGAAGAGCTGGCGTTTGCTTTTGGGTAGGGAAGCTTATCGTCATTTTTTGCCTGGTATATTTCCACCAAATTAGAGTCTGTGTTGTTCTCCCGAGACCCAGCCTTTATCGCTCTTTGGGGCTTTCTCTCCTCAATGCTATAATAGGTCCTGAGTCTTCATGGATATTTTAGCCACGCTTAATCCCACCCAGAGAGAAGCTGTGGAAGCCATCGAAGGACCTTTACTTATTCTGGCTGGACCCGGCAGCGGCAAGACCAGAGTGATTACCCAACGGGTCGCTTATCTAGTTCAACTCTGCGGCGTTAGCCCCCACAACATTATGGCAGTTACCTTTACCAACAAAGCCGCCCGAGAAATGAAAGAGAGACTTGAACAGCTCCTGGGTCAGGCGGTAGAAGCCTTGACTTTGGGCACCTTTCATGCTATCTGTGCCCGAATTCTCCGCCGTGAGGGCAAAGCCATCGGGCTTGACTCAAGCTTTGTTATCTACGATGAAGATGACCAGTTAAGCTTGATGAAACAAGCTCTGGAAGAACTGAATCTCGACCCCAAGCAATATGCTCCTCGGGCTCTTCACTCAGCCATCAGCGCTGCTAAGAGCCGTCTTATCAGCTCTGAGGACTACGCCCAGCGGGTTAGCAGCTATTTTGAGGAGATAGTTCACAGAGTTTATCAACGCTATCAGCAATTGCTCATCCAGGGTCGGGCGGTGGATTTCGACGACTTGCTGATGAAGACGGTGCAGTTGTTCCAGGATCATCCTCGAATCCTTAAAAGATACCAGTCAAAGTATGTTCACATTCTGGTTGACGAATTTCAGGACACCAACATCGTCCAGTATATGTTGATGAAGCAGCTAGCAGGAAAATACCGGAATCTGTGCGTGGTCGGCGACCCTGACCAATCTATTTATTCCTGGAGATTTGCTGATTTACGTAATATCCTGAGTTTTGAGAAGGATTATCCCGAAGCCAAAGTGGTGTTTTTGGAGCAGAATTATCGCTCCACTAAGACAATTTTAGAGGTAGCCTCAAACGTTATCTCAGCCAATGTGCAACGTAAGCCTAAAAAGCTATGGACGGGAAACGAAGACGGAGCGCCGGTAACCGTTATCGAAAGTTATAATGCCGAGGAAGAAGCTCAATCCGTGGTCAACGAGATCGAGAAGCTCATCGGCCAGGAGCAAATATCCCTCAAAGATTGCGCCGTCATGTATCGGGTTAATGCTCAATCACGAGCCTTAGAGGAAACTTTCTTAAGGTATGGTGTGCCTTATAAGCTTGTTGGTGGCACGCGTTTCTACCAGCGGAGAGAGGTTAAGGACATTATTGCTTACCTCAGACTCATTCACAACCCCCAGGACAATGTCAGCCTTGTCCGGATAATAAACGTTCCTGTAAGGGGCATTGGGCAGCGTACCCTAAGCCATCTTCAGGATTGGGCAAAGGCTCATGATATCTCCCTTTTCGAGGCTTTAAGACAGGTGAGTCACAATCCCACTGCGAGTGAAGCGAAGCAATCTCTTCCTCCACGCATTATTCAAGCACTGGCTGGATTTGATGCTGTTATGGCTGAGCTCATTGCCCAAAACCGTGAGCTAAATCTTTCTGGTCTACTGGATGAGATATTGGAGCACATCAGATATAGAGAATATATCCTGAATAAAGAGGATGGGGAGGAGAGATGGGAGAACATCATGGAGCTGCGCAGCGTTGCCAACGAATATGATGAACTCGACACTGAAGAGGCTTTAACCACCTTTTTGGAAAAAGTAAGCCTGGTATCGGACATAGATGAACTGGATGAAAAAGCTGATGCTGCGACTCTGATCACCTTGCATCAAGCCAAAGGATTGGAGTTCCCCGCAGTTTTTATTGTTGGTCTGGAGGAAGGAATGCTCCCACACAGGAAATCTTTCGACGACCCGGAACAAATGGAAGAGGAGCGTCGTCTTTGCTACGTGGGAATAACCAGAGCTAAGAAGCGACTCTACCTTTTACGCAGTTACCGTCGAAGCTTATTCGGCGGCAGCACGGCAAACCCCCCGTCCCGTTTTCTCCAGGACATCTCACCCCATCTGATAAGCCCAAGAGGGCTATGGGAGGAGAACCCGACTCCTGTGGCTAGTCCCGATTTTAATCGGGACTCCCAGCCTTCATCTCAATCTTCTAGCACTCTAGCGCTAAAGGTCGGTGACCATGTCCGCCATAGCAAATTTGGCCCCGGCATAGTAATGAATTGCCTTCCTACAAGGGATGACCAGGAGCTGACCGTAGCCTTTGAAGAAGCGGGGGTTAAGAAACTCCTGGCCAGCCTGGCACCCCTGGAAAAAATCGAGAAAGATTTCGATTTTTCCTCATAAACTATTGACAAAATACACGTAAACGTGTAAAATAGAATGTAGATGTCGATTAAGGTTTTAGAGCCGGAGGTCGTTTCTAAGATCGCTGCTGGGGAGGTGATTGAGAGGCCAGCCTCGGTGGTCAAGGAGCTTATTGAGAATTCCCTCGATGCTGGAGCCACCCAGATTGCCGTAGAAACCCAGGGCGGCGGAGTAGAGCTAATCAAAGTGAGCGATAACGGGGCGGGTATCCCGGCATTGGAGCTAGAGCTTGCCTTTCACAGGTATGCCACAAGCAAGATCGGCAACTTAGACGACTTAGAGAAAATCTCCAGCCTCGGCTTTCGGGGCGAAGCCCTGCCCAGCATCGCCGCTGTTGCCGAAGTGGAAATCCTCACTCAAACATCCTCGGAGACCGTAGGCAGCTACATGTATTTGAGAAGGGGCGAGCTAGTCCGCAAGGAGAGCCGAGCCAGGCCCCAAGGCACCACCATAACCGTGCGCCGATTGTTTCGCTATTTCCCGGCGCGACTTAAGTTTCTCAAATCGGTAAATACCGAAAATAGCCACATCGCCCATTTGGTAAGCCAGTACGCCCTGGCTTTTCCCGAGGTTAAGTTCAGCCTGGTTCTTGATAAACGTCCCAGCCTGCGCACTACGGGCAATGGTGACCTACGCGAGGTGGTAAATGAGATATATGGTTCAGAGGTAGCGCAAAGGATGCTAAAGGTGGAACAAAATGACAGCCTGGCTAAAGTCGGCGGCCTAACAAGCCCACCTTCCTTAGCCCGTTCTAATCGCAACTATCTCAGCTTCTTCGTCAATCGCAGGTGGGTGCGCAGCCCCTTGCTAACTCGGGCAACTGAGGAAGCCTATCGTGGCTTACTTATGGATGGCCAGCATCCCATGGCGGTAATCAATATCTCCTTGCCGGCTCAAGAGCTTGACGTCAACGTCCATCCTGCCAAGGCCCAAATAAAGTTTTGCCATGAGCAAGCTGTCTTTAGCAACGTACAGAAAGCCATAGAGGAGGCATTAGCCAGGACTCCTATAGCCAGCTCGAAGGCTGTGCCCTTCTCAGTCAGCTCAGGGCAGTGGCAGAGCCCCCGCATGATAATGGATAACGAGCCGGCTTTTGCTGTTGCCCAGCTGCCAACCATGGAATTACCAGTTTTGAGGGTACTGGGGCAGCTAGCCAACACCTATATTATCGCCGAGGGACCTAATGGACTCTATCTCATCGATCAGCACGCTGCTCATGAGCGCATACTTTATGACCGAATTTTAGCGCAGTGGGCACAAAAGGAAGTTGAAGTCCAGGGATTACTCCAGCCGATAACCATAGAGCTTAGCCCCAGAGAGGAAGAGACCCTGAGAGCTAGTAAAGAGTTTTTGGCTGAGTTTGGCTTCACTATTGAGCCTTTCGGGAATAGAAGCTATGTGATACGCGCCATACCGGCACTAATGGCCAAGGCGAATATTATTGAGATAATAAGTGCGCTGCTTGATAGCCTTGCCAGCAAAGAAAGCCCCAATCCCTGGGAGGAAAAGATAGCCCAATCTTTGGCTTGCCACGGTGCTATCAGAGCGGGACAGCAGCTAAGCAATGAAGAGATGCGGGAGCTAATAAAGCAGCTAGAGCAAACCAAGCAACCGCGCGCCTGTCCCCACGGCCGGCCAACTATGATTCATTTAAGTTCGCATCACCTAGAGAAGGAATTTGGCAGGATAAGCTAGAAAACTAGCAAGGTTACTAGTTCAAGATTCGCTTCACAGATTTTCTATTTGCATAAACCAGAAGCCGGTCTCCTTCCACGATTTTCTCGTCCCAATTCGGCCTGGTTAGGTAAGTACCGGCCCTGTCTATACCAAGGATTTCTATGTCCCTTTCCGCGGTGATATCAGCCACAGACTGGCCAATGCTCTTCGAGCTTCCTTTTATCATGACAAGACTAATAGCCCAATCCTTCTCTACATGGAATATTTCCTCAACCGCTGGAGCTTCCCTAAGAATTCGGTTCATAACTGGCCTTTGCAGCCAGTCAAGAATCTGCTGGCCAACATTGCTTCTTATAATTAGTTGATAGAGGCCGAATATGCCTCCAACTATTATAGCCAGGCGAATGAAAAACCACGTGTAACCACTCACCTGGGTGAAAGATGCCACTAAAGTGGCAATTACAGTGACCATGCCGGCATTGCCCAGTATAATGAGAATGGTTACAATTCTTCGCCTGGTTCTGTTTCCCACCACCCGTTCAGCTTCTCTCGTCGTGAAGCCCGTTCCTGAGAAAGCAGATAACGCCTGAAATCTAGCTACATCAGGTTCTATCCCGGTTAACTGGAGGGCAAAGCCTCCAATTCGGACGACGATGAAAGAAACTAGAATAGCTATCAACAAAATGCCTACATAAGCCATATTCAACACCTCCAAGTTAGGTTCTGCTGAGGCATGGATGGCACTGTCTGTGTGGAAGCTTGCGGGTGCCCAATCGCTCCGCCTTTCAGTTCAGATGCCAGAGACATATTCCTCATTCAGTAACTTTGGAGCCAGCTCTTCCTCCTGAAATAGACTACCAGAGACATGCCTATCAATGTAGTTATTCATACTATAGTACAAGCCCTATCCTGCTATAATATTTACCTAGCTCTGCCAAAGTATTACCTATCAATAACTCCAATACCAGCCCTCAGTCACCGGGGCGAATTTGCCGTTTTCAGCCCCCAGCCTGGAATACCAGGGCTTGCCGTAGCTATCAGCTATCTCAGCTAGTTCCTTCAACCTTGGAGCAGCCGTATTCTGGAAAAAATTCATCCTCTCATCCCGAGAACGAATTTGGGCACCTTCCTGCCACAGGGCACGCCCTGCCAGGAAACCAGAAGCTCCCGCCTTACAGGCTATCTCTACCTGTTTCTTGAATGAGTCGAAGTCAACGCCAGCGCTGAGCAGCACCCAGGGTAGTCGGGATGCCTGGTTTAATTCCTGACACAACCCCAGCAGCTTTTCCTCATCCTGTTCAAACTTAATATCTGCCGGGAATTCTGCTTTCAACACATCAATGGGCAAGGCAGTAATCTGCCGGGCAGTTTCGATTACCAGACCAGGCTTTATCTCAGCAAACTTCTTCGAGGATGTCCCGCCTTGATTTATGCGTTCTTTACGAATAGGACTCTCTTTTTTCTCAGTGGGATAGCTTACCGGCTCAACCAGAAAGGCTATATCTTCTTCAAGGCATTGGTTGGCCAGCCTTGCCACCAAATCGAGCTGTTTTGAGGCGACATCCTTCACGTCAGGCCTGAAGTAGATTAAAAGCTTGACCGCTGAAGCTCCCATTTTTTTCACTTTTTTTACGCTCCAGCCGGGCAAAAGCTCAGTAATTCTAGCCGTACTGTCTCCGGTATAACCGGTCTTTTCAATGCTGACAAGAAGCCCTTTAGGTCCGGGCAAGAGACCTGCAGCTATAGCCTGACCAGCTCCATATTCCGGGTCAAGCAATACGGCACTGGCAAAAGGCGCTACCGCTTGACAAAGGTCAAGCTTAAAATCAACTATATCCTGGTAACTCACCGTAGCAGGGTTTTTCTCGTTCAGGGCCCGCTTAAGCGCTCCCCTGTGGTCAATGGCACACATTGTCATTATGCCCCTGGAATCAGCCAATTGCTGGAGTCCTCTTAGCTTGCCGATAGATATGTTCATCACATCACCTCATAGCAGACCATGTCCTTTCTTTTATTCACAAATGGGCTTTCTCATCTCCTGGAGGGCAAAGGCAGCGGCACCGAGCACGCCAGAATTTCGACCCAGCTCAGCAGAAGCAAAGCGCACAGCCTGGAAAGCCTCTTCATATGCTCTCTCTCCGGCCACCTTGAAAGCTGGCTCGAGCAGCATATCACCGATGTTCGATAAGCCACCACCGATAACTATCAACTCGGGGTTGAATATGTTGATTAAATTAGCCAACCCCACACCTACGTAGTAGCCAGTCCGAGCAATAAGTTCTTTAGCCAGGCTATCACCCTGCTCGGCAGCGCTATGAATGACCTGTGCCGTCACCTTTTCCACGTCACCCGCAGCATATTCCAGAATGGATGTCCTGACTCCTTCTTTAATCCGATGCCTTGCCTCTCTAGCCAGGGCCGTCCCCGAGGCCAGCGTTTCCCAACAACCTCTGTTTCCACAGTTGCAGATTGGACCTTCATCATTAATGGTCATGTGCCCCACCTCGCCAGCGGCACCACTAGCCCCACTGTAAATCTTACCATCAGTGATAATGCCTCCGCCGATGCCTGTGCTGAGAGTAATATAGATGAAGTTACGGACACCCCGGGCAGCGCCGAAATAAAATTCCCCCAGGGCAGCGGCATTGGCATCATTGATGACAAAGGTCTTCTTGCCCAGCCTTTCTTGCATTATGTCTTTTAGGGGAACGTTTCGCCACCCTGGCAAATTCGGTGAGGTAAAAAGTATGCCCGTCTCAGGGTTTGAGAGACCAGGCGCCCCAACTCCTACGGCAGTAAGCTCCGAAATGGCAACACTTGCCTGCTTCAAGACACGATGTGCCGAGTCCAGAATGGATTGGATTACTGCCTCGCGACCCTTTGTGACAGGCGTTATACTCTCATCACTCAAAAGCACTTCACCTTGAGAGTCAACTACAGCCGTCAGTATTTTACTGCCTCCAAGGTCAACGCCAAGAATCAAATCGTCAGCATTTTCACCCAATTTCAAACTCCTGCTATGAGCCTCAGCTATATAAGTTGGCCCCTTTGCCAAAGCTAGCATTTCTTTTAAAAGTAAGGCTTGCTCTTGATTTTACTCATAGATTATCCTGGTGTGTATCTTTGTAGCCTCACTCCTAGGCTTGGCAAAAACGGTCAGCCTGGATCATATTCATCTTTTCCCAGCTTACAGACCCTGTCTCAATGTCAATAACGGGTTTTGTTACAGTTTATATTATATTGTATACTGGGGCAGATAATAAAAAAAGACAGTAAGTTCTCGTGAACAATCAAAGACGGGTCAAAGGAATTAACTGCACTCTATGGACGGTAATTATAGCTTGATGGTCTTGTACCAGAAGGTTTATTAGGTTGAAAAGACCAGCCTACAGTTAAGAAAGTAAGCCAGCTTGACCATAATAGTCAGTGGTAATGTGCCTTTAGTGAGACCAGTATTATGTCAAATCGAATCATTGATTATTACAGTTGTTGATAGTATACTGTCATTATACACACAGGGGGAGGTATTCCATGAAATTATCTTGTCTTCAAGAAAACCTAAATAGGGGGCTAAGCATCGTAGGGAGAGCTGTAGCCACTAGGTCCACTTTACCTATCACCCAAAATATCCTCTTATCCGCTGAGCAATCGCGTCTCAAATTGGCAGCCACCAACCTGGAAATGGCTACCACGTGCTGGATTGGTGCTAAAGTGAAACAGGAGGGAGACATAACTGTGCCTGCTCGCTTGCTCATCGACTTTGTTAATTCCTTGCCTAACGATTTAATTGAAATCAATCTTCCCGCTAACAGTCGCATTCTGGAGCTTAAGAGCGGCCATTTCCAAGCCCATATTCACGGCATTGATGCTGCGGATTTCCCACCTATCCCTCAGATAAACGATGGCATAACTACCACCATTGAGGCAGCTAGCCTCAGGGAAGGAATTACACAGGTCGCCTTTGCTGCTGCCACTGAAGAATCCCGCCCGGTATTAACCGGAATTAACACTGAATTTGATGGTGAGCAGCTCAACCTGGTGGCTGCCGATGGCTTCAGGCTAGCTGTTCATAAGACAACCCTCGGCTCGCCAGTCAGCGTGAAGACTACGGTTATCGTCCCAGCGAGAACCCTCAATGAACTGAATCGCCTTCTTGGTGAGCAGGAGGAACCCGTAGAAATCACCGTAAACGAAAAAAAGAGCCAGGTTCTCTTCCGCCTCAAAGATGCTGAGCTGGTTTCTCAGCTTATTCAAGGTTCCTTCCCCAATTATTCCCAGGTTATTCCTCAAAGCTATACCACGCGAGCTGTAGTGGACATTAATGAGTTTCTGCGGGTTACTAAAATGTCCTCTATATTTGCTCGCGATGCCAGCGGCATAGTTCGTCTGGTCATTACCCCGGGTAGTGAACTTACTCCAGGGAAGGTAACTGTCTCTGCTCAGGCTGAGGAGGTTGGAGACAATGTTGGTGAAATCGACGCCCTCACTGACGGAGAAGAGGCGAAAATCGCCTTCAATGTAAAGTATCTTTCCGATGTTCTATCTGTCCTTTCCCAAGCCCAAGTCGCTCTAGAACTCACCACCCCCTCAAGCCCGGGAACTATCCGCCCTATAGGCGTGGACAATTATGTTCACGTAGTCATGCCAATGTTCGTTCAATGGTAATAAATCTTGAAGCTAAAGTGATGTAAAGGCGAAGGGGATATTAGCTTCAATTATTACTACCATTCTTCTATTTAGCTTTGGGGTTCAGGCTATTTTTGCCCATAAAACCACAATAAAAGCATCATATTTCATCAATAAAAAAGATATATTCCAAAGCTAGGCTAGATTTTCCTTCCCTCTTTGTTAGCGGTATAATTATGGAGGAGCCTTAGGTTAGATAGAAAGTAATATTATAGATGCGAATAGTGTGGTAAGTAGTTTTCAGAAATGGATATTCTTGAGGCGACGTTGTTTCTCCAAAAGTCTCAAGGTAACTGGCACAACCCCAGTATACGAGGCAGTGCATTGAGGACTCTTTAGGTTGTATAATATGAAAGACAACACAAAAAGCGACCTATTGGGAAATTTGAAACCCAAGAAGTTCCAGTCCGAACACACAGCGACACAGGATAAATGTCAGGGTGTGCATATGAACATTGGCCTAGACATCTTGGATATCCTGGATGCTCTTCCCTTCTACGTTCTACTGATTGACGAACATCATTGCATTCTGCAGGCGAACAGCACAGTAAAGATGCACCTAGGGCTGGAACCCAAAGACATCATCGGCAAATACTGCCCGAAGGTAATACATGGACTTGATGAGCCCTTCTATGCTTGTCCGCTGGAGGAGGCTGTAGAGAAGGGTCAAGCAGTCGAACGGGAGGCACTCGATCAAGCATCCGGCCGTTGGATCAAGTCGGCAGTCTATCCGACTGGAGGATTTACTCGAGATGGGAGGAGAATCTATTTTCACATGATAAGCGATATCACTGATCGCAAGCAGGCCGAGGAGCAATTACAGGCTTCGCGTGAACAGTTGCGTAGCCTTTCAGCACATCTAGAAATGGTGAGAGAAGAAGAAAGAAAGAGTATGGCACGTGAGATTCACGACGAATTGGGGCAGATCTTGACGGCTCTAAAGATTGATTTGTCATCGTTAACCGAGGGATCTGCCGAAGAGCGGCAATTGCTACTTGAGAAGACCAAATCAATGGGTGAACTGATTGATATGGCCATCGAAACCGTAAAGAGGATTTCCGCAGAATTGAGACCCCCACTATTAGATGACCTCGGTGTTGCGGTTGCACTTGAATGGCAGGCAGGAGAATTTGAAAAGCGAACTCAAATTAAATGTGATTTCTCCTCAGAGCCAAAAGACATCGTCCTAGACCCGGATCGCTCCACAGCGATTTTCCGCATCTTTCAGGAGGCACTGACGAATGTTGTTCGCCACTCCGATGCAAGCAGGGTCAAAACAGTTCTGGTTAAAGAAACCGATAAGATTCTGTTAACAATTAAAGATAATGGCAAAGGAATTGAGAAAAAGCAGATTGCTGATGCGAAGGCGTTTGGAATAATTGGTATGAGAGAACGTGCGCGCTTCTTGGGAGGTGAGGTTAGAGTCAGTGGTGCTCCCGGTAAAGGTACATCAGTTACGGTAAGTATTCCACTTACAAATCAGGAGAATCTCCATGCTCAGAATACTGATTGCTGATGATCATCCGATTGTTCGCCATGGACTTAGGCAGCTAATCGCCAAAACTACCGACATGGTTGTAGTTGATGAGGCAAGCGATGGGTGGGAAGTGATCAGCAAGGTAGGGGCAAGTGACTGCGATGTAGTTTTGTTGGATATCTCTATGCCTGGCTTGAATGGTTTGGATATCATAAGACAATTGAAGAAGGAAAGCCCCAGACTTCCTATTCTGATACTAAGTATGCATTCAGAAGAACAGTACGCTGTGCGAGCTTTCAGAGCAGGTGCCTCAGGATATTTGACAAAGCAGAGTGCACCAGATGAATTACTGGCGGCGATACGGAAAGTGTCGATAGGTGGGAAATATGTTAGTTCTTCACTCGCTGAGAAATTGGCTTCGGACTTGGCAATCGGTACCGAACAGTCACCTCATAAGACTCTCTCCAATCGTGAGTATCAGGTCATGCTTATGATTGCCGCAGGGAAAACAGTTGCCGAAATTGCCGAAGAACTGTCACTGAGCATCCAAACCATCAGCACATATCGATCCCGCATCCTGCAGAAAATGCAGATGAAGAACAACGTTGAATTGGCCAATTATGCTGTAAGAAACCAGCTGCTAGAATAATGAAATAAGAGATTAAACGCCTCAGCCATCCCCGGCAAAACTCCGTTTACAGCGATATAGCAACTTCACTTTGTGCCCTTTGCAACTGGTCTTTCACTGAGTTGAGACTTAACAAGTACAACAACACAAATGTCTGTGCGGTATCGTGCTCCCATGTTCTCTTTGGCATAATGAATGAGATCCCCACGATGACCTAGCTTGTCACAAGAGCACTTTATTCTTTTTGCCTTTCACCCTGTTAACAAGACAGTCTCCAATATTCGCCGCTCGTACCTGTCCCTTGGGCTGTTTGTAGTACATATATGACAATGGGACACATCAAGATACTACAAAAGAATCATACTCATGCTGATATACAGAAGTCTTTTGCTGCTGTAAATTGAAAGTAGATGGTGAACGGCTGAGTTCTATCGATGATGGAAAAAGAGGTACCATGAAAGTTCTAATCGTAGATGATTCCACAATCATACGTGAGAGATTAAGAGCCATACTTTCTAAGATTACGGAGATGCAAAACATTAACTACGCAGAAGATGTGCCCGAGGCCATAAGCTCTGTTCAGAAGCTGGATCCCGATGTGGTGATACTGGATATCCGGATGCCTGGTGGAAGTGGCATGGACGTACTCCGAGAAATAAAGAAAAATGATCAGACCCCCCTGGTGATAGTTCTTACTAATTACCCATATCCCCAATATCGTAGAAAGTACATAGACGCCGGGGCGGATTTCTTTTTTGATAAATCAACCGAGTTTGATAAGGTCACGGTCGTGTTAAGGCGTCTTAGTGAAAATCGATCCGGACAAAACAACAAGCCCCAGGTCGAGGGGCGATAAGATTGAATTTAGAAAGAAAGGAGGCGAGAGCGAATGAAATTTCTGATCATATCAAAGAACAAACATCTGACTCCACCAGAGGTCGTACCAGGTTTGATCGACGCCACTTTGGCATGGGCACGCAAGTACCAAGGGCAGATTGAGCAGATCTGGGCAGTCGCCGGACAGCAAGCTGGTGGGGGAATTGCCGACGTAGAGTCTCTGGAAGAATTGGACACTATCTTAGCAGAGTTGCCTTTAGGGCCATTCTCAGAGACAGAGGTTTATCCTCTTGTCGATCTGGATGTCTCACTCCAACATCAGAAAGAGTCTTTGCACACTATCGGTGCTCGAGGTTAACGCTGTCCCTAGTATGAACCCGAGGTCGACGGGTTATTGTGTAAGATTTAACGAAAGGAGTTAGAAGATGAAAAAAACAATGCTTGTAGCAGTAGGAATTGCCGTCATATTAATGGTTTTATCACCAGTGGCAGTCCTTGCTGGTCCGCCATCCCCGCCTGACTACGGTAGATACAACCCAACAGACCTACCAGGCCAGCCCCCTGAGGAATGGGGGGTGGAGAAGGCGATACCCTCGCCTTCAGCACCCGAGGGAGCAGTCCGTATCATTACAGACCTCCTGGCAGGGGAAGGAGATGGTTGGGTGACATTCTGGTGTCAATCAAGGCTGGGATTCCAATACAATATCGGCGTGACTGGTCTGGATGGATTGTCAAGATATAGCATAAACGCCTCCGGGGGACAAATCCTGATTGTTCCGGAGGACACCCCTGGGGCAGTCGAGCTAGAACCAGGCCTCTGGGTTGATTTCTCCACTTTGACGCCCGTAGAGCTTTATCTCGGTACGTTCAAAACCGATGCGAATGGCCGTGGTGGGGTAAACGGCGTCACAAAGTTATCAAGTGGCTATGTCTATGAAGTGGCGGTTGTGGTGTCTGATAGTGATGGCGTCCCAGTTCTCGGGCCCGCCGATTCCCCACCACCCTTCACAGG
The DNA here is from genome assembly GCA_030615625.1 of Dehalococcoidia bacterium. Taxonomy (GTDB): domain Bacteria; phylum Chloroflexota; class Dehalococcoidia; order GIF9; family AB-539-J10; genus RBG-13-51-36. The sequence goes on from JAUWYX010000001.1 coordinate 146,789, forward strand.
TCCTGATACCAATGGGTTCATAGTCTATTAGATTAGAACGGCGAAGCGTCAAAACAGGGGAGGTCGTTCATCACTTTCCCTGTTTGCTGAGCCCTCAAGGACGAATGTAAGTAATTCGGTGAACTGAAGCCAAGCACAGCAGCTTCTGGAAAATGTAAATTAAAAGGAGGATATTTCAATGTCAATAGAAGAAAATAAGGCTCTTATGCGCCGCTTTTACGAGGAAATCAGCAAGGGGAACCTAGCTGTGGTGGACGAGCTGATTGCTGCTGACGTTGTCGAGCACAGTCCGTTTGTTCCCGAACAAGCGCCGGGTCGCCAGGGTACATTAGATTTATTTACTATGATCCGTACCGCTTTCCCTGACTTGCGCGTCACAGTTGAAGACATGGTCGCGGAAGGAGACAAAGTCGTGGCCCGCGGGGCATTTATTGGCACACATAAAGGTGAATTCATGGGTATTGCCCCTACTGGCAAGCAAATAACTATTAGAGTCATCGAAATCGTACGAATTGCGGGTGGTAAGATGGTGGAGCACTGGAACGTGGTAGATAATTTGGGCATGATGCAACAGCTTGGTGTTGTACCCACATCGGGGCAGGGCGGAAGATAATCCGTTTAGCCTACCCCTCCTCGAGACAGCCTTTTGGGACAAGTGACAAAATTGGTTGACCTAATAAGTTGCCAAAAAATTCAATAAATGCTTCGCTTTCGCGTATTGACAAACCCTATAGAGAGGGTTTTAGTTGAGCCCTTAATGAGAAACAACTGGGCACTGAACAAAAGATTACATACAATATAGCAAAGAGGTGAAAAATGGCGTATACATTAGCCTGTAAAGATGCAGGGACAAATTGCCCTTATGTCGCTCGTGGTGAAACCGAGGAGGAAGTACTTCAAGATGGTGCAAAGCACGTAAAGGAAGTGCATGGGTATACAGATGAGCAGATTAATGACCCGAAGTTTCTGGAGGAATCCAGGAAACTAATTAGAAGGACATAGCCATATTGTCTTCAAAGCGAGACCATCAGACTAGGCCACAGGATGTTTTATGCCGGTGACCTAGTCTTTTCGTGACAGTACAGAACTCGAACTTTTAACTGAGCCTGATGCTTGAGTATTAAGACGTACGCATGGCTGGACAAACATCCCAATGTTCGTGCAATGGTAGCGAATAACATTAAAATAACTATTATCCAGTTAATACTATGAAACGGACTAAATTTTTTGTTTCCTTTGAAATAGAGTGTATATATACGGTCTAGCTTCGCCAGAGGGCATATAATACATATGGTCAAAGTGTTCTATTAATTCAAATTCTTCTCCCAAGAATTCTACCAGTAAGTTCTCATCATAATTTTTAATATCTAAACCACTACACTTCTTAGCTCCATTTAGTGAAAATGTAGCGATAAGTACATAACCGCCTTGTTTGACTACCTTTTTTAACGTAGCTAGATATGCATTTCGTTCATCCTCTTTTACAAGAAAGTGTAATACAGCTCTATCATGCCACACATCAACTTCTCCTAGACCCTGTATATGTACGGGATTAGTAATATCATCAACGATCCATTTAACTAAGGCGGCTTTTTCTTTTCCTAATCGCTCCCGTAATTTACTTAAAGCCGTCTCACTGATATCAGAGGCAATAATATTGGTAAAACCTGCTTCAATCAGAGAATCAATCAATGTTGATGCGCCTGTTCCAATATCTAATAAAGTAACGCCCTTGTTAATGTCGCACTTTGAAAGCAATTCTAAAGATGGTGCTGAAATTTCTTCGTACCAACCCAACTGATTTATCTTCTTGGAAGAATACACATTATCCCAATGTTGTTTCATTGATGTAGTCATCTCAACCTCCTTCATTCGGACATACATCCAGATGTTCATCATATAATGACATATCTCCCAGGTCAAACATGAGCTAATCTATATCCTCTTTCCTCAGTATAGCTATACCTACAACGGAACATTGATCCCGATGTTTGTTCTATGGAAATAAAATGATTTAATAGCTATCTCCGATATGCTATGATTTTTACAAATGAGAGGAATATTCCGTGATAAATCAAGAGATAAATTAGCTCAGACCCTCAACTCCTTGGGTATTAGAGCGGACTTGGCTGAACGTGGCCGAGCGGAAGAAAAAATAGAGAATTCATGGTATCAACGTTCTTTGGGAATTATAGACATACCAGAAGGATTGGTCAGATGGATAAATATCTTGAAAAAAGATGGGAGTAAAAACAGTCTTCCTCTATGGTGGGTCATTCTTGTTATACCGGATGAGAGACCCCTCACAAATCACCAAGCGGTTGACATCAAGACAATAAGAAAAAAGGCATTTCCATTGTTCGGGAAAGTAGTCGATGTGACTTGGAAAGGTAACGATCATCATACTGGACTAGCCGAAGTTCTTTCCAACGATGAAACAGTAAAAAACCTAGCGAAAAGGATTGGGAATTTGACAGTTCACAGTTATGCCAAAGAATTTCAAGGGTGGACATTGCAAGTGGATAGGCGATTTGAGCCAACAAACCAAGATTGGGCAACTATTCAGAAGATTGCTAATTATATCCTTTCATCAGCTCGTGTCTACTAGACTGTAACGTACGCATGGAATGGCACACATTCCTATGTTCGTTCAATGGTAACTTGTTTGGTGTTCGACCAAGAGCTTAAGTTGCAAGAGCGATTAGGCTAAGGCAAGCCCACGAACACTATCACCAAGCCTACCACTAGCATTATCACACCCAAAGCTAATAAACCAATCAATAGCTTCTTATTCATATGTAGAATCTTTTCTAAGCAAGTAGCTTGTTATAATACTCTAACGCCAAACAAAAGGAAAGGGTTGGTGCTATGCTCAATAGTTAAGCATCAAGCACGCAGCATGGTGAATGCTATTCCGCGACGGGGAGAGTGAACGAAAAACGGCTTCCCTTTCCCAGCTTGCTCTGGACTGTGATTGTTCCGCCGTGGGCTTCCACCAGCCGCTTGGCAATAGTAAGACCCAGACCACTGCCTCCGGTGGCTCTGGCACGAGATTTATCCACTCTATAGAAACGCTCGAAAATGTGAGGTAAATCCTCAGCAGGAATGCCTTCGCCAGTATCCGATACGCTAATTTCCACCCAGTCACCTTGTTTTGCAGCAGCCACATTAATAGTGCTTCCCTTACGAGTATGAGCCACCGCATTTTCCAGAAGGTTATGCAGCACCTGGTTGACCCGTTGCCAGTCAATGTTAACCAGTGGCAGATTATCAGGCAGGTCAAGGGACAGCGATATCTCCTTTGCTGTTAGCTGGGGCTGCCAGGGAGTTACTGCCTCCTTAACTAACTTGGTGATGTCTTCCGCCTGATAAACCAGCTTCAGTTCGCCGGCTTCGGCGAGACTTAGCTCCTGGAGCTCATTAACCAGTCGTGAAAGCAGAGCTGCCTCTTCATTGAGTGAGCGGATAGTAGCGGCATCTGGCTTCATCATCCGATCGCGAATTGCCTCCAGATAGCCTTGAATATTAGAAAGAGGAGTTCTCAGCTCGTGGGCAACATCAGCAACCAGATTTCGTCGTAATTGCTCGGCGTGCTCCAGGTCAGCCGCCATGGAGTTAAAGGCTTGAGCCAGTGCCGCAACTTCGCCTTCGCCCTGCAATTGAACCCTCTGGGACAAGTCTCCCCGTCCCAATCGTCTGGCAGCCTTGGCAAGGACGCCAATGGGTGACGTTATTCTTCGCGACAGGAAAAAAATCAATATTAAAGCGATGATAATTGCCAGCGAGCCTCCCAGGAGAAGGGAGCGATTGATTGACGCAGATAGTCTTAGAAATGGAGCAACATATTCTTCTGCCTTCGGGTCAGGAATGATGTAGGCTCTTCCTATAAGCTCCTGGCTCCAGGTCAGCTCGAGAGGACTTTCCTGCGAGTCAGTGTAATTCGTCCCTAAAAATTCTCTTCCTCTTGAGTCACCTATGACCGTCCCGTTGGCAGCGACCAATGTAATATGTGTCCCTGAGACATGCGCTGTATCTTCAACCACGGTCTGAACGCCCTCCCAGCTTCTGTTGCCCGAATAGAAGACATATAGTCTGTACCGTATTTGACTAGAACGATATTGCGCACTTATTGTCTTATAATATTCCATTTCATCAGCGATGCGCTCGCTGACGAAGAGATATATGGTGCCGACGGTCACCAATATTATCACTGCGAAAATCACCGAGAGACGAAACCACAACCGATGTATCACTATTCCCCTCCGACAAACTTATAGCCGACCCCATATACCGTCTTTATATACCTGGGATGGCTGGGGTCTAGCTCCAACTTTCGGCGTAAATTAAGTATGTGAACATCAATGGTGCGGTCGAAACCTTCAAAATCGTAGCCCAAAGCCTCTTCAATAAGGCTTGTCCGGCTGAAGACTCTGCCCGGCTCTCTGGCGAGAACCCCCAGTAACTTAAATTCAACACTGGTCAAATTCAGTGGCCTGCCGGCAAACCACGCCTCGTGTTTCGTAAAATCCATACTAAGTTCATCACGCTTAATCTCTTCAGGGCCACGCTCCCCGGGAAGACGCCTCAGCACTGCCCGTACTCGAGCCGCTAGTTCTTTAGGGCTAAAGGGCTTGGTCACATAATCGTCGGCCCCTAAGCCCAGGCCTGTTAGCTTGTCCTGGTCAGTAGACTTGGCAGTAAGCATAATGATTGGTACATCGGATTCATGTCTGAGGATACGACAGACCTCAAGTCCATCGATGTCTGGCAGCATAAGGTCAAGAATAATGAGGTCGGGGCGGCTTTCTCGAGCCAGGCGCAGAGCTTCAATACCATCATAAGCAGTTAGAACCTGATAACCGTCCCGGTCTAAGTAGAGCTTGACCAACTCTACGGTCTTTACATCGTCATCAACTACTAAAACCCTTTTGCCTGCCATACCTAATCTCCTGGCGATTCTTCACGCCTCCCTTAATGTTATAACAGAAATGTTAAGAAATTAATATGAAGGACTTTTTCACCCAGATTTTTCTTAGCAAATTGTACAAACTATAGCCTAGAGTGAGCCGATACAATCCTCGTTGAACAATAATCCACATATTGTTGCCACCCCACCGTTTTTAGATTGACATGATTGTATGGGCGGGCTATAATCCTTTCTGGAACGAGATATAAGGTATGGAAATAAAATCATCCCCAGACCCAGACCATAAACGGCGACAGATTGCCACTTTCGTTCGATGGTGGTGGGGCTTGCTTTAGTGTAGGTCTGTGATTGAGATGCGTGTGCCCCACGTCCCACCGGACGTGGGGCTTTTGTTTGTCGGGATATGGCCGAAGATTTTCCTGGGAGGCTGTCATTGGAAGCTCTGAATGAAGACATATTCAAGGAGTTGCTGGAAAACAAGCAATACAGGGCATTGCGAGAGAGGCTAGCGGGTTCAGAACCCACACATATTGCCGACCTCCTGACCAGTATACCGGCAGACGAAGCAGTGATAGCATTTCGCCTCCTCCCGAAGAGTCTTGCCATTTCTGTTTTTGACTATATGGATGGAGCATTTCAAAACCAGCTACTCGAGGCATTCAGTGACCAGGCGGCGAGGGATTTCCTTGAAGCAATGCCACCAGATGACCGGACGGAGTTGCTGGACGAGGTACCCGCCAAGGTAGCCCGCAGACTGTTACAGATACTCTCGCCCGACCAACGCCGTGTCACCCTGCAGTTGCTGGGCTATGAGGAAGAAACGGCCGGACGTGAGATGACTCCCCTATTCGTAGACCTGCACAGCGATATGACCGTGACACAGGCTCTGGCAAGGGTCCGACAGCTGGCCATCAACCGGGAGACAGTGTATGAGTGCTATGTCATGGACCGCCGCCGCTCTCTTATGGGTACTGTTTCACTCAAGGACTTGGTCATCGCTGACCCGAATGCCAAGGTAAGCGATATCATGAAACCAGACCCGCCCTTTGTCTCTACCCACACCGACCGCGAGGAAGTAGCCAGAGAACTTCGGGAGCATAACCTGCCGGCAATTCCCGTGGTAGATACAGAACAGCGCCTCGTCGGTACCATCACCTATGATGATGTAGCGGACATCATAGAGCGAGAGGCCACCGAAGATATTTATCGCTTTGGTGCAGTATCTGGTACAGAGCGAGGTTACTTTGCCAGCCGTATCTTTGATGTTGTACGGCGCCGGGGGGTATGGCTCCTCCTGCTTATCGTGGTGAACACAGTTACTGGCTATATTATTGCCGGGCAGGAAGCGTTCGCCGAGATACTGATACTGGCTGCCTTTATCCCGCTGCTGATTGGCACCGGCGGGAATGTGGGAGCGCAATCGGCCACCGTCGTTATTCGTGGGCTGGCTACCGGGGAGGTGAAACCAAGACGAGCTCTGGCCGTGGTCTTGCGGGAGGCCGGGATAGGTGCTATCCTGGGCATTGTCCTTGGTGCGGTTGCCCTGGGCTGGGCTTATGCACTCGGCGGGAACCTGAAGGTGGCCATCGTAGTGAGCACGACCCTGGTGGCCATCTCAGTAATGGCAACCCTGGCAGGCGGAGCTTTACCATTCATTTTCCGTCTATTCAAGATTGACCCAGCTCTGGTGTCCGCCCCTTTTATAACTACGATTATGGATATATTCGGCGTGGCGCTTTACTTTGGGATTGCGCGCATGGTACTGCTAATGTAATCAGCTACCGGGGCAAGATAGAGAACTTTACGGGTAAAGGGAAACTCGAAATGACGAATAGAATTGTCCAAAGCCCGAGGAGAAAGTCGGGAATAAAGCGATTGCGGAAGCTGCGAACGTCGATCGCCGAAAAGGGACTAGATGCTCTCCTGCTTTCGCAGCCGGAGAACCTCCGCTACCTTTCTGGATTTACCGGCTCCTCCGGATGGCTACTCATTTCAGGACAGAATGCCATTTTAGCTACTGACTTTCGCTATGTGGAGCAAGCTAAGGGAGAGTCACCAGATTTTGAAATTATCCAGACTAAGCAAGAGTTACGTGACTGGCTTCCTGGTTTGGTCTCTGATTTGGGGTGGCACAAATTAGGCTTCGAGGCAAATTTTATTTCTTACGATAGTTCTCATAAGCTCAGCGAGGCAATAGAGACCAAGCAAGTTAACCTTGAACTTGTTCCCACCACTGGCATAGCAGAGCAGCTTCGCTCTATAAAAGAGCCTGAAGAACTAGGGCTTATCACAAAAGCAGTAGAGCTAGCCGATGCCGTCTTCGAACAGGCAAAGGCAATAATTCGTCCTGGCATAACGGAAAAGGAAGCAGCCTGGGAGATAGAAAAAATCCTTCGCCAAGAAGGCAGTGAAGGAATGCCCTTTGAAATCATTGTGGCTTCAGGCCCAAATTCAGCTTTACCTCATGCTCGACCTGCAGAAAAAATAATTTGCTCTGGTGAACCAGTGTTGATTGATATGGGAGCCAGAATCAGCGGTTATTGCAGCGACTTCAGTCGCACTTTATTCTTGGGCGAGACAGACAAATCCCTACAGGAAATTTATAATATAGTTCTCAAAGCACAGGCCACTGCCGTAGAGAGAATTGAATCAGGTATGGATGCTTCGCAGGCAGACCGATTGGCTCGAAGCATTGTTGAACAAGCTGGCTATGGAGATGCCTTTGGACACGGTCTAGGACATGGTGTTGGGCTAGCGGTACACGAATTTCCCACGCTTGGTCCTAGCTCCTCTGATTCACTTGCAGATGGCATGGTTTTTACCATAGAACCGGGAATTTACCTTGCGGGAAAAGGTGGTGTTAGGATTGAGGATATGGTAGTTTTGAAAAATGGCAAGGCCAAAGTGCTTAGCAAAGCAAAGAGGGATTTGTTATTCTGAACAAGGAGCGCAAAACTCAGAGTGACAATTCACTCTCAATAAACACGGAGGTTACTAAATGATTGATGCCGGAGAATTGAGAAAGGGAGTCGCCATAGAGCTAGATGGCGAAATATACCAAATTCTAGAATGCCAACATGTTAAGATGCAACAAAGACAGCCCGTAGTCAAGTTGAAACTTCGTGATGTTCATAGCGGGAATGTCGCCGAGCGGAATTTCCAATCCGGGGATAAAGTTACACCGGTATTTCTGGAACACCGCCACGTCCAGTACCTTTATAGCGATGGCGACCTCTATTACTTCATGGATAATGAAAGTTACGAGCAGATTATATTAACCTCTGCTCAGATAGGAGAGGGCACAAATTATCTAAAAGAGGGTCTGATGCTAGAGATTCTGACCTGCAAGGGGGATACAGTAGCCATAGAGCTACCTACTTCGGTAGAGCTTCAGGTTACGGAGACAGAGCCTGGCTTCAAGGGGGATAGGGCCACCGCGGGCACTAAAGCAGCTAAGCTAGAAACGGGAGCAACCATCCAGGTGCCTCTTTTCATTAATACAGGCGACATCATCAAAGTCCATACACGGACCGGGGGATATCTGGAGAAGGCTGGCTAATATCGCTTGATTCGCCTTTCTCTTATCAGAAATGCTGGCTCCTTTCCCCAAAAGTTTTAACACACTGAGGCTGAACGAATTTAGCTGCAAACTTTAAGGAATCTGGTATAATCAGGTAACAGGCGAAAGGGGCAGATTCTTCGGTCGCGGAGTTCACACCGAGCTAAGCCAAAGTGCTACCTCAGAATGACAAGAGGGACAGCGCCCGGAATGACCGATAGGCAATAACAAGATAGGTAAGCTAATTGGTAAAAGCTGATTTACATATCCACACCTGCTATTCCATAGATTGTCTCACACCTTTGGAGCAAATAGTCGAGCGCTGCCTCGAGCTAGGCATAAATTGTATCGCTGTAGCTGACCACAACACCATTGCAGGCGCCTTAAAGCTAAGGGAAATTGCTCCGTTTAAAGTAATCGTTGCTGAGGAGATCTTAACGCCCGTGGGTGAAGTAATGGGGTTCTTTCTCAGTGAAGAAGTTTCCCGGGGATTGTCTCCCCAGGAAACAATATCTCGAATCCGAAGCCAAGGCGGTCTAGTGGCTATTCCCCACCCATTTGGCAGGTCGCCGTTCTGGAATGCTAACTCGCTAACCTCGGCAGAAGTTTTATCCCAGGTCGATATTATTGAAACTTTTAATTCTCGTACGCCATTTTCTAATAGCATCGCCAGAGCATGGAAACTAGCCAAAGAGCAGGGAAAGGCTGCCAGCGCTGGCAGCGATGCCCATACTGTAGGCGAAATTGGCCGAGCATATGTGGAAATGCCCGAATTCGATGGACCTGATGATTTCCTAAATTCTTTAGCTCAGGGCAAAATATTCGGGCAAAAATCTAGCTATTTAGCTCATTTTGCTAGCACGTGGGCCAGGATAAGGAAACATATACTTGGAGATCCCTCACGGAGTTTACCCTGAGCGCTAGGAGCTTGCTTCGCTTCGCTCGCAATGACAAAAAGCGAAGGGCTCAAAATGACATGAGTGAGGAAGGTAAAGCGGGCTCGTGCTGAACATTGGTTGGTTTTCCACAGGGAGAGATGAAGCTGCCCGACAGCTTTTGCAAGCTGTGCAGGATAAGAGCCACAGGGGCGACATTAATGGGAAAATTAGCTTCGTGTTTAGCAACCGAGAACCTGGTGAGGCGAAGGAAAGCGACCTGTTCTTTGAGCTTGTTCGGAGCTACAACATTCCTCTTGTCTGTTTATCTCACAAAAAGTTCAAGACTGCTAAAGAGGAAGAGGATTTGGGTATCAAGAAAGAGTGGCGCATCAAATACAATAGAGAGGTAAACAAGAAGATTGAACCATTTGCTCCCGACCTTTGTGTTCTTGCTGGCTATATGCTCATCGTGAGTGAAGAGCTATGTCAGAAATACGATATGATTAATCTTCATCCTGCACCCCCCGGTGGACCTACGGGTAGCTGGCAGGAGGTAATTTGGGCGTTGATACAAAATAAAGCCGACACAGCCGGAGCAATGATGCACCTGGTTACCCCCGAACTGGATAGAGGTCCGGTAGTTAGCTACTGCCTCTTCTCTACTAAAGGTGTGCCCTTCACTGAATATTGGCGGAAAGATAACAAAGACATGCTGTTTCGGCTTATTCGCCAGCACGAACTTGCTAGAGAATTTCCTCTTATCATCTTGACATTACAAGCTCTGAGCCGGGGCGAGGTCGGCATAAAGGACAGAAGAGTAATTGATGCCCAAGGAAAGTTAATCAGTGGCTACAATCTTAGTGGCAAGATAGATGAGGAGGTGAAGAAAAATCTGAGATGAACTTGATTTGCTTTGACCTCGAAGGCCCTTTAGCTCCCCAAGATAATGCCTATGAACTGATGAAGCTATTCCCCCGTGGCGGCAAGATTTTCGAAGTCATCAGCCGTTATGATGATTTGCTGGCTTTAGAAGGTCGGCCTGACTACGAGCCGGGAGACACACTTGCTCTCATCACTCCTTTCCTTGCTTATCACGGAATAGAAGAGGAACAAATCGCTGCTATGGGGCAGAAAGCTGGGTTAACCCCAGGGGCAACTGAATTAATCTCCAAACTTAAACCTCGAGGGTGGGACATATTTTGTATTAGTACTAGTTACAAACAATATGCCTTCCCCATCACACAGAGACTGGGCATACCCAGTGAGAATGTAGCTTGCACTTCCTTTCCCCTAGCGCAGATTCGCCAACTATTAAGCCAGGATGAATTTGCCTTACTGGAGCAAACAGAACACGAAATTGTGAATCTTAATCCTTTCACTGACGATACTAGAATAAGGGAATATCTGGACTATTTTTATGGGCAGAAATTGCCTCAAACAAGTTCGGGAAGAATTATAGGCCAGGTGAAACCAGTAGGGGGGAGGCGCAAGGTAGAGGCACTGGAGAACTTTAGCACCAGGATGGGAAAACCGCTTTCTCGTTGGACGGTGGTAGGGGATAGCATCACAGATTTCAAAATGCTTCGGGCTGTGAATAAGGCAGGTGGCTTAGCCATTGCTTTCAATGCTAATGAATACGCCTTGCCCTATTCCACCTTGGGTCTGGCATCGGTAAGTTTATATGATTTGTGGGTGGTTCTGGAAGCCTGGGAGAAAGGTGGCCGCCAGGTTGTTGGAAGAGTGGTCAAAGAGAGGGAGAAAGTTGGAGGAAGCGGCGATAGAGAGCATTTTCATTGGCTAGCTGAAGAAAAGGATATAGCTACTCCGCTGGAAATTCATAAAAGGATCCGACATCTGGTTAGAGAGGAAGCTGCCAAACTGGGCTAATGTAGATTACTTACTCTCGCTTTCCGGTCTCACGGAAGATCCACACGAAGGTAACAATAGCGATTATGGAAACAATGATGATGGTAATTAAGCCCGCTTTGCCCAGCCCACCGAATGCTTCACCTGCGGCATAAACCGTAGCACTTGCCTCCATCCAGTCTGGCATTCCAGCTATCATCCTATCAGTTAAAACTAAAAGACGTCTCAGCCCTTACAGGCAGCACCATTCGGGGGGTTAATCTGCCCAGACCCCGGCCGCTGTTAACCGTAGTGCATCCATTTTATTTCTTGGCTGGCTTGCTAAGTATCTCATCTACAATACCGTATTCCACTGCTTGTTCGGCGCTAAGATAAAAGTCTCTGTCGGTATCGTGGGCAATCTTCTCTACCGGCTGACCTGTGTGATTAGCTATGATGTTACGTATCATTTCCTGCATCCTCATGATTTCTCTGGCAGCAATTTCAATATCCGCCGCCTGCCCTTGAGCACCACCAACTGCTTGGTGCAGATGTATAGTAGAGTTGGGTAAAGCGAACCGTTTGCCTTTAGTTCCAGCGCAAAGAAGCAAGGTGCCCATGCTAGCTGCTAAGCCAATACAAATGGTGGATATAGGGCAGCGAAGAATCTGCATAGTATCGTAGATGGCTAAGCCGGCGCTGATAATGCCACCGGGGCAATGAATATAAAGGTTTATATCCTTTTCCGGGTCTTCTCTCTCTAAGTAGAGGAGCTGAGCAATAATAAGATTGGCTATCTGGTCGTTAATCGGCGTGCCCAAAAAAACGATTCTCTCTCTGAGCAAGAGAGAATATATGTCAAAAATACGTTCACCCCGAGCACTAGTCTCGGTCACTGTAGGAATTATAACCTGAGATATTGTTTCCATCATTCCTCCTTTGTCATATTCTCAACATTGCCAATGGCTATTTGTAATAATCGGTCCATCGTCTTCTGAGTATGCAGAGATTGTTCAATTGATTGCCTAACTTGGGGCAGTGAGAAGAACTGCCTTGCCTTTTCCTTATCCTCAGCATCATTGGCAAGCTCATCTACTTTATTATCTACTTCTGAAGCATTAATTTCAATCTTTTCCTCTTCAGCTAATTTCCCCAAGACAAGACCTTGAGTAAGCCGCTTTTTCGCTATAGGATGCAGTTCTTGTTTAAGTTCCTCTTCTGTTTTACTGGTCTTTTTCAGATAATCCGCTAGCTCTCTAAAGCCCAAGCGCTGTGCCTCGTCTCTAAGAAGTCCGGTAATTTCCTCGTCCTCCAAAATAGGGGGATAGTTCACCTCGCTGATTTCCACCAGAGCGTCAAGCGCCTTTTGCCTCAACTCTAAGCGATTCTTAGCTTCGGTTTTGGCTTTTAAATCAGCAGCCACTTTCTTCTTCATATCTGCCAGGTTATCATAGCCAGCACTCTTAGCCAACTTGTCATCAAGCTCTGGCAACTGTTTCTCCTTTATTTCGGTAACAGTAACTTTGAAAGCGCCCTCTTTGCCACACATTTCTTTAATGGGATAGTCATCAGGAATAGTCAAGCTGAAAGTCCTTTCTTTGTTTTTTTCAGTGCCCTGCAAATGAGAGGCAAATCCAGGCACAGGTGAACGTGAATCCTTATCCACCTCATATAATACGCCTTTATGATTTAACCAGGGTTTCCCGTCTACATTGGCTTCGATGTCCATGGTAACTAAATCACCCAGCTCAACAGGGCGGCCTACAGACACCCATGCCCCTTGTCTTTCCCGGAACTCTTCCATGGCAGCAGTAACTTCTTTCTGGGCGATTTTTATTACGGGGTCAGGCTCCAGCCTTATGCTATGGTAATCGCCAAGCTTAACTTCAGGTTTGAGAGACACTATGGCTTTGAAAACCAAGGGCTCAGTTTGAGTAACTTCTATTTCTGGTCTGGCAAGGGGGTCGATTTCCTGAGACTCGATAGCCTGTTTATAAAGCTGTGGTATAAGATGCTCCAATGCCTCTTCCAACAAATCCTTCTTTCCTATGTGCTGCACCAGAATGGCTCGCGGTGCTTTTCCCTTGCGAAAACCAGGTATGGATACCTCATTAACCAGATGATGATAAGCCTCGTCCAGTGATTTATCTAACTCACTGGCTTCAGCCTCAATAGTAAGAACTGTCTGGCAATTCCCTAAATTTTCTGTGCTTACTTTCATGTCTCATTCCTTGTCATTGTGAGTGAAGAACCTCGTGCTTCAGCTTAAGGTTTAGCTCGTCAAGCTGATGTTTATTAACATATGAGGGGCTGTCCAGCATCATATCAACGGCGTTCTGATTTTTTGGGAAAGCAATAACTTCCCTTATGCTCCCTTCCCCGGCAAATAACATCACCAAACGGTCTAGTCCTATGGCAATACCGCCATGGGGCGGTGCTCCATATTCCAGTGCCTCTAAGAGACCTCCAAATCGGCTTTCCGTTTCTTCTTTACTGTAACCAAGGAGGCTAAATATTTTTTCTTGAAGCTGACGATTGTGAATTCTGATACTGCCGCTGCCAAGTTCACAACCATTGCACACTACATCATAATGTTGACCATAAACCTTAGCTGGTTCTGTATCAAGAAGCAACGCATCTTCTTCTCGAGGAGCAGTAAACGGATGGTGCATGGGTTCCCAACGATTCTCAGCCTCATTCCATTCCAAAAAAGGAAAATCAACTACGAAGGCAAAAGCCAGTAGGTCAGCATCAGCTAGATTAAGTCGCTGTGCCATCTCGCGGCGTAACTCATCCAGTGTCTTGTTGACTACCTCCAGTTTATCAGCCACGATAAGTAAAAGGTCACCAGGCTTTGCTTCGAATCTACCGGCTATTTCTTCTAATTGGCGAGGAGTTAAATATTTAGCAGCCGCCGATTTTACCTCATCCAAAGTTATTGCCTCTCCTGTAAAAGCCATGGTCATCAAACCCTGGGCACCACAACTCTTGGCTAAATTTATCAATTCATCAAGTTGATGGCGAGTATAATGACCACAGCCAGGGACGCATATTCCCTTCACCCTGCCATTATTATCGAGGGCCGAACGGAAAACCTGAAAGTCGGTATTGGCGGCGATATCAGATATATCCTTGAGCTCCAAGCCAAACCTGATATCTGGTTTATCTGTGCCATATTTCTCCAGCGTTTCTTTATAGGAGAGATATGGAAAGGGCTTCAGTAACCGCATATCAGGTTTAGTAGCCCCCGCAAGCGAGGTGAAAAGTTCCTCCATGAGCTGCAATATGTCATTTACTTCGATGAAACTCATTTCCATGTCAAGCTGGGTAAACTCAGGCTGGCGATCTGCCCGGAGGTCCTCATCCCTGAAGCAACGAGCTATCTGGAAGTACTTGTCAAACCCGGCTACCATGAGGATTTGTTTGAGCTGCTGTGGAGATTGAGGAAGAGCATAAAACTTGCCGGGATTGATACGACTGGGCACAAGGTAGTCCCGGGCTCCCTCTGGCGTGCTCTTAATCAAAATAGGTGTTTCAATTTCAACAAATCCCTTGCCGTCGAGGAAATCACGAATGAACTTTATCATCTTGTGGCGTAAGAGAAGGTTGTCCTTCATCCTGGGCCTTCTCAGGTACAGGTACCGGCTTTTGAGGCAAAGCGACTCTTCAACTTCCACATCTTCACTTATGTAAAACGGCGGCGTTTTCGATGGATTAAGGATGATAGCCTCTTTCGCCATAACTTCAATATTGCCGGTAGCCAATTTGGGATTCTTCGTCCCTTCAGGGCGGGGAGAAACATCTCCAGCAACCTGAATTACATATTCGCCACGAAGTGAACCAGCTACCTGGTATGCCTCCTGTGATACCTGGGGATTGAACACTACTTGAATTATGCCTTCTCGGTCACGCAGGTCAATGAATACCTTCCCGCCATGGTCACGACGCCGGTGCACCCAGCCAGCTAAAGTTACCTGCTGCCCGGCATGGTTTTCCCTCAGTTCACCACAGTTATGGCTTTTGAGCAAGGATAGTCTCCTTTTCTGAATTGTCCATTATAGCGTATAAAAGGGCTTACTTTCAATTGAGCCTGTTTATTCTGCCGTCCTGAGCCAAAGCTTTGACCATAGCGAAGAGGCCATCCCCGGTCATTAAAGGACTTGTATTCTAGCGTGGCCGCCCTAGCCCGACTTGAGCCGCTGCACGGGGATATGCCAACCCGCCCTTAGCGTCCCTTCCTTGTTGGAATAATGGCAGATGACCGAACTAAAAACGACCCTTTTTAGGTCGCCTAACGCAAAAATCAGCCGCGAGTGTAACGAGTCGGCTGCATTGCCTTGTTAAGGACTCTTAGTCAAACGTCTTTCGAACATCTCGAGTTTTGAAATCTCCAGAATTTTCCCGGTCTCAGTAATTTCCCTGTACTTATCAGTGTAGTTTTCGGGGGTCAGGTTGAAATGGTCGAGGGTGATTGTTAGCATGAGATCAAGAATCTGGTCTGAGTATCCTAAGCATCGGCTGAACGTCACCGGGTGATGGTGTCGCCCGGTTCCATAGAACTTGGGACATATGTTCTTTACCCATTTCCCGTATGGATGCGCCCACGCACTTAGTTCGTTCCATAGTTTCTGCATATTATCTTTCTCATAGTTATCCAAGTAACTTATCGAAAAAATCCTAGTGCGCATACTACCATGTTCTGTTGTTGCTACCCCAATCAGAAGTTCAAAAACACTTCTGAGGAGAATCATGGCCACAAGATAATCTGTTGCTCCGATAAGAAGCAATGCACTCTGGTATACCTTTCCCAGGTAACCCAGGAAAAGCGTTTTCTCTCTCACACCTTCAACATTCTTGCCAGATTCAACCCGTTTTTTATCGAATTCGGCGATTAGTTGCTCGGAAACTCTCAGAAGAACAAAGGCGTTGGACAGTTTTAACGAGATTACAGGATCCTTACAGATAGAGTCGATAAACGGGGCGATGAACTCTCTTTTCAGGACAAGCTCAATTTGCTTCTTTAGAATCCATTCTTTTTTCATAGTCCGTAAAAATCTCTATCCTTAACGACCAAGCTCACTGGCGGGGGATGGAGCGCAAGCGGAATGGCAGTCGGGAGCAGCTAATTGTCGGGCGGCTATAAAAGAAAACAAAATCATGTTGGCCTTGAATCTTGGGAGGGCGACAGGTAGCTCAATATTGTTGGTCTCATACTTGACGAAAACTATATGCTTTTGGATGTCCCATTATGACTAGTCTTACTCGTTTCCCATAACCGAAAGATCCTTCGAGAACTCTGAGATTATGAGTTTGGAGCCCCTTTATTATTCGTGCAATTACATTCTCACAATTCTGACTAACGGTTTCCAATTCATCAGGATGGGTTAAGTGGGCGTTTGGCATCACTATGACATCATTGAGTTCATGCCCAAGTGAGATGAGCTGGTCACGGCGTTCCAGAACTGTTCTGCAATAGGCGTCTACCAAATCATCACGCTGATGGTCCCCCTTCTCAACACATGTCATGACCAAAAGGCACCCCTTGTGTTTGCTATTTCGTAACCATGATCTGTAGTCTTTGTTGATGGTGAGTTGTGTAAGAATCCCGGTTTCGCGAGCTTTGTCCAACAATAGTTTAAGTTCTCGGGATTCTAGTCCCAAATGTTCTTGTAGGTAATCGCGCTTGAGTTGAATGGGCGACTGAAAAGTGGCGTCAAGTTCAATATGTTCAAACAGTGATACTAGTTGAGCTAATTCCGGGTCTAACAGGCTTTCAGAAGTTGGCTCAATAGTAATGGGCTGGGCAGCTTTGGGCTCAATTCCAGGTGGCTTTTTTGATATTTCTTCGTCTTCAAAAATGCAAACAGCGCAATGAACCAATTGCAGTTTCATTTCGACTTCTTTTCTATAGGAGGTAATTGCGAGACGCGCATAGTATTTGGATCATTCCAGAGGCAGTCGAAAACTCGGGCTGCTTCTTCCAGTTCGACTTTAATCTGACTAATATCAAGTTTGCTTCCAGTTGCTCCTTGCCTGACTATTACATATGGGTAAAAAAAAGCAAAATCTTGGTCAGCATTTTCCTTGGCATGACGGCGTAGTATCCACTTGACCCCAGAATCCTTCGCTTCTGTTATATCATCCTTAGGCGGTGTGAGTTGGTTATCATGAATCTGCAGCATATGGCGAAAGTCAGTTCTTTCAAGATCCATTGGATCTAGGATGAAAATCCGGCGGACCTTCTTCCCTTGACGCATCAGCTCAGCATTTGCCGATAAGTAATCTTTAGCATCTGGATCATTTATAAAGTCATCAATGTTGAATGCGGATATTGCCATCAGTTCACCCTTCAAGTCACGGAGTGTCCGACAGTACATAATTGTTTCTCCGTATACCTCGCTTTTTTCCGTAAGATACTTACCTTCACTGGCCATTGTTTTAACCTTGTTGAAGTAGAGAGAGGATTTGCCCCAGACCGCCAAAAGTGTCAGTTCATTCAAATGGCCATCGGTCATTCGTCTTATGTCATCACGCCAATCCAATTCTGAAGGCCGTGCGCGTTGTAGCACTTGATCCAAGCGCTTGAAAAGCATAGATGCGACAATTAACTCCACATCGAGAAGACCCAGTGCTAAGGTGATTATTAGGGTCTCTCTCCGTGTTAAGTCTGTATACGGTGCGGTAGCCCATATGATGCACGCTACGATGATGTACGCGATGGCGAAAACGAGTTCCCTATACTTAACATAGAACTGTTTCATCGATCCTTTGCTATTTTGCCTCCACGTTAATTATGCTCATATATACCACGTACCGCGGCTATACTTAACACCATATCACAAAACATGCCATGCACAACCATGGGATGTTAATTAAAAGCACAAGTATCTGCCCAACACCAATTTCTATATTATCATATTAAATAATAAAATTGTATTGCATTCTTAGCCACTTATCAAGGCATTGAACTAAGAGGTCAAAGCTCTGCTAGTTCCTAAAGAACGATCAGCATCGACTAATGGCACTAAGTTCCTATCACGTGCGGCGCTAATGAGTCGAACAGGGGCTTTTGTGAGAGTAATCGGCATGTTTGTGTCCTTTAGATAAATGCTTGGTATAACGGTCAAAATCAGCGGTGGCTGTTAGCCATCCTGCTTCAACATTTTTATGATATGTTTTGCAAGATTGTCGTTGATTTCGTTATGTCTCGGAACAGGTTGAGCAACTTTTGTTCTTGGATTCTGATACCAATCGTGTCTTCTTCCACGTCTGATCAAAATACAACCCATCTCCTCCAGTTGCCTTATCAGATCTTTCCTTTTCATGCTATTTCCAGTTCGGCAACTTTACGAACATACGGAATAGCACCACTGGTTAAATCATCATAAATATCTTTGAGGTTTTCTTTTAATTCTTCTAACGACTTTCCTTGCGTCATATAATCTGGATATTCTTCCAAATAACCTAGCCACATGTCATCATCTTGCCAGTATATAAATTTTGTGGTACCCATAATCCCCTCCTTAATATTCCTCCTCACGATTATATCATTTTTCTTGCTTAACGTTCTAAATCAGCAGTGACTACAAGCCATCCGCTTCATTGGTTTGCTAGGCGTTATTAATCGTTTTTTGCGACATTTGAATTAGGTATTGTGTCGCCGCAATTGTCCTACTTGTCGAGGTATCAAGCAAAGAGGTCACGGCTCCGCTAGCTCCTGGAGAACTGCTAACACATCCTGCCGAGGCACATCACTACGAATTACTGCTTTGCCGATATCTTGTAACAGTACCCAGCGAATTGCCTTTCCTCTCATTTTTTTATCCAGTTCCATGGCTCTAGTTATCCCGGCAAGGCTCAACTTGAGATTGCTTCGCTTCACTCGCAATGACGTGGGTAAGCCCAATGCCCGTAATAGGGCTTGCTGGCGCTCCACCGCCGCTGAAGGCAAAAGACCTAATCGCTGACTGAGCTTAGTCGCTCCCACCATGCCAATGGCTACCGCTTCTCCATGAAGGAATCGCTTATATTGTGTAGCAGCCTCTAATCCATGAGCAATGGTATGCCCATAATTTAAGATGGTGCGTTTCCCTTCCCTTTCTTTTTCATCCTGGCTGACGACCTGAGCCTTGATAGCAGCGCTGCGGGCAATAGCTCGGGTGAGCGCCTCCGGCTCTAGCTTTGACAGCCTATTAACATTGCTCTCCAGGAATTGAACAAATTCCTCATCAAGAATCATGCCATGCTTAATAACTTCAGCCCAGCCTGAGGTCAGCTCACGCTGAGGCAGAGTGGCAAGAGTCTGACAGTCAGCCAAAACCAGGTTAGGCTGATAGAAGGCACCAATAAGGTTTTTTCCTTCAGGATGATTAACCCCGACCTTACCCCCGATGCTGGCATCAACCATGGCTACCAAACTGGTCGGCACTTGTACCCAGGGCATACCCCGTAAGAAGGTGGCAGCGACAAAGCCCGCCAAGTCGCCTACCATACCGCCACCCAGGGCGATGATAATATCGTCTCGCTCCGCTCGATGCTCGACAAGGAAATCGTAAATCTTGATAGCGTAGTCCATGCTTTTCGTTTCTTCACCCGGCGGCACTACAAAGGAATTAACAGCAAAGCCAGCGTCCTTGAGGACTCCCTCAACTTTGCTGCCGTAAAGAGAGAAGACATTCTCGTCGCTAACTATGGTGAATGTGCCAGATAGAGCAGTTTGCTTCATCTTCTCACCGAGTTTGTCCAATAAACCATAGCCAACAAAGACAGGATAACTTTGAGTCGCAGTCTCTACCAAGCAAGCGATGTCCTTGTCAATGTCACTCCGAGCCTTTTCCCTGTCATTGTGAGGAGCGTAGCGACGAAGCAATCTCGAAACCCTTATTACCTCCTCTGCTACCTGGCTGATGTTTAAATTGTCAGTATGAACCGTCCAGTCAACATTAGCATAGTAAGGCTGCCGGGAGGCTTTAAGCTCTCTGATGCGTTCCAAAGGGTTATCATTAGCTAAAAGGGGGCGAACTTCGGTCTCAGGACTGTAAGCAGCCTCACGAAATAAGCGCTCACAGATTGTCTCAGGTTTAGCCTCCAGGCAAACAATTAACCCAGTTTTGGCAAGCAACTCATAGTTTTGCGGGTCGACTATGGCACCGCCGCCGATAGCTATGACCGTCTGCCTTTGCTGGCAAGCTTTTCTAATCGTCTCGCGTTCCAGTTCCCTGAACCTGCCCTCCCCATCCTGACGAAAAATCTCGGCGATAGGCTTGCCAGTCTGTATAACTATCTCATCATCGGTATCAAGAAAATCCCAATTTAATCCCCGGGCTACCTCTTTAACCACCAGAGATTTACCGGTGCCTGAGAAACCTGTAATAATGAGATTGGTTATTCGCCTGTCCAATTTCATCTAGTTACCTTCGTCAGTATATTGAAAAATCCAGATTAGAGCAAGAATTAGTTTTGTACGAGACTGATTGCCAATTACCCTGTGTCATTGCGAGTCCCGATTTATCGGGACGAAGCAATCTCGTGGAGGCGCATGGGATTGCCACGCTTCGTTCGCAATGACGAGGGGTGAAGGGTTCAGAATGACAGGAAATGAAGGGCTCGCAATGACGATTCAACCTGCTAAATGACTCAATTTACCAGCGATTTTCCCCGTGGTGTCAACTTATGACATATTGTGTGCATTCGGCTTACGACTAACTGAACTGGTTAGCGAGTATGTTTCAACCATTCGCAGAAGTCACTTGACTATTCTGTGGCAACAGGGCATATTGAAATGGAAAGTACTAACATAACCCGTCCGACGTCATCTGCCTGGTCAGCTGATAACCCTATTGACAAATTTCCAGAGGCAAGTTATCATGCAAGTTCAGGGTAAGTGCACCTAACCGTAACACGTGTCTTTGCCTGAAAAAGAGCGAGTTTTGCGTTTGTGAGATTGCTATGGTGAATTCGTATCGGAGCCAGTGCCCGGCATCTCTCAGCCAGGTTCGCTGGCTTCTTACAGATGCGGATGAAATTGTGAAAAAGTCTCGAGAGAACGCTTTACAGGCTTACTTAACAAGATTTTAACATAAATAGCGTAATATAGCACTATAAAAACTAGTGAAAGGAGGTGAGGACGAGTTACTTTACAAAGGAGAGCTTATTTAAGATAGCAAAGCCAAAATATGAAAGCATAAATGAAAGGGGGTGATAAGGTAAAGAATATACGATAGAAAAAGGTTAAAAAGGTGATGCAGTTTTGAAAAGTTTTAGAAAGGAGGAGAAATAATTTGAAAAAAGTACTTTTTATCTCATTAGCGGTGATACTGGCTCTTAGCGTGAGCCTCATCGGCTGTGGAGGAGATGGAGAACTACCCAGTATCTATATCGGCAGTGGTGCACTTGACGGTGACGGTATCCCGGTGGACTTCTTCACTGATGAAGACGTGCGCAAGGGTTTCTGCTATGCCTTTGACTATGATACTTACATTGCCGATGCTCTGCAGGGCCAGGGTGTGCAGAGGGGCTCGCCGGTCGTTGAAGGACTTTACGGCTACGATCCTGATGCGCCGATGTATAGCTATAACGTGACAAAGGCTGAGACACACTTGAAGCTCGCCTGGAACGGCACGGTCTGGGAGAAGGGATTCAAATTCACCCTGCTCTACAACGTGGGTAACCTGCCGCGTAAGACCGCCTGTGAGATACTGGCTAAGAACCTGTACTCGATCAATGACAAATTCCAGGTCAGTATCCTTGCGCTGGCGTGGCCCACTATACTGGCCAAAATGTACGGCACTCGAGATATGCCCATGTTCCAGGTAGGCTGGATGCCCGACTACCCCCACGCCGATAATTTCATCGTTCCCTTCATGCACAGCCAGGGTACCTTCTCTGGGTGGCAAGGCTACGGCTATACTGAACTCGACGACATGATCACGGCAGCATTCCAGGATACCAATCCCGTGACGCAACAAGCCAAGTACGATGCAATACAGCAGCGTTACTACGACGATGCCCCTGGCATCGTGCTGGCCCAGCCGATAGCGAGGCGCTACTTCACCGAGCATATAGATGGTTTCTATTACAACCCCTGTGAATCTTCTTATGCCGGGCGCCTCTTAGACATGAGCAAGTCGGAAGTGGGGGGAGTACCGTACAAGAACGATGGTATCTTTGTCTTTGAGACCATCGGAGATATCACCTCCCTTGACCCAGCCTGGATATACGACACAGCTAGCGGTATGCAGGTGGGTCTAATCAATGAGCAGCTCTTGTACTATGACGGCAACTCGACCGAAGTCTTTCAACCCTTGCTGGCTACCAATTGGTCATTCAACGCAGGAACTCTCGAATATCGCTTCACTATCCGTTCAGGCGTCCAGTTCAGCAATGGTAACAACCTGACCCCCGCAGATGTGGAATACACCTTCGAGCGGGCGATGTGCCAGGACAGACCGGCTGGACCTATCTGGATGTACTACCAGGCGCTGCTAGGTGCAGATGTGTGGGGTTACGAAGACACCACTTTTGCAGCTATTGATGCTGCCGTTGAAGTTGACGGCAATGACGTAGTGTTTACACTGTCGGGTGCTTACTGGGAGATGCCATTCACACAGATTCTGTGCGGCCAATGGGCCGGCATTGTCGACTATGAATATTGTCAGTCTATAAACGATTGGGACGGCACTGAAGGAGACGTTGCCAGTTTCTTGCACCCTGCCGAGCCTGGTGACATCCCCCTCTACGAGGTGCCGATTGGTACCGGACCGTGGAAACTGAACACGTGGACGAAGGGCATTCAGGTCATATTGTATGAAAACACTACCTACTGGGGTGGCTCAGTCCCGTTTAATCAGGTCATCACCAAGGTGGTAGAGGAATGGAGTAGCCGAAAGCTATCACTCCTTGCCGGGGATGCCGACCTTGTCTATGTGCCGGCGACTAGATTTGACGAGATGGACGAGGAGGCGGGCCTCAACGTCTACCAAGACCTGCCTTCGCTCTCCGTTGATGCATTCTTCTTCAATATGATTATCGGAGGACCCTCAAGCTAAGAGTGATGTTTCAAGGCTCCTAGTGAGCTTGGTGAAACAAGTCAGGAAACCCCCGCTTGCAAGCGGGGGTTTCTTCGTGGTATAAAGGTGTGATTTGGAACTCAGGTCTTATATTATCCGGCGCCTGCTTTTTCTTATCCCGGTGCTGTTCGGGGTGACCATCTTCATCTTCGGCATTACGATGCTGTTTTCCCCGATAGAGCGGGCATCTCTTTATGTCACCGACGCCAGGCAGATGACCAATATACCGCAGCTCATCGAGACTTACGGTCTTGACCAGCCGTTCTGGGTACAATACGGCAACTGGATTAGCGAGGTATTCAGTGGTAATCTGGGCTGGTCAAGAGTGGTGGGGATGCCTGTTGGGGACGCTATCTGGGCTTTTCTGCCGGCTACCCTGGAACTGTCAATATTCGCCACACCGATTATCATTTTGATGGGCATCTTCCTCGGTACCAAAGCCGCCGCCCACAAAGACAGGCCGCTTGACCATGGGACACGGGTAATGGCCATCTTCGGATGGTCACTGCCCACTTTCTGGCTGGGGTTAATACTGATGATGGTTTTCTACGGCTACTTCACCGGCCTCCTGCCACCCAGCCGGCTGAGTATCCCGATGGAACTGGTGGTCAACTCCGCCTCGTTTATCCGTTACACTCATATCAACACTATTGACGCTATACTCAATCTTAAGGGAGCGGTCTTTCTGGACGCCTTAAGACATCTTATCTTGCCGGTCATCACCCTTTCGGTGACCCAGGTGGCCTTTATTATGAGGCTTATGCGCTCCAGCATGCTGGAGTCTCTGGGTAAGGGATATATTCTCACCGCCAGGGCCAAGGGGCTTTCTGAAAGGGTGGTGGTCAACAAGCACGCCCGCCGCAATGCCCTCATCCCGGTGATAACCGTAGCCGGTTATGTGTTTGCTGGCATGGTGAACGGTGTCGTTATTACCGAGACCATCTTCACCTATAAAGGACTCGGCTGGTGGGCCTGGCAATCTGCAGTGCGTCTGGACATAGCATCGGTCCTGGGCTTTGCGCTCTTTAATTCCGTCTTGTTTGTGCTAGTCAACCTGGTCGTTGATATACTCTACACCCGCGTTGACCCTCGAGTGAGGTTGGGAGGAGTAATGCAGTGAGCGACTGGAAATTCATGGCACGGCAGCTAGTTAAGAACCCGCTTTCGCTGGCTGGAATCATAATCATCTCTATCTTTGTCATCATTGCTATCTTCGCTCCCCTTATAGCCCCACCGCCTGAGGGCCATCTGGATCACTATATGATACCCCGCGACGGTTACTCGGCGACACCAAAACTTCCCAGCGAGGAGCATATCTTTGGCACCACCGAGGGGCAGTACGATATTTTCTACGGTGTTATCTGGGGCACCCGCTCGGCATTTCGCGTGGGCCTAGTGGTGATTGGTATCGTGCTTGTCACAGGGATTTTACTGGGCAGCCTGGCTGGCTACTTCGGTGGGATTATCGACGAGGTTATCATGCGCATCACCGATATCTTCCTGGCCTTCCCAGCTCTCATTCTGGCCATGGCAATCGTTGCTGCCCTAGGGCCCAGCCTGAGGAGCGTTATGATCGCTCTTACCGTGGTTTCGTGGCCTTCCTATGCGCGGCTGATCCGCGGCGACATACTACAGGTGCGCGAGGAGGATTACATCGAGGCTTCTCGCGGCATCGGCGCCTCAAACTTCAGGGTTATAATGCGCCATGCGCTGCCCAACGCCATCTACCCCACCCTTGTCATGGCTTCACTGGACATAGGGGCGGTGGTCCTGACAGCGGCAGCACTGAGCTTTCTGGGCCTGGGCGCCCCTGAAGGCTACGCCGACTGGGGGCAACTGACTTCATTCGCCCGCAACTGGATCGTAGGGCCATCGAGTGACCCGTTGAGGTACTGGTTCGCAGTGACCATTCCCGGCCTGTTCATCCTCTTCTTTGTGCTGGGCTGGAATCTCCTTGGTGATGCCTTCAGGGATATTCTTGATCCCAGGTTGGCGAGGCGCTAGATGGGAAACCTTATCAGGATAAGAGACCTCACGGTCAGGTTCTACACTTATGAAGGTGTTGTCCACGCCATTGATGACCTGGACCTGGACATCAGGCAGGGGGAAACACTGGGGATAGTGGGTGAAACCGGTTCGGGAAAGACGATGACCGCCCTGGCCATCCTTCGCCTTATCCCCTACCCCGGCAGGATAGAATCGGGCAGCATCGTCTTCTTTGACAGAGATCTCCACAGCGAAATCGAGCTGCTGAAATTGAGCGAGGATAAGATGAGGTCTATCCGCGGCAACAAGATATCCATGGTCTTCCAGGAGCCGGGGGCTGCTTTAAACCCTGTATATACCATCGGTGATCAAATCTCCGAAGTCTTCTTGCTTCACCAGCGCCGTGAATTGGGTAAGCGGGCAAATAAACAAGTAGATAGGTTGCTCAGAGATGGAGACGGCCTTGCCGCTAGCATCAAGAGGCCCTTCTGGCACTGGCAGAAGAGGCTCTACAACAAGATAGCTCAGGAATCTAATCCCTTTGAGCCGCGCTTCTTGAGCCATGTCCCATTGTTCAGGCGGCTTCTCTGGCGGCTAAAAAATGAGTCCAAATTGCTGACGGTTGATATGTTGAAAGATGTGGAAATCCCCGACGCGGCCCGTGTAGCCGTTCACTACCCTCACGAACTCTCGGGGGGTATGAAACAACGGGCGGTCATTGCCATGGCACTTGCCTGCTCTCCGGAGCTTCTCATCGCCGACGAGCCGACTACCTCACTTGATGTCACTATTCAAGCTCAGATGCTGGAACTCTTCCGGCGCATTAAAGTGGAAAAGGGAGCCTCTGTTCTTTTTATCACCCATAACCTGGGAGTGGCATCCGAAGTCTGTGACCGTGTGGCAGTTATGTACGCCGGAAGTCTATGCGAAGTGGCCAGCGTTGAGGAGCTATTCCTCCACCCATCACATCCTTATACCAAGGCTTTACTCGATTCTGTTCCTATGCCCGGGAAGGAACTGCAGACCATCCCCGGGGCGCTGGCTGACCCATTGAACCCGCCGTCGGGTTGTCGCTTTCATCCGCGGTGCCCAAGCGCCACGCCGGTATGCCAGCAAGAGAAAGCCAAACTTAAAGAGATTAGCAAAGACCATATGGTCGCCTGTCATCTTTTCTAGTCTAAGATTTAATCTATGAACACATTAATTGATATCAGGAAACTGAAGAAACACTTCCCGATAGTCGGTGGT
Source organism: Dehalococcoidia bacterium (assembly GCA_030615625.1). Classification (GTDB taxonomy): domain Bacteria; phylum Chloroflexota; class Dehalococcoidia; order GIF9; family AB-539-J10; genus RBG-13-51-36. Next base: position 173,300 of record JAUWYX010000001.1, read on the forward strand.
GTTCTTAGAAGACCAGTAGGAATGGTCAAAGCGGTGGACGGTGTCAGCCTGACGATTAAGCGGGGGCAGTGGCTGGGGCTGGTCGGCGAATCGGGCTGCGGCAAGACCACGCTTGCCAAGACAGCTGTCCGTCTCCTGAAACCAACCAGTGGAAATATCTATTTTGATGTTCCCGATGAGGTGAAGGCGGAGATAGAAGAATTGCAGTCGCTGGGCAGGAACAATAGTAAATTGAATTCTCTTCTAAAAGAGAATGATCTAGCGACCTTTTCCGGTAGCAGGGTCCGCTTATTTCGTCGCCGTGCCCAGCTTGTCCACCAGGACCCATTTACCTCACTTGATCCGCGGATGAAGATAAAAAATATAGTTGCTGAGCCACTGACGATACACCGGGTCCTTTCTGGCCAGGCACGGGAGACGGCGGTCAAGGAGCTGTTACAGACGGTTGGGTTGAGCGCGGGGCAATTGAACCGCTATCCCCACCAGTTTAGCGGCGGTCAGCGCCAGCGCATTGCTATTGCTCGTGCCCTGGCTATGAAACCAGAATTTATTGCCTTTGACGAACCGACCTCTGCTCTTGACGTCTCCGTCCAGGCACAGATCCTCAACCTTCTGAAGGAGCTCAAAAGTGAGTTTGGCCTTACTTATCTCTACATCACCCATGAACTTTTGATTGCCGAGAGTGTCTGCGATTATATCGCCGTGATGTACCTGGGTAAGGTGGTGGAGATGGGAAAGCCTGAGGAAATATTTCATACGCCACGTCATCCCTATTCACAGTCATTGGTCGCGGCAACGCCAGTCCCTGACCCTAAGAGAAGAGTCGGTCGCATTGTACTTCCTGGTGAAGTGCCCAGTCCAGCCAATCCACCACCTGGCTGTACCTTTCACCCCAGGTGTTCCCGGGCCAGCCAAGAGTGCCGTGAACTTTCACCAGCGCTCGAGCTTGTTGGCAACGACCATTACGTTGCCTGCTTTCATCCTCTGTAGACCTCTAACTCCTCTCCAGCCTTGTTTATTTACTTCATTTACCAGTGATTTTCCTCACAATGGAGACCCGTGCTATACTTCACGGATTCAACTGTAAGATTACTAGAGAAAAGAGCAATGATTGTAAAAATGCTAGCGGTCGGTCCTTTCGCCTCTAACTGCTATATCGTTGGTTCATCTTCAACTAAGCAAGGAATAATTATTGACCCTGGTGCTGAAGCTGAGATTATTTTGAGAACGGTGCAGCAAACGGGATTATCCGTATCCTTAATCGTGATAACCCATGCCCATATGGACCATGTTGGTGCCCTTCGCACAGTTCAAGAAAAGACTCATGCCCAGTTTGCCGTTCATGAGGCCGAGAAAGGCTTTGTATTTTCCGCCCCCATGCGTATGCTAACATCGCTCGGCCTCACCCCTGTTAAGTCACCTCCTAAGCCTGATAGGTTACTCAAGGACGGTGACCAAATAGATATAGGCGACTTACAATTTGAAGTCCTCTATACCCCGGGACATAGTTCTGGTGGGATCTCTCTTTCAGGTCATGGGGTAGTCTTTAGCGGTGATACTCTATTTAATTTTGGCATTGGCAGAACCGACTTCCCCGGTTGCAGCCACGAACGTCTTATGAAAAGCATTCGTGAAAAACTTATGGTTTTGCCTGATGAAACCATTGTCTATCCCGGCCACGGACCACCCACCACTATCGGCGATGAACGCCGAGGAAATCCTTTCCTCCAGTGATTATCCTCTCTAGAGACTTCCTTTGACAGTTCTTCGCTGTCGCTAATGCTGCCTAGTTTGCCCTGGGATAATAGTTGCTCAATCAAGATATGTTGCTCAGATAATTACGGTAATTTGTCAGGGTCTCCTTTAAGTTATCACCGCCGAATTTCTCCAGGCAAGCATCAGCCAGGACAACGGCTAGCATGGATTCGGCGATTACCCCGGCGGCCGGGACAACACAAATATCGCTGCGCTCGTAATGAGCCTTCGCTATCTCTCCACTGCTAAGGTCTATGGAAGGTAAAGGATTAGCCAGGGTAGCAATAGGTTTGATTGCTGCCCTGACTATTATGTCCTCGCCATTGCTTATGCCACCTTCGATACCTCCGGCACGGTTGGTGGCACGTCGCCAAGGGAATCCCTTCGCTTTACTGCGTGGACCGGGTTCGATAACGTCGTGAGCCTGCGAGCCTTTACGCTCGGCTAAGGCAAATCCTGCTCCGATTTCCACCCCTTTCACGGCATTGATGCTCATTATCGCTTGAGCAATCCTGCCATCGAGACGGCGGTCCCAGCTAACGTGGCTGCCCAGACCGATTGGGACACCAGTAGAAATTACCTCAAAAATGCCACCCAACGTGTCCCCATTAGCTTTGGCCTCATCAATGGCTGCCATCATCGCCTTTTCTAGCTCGGCATGGGCACAGCGTACTGGGGAGACTTCTACTTGCTGCCAATCCATAGAGCCTGCTTCGCAGAGCGAGGCTGATGGTTCATGGCTAACACTGCCAATTACTACAGTGCGGCTATGAATAGCAATGCCCAACTCCTCCAAGAATCTTCGGGCTATAGCTCCGACAGCTACTCTTGTGGCTGTTTCCCGGGCACTGGCTCTTTCCATAATCGGCCTGATATCTTTGAGACCATATTTAGTCAGTCCGGCCAGGTCGGCATGTCCCGGGCGGGGACAGGTTACAGGCTCGATTTCTTTCTCTACCGGAGAAATGCTTAGCTGTTCCTGCCAGTTTTGCCAATCCCGGTTGGTGATAAAGAGTGCGATGGGGCTACCTGTAGTGAGCCCGTAGCGAACACCTGCTATAATCTCCGCCTTATCTTCTTCAATCTTCATGCGAGGACCACGCCCATAGCCCTGCTGGCGACGCATGAGTTCCTTATTGATATATCCCTCTTTCAGGGGAAGGGCAGCCACCATCCCTTCCACTATGGCTACCAACCCCTTTCCGTGGGATTCTCCACCAGTAAGAAAACGAAATTGTCCCATTAGCTCTGATATAGAAATAGAGGTTGCCTATAGTTATGGCTTAAAGTTTCCAATAAAATTATATCCTGGGCGCTCAACCCCGATACCCTCGCCTTTATAGCATCGACAAGCCCCAACAGCGACCATAGTGTTAGTCTGGGTGGTTGATAATACTCCACTATCGCAGTTTCGATGCCAGCTAATTCTAATGCCAAATTTATGGCTGTATCCAGCCCACCCAGTTCATCAACCAGACCCAACTCCTTGGCTTTGGTACCAGTGTAAATTTGTCCCGTAGCTAAATTTCTGACCTCTTCCCTGCTTAGCTCCCTCCCTTCAGCCACCACATCGATAAACTGCTCGTAATACTCGTCGACCATCCCCTGCATGATTTCCTCTTCTTCCGGTGTCAGTTCCCTGAATCCCCAATACATGTCCTTATACTTGCCGCCCTTGAATATTTCTATCTGGATACCCAGCTTCTCCAGAAGCCCCTCGATGTTTGTTACTTGATAGATAACACCAATGCTCCCCGTCATTGTGGTAGGAAGGGCAACAATTTTATCCGCTTGGGTTGAGATATAGTAGCCTCCTGAAGCAGCCGTGCCCCCCATGCTTACCACAATGGGTTTTGTCTCCTTAACTCTTTCTATCTCCCATAGGATTTCCTGGCAAGGCGCTATCTCACCCCCAGGGCTCTCTATGCGGAAAACAATTGCCTTTACTGCTGTATCTTTCTCCGCTTTCGTTAAATAGTCTCTCACCAACTCCGGGGTAATGGTTGAGCCGGAGAACAATGAAGAGCTTTCGGTGGTAATAGTCCCACTGAGTGAGATTATAGCAATTTTACCTGCTGCCGGCCTAGAAAGTAAGATAATCGGAATTAGTATCGCCGCAAGCAATGCCAATACGCACAAACTGATAATGATTGCCTTTTTTTTCACCCTTTTCCTCCTGTCATTATTGCCTTAGCCTTATTAAACATTATGTCAACTGGGGCTTTCCTTCCTGTCCAGAGCTTGAAGGAAGCCGCTCCCTGATATACTAACATAGGTAGGCCGCCAAGTATATTTGCCCCGGCTTTTTGTGCTAGCTTTAACAGGGGAGTTAACCAGGGGTTATATACCAAGTCATAAACCAAGACGCTCCTAGGAATCACTTCGAGGCTCAAAGGTGATTGTCCTTCTTGAGAACTGTGCTTCATTCCTATGGTAGTGCAATGGACTATTAAATCACAGTTGTCAAAAGTTTCGGCTGAGCTTAGACTCTGCCATTGAAAAGCAGTGACATCTGGCTCCAAATCCTTTGAGCTTGGTGGAGCTCCTTTGATATACCTCACCAAATTTTCTGCCAATGCCCTGGCTCGCTCAAAGATACCATCGGTAATGGCCAGTGAGACTACCTTCCTTTGCACCAGGGCAAAACCCACTGCCCTGGCCACACCACCAGCACCCAAGATGACCACCTGCTTTCCTTCAGGGGCAAAGTGCCCTTCTTTGTCTAACGCCTCGATAAAACCACGGGCGTCAGTATTAAAACCCAGAAGCCTGTCATTTTTTTTGACTATGGTATTGACAGCACCGATCGAACTTGCCAGATCATCAACTTCATCTAATAAAGGTAAAACTGTCTCTTTATGGGGCACGGTTACGTTAGCTCCAATATTTTGAGGTTTTCTTAAATCATTCACCATGTCTTGAAGTTGGGCTGGGCTTGTCTCCCAAGCCTCATAGCGAATATCAAGTCGATAATAATCCAGAGCCGCCTGTTGGAAATAGGGAGAGATAGAATGCTTAATGGGGTAACCGATGAGGCCTATGTATCTCGACATCGCTTAAGATCCTTCGCTATTGCTCAGGGCGGTGGCTATCGAGAAAACCCTGGAGAATAAAGGCCGCCGCTATGGCATCTACTTCGGCTTTAGCCGAAAAGCTGTGATTTCTGGCTCCTCTTTTTGCCCTGGAGCGCAGTTTGCTTCCCTTGCCACCAGCCTCCGTCTTCAAGCGCTCGGCAGCTTTGGTAGAGAGTCGTTCATCCCATAGTTGAACATCAAGCTGATTGACATTGCTTCGCTTCGCTCGCCATGACAATTTGTCAGCGAAAGCTGTTACCTTGCTAGCTTGTGTTCCCAGTTCGCCGTTTAAGCGGCGGGGCAAGCCAACTACAATGCACTCTACCTTATGTTGCTCCACAAGCTTGAGAATCTCATCTATAAGGGCATCTTCGTCTTTACTGACGAGCACGGTTAGAGGAGTAGCTAAAATCCCCAGGGGGTCGCTCATGGCCACCCCGGTTCTCTTATCTCCGACATCTAGCCCTAAGCTACGCATTTCACCCTCACCTTAATTCTCTCCCATCGAGGGAGAGGAAAGCATGGTTTATTAATCGTTATCCTCTGAGGAAATGGAGCTTTTACTCGCAATGACACTTTTGACTAATTTCAGAGCTTCTTCAATCTTGGCGGCATCTTTTCCTCCGGCTTGAGCCATAGCAGCCTTGCCACCACCCCCTCCACCAGTAACCTTGGCTACTTGATTAATAATATCGCCGGCATGAAACCCCTTAGCTATCAGATCAGGAGTCACCATAGCCAAAAAGTTAGGCTTACCGTTATAAACTGTAGCCAAAACTACTATGGCGCTCTTTAGCCTGTCTCGCAATATATCGCCCATTTCCCTGAGGATAGGCATGGTCAATGCTGGCACTTTGACAGCCAGAACTGTCACGCCGCGCACCTGCTCGGCTTGCCCAAGCAACTCCTCCGCTATTCTGCGCGATAGCTCCCTTTCCAGTGAAAGCACTCTCTTACGCTCTGCTTCCAGCTCACTAATGAGAGCTTTCACTTTGCCAGGAACCTTTTCGAGCGAGCCTTCTACTTCTTTGGCTATACTCTGCAAGGCAGTTAAGCGAGATTCAATTAGAGATTCAGCTTTTCTTCCCGTTACCGCTTCAATACGATGCAGTCCTGTGCCAATGCTGCTTTCGCTGGTTATCAGGAATATGCCAATTTCTCCCGTTGAACTCACATGAGTGCCACCACAGAGTTCTTTACTTATTGCCGGCTCCCCGATTTCCAGCATTCGAACTTCTTCTCCGTATTTTTCTTCAAATAAGGCGATAGCATCCTCAGCGATGGCCTGCTTATAAGGGAGTACTTTTGCTTCTGCTTTCAAGTTCTGCCGTATCCATTCATTAACCTGCCTCTGAATCTCCTTGAGCTGCTCTTCAGTTACAGGTGCTCGATGGGAGAAATCGAACCTAAACCTTTCAGGCTCTACTAATGAACCTTTTTGCTCAATACGCCTGTCCATTATCTGTCTTAAAGCAGCCTGGAGGAGGTGGGTGGTGGTGTGATTGCGAGCGATATCCAGGCGGCGAGCGACATCAACTTTGGCTTCCACTTCGTCACCCACCGCTAAACTGCCTTGGGTAACATACCCCTGGTGGATAATAACATGCCTCTCGTGGGTAATAATGTCGGGTAGAACTGCAATAGTATTGGTAACAGAAAATCTACCTGATGGGCTGATTATCTCACCGGTATCACCTACCTGTCCCCCCATCTCTCCATAGAAGGGGGTAGATTCTAAAATCAGGCTTGCCTTCTCTCTCTCTAGTATCATCTCTACAATATTATTACTAACGAATAGGCTAAAAATACTGGTTTTATGTCTGAGGTTATGATAACCAACAAAACTGGCTTTCGTAGGCATTTTAAGCACCCCCACAATTTCTACCACACCACCTTTGCTCACCTTCACTTTGTAGCCTTTCCGAGCTTGCTGTCGTTGTTTCTCCATCTCTTGGTTAAAGCCTTCTAAATCTACTGAAAAACCGTGGTCAGTGGCAATTTCCTTTGTCAGCTCTACGGGGAAGCCATAGGTATCATATAGCTTAAAAGCCAGTTTGCCTGATATTTCATTTCTCCCTTGGCTGGCGGCTTCTGCCATAATCCCATCTAATATTTCCAGCCCCATGCTAAGCGTCTCGCTAAACCTGGCTTCCTCAAGTTCAATAGCGTTGGTAATGAAGTCCTGCCTTAGCACCAATTCAGGGTAAATATGTCCCAACTGCTTGATAGTGGTCTTAGCTGTTTCGGCAAGGAATGGTTCTTCCAGCCCCAGCCTTCGGCCGAAAAGTGAGGCGCGACGCAATATACGCCGCAAGACATACCCCCTCCCTTCGTTAGAAGGCATAACGCCATCGGCAATAAGAAAGGCAATGCCCCGCCCGTGCTCAGCAACAATTCTAATGGCTCGGTCAGTATTCTCCTCCCGTCCATATTCTTTCCCGGACGAGCGGCAAATGTGATCCACCAAAGGGGAAAACAAATTCGTTTCGTAAGGGGAAGACTTGCCCTGGATAGCTGCTAGAGTCCTCTCCAGTCCCATACCGGTATCGATGTTCGGTTTGGGTAAAGGAGTGCGTTGTCCTTTTTTGTCCTGATTGTATTGGGTAAATACCAGGTTCCATATCTCAGAGAAGCGACCGCATTCGCAATTGGGCTTGCATTCAGCTTTGCCACAGCCAAACTCTTCACCAAGGTCGTAATGAATCTCGCTGCACGGTCCACAGGGACCAGAATCGCCAACGGGCCCCCAGAAGTTGTCCTCTTCATCGAATCGCAATATCTTTCCAGCGGGGACACCGACCTCTCGCCAATAGGCGAAGGCTTCATCGTCGTCAAGGTAAATGGTTATCCAGAGCCGTTCCTTGGGCAGCTTCAAATACCCAGCAACAAATTCCCAGGCCCAGGAAATAGCTTCTTTTTTGAAGTAATCACCGACACTGAAATTACCCAGCATCTCGAAGAAGGTAAGGTGTTTGCTATCACCTACCGAATCTATATCAGTGGTGCGAAAGCACTTCTGGCAGGAAGCTAATCGCCGGCCAGGTGGGGCCTCCAATCCCAGGAAATATGGCTTAATTTGCACCATGCCAGCGCTGGTCAACAGTAAAGTAGGGTCTTTACGAGGCACCAAGGAGGAGCTGGGGATAATCTTATGCCCCCTGTCCTGAAAAAAACTCAGAAAGGCTTGCCTCAGTTCGTCACCAGTCACTTGTCAGTCACCTTCCTGATTTTAGAAGGTGTCAGCTTTAATGTCAATCAGGCTGTAAGAGATCGTTTAGTAATGTCATTCTGAGGAGTCCAAATGAATTTGAGCGATGAAGAATCTCTGAGATTCTTCGCTTCGCTCAGAATGACAACCGGATCTTGGCCATAGTACTAAGATTTTTCCTTGCTTTTTAATTTCTGTGCCGGGGTTCTTCCTACCATAAATTTTTTGAAATTTCTTCCCATATCACCTATAATACAGCGTTCGTGGTAATTGTTGACCAAAAATTATCCTGGTACTAGAACACAAAGGTTCAAGTTAAGACTGCGTTGAAGGCAACACATGTCTATTGAAAGGAGCGTGATATGATTTCGTTTAGCCCAACAGAAGAACAGCAAATGATTGTGAGTATGGTAAAACAGTTTGCCAGTGATGAAATGCGCAAAATCTACCGGGAATGCGATGAGAGCGGTGAGATTCCTGATAGTGTTATAGATATTGCCTGGAAAATGGGGCTTATTTCCAGCAATATATCTGAGAACTATGGCGGATTTGGTGGGGAGCACTCAGCTATCACAGGTTCGCTGATAGCCGAGGAACTGGCCTGGGGAGACCTTTCCATGACGATGCATATCCTCTGTCCGGCTCTATTTTCTTATCCGGTCTTGGAGATGGGCACTGAGACGCAGAGAAAGAAATATCTGCCGCTTGTCTGTGATGAGAAGTATAAGACAGTTACTGCTGCCCTCATTGAGCCACACTTTGATTTTGACCCTTACTCTCTGTTAACCACTGCCCGACCTGACGGCAATGAGTATGTTCTTAATGGCGAGAAGTGTTATGTGCCCCTGGCTGCTGAGGCCGACTTTTTGCTCGTCTATGCAGCGGAAAATGGCAGCAGTCAGGGTTTTATTATTGAAAAAGGTACAAAGGGGCTTGAGATTGGCGAGCGGGAGAAGAATATGGGCATAAAGGCTCTAGCCACATACGAGCTTAGCCTGAAAAACTGCCGTGTTTCTAAGGAGAACCGGTTGGGTGGTCCGAAGGGATGTGATTTTAACCGTATCATAAATTGCTCACGGGTGGCGCTGTCGGCAATGGCCGTAGGAGTAGCTAAAGCTGCCTTCGAATACTCGAGGGACTATGCCAAGGAACGTGTTGCCTTCGGGGAGCCAATCGCCTCCCGTCAAGCAATCGCTTTCATGCTGGCGGAGATGGCAATTGAAATCGATGCAACCAGGCTGATGACCTGGGAAGCTGCCTGGAAATTAGACCGAAAAGAAGAGGCGACTAAAGAAGCGTCTCTGGTAAAGGCGTATGCTGACGATATGGCTATAATGGTAACTGACCGTGCTGTACAGATTCTGGGCGGGCATGGTTATGTTCGCGAGCATCCGGTGGAGCTTTGGTTGAGGAACGGTCGAGGATTTGTCACTTTTGACGGCATGGCTATAGTATAAAAGGAGGTATTGCGCAATGATAGATTTTGAACTGACGTCAGAACAACAAGAAGGAATAAAGGCAGCTCACGAATCTGCAAAAGAGCTATTTCGGCCCGTCAGTCGTTATTACGATGAACATGAGCATGAAAGCCCACAGGAACTCATTGACAAGATGTGGGAGAGAAGAGGCGAAGGTATATTCAGCATGGGCCTGGATGTAACATCAGCTCTTAGAATCGAAGAGCTATGCTGGGGAGATGCAGGTCTTTACTTATGTATTCCCGGCCCGGCACTCGGGGGTGCCGCCGTTTTTTCTTCGGGTACAAAAGAGCAACTGGGGCGTTTTCTGGGTGGCTTCAATGAAGGGGGGCCGAAATGGGGTGCTATGGCGATGACCGAGCCACATGCTGGCTCGGATACCGCTGCTATCAGTGCCACCGCTGTGCGTGATGGTGACGAATGGGTGCTCAACGGTGAGAAGATTTTTGTCACAATGGGGAAACGCGCCCTGGAGAATTCCGATGGCTTTGTGGTAGTCTGGGCGACGGTGGATAAATCAGCAGGACGAGCCGGCATAAAGTCTTTTGTGGTGCCAGCCGGGACCCCGGGGATGAGAGTGGAAAAACTAGAGAAAAAACTCGGGATCAGAGCCAGTGACACGGCTACTATCGTTTTCGATAATTGCCGTATTCCCTTTGACAACATACTCGGCAGCCCGGAGGTCAAGAAAACAGAAACCAGGGGTTTCAGAGGTGCAATGGCAACTTTTGATGCCACACGACCTATTATAGCTGCCCAGGCTATCGGTGTCGGACGTGCTGCCCTGGATTTTGTTAAAGAAACACTGGAGAGTAAAGGCATAAAGATACGCTATGGTGCACCCAGACAGAAGCTCACAGCCCTGGAACGGGATATAATGGAAATGGAAGCGAATTATAAAGCGGCCAAGCTACTTACCTTACGGGCTCTATGGATGATGAGCCAAGCTCAACCTAACAGCCTGGAGTCATCAATGGCTAAGACAAAAGCTGGCCTTGCCGTTACCAAAATCACTCAGAAAGCAGTTGAGATTATGGGGCCGCTGGGCTATTCTCAAAAGCACCTACTGGAAAAGTGGATGCGCGATGGCAAGATAAATGATATCTTTGAAGGAACGGGTCAGATTAATATGCTTGTCACAGCCCGCAGAGTTCTCAACTATTCAAGAGACCAGCTTAAATAAAAGGTAGCATGTCAAAGAGCTGATATTTTGTTGCTTTCTGACGCATTGGAAGGTTGCTTGGCTGCGCATCAGGTACCTACTCCTTCGTAGACGAACTAGAACCGAGGATGCCTTTTACTATTAAGGCAATCTAGATGGGCGGAAGTTTGCAAGAGGATTATTTCAGTAGGATGAGATTCAACTCCCTGCATCAACCGGGAATTTAATTATTTCCCTTTCTTCGTGTAATCAGGGCACCAAGTGGCATTGGGGCGCTCAGGGCGATGACAAGCAGTTCTCCAGTTCCATTTACAACTGTCGCAGAGGAAAATATTCATGCCAAGGGTTTTTTTGACCCCCAGTTTGAACTTGTCTAGCCAGCTGGGATTGCTTCGCCTTTTCACTTCGTTCGGAGTGGCAGCCGGGGCAATAATATCCCCTACATATCCTTAGATAAAGTGGCTAAGAATTCAGCGTTATTCTTTGTCTTAGCTAGCCTTTCCAGGATCCTTTGTGTAGCCTCGCCGTGGTTAGGAGAATCGCTAGCTATCATACTAATCACGCGCCTGAGCAGCCATACTTGTTTCACGGTATTTTCATCCAGCAAAAGCTCTTCTCTCCTCGTGCCGCTAGGCATAATATCTATAGCCGGGAAGATCCTTCGCTCAGATAATTTTCTATCTAAGTGGAGTTCCATGTTACCTGTTCCCTTAAACTCCTCATATATGAGGTCATCCATACGGCTGCCGGTATCCACGAGGCAAGTAGCAATGATGGTTAGACTCCCCCCCTCCTCACTGTTGCGAGCAGCACCGAAGAAGCGCTTGGGGGGATGCAGGGCTATTGAATCAATACCGCCAGATAAAGTACGCCCGCTAGGGGGCAGGGCTAAGTTGTAAGCTCTTGTAAGTCTGGTAATGCCGTCAAGGAGCATGACCACATCTTTGCCCATTTCTACTAGCCTTTTGGCTCTCTCTAATGCTAATTCCGCTACCCGAGTCTGGCTTTCTACTGGTTCATCGAAGGTGGCAGCAATAACCTCGGCCTTAACTGACCTCTTCATATCAGTGACCTCTTCGGGTCTTTCTCCAATAAGGCAAACCATGAGGTGAATATCATTGTAGTTAGTAGTTATGGCGTTGACAATTTTTTGAAGAAGCACAGTCTTGCCTGCCTTAGGTGGTGATACAATAAGCCCTCTTTGCCCCCGGCCTATAGGTGCCACTAGGTTGATTAGACGAGTGGATAACTCATCTGACGTTGTTTCCAGATTGATGAGCTTATTTGGGAAGGTGGGCGTCAGCGAACCGAAATTGCGGCGCGTCCTTGCTAGTTCAGCGTCGAGTTCATTGATACTCTCTACTCGAAGTAAGCTGTAGTATTTCTCGCTTTCTTTAGGAGGTCTAGCCTGGCCACAAATAGCATCGCCGTCTCTTAAGTTGAAACGGCGGATCTGGGAATTTGATACATAGACATCATTAGCACCACGCAGGAAAGTATCCTGTCGTAGGAAGCCATAGCCTTCGCTGATGGTTTCCAGGACGCCTGTTATAAACATATTTCCCTGCTGCTGGGCTTCCGCCTCCAGGATGCGGTGGACAAGCTCGGACTTTTTCAAAGCAGAGTAGCCGATGATGCCACACTCCTTAGCCATCGCCTCCAGTTCATCTCGATTTTTGCTTTCTAGTTGCGCCATAGTTATCATAGTAGCCTCTTTCTAAATACCTTTCCTTTTTATATCTATGGTTTTGTGGGGGCTTTTACAGTAATTCCTCCCTCACCATCACCTTCTTCCAGTCATCCTTAAAACGTTCAATGCCGATATCTGTTAAAGGGTGTCGTATCATTTGTAGTAACACCTCGTAGGGCACTGTGGCAATATGAGCACCAACCTTAGCTGCTATTAAACAATGTTGAGGATGCCTGATACTAGCGGCGATAACCTGAGTTGGTAGTTGATAATAATCCAAGTACTCCACAATGTCAGCCACCACTTTCATACCATCCTCACCAATGTCATCCAATCTGCCCACAAAAGGGCTTATAAAAGTGGCCCCTGCCTCTGCCGCCAGCAAAGCCTGGTTCAAGGTGAAGCACAAGGTAAAATTCACCTTTATGTTTTCACTGGCCAGCACCGAGGTTGCTTCCACTCCTTCAAGGCTAGCTGGTATCTTAACCACGATATTCTGCGCCCATTTGGCTATTTCTCTGGCCTCAGCCACCATTGTTTGGACATCCTGGCTTAATACCTCAGTAGATACTGGACCAGGGACAATGGAGCAGATTTCCTGGACTAATTTTCGATAATCAACCTTGCCTTCTCTCGATACAATGCTGGGATTGGTGGTTACCCCTGTAATCACCCCTAGTCTCACCCCATGGCGAATATGCTCTATATTGGCAGTATCTAAAAATATCTTCATCTTCTTAATTTAAAGGCAGGCTTGTCTGAGCACCTTCAACAAGTGTCTCCTTGGCTGCCCCAATGAACCCCACGAATAGAGGATGAGGAGAATCGGGGCGAGATTTGAACTCAGGATGAAATTGGCAGGCAAGCATCCAGGGATGATCTCGTAACTCAGTAATTTCCACTAATCTCCCATCCGGGGATAACCCAGAAGGTACAAGACCGGCTTCCTCTAATGGCTGGCGGAAGTGATTATTAAATTCATAACGGTGGCGATGCCTTTCATAGACTACTTCAGTGCCGTAGGCACGAGCTGCCGTTGTTCCTGCTACCAGATGGCAGGGATAAGTCCCGAGCCTCATAGTCCCTCCCTTTTGCTCCACGCCATGCTGCTCAGGGAGCAGGTCGATGACAGGATAAGCACTACTGGCATCAAACTCAGTGGAATTTACGTTTTCAGTACGGAAAACATGACGGCCAAATTCGATGACCATAATTTGCATCCCCAAGCATAAGCCCAGGTATGGAACTTTCCTTTCTCGGGCAAATTTGGCACCTTTTATCATGCCTTCAATTCCCCGGTAGCCAAAGCCACCAGGAACAATTATACCCTGAACTTGCCCAAGCTTATCATCGGCCGTACCATCCAATTCCTCGGAATCCAACCATTCTATCTTCACTTCGCGATTGTGAGCTAATGCTGCATGGCACAATGCTTCACGCACGGAGTAATATGCATCTCTGAGTTCCACATATTTGCCTACTAATCCAATAATTACAGGTTCTTTAGGAGCTTTCAGCCTGGCTACCATGTCTCGCCATTCTTCCAGATTGCTCTTCCCAGCCCTTAATCCCAATCGGCTAACTATGAATTCCCCTAACCCGGCATCCTCAAGCAGTAGGGGTACCTCGTAAATGGTTTCGCTGGTAACCAGAGAGATAACCGCCTCTTTATCTACATCGCAAAATAGCGATATTTTGTCCTTTATCCCTTCAGATATCTCCTTATCGCTGCGACACAATATAACATCGGGCTGAATACCGATTCTCCTTAGCTCGTTGACACTGTGTTGAGTAGGCTTAGTCTTTAGTTCATCGGTGGCAGCGATGTGTGGTAAAAAGGTGACGTGAATGTATAGCACATTATCCCTGCCTTCATCCTTTCTCATCTGCCTTATAGCTTCGAGGAAGGGTTGCCCCTCAATATCCCCCACAGTGCCGCCAACTTCAACAATAACTAGCTCAGCCTGAGATATTTCGGCTACTTTCCTTATCCTGCTCTTTATCTCACTGGTTACGTGAGGAACCACCTGAATTGTGCCTCCCAGAAAATCTCCTTGCCTCTCCTGGGCAATGACCGCAGAATAGACCTGACCGGAGGTGACGTTAGAAGCTTGGGTCAACTCCACTCCAATAAATCTCTCATAATGTCCTAAATCCAGATCAGTCTCGGCACCGTCTTTAGTAACAAACACTTCACCGTGTTGGTAAGGAGACATCGTCCCCGGGTCAACATTCAAGTAAGGATCAAGCTTCTGCACAGAGACAGATATGCCACGGCTTTTCAATATTTTGCCAATAGAGGCTACCGAAATCCCTTTGCCTACAGAACTAACTACGCCACCAGTAACGAAAATATACTTACTCACTGCTTGTTACAAGAGTTATAGAGAAAGCCAAATCTTGCAGGCTGATCTTAAAATGTGAGACAGATCTGGGTTTCTTTTTATTATATAAAGTTAAATTTAAAATTGTCAAGTCATCCTTTGTCAATAGCTTTGAGTGTAGTAAACATTTCGCTCAATTGGGGTCTACTGATTGTAATTGAACTCAGTCGCCAAATAATTGTGAACAGCAGTTGCTTCTAAAAACGCTACTACTAAATACCAACGATTATGTTTGTTAGCCAACCACAGCTTAAGGTTCGCTGTGTCTAACTGCACAAGCAACGGAGGGTTAGCTGTTAATTTAGATGCCAACTATATCCACATGGCATCTAGCATTCTAAGATTCGTCGAGTAAATCCGATTCGCTATAAATTGAGCGAGGCCTTCCATAACCTTTACGCCTAAACGAGGATTTTCGTAGCAAAGCTCCCGCACCTTTGTCCCATCCAACACAAGCAACCGAGACGGTTCTTGGCACTTTGCGGAAGTGGTGTGACGTTGTGAAGGCAGTAGCGCAGCCCAGCCGAAAGCACCTCCCCTAGATTCTGTGGCTATCACTCGCACGGTACCTGGTTTTAGCTGTATGACCATTGCCACTAAACCCTTCTCTACAATGAATAATCTCTTTGCTTCATCCTCTTGCTGGAATACAAAATCATCCTTCGCATAGTCTTGCCTTTCGGAGAGTTTTAGTACCTCTGCCACTTCGTTACTATCTAAATTCTGAAACAGAGGAATTTTCTTCAGTTCTTCCGGCGCTAGTGTTTCCATAGTGGTATACCTCCTGTTTTTAATATATTATAGAAACTATTATAACACCTGTCTTGCCCTCTGTTCACCTAGTTTATGGTCGTTTGTTTTAACCTCCATCAAGTGGTATGGGCTAATCCGAGTTCAAGCGCTTTGCCCGCCTGCCCATAGCATCGTATGTCGCGTACTTATACAATTCAGTAAGCGTCGGGTAGTTGAAACAGGTATTGATGAACAGGTCACTAGATGCGCCCATCATCAAAGCGGAAAGTCCGGTGTGGATTAATTCAGTTGCGGTCTCGCCGATTACATGCACTCCTAGTAGTTTCATAGGACTCCTCGGATCTTCGTTGAATTTGAATAGCAATTTTAGAAAGCCATCATGGTCGCCCGTAATCATGCCCCGTGCATTCTGGTTGTAGCTGGCCTTGCCTACTACATAATCTATCCCCTCGCTTACGCACTGTTCCTCGGTCTTCCCTACTCCGGAGCACTCGGGAATAGTATAAACTCCATATGGTAAAACCGGAGCTACGTGCTTCTTGTATGGTTCCAGATCAAAAGCCTTGATAATAGCAAACCGAGCCTGCTCCATAGAAGTTGAGGCTAGAGCAGGCGGACCTATGACATCACCAGCCGCATAGATACATAGTACCGGTTCATGAGTCTCAGGGTGCACTACTTGGTAGTTAACATTCACAACAAGGAAACCATGCCTACCAAGGGTAATACCAGCATGCTCGAGATTCAATTCCGTTGTGTTACTAGTACGGCCCGTCGCTAACATAACCGTATCTGCCTTGATGACTTCATCCGAATCAAGCTCAATTACCACACCTTTTGTTCTTGCTGTGCACCGCCTGACGGTCACGGGCATCTTAAGAGCTATGCCCATCCTCGACATACTCTTCTGTAGTGTCAAAGAGATATCTCGATCTAGAAATGGCAGCAAAATATCTCGACTTTGGAGCAAGAAGACCTCTATGCCCAGCGCAGCGAAGACACAGGAGTATTCGCAACCAACGACTCCACCGCCAACTATTATCATGTTCGTTGGTAAATCCTTAATCCGTAATATAGTGTCTGAATCGTAGATATGATGGTCTCTGGGGAAGTTGTCCGGCCAGCGTGGGGATGACCCTGTTGCAATAAAGATTACATCTCCTTCCAGGAATTTAGGCTTCCTATCGCGTGAGGTTACTTTTACTGTGTGCTGGTCTTCAAACGAACCGATGCCCCTAAAGATGTCTACATTATGACGGAGCATGTTGTCTGCAACGCGCCTACGTTCGGTATCTTTCATTACTTCTTCGTGGTGGAGAAAGTCTTGGACCGTAGCCTGACGTCTTAGTGACAAGTCAACTCCGTAAAGGCGGCGCGAGCGTATCCCAGAGAGTGCCAGCGCAGTTTCACGGAGAGCCTTACTTGGGATCGTGGTGCTGGCAGCAGCACCTCCCAGATAGTAGTCCCGTTCCACCATGGCGACCTTCTTGCCAAAATATGCTGCTTGGGCAGCGCCCTTCTCACCAGCTGGGCCAGAGCCGATAACAATTAAGTCATACCTATGTGTTGACATGGAGTTCCTCTTACGTTGATGCTCTTGGCTTGTTATCTTGGAGACGTCTATCATTCCGATGTTTTGGGCTAGAAACCACCACTTTCTTATCGAGGATGAAAAGAATAGCTACTTATCGATTTAATGATCACAAGCAGCGGAAGCTTTAATCCCAACGGTACTTGAGCCTACTTTAGCATGCTACGGTTATCATGTAAAGTCCATGTTCTGACCTTGATGGGGGTTCTCGTCCGAGAGGAATTTTTGCCATATCATGAGATGGCGTATCTTTACACAAAGGCAATGCCCTTCCGAAAATCACTTCCTTTAGGCCTGTGGGACAGCTTAACGGGACCCGAGCTAGCTGAGCTCAGGAGTGGGAGTACGATGTGACTGAGTGTAGTGGCAGGAGTTTTATATGCCGGGATGACGACCTGTTAGAAAAGGGGGCAATTGCTGCATCCGATTAAGAAATTAGAAAATTTCTGCACTGCCAGAGGCATAAACATCATCTTTATTATGAAAAGTCAGAGTCTAAATTGTGAAGTTTGTGTCGTCCAAACGATTTGACACACTTCCTCCTGAATTCGAGCACAGATTTTTGTAGAAGAGGTAGCAATGCTATAATAAGCGTAGTTAAAAATGTCTAAAAAATACATTCTGGCTTTAGTAATACTAGTAGCGGTAGCGTTAAGTGTCGGTATTTGGGCTCTATCTCTTTCCCCAATATCCAGCCCACCTCAGTCTGATAACTCAACCCAGCACATCGATCCCGATTGGACATTCCCCCCAGAGAGCGAGCCAGCTACTCTTTTGCCTGATTTCCGCCCGGTAATTGCCGAGGTAATGCCCTCGGTAGTTTCCGTGACTACAGAGACGGTCGTCTCTTCTCTCTTCGGTCAGAGTACGGAATATGTTGTTGGGTCCGGGATACTTACCGATGATAAAGGATATATTGCCACCAACAACCATGTAGTTGAAAATGCCCAGAGTATCTACGTGGAGTTGGCCGATGGTAGAACTTTCCCCGCGAATATAGTAGGCACTGACTCCTTGTCTGACCTTGCCGTGATAAAGATAGATGCCACAGATTTGCCTTATGCCTATTGGGGCGACTCAAGCTTATTATCTGTTGGCGAGTGGGTGCTAGCTATTGGCAATGCTCTGGGAGGAGGAGGTGGAGCAACCCAGGGCATAGTCAGCCGCTTAAATGTATCTGTGAACGTTGAGGGAAATACCCTTTACGGTTTAATTCAAACCACGGCGGCTATCAATCCCGGCAACAGCGGTGGCCCACTGGTGAACATGTCTGGTGAGGTGATAGGCATTACCAGCGTTAAGATAGTTGCGTCCGAAGTGGAAGGTATAGGCTTTGCCATAAGCAGCGATGAGGCTAAGCCTATTATCCTGGATCTAATTCGTTATGGTCGCGTGACCTACCCCTGGCTGGGAGTGGGATTATATACCGTGGACCCTTCGCTAGCTGCGGCATTAAACCTTTCTGTGGACAGGGGAGCGCTTATTGTAGAAGTAGTTGCTGACAGCCCTGCAGATACTGCGGGGTTAAGAGAAGATGACATCATCATCCGCTTTGGGGGCCAGGAAATAAGCAATGTTGCCGACCTCGTCCGAGCTATTCGAACCAGCGAAATTGGCGAAGAGGTAGGAATAGTCTTCGTTAGAGGCGAAGATATTAAAACAATCTCAGCGCGACTGGTAGAACGCCCGACTTCCTAGGACAAGCTTCCTCCATTCAAATCCCGAGCTCAGTAACCAAGACCTCCCTGTTTTGGGTTTGGAAATTTGAATTTTGGAATTTGTTCAGGATTTAGGATTTGCCTTTTTGATTGCCAAAGAGACCTCGCTATTCGAGATGCGGTGTTTCTCACCATGAGCTCCATCAGGAAGCAAACCATCGATAAGATCCTGAGATAAGGTCTCCTGTTTAATATAGTCGGCAAAGGTGTTTATTACTTGCTTGATGAGTGGTTCCTTTGTCTGATAATAGGTGATGATGTGGTCTGTGATATCAAACTTGGCATTGCGACGCATATTTTGAAGATGACGCACAAGCTCTCTACTTACTCCCTCGGCAATTAGCTCAGGGGTCAATTCAGTACTTATGGCCACCCAATATCTAGCGTCGTTGGTCACGCTGTAATCTGGCATGTTTGAAGGAAATTCCCCTTGTTCCTTTGCTTTACTCAATATGACGAGTTGCTTGACATTTATCTCTTCCATTACCCCAGTAGCTAAGCTTTTTAAAGCTTTCTTCTCCCCTTCTGTCTCTACCCCGACCAGGGCTTTATCCAATGGCTGGCGCACTTTAATCCCCGCCTTAGCGCGTGCCGCCCTGCCCAAGCTGGATATTTTCATAGCTAGCCCGACATCGCTGTTTAGCTTGTCATTGATTTTAGTCTCATCTGCTATGGGGAAATCAGTTAGATGAACGCTTTCTCTAGCTTCAGGATTAACAGAGCGAAACAAATTCTGATAAAGTTCTTCAGCAATAAATGGCACAAAGGGAGCCAACAATTTGGATAAAGTCACCAGACATTGATGTAGCGTAGTATATGCAGCCAATTTATCGGCATCGTTCTCGCTTTTCCAGAACCGGCGGCGGTTTCTTCTGACATACCAGTTAGAGAGATTATCTATAAATCCCTCAATCCTGCGTGTCGCAGAGGTAGGATTGTAGCTATCCATTAATTTCGAAACCTCGCTTACGAGCCGATTAAGTTCTGAACTAATCCAATTATCCAGCTCCGTGAAAGCTTTTGGCTGATCGCTGTCAGCCGTCAAGGGCTGAGGAACAAAGCAATCGATATTGGCATAAAGAGTAAAAAAGGCATAGGTATTCCACAAAGTAAGGAAAAATTTGCGTATCGTCTCTTCAAGCATCTTAGTGGAGAAACGATGGTTATCTTCTCCTGTAGTAGAAACCAGCATATACCACCTTAGAGCATCTGCACCATAATTATTAATCACAGCCCAGGGATCAATTACATTGCCCTTGGATTTGCTCATTTTCTCACCCTGAGCGTCGACAACATGCCCTAAGCAGATGACATTCTTAAAGCAAGGACGATTGAAAAGCAGAGTAGATATGGCATGTAAGCTGTAAAACCAGCCCCTGGTCTGGTCCACAGCCTCGCAAATAAAATCGGCGGGGAAATTCTGTTTGAATTTATCTTCATTCTCGAAGGGATAATGCCACTGAGCCACTGGCATAGCTCCAGAATCAAACCAACAATCAATTACCTCGGGAACACGTCGCATTCTGCCATCACATTTAGGACAGGCAAATGCTATTTCATCTACATAGGGGCGATGTAAATCCAAGGGCGTAGTTAAACCACTGAGATTTGACTGTGCCTTTAATTCGTCCACACTGCCAACACACTCATAAGTAGGAAATTCAGGGGTGCCACAAGCTTCACAGCGCCAAATATTGAGCGGAGTTCCCCAATACCTCTCCCGGGAAAAAGCCCAATCTACGTTGTTCTCTAGCCAATCGCCAAAACGACCATGCTTAATATAATCAGGGTACCAGTTTATTTCGGCATTGCCCGAGATAAGTTCTTCTTTCACCGCTGTTGACCTGATGTACCAGGTTTGCTTGGCATAGTAGAGTAGCGGTGCTTCACACCTCCAGCAGAAAGGGTAGGTATGGGTAATCCTCTCACTGCGAAAGAGCAGTCCGCGAGACTTTAAATCATCAAGAATGTCTTTATCGGCATCTTTGACAAACTTGCCTGCGCCTGGTAAATCCAGCTTCAATCGTGCTGGCTCAAGAATCACTGGGACTTCACTTTTCTGAATATATTCCCGTGACTTGGGTGTAAAACCTGTCACTAGATTAGTCGTTACCGTCCCATTCAACTCCACCGTATGGACTAGAGGCAGACCCTCCTTCCCGCCTATTTCAAAGTCTATCTCTCCGTAAGCCGGGGCTATATGTACAATCCCCGTCCCCTCCTCCATGGAGACAAAATCACCCCCGATAATACGATAAGCTCTCTTATCTTCCTTGACGTAACGAATGTCAATATTGTTATATAAGGGTTCATAATGCACTCCAACTAAATCTCCCCCGATTACTTTCTCCACCACCTTACAGCCATCCATCCCCACCGCACCAAGCAAAGCCGAGGCTAAAATAAGATACTCCTTATCTGACTCCACTACTACATATTCAGCCTCAGGAGCCACCGCCAGAGCGGTATTGCCAGGCAGCGTCCAGGGTGTGGTAGTCCAGGCAAGAAGATAAGTAGGCACGGTTGAGGAGAGAAGGGAGCGAGCAGTTTCGCTCCCCCCAGGCTGTGTTAGGTCGAGCTTGAACTTTACCCAGACCGACGGGTCATCCACCTCCTCATAGCCCAAAGCCACCTCGTGAGAACTGAGGGATGTGCCACATCTAGGACAATGCGGCGTTACTTTATAGCCCTGATAAATTAAGCTCCTGTCCCATAGCTGTTTCGCTATCCACCAGCAGGATTCAATATAGCTATTGTCTAATGTTATATAAGGATGCTCCATATCCAACCAATAGCCAAGGCGCTCAGTCATAGCTTCCCATTCTTTAATATATTTGAAAGCGCTTTGGCGACAATGGTCATTGAATCGAGCCACTCCATATTCCTCAATTTGAGCCTTACTGGTGAGGGCAAGAGAGCTTTCCACCTCCAACTCAACAGGTAAGCCGTGGGTATCCCACCCTGCCTTTCGTGGCACATGATAACCTCTCATCGTCTTGTACCGACAAACGGCGTCCTTATATAGACGAGACAGCACATGATGGACTCCCGGGCTGCCATTAGTTGTAGGTGGGCCTTCATAAAAGGCATAATGTGGCCCCCCTTCTCTCGTCTCGATGCTCTTGTTAAAAATTCCCTGCTCTTTCCAGAAGCGGAGGATATCTTCTTCCAGTTGAAGAAAGTTAATCTTGGTGTTTACTTCCCGGAACATGGCTAACCCTGTCTCAGTAAAATAACAACCTTCCTGCCCTCACCCTCACCTATGCTCTGAGTTGTTACATCGGGATTATCAGCCAGAGTTAAATGAACAATACGGCGTTCGTTAGCAGGCATTGGCTCCATAGTTATGTCACGGCGTCTTGATTTTACCTGCTCAGCTAGATATAAGGCCAATCTTTGCAAGGAATCACGACGGCGTTCTTTGTATCCGGCAACGTCAACTGTTAACGGCAGCCAGGCCTTTAACCGTCCAACTACTATGAGCTTGGTAATATATTCCAAAGAAGCTAGGGTCTGACCTCGCCGACCAATCAAGATACCCAAATCGTCACCCTTGATATCCAAAGCTAGAGGTATCTCATCGGATAGCACTTCAACCTTGGCTGTTACACCCAGCAATCCAAGCAACGTATCTAAAATTTCTGTGACCACCTTGACCGCATCCCCTTCGACAAGCTCAGGGCAGGCCTTTTCCGGCGGGGTTACTGGAATCACCCTGATTAAAGCCTCTTTGCCTCTTGCTCCTAAAATACCCGACTTCCTCTCTCTAACAACCTCCACCTCAAATTGGTCCCGGCTCAGCCCTAGCTGCGCCTCTGCCTTCTCTATCGCCTCTTCTACTGTCGCAGCTACTATCTCAATCCCTTCCATAGTCCGATTTCCCTTTAACAATTTGCTTTATTACCAGCACAACTTGCGATCATCTCTACAATGCTGGTTCTTCTTTCACTGTGTTGACTGAAATGGAGAACGGAATTTAAGGTAACCCCAGCCACCGGTGAAGAAATATTGAGTTATAATGCCAATTATATTGGAAACTGCCCAATAGAGAGCCAAGCCACTGGGGAACATCAAGGTGAGGAAGCCAAACATGAGGGGCATCATCAGCAACATCATCCTGCTTGTGGACTGCTGCCTTGGGTCAACGGCTGGTGCTTGGGTCATCTTCTGCTGTACCCACATTGTGCCACCAACTATGATAGCTAAAATAAAATATGGGTCAGGTTGTCCTAAATCGAGCCATAAAAATTTACTGCTCAACGGAATCGCCTGATTCACTATGTCCCAGGAATAAAGACGCTGAGCTAAATCAAGTAAGTTCTCGGGCGTGGTAGCCAGAGCTCTCATGATGGCTTGATAGAGCGCAATCCAGATAGGAAGCTGAATTAACATGGGCCATAAGCAGCCCAGAGGGTTTACCCCGGCTTCCTTATAAAGCTTCATCATTTCTTCCTGAAGCTTTTGCTTATTTTTACCATATTTCTTTTGCAATTCTTGAATCTTCGGCTGCATATCCTGCAAAGCTTTGCTGGACTTGAACTGGCGCTTGGTAAGAGGCCAGGAGATCAAACGAACGATAATAGTAAGGGCAATGATTGCTAATCCAAAGCTACCAGATAAAAGGTGACTCAAGGCAATCAACACATTAAGTACTGGGTTACCTATAATTAAATTCCATACTTCTATCATGGGGCGCGACCCTCACTCTTCAATAGTCAAGGAAATTAGCTGACTCACTTCCCCTTTCTCAATATCCACAACATATAACTGCTTATCTTCACCTCGAATATAAACCAGACCTTCTTGAGCGCAAAAAGAACTTCTAACAGCAGCACCAATTGAGATAGTCTTCAACGGCACTGCCTCATCTCCAAGCTCGGCGCTGAGGTCAAAAACATATACAGTGCCTGATTCATCGGTTACTATTAGTAGATTATCCAGCAAAACAGGCGAAGAAACTATAGAGTTTCCAGCATCAAATTCCCATAGCTTTTCCCCTGTTTTTGCCTCAATAGCATAAAGTTTACCATCGAGACAGCCAGTATAAACAATGCCTTCATTGACTATAGGAGATGCCCAGAACCAATTACCGGCTGGTTTCTCCTCGGGAAATTTCCACAGCGGCACATCACTACCTATTTTTACGGCATAAAGATAGCGGTCAAACGAACCCAAAAATATAGTATCCTCGTAAATCACAGGTGAAGAAGCAAAGCCTGCCTCTGATTCAAAAGACCAGTTCAATAACTCCCCCGTTTCTAACGATAACGCATAGATATGACCATCGAAAGTGCTGACATAGAGAGTATCACCCTGAATTACCGGGGATGTCCACAGCTTTCCATATTTTTCGTCTAAGATCTTTGATTCCCAATTTAAATCACCGAATTCCTTATCCAGAGAATACACCCTGCCATTGGAGCTACTTACATATATGGCATCCTCGCTCACTAACAAGTCAGCTACTATAGCATTGCTTTTTGCATTATCTATGGGACAATCCCACTTCCATTCACCATACCTCGTCTGAAGAGGCAAATCCTCACCTCTCGCCGACCTCGCCGACGTGTTCAGGGCTAGAACCTGGCCACTATAGGTGCCAATGTAAACTATATCTCTATCTACAACCGGTGTATCATATATAGCAGCTGGAGCCGATGTCGGGCCACATGATAAGCCGCTGGAGGGTGCAGTGCCCGGGGCAATGGAATAAGACCATTCTAGATTTCCAGTTGACGAATTTATCGCCACCACCCTGCCATCCACGGTGCCCACATAAATAATGCCCTCGTGAACTGCAGTTCCTGCCCATCCCTTCGCTAACTGAGCACTACCTGAAATACAGGAAACCAGTGTCAAGGGCAAAAGAGCAATTACAACGAGGAGTAATATCTTTGGTTGCTTCATTGTATAACTAAGGTATTGGGTCGTAGCCACCTTCAGAGAAGGGGTTACATCGAACTAGCCTCTTGGCTGCCAGCCAGCTACCTTGGGCAAACCCATGTCTTTTAATTGCCTCAAAAGCATACTGCGAGCATGTAGGCTGGAAACGACAAACATTAGGGAGAACCTTCGACACTGTGTTCTGGTACAATTTAATTAAACCCAGAGCTAATTGATTCATCCGTTGCTCTCCAACAATTGCGCCCGAGCTAAAAGCTTGGTTACTACCCTCTCTAGCTGGTGATAGTCAGCATTGACTGCTACAGACCGAGCCATGAAGACGATATCCCATCCCGACTTTAGCGATTGCAGTCTCATTATTTCCTTGAGTAGCCTCTTCACGCGATTACGCTGCACCGCCTTGCCTACTTTTTTAGTCACAGAAAAACCATATCGGCTTAGATTTAAACTATTGGGCATCGCCTTCATAACTACCAAGCTATTTGCCCATACTTTGCCTTGTCGATAAACCAAGGTATATTGTGCTCTATTAGTTAAAAAATGAGGCTCCTTCACAAGCTAGAGTTAAACTGGAGTCAGCCTATACCTCCCCTTAAGGCGCCTTGCTTGAAGCACTCGTCTTCCAGCTCGAGTGGCCATTCTAGCGCGAAAACCTAAGCTGCGCCTCCGGGAAATTTTCTTCGGTTGATAAGTCCGCTTTGGCATTCTTCAAACCGTCGAACGGGATAGGCCTACGCCTCCTGTTTTCCAAATATGGCTTGGTGCGTAAGGTAACATAGCAAGATAACGAGCCCTCTTTATAGCTTGTGCTAAGCTTCTTTGATGTTTAGCACAACTTCTGCTCCTCCGCCGCGACACAATCTTACCTTGATTGGAAATATAGCGAGATAACACAGAAACATCTTTATAGTCGATTTTCATACTCCCCTTGCAAAAGGGACAGACTGCTGGCCTGGTGATGAAGCTCCTAGTACTTCTTGCTCTTCCAGTATTAGCCACTCTTCTAGTATTAGCCAAATCTTTTTCTCCTTTATTTTAGTCAAAGGGTAAATCTTCAGGCTCAAGCTCCCCTTCTTCGGCTAGGGAAACCGGAGCCACTCTGTCGAGGAAAATTACTCGGTTTGCTGACACTTCAAGGCTGGTACGCATCTGCCCATCTTGCCCTTCCCAATTACGAGAGTGTAACCTCCCTTCAACATAAACTCGCCTCCCTTTGGACAAAAATTGATTGCAGCTTTCAGCTTGCTTGCCCCAAACGCTAACTCTAAACCATTCTGTTTCTTCCCGCCGCTCCCCGTCAGAACCAACATAACGATAATTGGTAGCCATGCGAAAAGAGGTAACTGCCTTTCCATTGGGCGTGTACCTCATCTCGGGGTCACTACCTACGTTGCCAATGAGCATTACTTTGTTTAAGCTCGACATATTAATCTTCTACTTTTACCACAAGATATCGCAGAATATCCCCCGAAGCACTAATTTCTCCTTCAAGTTCCTTAACCGATTGTGGCATTAACTTAAAGCGAGCTAGAAAATAATCAGCCTCCATAAATTTCCTTACAGGGTAAGCCAGCTTTCTTCTCCCCCATTTTTTTATCTCTTCCACCGCCCCACCACGGCTATTAATGGACTGAGTCACCTTGTCTACAATTTTAGACACTCCTTCTTCATCAACTTCGGGACTAATTATGGCTACCAGCTCATAATCATGCATGTCTAGATTTTATACCACAGGGAATAAAATGGCAACAAGAACTATGTTTTAGCCACCTATTATATCTACCAGCTAGAATGTTAAATAAAGCCAGTGTTATAATTCCACCAATGAAAGTATCTGAGTTGGGAGAATTTGGCCTGATTAACCTCATACGCAGCAGCAGTGCTAGATACGAAAATTCTGGACGCACTCCGTGGCAAGAAATTTTAGTGGGCATTGGTGATGACGCTGCTGCTTGGCAAAGTGACAATCACATTCAGTTAGCTACTACAGATACTCTAGTCCAGGATATACACTTTGACCTAGACGTCATTAACTGGGATGAATTGGGCTGGAAAGCACTGGCTGTAAATCTAAGCGATATAGCTGCCATGGGTGGTATTCCCAAGTACGCTTTGCTTTCTCTGGCACTGCCTGGCGAACTGGAGGTGGAAGACATCTCCAGATTTACTAACAGCATGATGCATCTGGCCAGGGAATTTGGAGTGGCTATAGTTGGAGGTAATGTAGCTACCGCTCCCAATGTAGTTATCACTGTAACAATCATAGGTTGCTCCAAAGGCAAAGCGATACTTAAGAGGTCAACAGCTTCTTCTGGTGAGCAAATAGCTGTCACAGGATACTTGGGATTATCGGCAGCCGGCCTGGAAATGTTCAAGGGAAAAACCATTTCAGATCCCGAAATAAGCAATATCCTGAGACGAGCTCACTTTAAGCCCATGCCAAGAGTAAAAGAAGGGCAAATTTTAATCGAACAAGGAGTTAAAACTGCTATAGATATAAGCGATGGGCTTATTGCTGATCTTGATCATATATGTGAATCCAGCAAAGTCAACGCCAAGATAAAGATAGAACAAGTGCCAGTGCACCCTGTAGTCACAGCAAATTTCCCTAACCATCAGGAGCTGGCTTTATGTGGGGGAGAGGATTATGAGCTTCTTTTTACCGCTGATGAGGCCACTATTGCCCGGACTAAGCAAGCACTAAACTGCCCGGTGACTGTAATCGGCGACATAACAGAAGAAAAGTTACCAACACGAGTGACTGTAATGGATAGCAAAGAAAATATCATCTCTTGCAAAAAAGGAGGCTGGGAACACTTTAAGAATGGAGTCTTTGAAGTTAAATTCGCATAGCCCTGAACAAACTCAGCTTTTAGGAAGTTACCTGGGGGAACTAGCTCAAAAAGTTGATATTTTCCTCCTCATAGGTGAGTTGGGAACGGGCAAGACTTGTTTTGTCCAAGGCATCGCTCGCGGGCTGAATGTAAAAGAATATGCCTTCAGTCCCTCCTTTGTCATCCTTAGAGAGTATCATGGCCGACTTCCCTTATATCACATTGATTTCTATCGTTTGGATCACATTGAGGAAATTACTGACTTGGGGCTGGAGGACTATTTTTACGGCGACGGAGTCTGTGTGGTTGAATGGGCAGAGAAAGGACTGCAGGTAGTACCCCGGGATAATCTGCTTATCACCATACACTATATTCCTGCCTCCCAGACAGGACGGTCTATTTGCCTGAAACCTCAAGGCGAGCGCTACTATGAACTAATAGAACAACTCAAAAAAAGAGCGGGAATTGTGGCTCTGAATACGAAATGCTAAACTTTTTAACTTTTGCTCTGTCACTTTGCATGTTTCTTTTCACTTTTTTTCGTTCCAGAAGGATTTGTCTGGAGTTTAGAAATTAGATTTCTGCTATGGAATTAGCTATAGATACTTCATCCGGTACCGCCAGTGTTGCTTTATCTCATAATGGTGAAGTACTGACTTCGCTAACCTGGCAAACAGCACGAAACCATACAATACAACTGTTGCCGAATTTAGTTTGCTTGCTACAACAAGCCAAGGTGGAGCTAGACTCTATAGAAGCAATCACTGTAGCTAAAGGTCCAGGAAGCTTTAATGGACTCCGAGTAGGTATAAGCACTGCTAAGGGGCTAGCTTTTGCCTTAAATATTCCTTTGCTTGGTGTAAACACATTAGAAGCTGAAGCCTATCCCTTTGCCTTTACAGGATTGCCCCTGCGCCCCATTCACAAGGCTGGCCGCGAGGAAATAGCCACTGCCCTTTACCGGCAAAAAGATAATGAATGGCAATATCTAGAAGCAGAAAATCTAACTACAGTTAAAACTTTGTGCCGTCGAATTAAGCAAAAAACGCTTTTTTGTGGTGAAATCCCTCCTGACATAATAAGCGAAATACAGCAAAAACTGGGCAAGCAAGCTATAATTTCCCAAAGTAATAGCCCATCTCGAGCTAGCTCTTTGGCTATATTAGGTTGGCGAAAATTGAGCAGGGGAGAACAAGATGACCCGGTCACCCTACAGCCATTATACCTTCGCCCCCCTCATATAACCAAGCCCAGGGATAAAACACCCCTTTTACCACTCCGAGTGGAGCAAAGGAGACCAGGAAATGGGAAACCCCAGATTAGATGTTGAGTACACAGCAAGGCTTTGTTTTGCCTGTAGCCAGAAGAACCCTATAGGGCTAAAGTTGAAACCTGTTCACGATGGAGAAAAAGTCACCGCAGAGTTCACCGCCGGAGAGTTTCATCAAGGCTGGAATGATGTGGTCCACGGCGGTATTCTCTACACCCTTCTCGATGAGGTAACTGCTTACGCCATGCTTTGCCATGGGATTGAGCTTGGCGTTACTGCCAAGAGCGAGATAAGATTTAAACAGGAAGCACCCATCAATGAGCCAATCCAAGCCTCTGCCTGGGTCACTAAACTGACAAAACGGCTAGTGGAAACTAAAGGGGTGCTTACTCTCAAGGATAATACAGTCATAGCCAATGGCGATTTCTTATTTTACGTCTGGAGACAGTCAAAAAAGACAATCCTCTGGGACATGGACGGGGTTATTGCCGATTCCAATTCCTTCCACTTTGCTGCCTGGCAAGAGACCTTTGCTAAAAGGGGGATAAAATTCACCAAAGAAGATTTTACCAAGCTCTTTGGCACCAGAAATGACTTCATAATCGGCAGCATTATGGGCAGGGAACTCCCTGAAGGAGATGTCAAAATCATGGTACAGGAGAAAGAAGAAATTTTTCGACGGAAGGCAACAGGAAGCATCAAGCCATTTCCCGGGGCAGTAAGGCTGCTGAATGCAATAAAGAAGGGGAATTTCAAACTAGGCTTGGTTTCTTCAGCGCCAAAGGAGAATATCGACCTGGTCCTTAGTGAGCTTAATTTGGAAGGGATTTTTGATTGTATTGTTTTTGGTCAAGAAGTATCCGAAAGCAAACCCAGTCCCCAGATATATCTTTTAGCTGCCAAGAAACTGGAAGTGACACCCAACGATTGCGTGGTAATTGAAGATTCCCCACTGGGAGTCAAAGCAGCCAAAACCGCGGGGATGAAATGCTTGGCCATAACCAATACACACCCTCGACAAAAGCACGAGGAGGCTGACAGAATAGTTGACTCTTTAGAAAACATGGATTTGATCACCCTGCTCACGAGGGTTTAGAAAGGAGCCAGGATAAGGAAGAAGGAGATTTAAATCATGGAGAGAAGTTTAGTTCTTATCAAACCTGATGCCGTACAACGGGGATTGGCCGGGGAAATCATTTCTCGCCTGGAAAAGAAAGGGCTTAAAATCGTAGCTATGAAGATGTTGCATATGGATAAGAATTTGGCCCAACGCCACTATGCTATCCATAAAGGGAAAGCTTTCTTCGATGATTTGGTAAATTTCATCACTTCTAGCCCAGTCATCGCCATCGTCTTCCAAGGTAAAAATGCCGTGGAAATAATACGGCAAATGATGGGAGAAACTGACCCTGCCAAAGCCTACAGGGGCACTATCAGAGGCGATTTTGGCATTGATATTGGACATAACTTAGTACATGGCTCTGATTCACTGGAAAATGCCTCGAAGGAAATAGACTTATTCTTCTCAGCAGAGGAAATTTTCAACTATGAGCGGGAGCTGGATACATGGATCTATTGAATTCTAACCACGGGGGTCGCTTTGTTCCATAATTTATCCAGTTGATAATAATCCCGCTCTAACGGGGCAAATATATGAACAATAACCGAACCAAAATCAGCAAGCATCCAACCTGAATCAGGAGTCCCTTCGTTATGATGAGTTACGACGCCTTTAGTTCTCAACACTTCATAAATACCCTGCCAGATAGCTTCAATATGCCGCTTGGTATCTCCAGTGCAAATAACAAAGTAATCCGCGAAAGAGCACAAGGCTCTAACGTCCAGCATAGCAATATCCGTTGCTTGCTTCTCAGAAGCAAGTTCGGTAGCTAAGCGCGCTATTTCCTCCGCTTCCAGAAAGGCAGTAACCTCCTTCTATAATTATACCATTTATGGCAACATTTGACCAAGACCATCTTGCCATGTATATTTTGAATATAATGTACCCTGCATTAGAACTCTACTGCAATACTACTCTACTTGCAAATTTGAGAACGAAATTTTTCAGTTTGCAATATATCTGCTATAATTAAAACGAGGACAAAGATATGCAAGTAAAATGGTGGCGTAGCAGATTTTTTTACCTGCTGCTTCTAGCAGTGATAGTTGCTCTGGTACTCGTCTCCATGCCCCGTGAGGGGCCTGAGCCAGTAGCCTTGGCTGATTTTGTCAATGAAGCCAAACCACAACAGCTCGATACCATTGGATACTGGCAAGAGGGGCAGAAGCTCGTTGGCTTGGAAGATGCGGAAGTTATATGTTGGACTCAATATACAAAAACTCCCGAGGAGCTGAGTAAACTTCTTAAAGAAGAAGGCGTAAATGTCAATGCCGGGAAGAAGCTCGAGTCTAATTTCGATGGTGCTGCACTGGAGGCCGATGGTAAGCTTG
Organism: Dehalococcoidia bacterium; assembly: GCA_030615625.1. GTDB lineage: Bacteria > Chloroflexota > Dehalococcoidia > GIF9 > AB-539-J10 > RBG-13-51-36. Next base: position 204,572 of record JAUWYX010000001.1, read on the forward strand.
ATGATGAGCACAAGGTAACTCAAGCGGAATTCATGGTTCTATCCAAAAAAGGGCAAATTGACACCATTCTACAAGATGGTGATACTCTCGAGGGCTTGAAAGATAGCAAAATCACAATTACAGCGGCATTTATTGGTGATACCAATGCCCTGCGTGATTACCTGGAAAAAGAAGGGGTAATCCTGGGAGCAGAAGGAATAAAAATCGACGTTAAACCTAGTGGCGTTGATTGGGGAACGATAGCACTAACAGTCATTCTACCCATTGTGCTGCTTGGGGCATTATTTTACTTCTTATTCTTCCGTGCCGCCCGTGGCGCTGGCACACAAGCCTTCAATTTCGGCAAAAGCCGTGCCCGATTAAGTATCGACAAGAGGCCCGATGTAACTTTCGCCGATGTCGCTGGAACAGATGAGGCAAAAGAAGAGGTTCAAGAAGTAGTGGAATTCCTCAAGTCTCCCCAGAAATTCCAGGCACTGGGGGGACGCATACCCCGAGGAGTGCTCCTGGTAGGGCCACCAGGAACAGGTAAGACTTTACTGGCTAAAGCTATAGCTGGAGAGGCCAGGGTCCCCTTTTACTCTATTAGTGGCAGCGAATTTGTGGAGATGTTTGTGGGCGTGGGTGCTGCGAGGGTCAGAGACCTGTTTGAGCAAGCCAAGCATAATGCACCATGCCTTATATTTATTGATGAAATCGATGCCGTTGGCCGACACCGTGGTGCTGGCTTAGGTGGAGGGCACGACGAAAGGGAGCAGACCCTCAATCAAATTCTGGCTGAGATGGATGGCTTCGATACCAGTGCCAACATCATTGTCGTGGCCGCCACCAATCGCCCCGACATCCTCGACCCAGCTCTTCTGCGCCCCGGTCGTTTTGACCGCCACATTGTCATCGATCTACCCGATATAAAAGGCCGCAAGGCTATTCTAGAGGTACATGCCAAGGACAAGCCGCTGGCCAAAGGAGTTAACCTCGAAACGGTAGCTAAGGAAACGCCGGGATTCAGTGGAGCTGACTTAGCTAACCTAATTAATGAAGCAGCCATTCTAGCTGCCCGGCGCAACCGTAAAGATATCACATTAAAGGAGCTGGAGGATGCTGCCGACCGCACTATAGCTGGACCGGAAAAGAAAAGCCGTGTAATAAGTCCCAAAGAAAAGGAAATAATTGCTTGCCACGAAAGTGGCCATGCCTTGACCGCCAGGATGTTGCCTAATGCTGACCCTGTGCATAAGATTTCTATTGTCGCCCGAGGGATGCTGGGGGGCTGGACACGTTTCCTGCCATCCGAAGACCGCCATTTATGGACTAAGTCTCAGTTTGATGATAGATTGGCAGTGAGCTTGGGCGGACGCGTTGCCGAGGAAATTACCTTCGGGGAAATGACTACCGGTGCCCAAAACGACTTGGAGCAAGCAACTAAGCTAGCTAGAAAAATGGTCACCGAGTATGGCATGAGTGAGAAATTGGGCCCGCGGACCTTTGGTCAAAGGCAGGAACTCGTCTTTCTCGGTCGTGAGATCAGCGAACAGAAGGATTATAGCGATAAGATAGCCCAGGAAATCGATGAAGAAGTGCATAATCTTATCCAGCGGGCCTACGATACCGCCAAGAAAATTCTGACCAAGAATAAAGGAAAACTAAAACAGCTAGCTGAAGAGCTTATAGCTCGTGAAACTCTGGATGAACCTGATCTCGACAAAATATTTGAAGGCTTAGCACCACAGCCAACCCCCGGCTAAATCAAAAAGCAAGGGTCAAGTTAAGATTCAATTTTTTGATTTTCTTGCAGGGAGCCAAGCCGGCTACTTTCTTTGGCGACAATATCTTCATCTAGCTTGACAAATAGCGGTTGGGGCTGGCGAAGTTTCTGCCCCGGGGGTAAAAACTGAATTTTCCAGCCTTGTTCCTCCACATTACCATCAAATCCAAGGGAGGAATGAAGCTTCTCGGAGCTGAAAGGAAGGAAAGGATAGAAAACAGTTTTCAATGCTGTCAGCACAGAAAGGCCAGTATAGACGGATTTAGCCGAAGTCTCTCGCTCTGTTTTAATTGTCTTCCACGGAGCTTGTTCATCAAGATAGCGATTAGCTTCCTGAGCCAGAGACATAGCCTCCTTGACCGCCCTTTTAAACTCACAACGGTAAAGCAACTCGTCCACAGCATCTAAGGCAACTTCAGCCCCATGAAGCAAGCTCTGGCTGCGTTCATTCAATTCACCCGGCGCAGGTACAGCTCCATCGAAATTGCGATAAGCAAAGGTGAGAACACGATGAGCTAAATTACCATAGGTGGCTACCAACTCATTATTATTACGACGAAGGAATTCACGCCAGGAAAAATCGCTGTCCCCGGTCTCAGGCATATTCACTGCCAAAGTATACCTCAAAGAATCTGGCTCATACCGTTCCAGGTAATCATGCAGCCAGATTGCCCAACCACGGCTAGTAGAAAGCTTCTTGCCTTCGATAGTCAAAAATTCGTTAGCTGGAACATCATAAGGAAGATTCAGACTATCATAACCCATCAACATCGCCGGCCAAACAAGGGTATGGAAAAAGATATTATCCTTGCCAATGAAATAGAAACTCTTAGCATCGTCTTGCCAGAAAGCTTGCCAGGCGGTATCATCTCCCTGCAATTTTGCCCATTCCTTGCTTGCCGATAAATAACCAATGACTGCCTCAAACCATACATAAATACGTTTATGCTCAAAGCCTGATTGCGGCACAATTACTCCCCAATCCAAGTCACGAGTAACCGCTCTGTCCTTTAATCCTTCATCCAGAAATTTCCACGTGGTGCCAAGCACATTACGCCGCCAATGAGTCTGCTCTTTTATCCAGTCAGTCAATTTGTTCTGAAAAGAAGAAAGGCGCAAAAAGAAATGCTCCGAAGACTCAAAGCGAGGCGGAGTGGAACAAAGGTAACAGCGAAGCTCCTTAAGCTCCCATGGATTCAAAGGCTTACCGCACTCATCACATTCATCACCTCTTGCTTTAGTGAAGCCACAGTGAGGACAAGTACCTTCCAGATAGCGGTCGGGAAGGAACCTCTGGCACTTAGGGCAATAAGCTTGAAGCATCTTGTCTTTGTACATATAGCCCCTATTGAGCAAAGTGAGGAATATATCATGAGTAACTTGAGTGTGATTTGGAGTGCCAGTGGTGGTAAATAAGTCGAAAGAGATACCTAATTTTTTCCAGCAATCAACAAATTGCTGATGATATTTATCTACTACGTTTTGTGGCGTGGTAGATTCTTGTTCAGCACGAATTGTAATCGGCGCTCCGTGCTGATCGCTACCGGAAACCATCAGCACCTTATTGCCCTTAAGGCGATGATAACGGGCGAAAATATCGGCTGGCAGATAAGCACCAGCGATATGTCCTAAATGTAGGGGACCATTGGCATAAGGCCAAGCAACACCGATAAAAATGCGCTCGCTCAAATTCTTCCCCCAGAAGTTAGCCTATTGTAAATCATTAATTGCCTCGTGTCATTGCCATGAGCCGAGGCTCTCAAATGACGATTGCCAACGTTTATTCCTTGGGGAGAAAGGTAATTATTTGCTTTCCTTTCTCCGTTCCATATGAGATATAACCACGGCTCAGGCAGCAATCAATACAAAGACGTTGCTTTTCATCTCCTTCCCCGTTGATTAAGAGATAACGCTCTCCATATTTAATAGGACGATGACAACCATCACATTCCACCTTTTCTGTAGCAATACAACCACGGCGCATTTTAGCTCCTTTCCTGAAATTTCAACCAAGCTCGAGTCTTACCTTCAATAGCGAGACTAAACTCCCCTCTTGGTTCGGAGAAATGCTCCCTAGCTTGGCTCACTCTGCCCCGGAAAATCTCTTCGTGAACTTTGGTAAGCTCACGGCATACAGATAGTCTTCTATCTCCTAGAATTTCTTCAATATCACTCAATGCCTTCCTAAGGCGATGGGGTGTCTCGAAAGCCACTATAGTTCTTGGTTCATCGACTATTGAACTGAGAAGGCGCTGCCTTTGTCCTTTACGGCGGGGCAAAAACCCAACATAAAGGAATTGGTCGGTCGGTAACCCTGAAACCACTAAGGCGGTAATCACTGCTGAAGCACCAGGAATCGGTACCACAGAAATCCCACGCTCAATGGCAGCAACGATAAGCTCGTAACCAGGATCACTTAGCCCTGGCATGCCAGCTTCCGAAACTAGAGCCAGGTTTTCTTTCTCGAGATAATCCAATAAATAGTCAAGTTTAGCTCTTTTACTATGCTCGTGATAACTAGTCAACTGAGTTTTTATATTATGGGCATTAAGCAAGTGGCGTGTAGTGCGTGTATCCTCAGCAGCAATAAGTTTCACCTCCCGTAAAAGGCGTAAGGCACGCAGGGAAATATCTTCCAGATTGCCAATAGGAGTGGCAATGACATAAAGAACAGGCATGACCTACAATTATACTTAATAGCTATAATTTTATCTACAAGTTTCCTTGACTTTAGACCGCCATGCTTGTATAGTTTGTGGCAACTTTTATCAAGTAAAGAAAAATGCCTCACCTTAAATTCAAAGAGATAGAACGCGCTTACGGATTTGATGAAGTTGCACTTGTCCCCGGAGATGTAACCCTTAATCCTGACCAAGCCAACATAGACTTTACCGTAAAAAATTTCATCTTGTCCATCCCTATTCTAGCCTCAGCCATGGATGCTATTGTTGACCCTGCCTTTGCTATTAAATTTAGCAGGCTTGGCGGGCTAGCTGTCCTTAATTTAGAAGGTATACAGACAAGGTACGAAAACCCCGATAAGGTCTTAAACCAAATTGCCCAAACTCCTGAGAAAGAGGTTACTTCCCTGCTTCAAAAAATTTACTCCGGGCCTATCAAGGAAAAGCTCATTAGCCAGCGCATTGGAGCAATAAAACAGGCTGGTGCCATCTGTGCCGTATCTATAACTCCAGCCAACACCAAACGGTTGGCTCCTATAGCCAAGGATGCCGGGATGGATATACTCGTGGTGCAATCTACCGTCACCACGGCCAGGCACATCTCCAAGAGCTATCGGGGACTTATCCTGCCTGAGCTATGCCAGCAAATGTCCTTGCCTATCATAGTAGGCAATTGTTGCAGCTATAACGCGGCATTGGAGCTAATGAGAACAGGGGTCGATGGCATCCTAGTTGGAGTGGGGCCTGGGTCTGCCTGTACCACCCGGGAGGTCATCGGCGTTGGAGTTCCCCAGATAACTGCTACTCTGAATTGTGCCGCTGCTAGAGAAACATATCTCAAGGAAAGTGATAAATACGTAGCAGTGATAACAGATGGAGGTATTCGCACTGGTGGTGATTTATGCAAAGCATTCGCCGCCGGTGCTGACGCTGTGATGATTGGCTCGCCTTTAGCTCAAGCGACAGAAGCGCCAGGAAGAGGCTATCACTGGGGCATGTCTCATTCTCATCCAGCATTGCCTAGAGGGACACGTGTTAGAGTTGGCACTACCGCCTCATTAGAGCAGATTCTCTTCGGTCCTACTTCCGTCACCAACGGCACTCAAAACTTAATTGGCGCTCTACGCACTAGCATGGGAGTATGCAGTGCTCGGACCATTCAAGAAATGCACAAAGTTAAGATGGTTATTGCACCATCTATAAAGACTGAAGGGAAATACTTGCAGGCAATCCAGAATGTCCCTTGAGTTTATAGAAACGCAGAAAGACAAAACCAGACACCAAAGCCAGCTAGAATCAAAGCACAAACGCTAAACACAATCTTTTGTACCTTCTGTGTCCACCACCGCCTTGACTTAAATGTACTCACAGAGAGAAATTCACTCCAGGCCAAATCACAAGGCAAATGCACTATGGTAAACAAAATAACACCGGCAAGCCCGAACTTGGCGGCACCGGTTACCAGCGCTGTACCCACAGTCGCCCACCATATGTAAAAGGCTGGGTTGGTTCCTGTAATTACAATGCCTGTCAGTAAGGAGCTAGCCGGTAGGCCACCTACCGCGTCAGTCGCCTTACCAGTAGCTCGAAACATTCGGAAACCCAGGTAGAGCAGCATCAAGCCACCGGCAATATATATACCCTTTTCCACCTGGGGAGAGTCGATGAAATGTTCGAATCCAAAATAAATTACAGCATAAATGACAGCTATGAGTGGTACTTCAATTACAGCATGCCCTGCTGCAATCCAGGCACCAGCGTGTTTGTCACTGTAACCCTTGGCTATGGTAGCAGCAGTCATTGGTCCGGGTAACATAACGCCAGTAAGAGAAATTCCCGCTGCTGATAATAAAAATAGGCCCAGGCTTGTCTCCATGACTTACTTTGGGCAAAACCAGATTCAGGCTAAATTTCCTCTTGTTCCTCATCCTCCTCCCCAGCCACAAGCCCACCATAATGAGGGAGTTTCACACCTGCTTTGGTGCGGCGACCTCTAGCTCCTCTGGGCAGATCGCCAATCATCTTCTTTAGCTCTGTCAATGCCTCAACCGACTGCGTTGAAGGAGCAACTACGCCATCTACCCCAGCTTGCCATAAACTGGTTAGCTCAGCCTTTGTGACCGAAGAAGGCAAGGCCATAATAACCGGCTTCTCCAATAGCTCGACGAACCTTCGGCAAACAAGCAGATGCTCCACGGCAACAAAAGAGTCTCCGCCCCCACTACTGATGAACACACCATCTACTTCAAGGCTATTAATGGCCCTAACAAAACCCTGGTCTAATGAAGGCTCTATCATCAAAAATTTGCCTACCTCTTCTTTGTGTAATACTGCGGCAGGTATCCTAATGTCAAAAACCACGAAGTCGCACCCCAAGCTCACAAGCTCATTTATTTTCTCTTCGCTCATGCCCTTCACGAATACCCCCAGAGGGACATCGCCCACAGCTTTGATCATTTGCCTAACAACTTTGGCGCTTGGATCCTCGTCCAATATCAACCCGGCATCGACATTGACATCAGCCACGATTTTAGCTTCCTTGACCTGTGTTTCGGACAGCCCCGCAATAAGCAAAACTGCTGGGCTTTTTAGTTCAGAAACAGAAGGATGAAAACCTATGGGTGCAGTTGAAGACTTAGAAAGGCCCTGCAATTTATCTACAAATTTGCTCATATAACCCCCAGCCAGCGGTCGGATTCGAACCGACGACCGGCGGTTTACGAAACCGCTGCTCTACCCCTGAGCTACGCTGGCACAGAAGCTAAATTTTAGTTATTACTCAAGCTTATGTCTACTCTTTAGCTCTAAAATGGCGCTATTTTTTTCCAGTGCCGTTCCCCTGGCGGTAACACCCCACCTGGTAACCCCATGGTATCCCTTTGCATCCCTCCAATTATATGGCTGTAAACATCCATTGTAAAGGCTACCGAGCTTCCCCAATGCCCGCGAAAAGGTGGTAATATCAAATGGACTTTTGGGCTATTTAGGAGTATCATAAGAGATGGAATGAGGAAGAAGATAGTCCTCATCAGCCTGATTGCCGGCTTTTGCTTCCTTGGTGTCCTCTGCTACAAGAGCTGGATTATCACTTTCGTCATCACCAAGTGCCTCAGCGGACGGACAGACGATAAACAGGGAATTGTCAGGTCAATAATCATCCCCTGGCGGAACTATCAGCTCCACCTGCACCACTGGGTTCTTGCCCTGATTATTGGCGGAGTATTCGTGGTAAAGAGCTTCTACATTCTGGCACCGGAGATCTCTTACGGCATTCTCTCCGCCATTATCTTCCAGGGAATCTACAGCTACGAAGACTGGTACCGAATTATAAAAAGAAAAAGCGTTCTGCCAACTTTGGCACAGCAGATGTCATTAGCTGCTGGGAATAACCAAGAATTTTGAACGGTTATGATAGAAGAGATTCGTGACAATGGTGTACATTTATGTAAAGGAGCTCAAATAAGATTCTGTGCGTGTTAAACGTGGAGTCTTCATGAAAATCGGCCTTTTCATCGACACATCCCTTCCCTACACAAATGATATTGCTACCGTAATCAAGATAATGAAGCGGGAATTTACCGATGTTAAGAGGGTAAATCTGGAGATTCACGTACCACCAGTTGGCTAATTTCAGTCTCTAAAAGCGGGCCCCCACAACACCTGAATGCATTCACACCACATCCCGGCGCATGCTGGAGGTGACCAATAAATAACGAAGCGCACACGGGTGATAGCTACTCGTTTCAAACGCTGCCTGGTCAGTCTAGCTACTAATCATACAATTCCTCAAGTTCTTCTTCAGCGAAGCGCCTGACTGCCGTCAAGCCATTGGACTCGATTCTCACCATATACCAGAAGCGAAAGGTATCCTTAACAGGTTCTTTATCTACGAACCCGGTGTAGCCTCCATACTGTGAAGGACAATTGACACTGATTGTCACTTTGCTGCCCTTCTTGAACTTCGGCACTCTGATACCATACCCCCGAGGAACGTCATACTCCCTTCGTTTAATCGGGTCAGACAGGATAGCATAAGCCTCGTTTATCTTTTGCATTTTTTTGTGGGCTTCCTCGGTTTCCTGATGCCTGTCTGGGTGGCATTGAAAAGCCAGCCTGTGATACGCCCTTCTTATTTCCTCTGCGCTGGAATTTGTCGCAATGCCCAAGACTTCATAGTAGTCTCTTTCACCTTGCCTTCCGCACATAAGTAGTTCCATTGAAACTATTATACTGCTATCTGAGGAACAGTCAATAGTTCTTTTGTACTATGTTCAAGCCATCCTATAGAGTTAAGGAGCAACGATACATCTTGTTGTTGGCGAGCACTTCTGGATAAGATAGAGTTACTCTGGGGGTTTCGGGTAAGAGATAAGTATTTGCTGCAAAGCCGGGATTAACTGTTTCTTATCAAAGAAAAGTTCGGGAACTGTCGCAACTGGTGTGAGTGGAGGGATTTGAACCATCGATCTCCAGGGTCACAACTTGGCGCCTTAGACCACTGGGTTACACTCACCAGTTTAAGTTACTGGCCGTACGGTTGCTTTAGTTCGTTTTTTTAGGGATTTTTAAAGACCCGTCAACGTCCTCCAAGTCAAGCCACCATTTGTACCTCTCGTCCTGTTTGCCGTAACCCCAGACAGTATCCATCTTAGCCAGGACCCCGTCCAGGAACGGAGCCTGTCTCACCATCCACCTTACTAAATCGTGGAACCAGCCTTCAGGCTTATTCCAGGGGCAGACCTTGATGCAGCGTCCGCATGACGAGCCGCCCTGATTGCTAACTCTGTATTTGCTGCAAAGGTCGGCATCAAATCGCCAGTTTTCATAGCCGTTTAGCATAACCTTTTCGCCATCGGGGATAGCCCTGGCGTGGCATTCAGTGGCGCACTTGAGGCACTTTCGGCAAAACTCCTGGAGGCCAAAATCGACCGGGCTATCCGGCTCCAGCGGCAGGTCTGTGGTAACCACCGCTGCCTTAAAGCGGGTTCCCAGAAATGGGTTAATCACAATGCCGGCCCGGCACAGCTCGCCGATGCCAGCGAGGAGAAGCAGGGGCACAACCAGTACCTGGTAATTAAAGACGTGGTGAACTCGAGCTGGGTACCCCAATTTTCTTATGTAATCGGCCATAATACAGGCGATAAAGGCGCTGGTTGAGTATCCGATAAAGCTCTGGGAACCAGAAATCCAGTCATCCCCCGCGGAGCCGCACATGGTATCGTAATCCTGGTCGATCACGAGCAGGATGGCATATTTGTGGTTGAGCTCCACCGGATTACCGGCCAGGTCGTGGTGGTAAACAGCGTATTGTGGCAGACGGCAGATGCCGACAATATCAGCCCTCAGAAAGTACCCCAGCTGCTTTATGTGCCAGCTTAAGGCCTTTGGGTCTTTGGGGAGGGGAGCTTTTGCTTGGGCTACCTCGCCGTCGACCAGCGGGACCATGTGGCCGGTCATGTTAGCGAGGGCTGCTCCTAGAGGGTGTTTATTGATAAAACGTTCAAATTCGTGGGCGAGGCGGGGTCCGAAATCACCGCGCATAGTGCGGGCGAAGCCGTGCTCTCGTTCGTCGAATCTGGGGATATCGTCGGTGATTCGGGTTGTGGGCTGCTTGACCTTTTTCAGTCTTTCCATAGGGTAGGGGCCAAGCTGCTCTCTTCTGCCTGATATTTTCCGGTGATATGGTTTCTTTGCCACTGTTATCTCCTTATTAGGTTTTCTATTTGAGCTGACCGCTAAGTATAGCAATATCAAATAGGAAAGTTATCTTGGATACAAAGGCGCAGCCCTTTCTGCCCACATCACTTAATAAGCTTTTGTTGCCCGAGCTGCACAATCTGGACCAATGTTCATCTCCTAAGCCTGCTTTGGATAGCGTCACTTTCCAGTTCTCTGATGGCATCAGAAGCAACCCAGCGAGCAGCCTTCGAGTCGAGTCGCTGGATTTCTTTCGCTGCATTTATCGCCGCCCGGTTCAAATTGAGGTTCCTTTTCCCGATGTTTCTAAGAGCCCAGTTGACTGCTTTCTTGGCGAAGTTACGCTCGTCCGTAGCTCCTTGTATTATCACGGGCAGCAATTCGATGAATTTTTCATCGCTTGCCTTTTTATCATGCCATGCCAGACAAGCTATCAGCGAAAAGGCAGTCCTTTTGACAAACTCTTCTTCCCGCTCAGACCAATCGACGATTTTCTTCCAGGCTAATTGGTTCTTTTCAAAAAGATTCATGCACACCTGGTCGCAAACATCCCACGAATTAATGCCTTTCACCCAGTCCTCCATCTGCTCTTCAGTTAGCTTAGCAGGGTCACCAACCATCGCAGCCACAATCCTTGCTTCGGCTATTCCAGTTCTCCATAAGTCTAGTGCCAGCTTGTGGTCTCTCCCTATCTCTTTAGCCAGTTTTCTCATATCAGGGACCGAGACGCCCAGTCTCTGTTCAACTGTTATCCCGTATTTAGCCATTCCTTTTAACTGCTCTGGCTGAGCCCTGCCCTGGAGTTTGTCCAGCACATCCTTCACAGAAGCCATTGTTTACTCCTATTCCATTACCTCTTAGGTGTGCAACAAAACAACACGCCCAATTGTTACTTTTTATGGGACAATGCCTGGTAATATGGTTTCAGAGGGCTTTACAGTTGTTAATTTGTCAGGATTGAGGCTTTGGCTCCCGGCTCAGTAGTATTCGTAGAAAATGGATTGCCACTACTTCCACCCAGACTAGCGCGTTGACTATTATAATTCGCTCATATAAACCAAACCAGCCAGTTTGGTCGGACAGGAACAACCCTGCCACCAGAGCCAAGGCTAGAATACCGGCAATCAAAGTATAGACAAAAATGTTTTTCCAATTCGGGGTGCTCTTGAAACTAGGTGCGAGCGATAGAATGGCGATAGGGAATAACAAGCCAAGACCGTAAGATGCTATCGTGTGGATTGTTCCATCAATGGTCGTAGCTCCAGGGTGATCCATGTGAAAAGTGGCAATCAGCAATAGCACGAAGCCACAAAGAGCAAGAAGTACAATGCCGGCATGAAAGCCCCGGGCTCTACGAATATTGAAGAAAAGCCCGGCGACAAAGATTTCCAACAGCAAGCCCATAGCCAGAAAGCAAATCGATTGTAGCCAGCCTATGGGTTCCAACGCCAGGCTGCTGACCGAATTGCGGACCAGGCTGTAACCGGGAGTGGATAACGATGCTGCGAGGTCCCCGACAATCACCACGATGGGTCCCACGATGCCGACTAGAGCTGGCACACTGTTAATGTTCAGACGTTTAGACATAGACGTTAGCCAAGCCGAGCTACAGCTACCTCACCATTTTCTATGACGACGGTCATTGTCCGTCGACAGTTAGGGCAAGTGAGTGGCCCGCTGTAGTTAGCTTTAGATGGCTCCAAAGGGATACCTTGGCCACAGCCCAGGCAGATTACTCCTGAGGAGCTTCTTGGACTAGCCTGATGCTGTTTCTTATGGTTAGCTAGCTGCTCTATAGTAGCGAATTCAATTCCGCAGGTAACACATTTAAAACGCATTTCTCTCCTTAGCTCATGCTCAATGCTTAAAATTGCCCAGTTACTGAGTTCACTATACCACGATTATAGCATGGTGTTCTCATCTGACGAATAATTTGGGTTTAGGCTTAACAAACCGCCCTATTGCTAAATTCCCCTTTGAATAGGACATAGCATGTAGTTTCGTAAAGCGGCTAGTTGAATTTGCCCATTGCCGCTTCTATCCCCTGGGTAAGAAAACAATCAATGGCTTCAGATACCGTGGCAATTACAGGTTTAATTATTGCTTCTTCCTGTGGAGAGAAATCGCTGAGCACATAATTGACTATAGCGTCCTCGCTAATGGATTGCTCTTCTCCCTGGGGCCGCCCAATCCCCACCCTGATTCGGGGGAAGTCCTCGCTTTCCAGAGCAGAAATAATAGAATTCATCCCCTTGTGTCCTCCCGAGCCTCCGCTCTGCCGCAGGCGAATTTTGCCCACGGGCAAATCGAGGTCATCATATATTACCAGGAGGTCGCTCAAAGGAATGTCATGCTTATGCACCAGGCAAACCACGGGGTCGCCGCTGAGATTCACAAATGTCCTGGGCTTGGCCAGTAGCAATTTTTCGCCTTCTATTTCAGCAAGACCTACTTTAGCCCGGCATTGCCTGTGGTCGAAGCGAATAGAATGAAGCCTGGCGAAGTAATTCAGGCACCGGAAGCCAGCATTATGGCGATTATGGGCATAAGTCTTACCGGGATTGCCTAAACCAACGATGAGTTTCATTAACTTAGAGTTTATGGGAATTCAGTCTCCGGATATTATGGCTGATTCTGTTGATACTAAGCAAATGCTCGTTACCTTAAACAGCAAGCTTGATTGGCTTAATCCGCTTTAGTCTTCCTATTTCAAGCTTGGTTGGCTAAACAGCCTTAATACTGGCTGATATTTAGCCTTACACTTTAATGAAGACTATATTAGAAAGGCTGCATAAACCGACGCCTAGGCCGTGTAGATGGAAACTAGAACTTAAAGCGTAGAAATTTATGGATATTCGCCAGTTCGAACCTTGCCTATTAACTCATTAAGAGGGAACACCAACTGAAAGTCTAAGGCGTGGGAAAGCCGAGTTTGCCCTTAGCAGGCTCTTCTGCCGCTGTAAGCTTGCCGAACCGCTCTTCATACTTCACAAGATTAATTTGTAGTGCAGAGACGACCCTTTTCATGTGCCCAGGACTTATTATCACGCGGGCTGTTACAGCTCCAGTGGGCGGAGCAATCATCATAAAGTCTATGATGAATTCTTCTTTAGTGTGCGTAACGAACATGTTGTTACAGTAGACCCCTCCTTTAAGATGCTCTGGGAAACTGACCTTTATCATCCCTTGCGGTTTTCTCTGTTCAGCCATAATGCACCTCCTCGCACATATTCTACCATAACAATAAGCAATCTCTTACGTGAAAATTCTCCACTTGTACATGTCTTCCATTAGAGGTTAGCTGGTGGTACAATTGAACTGAAGGAGGTGAATTATGGATATCAGAGAGATTGCTAAGGAGTTGGCAGTTGCGTGCTTGAGTCATGAAAATGTTGTTGCATACCTTCGACCTCGAGGAACAGAGAAAAACCATGCTGCGGAAGCGGGCGAAAGAGTCGGGGAGTTCTACAATGCTATTTGGAGGGCATTACGGCAGGAGAGTTCAACTTTAACTGAATGACCAAAAGTCCATCAATTTTGAAGCTGCTGATATAATTGAACTAAGAGGTGATGTAAGTGAGGAAGTTATTCGCTTTAGTCATCCCTGCAATAATACTTGAGGGCGGAGTGAAGTTTCGCCTATTCGTGATTCTTGAAAATGGTTATTGAGAACATAACATTCTTGAAAGGGAGGGTGAAATGCCTGAAGCAAGAGATTGTTGGCTCTACGCGCTGAAAGACGGGCCAAAGATTGTCTACTACGGGATTAGTTGTGACCCGGAAAGGCGAGAACCGCAACATACAGACAAGAAATTTACCCACAAGAGGGTAGTCAGCGTTGGATTAACACGGGCCTCGGCATTAAGGCGGGAGAGGGAAGAAATACAACGCTACCAACAGCAACACGGCGGACGGCCACCAAAATACAACAAGAGCAAGACCTATTAGAGCATATCAATTAGACATCGTTACCTACGCATAGTTTTTGAAAGGAGGTAAGAATGGCAGTTTGTCCAAATTGTAACGGAAGAGGGAAAATATATGGTCCGGCCGGGGCACTGAAAATGAACGCAGTCTGGAAGAATTGCCCTTCGTGTCAGGGGAAGGGCGAGGTGTCGGGGTACTGGCGTAAGTGTGATAGATGCAGCGGCTGGGGTGAGGTTGGATACGTGTTCCTTAATCCTGACCCCTGTCCCGACTGTAACGGGCGTGGCATTGTGCCTAGCAGAGCGTCAGGGGAGTCAGACAAAGGGCGAAGAGGGCGGTCCATACGTATTGACATTGACTGAAGTGCTCCCAAATTCATGGAGCAACAAGAATGCGTTTTTCTAAGCTTTTTGGCAAGACTTTATGACAGGTACCAGCAGATACACAAAGTGGCACAGTATCTGAAGGAGTCTCGTGGCGGTATATACTTCACCGAGGAGGTGCAAATGTTAGGGCGAATAAAAAAGGGCGAAAGTGTAATAGGAATGAGGGCGGTAAGGGTAAAGGATTGGACTTTCTTTAAGGGACCTCCTATTGTCAGGGGTAGTTATGCGGGGAAAATGAGGGATTGGTATATGGTGCAGACAAGAAGAGGGAAAACCTATCTCTGTTCTGATATTAAGAAGGCGGATTGACTCCCGACCAACGGCATGTACGGAGACTCAAGAAGTAGTAAAACAATTGTAGTAATTCAATGTTGAAAGGAGGTTAAGAAAGAGATATGAGTTGTAAACACGAATGGAAAGAGGGAAAACGCACATTGGGTGGTACGCCCGTGCGAGAGTGCAAAAAGTGTGGTCGCGTAGAGTATTTCGTTAAGCCAATAACAGGCGGGCCTGGTCGATGGAAACTTACTCCTCATTAGAGCTTGAATGGATGCTGGAAACAACAACCATATAGTATTTTCGAGTGATTGATAGATATCTAGACTCAATAATAAAATCGCTTGAATCTAAGAACTGGTATGCTGCTCTTTTTATAGCCTTAGCTATACCAGACATTTGTGGTGCCTTAGAACACCCTGATAAAAATTCTCCAGTTAGATATGTCAATTGGTATAACAAATATATGCTGCCAAAATACAGTTCAACCATAGGGCCTCTCCACGAACCACATGTATTCCTGTCAGGTGACGATTGCTACGCTTTGCGTTGCTCCCTTTTACATGAAGGAACGGGAGATATAGAAAAACAAAAAATATCAAGGATTTTAAAATCAGTCCGTTTCAACGAACCTCCAGATAATGGGGGCATGTTGCACCTTAACCAGCGTAATAGTGTATTACAACTACAAGTCGATATTTTCTGTAATGACATTGTTAATGCAACTCACCAATGGCTATCAGACGTGCAGGGTAATGTTAGTATTCAAGCTATAATACAATTGTTATTAGAAATACACCCCGCTTTTTATTTTCCAGGCTTTATAGGCCCTTCAGAGAGAAGTTAAATAACAACTAGTCATTTAAATACTCTGAATCCAAAAATATCGTGGTTTGGGAACTTCCGTCTTGGAGTTAACGAACTCGAAGCAAAGCTAGAAGGTTACAGCCCAATAAGATTAGTAAATGCAATTCCGATAAACTTGGAGTTAAGAGAGTTTCTGTAATTTGCCTCCAGCCTGATTTAGCAGTTTCAAAAACTCAGCTTCGCTGAGTGTCTTTATCCCCAACTTTTGAGCTTTGGCCAGCTTGGAGCCTGGGTCGGCGCCCACCACCACATAAGAAATCTTCCTGGTGACATCTGAACCTGCTTTGCCACCAAGAGCCTTTATTTTCGCTTCTGCTTCTGAACGGGAGAGGGATTCCAGCTTCCCGGTTAAAACAAATTCCAGGCCGGCTAAAGGTAGCTCCTCGGGCTTGGCTTTTTTAACTTTCTCTCTTTCTAGCCTCACCCCGCGTTTTTTCAGCTTTTCAATAATTTTCCTGTTTCCTTCCTGTCTGAAAAAGGCAACGATGCTTTCAGCTATCTTGGGGCCGATAGAGTGAATGGCTGAAAGTTTTTTCTTGCTGGCTTTAGCTAGGGCGTCTATGCTATTAAAGCGCTTTGCCAGTAGTTCGGCGTATTGCTCACCGACATGCAGGATTCCTAAAGCAAAGATAACACGGGCCAAAGGTCTATTTTTACTTTCCTCTATGGACTGAATTATGTTGGATATGCTCTTGTCTGCTAACTTTTCCAGAGTAAGGATGTAGTCCCAAGTGAGATTTGGGCTAGCTTCCTCGCTCTTCAATATCTCTGGTAGAAGCTGGTCTACCTTTTTCTTTAAAGTGAAAACCACTTCCGGGGTGAGACTGTATTTAGCACAAATATCCTCGACTTCTCGCCTGTCAGAGAGGGCTTCGCTGGTTAGCCTTTTCAAAGCAGTAAGCTGAGTCTTGGTGAGATTTTCATTGGCAGCAACAGTCTCTTGAACTCTGTAAATAACCCTTTCTACCTTCTTCTTAGTCTCTCGAAGTGTTTGCTTAGTCAATTTTTTATAAAGATCACCTGCATCGTTCACCAGTCCGGCATAAAACAAAGCAGCGCATAATCTCTCACCCACGCCATCTATATCCATTGCCCCGCGGCTGACAAAGTGTTTGATTCTCTCCAGGGCTTGAGAGGGGCAGGCAGTATTGGTGCAGCGGTGCATAGCCTCGCCTTTTGGCTTTATGACCTCGCTACCACAAACAGGGCAAACAGGGTAATCTGGAGGTTTTTCTTTCCCCGCGATGCCTTTCCTTTGCTTGTAAATTTCCCAGGTTTTTTCTCGCATGGAGAAGATTTTCTCCTCGCCAGTACGGCGGCTGACAATAGGTTCGACAATCTCAGGTATCACTTCACCAGCCCGCTGCACAACGACCCAGTCGCCGATCCTGATGTCTTTACGGTGAATGTCTTCCTCATTATGCAGCGCTGCTGAACTGATAACCACACCACCTACTCGAACTGGCTCTAAAATAGCGTAGGGGTTAAGGCTTCCCGTCCTACCAACATTTATGCCAATGTCAATAAGGCGCGTAGTACCCTGGATAGCGGGAAACTTGTAGGCAATGGCCCATCTTGGCTCATGAGCCACTGTGCCCAGCTCTTGTTGAAGGGTAATAGAATTAACCTTTGCTACTATGCCATCAGCTTCGTAAGGAAATTTTTCCCGGCTTTCTACCCAGCTTTGATAATATTTCTCCGCTTCATCGAGGGAGTGGCATAGAGCAATATTGGGGTTTATCTTGAAGCCCAAAGACTTGAGGTATTGCATGATTTCCCAGTGAGTGTCGGGCACCGCCTTGCCTTCAGCCCGACCTAATCCGTAAATGAATATATCGAGGGGACGCCTGGCGGTAATGCTGGAATCGAGCTGTCTTACCGAGCCAGCAGCGGCATTTCTGGGATTGGCAAAAAGCGGCAGTCCCTCTTTAGCCCTCTCTTCGTTAAGCTTCTTGAAGCCAGCTTTAGGAAGATAAACTTCGCCTCGGACTTCAAATCTGGGCGACGCCTCTCTGGCTACGGAAAGGGGAATACTCCTGATGGTTTTCAAGTTCTGTGTGATGTCCTCGCCCCGGTAGCCATCCCCTCTGGTTGCTCCTGTGACGAGCAAGCCATCAACGTAAGTCAAGGCTACTGCCAGTCCATCAATTTTGGGCTCGCAAACAAGGTCAAACTGGCGCCCGCCTAAAAGTTTGCTTACTCTTTTATGCCAGGCTGCCAGTTCTTCGTCGGAAAAGGCATTGGCCAGGCTCAACAAGGGCTGGGGATGTTCGACAACTCCAAACGCCTCTACAGGAGGCGCCCCAATCCTTTGCGTTGGCGAGTCCGGGGTAACAAGCTCAGGATGCTCAGACTCAAGCTGCCTGAGCTCTTTCATCAACTCATCGTACTCGGCATCGCTGATTTCGGGGCTGTCCAGCACGTAGTAACGGTAATTATGGTAATTAATCGTCTCCCGCAACTCTGCTATCCGCTGTTTGGCTTTATTTACGTCTTTCATAAGGCTCCATCATATAATATAGCATAGCTAAAACGAGTGTGCAGAAATTGCCGCTTATCAAACGCGGATGTGAAAAGCAAACTGCGGAGATTACCTAAGAAAGTTTTTGCTCACTTGTTTCTCCCGAACGGGCAGATATAAACGCATATACCGCAAGCCCTGTGCAGAGTCTCTCGTTCGTGTAGATAGTGGTCACATGCTTCAGCAGCGAATATCTCGCTCCTTGGTCTGGGTTTATCGAAAGCCTGTCCGGTAAAGGCATGTGCCGGACAATCCTTCACGCATGCACAGCAGTCGTGGCACATCTCATCCATAGGCGTTCCCGCTTCTAACGGAGCATCTGTGAGCACCGTGCCCCACCTCACGCGGGAACCGTGTTCCGGTGTAACGAGCAAAGCACTCTTGCCAATCCATCCCAGCCCAGCCAAATGAGCTGCTAATTTGTGGGAGAACACACCAGTAAGCCTGGTCCTATCCACTGTTTGAGACGACGGGACAACGAAAGCTTGAAAACCGGCTTTATCCAAAGATTGGGCTAACATCGCAGAAATCGAGTCTATGCGAGGATTTATAATTTGATACACGTAATACCAATAGTTATTGAGGGCAGCAATATTTTTATGATGGACCAGCGTATTTATAATGCCATCCGTAAGAACGAAGCCATGAGAAACAGCTCGTGGAAACTGAGTTAGAAATTCTCCCCCCTGCTCGGAAATACGCTGTCTGGCAGGAGTAAGGTCAGCTATACCGAAGTAAGTTGCCCCCATGTCCTTAGCCAAAGATTCTAGCTTGCCTCTAAGATTTACTTTACCCCTATCTTTCATAGCTAACTCCTATGTGTAAGTATAGCACAGCAGAGCTCCTCAACCTTGATTTTACGCTCAACTGTATCGAAATTACTAACGTTGAGGTGTTTCTTTTGTCACCCTGAGTGATAGCAAAGGGCTCGAATGATAGGAGGTTGTTAAATTACCTCCTAACTCTGCGATATTTGTTATAATCAAGGCAGATTTACAGAAATGAAGTACAAGCCAAAAAGAGGAGGATAAAACATGGCTACGAAACCAGTTGTAATCAGGTTCTTCGCCCCGGTGATTGATGCCACTGTCAATGCTCTGATGAGTGCCGTCGACCAGAAAATGAAGCAAGGGATAAAAGATTTCATCCTTCTTATCTCTTCGCCGGGCGGCTCTGTCATCCATGGTTTAAGCGCATATAATTATTTGAAAGGGTTGCCTGCTTCCATAACTACGCACAATTTCGGCAGCGTGGACTCAATAGGCATCGTTATATACTGTGCCGGTTCGAAAAGGCTGTCAGTACCCCAGGCGAGATTTTTGTTTCACGGCGTTAGTGCGCAGTTCAGGGGGGAGCAGAATTTAGAGGAGAAACTGCTGGAGGAAAGGTTAAAGGGATTGAGGATTGATATGGAGAACATTGCCAAGGTAATCGCAGCGAATACCGGTAAAAGCGCCAAAGATATTACTGATGCCATGATTGAGAGGACAACTTTGAATCCAGAGGAGGCGCAGTCCTGGGGCCTGGTGCACGAAATCAAGTCAGAGCTATTTGAAGCAGGAAGCGAAGTAATTGCCATACAGTTCCAGCAACAACAACCACAACCGCCGCGGAAGCTGTGACGTTAGCCGAGAAGTGCGTGCCCCACTACTCCCTGTTTTAAGCAAAATGATTCGTAGCCTATTGCCTTCAGATTTCGATGCGCTACTCAAGGTCATAAATGATGCTGCGCAAGCTTATAAAGGAGTAATTCCGAATGATAGATGGAAAGAACCGTATATGTCAGCCGAGGAATTAAGAAAAGAAATTGAAGCTGGCGTACGATTCTTTGGGTTGTTGGAAGGCGGGCATTTGCTCGGAGTGGCAGGAATTCAAGCTCTTAAAGATACCACCTTGATCAGGCATGCTTATGTGCTTCCAGGATGCCAGGGAAAAGGAACTGGCACGAGGCTACTTGAATATCTCCTGGGCTTGGTTGAGACTCCGGAAATTCTGGTAGGGACCTGGGCTGATGCCACCTGGGCTATTCGATTCTACCAAAAGCATGGTTTCAGACCGGTGTCGTCCAGGGAAAAGGATAGGCTCCTGCGGACGTATTGGAACATCCCCGAGAGGCAGATTGAAACCTCAGTGGTGCTGAGGACAATCCCTTCTCTCCAATAATTGTATGCTTTCCCCGGCAACCATGGCTGAGGGCTTTACGGTATACTTTTTATTACGATATACTTTTGGTCACAAGGATTTTCCGGAGGCAGAGATGAATATTAAACAGACCCTGGAAAAAACTGCCAGCGAAATACCGCACAAAGAAGCCATTGTTCTTGATACTCAGAGGATTACTTATGGGGAACTGGATGAAGCTTCCAACAAAGTAGCCAATGCCCTCCTGGAGCTGGGGATGAAAAAGGGTACCCATGTGGCTATCTTGATGTCCCATAGCCTTGAGTGGGTCATCAATTATTTTGGGGTGATTAAGGGTGGAGGTGTAGCTGTGCTGCTTAACCCTGCGCTTAAAGCTCCTGAACTTGATTCTTTGCTGCGAGACTCCGACTCGGAAATTCTGATAACGGAGAGGAATTTTTCTCAGATGCTTTCCTCAGTTTTGCCTCACATTCCTTTGCTAAAACGCATAATTTCGGTTGATGCAGGTTCTTACACCAAGATGGTAGCTAACAGTTCTTCCATATCACCGGCTATCGATATAAAAGACGATGATGAAGCTACTATATTTTACACCTCTGGAGTCCTGGGGAAGCAAAAGGGCGTGGTACATACGCATGCTTCCCTTATGGGGACTCCTCCCATAGTTTCCGCAGGTATACAACGGAAAAGAGAAGATGTCATTATAGACCTTGTTCCCTTTTCCTATCTTTATGGCTTATTCGAGGTTCTTTTTGGTTCGATTATCACAGGCTCTACTGTCGTGCTTATCCCTAACTTCACTCCCAGAGCTGTCCTAGAGGCTTTGGAGAAAGAAAAAGGCACGGTTATCTTTGGCGTTCCTGCCATGTACAATGCCCTGGCTATGATGCGTGACGAAGTCCTGGCAAGATATGACCTGAGTTCACTGCGATTGGCTGTTACCGCTGGGGCAAAGTCCTTTCCCAAGCTAATGGGAGCTTTGGAGGACAAGTTCGGTTTATCCCTTTATGAGGTATACGGTCTCACGGAAGTTTCAGCCGTTTCCATAAGCACCTTTAAAAGCCGTAAGCTGGGGACTGTTGGCAAGCCAATTTGCCGCCTTAAGATACTGGATGACAACGGCAAGGAAGTTCCCAGGGGCGAAATAGGGGAGGCTGTGTTCAATGCCCCCTGGGTGATGAAAGGATACTATAAAGCACCTGAACTCACGGCTCAAGTCCTCAAGGATGGCTGGTTTTATACCGGAGATTTAGTCAGGATGAATGAGGAGGGCTACGTGGAGTATATAGAGAAGAAGTCGTTCATAATAGTCACGTCTTCTGGGCTTAAGATCGGCCCGTCGGAAGTTGAATTCGTGCTGCTAAGCCACCCTGGCGTAGCTGAGGCAGCCTATGTAGGTATTAACGATGGTTATGGAGGACAGATACCCACTGCCTTCGTAGTGCTTAAAGAAGGGCAACGTGCCACGGCAGAAGAGCTGTCTGACCTTTGTTGCCAAAACCTGGCTGATTTTAAGCTCCCTAAGAGAATCGAATTTGTAGACAGCATACCTAAAACTAGCTCGGGGAAGGTAGCTAGAAAGAAGCTCAAAGAAACAGAGTTAACCCAGAACTAACTGAAAGAATAGCTATCAGCGTTGGCTATCTTGTTCTCAAAATTGGCAATAGCGTGAAGTCCGCGCAAATTATCCGGAGTTGTTCCATAACATCCACTAATGTCATTCTGAGCCCTTCACCTCTTGTCATTGCGAGCACCTGGAAGGTGCGTGGCAATCCCATTTGTCCCGGTGGGATTGCTTCGTCGCAAAGCTCCTCGCAATGACGGAAGGGGGGTTGCCATTCTGAGCGTAGCGAAGAATCTAATTTCACGTTATCCTGATGTTGACTTGGTTAACACTTATTGGTAACATCATGAACTGAGCCGTGCTAGGCGGGGAGCTAGCGGTGCCCTGTACCCGAAAGCCGCTATAGCGGGGCTGAATTCCTGTTTGAGGTTTACGGCCGGCTAGATTTGTTTTTGCTGAGCGGTGTTGATAATCGGGTTCTGTGCAACTGGAGACTATGAACCCCGTCAGGTCCGGAAGGAAGCAGCGGTAAATAGCATTTCCAGTGTGATATAGAGTTGCCTGGTTGGAGCTAGCTGGCAAAGACAGCTTCCCGGTTCAGGAATCGAGAACAGGTGCACGGCTCATGAAATTCAGAATAGATAGGAAAAAGTTCACAGATGGATTTTTTAGGGCTTGAAGGCAAAACAGCAATTGTTACTGGAGGTGGCTCTAATATTGGGCGGGGCATAGTTCTGGCCTTTGCTGAGCAAGGAGCGAACGTGGCCATAGCCGAACTGGATGAAGCTCAAGGAGCTAAAGTAGCTAAGGAGGCCAATGCTCTAGGCAAGGGCAAAGTTGAGAATATCAGGACGGATGTAACCGACTGGGATTCGGTACAGGCGATGGTGAAGCAAACACTGGATAAGTTTGGTCGGGTAGATATACTGGTCAACGTTGTTGGTTGGGTCAGGGACGACCTTTTTGTCAGGAAACTCAGAGAAGATTGGGAAAAGGAGATAAACCGCAATTTTTGGAGCGACATAAACTGCACTAGAGCCGTTTTAGACCATATGATTGAGCGGAAGTACGGAAAGATCATCAGCATTGGTTCTGATGCTGCCAGAGTAGGGCAGTTGAGAGAAGCTGTTTACAGCGGTTGCAAGGGTGCTTTGATTTCTATGACAAAGTCTTTGGCCAGGGAGCTTGGCCGTTATGGGATAAATGTCAATGTGATTTGTCCGGGTGTTGTTGTTCCTGCAAGCAGAGATGTTACTACTTCGGAGAGCATGTGGACGGATGAGATGATGAAAGTATTTGGCACCTCAGAAGCGCTAGAGAAAATAGCTAAGGGTATCCCTCTGGGACGGCTGGGGACACCAGATGATATAGCCAATGCTGTTCTCTTCTTGGCCTCAGACCGGGCTAACTTCATAACCGGACAGACTATCAGCGTTGATGGTGGTTACACCATGGCGTAAGAAATTTTAAACAGCCTCAAATAATCGAGGTGGTGACGGACATGGCAATAAAAAAGGTATGCGTTATTGGTTCGGGGACTATGGGCAGCGGCATAGCCCAAGTATCGGCACAGGCAGGCTATGAGACAACCATGGTTGACGTAAAACAAGAGTTTCTTGACCGTGGTATGAGCAGGATAAAGTCCAGCCTGGGTAAATTTGTGGAAAAAGAAAAAATTAAGTAAGAAGAGATGGATGAAGCTCTGGCGAGATTGCGCACCTCGATTGACATGAAAAACGCCGCTAAGGATGCTGACTATGTTATAGAGGCGGTATTTGAGAGGGCGGAGGTAAAGCTGCCGATATTTGGGCAGCTTGAAGAAATTTGCCCCAAAGAAACAATTCTGGCTTCTAACACATCAGGAATACCAGTAAGCCTACTGGCATCTGCGACCAGGCGTCCCAACAAGGTTATCGGCACACACTTTATGAACCCCGTACCGTTAATGAAGGGAGTAGAAATAGTGAAAACTTTGCTTACATCGGAGGAAACTTTGAAAGTAAGCCTCGATTTTGTCAAATCTTTGGGTAAGGAAACAGTCGTAGTTAAAGATTCCCCTGGATTTGTAACCAATAGAATAATAACCTTGGTTCTCAATGAGGCCGCCAAGCTATTGGAGGAAAATTTAGCCAGCATAGAAGATGTAGATAAAATAGAGAAATTATCACACAACTGGCCTATGGGCCCATTTGAGCTGGCAGACATGGTTGGTATAGACGTTATAGTTGACCTCTTGGAAGGGATTTACCAGCAGACTGGATGGGAAAGATATAAGCCAGCTCCGTTATTGAAAAGGATGGTTGAAATTGGATACACCGGAAGGAAAGTGGGCAAGGGCTTCTATCAATTGTTCGGATAAACTGACACATTTTTATCGGCAATTACTTCGCCAATTTGGCGTCAAACCGAAAAAAAGCTTAGGGCAGCATTTCCTTATAGATGAAACTGTATTAGAGCGTATTCTATCTGCTGCTGAGCTTAGCCCCGGGGACATTGTAGTTGAGGTAGGTCCGGGCCTGGGTATACTAACTGAGGGGTTAGCCAGGCGAGGAGCTAGGGTCATTGCTGTTGAGCTTGATTCCAAGTTAGTTGCCCTGCTGAAAAGACGACTGGCCGCCTTTCCTGATGTCAAAATTATCCATGCTGATATACTTAAGGTTACCCCCCGGCAAATTCTACAAAATAAGTTAGCCGTCTCCGCACTTTTCCAAGGTTATAAAGTTATAGCTAATCTTCCTTATTACATTACTTCACCGGTATTGCGCCATTTTTTCGAGGCGCTGCTCCGACCCTCAGAAATAATAGTAATGGTACAGAAGGAAGTTGGTGAAGCTATTGCCGCTACCTCTGGTAAGATGAGTTTGCTCAGTGTTAAGACGCAGTTTTATAGCAAGCCTGCTATTATATCCTATGTGCCAGCGGCAAGTTTTTATCCCCCGCCGAAGGTGGATTCGGTTATTTTACGCCTGGATGTTTACTCTCAGCCTCCTATCGAGGTCCCCGATGCCGCTGGTTTCTTTGATGTAGTTATGCATGGTTTCAGTTCTCCTCGTAAGCAGCTTCGCAATTCCCTGGCTCACTCTTTAGAGATGCCACCCAGCCAGGTTACTTTATTACTGGAGAAGGCTGGAATAGAAGGTAAACGGCGAGCTGAAACTCTTAGCTTGGAGGAGTGGAGGGAGCTATGGAAAGTCTTTGCTCCCTTTACAAAAAGATTATAGTGTTGACTGTTTATGCCCCGGCTAAAATAAACCTTGTCCTCGAAGTGCTGGGCAAGAATAATGATTATCACCGGATCTCCAGTATTGTTCAGTCCATAGACTTATGTGACGTCCTCAATTTTCAATTAGACGAGGAAATATGCTTTGAATGTGATGTGCCCAGCTTAAAGTGCGATAACCTGGTAACACAGGCGGCTACCCTGCTTAAGGAAAGCACAAAATGTAGTCTGGGGGCACGAATCGAACTTCGCAAGCATATACCCTGGGGTGTGGGATTGGGGGGAGGCAGCAGCGATGCCGCTGTCACTCTCTTAGCTCTAAATGAACTTTGGGGATTGGGGTTGCCGATTTCTGAGCTGGTTCGTTTAGCATCGAAGCTGGGCTCGGATGTTCCCTTCTTTATCCACAAAGGCACGGCTTTGGTAGAAGGGAAGGGGGAAAAGGTAACCCCGCAGCCATCCTTGCCTTCAACCTGCTTTGTGTTGCTGGTGCCGCCATTACCTAAAATCTCGGACAAAACGAAGCAAATGTATAATAATTTAAATTCTGCTTATTTCACCGAAGGTCACTTTGTTCAACAGGCCTTGTCATCTTTGAAACAGGGGAAAGCGATTGACCCTGGTCTTATGTTTAATGTCTTCGAAAGGGTAGCCTTTGATTTCTTCCCCGGGCTGGACAAATATCGCAAGACTCTGGAAGAAGCCGGAGCCCCGGGAGTTTATCTCGCGGGCTCCGGACCATGCCTTTTTACTTTTTTCTCAGAAGAGAGAAAAACTGGTGAGCTGTTTGCACGCCTGAAAAAGCACGGATTGGAGTGCTATCTGGCATCTTCTTTCCCACGCTGATAGAATCGAGGCGTAGTTGCGGGTCTAAAGACCCGCCGAGCAGGTAATTTAATGGTAATAGAAAGGCTGAAGCAAAGGAGATGGCTTCGGATAGTTCTTTACCTTGTCGTCCTTGCTGGTATTAGTGTCGGCTCTTTCATTCTGTTTACATACTTAATGCGTTATTTCAATATCCCAATAGAAAGATTAGCCTCCACAGCTTATTTGGTTGTCTTTGGAATCACCTTGCTATCTAACGCGGCCATCCTTGTTCCACTGGTATACCCTCATCTTACTATAATGATAGCAGCAGCAGGATACTGGGATCCTTTTATCATAGCTTTGGTGGCCAGCGTAGCCGGTGCCCTGGGGGAAATAACTGCTTATTATGCCGGTTACTTGGGAAAGCGAATCGTACAACTTGAGAACGCGCCGGGATATGGAAGGCTTGCAGGCTGGATGGAGAGATACGGCCTTTGGGGGATTTTTTTCATCTCTCTTCAACCCATATTGCCGGTTGACGTAGCTGGACTCCTGGCCGGAGCCTCTAAAATACCGTTATGGAAGTTTCTCTTGCCTTGCTGGGCAGGAAAATTGGGCAAGTATCTTTTGGCCTGCTACGTCGGCGAGGCGGTTTTGAGTCTTCTCCCTCCCTTACCGTTCTAGCTTCAGCGATAAAGAGAGGGCCAGTTTTTCTTCGTCTGCCCTGGTTCTGACCCCTCCATCTAATTTTGCCTTATGCAATATCTGGAGGACCTTTCCCATTTCCGGTCCAGCGGAGATGCCCAGTCTTTTTAGCTCTTCCCCGTCAAGGGCAGTTCTTACATAGCGCAGTTTCGTGAGAAACAGTTGGAGATGGCGCTGTGCGATTAAGGAAGAGGTGCCTTCTTTTTCATCTGAAGCTATGGCATTTGCCTGTATCGCCACAGGCTCATATTCCCGGAGCAGATAATAAATCTCACTGGGTTTCAGGGGAGACGTATCCAGGAGTGGAAGCCTGGTCTTGAGGCGGAGCGTATCGCGTATCGCTCGGGATAATTTTGCCGACATGTTAAGACGGGTGAGAAATTGCTCAATTTTCTTCTCGCTAAATGAATAAATAACAAGGCAGAAATAGAGCGAGGGCAGTTGGGTGGGCTTCTTCAGCCGCCGCGCCTTGTCAAATTTCTCAGCTATCCAGCCATCGCCTTGGAGGACGGGGCTTATTCTTGGCAGCACTCCTAGCTCGCCAAGCCGCCTGATAGCAAGTTCCGGCTGCTCTTCCTCAAGAATTAGTTCTAGCTCGTGCCTGATTCGGTCGCCGCTTATTGTATCCAGCATAGGAATATCCCGTTTAAGTAGCTGAGCAGTTTGTGTTTCGAACTCAAAACCAAAGCGTTGTTCATAACGGACAGCCCGTAAAATTCTGGTGGCATCGTCGCTGAAGCTTTTGGGATGCAAAATACGAATGAGACGGTGCTCCAGGTCGCCTTTACCTTGATAGGGGTCGACCAACTCCCCATAATCGTTTGAAGCTAGGGATATAGCCATAGTATTGATAGAGAAATCTCTGCGGATGAGGTCATCCTTGAGAGTGCCCGGGGTAACCGCAGGTAGTGCCCCCGGTTTGGCATAGGTCTCCCTTCGTGCTGTCGCCAGGTCCAGTGTAAAATCCCCATATCTGAGCTTAGCGGTGCCAAAGCGGTGGTGGGCAAGCAACTTTGCCTGACTGGTTTCAGCCACTTGTTGAGCCAATTTCACCGCATCGCCCTCGACTACCAAATCGAGGTCGAAGCGGGGTCCCGAGCGAAGCGAAGGATCTCCTAGAAGCAGGTCGCGTACTACACCACCGACGAGATATACCCTTTGCCCCAGCTTAGCCGCCTGTCTGCTGATATCCTGGACCAGCTCCAGGAGTTGCTGGGGGAGATATTGCTCTATTTGCCGGGCTAAATTCATTACATTATTATTATATCAGCACTTCCGTTGCCGTCGTATAACATAATTCCCATAACCATAGTATATAATAAGGAAAGCCAGAAGCATGGAAGCTAAAAGCCAGGAAGGGCACAGGAAAAGACTACGGGAAAGGTTCAATCAATCAGGGTTGGCAGCGTTTCTCGACTACGAAATTGTGGAACTAATACTGACACTGGGGACGCCTCGCAGTGATTGTAAACCGCAAGCCAAAGAAGCCATAAACAGGTTCAAGACTCTGAGAGGTGTTCTGGAGGCTCCTCCCGAGGAATTGCAGAAGATTAAAGGAATAGGCCCGACCCACATCTTTGTAATCAAATTCATGCAGGATGTAGCCAGAGAGTTTCTTAAGGAACAAGTCCTCGATAAACCCTATTGCCGGTCCTCCAGGGAGGTCTTCGATTACCTGTACCATTCTATGCGAGACCTGAAAAAAGAAGTCTTCAAGATCATGTTTATTGATTCCCAAAATAGAGTTGTCGAGATTGAGGACCTTTTTGAAGGGACATTGAACGCCAGTGCTATTTATCCTCGGGAAATTATCCAGAGCGCCGTCAAACATAATGCCGCAGCCTTAATCTTTGTCCACAACCACCCCGCCGGGAATCCTCAACCCAGCGATAACGATAAACAGATAACCCAGGATTTAGTCTTCGCCGGAAATATTATGCAGATTAAGGTCCTTGACCATATCATAATAGGCGAGAATAGATACTTCAGCTTTGCCGATGCCGGGCTAATTGAGGAATATAACTCGGACTTCTTAAGCCTCAAAGAGGGGAAAACTCGCTAATGGAAGAAAGCAGGGCGAAACTAATAAATTACCGGCTAAAGACAGCTGTGAAGGTCATATTCGAGCAGAGAAAGTCCACCATAAGGTAATTACTATGGCTGGCTATCGGTCTCTATCTTCCTTTCGTTCCCCACATCACAATGGCTGCACCTCGAAGCAGGCGTCTCGCTTCTACCAGCGGGATTCCGTTTTCACGCCATATTGCGGCGATGCGATCAACAGGATACCGCTGACAGAAGTCCGAGATACTCGGACCCAGGAAACAGCCAATACGATGCCAACCTCGTGAAACGGGGATGGTCATTACTGGCATGACGACCCTATTGTAGATTAGCCATAGAGCTCTTACCCAAAGGGTTTCTGGAATGCCGAACTCAAGCGAGAGCAATTCCCCGCCTGGTTTCAGTACCCGAGACAGCTCCCGTATTGTTGCATCAGGGTCTTGGACATAACGCAACAGGTAGGTAAAGACAACCGTATCGAAGGTCTCATCAGGAAAGGGTAAATGCTCAGCGCGGCCTTGGGTAAGTTGGATTCTGCCGTCCAGGCTTCTCTTCTCGATGGCGCGGAGGCCAGCTTGCAGCATTGAGTGGCTAACATCGAGCCCCACGATTCGGCCATCATGGTGGTCGGCGATCTCCAGGGCGACACCGGCTGTACCGGTACATACGTCAAGCACAAGGTTTCCCGGCCGAAGAGCCATTCGCGAGACCAAAAACCTGCGCCAACGAAGGTACTGAAAGAAAGTCAGCACTTGCGCCCAGGTGTCGTACGAGGGGGCAACCCCGTCGAACAGGTCTTGGGCAAGGATTCTCCTTACTGGGACCGCAGGTTGAGATTCAGCTAGCGAAGCCGATCGGTCCTCTCTTTTCTTTGTCTTCATTCTTTATCCTCCATCGAGCTGTCTTTTCTGCAGACTATCTCATGAAATTAGTCGCGCCAGGATGCTGCAGGCTTGGGTCACTCTTGATTGTGGATAACCTATGTAATCCAGGTAAACAAATCCTGCGATTTTGGTTCGACCATACACTGAAGTTGAACAATAGCATAAAGTTCTGTCTGTCGTCTAGTACCGCCCACTTTACCCGACTTGAACTCTATTACATACCCAATTCTTGAGTAGTTCTAAACTAAACGTTTCGTCATGTTGTTACTAATTAGGCGGCGTAGTGTGCTGCAGTAGGCGATAAAGCACGTCATAATAGGCGAAAATCGCTACTTCAGCTTTGCCGATGCCGGGCTAATTGAGGAATATAACTCGGACTTCTTAAGCCTCAAAGAGGGAAAGGGACTTAAGCCCGAGCAGAATCGAATTTATCCCTTAGCGCTTAAAAGCGACAAAAAAACTGCACAATCCGTCACGATGTTGGATGACCGTATCCGTGCCAAAAGCCCTTTTCTTGTAATTCCAGAGGCCCTTCTTTCGAGACGGCATACAATAACTATCCAAAACGTGTCGCGGTAGATAATAATGTCAGGATTTATGATTTCGAGCTCTGATTTCCAATAAAGGGGGTGCCGTTAGATTAGCAGGTGACAGACAGGTAGGAAGAGATTTGTGCCTTGACCGAGCCGTTAAAGTGGAGTAAATTCAATAGGGAAATTTTCCATAATAGCCAATGGATTTGGTAGCTCATGCCTACACTCTTGTTAGATAGAAACGCCATCAAAACCCTGATCAGGATGTCAGACGTTATCAATGTGGTGGAAGTGGCTTTCAGGATGTGCGGCGAAGGCAAGGGAAAGATGCCAGCCAAAACATATTTATCAGTTGAGCATGGTGATTTCCGCGCAATGCCTGCCGCCTTGCCGGAGTGTGCTGGCATGAAATGGGTAAACGTTCACCCTCAAAATCCGTCTCTTGGTCTGCCTTCGATTATGGCTATCCTGGTCTACAATGACCCGGAAACAGGGTATCCACTAGCAATAATGGATGCTACTGAAATCACGGCTTACCGAACCGGCGCAGCGGCGGCTATCGCCTCCAAGTACCTGGCGCGACGAGATTCGCATACAATTGGGATCGTCGGCGCAGGTTTTCAAGCACACACGCAGATATTAGCTCATGCCGAGCTGTTCAGCCCCATCTCAATAAATGTTTTTGATGTTTCCAAAGCTGCGGCGGATAAACTAATGCATTCTCTGCCACAGTTTTCGATTAGAAATTGTTCCATTCAAGAGGCAGTGGCATCAGATATCGTATGCACCTTGACCCCTTCTCGTAGCCCCGTTGTCAAGAGGGAGTGGATAATCGCCGGAACTCACATAAATGCGCTCGGTGCTGATGCGCCAGGTAAGCAAGAACTGGAGCCTTCGATATTGAAGGAGGCAATTGTCGTTGTCGATGACCTGAAACAGACAAGTACCAGCGGGGAGATTAACGTGCCTATCCAGAAAGGTAGCTATACTATTGGTGAAGTCTATGGAACACTTGCCGAACTGGTTGTGGGCAAGAAGAAGGGAAGAATGGATAATAGAGCTATCACTATATTCGATTCAACTGGAATTGCCATCGAGGACATAGCCGTGGCCAGGCTTATCTTTGAGAAGGCTCAACAAATAGGTGGTTATCCGTCGATTAACTTGATAGGGACATGAGACAGCAGACAATAAACGGAGTTCTTTGGTTCCTCACATGACACTTTCCATCGTTTTGCTCCTTTTGTCATCTGTTGCACTTGAGACAGATTTACAGGAAGTACACGGCTGTAGCAGGACCTATTTGTTTGTTAGGCTTTTCTCAAAGGTTTTGACATCGTCGGCATCAAAGAGGCTAGCCCGTTTCGATTGATTTCTCTTGCGGTGTCAATGATAATATTACGGATTTTGTTTCCGAGGGAATGAGAGATGAAAGTAATTGATTTGCGTAGCGACACTGTCACTCATCCCACACCTGAGATGCGGAAGGCAATGTTTGAGGCGGAAGTAGGTGACGATGTTTATCGTGAGGACCCCACGGTCAACCGGCTTGAGACGATGGCAGCGGAGATAATGGGCAAGAAAGCCGCACTTTTCACTACCTCCGGCACCCAGAGTAATCTTATTGCCGTGCTCACTCATACCAATCATGGCGACGAAATCATCGTGGGAGATGAGGCACACATCCTGTGGTACGAAGTAGGTGGCGCGGCAACCCTCGGCGGTGTAATTATGCGCACCTTGCCCAATGATAGTTGCGGCCGTCTCAATCTAGATGATATTGACCAAGCAATCCGGGCCAATGATATCCACTACCCGGAGACCAGGCTCCTCTGTCTGGAGAACACACATAACCGTTGCGGTGGGGGCGTCCTTACGACAGACTATACGGACGAAGTCTGTAATCTAGCCCACACACGCGGGCTAAAGGTACATCTGGATGGCGCTCGCATTTTCAATGCCGCAATTGCTCTCGGCGTACCGGCGCGCGCACTAGCCCAGAATTCAGATTCTGTAGCATTATGCCTTTCGAAAGGACTGAGTGCGCCTGTTGGATCGCTGCTGTGCGGGAGCAAGGATTTCATTGAGCGAGCCCGCAAGTTTCGTAAGATGCTGGGTGGTGGCATGCGGCAGGCGGGGATTATCGCGGCTGCGGGCATCGTGGCACTGGAAACAATGGTAGACCGCCTGGCTGAAGATCACTCCAATGCGAGATGTCTGGCACAAGGGCTCGCAAGCATCAAAGGAATAAGGCTAGCCCAAGATGAAATACCTACAAACATCGTGATGTTTAGCCTCTCCCCGGAGTTATCTGTCGTCGAGTTTGTTGAAGACCTTGAGAGAGCAGGGGTAAAGGTAGGCTTACGTGACGGTCGCCCATTCCGTGTGGTTACTCACCGCATGGTCTCATCCTCAGATATTGAAGAAGCACTGACACGCATCGAAGCAGTTTGTCGCAGGCTCCGTCGTCGGGCTCGAGAATAGCCTTGGTATGGCAGCATTACAGCAATCGTTCCGTCGATGTATTTCAGACTGACTTGCATAGATCCATGTGGGCCTGAGCTCTTAGTCCGAGGTAATCCCGGAACCAAAACCAGGATGGCAAAACTGGGTTGCGTGACCTCCCATCGCTTTGTTCATTTTGCCATCCATAGCATCTGAGGCAGATGTAGACCTCGAATAGAGCCACGGCGGGATTTAACAACCTTAATAAGCTACCTGGCAATCTTAACTTTTTCCTTTTGGCGTTTTCTGAGCCGGATTACCAAAGGCGGAATCGAATTTATTACTTAGCGCTTAAGGTGACTGGAAAACTGCACAATCCGTCAGATTGTTCAACAGGAGATTCAAAGACCGGATAGGCGGACTATGTACCTTTTTGCCTATGGTGTAGCTGTGCTTGTAGTTCACGGTACTTGTCGATGTATTCGTGGATTGCTATCACAACAGCGGCGTGGCTCCAGGTCAGCGGTGAGACACTGAGCGGAGCATAATTATGCGGATGAACCTGCTCAGCAAGAACACCACTATGGAGAGCGCAGTGCTGAGCCCAGGTGAGGATTTCAAGGGCCGGCTTTAGGTCATCTACCGATTGAGCCCTGGCAGTGTGGTACTGTGCTACCCACATGGTGCAAACAAACCATGGGTTACCAGGAATATTGGCTATGTCCTGGCTGGCTTGCTGGTAGCGGTCGTTCTCGTAACGGGCAATGCCTCCCACCTTAGTCTTGCACCAAAGCCTGTCTATAATTGCTGCCATCGTGCTCTCAATAAGGGGATCAGTAGCTTGGAGCATGCCGAACAGAAAAGGACCGCAAATACTGCTATCAATAGTGTAGTCCGGCTCCACCACACCATCAGCGTCAACCGTGATTGAGCGCAGGAAGCGTCCCAACTTCTTGTCAAAAAGATACTCAATAGCCGCCTCTTTTATCTCAGCAGCCGCCTGACGGTACCGTTTAGTGAGGGTCACCTCACCAAACATTTCCGTAAAATTGGCTGCCGCTTGTAAGCCTGCCCAGACCGCAGCCACGGTAAACGAGTGGATGCTACGGCGTTCCTCCCAAAGGTCATATGAAGGTGCCGGAAGGTTCGTATGAGGCTCTCTATAGCTAACCATAAAGTCGGCAGCGTTCTTAATCAGCGTTCGATAAAGGGAACGGATGTGCTCTACATTGTGGAACTTATGGTAGTGGTGCCAGAGGCTGTATATTACTAAAGCAGTCTCATCCTCTTCAATTGGCAGTTGCAGCTTGCCCTCCTCGTCTGCCCAGGGCATCCAGTCGCCTGCCAGACATCCATCGGAGGTATACTTATGAAGGAAGTAGCCTTCACTGGTGATGGTATTGGCGCAAAAATCGAAGAACCCGTGACTGACTTCATCATAGTTGGCCATGTCGAAGGCCCTAGCTGCAAAGGCACCATCACGACCCCACACATAAGAGTAGCTGTCCCCCAACACTTCGGCGATGTCTGAGTCAGTGCTGGCAATGATAGCGCCGCGGTTATCAGTCTGCACACGCATCGTAAGCAAGCTGCGGCGATACAGGTCCAATACAGAGGCTGGCAAGTCGGCAAAGTCCAGTGATTCCTTATTCACCCAAGCTCGCCAGTAGTCACGGGTGCGGATGACGAATGACTCAGGTCCACGTTCCTTGACCAGAGCGTTGAGTTCCTCGACTCCGTGGAAGTGGGTACTGGCCGCCAGCCAGTGGTAAATGGTTGAGCTTCCTCCAGCGGGCACAGCCTTCTCATAAAGCCCGATGACGCCCTCAGCGAAGCCGCAGGTAAGAGGCACCTTCTCCAATTTGCCATCTTCGGCATCGCGCCGTGCACTTTGTTTATCCTCTGATTTTATGCTTCCGGTTGTCCAGTCGTCGAGGCCAACCCTTCCATTTACCTGGCCACCTGCCAGGAAGTAACGCTGCTCTTTATACATCACCAATGCCCTCAGTTCTGGGTGGTAGTAGATAGTATCGCTTATTTCCCTGCCCAGGATCCGTAGCGCATAATGGAAGAATAGACGTACGTCGCGGGGGTAGTCTCGGTGATTGACGATATTAACTCGTCTAAAGAAGATGTCCCGGTGAAAGTCCACGAGGTCAGAATAGGTGAGGGTAAGCCCCATAGTCGGATTAGTGGCCGTAACTTTGGTGACCAGACTATCGCTTTCATAGACCATTTCCTTTTGCCACTGGGGGCTGTCAATCCAGGTGAAGTTGCCATCAACCCAGATGCCAGTACGGGATACACAACCTTCGCTATGGTTCTCCTTGCCGATATAGGGATAGTAGATATCACGGAGGTTGTAATCAGTATCGAAATTGATGAGCAGGTTGCCATTGCCAATGGGTAAGTCTCTAGGCATGTTAGTTGTTGCAGTACCCTCCTCTCTCGCTTTAATACACTATTATAGACCTCTAGGGTTTTCTGAGATGCCGGATTCCGTGAAAGTCTCTCGGCAGTCTCTCGGGCACGCTCAGCTGTAGCCTTTCTAAGTCCGGCCGATTTAATACAGTATTATAGACCTCCAAGGTTTTCTGAACTACCTGATCCCATGAGAATTTCTCTGCGGTTTCCCTGGCACGCTCACCCATGGTCTTTCTAAGTCCAGCATTTGAAAGCAGCAACTCGATTTTTGCTGCCAGGCCGTTGACATCGGAGGGGGCTCTAAGTAGGAGGCCATTTACCCCATCGATTATGAGATCGGCAGCTCCGGCAACCCTGCTGGTGATTACAGGCAAGCCGCTGGCCATAGCCTCGACGATGACCAGACCAAAGGGCTCATATATGGTGGGAAGAACGAATATATCGCTAGCAGCATAGTATTCCCAAAGATTGCTGCTGTGGGGGACAAAGATTATCCTGTCCCTCACCCGCTTTAGCTCCGCAAGCTGGCCGTAGAATTTGTCGTCACCGCTACCACAGATAAAAAGTTTGACATCCGGCCTCTGAACGAGCGAAAGTGCTTCTATGATATGAAGCACTCCTTTTCTCTCCCAGTCACCTCCGGCGAACATCAGTAATGGATCACTACGGGATACACCATGCTCTTGCCTGATCTGGCCTCTATAGAGCAGCCGATTAGTCGGGTGGAATCTGAGAGTATCTACCCCATTGGGGATTACTATAATATTTTTGGCGGCATTGCCATAATGGCGGATGAACTCCCTTTTCATAGACTGTGAAACTACGATAAGCGCTTTAGGGCTATTGTGACCGATTATTACTCCCTCAACAAAGGCGGCTAATCTACGATATATGCTGTGGTCAAGAACTTTCAGTTTTTGCCTTATACTCTTATGCGGCATCTCAATTATGTTGCTTCTCTCAAGACGAAGACCCTCCTTCTCACAGAAATGGGAGGTGATAACATTGGTAGAAAAGGCACAACAACACCCTGCTGAATGGATGATATCAAAGCTCCTTTTCCTGAGGAAGGAAAGAGCGGTAAGAATGATGGTGCTGGATACCAGGAAGGTAAGGTAGGCTAAGAAATTGGGACGGGTAACCGCTGGCACCTTATAGTGCTTAATTTTGGACAGGTCAATTCCCTCAATGTTGTGAGAGAAAACCGAAACCTGATGGTCTTCACAAAGCCTCTCGACCAGGGCGGCGGTAACTTTTGCCGGGCCAGCTTGATGATGAACACCAGACGTAATGACAGCGATTCTCAAACATGCCTCCGAAGGGTGCCTTTGACGCAGGGGTTTAGTATACAGTCCTCTTGCGGGAAGGTACCACGTTTTGCTTCAAAGAGCTAGTGCCAACCCTACCACCAAGGCCGCCGCTAAATGGCGCTTGCCATTTGGAACTATAAATATTATACCACAATGGACACGGTGTGCATAGAAACTTACTCTATGTCAGCTGCTGCGCAAGGGGTCGAGTCTAAACAAAGGGTGCAAGCTTCAAAGTAAGGAATACAATTCACATTGAGATGAACAAAAAGCCAAATTGTTCGATTAACTTCCTCGAACCTCGTGGGGTGGTCAGGCAATTGCTAAGCCATTTCAGGAATGCTTTGAATCTTAGTTCTTCGCCTTTCGACGTCTTCTGAGCCAGATTATCAGAGGCGGAACCAAATTTATTACTTAGCGCTTAAAGGTGACTGGGAAACTGCACAATCCGTCATTTGGTTACTATGAGGGGAGAGAGTATCACACTATAAAAGGCACCCTGGCATACAGGAGGGTCTGCACTCATTTTGCAAAGAAGTTCTCCTTAGTATATAATATCCATAGTTCAGTTCAGGTTATTACAAGCTTCTTAGAATCTCAGCAGATTTATCTTAAGTATTGGGTAGCCGGACTCTAACTAAAATTTAAAAAAGGGGAGGTTATCCAATGAGTTTTCAGGATAAGTCACTTCAATGCTCCGATTGTGGGCAAGAGTTCATCTTCACGGCTGGAGAACAAGAGTTCTATTCGTCTCGTGGCCTGCAGAATGAACCTAAGCGTTGTCCCCAATGCCGCCGAGCAAGAAAAGCACAGCGTAGTGGAAGCGGTGGCGACAACTATACATCACGCTATTAAACCTTCCGGGTATGTATGCTAAGTGTAGCATGCAAGACGAAGTCTCCTTCAAGTTTGACGAAAGGAGATTGGTGTATTGTAGTGATCGCTACAATAAGGTCGGATTGAGTAGGTAGCGCTAGCCTAGCTTCAATAGCACACATAGTCCAGGGATACCCAGGTTATGCATGTTTTTAGAATGCGTTGGTGTGATATGTCATTGCAAGTCGCGATGCAACAAACAGGCAATTAAGATTTAAGTAATTTAAAAGGGAGGGTTCTAATATGAGAATCTATGTAGGTAATTTATCCTATGATGTGACCGAAGAGGAATTACAGAAGGAATTCTTGGCTTACGGAGAAGTGATATCTGCAAGCATCCTGAACGATAAGTTCAGCGGGCAACCTAAGGGATTTGGCTTTGTTGAAATGGCCTCAAAGTCTGAGGCTGACGCTGCCATCACAGGCCTTAACGGGAAGGTGCTAAGAGAGCGAACTATTGTGGTTAATGAGGCACGTCCTCGTTCTGACAACAGAGGCGGTGGGTCCTATGATGACAGGAGGGGTGGTGGCTACGGTGGTGGTTACGGTAGTGACAGAGGTGGTAGACCCAGGGGGGGAAGGCAGAAAAGGTATTAGCCTACCCGACATAAGGAGACATAATGAATTTCGAAACCTTTAATTTTCATCCGAGGGTCATGGCTGGTGTACAGGCAGTCGGTTACATTACACCCACACCAATCCAAGCTAAATCCATCCCACCAATTATGCAGGGCCGCGATCTCATTGGTCTGGCCCAGACCGGAACCGGCAAGACTGCAGCTTTTGTACTGCCAATTCTGCAGCGTCTGTTGCAAAGCCCAAGAGGTCGTGTAGGTGCTCTCATAATCTCGCCCACACGCGAGCTGGCTGAGCAAACATATGAAACTATAGATGAATTGGGGAAACAAACCGGGTTGCGGAGTATTGCCATTTACGGTGGTGTGAGTATGGAACAGCAAACCTGGAGACTGCGTAATGGAATCGAAATCATCGTAGCCTGCCCTGGGCGATTGCTCGACCATCTTTGGAAAGGTACGATCGATTTATCACAGCTGGAAGTCCTTGTAATCGACGAGGCGGACCGTATGTTTGATATGGGTTTTCTGCCCGACATCCGGAATATTTTGAGATGTCTGCTAAAGCCGCGGCAGACACTCCTTTTCTCAGCCACCATGCCTGATGATATCCGGCGTCTGGTACAAGAAATCCTGCATGACCCGGTCACGGTACAAATTGGTCACATATCACCGGCAACCACGGTGTCTCACACACTGTATCCGGTTAAGCAACATCGCAAAACTGCGCTGCTGATAGAACTCTTACGCCATACTGAAACGGAGTCAGTACTTGTCTTTACACGCACCAAATACCGTGCCGCGCGTGTTGCGCAGCAACTGGCGAAAGCGGGCTATCGAGCGACCTCATTGCAAGGTAACATGTCTCAGTGCCAG
This sequence comes from Dehalococcoidia bacterium, assembly GCA_030615625.1. Taxonomy (GTDB): domain Bacteria; phylum Chloroflexota; class Dehalococcoidia; order GIF9; family AB-539-J10; genus RBG-13-51-36. The sequence continues at coordinate 243,117 of JAUWYX010000001.1, forward strand.
CGTCAAACCGCGCTTGATGGCTTCCGTGCTGGCTCATTTAAGGTTCTGGTGGCGACTGACATTGCCGCCCGCGGCATCGATGTTCTGGATATTTCGCACGTTGTTAACTACGACATGCCTGACAGTACGGACGCCTACATTAATCGTATCGGCCGCACCGGACGAATTGGCAAAACAGGCACCGCATTTACATTCGTGACAAGTGAAGATACGCCCATGGTGCACGCTCTTGAGCACCTTCTCAACACGCCACTGGAACACCGGAGGCTGCAAAACTTTGATTACGCAATGCCTGTACCAGCTAATAGATACATTCGCTCTTCACAGCAATTACGACAGCGTGCAATACGGAATGAGCGGGGTGGTACAAAAAGGTAACTGTTACCTAAACGAGGCGAAACGCTGTCTTGCTTGATGGAGACTAGGAGCAATAAAGTCTCACTTGGCACATTGCCTTAGCTATCAACAGCGAAGCAAAATATGCCACTTAAACATACCTTCCTCGTGAAGAGTAGGAATTGGCATTTGAACTTCCTGGACATAATAATGCCTATTGTGGTAATTAAGATGTAGGATTTCGCAAACATATATGAATTATCGCAGCGACATAAGAAACATAGCTATTATTGCTCATGTTGACCATGGTAAGACTACCTTGGTAGATGCCATGCTCAAACAAAGCAAGGTTTTCCGAAATAACCAGATGGTTGGCGAATTAATAATGGACCAGAATGCGCTTGAGCGAGAAAAAGGGATTACCATCATGGCTAAGAATACGGCCGTAGTTTACCAGGGTGTCAAAATCAATATTATTGATACACCGGGACACGCTGATTTCAGCGGGGAGGTAGAGCGTGTCGTAAGTATGGCTGATGGTTGTCTGCTTCTGGTGGACTCTATAGAAGGTCCTATGCCCCAGACTAAGTTTGTGCTTCGCCTGGCAATGGAAATGGGTCTAAAACCCATTGTGGTTATCAACAAAGTAGACAGGCGAAATTCGCGGATAGCAGAGGTGCTAAAACTTACCGAGGACCTGTTCTTAGAATTAGCTATCAGTGCTGACCAGCTTGACTTCCCGGTGCTGTATGCCAGTGCACGGGAAGGCACTACCGTAGCTGAATTGGGCATGAAAGGCAAGGATATTGCTCCCCTCTTCGAATGCATATTGGAAAAAATACCACCACCGCAAATTGAAAGTGGGCCATTTCAAATGCTGGTTTCTAATCTAGACTATGACAGCCACAAAGGTAAGATAGCTATTGGTAGAATCTGGAGAGGAAAGGTTGCTCCACACGACCCGGTAGTCAGTGTGGGTGCTGATGGAAGTGTAACTCATTATGAGATTAGTGAAGTGTTTACCTATCTCGGTCTCAAGCACTTGAAGGTAGAGGAAGCCGAAGCGGGTGATATAGTAGCTGTGACCGGTATCGACAAAGTCAACATTGGAGATACCATTGCCAGCCCGGAGCAGCCTGAAGCTCTACCACGCATAGAGATTGGCGACCCGACGGTAGAGATGACCTTTGGAGTAAACACCTCGCCTTTTGCCGGTCGCGAGGGGAGCTTTTGCACCACACGCCAGTTGCGGGCACGACTCTACAGGGAACTGGAAACTAATCTCAGTCTCCGAGTACAGGGTACAGATAGTTCAGACACTTTTCTGGTAAAAGGGAGGGGAGAACTGCATCTGGCTATTCTGATTGAGACCATGCGCCGGGAGGGCTATGAATTTGAGGTCTCCAAGCCAGAAGCTATCACCAAAGTAGTTGACGGTAATCTTGTAGAACCTGTGGAGGTTCTCACCATTGATACCAAAGATGAACATATCGGAGTTTTAACCGAGATGCTGAGCAAGCGGCAAGCTCAGCTTGCGAATATGCGCAGCGATAGCCATGATAATGTGCGTTTAGTATTCCATGTGCCTACAAAAGGACTCATTGGCTTCCGTAATGCTTTTTCTACCGCCACACGTGGTGAAAGCATCATGAATACCACTTTTCTTGGCTATGAACCCTATCATGGAGATATAATTTCGGCTCGTAATGGAGTACTGGTGGCATCAGAACAGGGCATAGCTGTTACCTATGGTCTAAATAATGCCCAGGGGCGGGGCTTCACCTTTATTGAACCCGGTACTCTAGTCTATGAGGGTATGATAGTAGGGCTGAATTCACGGCTGCAGGACATAGCCATCAATGTGTGCAAAGAAAAGAAGAAGACCAATATGCGCGCGTCTACATCCGATATTGCCGTAAAGCTGACTCATCCCATGCAGTTGAGCCTGGAGCAAGCCATTGATTTTATAAATAATGATGAATTGGTTGAGGTAACTCCTGAGAATATCAGACTGAGGAAGAAGTTACTTACCCAGGCACAACGATTGAGGGACATCTCTTCTTCCAGGCGAAGCGTAAAGTAATAGACCAGGGCTTATCGTTAAAATGGCTGAAATACCGAATTGCTATCCTAATTCACGCGCTACTCAAATCATCATTTTGTTGCCTCTTGTTATTTGATGTACATACGGAGTAAAATTCCATAAATACGTGGTTAAAAAACTTGAGAAACGACACAGACGCTATCTCTGTATGGGTTTGGCGTCAGTCGATAACCAAAGAGGTGCACAATGAATGAACAATCTGAACAACTGAGATTTGCAGTACTGATTGATGGTGACAATGCCCAAGCGTCTCTTCTTCCTCAAATCCTGGCAGAGGTCAGCAAAGTCGGGCTGATAACGGTCAAGCGGATATACGGAGACTGGACCACTACAAGCATGAATAGCTGGAAGGCTTCGCTTCATAAACATGCAATTCAGCCCATACAGCAGTTTAGGTATACGGTTGGCAAGAATTCCACAGATAGTGCAATGATAATTGATGCGATGGATCTACTCCACAGTAACAATGTAGGCGGCTTCTGTCTTGTCGCCAGCGACAGCGACTACACACGACTGGCAACAAGAATAAGAGAGGCAGGTCTTTTCGTTATTGGAGTGGGGGAGAGAAAGACTCCAGAAGCTTTCACCAACGCCTGCAACCAGTTCATCTACTGTGAAAATCTAACTGGACCCGAGGAAATAAGAAGGAAAGCGGCAAAGAAAGAGAAGTCTGATGTATCTGACCCTTTAAACCTTCTTCTCGAAGGGTTCAATCTAGCTGCGAAAGAAGAGGAATGGATTCATCTGGCGGCATTGGGCTCCGTTCTTCGCCAATTGGCTCCAGCATTTGATCCCCGTACTTACGGTCATCAACAATTACAGTCTCTCATTAAAAAATATCCAGAAACATTTACGCTCAAACGAGATACATCGAGAAAACCACCGGTGGTGTATGTCGCGCTAACGGCTCTTAAATCGGATGCAGACTAATCATGAACTTGTGTTAAACCCTAGCCTCACAATGACAATATGGGCGCGGAAGGTTTGAGGTAGAGAAACAGTCCACATAGATGCGGTTCACTTAACAGAGCACATGGTTACACAATAGCCAGAAAGTTCAGCTTACACATTTCATCTTAGTGTGGAATAACAAAAAGCCATTTTGTTTAGTTCCTCGTTTTGCATTGACCGGGACAAGCGACTGCACAAACCATCGGATTGCTAACTCTGTTGTTCATGACTAGGAAGGCTAGGAAAAGGACGCTTAGAGCTTGAGGCAAACGTAGACCTAGAATAGAGCCAGACGGGATTTGACAATCTTAATAATTGGTGTATAATGTATTTAATAGTTTAAGTTTAGGTTATTACAAGCTTCGTAGGATTCTGCTAGATTCATATCAAGTATTGGATGACCCAAACCCCAGCTAAAAATTTTGAGAAAGGAGGTCATCCAATGAGTTTTCAGGACAAATCGATCCAGTGTGCCGATTGTGGGACTAACTTCACCTTCAGCGCTGAGGAACAAGAGTTCTTTCAAACCAAGGGCTATACTAATGAGCCCAAGCGCTGTCCCCCATGCCGCCAGACAAGGAAGACAGAGCGGTATGGAAGTCGTGGTAACAGCTACGGACTCCCACGCCAAATGTTTCCTGCTATATGCGCCGAGTGCGGCAAAGACACCGAAGTGCCTTTTGAGCCTCTCAATGGCAGGCCGGTCTATTGTAGCGATTGCTACAGTAAAGTCAGACTGAGTAGATAATGCCGGTTTGACCATAGGACACATACACGGGCCGGGGATACCTGGCTCGTGTATGTTTATAAGATGTGATGATGTATCATCTCAATGGGAGTCTCGATACGTGAAGGTGACTCTCAAGATTCCCTGTTGTGTCGCTTTCAAAGGATGGTGCAAATGAGTGGAATTTTGCGCGAGGCAAAGTCCCACCGCCATTTTCTAGGCAAGGGAGAGCTGGCACGGCGGAAAGCACAAAAAAGTGCCAGATAAAGGCACTCCAGGGCGCAGCCAATCCTCTTATTTCACCTCAGCCGCTTTTGCAAGATTAGCTTATCATCCCCGGGCGTATAGAAGTCAGGGATACAGGAAGATGCGGTAGCTCGGCTGGACGATTCCTGATTCCTGTTTAGATAGCGGCTCTTCCGAAATAAATTAGTACGATGACGATGATGAGTAAAAACCAGTATAAAGCAGGGACCGGGCCCCACCACTGCTTGTGCCACCAGATTTTTCCTTTGCGGAAGTTTTTAATCCCATAATGTGGATTTAAAACAAACCACAAGAAGTCTTCTAGGAAAACCATACCTACATAAAAGCCAAGCAGCAGACTTTCTAACCGCCAACTCCACGGAACAAAAAACAACGGCAGATGAACTATGGCAATCAGGAACAGCGTCATAAAAAGGTGGTAGCCAGTTATCGGGCGTCCACCCGCCAACTTGACAGGCCATCCCTTTTCTATACGCCAGCCAGGTAGCTTCGCTGCCCAACCATCCTTACCCTCGATTTGGATTTCCCAGAAGGCAAGTAGAAAGGCCAGGAAAACCATAAAAGCTAATAATCCTATAATCATTACTATCTTTCTCCGTGTTTTGTGGCTAGTTTACCATTTTCCAATCCGTTTTAGATGAAATTAGTTACAAGAGAGGAACTGAAGCTAATGAAGCCGCCTACAGAGAGAGAACTATGGGCACTGAAGTTAATGGACTCTACAAGTAACTACATTGTAGCCAGCGTTATGGACAGGCCTATCGGTAAGATTATAGAGGCCGGGAAGCTTAATTTAGAAGGGTATGACGAATTTTTGGGACTGACGGAGAAAGCGTTAAGAGAAATGCTGGAGTTTGTTTCTTAAGGTCATGTCTAATCAACAGGTTGGACTGTGCCGCTAACCGGGGGAGTGGTTATCACCGACAGTAGAGCGGCAATAGCAAGGCCAGCAAACACAAACCATATCGGCTGGTAACTACCCAAGTTATCAAATACGTACCCGGCCAGGGGTGGGCCAGCTATGCTTCCCAACGCCATCATGCCTATCATGAGGCCGTGGATGGCGCCGAAATTCTTTCTACCAAAAAATTCCCTTATCAAAGAAGCTCTCAGAGTATTGTTGCCACCGTAACCGATACCGAAAAGAATGAGGAAGGTAACAAGCAGCCGGGTATCTCCCGCGGAGATAAATCCAAAGCAGAGTAGACCCCCACACATCAGGGCAAAGGCGCCAGCCGCTACCCACCTCTTATCAACTTTATCTCCAAGCCAGCCCAAACCGAGGCGGCCGCCAATACTTGCCAACGGGATACCAGCAGCCACCAAGCCAGATATCGCCCTGGTGAAGCCAATGCTGCTGAGATAAGGCATTACATGCGTAATCACGGCACTTAGTATTATGAACTGGCACATTAGTGCCAGCGTTATGTGCCAGAAGGCGCGGCTCTTTACGGCCTGTTTCGCTCCGACATTCGCCTCGACAGTTTGTGCTGTATTCAAGCTGTTGGATATCGCAATGTTACTCATTTCACCATCAGGCAGATAGCCATACTGTTCGGGCTTATGCCTGACTAAAAGAGACAACGGCAGGCATACAGCCAGCAGACCTATGGTAAGGAGGGCCAGCGTCATTCGCCATTCATACGTATCAATAAGATTGACTATAACTGGAATTAGCAAGCCGCTAAATCCATAGCCACAAATCATAATCCCGGTGGCTATGCCTATTTTCCTCCGGAACCAGTTGGCAACTGCTGTCATCAACACCGTGCTGCTACAAGTACTCATGCCTATAGCCATTAACACGAAGGCTCCGTAGAACATGCCCAGGGAGGTAGTGCGACTCAGGAGCATCAAACCCAAACTGGTGATAATCAGTCCGCCAAATAACAGTCTTCTTGGCCCCCAGCGGTCAACAAGCATCCCGACGAACGGGGCAAGAATACCCATCTCCATGCCGCGTAGCGAGGCGGCAAATGAAATCTGCGTGTAGCTCCAACCAAAGTCGTCCGCTAGCGGTTCAATGAGAGTAGTGAACCCATAGAAGACAACTCCACCCACGTATAGCGAAATAAAGAAACATGCGACAACAATCCACCACCCATAGAACACTTGACGCGGCTTCCAATCTAAATTCCAACGCATGACATGAAGGTTTCTATCTTTAATAGTTATGGAGAGGAGTCCTTCGGTGAAAAGCTCTTCAAATGCACCAATGTAACCCCAAATACTATCATTAATGTATGTAGTGCGTAAAACCCCCTTTGCAATTGGGCAGGCAAGCCTCTTTCTTTAAGAGAAGGAGTGTTATGTAAAGTCAGGCTGAAACTATAATACTCTGGCAAAGAAGGCAGTCACCTTAGCAGCCAGGCTGGATTCATATCCCCACCAAAAGTGGTCCGCGCCTTCAATACTTTCGTACTCTTTGGGCTCAGGAAGATTCTGGCAAAATTCAAGGAACTGGTCAGTGGGTATAAGGTCATCCCTGCTTCCCGAGATAAGAAGTTTTGGCTTGGGGCAGCTCTTGAGGAAATCAAATTCGAACATAGGGAGTGGAGGCGAGACTGCAGCCAGAGCCCTGATTCGAGCATCGTTAAAGCCAACGGGAAGAGCGAAGCCAGCGCCAGCCGAATAGCCAGCAAGCCCGATTCTTTTAGAATCAACTTCCTTTACCGTGCTTATAAAAGAAATGGCTGCTTCCACATCTTCGCGCTCACCTGTTCCCTGACCAAACTCCCCCTGGCTCCCACCTACTCCGCGGAAGTTAAACTTGAATGAAGCAAGCGATGCTTGTGTAAGTGTCTCAGAGAGGCTACAGACCACATTGTTATCCATACTGCCGCCGTAGAGGGGATGAGGATGGCAAACTATTACTGCCGGGAAGGGTCCGGCACCTTCGGGTATAGCCAATATTCCTTCGAGGACAAGCTCACCGGAGGGGAAGCTTAATCTTGTCTTTTTCACTGTCCCTGTAAAAGCCGCGGGCTTATTTAACTATAACTTTAATCAATATGTCGCCGGGCGAGCCATCGCTTATCTGGCGAGCATTCCTCAATCTCACCACGCTGCCTGTTCTTACCCCGGCAGGAATCTTTACCTCCAGTCTTTTCCCCCTTCTCTTTAATACCTTCTTCACTCCCTGCAAAGCCTCTCCTCGGCTAATTGCAAGCTCATAATGAACTTCCTCGGGTCTTCGAGCCTGGCCAAGTATTTCATCCAGATTGATTTCTTGCCCCGGCCAGGCTTCAAATTTTACTCTGCCAGGCCTGCCGCTTCTAAAAGAGAAAGAGGAACCTCTGCCCTTCAAGAAATCGCCAAATATGTCGTCGAGGAAATCAAATCTCAGGCCAGCCCCGCCGAAGTCCTTCATCATTTCCTGAAAAGTGGTTCTGGTGAAAGGACTGCCGAAGATGTCGCCTATATTACCTACAGTGCCAAATTGGTCGTATTGCTTTCTTTTTTGAGGGTCACCAAGGACTCCATAAGCCTCGTTTATCCCCTTGAATTTCTCATTAGCCCATTTCTCTTTCCCGGGATTGCGATCGGGATGATATTGCATGGCCAGTTTTCGATAGGCCTTCTTGATCTCTCCATCCGTGGCGTTCCTTGGTACGTCTAAAATCCCATAGTAATCTTTAGCCATTTACTCCAAGGCAATTGCCAGAATTTTGCTGTCTATCTGTCCCCCAGTATTCACAAAAATTATAGCAAAGCGGCAACATTAGCGTTAATCACCCCTTGTTGCTTTCCCTGCTAAAAGGAATTTTTAACATGCGCGGATACAGCTGCCAAATTTGTTATAATAAGGGCCAACAAGGAGTTTGACAAACAGCTTTTTCCTTGCTATATTGCTATGGTTTATCCAAGACACTGAACCAATAAATCGGAGGTACTCGATATGGTCATTATTGGAGAAAACATACATGTCATAGCCCAGGCAGTTTCCACAGCGATAAGGGAGAAAGATGCCAAAGTAATCCAGGATTTAGCTAAAGCCCAATCTGAAGCTGGAGCCGATTATATTGACTTGAATGTTGGCCCCATGAAAAAAGACACCGAAGAGACCATGCAATGGTTGGTCAACGCAGTTCAGGAGGTTACTGATTTACATTTGTCCATAGATACCCTGAATCCTGTGGCTATGGAGGTAGGTCTAAAAGCCTGCCAGAAGAGACCTTTGCTTAACTCTGCTTCGGGGAAGACTGACTCCAAAGAGAAAATGCTTCCCTTAGCTCAAAAATATAACTGCGATGTTGTGATTTCGGTGATGACAGATAAAGGGATGCCCCCGGATGTTGAGTCCAAGATAGAGAGTATTATGGACACGGTGGCCTATGCCAATGAATTGGGGATTCCTAACGAGGACATCTGGGTTGACCCCATACTCCTCCCCATCAGCACCGCTGGAGAGGGACAAAGGTTCACTGTGCTAAATCTAGAATTTATCAAAATACTTGAGGATGTTTTACCTGGAGTTAAATCAACAGTAGGGCTTTCCAATACATCCAATGGTGTACCAGACCAGCTTAGGCCGCTTCTTAACCGCACCTACGCAGTTATGCTGGGTAAGAACGGACTCTATTCAGCCATCGCTGACCCGCTGGACAAAGAGCTTATGAGGTTGATCAAGGGGGAGATGACGGGAATTGCCGAGCTTATTTATAAGACCATGGACGTGGAGGATATAGACCTCTCCTCCCTATCTCAAAAGGAAGTTGAGTACGTTAAAACAGCCAAGGTCCTTATGGCAGAAACCTTGTACTCCGATGCCTGGCTTGAAAGTTAAGGAGGGTAAAGAATGGAATATAAAGCACCAGTTGAAGCGTATACTGGGGTAGTTAGAGAGGTAATTATCGGGAAGGGAAAGAAGAGCTTGAAGATTGGGGGAGAGAATATTCTCCCTCTTCATTTTTTTGACCAGGGATCAAATCCCAATCCGGCAAAGTTTGCCCTGGAAGTTCTTGATATGGAACCTCAGGATTGGCCAAAGCATGCAGTTGAGCCCTTCCAGGATGTAATTTCTGACCCGGTTAGCTGGGCTAAGAAATGCCAGGGCTTTGCTGTGGATGCCGTTTCACTTTTCCTTATGAGTACCGACCCAGCGGTCAAAAATGCTCCTGCTGACAAAGCAGCGGCATTGGCAAAAGAAGTGGCCGAGGCTATAGATGTGCCTTTAATTGTCTACGGCTCCGGAGACGAGAAGAAAGATGCTGAGGTTCTTCCCAAGGTGGCTGAAGTATGCGATGGAATGAACCTCCTTATAGGCCCGGCGCTTAAGGAAAATTACGAAGTGGTGGGTAGAGCAATTCTGGATCATGGGCATACGGCTATTGCTCAAAGTCCTCTTGATATCAATTTGCTTAAGGAGTTGAATGTCAAGCTCAGTAAGTTCTTTCCCTCAGATAGGATTGTGATCGACTCCTTATCTTCTGCGTTGGGCTACGGTATGGAATATAGTTTCTCCTTGATCGAGCGGGTAAAACAGATTGGAGTTATCACCAAAGACAGTATGACCATGATGCCGATTATTGCCAATCTTGGTGTGGAGTGCTGGAAGACAAAACAGGCTAAGGAAAACAAGGAACAAGGATTGCTTTGGGAAGGAATAACAGCGCTATCGCTTTTACTGGCTGGGGCAAATATCCTTGTCTTAAGGCATCCCGAGACCTTGAAATTAATAAAGGAAACGATAGAAGCGAGGTGAAGAATGGCAGAAGTAAAAGGAATAACGCGGAAATTAAAAGAAATTCATGAGAAGATAAAAGCAGAGATTCCCTGGGAGCCAGTAGGTCCCACCCCGATGCCTGAAATTCCCGACCTCAGAAATTGGGACATGAGGTTATTGAAAACATATGCGCCTTTTTATGCGCCATTCTGTGATTTATGTTGCTTCTGTACCTATGGCAAATGTGATCTCACCGAGACAAGGAGAGGGGCCTGCGGTATTGATATAGGCACTCAGCAGGCAAGATGGGTGCTTTTGGCTTGTTTGATGGGATGTTCCGCTCATAGTGCCCATGCCGGGCATATCCTGGAATTCCTGATTGAAAGGCACGGTCCGGATAAGAAGATAGATTTAGGCGGATCGATCAATATCGAAGCACCGCACATAAGGACAGTTGTGGGCTTAAAGCCTGAGACTTTGGGTGACCTTGTAATAGCCATAGAATATGTCTACAAAGAGATTACCCATCTTCTGGATTCCACTAACATGGGGCAGGAAGGGAGCTGCTTGGATTACGAATCGAAAGCTCTTCATGCTGGAATGCTGGACCATGTAGGCATGGAAGTGGCTGATATTGCTCAGATTGTGGGATTCAATTACCCCACTTCAGTTGCTGATACACCCCTGATAGATTTGGGGTGGGCGGCAGTGGACAAAAGCAAGCCGGTAATCCTGTTTGTGGGGCATAATCCAGCTACTTCTACCGTAGTCATTGATTACCTCCGAGAGAATAATCTTTATGACCAGGTTGAAGTCTGCGGCGTCTGTTGCACTGCTCTGGAGACAAGTAGGTATTCTGATAGGGCCAAAGTTGTTGGTCCTTTTTCCCGGCAGCTTTTCTTCATCAGAAGTGGCATTGCCGATGTGATAATGACCGATGAGCAATGCATTAGGACTGATATGCCAATAGAGGCATCTAAGGCTGGGTCAGCGCTCATAGCTACCCTGGACAAGGTTATGTATGGACTTGAAGATGCCTCTGAGATGGATACTGAAGGCATAGTCAAACAGATGGTAGAGGATAAGAAGCATTTTGCCATCCTTGACCCTCGAAAGGCAGCCGAGGTAGCGGCTAAGGTTGCCATGGAAATTGCTCCTCAGAGGAGAAAAGAATGGCTAACGGAAGAAGAGGCCAAGGAATTGGCCAAGAATTGTAATGTCTGTGGCATGTGTGAGCAGGTATGCCCTAACCTTTTCAACATTGGCGCTGGTATAGCTGAGGTCGCCAAGGGCAATTTTGATCTGATAAGGGAGCAATTCAATCTCTGTGTTGGCTGTGGAAAATGCGAGGCAGAATGTCCTCGCAAGATTCCCATCTTCAAGATAATGCAGGTAGCAGCGAGCATGGAAAGTTGGAAGGTGAGAGCTGGGCGTGGTCCGATTATGGATACGGAGATAAGGACTGTCGGGGCACCTATAACTCTGGGCACAATCCCAGGAGTAGTTGCCATTGTGGGCTGCTCGAACTTTCCTGACATTCGAGACATTGCCGAGATGGTGGACGAATTTGCCAAGAGAAAATACATCGTGGTTGTTTCGGGCTGCAGTAGTATGGTTGCCGGGATGTGGAAGGATGCCGATGGCAAGACAGTTTACGAGAAATACCCTCCTGACTTTGAAGGCGGCGGTGTAGTAAACGTTGGCTCCTGCGTTGCCAACAGTCATATCACCGGAGCGGCAATAAAAATAGCTAATATCTTCGCTGCACTTCCTTTAAGGGGGAATTACGAGGTAATGGCTGACTATGTTCTCAATCGCGTAGGCGCTGTGGGAGTAGCCTGGGGGGCATACTCACAGAAGGCTGCTTCCATCGCTACGGGCTGCAACCGATTGGGCATCCCGGTGATACTCGGACCTCATTCCTCCAAATATAGAAGGTTGTATCTCTCGAGAAAGGAAGAGGACGATTGGAGAGTCATGGATGCCCGGAAGAAGGAAATTGTGGATACTGGAGAACCTTCTCCTGAGCATCTGGCCTATGTATGTGAGACTAAAGAAAAAGCTATGGTGATGATTCCCAAGTTGTGCATAAGGAAGAATGATACCCCTCAGGGAAGGGCGATAAAATTAAACCATTACATCTCCCTACACAAGAAGTACATGGGGGGTGGTCTTCCTGAGGACATTCAACTCTTCGTGCGCAGGGATCCTGATATTCCTCTTGTCTATAAGAAAGAGGTGAGGGCATATCTACAGGAAATCGGCTGGCAACCCAAAGAGCCTGTTGGACTGCCTACCTTTATTGGTACTTACCCCAGTAAGGTTCCTGTGGATGCAGTGATACACTAGTGACAGGGAAAACGGGTTAAAAGGAGGAGAAAATGAGTGCAGTAATACCATATCATAGGGTAAATGTCTTAACCGGGCTAAAGTCAGCAAGGCTGATAGAAGATGCCCAAGAATATGCTGACTTGATACAAAAAGCAAGAAGGCCGCTTCTCATACTCGGCCCCCTTCTGCTGAAATGGTCGCTTGATGGAAAACTACTCATAGAGTATGCTCTGGAGATTGCTAAGGCTGCTAATATTCCTACATGCGCCACGGCTCAGGTCAGGGCGAAGATGGCGGAGCTGGGGGTAAAGCCGGATAGCTTCTATGATGTTGTGGAGATAATCAATGCCCTCAAGGATCCGAATTGGCGGGGGGTCAAGAAGGAAGGTAACCATGATTTGGTACTCTTCTTCGGTATAAGGAGCGATCTCGGAGAGCAGGGTCTCTCTGTGCTCAAACATTTTGCCCCTCACCTAAAAACCATGACGCTGTGCAAGTATTACTTCCCCCATGCAAATTATTCTCTTCCCAATTTCAGGAAAGATGAGCAATGGAAAGCATTCTTGGAAAGCTTAATAGATAATTTAAAGAAAGGAGCATAAGAAATGGAAGGCGAATTTCATGCAGATATGGGACCTCAGTATGAAGGCGAGGCGATAAGAAAGGAAGACCTATACATCGAGTTCGGTGGGCCAAAAGCAGCACATAAGTTTGAATTAGCAACAGTTAAAAGTCTTGATGAAATAGAGAATGAGAAAGTCGAGATTATCGGCCCGGACATAGGTGATTTGAAACCTTACGATGAAGAGAAAGGCGGTGGTAGCTATCCTATTGCCGTTCTGATAGATGTTGCCGGAGGGGAACTGGATAAGGATGCCGAAGCAATCATCGAGAGAAGGATTCATATGTTCACTAACATGATTGAGGGCTGGTATCACATGAATCAAAGGCAGGATGTATGGATGAGGATAAGTAAAGACTGCTATAAAAAGGGCTTTAATTCCCTGCGGGAATTGGGAGAAATTTATATCTTGCTTTACACATCAGAGATGCCAATCATCGAGAGCATCCAAGTCACTATTATCACCGATGAAAAAAAGATAGAGGAGCTTCTTCCCCACGCTTTGGAAGTTTATGCCGCCAGGGATGAACGGGCAAGGACCTTGAATGATGAGGATGTGGATACTTTCTACGGCTGTGTTCTATGCCAGAGCTTCGCCCCAACCCATATCTCTATCATAACTCCCAATAGAATTGCCAACTGTGGAGCGATAAACTGGTTTGACGGCAGAGCTGCTGCCAAGATTGACCCTGATGGGCCCATATTTGCCGTACCAAAGGGGGAGCTTATAGATGCTATAAAAGGTGAATATTCAGGGGTGAATACAATTGAAGCTGAAAAGTCTCTGGGAAACTACGATAGAGTTTATCTCTATAGTGCATTTGAGCACCCCCATACATCTTGTGGCTGTTTCGAAGCAATTGTATATTACATTCCTGAAACGGATGCCTTTGGAGTAGTGCACAGAGAGTTCAAGGGCGAAACTGTAGTTGGAGAAACATTTTCCCACATGGCTGGTGAAACTTCCGGAGGTAAACAAATAGAAGGAAGATTAGGAACTGGACTGGAGCAACTAAGGTCTTCCAAATTCATCCAGGCGGATGGTGGTCTGGCCAGGATAGTGTGGATGCCCAAGGAGTTAAAGGAAAGGTTTAAAGATGTCCTGGAAAAGAAAGAACTCTACGATAAAATAGCCACAGAAGAAGATGTTAAGAACGTGGATGAGCTTCTAGAGTTCTTAGAAAAGGTAGGACATCCTTGGATAAAAGGGGAGGTAGAGCTCCCAACATAAATACAAGAGGGAATTAAAAAATGAAATTCATAATCCTATCTCAGTTTTAATTGAGGAGGTTTGTTATGCCAATTGCAGGTTCTGAGATTGTAAAGATGCTTCCCGGAAAGAGACCGTGTAAGGACTGTGGCTTCCCTACTTGTTTTGCTTTTGCCATGAAGCTAGCGTCGGGTGGAGCTAGTGTGGATAAATGTCCTTACCTCTCCGAGGAGGTGAAAGCCAAACTGCTGGATCTTCTGGCACCGCCGATAAAGCTTGTTACTATAGGCTCTGGGGAGAACGCCGTCAAAATCGGGAACGAAGAAGTGATATACCGACACGAGAAGACATTTGTCCATTCACCAGGCATTGCCCTCCTTATCTCAGACAAGGAAGACAAAGCCAAAATCGAGGAGAAAATAAAGAAGCTAAAGGAATTGCAGTTCCCCTGGGTTGGCGTAAATCTGGAGGCAGACCTCTTAGCACTTTATTTTGAATCGGGAGACAGGGACAGGTTTTTGGCTTTGGTGAAGAAAGTTTATGATTCAACAGACCTGGGCATGGTCTTAATCTCAGAAGACATGGACGCCTTATTTGCTGCACGGGATATATGTGCGGATAGGCATCCACTTCTTTACCCCATAACGAAGGAAAATATTGATGAGGCTATTCCAAAGATTAAAGCGAATCTTACTCCTGTTGGCCTTCGTGGGGGGAGTATTGAAGAACTTGTTTCTCTAACTACCAAGTTAAAAGATGCTGGGATTGAGGAACTGGTCTTAGACCCGGGTTCTAAAAATTTACTGGAGGCGATAAGAGACCAGACTTTTATCAGGAAGGCAGCGCTAAAGCAAGGTTTCAGGCCTCTTGGCTATCCCACTATTGCCTTTCCTTGCTTCATGGCCAAAGATGGGCTGAAGGAAATGCTAGTGGGCTCGGCATTTATAAATAAATGGGCTGGCATTATTGTCTTTTCTGATTTCGACCAATATTCCCTGCTTCCTCTTTTAGTTCAACGGCTTAACATCTATACCGATCCTCGTTTTCCCATGGCAGTAGAGGAGAAGTATTACGAAGTGGGAGAACCCGATGAATCCTCCCCGGTCCTTGTCACTTCAAACTGGGCTTTGACCTATTTCCTTGTCTCATCAGCTGTTGAGGCTACCAAGGTTCCCGCCTACATTTGTGTTAAGGACTCAGAAGGACTTGGTGTCCTCACTGCCTGGGCAGCAGGTAAGTTTAGCGGCGATTCCGTAGGAACATTTATCAAGAAATGTGGCATTGAGGATAAGGTGAAACATAGAAAGCTAATTATCCCGGGGAAAGTGGCCAGAATCAAAGGTGAGCTTGAAGATGCTCTGAACCTTAAGTGGGAGATAATAATCGGTCCCCGGGAAACGACAGGAATAGGAGCTTTCCTGCCTGGATTTGCTAAGCAACTTAAAGGATGATTACAGAGGAGCAAGCTAGCCAAGCAGTAGCTGAGATTTTAAGCTCGCATAAAAAAGAGAGGAAAAACTTAATCCCACTATTGCAAGAAGTCCAGACAAGCCTGGGGTATCTCCCCGAGGAAGCGATGCAAAAAATTGCTGGCTTCTTGGAGATGCCAGCAGTTGAGGTTTGGGGGGTTGCTACCTTCTATAATCAGTTTCGCTTTGTTCCGTTAGGAAAATACCACACTGTGGTTTGTATGGGGACTGCCTGTCACTTAGCGGGAGGTAGACTTATTTTGGAGGCCCTGGAGCGTGAATTAGATATCAAAGTAGGCGAGACTGACGAGGATGATAACTTTAGCTTGGAAAGGGTCGCTTGTATTGGGTGCTGCATGCTGGCTCCCGTCATAGTAATAAAGGATAAAATTCATCCTAAGCTGACGCCTTTTAAGGTGGAAGAGGCTTTGATACCGTATAAGCAAGAAGCTCAGAGCGAGGAGAGTTGAGACAGAGCTCCTACCCCACTCTCTCTATCACTGTCTCTATCTTGTGTTTAACATGACTTTCGAGGAAATTAGTAATAAAGCGAAGTCGGAATGGGAAGCTCTGCAGAAGGGCAGCTATATCCTTGTCGGCACAGCTACTTGTGGTCGGGCAGCCGGAGCCTTGGATGTGGTTGACGCCTTTAAAAAAGAGCTAACACGGCAAGGTCTGGAGGTCCCGATTATCCAGGTTGGCTGCATAGAGCTATGCTATGCCGATCCCTTTGTTACTATATCCAAGCCTGACTCTCTTCGTGTCGTGTATCACAATGTAACTCCGGAGATTGTGCCTCGCCTTGTGGAAGGTTATGTTGCCGGCGATGACCCTTGCCTTGAGCTTGCCTTAGGCACACTTGAAGGAGGCGGTGACGAAGGTGTTTACATTCCAGAACTTCCCCGGTTTGAACATGAGCTTCGTCTTATACTTGGCCGCTGTGGCTACATCGATCCTGAGAATATAAACCATTACATCGCCAATGGTGGCTATAGCGGTCTGGAGAAAGCGTTAAAGATGCCGCCTGCGAAGATAATTGGGGAGCTGAAGAAATCTGGGCTGCGAGGGCGGGGAGGGGCTGGATTTCCTACCCATCGGAAGTGGGAGCTATGCCATAAGGCTAGAAGCACACCAAAATATGTCATATGTAATGCTGATGAAGGAGACCCCGGTGCTTTTATGGACCGAGTCATTTTGGAAAGCGACCCGCATCAAATTATCGAGGGTATGATTATTGCCGGCTATGCCATAGGTGCAGAGCAAGGCTATATCTATATCCGTGCCGAATATCCTTTAGCTATTGAGCGTATTCAAATTGCCTTAAAGCAAGCGAAGGAATTGGGTTTTCTGGGAGACAATATCTTAGGCGGTGACTTCGGGTTTCACATTGAGATAGCAGCTGGGGCTGGTGCTTTTGTCTCTGGTGAGGAAACAGCACTGATAGCGGCTGTTGAGGGGAAAATGAGCACGCCTAGATCTAGGCCACCTTATCCTGCCGAGCTTGGATTGTGGAATAAGCCTACTCTGTTAAACAATGTGAAGACCTTTGCTTATGTTCCTTTGGTAATTGAGCGAGGGGGGGATTGGTTTGCCTCCATTGGCACTGAGGGAAGCAAAGGCACGGCAGTGTTTACTCTGGCAGGTAAAGTAGCCAATTCGGGATTGGCCGAAGTGCCTATGGGAACAACACTTAGCGAGCTTATTTATGATATCGGTGGTGGAATTGCTAAAGATAAACAGTTTAAAGCAGTACAGATAGGAGGACCCTCAGGGGGCTGTCTCCCCGAGACTTTGCTTGATATCCCTATCGATTATGATTCCCTTCGAGAGGCTGGCTCGATGATGGGCTCAGGGGGTATGATTGTCATGGATGAGGATAACTGCATGGTCGACGTTGCGAGGTTTTTTCTTGATTTCTCTACAAGGGAATCCTGTGGAAAATGCACTATGTGTCGCCTAGGGACTTTGCAGATGCTACGCATTTTGGAGGACATCACGGCTGGTCGAGGCAAAATAGAGGATATTGACCTTCTCCTCGCATTAGCTGAGGATGTCAAGATAGGTTCGCTTTGTGGCTTGGGAAAAACAGCTCCTAATCCTGTCCTCACAACCCTGCGCTATTTCCGAGATGAATACGAAGCTCATGTCCTGGAGAAGCGCTGCCCCGCCAGAGTATGTCCCGAACTCACTGTGTATTATATCCTTCCAGACAAGTGCGATAGAGCCTGTGAGCATTGTGTTTTGACCTGTCCCACAGAAGCAATTAAGGGAGGTAAAGGGGAAGTTAAAATCATAGACCAGGAAAAGTGCTCTAAGTGTGGTACATGCCTGGAAGTCTGCCCTCCCGAGTATAATGCAGTGGCGAAGCTATCGCCTGTTAGCTTGCTGCCTTCTCCACATTTGTCTGAAAAGAGAGCAAGAAAATGACCAAAACGATTGCTATCGCAGGAAAAGGAGGCACAGGCAAGACCACTGTTGCTGCCTTACTCATCAAGCTCCTTTCTCAAAAGGGGGTGGTCCTAGCTGTAGATGCTGACCCTAGCACCAATCTTAACCAGGCTCTGGGTCTACCACTAGACGATAGTAAAACCGTGGGTAGAATACGGGAAAAGATGACTGACGATGTATCGAAGGGGCGTTTTAGCCCCTCAATCAGCAAGCCGGAATATCTGTTTAGTAAGATAGTGGAATCCCTGGCGGAGTCTAAAGGATTTGACCTTTTAGCTATGGGGCGCCCTGAGGGGCCTGGATGTTATTGTGCCTCTAATGAGTTTTTACGTGCCTCCCTCGATCAGCTAGTTAAAGATTACAAATATAACTACATCGTTATGGATTGTGAGGCAGGCATGGAACATATTAGCCGGCAAACGACCCGGGATGTGGATGTTTTGCTCATTATGTCTGACCCTACAATAAGAGGCATCACCACGGCAGCTCGAATGAAGGACCTCATTGGGGAACTGCGGTCAAAGATAGGCAAAGTTGGGCTTATAGTCAATCGTGTCAAAGGTGAGTTGTCTCCAGAGATAAAAAAGGCAATCGATGAATCTGGCCTTCAGGTTATTGCTCTAGTTCCAGAAGACCCCGATATAGCGGGTTTGGAAATGAAGGGAAGGCCCGTAACTGAACTCCCCCAGGAATCTCCCCTTCGATTGAAGGTGAAGGAAATAGCCAGGAGCTTACTTTTATAATGAAGGGACTTGAAAATAAAGGAAAAACTTTCCTGATAGCCAAACTCAGATATTTGGTGTCATAAGTAAGTATGTTTGTATTGAAAAAACTACAATGTTATTAAATCATCGAAATGAGCTTAGTTGATTATACTAAATTCAGGTTAAAACCTGCTGAGGAGATCCGGGGAACTTTTAAACAAATAAATCGGATATTTATCCTCTCATGTGCCAAATGCTACAAAATATTTGAAGAGGAAAACGAAGAAGAATATACACATCTTTTGGACATTTTAGGGGAAGACCATAAAAAAATTGTGGGTCATGCAATGATTGATTTTTTGTGTAACAATTTTTTGTCTGAAAAGAGGATTTTAAATTTAGATCTCTCTAATTGCGCTAGTGTAGGAGTAATTTCTTGTGGTCTGGGAGTTCAGTTCGTCGCTAAGCTTTTAGAGGGGAAGCCTGTTTACACCTTAGCTGATTCAGTGCAGCAAAGTGGAAATTCTACAACTGAGATTGGCTATCACGGTATTTCTTTAGAAGAAGAGAAATGTGCCGGTTGTAGTCAATGTTATTTAAATTTAACTGGAGGGATTTGTCCTATTACAAACTGCGCCAAAGGGCTCTTGAACGGTCCCTGTGGAGGAGCAACGGATGGAAAGTGTGAGGTGAATTCAAGTTTTGATTGTGCCTGGGTAAAAATTCATGAGCGACTTAAAAAACGAGGGGAAAAGTTCACCTTAGAATCTGTTCAAATAAGAGACTACTCCAGGCCATCCCTGAAACTTAAAAGTGATTTATCCTTGCAAAATCAAACTCTTAGAGGTGAGGGATTTTATGGGGGCCTGCATCCTTTAGAGAAAAAGGGAAAAACCGCGGACAAAAAAATAGAGAGTTTCCCGGAACCCAAAATAGCAGTTATCTTCCTTTCTCAACATGCCGGTAGAAGAGCTGAACCCTCAGTTAGATTGGGTGATAAAGTAAAAGTTGGGCAGAAAATTGGAGAGGCTGACGGTTTCATTTCCTCTCCTATCCATTCAAGCATCAGCGGGAAGGTTATATCTATAGAGGAGCGGATTCATCCTGCATTTCAAAGAAAAGACTTAGCTATAATAATAGAAAATGATGGAGGGAATAAGTTTGATCCCTTAATTCAACCTTATAAGGATTTTGAGAACTTGCCCAAAGAGACCTTGCTGGAAATAATAAGGGAAAGAGGAATCGTGGGTCTTGGCGGAGCAATGTTTCCAACCCACGTAAAACTTTCCCCTCCTAAAAAGATAGATACTTTAATTGTAAATGGATGCGAATGCGAGCCTTATTTAAATGGCGATAACAGAATTATGATTCAGCATCCAAAAGAGATTTTTGTTGGGATAAGGATAATTCAAGGAATCTTGGGAGCCGAAAGGGTATTTGTAGCAGTCGAGGATAATAAACTTGAGGCTATAACAACTTTAAATAAATTTTTGGATAAATCCTCATCAGTTGAGATAGTTAGCTTGAAAACCAAATATCCTCAAGGTGCGGAAAAAGTATTAATTAAGAGGATTTTAGACAGAGAGGTCCCTAGTAAAGGGCTTCCCTTAGACGTTGGAGTGGTGGTTTCAAATGTCGGTACGGTTTTTGCTATTTATCAAGCAGTGGTAGAAGGCATTCCCTTATTTCAAAGAGTTATAACAGTATCTGGAGAAAACTTAGCTAGACCGGGAAACTACTGGGTTAAGATAGGAACTCCATTTAAGGATATTATCGAGTATTGTTTTGATAAAAAAGGGGGAGGATTCTTAGAGGAATATGAGTTAAAAATGGGTGGCCCAATAATGGGGATTTCCCAGACAAGTTTAGATTCATCTGTCATAAAAGGGACGACAGGGTTCATCGTCCTAAGGAAGCCCCCTGTAAAGGTTTCTGAGGAAAGAGACTGCATAAAATGCGGTCGTTGTGTAGAAGTTTGTCCTATGCAGCTTTATCCGCTTTATTATAGTCTTTATGGAAGGAAAGGTGAGCCGGGAAAGGCAATTAAATACAATGTAGAGGATTGTATGGAATGCAGATGCTGTGAATCCGTCTGTTCCTCAAAAATTTCACTTTTAAGTTTCATTAAGCAAGAGAAGGAATATGCTTGTAGTTCAAATAAAGCCTGAGGAAGAGATACTCCCAAAAATTTCCTCAAAGAGACTTTTTATCTTTGAATGCCTTGGCTGTCAGGAAATTTATTTTCCGGCGGAAGATGTAGAAAAGTTCATAGATAATTTAAAGGAGGAAATTGTTGGAAAAGCGTCTCTTGATTATCTATGTAATAGGGAATTTGTTAAGGAATACATTGAAAGGTATTCCAAACAAATTAAAAAAGCACAGATACTCCTTGTTTTCTCCTGTGGGGTAGGAGTTCAAATTGTTTCCTCGCTACTGGAAGATAAAATTGTCTACACATGTTGTGATACTCTTTATCTAAATGGTTTCCAAGGACTTACCGTTCAGGAATTTAACTGTGATCAATGTGGGGAGTGCTACCTGAACTATACTGGTGGCATTTGCCCCATTGCCCAATGTCCCAAGCATCTGCTCAATGGTCCCTGTGGTGGCTCGCAGAATGGTAAATGCGAGGTGGATCCAGATATACCTTGTGTCTGGCAACAGATTGTCGATCGCCTTGCCAAACTGGGACGACTGGATAAATTAGAAGAACTTGTAACACCGAGGAATTGGAGTGTGAGCCTTATATCGGAACCACCAGTTAAAAGGTTTCCCTGAACGTCATTATATTCAGCTAATGTCATTGCAAGCGAAGCAATTGGAGGCGCAATGAAGACGAAAAGTAATTTGGAACGGGTGCTAGAGGCTGAACAGTTTGCTGTCACAGGTGAATTGGGACCACCACAAAGCGCTGACCCTGAGGTGATTAGGAGAAAGGCGAAAATACTCAAAGGCAATGTAGACGCCTTTAATGTCACCGATGGTCAAACCGCTGTGGTGCGCATGGCATCTTGGGCAGCTTGCCTTATCGGTAAAGAGGAGGGTTTAGACCCTATTGTCCAGATGACCTGTCGTGACCGCAATCGCATTGCCCTTCAGATGGATGTGTTAGGCATAGCAGCACTGGGCATAAATAATATGTTGTGTCTCACGGGCGACCACCAGAAATTCGGTAATCATCCTATGGCCAAAGGTGTTTACGATGTTGATTCTATTCAACTGGTTAAGATGGTGAAAGACATGCGGGATGAAAAGAAGTTCCAGTGTGGTGATGAGATGGCGGTTGAGCCTCGTCTCTTCATCGGAGCTGCTGCTAATCCCTTTGCTGACCCCTTTGAGTTCAGGGTGGTGCGTCTTGCCAAGAAAGTGGCAGCGGGGGCAGATTTTATCCAAACTCAGATTATCTACAATGTGGATAAGTTCGCTGAATGGATGAAGATGGTACGGGACAGAGGATTACATGAGAGGGTAAAGATACTTGCCGGTGTTGCTCCCATAAAGTCAGTGGGTGTCGCGCAATATATGAAGACCAGAGTTCCCGGAATGGATGTGCCTGACAGCATTATTGCGCGGCTTCAAGGAGTGCCTAAGGAGCAAGTGTCTAAGGAGGGTATCCAGCTTTGCATTGATATTATCAATCAGGTGCGTGAAATTGAGGGTGTGGCGGGTATTCATCTCATGGCTATTGAGTGGGAGGAAGCAGTGCCTGAGATAGTAGAGTCAGCTGGTCTTTTGCCCCGCCCTAAGTTTACCCCATAATGAAAAACCAACATTATTCATCACATGGTTCCCGGGAGCAGGGTTTTGAGCTTTCCTATAAGCTTGCTTGTGAGCAGTTGTCCAAAATCAGCGATATAGAAGAACAATGCCATAAAAGCGGTACGCGGTATGTAGGTCCCAATAAGATAATTGTTGATTATCTAAATAAGCCATATCACATTACCCTTCCTGATGCCAAAATATCGTCGGAGGATAGCAAAGTGGAAGTTCCGCTGAAGGACAAAATTCTGATACTTCACTATTTCACTTTGGCACAGGGTACCCCGGCTACCGGTATATTGATTACCTATAAACAGCTGCCGGGAGGTGTCAGCTATTTTCCGGCATTTTCCCAAAGAGTTATAACACCTTTTGTAAACCACTTTGGAAAAGACCCCGAGCTGCTAATGAAGGCGGCAGCAAAGTTAGGAGGCCGCGAAGCAGACTACGGGGATGTGTCTGTGATCGTCAATGCTTTCAACCATGTACCTATAACCTTAATGTTATGGAAAGGCGACGAAGAGCTTGCTCCTAATGGGAATATATTGTTCGATGCTAATATTTCTGATTACCTCCCCACCGAGGATGTAACTGTGCTCTGTGAAACTATTGCTTGGAAGCTAGTCAAAAGTATTCCCTCTACTTAACCCAACAACTTCTTTGCTATTGCATTGACACGATATGAGTAATCTCGATATCTCTATTTGCGTTAACGCCTCTGTTTATGATATAGTCCAAGCCTTAAAGTTGCTCTCTGGAACTTAGTTGGTCGGATGTTTTGGAGGCAGTTATCTCAAGACTTAGGCTTTCCTAGTTTAGTTTACGCAGGCCAAGGTGACGTAATGTGACTAGCGTTCGTGGAGGAAGGAATAAACAATGGTTCAAGAAGGCATAATCACATTGAATATAGATGGCAAGAATGTAAAGGCTAAGCAAGGGCAGACGATACTGGAGGCCGCCAGAAGCGCAGGAATTTACATTCCCAGTCTTTGTTACTATCCCGGTCTAAAACCACTCCCTCAAGTAATACCTGACGAGGCTTGCCAGCTTTGTATAGTGGAAGCAAACGGTAACCTCGTTCTTTCCTGTGTCGCTCCTGCCTCTGAGAAAATGGTAGTTAAGACAAAGACGCCAAAGATACGGGAGCTACAGCAAAAAAACCTGCTTGCCATTTTAGTTAGACAACCTACTGATATCTGCTTTGAAAAAAGGGATTGCGAACTTCAAAAAACCATCGACTATATTGGTTTAAAGGAGATACCTGTCCATGTTCCTAGATCTTTAGCTCCTTTAGAGGATAATCCCTTCTTCGCTCGTGATTCCAGTTTTTGCATTTTATGCAATCGCTGTCTTCGGGTCTGTGACGAGATAAGAAGACTTGGGGTGATTGAAACTGCCTTTCCTTGTCAGGTAGCTTGTCCTGCCGGCATAGACATTCCTCGCTATATTCGTCTTATTGCAAGAAGGAGACCAAGCACGGCCTTGGCAGTGATAAGGGAGAGGGTTCCTTTTCCTGCTGTATTAGGCAGAGTATGTGCTGCCCCGTGCCAGGAGGAATGCCGACGTGGCCGTGATGTGGATAAAGCATTACACATAAGAATGCTCAAGCGCTTTGCCGCTGATAAGGGCGATGATAGCTGGAAGAAGCAGGTAAAGTTTCTTCCAGCGACCGGCAAAAGCATAGCAATAGTGGGGGCAGGGCCGGCTGGGCTCACCTGTGCTTACTATCTAGCTAAATTGGGACACAGGGTAACCGTATTCGAAGCTCTTTCGGAGCCAGGTGGAATGATGAGAGTAGGAATTCCTGAATATCGCCTCCCACGGAACATACTCCGCGATGAAATTCGAGAAATTGAAATGGCGGGTGTGGAAATCAGATTGAACACTCGAATTGAATCCTTGGATTCCCTTTTTGAGCAAGGATACCAGGCGGTTTTTCTTGCCATCGGTGCCCATGAAGAGATGGCTTTAGACATTAAGGGAGAGAACTTGCCCGGGATAATCGGCTGTGTGGAATTCCTTCGACGGTTCAACCTTGGAGAGAGGATGGAGATAGGAAATAGAGTAGGGGTGATTGGCGGGGGAAACGTTGCTATTGATTCTGCCCGTGCTGCTTTGCGGCTAGGTGCTAAGATGGTAACCATTTTTTACCGCAGGACAAAGAACGAGATGCCGGCTCAAACAGAAGAGGTAGAACAAGCGTTGGAGGAAGGAATTGAGATTGTTTTTTTGGTTGCCCCCTCAAGGATTCATAGGGAAAGCGATAACTTAAAAATGGAGTTGGTACGCATGGAATTAGGGGAACCTGATTCTAGTGGCAGACGCCGCCCCATCCCTGTTAAGGGAAGCAAGTTTGTTGCTGGACTTGATACTTTGATTGCTGCCATCGGCGAACGACCAGATGTCCCAGCGGGCTTTCAGGTCGAAGTAGTACGAGGAAATGTATTGAAGGTCAATGAAGACCTGAGCACGAGTCGAGAGGGCGTTTTTGCTGGTGGCGACTGTGTGAGCGGGCCGGCCTTGGTCATCAATGCTATTGCAACGGGAAGAAAGGCAGCTCAATCTATCGACCGCCATCTTGGCGGCAAGGGAGATATTACAGAGCATCTTGTGCCTGCTGAGGAAGGAATAACTTGGTTGAAAGATGTAACTCAGGGAGAGAGACTGGCTAAGCTATCCTACCTTCCACCTGAAACACGGGTTAAGGGTCTTGCCGAGGTGGAGTATGGTATAACTTGGGAGATGGCGGTTGCCGAAGCTCAACGCTGCCTCCAGTGTAATGTCATTGCCCCCTTGGAAGGGCGAACGCTTCGCGAGGTTGGCTGCAAGTTTTGCGGTGCCTGCGTTGATTCCTGTCCCACAGGTGCCCTCGCTGATTTGGCCACCCGCGGGATTGCCAAGCCCGACCGTGTAGTTATTACAATTTGTCCCTATTGTGGTGTCGGCTGTCAACTCAAACTCGAGGTCAAGGATGAAAGGATAGTAACTTCCATCCCCGATCCAGATGGCGCAGCTAATCATGGGCAGGCATGCGTCAAAGGTCGGTTTGGTGTCGCCGAGTTCATCCATCACCCTGAAAGGTTGACCTCTCCCTTGATAAGAAAGAATGGAGAGTTGAAAGAGGCATCCTGGGACGAAGCACTGGAGCTAGTGGCGAAGGAACTGAAGCGCTATACACCACAGGAAGTAGGGGTAATTACCTCAGCCAAGTGCACCAATGAAGAGAACTATGTCATGCAAAAATTCGCCCGGGCAGTTTTGGGTACCAACAATGTTGACCATTGTGCCCGGCTATGTCATGCCCCCACTGTGGCCGGCCTGGTACAAAGTTTTGGCAGTGGAGCCATGACTAATTCCATCAACGAAATTGGCGACGCCGCTTGTATTTTGGCTATCGGCACCAATACTACAGAAGACCACCCTGTGATTGGGCTTGAGATGAAAAGAGCAGTAAATAATGGGGGAAAGCTAATCGTGGCTAACCCCCGTGAGATCGACCTCTGCCACTTTGCTAGCCTCTGGCTTCAGCACAAACCCGGCACAGATGTCGCCCTACTCATGGGGATGATGCGAGTTATAGTAGATGAGGGGCTACTGGACTCGGCGTTTATCAAGGAAAGATGTGAGAATTTCGATGCTTTCAAGGAGTCGCTAAAAGACTTTGACCTTGATTCTGTTGAGCAAATCACTAATGTGCCACAGGACAAAATAGTAGAAGCTGCCCGTATGTTTGCCAGCAATAGTCCTGCCACCATCCTCTATGCCATGGGCATTACTCAGCATTCTCATGGCACTGACAACGTGCTGGCTACCGCCAACCTGGCAATGCTCACCGGGAACATGGGCAAGCCCTCAACCGGGGTCAATCCACTCAGAGGTCAGAACAATGTGCAGGGTGCCTGCGATATGGGTGCCTTACCTAACGTCTACCCTGGCTATCAGGCAGTAAGCAATCCAGCTATTAGAGAAAAGTTCGAAACTGCCTGGGGGTGTTCATTACCCCCGTCCCTTAAAGATAAGTTTGGGATTACCTGGGCATGCTCATTACCATTATCTCCAGGGTTGACCCTGGTTGAGATGCTTGAAGCCGCCCACCGCAAAGAGATAAAGGCACTATATCTGGTTGGTGAGAACCCGGCATTAAGCGACCCTGATGTCCAGCATGTCCGGGAAGCACTGGCTCGGCTTGATTTCTTTGTGGTTCAGGATATATTCCTTTCTGAGACAGCAAAGTTTGCTCATGTTGTCTTGCCGGCAGCAAGCTTTGCCGAAAAGGATGGCACCTTCACTAACACTGACCGCCGGGTGCAGCGAGTAAGAAAAGTTATCGAGCCCGTCGGCGATTCCAAGCCTGATTGGTGGATCATTTGTCAGGTAGCCCAAAGGTTAGAAGCCAAAGGCTTTGACTATAGCCACCCGTCTGACATAATGGAAGAAATTCGCAATCTTACTCCTAGCTATGGTGGGATAAGTTACCAGAGATTAGAGAATGGTGGACTCCAGTGGCCCTGTCCTCTTGATGACCATCCCGGCACGCCGATATTACACACGAATATTTTTGTCAGGGGGCAAGGCAGATTTATCCCATTAAAATATATTCCTCCGGGGGAGATGCCAGATGAAGACTATCCTCTGATTCTCACCACAGGGCGCAGCTTGTATCATTTCCATACTGGGACGATGACTCGCAAGGTAGCTGGACTTAATATCATAGAGCCTGAAGGTGTGGTGGAAATCAGCCCCCAGGATGCTTCGCAACTCGGCATAGCTCAAGGTGACAAGGTTAAAATCGGCTCCCGTCGCGGTGAAGTTATTGCTAAAGCTAAAGTAACTGGGGCATTACCCTCAGGATTGGTATTTATGACTTTCCATTTCGCCGAGAGTGCTGTCAATATCCTTACCAATCCCAAGCTCGACCCGGTATCCAAAATTCCTGAACTCAAAGTCTCAGCAGTTAAGGTGGAGAAGATATAAATCACAGGACAGTGGTTAGCTATAGGAACAGCGAAGCTACAAAGCCCGTGTTAGACGACGTTTCGTATTATTCAAGACGTGCCTTGCTCATTTATCTCTAACTAAGTACATTAAATTTTGTCATTTCTGTTGACCTCTGTCCCTTAAACCATTCCATTCATCCTCTCTCGGCTGCCAGCTTTCCTGCCCTCTCCAAATCAGCCTGGCTATTTATGTTGAAAAAGCTTAAGTGCTCCGGGTCAAATCTGTTTATCTCGTCCTCTTCAACGTACTTCACCTTGACCATACTAAAAAGTTCGCTAATTTTCAGTTCACTTTGCTCCAGCAATCCCTGCATGGGGACTAAACAACTCTTGGAATACACCGCACAAAGGGGCTCTACTTTCTTCCCTATCCGAGGAACAACAACATCAAATGTGGAGCCAAGTTGAGTCATATATTCAAGCAAGCCAACGCTCAGAAACGGTGTATCACAGCCAACGACGATAGCCTGCGAACTAGATGAAGCTATTAAACCTGAGTAAATGCCCACAAGCGGACCCTTTCCAGGATAAATATCGGCTACCGTTTTTATCCTTGCAGCCGAGGAGCAGGGAATTGCTTCGCCATGAGCAGTCGCTATGATGATTTCTGTGCTGAGGATAGCAAGGCGGTCAACCACCCACTGGATAAGGCTCTTACCCTCAATAACCTGAAGAGCCTTGCTCCGACCAAGCCTCAGACTTTTGCCACCGGCGAGAATAATAGAAGTCATGCTCAAAACGCCTGAAATACAAAGCTACGCTAACATACTGGACAGCGCCAGGCAAGCTGTTATTGCTTGCCTAATCTTTCCTTCTCTATTAGAATACTAACATAAGCTCATGACAAAGCTTTACTGCAAGTTTCTAGCCAAATCAAGACAGGGAGTTTTTTCCTAACAGACCATGATGGAAGAATTATACAAGGCAAAAGTAAAAGAGATAATGATGCCAAAGCATGACACCCCATTTATGGAAGAGAACGCGAGTTGGGTGGAGTTTCTTAGCAAGCTTTCCCTTAGAGCACACGCATGGGTGGTTAACAATACTGAGCAAATGAAAGTGGTGGGGGTAGTAACGGAACACGATATGCTGCGTTCCATTATGCCTCCCGGGCAAAGAAAGGAAAGGATGTTCGGAGTTCATAGGGCTGAGATATTGCATAAAGAAAGTGTCGTCCAGGATATCATGACACATAATCCCGTTGTATGCTCGCCGGAGGAAACTGTAGCTGACGTTTTGAAGAAGTTTTCCTCCTTCGATATCCGCAGATTGGCAGTTGTTGATGAAAATAAAAGACTCTTGGGAGAAATAACAATACAGCTCCTGGTGAAAAAGCTCAGACATAAGTTCATGAACATGGTATGAATATCTATGTGCTTGTCGCTTTAATTCTCATACTTGGCTTTATACTCGGAAGGATACTACGCAAGCTACGTTTAACAGAAATTTTAGCATATATTCTCTCAGGTATTATCATAGGCCAAGTTCTGAATTTCAGCGCACCCGAACAATTCATTGTCATTATCACCGGAATCACGCTTGCTCTTGTTGCCTACATAATAGGATTGAGCTTTTCGTTCGCTTTTCTAAAAAGAATGGGTAAGCAACTGGTCATTATATTGATTGTGCAGGTGCTCATGACTTTTATTGCAACATGGGGTTTTGTATATTTATTAACGAGGGACCTCCCACTTTCCATAATTTTGGGTTCGCTCGCCCCGGCCACCGCTCCGGCAGGAACAATTGCAGTTTTAAGGGACTTAAGGGCAAAAGGAACACTTACAGACTTAACTATGGCTCTTGTGGGACTGGATGACGCACTTGTAATAGTTATTTATTCGGTGGGGATTCTGTGGGCGAAGATGTTGTTAGGTGGAGAAGCAGGCATTTCATTTGCCCTTACTTACCCATTATGGGAGATTTTCGGTGGCCTGGGACTGGGAGGAGGAATTGGAATTGCTATTGCTTACTTCACGAAGAAAATACATCTCTCTTCTGACCACATCTTTGTTGTTTCTATTGCGGCTGCTATGCTGTGTTGGGGTCTTGCGGGAATGATTGGAGTTTCAGCAATTCTCGCATGTATGGCTTTAGGAACTGCAGTAATTAACCTCAATGTCCAAATCGGCACTCGCTCAAATGAATTGATAGATAATATCATGACGCCGGTATTTGTTTTGTTTTTCGCCGCTATTGGTATGCAGATGGACTTCTCAGTTTTTTATCTCATGTGGCCGCTTGTAATTATGTATTGCGTTGGCAGAAGTATTGGCAAGATAGCAGGGTGTAGCTTAGGGGGCGTCTTATCAAGGTCTGAGCCGAAAATTAAGAAGTATCTTGGCCTAGCAATGCTAGATCAAGCAGGTGTTGCCATAGGTCTTGCTTTCCTCGCAGCTCAAGCATTATCGGAATATGAGCTCGGGGGCACAATAATCGCACTTATGGCGACCACAACAGTAGTTCATGGACTCCTTGCACCACCTCTAATACAATATGCTATTAAGAAGGCAGGAGAAGCAAGCACATAGTAGCCCATGAAAATTCTGGGTGTTGAAACTTCTTGTGATGAAACTGCTGCTGCCGTAGTGGAGGACGGCAGCAGAATTATTTCCGATGTTGTAGCTTCACAGATAGATATTCATGCTCGTTATGGCGGCATAGTCCCCGAAATCGCCTCAAGGCAGCATCTCCTCACCATTATCCCGGTTATCAGCCAGGCAATGACCGAAGTCTCCTGGCAAGATATCAACGGCATTGCTGTGACTTTCGGCCCGGGGCTGGCCGGGTCGCTGTTGGTTGGCGTTAACGTGGCCAAGGCGATTGCCTTGGCCAAAAAATTACCTATCACCGGGGTTAACCATCTTGAGGCACATATCTATGCTAATTGGCTGGATTCCTCCCCAGCTGGCGAAAAGGGTAGAGTGAAATTTCCCTGCCTCTGCCTCGTTGTCTCCGGTGGACACAGCGATTTAGTACTGATGAAGGGACATGGGCAATTTGAGAAGTTAGGGCAGACCCTAGATGACGCCGCCGGCGAAGCCTTTGACAAAGCCGCCAGGCTCTTGGGCTTGGGCTACCCTGGGGGGCCAGCTATTGAACAGGCAGCCCGCTCTGGAATTCCTTGTTTACCTCTCCCCCGAGCTTGGCTCAAGGAAAGCCATGATTTCAGCTTCAGTGGCTTGAAAACCGCCTTGTGGCATCTTGTTCACAAGGGAGGGATCTCAGTGGCCGATGCCGCGGCAAGCTTCCAGTTGGCCATAGTCGATGTTTTAGTTGCCAAAACAATTGAAGCCGCTAAGCAACTGGAAGTGAAGCAAATTTTGCTGAGCGGTGGAGTGGCAGCCAATAAGATATTGACCCAGCATTTCCTTGCCAACTCGCCAGTCCCGGTTCTTATTCCTCCTCCCCACTTATGTACTGATAATGCTGCTATGGTGGCTGCCTGTGGCTATTATCATTTCCAGGCTGGCAAGATAAGCGGTTATGACCTGGATGTAGTGCCCAGCCTTGGCCTTGGCTAATCTATTAACCTTTCTTATGGGACCCGGAAATGCTACCGATAAATTCGGGGTAAGTAATCAAACCATAGTTTGAAATTTTTAGCATTACGACTATTTAGCCATTAACTCTTTCCAATTAAATTCGTTTCACTCATAGATTAGGGAGAATTTCCATCTCCCTGGGGCTTTTAGGCTATAGCAAGAAAGCCTTGATGCCCAGGTGTAGGACTTTTGGGCCATAGACAGGCTATAGAACTTTTATTAAGATTTTGATACTGCCGGTGATAACCAATCAAGGGAGTAAGAAATTGGAGATGGAAGGAAAACGCCTCCATGATGAGGTCATGATTCTTAAAACGGCAATCGAGGAGGCGATACGCGAGGGACAGAAATCCAGGGGTTGTCAGCTGGGTCGACGATTTTTGAGCTTACGCCCCAGTATTCCTCAACTAGCCAGAGGACACTGTGGGCATCCTCCTTCACGACAGTAGTTCCTGAAGACATGAATTAGCCCTTGCTGATGACAGGCAGTGAAATCGGAAGGCTCTTTAAGGCAAAGCTGTTTCTTCATGTGGCGTGTTATACAATTCCCAGCCAGTTTGGGATAATTACGGTAAAGCTCTATAGCGTTCTCTGTTAGCTTCGCCTCATTAGTTAATTCTCCCCAGGAAAAAGCAAAGGGCAATACCACATTTACTGCAATTTCACCTGCCTTGCTATTTCCCAAAAGAGCCGATATCTTTGTTTTACTTCTGACGTCAAAATCGAAATGGTCTCGCCAGTAGCCATTGCCAGCCACGGTCAATCCGTTCTCCAGCACGCGGTGCCCACCGGACGGAGGCGCTTCTTTCACTAGCTGCAATATCTCTGCTAATAGTTTTCCTTGGCAGTAACGCTCAAGAAGGTAGCTCTGGGCGACGATGCGTCGTACTGGAGAATTGTTGGGATATATGTGTGAGAGGTTCCAGTCACCTTCATTCATGGCTTTAACTTTTTTACCCGCTGACTGCCATATTTGCTCCAATTCCTGGACTTCTTTTTCCTTGGCAAATTTTCCTTGCCATCTTTGAGAAGGTAATAGCCCGGCTGTGCCTAACAACAAAGCTTGCTTTAGGGCCACGCCCTCTCTGGATTCGATGGAATTGAGGGGCATTCTGTCAGCAAGGTCTTCAAAGGGCTTTGTGTTTTTAGCATAACCCAGAGCCTTCATAATGCCCCTGAAAAGCACCTGCCCCGCCTCTTCTTGTTTCAACTCGGCTTGAAAATGCATCGCCTTCTGCTTAAACCTTTCTTCACCGGCAGTGTTCAATAACTTTCTTAAAGCTTGCCTGTCCATGTGGTCCAGTGTCTGGAAGCAAGGGAGCAGGTCAGGCAGCAAATAAGCTTGGTGTCGCAATGCCTTCGCCAGACATAGAATGGGGACTGGCTTGCCGCTTTGTAGTAAGGTAGCTGCATTACAATCATGCCACATCACAACATGAAGGATTACATTATTATATTCAGCATCAGCATGATGCTTATGGCTATACCAATCGCTGGATTTAACGTGAACCTCTACATCTCCTTTCGTCAAATGAGAGTTATTTACAATAACTGCATCCCGAAAATCGGGGCCGTTATCACCATTAGTCCTTCCAGGATAGATTACACTGACTAGCCCGTCTTCCGAGGAGGTCAGTTCCTTTCCCACCACTTGTTGCCATATTAGAACTGCTTGCTTTTCCGAGAAATTTATCCGATTACGTGTAATCATGGCGTAAAAAAATTACCTGTCGCTTTATATCAATTGTTTAAACCTTAGAACATTGCTCACAATATTTCCTCTTGCCCCTGGAAAAACCGCAGCAGCCAACCTTAATTTGATTCATCATGCCTCTTTCCAGCTTTGTAAGTAAAGCCACTACGCTCAGCAACTATGCTGAGCAAGGTAGCCGATGCCCCGCGAGGTCGATACATCCCCTTTTCCCATTCACTGATCGTTTGCTGCCGCGTGCCTAATTCCTCGGCTAGCTTCACTTGAGTTAAGTTCAGGTGTTGCCTCAGTGCCTTGACCTCTTCTTTACTCCATTGTCTTTTTTTCTTTTTTCCTCGCTCCATCTCTCAAAAATTATACACGGTTTAGTGTAATAATTCAAGAAAAATTTGCCAAATTTTAGTAAAAACCTCTTGCATTTTTGGGTTTTCTTGATATAATACAAATTTAGCAATCTCAAGGGCAGAGTGCTAAAGTAAATCTAGGAAAGGAGGGAACATGGCTAAAATTGAACCTTTGGGAGACAGAGTAGTGATAAAACCCACACCCACGGAAGAAGTAAGCAAAGGAGGGATAGTTTTACCAGATACAGCCAAAGAGAAGCCCCAGGAGGGGAAAATTATTGCTGCCGGGCCAGGCAGGTTGACTGAAGATGGCAACCGTATTGCCATGGAGGTGAAGAAGGGGGACAAGGTTATTTATTCCAAATACGCTGGCACCGAGTTTAAGCTAGATGATGAAGAGCTGGTTATCATGCGTGAGGGTGATATACTGGCCAAGAAGAGTTAAGAAAAGGAGGTAAGCGAATGGCAAAACAAATTATTTTCGGCGAGGAAGCAAGGAAATCATTAAAGAACGGCGTAGATACCCTAACTGATGCTATCAGGGTGACTCTGGGACCACGCGGGCGGCCTGTAGCACTGGATAAGAAATGGGGCGCTCCTTCGGTTCTCAACGACGGCGTTTCTATAGCCAAAGAGATAGAGCTGCCCGATCCCTTTGAGAATATGGGGGTGCAGCTAGTAAAGCAGGCAGCCACCAAAACTAACGATGAATGCGGCGATGGCACCAGCACATCCACTATTGTAGCCCAGGCCATCATTAGCGAGGGCTTCAAGAACATTGCCGCTGGCGCTGATTCCATGGCTCTAAAGCGCGGGGTTGACAAAGGGGTAGAAGCTTTAGTTGATGAGCTCAAGAAAATGTCTATACCGGTGGCTGGTAAAGAGCAGGTAGCTCAGGTAGCCGCTATATCAGCTATCGACCAGGAAATTGGCAATTTGATTGCTGACGTTATGGAAAAGGTGGGCAAAGATGGCGTTATCACCGTCGAAGAAGGCAAAGGGCTGAAATTCGAGACTGAATATGTTGAGGGGATGAAGTTCGACCGCGGCTACATCAGCCCTTATTTCATCACCAACGCCGAACAAATGAGGGCAGAGCTAGAAGATCCCTGCATCCTCATCACTGATAAGAAGATTTCCGCCATAAACGAAATATTGCCGGCTCTGGAAAAGATTGTTCAAGTGTCCAAGAATCTGGTCATTATCGCTGAAGATGTGGAAGGCGAATCCCTGGCTACGTTAGTGGTTAATAAGCTGAGGGGCACTTTATCTCCCCTGGCGGTTAAAGCACCTGGCTTTGGCGACAGGAGAAAAGCCATGCTTCAGGATATAGCCGTTCTTACCGGAGGCACTGTTATATCTGAAGAAGTTGGCAGGAAATTAGATTCGGTGACCGTGGAGGATTTAGGGCGAGCCAGAAGGGTGATTACTGATAAAGATAATACCACCATTGTTGAAGGCAAGGGCGAGGCCAAAGATATTGAGGCTCGAATCAAACAAATCAGGTCCGAGATTGATATAAGCACCTCGGATTATGATAAGGAGAAATTACAGGAAAGACTGGCTAAATTAGCAGGCGGCGTGGCAGTGATTAAAGTAGGTGGGGCTACGGAAACAGAGCTTAAAGAGAAAAAACACCGTGTAGAGGATGCTTTATCAGCTACTCGAGCTGCTGTGGAAGAAGGTATCCTGCCTGGCGGTGGTGTTGCCCTCCTTAATGCCCTGCCGGCCTTGAAAAAGCTCAAGCTCAAGGGCGATGAGGCTACTGGTTTGGCTCTCTTGCAACGAGCCCTGGAGGAGCCTCTGAGGTGCATCGCTGGAAATAGTGGCCGGGAGGGCTCAGTGGTGATAAATGCCATAAAGGGAAGCAAGCCTGGCATAGGCTACGACGCCCTCAAAGACGAGCTAGGTGTAAATATGGTAGAAAGGGGCATTGTAGACCCTCTCAAGGTCACCAGGAGCGCTCTACAGAATGGTGCGAGCATTGCCACTATGATTCTGACTACGGAGTCCTTGGTAACCGACATTCCTGAGAAGGAAAAGATGCCGGCGATGCCAGGAGGAGGATATCCCGAATACTAAACAGCCGCTGATTGCTCTAGCAACAACAGAAAGAACCGCCTCACAGCGGTTCTTTCTGTATAATCTTAAACAACTGCCTTAAAGGCTTTTCCTTGATAAGACTATCACGATAAGACTCTTCTTCCTTAATCGGTCCTATTACAGCTAAATTAAACCCACTATCGGTTATAATCTCCTCGGCCACCTCTTTTAGCTCATCTATGGTAATGGCATCCACAATAGAAATAACATCGTCTATGTCCAGGATTTGTCGCATTAATATCTCCTGACCACCATACCATAACGCTACATTCTGGCTATCCTCAAACCGCAAATATAATCTTCCTTTTGACAATTCTTTAGCCCTGGTAAGCTCTTTAGCGGTAATTTCTTGTTTAATCTGAGATATCTCTTCGAGGATGGCTGCCACAGCAGTTTCTACTTTCTGGGGGTCAACGCCGGCATAAATAGCAAATGACCCCGACTTGAGGAAGTGCTCGGTATAGCTGTGAATATCATAGGCTAACCCCCTATGCTCTCGTATCTCCGTAAATAGGCGGCTGCTCATGCCACCGCCAAGGACTGTGTTAAGCAAGTCAAGGGTAAAACGTTGCGGGTGGGAGCGAGAAAAGCCGTGAACAGCGAGGCAAAGGTGCGCTTGCTCGATATCCTTGGGCTCAATATGCAACCTGGCTTCCGTTTGCTTGTCATTAGTTATATAGCCAGTCATTAGCTCCCCGGCAGCCCATTTACTAAACAGAGGCTCAATTTGAGCCACTGCTTCTTCATGTTGTATGTTGCCAGCAATGCTAAGTACGGTGTTATTGGGCATATATCTGCGAGCAACGTAGTTTAATAGTTGCTCCCTTGTTAGCGAAGATACAGTTTCCTTGTATCCGATGACCTCGCGCCCCAGAGGCTGTTCCGGCCATAACAACTCGTCTATGAGCATGCTTACCCTTTGCTGAGGAAGGTCCATGTTCATATTGATTTCCTCGCTGATAATCCGCCGCTCTTGCTCTATTTCTTTGTTATCAAAGCGAGAATTGAGCAAGAGGTCAGATAGCACGTCAAGGGCGATGGGAAAGTGAGGCTTAGCAACCTTACACCAAAAGATAGTTAATTCCTTGTCTGTGCCAGCATTGATTATGCCACCAACGCCTTCAATATCCTGAGTTATTTCCTTGGACGTTGGTCGCCGCTGTGTGCCTTTGAAGAATAAATGCTCAGCGAAGTGAGAGATGCCCGCTTCCTCTTCACTTTCGTAGCAGGAACCCGCGCCTACAAGGATGGCAAGGCATACTGAGCGGCTATGGGGCATAGTACTGGTGATAACTCTCAAGCCATTATCGAGCACAGCCTTGTTGTACATTACCAGGAATTTTACTTTGCTTTCTACTCCCCGTCAATAAAACTTTACTGCCTCCTGATGCTCAATCCTTCTCACCTCATGGTATAATTGACAATATATAGCCAAACCAGGGAATGGTGAACTATGACAATCGTAGCCGAAGACGATGCTATCCAGATCGAAAAGCTTGAGCTGGGTCCCTTCGGGACTAACGCCTATATTGTAACCTGTCGAGAAATGCGAGATAGTGCGCTAATAGATGCTCCCGCAGAGGCGAACATCATCATAGATAAATTGAAAAACACCACGCCCAAATACATATTGTTGACTCATAACCACATGGACCATATCGGTGCCCTTGCCCAATTACGAGCTGAGCTGAAAGTTCCTCTGGCTGCCCACGGTTCAGACACAGGGAACCTGACATCGCCACCAGAGATATTATTGAGTGATGGTGACACGGTTTGGTTGGGAAGGCTTAAGTTTACGGTGCTTCATACACCAGGGCACACCCCAGATAGTTTATGCTTCAGGACCGGTCGATACCTGATATCGGGAGATACCATTTTCCCTGGGGGACCGGGTAAGACAAGCTCTCCAGATGATTTTAAGCAGATAATCAAGTCTGTAACCGGGAAAATCTTCGTATTGCCGGACGATACTCAGATATACCCTGGCCATGGGGATTCCACCGTGTTAAAGAGGGAGAAAGACGAGTTTGCCGTCTTTGCCGCTCGACCTCATGATCCCCACCTGTGCGGCGATGTGCTCTGGCTTTCAACGTAGCTGCGGATCTTTAGACCCGCAGGGCGAGGCTAGAGCATCGCCCCTACGAAAATTAAGAAGTTGATTATCACAGTAGCTCTACCCGGTAGAAAGCTTCAGCTAGTTCGTAATCTTCCCCTTGGGCGAGCATTGTATGTCGCTCCCTTAGCCATTCTTCCCATCCCGTGGAGGGGATGTTGCTTATCTGGCTCTTATGGCAGAGCAGGGCGGCAATTTTAGTGTCAAAGGTATTGGTAATATTAGTGCAGTAATTAGGCTCCTCAGCACCCCAGAGTAATACCTCTTTAACTTTATGAGGCTGAAGCCCTTCCTCCAGTAAATCAGGATATGAAAGAAAATCCCTGGCGTAGGGGAAAACAGCATCAAGTGTAACCTGGCTGGTGATTCGGTGGTCGCGATGCCAAATACGGCGCCGGTATAGGTCAGCAGTTACCACCGTCTCTGGTTTGTACATCCTTATCAGGCGTACAATCTCCTTTCTGAATTCAGGTGTATCTTCCAAGGTCTGGTCTGGATGGTGCAGGAAGATGACCCCCCTCACCCCTAATAGCTTGGCTGCCGCTAGCTGTTCCTGCTCTCTGATTCTGACTAGTTCATCCGGCTTCATATTGGGGTCGCTGGTGCCCTTATCGCCATTGGTGCATACCACGTAGATAACATCCTTTCCTTCACTTGTCCAACGAGCCACAGTCCCGGCAACACCAAATTCGGCATCGTCGGGATGAGGTGTAACCACCATGACATGAACTGGCTTAGTCATTATACTTGAGCCTCCTGGAATCGTGACACATGGCAGTAATTGTATAAGATTCCTCAAGCTGATACAATTGAGATTGGGAATGCCAACAAAGGCAATGAGCAATTCCCTCCATAATATTAGAAATTATCAACCGGCGGATTTCAATAAGTACGTCTTACTGTATGCTGAAGCTGAAAAACTGGAGCCGACCGGACGTTGTGTTTCACCGCAGTTCGTTGCTGAACGATTAGAGCAGCCAAACTATTCCCCTGAGCAAGACCTGTTTATCCTGTGGAGTGAGGATATCGTCGGCTATATGGATGTTAAACCGGAGCTGACCATTGGGCGGGTGGTTCTCGACTGCTGGGTACACCCTGAGCATCGTAGAAGGGGGCTGGCGACAAAACTCCTCAGTTATGCTACAAACCGTGCCAAAGAATTAGGAGCCAAAGTAGCCCATGTAAATATAAGGGAGGATAACGTGATTGCGATAAGGGTGCTATCCAGGCTGGGCTTCAGCCTTATCCGACGGTTTCTTGCATTGGGATTAGACATTGCTGATGTTGGCGAATTAGATATGGACCGAGTGGCTCTAAGCTGCCGCTATCTACAGCACGGTGAAGAAGGCAAGCTCACTCAGCTTCAGAATCGTGCCTTTGCTGGCACCTGGGGATACAACTCCAATACTGTAGAGGAAATAGCCTTTCGTACTAATTTAAATACCTGTTCCCTGGAGGACATAGTTCTAATCTACGAGGGAGATAAGGCCATCGGCTATTGCTGGACCGGAATAAGCTGTGAGGAAGGAGTTCCCAGTATAAGAAAGGGGCGAATCCTTATGCTCGGAGTTGGCCCAGATTACAGAGGTAAGGGAACAGGTAAAAAATTAGTGCTGGCTGGGTTAGCCCACCTGAAAAGCAAAGGTTTGCAGGTTGCCGAGTTGACCGTGGACAGCGAGAACAAAGCAGCTTGTGCTCTTTACCAATCCCTTGGTTTTGAGGTTCAGGCCAACACTTTTTGGTATGAAAAGGTCATAAATTAGGACACAGGGGCAAGGTAGTTAGCCAATACCAGTTGGCAATCCCTGACAATCGCTTCAGCAACATTCGACCAGCTAAATTTGCTTACAGTTGCCCGAATTAACTGGGCAGACTTTGTATCTGTGCTTGGCCGGGAAAGAAGCAAGGCTATTTTATCAGCAAGGTGACGGGGAGTATTGTCTATTACCACATACCCTGTCTCTCCCTGTCGAATAACGTTTTTATGGTTACCTACATCAGTAGCCACTACCGGTGTGCCGCAAGCCAGGGATTCCAGAGTTACTAACCCAAAGCTTTCGTAATAAGAAGGAACCACACAAGCGTCAGCCGCGCTGTAAAAATAAGGTAGCTGCGCATGCTTTACCAAACCCAGAAAATTAACTGAATTCTGTATTTTGAGGTCACAGGCTAGTTTCCGTAGTTGTTCTATTTCACGCTGGCTATGTTCACCACCACCGATTACCACCAGCCTTAATCCTTGAATATTCCGTAGATAGGGTAAAGCCTTTATCAATTTATCTATACCCTTTAAGGGGTCAATTCTGCCCACAAACAGAATAATCTTATCGTTACCAAAGCTCAGATACTGCCTGGCCTGTGTTTTGTCTAAGGCTTTGAACTGCTCCAGATTTACCCCACAGGGCACCACACTGATTTTCTCCGACGATGCGCCATAGTGCCGAATAAGCTCTTCCTTTTCCCTCTCTGTTGGAGCGATAATGTGATGGCACTTTTGAACCAAGCCCCTTTCTGTCTCAATACGAAGTTCGGGCTCAGCCTCGCCAGGGGCCAAATAAGCTCCTTCCTTAATTGCATTCTTAACTGCACCTAATGTATGGAACATAGTGATATGAGGAACATGCCACCATTGCTGTAAATATGCCCCTGCCAGCGCGGAAAGCCAGTAATGGCTAAATATTAAATCGTACTGGAGGTTGTTATGCTTCCTGAAACGCTCCAGGTTGCAGACAAAGTCAGGAAGATGGGAATACACGGCCAACTTATGTATCTCCTCGTCTTCCCCTGCCCTGAGGTGAATAAGCCGTGCATTCTGACCGAGTTCATAGGTTTGGCGGTCTTTGGGGTCATGAACACGAGTATAGACATCCACTAAATGTCCCTGCTTGCCCAATTCGCGAGCAAGCTCCCGGATGTAGACACTCATACCACCGGTGTCTTTTGTCCCTAGTTTTCCCACAGGGCAGCTATGGGCACTGAGCATAGCTACTCTCAGTTGACTAACCGACATCAGAGTGTGCTCTTCTTTATTGTTGTTAGGTGATAGTTATCTGGCAGCTGTAGAGGAGTACTTCCTGGCCGCCGAGTTGATATTTGTACGGTTCTCCACCTTTCAAAAAGTTCCATTTCTTTCTGCCTTTCTCGATGCTCTCCTTGAGGCAAAGGACTTTACAAAGCAGTCCCACGCTTAAATAGTTGAATTGAGGGTCATAGGCACTATTATAGAGGTAGTGCGAGCCATCGTAGTCAAAACCTATAGTCATCGCCGCCGGTACCTTGTCCAGCTGTAGAATACCTAACCTCAATAGCCCAATCTCAGCCATGGCCTTAGCCAGTGACCTGAAAAACGATTCTCTCTTGTGATTCATGAAGCTGGCTTTCTCATCCTTGCTCAATGAAAAGAGCTTCAAAAAAATATCCAGATAATCTTCAACCTCCCGACCGACCTCAACACAGCGATGTTCTACATTGCCAGCCTCCCATAACCGCCTTAACTTCCGCCTAACTTCGTGGCGCTGCTTTTTCTTCAATATTGCCAGGTATTCATTCCAGGTAGTAGGTAAATCTAGTTCCAGAGAAACATCCTCCGGGTGGCAGAGAACCTCATACCCTCGGTTCTGGGCGATACTTACGAGTTGAGTGAGCACGGTAGAATCGGGCCGCAAAGGTCTCAGGTCCAGCTTCTTTATACCCCTCTCTCTCAAATCATCAAGCAGTACCTTGAAGAAATCCCTCTCTCTTCCCGGGGTAATAACGAAATCCAAATAGTCGCAGACGTCGGCGCTCCCGATAAAAGAAGCCGTTTCCTTATTCACTAGAAGTGGGGCAAAGCCGATGATTTTCTCACCCTGCCGCAGCGTTCGTACATACAATTCAGCCCCCCTGCCAAATGCTTCCCACCAGACCTTCAGCCAGGCAGGTAAAACGAAAATGGAGCCCCACTTTAAACAGTGACGCAACTTGTCCCAGGAAGAAGTAACGCTGTCAAGACTCTCGACAGTGAGGGTATAACTCATCAGTGTTTACCTTAGTATAGCGATTAGCCATGACTGAATCAACCGCTCTGCTTGCAAGGAGAGTACGCACATCTATGCAAAGTTTCCGGCAACCTTATCCGCTCCTTTGCCTTAACTAAATCTATACTACCGGCTAATTCTGAGGACAACTTCGCTGAATATGGGATGCACGCTGTCTAAAAACCTCTCTTTGGTGG
This sequence comes from Dehalococcoidia bacterium, assembly GCA_030615625.1. GTDB lineage: Bacteria > Chloroflexota > Dehalococcoidia > GIF9 > AB-539-J10 > RBG-13-51-36. Next base: position 284,733 of record JAUWYX010000001.1, read on the forward strand.
AGGGCAATCAACGACCATTCTTAACGATGCACAGTACTGCTGACCGTCTGGCTGAGGCGGCAGGCAATCAGATGTTATGTGGGCGGGTCAGCCTCTTTCCTGGTAAACTGTTGGGCGGCTTCACCCATTTCGGCACCACTGCCTGAGCCAAGGCATATGTCGGTCTCCATGCGAAGCCCTATATCGAGTGGGGTCGACAGAGCAAGAGTAGCCGCTCTTTTGGCACCCTGAATAAGGCGAGGATTGATTTTGGCTATTTCTTCGGCCAGCTTCTTGGCTTCAACCATTAGCTGGTCCTTGGGATATACATGATCTACCAGCCTAACCCGGAGCGCTTCGGCAGCGTCGATTCTTCGTCCGGTAAGAATCAGTTCCTTAGCCATGCCAGTTCCCACTATCCGGGGTAACCGCTGCGTGCTTCCCAGGTCAGGGATAACCCCCAACTGAATCTCAGGAAGCCCGAATACGGCAGTATCACAAGCCAGGCGTATATCGCAGCAAAGAATGAGTTCCAGGGCTGCTCCTAAACAGTACCCGTTTATGGCAGCGATAACCGGTGCGGCCAGCTCTTCGTACATGGTAAATATCATCTTCAAGTTGTACAGAGAATCATAGCCCTGCCGGTAACTGGGAACAATTTCCGTGGGGCCGCTCCCGGAGGCTACCATCTTCAAGTCCAGTCCGGCGCTAAACGCCCTATCACCGGCACCGGTCATGATCACAACCCTGACCTCAGGGTTTTCCTTGATAGCCTGCGCTGTTTTTTGAAGCCCCAAAAAGACCTCATGATTAAAGGCATTCAATGCCTCCGGTCGGTTCAACAGCACTGTGGCAATACTATCTTCAATATCCAGTCGAACAGCGTCTTGATTTGCCATTTGTCTCCCCTTTCATAGATTACTTTCAGACTGTCTAAAAATCCCTTCTGCCGGATGGTAATTAACGACCATTGATTATCGCCAGCACCTTTTTAACAGTTGCTTTTTGAAGACTATCACTCCCTTCGGCTACTTTTGTCCACTTTCGCTGATTTTACATCGCAGCCCCGACCAAGGTCAATTGTTTTCCCTGTATCCCAATACAATCTCTTCAATCAGCTTGTCATACCTCCCAGGCGCCCCAATCCTGCCAAGCCTGAAGAGACACAGCCTCTATGCTCAGAATGACAAAAGGCAAAGGGCTCGGAATGACTCCCCTGTCATTGCGAGGAGTGTAGCGACGAAGCAATCTCGGCGGGGCTGGCGAGAGTGGGGATTGCCACGCTTCGCTCGCATGACAGAGAGACGTTACGAATCAATCTCGAATATTTAAGGTGATTTTAGTCAGCAAGCAGTGATATAATCAGTATGGGATAAAAATCCAGGCGCATTTTCAGAGGAAGCATGGCAGTTTTAGAGATTCGCACCTTGCCCGACCCTGTGTTGCGGCAAAAGGCCAAACGAGTAACCAAAATCGATGACTCCATTCAGAAGTTAATCGATGACATGATTGATACGTTACGCGCTGACCCAAACAGAGCCGGCCTCGCTGCCCCGCAGGTAGGAGTATTGCTCCGCGTAGTAGTCATCGAGGTGCCAGAACAAGAACTCATCACTCTAATTAACCCCGCAATAGTAAAAAAGGAGGGTGAGCGAATAGTTCAGGAAGGCTGCTTATCCATACCTGGCTACTTGGGGGAAATAAAAAGGGCGGTAACAGTTAAAGTCAAAGCGAAAGACCGATACGGTAAGGAATTTCGCCTCAAAGCGCAAGGGCTTCTGGCTCAGGCTCTTGAACAGGAAATTGAGCATCTCGATGGCCTTCTATATATTGACCATCTAGAGAGCTCGGAAAAGCTGTTTGAGATTATCAAGGAAGGAGAGTAATAGGCAAGCTTTGACCTAGCTAAGGCTTTCCTCCCACCAAGTTTTGCAAAGATTGAAAGCTTCCTCTCCGCAAAAAACCTCCTGTATTTTGTAATTGCTCACATCGACAACCTTATCACTTGACGGCTCTACCCAGAGCCAATAGTTCTGAGTTTCGTCTTCAATGCGAAACTTGACTACCCAGTGAAGTTGTTCCTCACCCCATTTCATACGCTTTACCCAGACCATGCAGGCCTCCAGCCCTTGCATATAGGCATTCCACCAGACATCAGCGGAGAAATGCCCACACTCATAGATCCCCTCTCTCCACAAATTCTTATCTGTGGCGTCTTGAGCGAGGAAATCCAGAACCTCCTGCTCAGTTGCTGGCGAAACCTTAGAGGCATCGTAAATCTCAGAGGAATAGGTATAAGGCTCCCTACTTTGAGCACCAGCTGCCACACATCCAGAAGTAATTATTAGCAACGCCACCAGCGAGACAAGAATGACGAGAGCTAATGCGCGCTTTATGTCTGTTGTCCTCTTTTTTTTCACCAGTTTATCTAACCTCTGGCGAATGATTTACTTATGATTATGGTATTTACCGCTGTTACCACTTAACTTATAGGCACACAGCCAGCAATTTTTCCTAGTCAAATCTCATTGCTATAAAGCTATTCCACGTTTATACTTAACCAGATTTGGCAGGGTGAAAGGGGAGGGGGATAACCGAGCCTGAAGCTCGGTTATCCTTCCTGTGCTGCTCTTCGCCTTCTTCTTCTACCCCAGACCACTCCCCAGATAATCAAGCCAATCGCGACTATTATGACAATGATAAGCCACCAGGTGATGGTTCGTGACGTTGTGAACTCACCGCTCAATCCGGCAACCTCCACCTCATACTGTCCATAATCCAATCCAGACCGGGTGAAACTCACCTGCTTGCTCTGTCCTGCATCCAGTGTCACCGTCTTGGTATCTACTGTTTCTCCATTTAGCTTTAGCACAACAGTATAGGTGCCTTCCTGCCAACCGTCGTTGGCTACGTTGGCGGTAATGGTAACGCTTTCCCCGGTCTTGGTCACGAAGGTGGTCTTTTCCACACTGGGCACGATGCTCAAGCCACTGGACACAAAATGGGCAGGTGGGGGAGGTGTCGGAGCAAGCTCAGCCAGTACGCCAAAAATACTGAAGTGGTTTATCGGCGCAGATAGGGTCAGTTCTGCCACACCATTTGGTCCGCCTGCTTCACTCTCCAGGAATACCCAGACTCCATTAACATCATCATAATAAGCCATGGTTACATTTAGAGCATTTTCGGGCAATTGCAATTCATCCAAGCCCAGTGTCAGGAAAATATCCTTGTCGAACTCAGCGCCCGGAGGAGTTATGTTAAAAGCCACAAGCGCCACAGTATTCTCTGGACCAGGAGGTATTTCCTCAAGCTCTCTGATTACTATCAGGTAATATGTCTTTTCATAAACAGTGGGTGCGTGAGTCCCCCGCTCTAGCAGCAAGTTGTGACTGCCATCGGGGCTAGGCCCCAGCAAGTCTACTGCTAGCTTGTCATTGCTGTAAAGGGGCTCCGTGGTGTTATTTCCTTCCCAGTCCACCGTGAGTTCTTTGAGCGTAGGACAACCACCAGCGGGAGGCGTAACTTTAGGAACCGTTACCACCACATCGGTGGTGTCATCATCGGTGCAGCCATACTCGCTGATTACTACCAAAGTATAAGTTCCCGCCATGTCTAAGGTGGCGTCGGAGATAATGGGGTTCTGAATGTCGCTTGTAAAGCCATCAGGCCCGCTCCATCTGTAAGTATCCATGCCACTGGGCCCGCCATATAGCCGTATGGTAGCTCCCCGAGAGACCGGCGTGTTGCTCGAAGCACTGGCCACGGGCTTTTCGTTGACCACTACATCGGTGGTGGCATCATCAGTGCAGCCAGCCTCGCTGGTCACCGTCAAGGTATAAGTCCCCGCCATGTCTAAGGTGGC
>JAUWYX010000012.1 GCA_030615625.1 Dehalococcoidia bacterium
CGAATGCCTCGAGGAAGATCCTTCACGGTGTTCCTTTGCGGTGCCGTTTGGCTACGGGTACTTTTGCCAATGCCCTCTGCGAGTCTATATCTCCAAGAGCCTGCAGAAGTAACTGACAGGCCAGAATGCAGAACAAGTCACTGCACTGGACTTCTAGATAGCCGCCGCTGATTTCAGACGTTAGACCAAAACATAATAGCTTGAGAGGAATAGCAATGAAGCGCTCAACATTAGAGTTGCTATGTTGTCCTAGTTGTCAAACTGAACTTACACTTCGCGATGAATCAGGTAATACAAGGAAGAATGAGGGGGAGTTGTTCTGCTCGCACTGTGAAAGAAGCTATATCATTAAAAACGGCATTGTACACTTTATCGATTTACAGGAACTGGAGGGTCTTAACCAACGTTTCGCTCGATTCTATAATAGATTTTCACGCTTCGAAGCAATTTTTGATTGGTTATCGTTTTTGCCTATGGGTGGAGCACGCAAGGCACGCACAGAGATTTTGCACAGATTGGAACTAAACAATGGACGAGTTCTGGAGGTTTCGATAGGGTCTGGTGGTAATCTTCCTTATCTAATTGAGTCTCCAAAAGTGGGTGACATATATGGCCTGGACATCTCAGCGGCGCAGCTGACTAATTGTCGCAGGTTGGTCACAACCCGAGGATGGTCAGTAGACCTTTTCCTGGGGAGGGCAGAAGAGTTGCCTTTTAAATCAGACTCATTTGACAATGTTTTTCACATTGGTGGGATCAACTTTTTTTCTGAAAAGAAGAAGGCCATTGATGAGATGATCCGTGTTGCCCGACCGGGAAGTAAAATAGTAATTGCTGATGAATCGGAACATGTAGCCCGAGTCGTGGCTCGTTTCTTCCGTTTGCCGCGTTCAACTCAGGATAATAAAGTAGACACCTCCGTTCCTGTCCATCTGGTTCCAGAAACAATGAAAGAGATACTCGTAGACGGTATTTGGAAAATGCATGGTCAGTATCACGGGTATTGTCTGGAATTCAGGAAACCGGGATGAGGAGATAGTCAAGTTAATTCTACTTGATCAACTTAAACTCTACCACGTCCACCAGGCCTAAATCGGTCAGTCTGAGCTCGGGAATCACGGGCAGGGCCAGGAAGGAGAGAAGGGCGAAGGGAGATGGAGGCAAGTTGCCCAGGCTGGCGGCAGCTTTCTCCACTTCTTCATGCTGGGATACGACTACCTCCAGCGACTCAGGGGAAAGCAAGCCAGCGATTGGTAAGGGTAAAGAAGCGAGAATTTCCAGGTTGGCGCAAACAACCAGCCCACCCTGTAATCTATTAATTTCCTCAATTGCCTTAAGGATGTCGAGGTCATTGGCGCCCACCGCTATTATATTGTGAGAGTCATGAGCCACTGACGAGGCTAATGCTCCTTTCTTCAAGCCGAATCCCTTTACCAAGCCTACTCCTACGTTGCCGCTAGCCTTGTGCCGTTCCACCACCACCAGCTTCAGAATATCTCTTTCCACGTCAGGCATCACTGCCCCATCCACAACTTTCATCTTTTCCACCGTCTTCTTGGTAACTATTTGTCCGGGGACAATTTCGATAACTGGGTAGGTTTTATCGACAGCGGCTATTTTCAGCGACCTCCCCATAGGAGGCTTAATGCGTACCGTATCCCTTAACTCCAGAGTAACAGGGGGCAAGGGGAACAAGGGCTTGCCTTGCCTTGCTACCAGCTTGCCCTGGTAGAACACCATGTCTATCTCTAATTTAGCCAGGTCGGTGATGGTTATGAGGTTGGCTATGTAACCCGGGCCAATGCCTCCTCTATCATGGAGCCTGAAATACTCAGCAGCGTTAATCGTTGCCATCTGAACTGCACGGACTGGCTCCAGACCCCTGTCAATAGCCTTTCGTACCACAGCGTCAATATCGCCTTCCCGAAGTAAATCGGAGCAATTGCGGTCATCCACCACGAAGAAGCATCTTTTATAAGTATTATCGGTAACCAAAGGCAGAAGAGCGTCCAGGTTCTTCTCTGAAGAGCCCTCTCGAATCATCAGGTGCATACCCCGGCGCAACTTCTCCTTTCCTTCTTCCAGGGTAGTGGATTCGTGGTCAGAAAGAATGCCAGCGGATAAGTAGGCATTTAGCTCCTTGCCAGCGAGTCCCGGAGCGTGTCCATCGATAACCTTGCCCTTAGAGGCGCCGATCTTTTGCAAAACCTCTTCATCCCCACTGACTACGCCGGGAAAGTTCATCATTTCTCCTAAGCCAATTATATTAGGGTGAGCTAGAATTTTCTTTACTTCCTTAGAGCTGATTTGGGCGCCTGATGTCTCCAGATGGGTCGCTGGCACGCATGAAGGGGCCATGAATAGCATATCCAGTGGAAGCTTTCGCGCCAAATCCGTGACGAACTTTATTCCTTCAGATCCACAAACGTTGGCGATTTCATGTAAGTCAGTGACCACGGCCAGAGTGCCTCTGGGGACCACGGCCTGAGCGTACCTTGCCGGGTGAAGCATAGAGCTTTCTATATGCGTATGGCCGTTAATCAGCCCGGGAGTTAAAAACCTGCCTTGTAAATCGATAACTTCCTTGGCTTTACCATAATCTCCTACTCCGGCAATCCTATCGCCGTAGATAGCCACGTCGGCTTGCTCTATTTCTCCAATAAAAGTATTTACTATGCGGGCATTTTTCAGAAGCAAATCAGCCGGTATTTCCCCTCTGGCCACCGAAATAAGCTCCTTTAAATTCATCTCTTAATCCTCCAGGGCATAGATGTGGGGCAAATTGCGGAACCTCTGATCGAGGTCCAGTCCATATCCCACGATAAATTTATTGGGCACGGTGAAGCCACGATAATCAATGGGTACCGGGACCCTGCGCCGAGACGGCTTGTCTGTTAGAGCACAGAGCTTCAGCGAAGCGGGCTGCTTCTTCTTCAAGTAATCGAGTAAAAAAGAGATGGTAATTCCAGTATCCACGATATCCTCAATCACCAGGACATCTCTGCCTTTTATAGGAGTCTTGACCCCCTGAACTACTCTCACTTTGCCCGAACTCTCCCTGGCAGCGCCGTAGCTGGAGAGTCTGACAAAATCGAGCTCCAGAGGTAAATCTAGCTGGCGAATGAGGTCAGCCATAAACACAAAAGACCCTTTAAGGACGCCAATGAGCAACGGCTGCTTATCTTGATAATCCCTCTTGATTTCACAAGCCAGCCTGTCTACAGCTTTAGCTATCTCGGCACGGCTGATAAGAATTTTGAGTTGCGGCTGAAAGACCATTAAATCGTTCCCAAATTAGTTACTATGATAGCATAATTGCATCTGGTTACGGATGCTGGACTTTTCCTGTGCCCTGTTGTATACTTAAAAGCAGGAAATAAAGATGCGGTCTAGCCTTATCGGGAAGATTGAAAAAGCCAAAAGGTATGCTCAAGAACCAGGTCGTGTCACTTTCTCAGGTTTAACCGCTGTTTTCCACGGTGAGAACGATGACCATAAGCTAAGCTATGCCAATGGAAAATGGCATTGTACCTGCCATTTCTTTTCCCAATGGGAGATATGTAGCCATGTCCTGGCGCTCCAGCAAATTCTAGGCAATATGTTACCCAAGGAAGCCCTTGCCTCTCCTATGGAAACTCAGCCCCCTGAGAAATAATCTAACGCTTCCGCCACGACAAACAGAGAGCCGATAACGCAGATAATATCTGCTCTGTCTGCCAAGTATAAGGCTCGGGATATAGCTTCGGCTACAGTCTCTCTAATTTCAGGCTCAATGCCTCGTTTGCTGAACTCGGTAGCCAGGGTTGAAAGGGAGGCAGCACGGGAATGTGCTGTCCGTGTAACTATAACTTGAGGGGAGAGGGTAACTAACTCATTTATTATCCCTGGTATGTCTTTGTCACAGGATGTCCCGAAAACAAGAAAAATCCGTTTGTAACTGAAGTATGCTTTGATATTATTGACCAACTCTTTCATTGACGCCACGTTATGAGCACCATCAACCAACACCGTAGGGTGTTGCTGCAAAATTTGGAATCGCCCCGGCCACTTAACTCGGGCAAGCCCTTGAGCAATATCGGCGGCTGAGATGGCAAAGCCCGCGGAAGCCAATATCTCTAAAGCAGCTACGGCGGCGGCGGCATTCTCAAGCTGGTAATCGCCTAAAAGAGGAATGCTAACCTGGTATTTACTTGTTCTAGTCTCGATCACCAGCGATTGATGATGGAGGTCACCGCCTATCTTGTGCCAGGTGATATCCTTGCCTACCTGAACCACCTTCGCTTCTTTTTCTCGGCAAATATCGGTGATTACTGGAGCTGCCTCTTCTGGCTGGGGGGAAAGCACCACCCAGCAGCCGGACTTGATAATGCCTGCTTTCTCCCGAGCTATTTCCTCCAGGCTATTACCCAGAATCTGAGTATGGTCCAGGCTGATAGGGGTAATAATACAGACTACAGGCCTGGCCACATTAGTAGCATCAAGCCTGCCGCCTAGACCTACTTCCAGCACTTGAAAGTCCACTCGCTTCTTCTTAAAGTAAGCAAATGTCAGCGCAGTCAACGCCTCAAAATAAGTCAGTTGCCTGAAGGCAGAGTCGTGCTTCATTGATTCAATAAAGGGCTTGACTTCTGCCATAGCAGCAGCAAAATCAGCTTCAGAAATCAAACTGCCATCCACGCTAATACGCTCCCTTAGAGTATGAAGGTGGGGGGAGGTATATAGCCCTGTGTTATATCCTGAACCGCTCAAGACCTGAGCAATCATAGTCGCCACACTCCCTTTCCCCTTGGTGCCTGCGATGTGAATCGTCCTGGCTGCTAATTGGGGGTCGCCCATACGGTTTAGTAGTTCTTCTACGTGCCTTAAGCTATAACCAGGCTGGGCATAAGATATGCCCGGAATCTGCTCATAATTAACAAAACTATCGAGATACTCTTCCGCTTGGCTGTAATTCAATTCCCCGCCTCGATATCCAGCAATTATACTATAGTTAACCGCATAATCTCGTATAGAATCCCTCGCCCTCGATGGGAGTTCCCTCTCCACTTGATGGAGAGGGTTAGGGTGAGGCAAGGTGAGGATGAATCCCCCTCCCTCTAACTCCCTCCCGCCAGGGGAGGGAGATTCATAATGATTTATGCAGTTAACTATAAGTAACATTCCAGGCAAATGGGCAATTTCGCCTTCAAGTGTACCCTGGAACTCTGCCTCGCCGCCTCGTTGCCCATATAGCCAGTGCCACTGAAACCAGCGCCAACAAGCCTATTATGGCTGCCTTATCGGGCGTAGTAGTGTTGACAGCTACGGTGCTCATGGCCACAGCGGGCGCCAGCCCGGCCCTCACTATCGGCTTCAGGCTGGGATGCTCAGTTATGAACTCGGCCATCGGTGGGCTGACCCTGTAATAGATACCCACAGACAAACCCCGTGGGATTCTACGCTTCGGGTTACTAAAGTAACAAGGTTGTGAATTAAGATGTATCCGCTAGTGTTCAGCAACGTTGTTGAATTGAACGGACGCAGGTACGGCGGCCAGCAGTACAGAAGAATCATTTCCTTTATGCATTGCGAGCGTTTCTACATTCGGAAGTAGAGAAGTCGCGAACACGGATCAGCTGGTGTCAGGCAGAAATGTTAATCGTTCCAGAGGCGATAGGGACTTATCCAGCCTCTCTTAGCTATAGTCCCTATCGTCTTGACCCAACTGCCTGAGTTCTAATAGTCAACAATCACTCCCCTGGTCTCAAGTTGAGGTATGTATATGTTGATGGAATCCCAGCTCAGCGGATTACCCGTCAGGTAGACTTCATCCCCTTCTGAAAGCCCTTCATTATCCACCAGAGGCGAGATGTCGCTTATCTGGTTACCCTCAAGGTCGAGCCATGTCAGGCCGGTGAGGTTGACCAGAGGTGAGATATCGCTTATCTGGTTATACGAAAACCAGAGCTGTTGCAGGCCGGTGAGGTTGGCCAGAGGCGAGATATCGCTTATCTGGTTATCCCCAAGCCAAAGCTGTTGCAGGCTGGTGAGGTTGGCCAGAGGCGAGACGTTGCTTATCTGGTTATACTGAAGGCTGAGCCCTGTCAGGCTGGTGAGGTTGGCCAGAGGCGAGATGTCGCTTATCTGGTTATCATTAAGACCGAGCGACGTCAGGCTGGTTGCACATTCCAGCCCGGTGAGGTCGGCGATATTCTTTTCCGAAGCAGCAAGGGAGGTCAGCTCCTCAAGGTCTGATGGGTAGATGGGGCCCGTAGGTTTGCCAATGGCTTCCCTTATCGCTGCCTCAAGGTTGGGGTCGGCGAAAGTCACCGCCTCTTCCTCAAAGTTGGCGGTGATAGCGTAGTCGCCGTTCATGGTGATGGTGGTGGTGGCATCATCGACATCGGCGATGGTGCCCACATCGCCAGTCCAGCTGACAAAGTGGTAGTCAGCCTCGGCCGTCAGGTCGACCACTGTTCCCTCGTCATAGGTAAACGTGCCTTCTCCAGGCGTGGTTACGTTCCCTCCAGCGGTACTGGCGATAGTGAGGTTATAAGGCCCACCACAGCCTACCATCCCAGCAATTAAGGCTACCACAACCAAAAAAGTGCTAACTCTTGCCACGTAATGGTGTCTCCTCGAACTAAGTATTATCTTCATACTTCACCTCCAGATTCTTGTAGTTGCCTGATTTATCAGGTTGTCTTCCGCTGTCATTGCGAGCACCTGAAAGGTGCGCGGCAATCTAATACCCCTCCACGAGATTGCTTCGGCTGCCTTCGGCAGCCTCGCAATGACAAAAGGCGTGGGGTGCTCGCAACGACAATATAACCGTACCTCCGACCTTATGGGCGGAGGTACGGGGGAAGGCTCAGTTCAGCGTCCAGTCGCCGACAGCACACTGCCTAGAACAAATCCCATTTGGCAAGCTCGACCTCGGGGCCCACGGCGACCACGGTGCCGCCGGACTTAAGCCCCACCGTGTGAAAGCCGCCTGCGGCGACCTGGGTGATATTCCCCCAGCCGCCGACATTGCACTGCCCGGAGGTGTTCGATCCCACGGCGACCACGGTGCCGTCGGACTTAACCCCCACCGTGTGAGAGCCGCCTGCGGTGACCTGGGTGATGTCCGTCCAGCCGCCGACATCGCACCGCCCGTAGCCGTTGTCTCCCACGGCGACCACCGTGCCGTCGGACTTAAGCCCCACCGTATGATACAAGTCTGCGGCGACCTGGGTGATATTCCCCCAGCCGCCGACATCGCACTGCCCGGAGGTGTTCAATCCCACGGCGACCACGGTGCCGTCGTCCTTAAGCCCCACCGTGTGACCGACGCCTGCGGCGACCTGTGTGATATTCCCCCAGCCGCCGACATCGCACTGCCCGTCGTCGTTATATCCCACGGCGACCACCGTGCCGCCGGACTTAAGCCCCACCGTGTGACCGTAGCCTGCCGCGACTTGGTCGATGTCCGTCCAGTTGCCGACATTGCACTGCCCGAAGTAGCTCGCTCCCACGGCGACCACGGTGCCGTCGGACTTAACCCCCACCGTGTGTCCCCACCCGGGGAACCCACCGCCGCCTGCGGCGACCTGGACGATGTCTGTCCAGTTGCCGACATTGCACTGCCCCCAGTAGTTGTCTCCCACGGCGACCACGGTGCCGCCGGACTTAAGCCCCACCGTGTGACCGTAGCCTGCCGCGACCTGGTCGATGTCCGTCCAGCCGCCGACATTGCACTGCCCGTAGTAGTTGTCTCCCACGGCGACCACGGTGCCGTCGGACTTAACCCCCACCGTGTGACCGTAGCCTGCCGCGACCTGGTCGATGTCCGTCCAGTTGCCGACATTGCACTGCCCGAAGTAGCTCGCTCCCACGGCGACCACGGTGCCGTCGGACTTAAGCCCCACCGTGTGATCGTCGCCTGCGGCGACCTGGTCAATGTTCGTCCAGCCGCCGACATCGCACTGCCCCCAGGTGTTATCTCCCACGGCGACCACGGTGCCGTCGGACTCGAGCCCCACCGTGTGATCGAAGCCTGCGGCGACCTGGATGATGTCCGTCCAGCCGCCGACATTGCACTGCCCGTCGTTGTTCCGTCCCACGGCGGACACGGTGCCGCCGGACTTAACCCCCACCGTGTGAACCCAGCCTGCGGCGACCTGGATGATGTCCGTCCAGCCGCCGACATTGCACTGCCCGTCGTTGTTCCGTCCCACGGCGACCACGGTGCCGTCGGACTTAAGCCCCACCGTGTGATCGAAGCCTGCGGCGACCTGGTCGATGTTCCCCCAGCCGCCGACATTGCACTGCCCGTCGTCGTTGTCTCCCACGGCGACCACGGTGCCGTCGGACTCGAGCCCCACCGTGTGCGCGTAGCCTGCGGCGACCTGGTCGATGTCCGTCCAGTCGCCGACATTGCACTGCTCGTCGTCGTTTTCTCCCACGGCGACCACGGTGCCGTCGGACTTAACCCCCACCGTGTGAGAGGCGCCTGCGGCGACCATGGGGGTGTATTCGGGCTCAGTCGGACCACAGGCTACCATTCCGGCAATTAAGGCTACCATAACCAAAAAGATGCTAACTCTTGCCACGTAATGGTGTCTCCTCGAACTAAGTATTATCTTCATACTTCACCTCCAGATTCTTGTAGTTGCCTGATTTATCAGGTTGTTTTCCGCTGTCATTGCGAGCACCTGAAAGGTGCGCGGCAATCTCCACCCTCACCTACCCCACCAAGATTGCTTCGTCGCTACGCTCCTCGCAACGACAGAGGGAAAAAGATTGCTTCGGCTGCCTTCGGCAGCCTCGCAATGACAAAAAAGGCAGCCCAATAAATCGGGCAACTATTCCTGGCAATGACCCTGGGTTTCGAAAGGGAGGGTAGATTTTGCTGGGGCAAAAAAAAGAACCCAGTGCACATTTCTATATGTGCTGGGCTCAACGTTGTGGGAACTACCACAACCTCCTGACGTACACACTTAATTACCTATCTTGTTATCAGTCTAAAAGTTCTATTTCCTCTAAAGGCTATTCTTCGAAAGGCTGCGCTGCTAAAGACTAGTCTTGTAGAGCCTACAATACCACTATCTTTGAGAAATTGTCAATAGTTTTTGCGCGGCGTCCAGGACATACTATAGAGTTAAGGAGCCGTATAAAATTCCTTTCCCTTAATGGGAGAGGATTAAGGTGAGGATGAACTCTGCGAGCTTTCCCCCTCCCTCTAGCTCCTTCCCGCTAGGGGAGGAAGAATTATAAGGAGTTTTGCAATTGACTATACTTACTCATCACGCCTTGCTCAGTCTGTGATAAAATCTTAGGATATTATTTGGGAGAAGAGCGCAAGCAAAAAATTAAGTGAGAATCACGCTTAAACCGTTAGGCAATATAGCTGACGAAATAATGGAGGAGCTTAAGGATAGGATTGGCGTTATTTTCCATTGTCCCACGGAAACAAAAGCAGGTTTTAGCGATTTGGCCCAGGCCTATAATCCCCAGAGGAAGCAATACTTTTCCTCAAAATTGCTGGCCTCTCTTAAAAAGTCGGAAAGAGAGGAAAGGGTTGTGGGTATAGCTGATGTTGACCTTTATGTTCCCAGGCTTAACTTCGTATTTGGTGAAGCCGATATAGTCTCCGGAACAGCAATCGTATCCCTGTGTCGACTGAGGCAAGAATATTATGGTTTGGCTCCAGACGAAGCTTTATTTCTGGAAAGAATTACCAAGGAGATAGTTCATGAACTGGGGCATACCTTCGGCCTGGGACATTGCCCCAATAACAAATGTGTCATGCACTTTTCCAACAGTTTGGCCGATACTGACTTGAAGGAGGCGCATTTTTGTAATAAGTGCCGCCCAAAAATAATTCTTTAATGCAGCCCAAGAATTTGATATAGTAGGAAAATTGCAAATAACTTTCTACTCAGGAGGCGAAATGCGAGTGCGAAGAAAATTGGGAAGGGGGGTGGCTGTGGTGGGCGCAGGGATGTCGAAATTCGGCATGTTCAAAGACGCAGACTCAAAGTACTTGTTTGCTGAAGCCTTCAATGAAATGCTCTCAACAGTGGATAAAGAGATAGACCCTGGAGATATTGATGCCCTTTATCTGGGGAATTTCACGAACGATTTTTTTATACATCAAGGGCACTGGGGGCCCATAATCTCGGACTTGATCGGGCTTACACCGAAACCGGCAACGCGGACGGAGGGTGCCTGTGCTTCAAGCGCACTTGCCTTTAGAGAGGGGGTTTTTGCTATAGCCTCAGGATTTTATGATGTGGTTCTAGTTGGTGGGGTTGAGGACATGTCGAAACGTAGCACAGAGGAAGTTACACAAGGCCTGGCAATGGCAGCCAGTCCTTACGAAGTGAAAGCGGGATTTACCTTCCCCGGTGTTTTTGGTGCCATGGCCACTGCCTATTTTGCCAAATATGGAGCCAGCCGAGAGCATCTAATGAATGTCACCATAAAAAGCCATAATAATGCTCGCCTCAATCCTAAGGCACAGTTTAATGTCTCCATCCGCGATATTATGAATCAAAGGATTGAAAGGGCTAAAAATAAAGGGGAGCCTATACCTGCCTGGAGAGATGAAAAGGAATTTCTCCGTGACCCCAGGGCTAATCCTGTGGTTGCCTGGCCCATGCATCTCTATGATTGCTGCCCCATAAGCGACGGAGCAAGCTGTGTTTTGTTAGTAGCAGAGAAAATAGCCAAAAACTTCACCGATAACCCACTCTATGTTGTCGGTATAGGGCAGGGGAGCGGCAAAGGCTTACATGCCAAAGAAGACCTTACCTATTTTGAAGCCACGAGATATGCAGCACAAGAAGCTTACGAGCTATCGGGACTCAAGCCCGAAGATGTCCAAATCGCCGAGGTGCATGATTGCTTCTCCATAGCTGAAATTATTCACCTCGAGGATCTGGGTTTTTTCGAACCAGGGGAAGGATATAAAGCAGTAGAGGAAGGCCTGACAAGATTGGATGGCCCAAAGCCAATCAATACCTCGGGAGGACTTAAATGCAAAGGACATCCCGTGGGGGCCACAGGCACCGGACAACTGGTTGAAATTTGGAAACAGTTGAGGGGTGAAGCTGGAGAAAGGCAGGTTCCCATTAAGGATTTACGAATCGGGGCAGCCCAGAGCTTGGGGGGGACAGGAGGTACCTGTACGCTTACCATTCTTGAAAGAAGATAAGAAGGAGACAAAGCAAATGGAAGGAAGGCCCTTTAATGATATTTCTTATGAGCGATTTCTCAGCGAGGGTAAACTCATGGGATCGAGGTGCCCGAAGTGTGGTGTCCTTTTCGTACCTCCTCGCTCCATTTGCATTAAGTGCTATGGCACTGAAATGGAATGGGTTGAGATGAAGGGAAAGGGCAAGCTTGCTGCCTTCACCTGCATAGCTATAGGCCCTCCATTCATGATAAAAGAAGGTTACGATAGGAAACATCCTTATGTTTCTGGAGTCGTAGAGTTGGAGGAGGGGGTGAGGGTTGTTGCTCGCATTGAGGGAGTGGACGGGAGCAAGCCGGAAACCATAAAAATTGGCACTCCTCTTCAGGTAGAGTTCTTACATAGGGGCGAAGGAGAAAACTCGACGACCTTTTTGGCATTCAGACCTTCATAGCCCTGTATTAGAGTGCCGGACTGCAATTTGGCTTCGCTCGGATATCTGGATTGCACTGCCTGAGAGGAAATTCTGGTAAAAGGAGATTAGAGCATGCAAAGAGAAGTAGTTGCCATCGGTGGTGCCAGGACAGCAATTGGCGCCTTTGGTGGTTCTTTAAAAGATATACCTGTTGTTGAGCTAGGTGCCGCGATGATCAAAGAGGCACTTAAGCGGGCAGGATTAAGGCCGAAGTCCGGTGAAGAATTACTCAGTTATGGCCCTGACGCACTCAAGTCTGATGGAATAATAGAGCTGGAGAAAAAGCACTATGATTACGATTCTTCTTTGCATCCTGTTCAGGTTGACGAAGTAATTATGGGAAATGTTCTTCAAGGAGGGCAAGGACAAAACACAGCTCGCCAGGCCTGTATCCACGCCGGTATTCCTAAAGAAACTCCTGCCTTTACAGTGAATAAGGTTTGCGCCTCAGGTTTAAAAGCTATCACCTTGGGAGCAGAAGCCATAATGCTGGGCGAAGCCGATGTCGTAGTCGCTGGAGCCATGGAATGCATGAGCCACACCCCTTACCTTCTCCCTAAAGCCCGCTGGGGCTATCGCATGGATGTCGGAGCCAGGGGAGAGCTTATAGACCTCATGGTCTATGATGGATTGTGGGAAATATTTTACGGTTATCATATGGGAAATACCGCAGAGGAAATCGCCAATAGATATGGCTTCACTCGCCAACAGCAGGATGAGATAGGTTATCTTAGCCATATGCGGGCGCGCAAAACCATAGTGGAGGGTTTATTTAAGGATGAGATAGTTCCTTTTCCTATCCCGCAGAAAAAAGGAGAGCCCATTGTTTTTGATACCGATGAGCGGCCTATGGACACTTCCATGGAGAAAATGGCCAAGCTCTCTCCGGCATTCCGAAAAGATGGAACAGTCACTGCCGGTAACTCTTCGGGGATTAATGATGCTGCGGCTGCCATAGTGCTTATGTCCCGAGACAAGGCTAGAGAAGTTGGTCTCGAACCTATGGCAACTCTTAGAGCCTGGGCTTCAGGCGGGACAGACCCCAAATACATGGGACTGGGCCCTGTGCCGGCGGTAAGAAAGGTGCTCAAAAAGACGGGGCTTGGCAGTAACGATTTTGATGTTATTGAGCTTAACGAAGCCTTTGCTGCTCAGGTATTAGGTTGTATGAAAGAGCTTGGTTGGGATTTTGATCACGTTAACCCTCATGGTAGCGGCATATCTCTGGGTCATCCTGTTGGCTGCACCGGTGCGAGAATAGCAGTTACCATCATCTACGATATGGTGCATAGGAATCTGCATCGTGGCCTGGAAACCATGTGTATTGGTGGTGGGCAGGGGATGGCAGCCGTGTGGGAAAGACCCTGAAATTTCACGAGAAGTCTTATGTCAATATTACCATCTACAGTTAGAGCTCTTCTTAAGGCCCAAGCCTATCCCCATAAACCACAAAAGATAGAACTGGTCCAGACCCAGATGTCTCTTATTCTCCTTACCGGCGAATATGTATACAAGATTAAAAAGCCGGTCAATCTAGGTTATCTGGATTACACTACTTTGGAGAAACGCCATTTCTTCTGCCATCAAGAGCTGGAGTTAAATAGACGCCTTTGTCCCGGTGCGTATTTAGCCGTGGTACCGATTGTCGAAGAAAAGGGCGAGCTTCGCATCGAAGGGCAAGGCAAAGCGATAGAGTATGCTGTCAAAATGAAGCAGTTGCCTCAGGACCGCATGATGGATGTGCTTTTGCCCCGGGGTCAGGTAACTCTGGAAATGGTGGCAAGGGTGGCTGAAAAGCTAATGAGCTTTCACCAAAAAGCTGAAACAAATCAAAAAATTGCCGCCTTTGGCAGATTGGATGTTATACGCCACAATTGTGACGAGAACTTCGCTCAAACCGAAAAATACATTGGTCTCACCATTTTTAGGGCGAAATATGAACGAATTAAAGGCTATACCGACAATTTCATCAAAAGCAATGCCAGCCTGTTTGAGAAAAGGGTAAGAGAAGACAAAATAAGGGATTGCCATGGCGACCTTCATGCTGCCCATGTCTGCTTCACTGATACTATCTGCATTTACGACTGCATTGAATTTAATGACAGGTTCCGATATTCCGACGTGGCCTCGGAGATCGCTTTTCTGGCTATGGACTTAGACCGCTATCAGCAGGTTGGTCTTTCCCGGCATCTGGTAAATACCTATGTGGAACTGAGCCATGATGAAGAGCTCCTGAAATTACTTAATTTCTACAAATGCTACCGGGCTTACGTCCGGGGCAAGGTGGAAAGCTTTAAGCTCGACGACCCCTATATCCCCGAAGAGGAAAAGGCAAAGGTGTTAACTGCCGCCCAGAGCTATTTCGAGCTTGCCGAATCGTACGTATGATATGTAGTTGCCCAGGCAGCAAGTGCCACGGAAACCAGCGCCACCAAGCCTGCTATAGCCGTCTTCTCGGCCGGAGAAAGCTCTTCCTGTTTTTGTCATTGTGAGGAGCGAGATTCCTGGCTTACGCTCCGGAACAGGCTCCGCAATCCCTTCCCCTCTGTCGTTGCGAGGAGCGTAGCGACGAAGCAATCTCGTGGGCCAATGAGATTGCCACGCTTCGCTCGCAATGACAAAAGACGTGGGGCGCGCGCAATGAAAGGAAGGGGAAGGTGGCTCGCAGCGATAATATAACAGTACCACCGCCCTTAAGGGCAGAGGTACTGGGGGCGTTCAATTCAGCGTCCAGTCGTCGACATTGCACTGCCCGGAGGAGTTGAAGCCCACGGCGACCACGGTGCCGTCGGTCTTAACCCCCACCGTGTGATCGCCGCCTACGGCGACCTGGACGATGTCCGTCCAGCCGCTGACATCGCACTGCCCGAAGCCGTTGTACCCCACGGCGACCACGGTGCCGTCGGTCTTAAGCCCCACCGTGTGACTCTTGCCTGCGGCGACCTGGACGATGTCCGTCCAGCCGCTGACATCGCACTGCCCGTAGTAGTTGTACCCCACGGCGACCACGGTGCCGTCGGTCTTAACCCCCACCGTATGAAAGTAGCCTGCAGCGACCCGAGTGATGCCCGTCCAGCCGCCGACATCGCACTGCCCGGAGTAGTCATATCCCACGGCGACCACGGTGCCGTCGGCTTTAACCCCCACCGTGTGCAAGTGACCTGCGGCGACCTGGGTGATGCCTGTCCAGCCACCGACATCACACCGCCCGTAATAGTTGTATCCTGCGGCGACCACGGTGTCGTCAGACTTAAGCCCCATCGTGTGATAGTCGCCTGTGGCGACTTGATCGATGCCCGTCCAGTCGCCGACATCGCACTGCCCATCGCCGTTGGATCCCACGGCGATCACAGTGCTATCGTCCTTAAGCCCCACCGTGTGACTCTCGCCTGCGGCGACCTGGATGATGTCCTTCCAGCCGTCGACACTGCACTGCCCATAGTAGTTATATCCCACGGCGACCACGGTGCCGCCGGACTTACGCCCCACTGTGTGATACTCGCCTGCAGCGACCTGAGTGATGTATTGAGGTTCAACCGGAGGAGCAGGCTGATCACAGCCTACCATCCCGGCAATTAAGGCTACCGTAACCAAAAAGATGCTAACTCCTGCCACGTAATGATGTCTCCTCGAACTAAGTATTATCTTCATATTTCACCTTCTTTATAACAATTTAGTTTTCCCAAAATCCTTAGTTTATGTTATGTCACCCCCCACATTGTCACGGGGGTGCCACCAGACATCGCCCCACACAGCACAGGCACAAGTGCAATCTTAAAGGTTTTAGCCATCAATTGTCCTCTTCTTATTCCTACACATCCCTTGTTCACTGTTCTATGTTTGTCCTCATCGTTCGATAAACTCCGCACAAACTCTTATCCCTCTCCCATCAAGGGGAAAAGGGGAGCGGCTATGCCTGGCAATGACCCTGGGTTGCGAAAGGGAGAGTCGATTTTACCGTGGCAGGAAAAAAGAGCCGAGGTCACATGTCTACATGTGCTCGGCTGAGCATCATGGGAATTACCGCAACCCTCTGACATACACACTTGACGACCAACCTTGTATTCGCCTTGTTGTAACTATAAGCCACTATCGAAGGAACTGTCAATAGTTTTTTGTTTAAAAAGTGGTCAACTCTATTTTTCTCCACCCCACTCGTCATTGCGAGGCACGACAGTGCCGAAGCAATCTCAAGGTAATTATGCGAGATTGCCATGCTCCGCTCGCAATGACAACATAACCGCCAAATCGCCCACAATGGCGCAGGTATGGGTAAAGCGAGATGCCCGGTACGACGGATAAGTACTTACTGTTCAGGTTGCGTATAGCACCATCTGTAATATATACTTTGGTGTCGGCTTTTTATCAAAGCTGCTAAATCTTGTTCAGGAGGTGAGTAATGAGTGTTTCCCCAGAGGTTTTTTCTCTATCCGGCAAGGTGGCCCTGGTGACTGGCGGCAGTCGGGGCATCGGGAAGGCTATTGCTGTTGGGCTTGCCAAATTTGGTGCTGACGTAGCTGTAACCAGCCGCAAATTGCCGGACCTTGAGGAGGTGGCCGCAGAGATAAAAGGATTGGGGCGGAGGTCAATGGCTGTGGCCACACATGTGGGCAGGATGGATGAGATAAATAGTCTGGTCCTGAAGGTAAAAGATGAGCTTGGCAGAATTGATATTCTGGTGAACGGCGCTGCTACCAACCCGACCATGGACCAGGCTATAGATATAGAAGAGCGTGCGTGGGATTCCATTATGAATCTCAACTTGAAAGGACTATTCTTTCTCAGCCAGGCAGTAGCCAGGCTGATGAAAGAGCAAGGTGGGGGTAAAATTATCAATGTCGCTTCAGTAGCTGGGATTACCCCCGACATTTTGCCGGCTTACTCCATAAGTAAGGCTGGGGTGATTATGGCAACAAAAGTGATGGCACAGCAGTGGGCTCAGTATAATATCAGGGTGAATGCGATAGCGCCGGGGCTGATCAAAACTCGGTTCAGCGAAACACTCTGGAGTAACCCGGATATTCTGCAAGTTGTTATGACGAGGACTCCATTGCGGCGTGTAGGCGAACCTGACGAGATGGTTGGGGCTGTGATTTTCCTGGCTTCTGATGCTTCCAGCTACGTGACCGGACATGTTTTGGTTGTGGATGGCGGCTCTGCTATATAGCAAAATATTTTGAATTCGGTAATGGGGGCACAGTGATTACGTCGAGTGAATATCGAAAAGGATTGGGCAAGATGAGGCGGAATGTTTATATGAACGGCCAGCTTATAGACCGTGACCATCCCCGACTGGAGGGTGCGGTCAATGTCCTGGCCAAGACCTATGACACAATAACCGACCCAGAGTTCAAAGGATATGGGGATATACTTACAGCCAAGTCCCATCTGACGGGCAAGAAGATAAATCGGTTCTGCCATATCCATCACAGTATTGCCGATTGACTGGCTAGGGGTGACACCAGAAGGAATTGAATAGTGATAGGGAAAGCAGCAGCTGTGGTGGCTAGGGATGATAAATTTGGGCTAAATTTTGTCTCTCAGGCTTGGGCCAAGCAAAATTTGCACTCGGTTTCGCCCCTTTTGTTTAGCCTTGTAGAGAGCCTCGTCAGCGCGAGAAATAAGAGAGTAGGCATCTTCCCCCCGTTCCCACCCACATAGCCCCTGACTCACGGTTATAGCAAATACATTCCCAACAGAGTCTTTCATCTCAGCCTTCCCGATTATAGTTCGAATTCGCTCAGCTACAACCCAGGCTGAAGACAAATTGGTTTGGGGCAAAATAAGGATAAACTCCTCCCCTCCATATCGTCCCACTATATCTGTATCCCGGATATTCCGACTAGTTAAAGCGGCAACTTTCTCTAAAACCTCATCTCCAGTGAGGTGCCCGTAGCGGTCATTGACCATCTTAAAATGGTCGATGTCCAGCATGATCAGGCTGAAATCTTCTTTGTAGCGATTGGCACGATTGATTAACTCACGCAACTTGCCTAAAATTGCTCGTCGATTGTACAATCCGGTCAGCGAATCAAAAGTTGCCAGTCTTTCCAGCTTTTCCTTGTCGGCCATAGCTTGCTGGAGCCGCGTCCATTTATCCAGCGCAGCATCAATGGTGCCCCTTAGCTTTTCTTCGGATAGACTGCTCTTTGGCAAGTAACCAGCTGCTCCCTCCTGAAAGGCCTGCGCCGCGATTTCTTCAGTTCCAGACCCGGTCAACATGACTACGGGAGCAAGTTGCTTTTTTGCGATTTCTGCAAGCCACTCCATCCCCGATTTCCCTGGCATTTGATTATCCATCAAGACCAGGTCAATTCTACCTTTATCCAGAGCGTTCTGGATTTCCTCTGTATGCCCCGCCTCTAGCAACACGATTTCCCTGCCAGTTATCTGCTTCAGATAAGTCCGAACCATCTTGCGGTCTGCCGGGTCATCGTCGCAGATGAGGATTTTAATCAGTGGTTGTTTTGTTTCCTGTATCATTGATGTTCCTTGGGTACTCGTTTGCAAAGCAGGAACCAGTATGCCTTGAGTTTCTTCATGGCTTCCTTAAATTCCTCCAGGGTCACCGGCTTATGCACATATCCGCTGGCTTGCAGCTTGTAGCTGTCTATGATATCTTTCTCGGCTTCCGAAGTTGTCAGGATAACCACGGGAATCTGTTTCAATGTTTCGTCCTCTTTAATCCGCCTCAGAAATTCCTTCCCTCCCATCCCGGGCATGTTCAAATCCAGCAGAATCAAGTCAGGTTGAGGAGTGTCATCGCTGTACTTCCCACGGCGGTACAAAAAATCCATCCCCTCTTCACCAGTCTGTACAGTGTAAGGGTCATTAGCAATTTTTTCGTTTCTCAGAGAGATCTTAATTAATTTTTGGTCTGCTAGGTCATCCTCCACCAGTAATATGACCAGCGGTGCTAATCCTTCCATCATTCACTTCCTTTCCTTAATCCTCTTTTAGGTAGCTTTATCTCGGCAGCGTAAACCAGAATGTCGACCCTTTACCAAGGGTTGACTTTATTCCAATGTTGCCCCCGTGGCGCTCTACGATTTTCTTACAACTGGCTAGCCCAATCCCAGTCCCTTCATACTGTTCTCGGGAATGAAGGCGTTTAAACATGGTAAACAATTGGCCATGGTATTTCTCATCAATTCCTATTCCCTTGTCTTCCACCTCTATTCGAATCATATTGTTCTCCACCTCATGGGCACGAATGGTTATCTCCGGAGCTATTCCTTCCTTATGGAACTTTAGCCCGTTCCCAATCAAGTTCTGGAAGAGCTGGTGCATTTGAGACGGGTCGGCCTGAACTGACCGCAGTGGCTTCGGAACATGGATGCCCCCCTGCGTTTCATCCAGCAAAGTTGCCAGCTCCAACTTCTTTAAGTTCTCTATTACCTTATTCAAATCCACCCGTTGGGGAGGCTTGGCTTTAGTGGTAAGTCGAGAATAGGTAAGCAGAGCGTCTATCATATTCTGCATACGCCGAGCACCATCTATCATAAACTCAAAGTTTTCCTGCTGGTCCTCATCCAGTTTTCCTTTCAGTGAATCCTGAAGGAGTGTGCCGAAGGAAGAAATCTTTCGCAGCGGTTCCCGCAGGTCATGGGAGGCAATGTAGACAAAGTCCTGGAGTTCTTTGTTAGCCTCCTCCAGCTTTCGGTTGATCTTCTTTATGTCCTGGAGCAAAGCCTCCCGCTCCTCCTCTAACCGCTTGCGTGCGGTGATGTCTCGAGAAATGCCCCGAAACCCAATGATCTCGCCTTTCGCATTCTTCAACGGCGAAATTGATACGTCACTAAACCCTCTAGTTCTGTCTTTTCGTATGAAACTGTGGCCAATGCTTAGTCTAGGCTCACCTGTCCGATAGACCTGATTGTAAGCTTCGTATACGTTTTTGATATCTTCTTCGGCAGTGAAAGTTTTGTAATTCATCCCCAGTAGCTCTTCCTTTGAGTACTGTAGATGTTGTTGGGACATTTGGTCATTGACAAAAGTAAAAGCCCCCTTAAGGTCCACTTCAAAATAGGCATCTTGTATCTCGTCCAATACGGTTCGGTATCTTTTCTCTGAATATTCGATAACCTCTTCCAGCTTCTTGCGAGCAGTGATATCCATAAAACTTCCCACCGTAGCCCGTTTCCCTCCATAGTTTATAGAGGTAACTTCTTCCAGAACCCATATTATCTCGCCATTCTTTTTCACGAGTCTGTATTCGTAAGGAATAGAACCATTCTCACTCTTCAGGTTCTCTATCGCCTTTTTCCTGACCACCCCCCTATCTTCTGAATGAACGAGGTCGAGAGAATATTTCCCTAGTAGCTCCTTCTCGGTATAGCCTGTTGAATTTTGAAACAAGGGGTTAATATATTGAAACCTTCCTTCTTGGACGATGTATATCCCTAGTCCGGCACTACGCAACAGAGCCTGAGCCACCTCCCCCCACCCTGTCGGCATGGCTTGGCTTTTCTCATTCTGCCTTTCTACTGGAATTGATTTAGTTACCATGCTGTTTTATAACTTTCCGTGAATTTATTTAAATAAATCTAATCTGGTTTCACTATACCATCCCTGTTAGCTACTGTAAATAGCCCTTTAGTAAGCTTTCCAATAGCTAAGATGTACTAAAAGCGGCAATGGATATCCTGTTTAGCGGCAAAGAATCAGCGGAACAGAAACAGCTGGGATAAGGCTCATAACCGAAGTGGCTTCTGCAGAGGAATAATCCTGCGCATTTCAAGGATAAATGGCTAAAGCCTCCAGCCCTGTGGTCTCAGGAAGGTTAAACATCAGATTCATATTTTGCACTGCTTGTCCCGCCCCTCCCTTAACAAGGTTGTCCAGACAGCTAATAACTATAAGCCGGTCTGTCTTCGAATCGACACTGGGATAAACAAGGCAAAAGTTAGTTCCACAGACATGCTTGGTATGGGGAGGCTTGATTGTTATTTGAACGAAGGGGGCATGTTTGTAGAATTCCCGGTATATCTGGCTTAGCTTTTTTTCAGCCTTGGCGTCCTTGAGCAATTTGTCGTCTCTTAATCTCGCATAGCAGGTGCTCAGTATGCCTCTGGTCATTGGCACCAGGTGAGGCACGAAGGTTATCGAGGGAGAAAATGACGGATTAAGTGCTTTCAATTCCTGTTCTATCTCGGGCAAATGGCGATGTCCCTCAAGAGAGTAAGCACAGATGTCTTCGTTGGCCTCGGAATAATGAGTGGTCAAGCTCAGGGTTCTGCCAGCGCCTGAGACGCCTGATTTGCTATCCACCACTATATCGGGATAAATAAGCCCTTCTTTGACTATGGGTGCTAGGGCCAAGAGGGCACCTGTGCTATAGCAACCCGGATTTGCTACCAGTGAGGCTGAGGCAATTTCACTTTGATGCAGCTCGGGTAAGCCAAAAACCGCCTCTCTCAGTAAGTCAGGCGATGGATGAGTAAATCCATACCATTTGGAATATTCGCCAGCGTCCTTTAACCTGAAATCAGCACTGGCATCGACAACCCTGATTCCTTGTTTTAGCAAAGATGGTACTACATCTACATTACTTTTATGAGGCATTGCTGAGAAGGCGATATCGATTTCGCTATCAAGCTCGGCTTTTATTATATAGTTAGTTCCCGCGAAGTTTGGAAAAACATCGCCTAATTTTTGCCCGGCTGCGCTTCTCCCGGTAACAGTTACGAGCTCTACTTGGGGATGTTGGCAAAGTAAGCGAGCCAGTTCGGCACCAATATACCCGGTGACATTTATTATACCGGTTTTTATTTGCGGCATGGGATTTTCTAAGCATTATACTACATTTCGTGCAATTGAAGGATATTCAGGGCGACCAAGTGACTGAGCTCTTAAGCCAATTATTAGACCGTCTTATTACGTTAATTGACATTGGCCGGAGCTGAAGTATAGAATCAGTCCAAAAGTGGCAGTAAGTAGCCGAAAAGGGGTAATAGCCCTCGAGAAATGACTGCTAAGAAGTGCTGGAGAAATCAATGGTCGCTAACTATTCTCCACCAAAAAGATGTTTCTAGACACCCTGTTAACACACTCAAATAACCATATCGTATATAAAAATTTATCTGGCAAGGAGAGAAAATGGATCAAGAAGCTAAAACAATCCAGTGTCACCAGTGCAAAAACAACGAGTGTTTGGCGCAGTATCCCAATGGAATTCCTGAGTATTGCCAGGCGCAAAGATTCCCGGAAATAATCGAAGAAAGTAAACGGCAATATCTTGAGCCCGACGCTGACAAGTTCCATTTAGCTGCAGCCAAAGTGCTCAAAAAAGGGGGCTATGATTGGTCTCGAGTCCAACAGTGCATTGAGTTCGCCAGGGAACTGGGTGTCAAAAAGGTGGGATTGGCTGTATGTGTGGGCTTAATCCGGGAGGGCAGAGAATTTGCCCGCTTTCTGGATAGAGCCGGTTTTCAAGTTATCTCTATAGCTTGTATGATAGGTGGTCTGAAACCTCAGGAGACGGGAATACCTGATGAATGGGTAAACCCATTAGGCATAAGCTGTAATCCCATAGCCCAAGCGGAGATTATGAACCGAGAGGGTACGGAGCTGAACTTCATATATGGTCTATGCGTCGGACATGATACTATTTTCATCATGCGTTCAAAAGCTCCTGTCACCTACATTGTAGCTAAAGACATGGTCACCGGCAATAATCCAGGCGCTGTTCTCCTGTCTCCATACCATCGCATGAAGCTCGTGGCAACTTATGGGAGAGGTAGAGCCGCTGAAAAAGGATAAGAGCAACAAAACTGCAAGGAAAGTTAGCAAGATAATCAAGAGGAGGGAATTTCTTACCGTGGTCAAAATCTCATTTGCTCGAACGGACATTGTTCACTTCCCTTACATTTCCTGATTACTACGTTTCCGTAATCTGAACTCCATACTCAGGCTGTTGCTCAACTAACACGGGCATATATGGATTTTGGACAAAGGTTCTCTTTTCATTTCATAACACCTGTCACCGTAATAATGAAACAGCATCCTGTCTAATTCTTTGGGGATAACCCCTGTAACCTCACAGAGAGCCACTACCTTGGTTCATTTTTTGGCATGCGTAAATAAGCCAGCATCCTCGCCACCCTTCTATCAATTGGGAATACATTAAGGCTTAGGTAATCCATGATAAAGCAACTTAACGTCAATATGTTAACTCAATTTGGACCTGCGCCTTATCAGGTGAATGGCGGCAAACACCATAGCCATTATAGCTACGAAGCCAATGACGATCCAGGCGGCATGCTCGGGTCCCACATCCTTTAACCCCAGCCTGGCCAAAGTCCCCAAGATGATTAATGTTCCATCATAGACGGTCAAAGAAAGTACGATGGCCAGCACCATCCGATAGTAAGGGACGCGCACTGTGCCAGCAGCCACCGATGATACCTGCATCAAACCCGGCGTCAATCTGGCAGCAACTATCACCGGTATGGTCCATCTACCTAGCCTATTCTGAAATTGCTCAAGATTACGCCGCAGGAATTTTGAACGTTTACCGACCCAGTCTGCGAATCTTGTGCCCAGCAGCCGACTTACCCAGTAGATAATGCTCGTTCCCAGCAGGCTGCCACCTAATAGCATCATAATGAGAAGGAGCACCGGCAATGAGAAGGCCCCCATTTTGTAGGTAGTGAAAAACAGAATGGTGTCCAGTGCGAACGGAAATGGAATACCGATGTCGGCTGACACGGTTAAGAAAAATATGACTGCCAGTCCCCCTGGATTATCGACGCTTATGGAAGCAGCTAGTGTAGCAAGTGCTCCGTTTATCCAGTCAATCATAATACGACTCAGGTTATTGTTGCACAAAATGTAGACAGGGACAATGCCCAATTTTAACTCAATTAAATTGCCTCGATAAGTTGTAGCTTCACGTTTAGGACACGCCGAGCTCGGTATAGTAAAATATTGTTACATGGGCTTATACTGATATACCACTTGCGGAGACAACTAATGCCAAAAAGTGTGCCACCTCGGTTTGTCCTAATATTGTGGCTTGTGGCGGACAGACTTTTGAGAGTAATCTATCACACCAGGCCCCTGAGAGCCGATGATAGCGGCATAATTCGCTTCAACCTTCGCCACTACAAAGGCCTCACCAGAGTATTAAATGACGGCTCTAAAGTGAAAACTGGAGACACAATCATGGAGCTTCATTTGAACAACGCCTGGTTTAAAAGAAGACGCAAGCTGAATCTCGGAGCCTCACAATCGCCCCGGGAATTCCTTGGTTGCTTCGCACAGGACCTCCACCTTCTAGCTCAGCAAATAGCCAGCGGGATGTTTGGCAATATTACTGCGCTCCATGGCGTCACTCTCCTGCATGTAGCCGCCAGACGACTGGGATTCCAGGTTGATGAACTGCCCGATACTTTGTGGAAGAAGGGAGCCCGCTTCTATATGGCCGGGTTAATGCAAGTCTATCATTTGCGGGGAGACGAAGTGTCTGGACTCAGAGAAAAGCCTTGGGAGCTAAAAGAAGTCTGGTTCTCCAGGGCAGCCCTTTTGACCAGGTACGGCCCAAGACATCTGTGAGTTCGCTCGTATGCCGAAACCGGTCTTGCTAGACCGAAGGCTTCCCTTCTGACTCAAGAAGCTCAGGCACGGTAGCAAAATCAAAACCCCTTTGCTTCAGGGCGTCAATTATCTGCGGCAGAGCTTGGAGCATCTGGCTACGGTCATAGCTTGGTCTGCTATCGCGACCATCATGCAGGACAATTACGCTCCCTGGCTTTGCCCGCTGAACAATAGTCCGTACAATCTCGTCGCCAGACTTATCTGCCTTCCAGTCACCGGTCATGTTGTCCCAGGTAACTACCGTGTAGCCGAGGTGGCGAACAGTTCGCATCAGCCAGGGGGTACGGAAGCCGTGGGGAGGGCGGAAAAGCTTGGGCTCAAATCCGGTACAGTCATAGATTGCCTGATGAGCCAGCTCAATCTCACGAGCAATTGCCTTGCCCCGTCTCAGGCATAGTGACTTGCGGTGATGGTAAGAGTGATTCCCAACCACATTTCCTGCTGTCACTATCTGCCGGCAGATCTCAGGATGGCGCCGAGCGTTTTGCCCAATGACAAAGAAGGTCGCTTTTATTCCATATTGCTCCAATATGGCGAGAGCCTGGGAAGTATACGGTTCGTTCGGGCCATCATCAAAGGTCAGCGCAATCTGAGAACTGTTCCGGTTGCCATTAGACAATACCTTGCCATAGAACCAGGAGCGAGGGTTGATCCCGTGGTAGGCAAACAGTGTACTCAGAACACCAATATCAAAAACATAAATGAACCTTCCCACTGACTCAATCACGGGGCCGATATGCAACCAGAGTAAGCCAAGGAGGAAGGCAACATACCACAAGGATACTTTAACTCTCTGCCAAGAA
This sequence comes from Dehalococcoidia bacterium, assembly GCA_030615625.1. Classification (GTDB taxonomy): domain Bacteria; phylum Chloroflexota; class Dehalococcoidia; order GIF9; family AB-539-J10; genus RBG-13-51-36. The sequence goes on from JAUWYX010000012.1 coordinate 25,034, forward strand.
AAATTGGCAACCACGGTTTGCCACGCCTTGGCCGGCCAGTCTTCCAGATTTTCGGGAATTGGTTCATACCAGAAAAGGACCGCGAAGTAGTCCACAACCCAGTTCCAGTATTGATTCACCACACCTATCCTCTTCAAGCGACGGGCCGAGGTGAGGACAAAGAGCCGGGGGATAATGCCTCCCTTGCCAGCCTTCCTGAGTCTCAAGGAAAGTTCGTACTCTTCTCCGTAAAACCTGATGCTGGTATCAAATCCACCCACTTCCAATAGCGCTGAACGTCTCACAGCGAAGTTACACCCCCATACAGCACTACCCTTATTAAAAGCTTTACGAAAAAGCTGATCTATGATAATGCTGATGAAATTACCGTAAGAGGCAATCCTGGCGATTCTGCCAGCATCGCAATAGGCATAGGGCCCGCTTATCACCACCGTCTCTGGCTCCTGGACAAAGCGCCATACGATGGTCGAAAGCCAGTGGGCTGGTGCCTGAGTGTCGGCATCGATGAAGGCGATGATTTTTCCTGTGGCTACTTCTGCACCTTTTTGTCGAGCGCAGGCCGGACTTCGCTTACTCTCATAGACAACCTTGGCTCCCCAATCGCGAGCTATCTGGGCGGTATTGTCCGTGCTGGCATTATCAACTACGATGACTTCATACTCGCCGGTGTAGTCTTGCCTTTTTATTGACTCTAAACACAAAGGCAGATAGATTTCCTCGTTGTGAGCCGGTATGACCACCGACACGAAGGACACCCCTTTAGAGCGGGCTGTCGGTGCTTGCACTATGTTATCCTCGCTCATAACTTATTAACGCTGGAATACATAGCTTGCTTATATTATATCACATTGTCAAGACTCGTTCGTGGCACATCGGCATAACATATAGCCGCTAGCTAAAATTGCACTTTTCATCTTTTTGTGCAGTGTATTAACCATGCCATCGAATTGGTCAGGCCAAGCTGACGTAAGCTCAATTAACCATAGGTAGATTTGCAGCCGAGGCACTTTGTAATCACAATCTCAAGAGAGTGGGCTAGGTGGTAAGGCTAAAAGCTAGGATAAAGGCTCTTTGTTCTGTCCACTGAGCTCCACCAACTTGGTTCCTGAATAACTTCCATAAGCTGCCCTTGCTTACCATTGCGACTACTTCTAATGCTTGATAGAATGACTTATAATGTTCAACTCCCCCTTATATAGTTATTTATAAACCGGGATAGATTAAGGAGTCACAAGATGAAAGTCATAGGTATAGTCGGCAGTCCAAGAAAAAATGGCAACACAGAACTGTTAACCAAGCATACGCTTAAAGCAATTTCTGAAGAAGGGTTGGATACTGAGCTTATTCGATTAGCCGGCCTGGAAATAAAACCGTGCAATGCATGTATGGCATGCAAAGAACAAGAGATTTGCTCTATCAAGGATGACCTATTTCCAATATACCTCAGAATGAAAGAAGCCGAGGGTATAATTCTAGCCTCACCGGTATATTATGGCTCTGCTACGGCGCTGATTAAGGCACTTATGGAGCGTGTTGGCTACATCGCACACTGGAATGGTGAAACCTTCCACGGTAAGGTTGGTGGGCCATTGGTAGTGGCACGACGTTCCGGCCAGAACTTCACAATTGCTCAACTTACCTTCTGGTTTCAGATTCTAGGGTTCTTCATTCCCGGCTCTACGTACTGGAATGTTGCTTTCGGCCGAGAAAAAGGCGAAGTGGAACAGGATGAAGAAGGACTCGAAACAGCCTGGAACTTCGGTAAAAATATGGCCTTTCTAATCAAGAAATTGAGTAAATGACATAATTACACATTCAGCCATAAAGTGCAATCCGGCAGGGATTGACATTCCTACCTGACGGTCATATACTCTGGCTTGCGGGGAGGGGGGTCCATCATGAAGTGCCCACACTGCCAGGCTGAGAATCGTAGAGGAGCGAAGTTCTGCATAGATTGTGGCCAGTCACTCCTTACGGAGCTTTTATGTCCCAACTGTGGGAAGAGTAATCCTCCAAGAAGTAAATTCTGCCAAGAGTGCGGCCACGCTCTAGTCCAGCAGGCACCAGCACCCACAAAGCCAACGTCACCGGAGCCCACCTCCTTCGTTGGCGGCCGCTATCAGGTCAAGAAGTTCCTTGGCGAGGGCGGTAAGAAGAAGGTCTACCTGACCCATGATACTGTACTAGACCGGGATGTTGCCTTTGCTCTGATAAAGACTGAGAAACTGGATGACACGGCCCGGGCCCGCATCAAACGTGAAGCCCAGGCCATGGGACGGCTTGGTGATCACCCGCACATCGTCACCGTCTTTGACCTCGGGGAGCATGAAGGGCAGCCCTACATGGTT
>JAUWYX010000005.1 GCA_030615625.1 Dehalococcoidia bacterium
TCCCTGGGATTGCTAATTCCGAGAACCTGGTACTAACCTCCTAGTACATACGAGGACTTGACAACTGCGTTATATATGTGCTAGTATTAATATTGTCCCGAGTAGCCGAGCAGGGACCTGGCATAAGAGTTGGGTTTGGTGGAAGCTGAAAGGTGCAGGTAGTGGCCAGCACAAGGTAAGCTGAAGGCCAGGCCGAATGATGGCAGGTGAAGGAAGTGAGGTTACTCGGGGCGTCTTATTTTTTGCTGGCTAAGCGTCCTTGTCGCAGTTTGAAATGACCCAATAAATAGGCTTGATACTTGCGTGGATCTCAGCCTATTCAAGTTTGACTCTTAACCAAAGTTCACCATATACGCCTTTGATTTCGTGGTATCCTGGGGACATAATACCTGATTTGTAGTAGGCCTGATTGGTATGGCGTCCCTGGAATTGGGTGAGGGTTTATTCACCTAAACAGCTCTTTGACCAGTTTTTGACGCTCTATTTCAAGGTAAGTAGCAATCTCATTCACGATACTGCTCAGAGTGCCGACTCTGAGAAGGTTTGTGTCTGGGAATGGTGATGTGTGATGTTCAAAGCCTTTAGAGGTTGATGTGAGCCGCACATGGCTACCGGTCTGGCGAGTTATCTTATAGCCGTACCTGCCCAGGAGGGCAGCGAGCTCCTCACCACCCATATCCCTGGGGAGCTTCATACGGCGATTACCTCGTCCTTTACCATGTGCAGGCGGATGAGCCGGGGCATCTCTTCGGCCTCAAAATGGCACTGCATGGCATCCTGCACCATCTTTTTCAGTTCTGCAAAGGAATCGGCTTCGGTAAAGATGTTATGTCCGAGTGCCCTGGCGGTATAACCACCTTCCGGAGCTTCCTCTACCAGAAAGATTATCTCCTTTTCCATATCTCTCTCCTAGGCGGGGCTCAGTTCCTTAACCCTGACCCTGCCGGTCATTAATAAGTGTAGCATAGTCTTGAACAGGATTTAAAGCGATAGATACCAGTTCGATAAGAATCAATCTATATCAGCGTTGGTATTCTGGGGACATAATACCTGATTTGTAGCAGGCCTGATCCTTCACAAGGTGAAGGATGGTGTCCCTGGAATTCTGTTATTACTAGATATGCTACAATTCTCTTAATTATGAAGCAAAATATCACGCATCGATACGTAATTGATATTTCTTGGTATCACCCGCGATGGAGGGAGGAGCTATGAGCACCTTATTTTTTATATTGGCTCTTATAAGCGTTGCTTGGGGGATTGCAACTTCTATTATGATCACTTCGTTTCTGTCCAAGCGTGGCATTAAAATCAATTATCTATTATTCAGACTATTGATCTTTAAATATGTCCGACAATACCGAAAAATAACAATGGAGGAAACCGGGAAACCTGGGCCATTGTTTTACTCGTTCATAACAGCATGGAATCTTGCCTTACTTTTTGCTATAGTCGGGATAATACTCAAAATCACTAATTTGTAGTAGGCCTGATTGGTATGGTATCCCTGGAATTGCACCACGTCTTGACTTTTTTTCTCATCGCTCATTATAATGAGCACATACTCAATATTTGGAGCAGATAACATATGCTACAGTCGCATTTAATCGCTACAGTCAACCAAAAAGTGCTAAGCCTGCTGGCAAAATTCTCAGACCAGGCATTCTATGAGCGAGAAGTAGCTCGTAAGCTTGGAATATCTTACGGCTCAGCAAACCGGGCATTGAACGAGCTACATTCGACCGGAGCTGTCACACGCCGACGAGAGGGCAAAATGTATTTCTATTCTATTGATTCCTCTAATGCCGTCCTCACCGAGTTCAAGAAAATGGTAAATCTCATGCTAATTGAACCGTTAGTAGAGGAACTAAAGAAGATTTCAAGCCGCATAATATTATACGGCAGTTGTGCTCTTGGGACAGATAATTCGGAGAGTGATATGGATTTATTCGTTGTATCGAACAGCAAGGAAGACGTGTCAAATGCTATCAGTGGTTTTACATTCCCGAGAGGATTTGAGAATATCCATATTCAGTCAGTGATTAGAACGCCTGTCGAGCTATTGGAGGGAGGGGAGTCAGAGCGGACTTTCATGGAAGAAGTTGAACGTGGCATAGTACTATGGGAAAAGGTTGTCAGTGAATCAAGATTTTAAGCAGTGTCTGGAAAGCAAGAAGATTGTTTCCTTCGCCAGAGGCAAGAGACTAGTTAAGAAGGAGCTTTCAGTCGCCAGAAGTGACTTGTCAGATGCAAAAGCCGGTTATGAAAATGAGCGTTACAAATGGTCAACTATTCAGGGCTATTACGCGATGTTTCATGCTGCCAGAGCGCTTGTCTACTCCCAGGGCTACCGTGAAAAGAGCCACTACTGCCTGGCTGTAGCTTTGAGGGCGCTATTTGTGGACGAAAGTAAAATGGACGCTCAGTTAGTTCGGGACTTCCTCAATGCCATGAACCTTCGGGAAGCTGCCGATTATGAGGCTGAATTTTCTCAATCTGGAGCGAAAGCGGTTATTGCTTCAGCGGAGCAGTTCATTGAAGAGGCAGCTGCTATTTTAGATATCAGTGAGTAGTTTGTATGCCCCAAGAAGAAATAGGTGGTATTCTGGGGAAATAATACCTACTTTGTAGTAGGCCTAATTGGTATAGTGTCCCTGGAATTCGGAATTGTCGGCTATTTCTCCTCTATGGTTATTCGTATCATGACATCACCCTGCTCAATTCTTTCCAGCACATCCATTCCCTCTGCTAGCTGACCAAATACCGAGTGGTCCCCATTGAGGTGGTGCTGAGGGGTATAGGTAATGAAAAACTGGGAGCCATTGGTATTGGGGCCGGAATTAGCCATTGACAGAGCACCGGCAACATGGGTATGCTCGGTGATTTCATCATCAAATCGATAGCCAGGACCACCGGTCCCGTCGCCAATAGGGCATCCACCCTGAACCACGAAGCCAGGTACAACGCGGTGAAATGTAAGGCCATCATAGAACCCATCGCGCGCGAGGAATACAAAGTTGTTGACTGTCATTGGAACATCACTGGCAAACAGCTCCAGCACCAGATTTCCCTTTTCCGTTTCAATGGTAGCAGTGTATTGTTTGCTCGTGTCGATTGTCATTGATGGCGGTGCTGAGTAGGTTTTCGGCTTTTCAGGGATTGTGGCTATTACTACTATGAGGACGACGGCAATAACCACACCTAACCCGATTAGCAACTTCTTTTTTGTCGACCCCATCCTCGTTTGTCTTGCTTTCGGTTTTCTGCGTCGAATCGAGTGCTGGCCGGTATCTTTTCGTGACATCCTTCTGGACCCTCCTGACATGGCTTTTCCTTCCCTTTCAATATACCATAAGCCAACTAGTGGGTGCAGTCCAATTATTCTGGGGAAATAATACCTAGTTTGTAGTAGGCCTAATTGGTATGGTGTCCCTGGAATTCTACGCTTGAGCATGAAGATAAAAAGTGCTAATATATATCATTAGTTAACTGGAGGAGGGAAAGCGAATGATTGGAATGCCAGAAAAGAAATTCCAAAGCTATGCCTATATGTCCGGGGCTTTAACAGGATTGACTCCTGACCAGGCAGAGTACGCTACTGAACTATATGACCGGGCAGAGAAAGTTTGCAAGCAGTTGGGTATCGATTGTTATCTACCTGGTAAGTCAGCTACCACCCCTTCCAGAGGAATTCCTCATCGGAAGGTATGGAAGATCGACTATGAGAAAGTTGTTAACTCGTCTCTTTTGATTGGTTATGTTGGACTACCTTCGATCGGAGTCGGCTGTGAGATAGAAATGGCAAGGACAGCGAATGTGCCAATAGTGCTACTTTGTGAAGAGGATCGCCAAGATGGGGTATCGCGGCTAGTGTTGGGTAATCCTAAAGTTGTAGACATTGTACCATTTAATGGCCTTGATGAGATGGAGGAAAAACTTCGCCTGGCTCTAGCAGATGTAATCAGTGAAATTAACTTGGACCAGGCTGCCCTCGAGGAGTCTTGGCCATATGCTGAAGTCAAGGGAATGAGGTCCACCTTGGTTTCAGCGAGAAATCGCAAAACACCCATCTCAACAGAAGAGTGGAAAGAAATATACCGCGAACAGAAACTTAAGCCTCGTCTCTTGTAGACTTTAACATTGATGTCAAGGATTGATAAGTGGCCTATTTCGATGTTCACACTCAAGAATCCCTAATAAGAAAATGGGCTCGTCAACTCAGAGCTGTTGTCGCAAGTGATCGTAGCCAAGTTCCCATAGCGTCGCTAGCGCAAGCTAGGGGCATAAGTCGTATTATTGAAATCCCTCTTCATTCTGATGGGCTTCTGGCACGTGACGGAAACGAGTTAGTTATATATCTCAATAAGCAACTGGGAGTAAGTCGTCAACGATTTACTTGTGCACATGAAATAGGCCACACTTATTTGGGAAACCCCTTGCTGAATGATTCGAGTACAAAAGGCGAAGTCGGTAAGGACAAGGGCTGCTATGTGGAATTCACCCAGCAGAACAGCATCGATGAATATTTATGTGACATATTTGCAGTCGAACTTCTCATGCCAAGAGAAGCTGTAGAGTCACTGCTTAACCAATATGGAGCGTCCATTAGGTGTGTACAACGTATCTCGTCAATCTTTGGCGTCTCTCTCTCTGCAGCCGCTTGGCGTATGGCTGAACTAGATCGTGAGAATTTGGGCGTTATTTGGTTCAAGAAGATGGGAAAGCCTAATTGTCCTGAGGACGTAAGACTGAGAGTTCACTGGGGTGTATTTCCACACCAACAACGGACCTATTTGCCGCGCTACGACTCAGCCAAGGCAGACTCCTTGGTTGTCAAATCCTTCCTATCAGGCCAAGTAGTTGAGGGGCCAGAGAAGATGGACATTGGTAGTGTTCGAGGCCTTAAACATCTTGTTTGTAAACGCTTCTACAATACAGTATTGTGCCTAGTGTTTGACAATGTACCAGCGTCACGCGTAACTGACTCCCACCTTAAGACTCTCCCTATTTAGTAGAGGTATTTTTCAGCTATGAAGGGAAGGATCCCGAGTGGAGCTTTCAAAGTCGAAAAGAGAGCCGACTTTTCCCCTCGTGTTTGTATATTGCACATCAGTTTCTAGGTACTCTGGAGGACATAATACCTGATTTGTAGTAGGCCTAATTGATATGGTGTCCCTGGAATTCGGAACGCATCTAACTGGCCAAGGCGAAGTGAATATTCAGCCAGAAGGTTGACTATACGCCTGCGACGGGATTCTATTGTCAGGAAAGTTAGGCCTCATATTCGTCTGCCTCTGACTTAAACTTGGTGACTTGCCGTGCTAAGGTCACTACAGTATAATAACCGAAGGTGACACGATGTATCCGAAGCTAATCTTTATGGATCTTGAGGGAACGCTCCTCCAAAAGACAATCCACCTTGACGACGGGAAGGTCGCCCCTAGTGCATGGACATTGCTTGCAGAACATCTCGGGCCAGACTGTCTCAAAGAAGAGCAGGCAACAAAGGATCGATGGCTACAAGGTGGGTACAGGAGCTACATTGACTGGATGCGGGACACAATTAAGATTCACCAACGGTACGGGCTAACACTGGACGTCTTCCAAGAGGTAATAGACTCAGTCCAAGAAATGCTTGGTGCACGGGATACGGTTCGCTCGTTCCATGAGCATGGTGCTATTACTGCTATTATCTCTGGTGGCTTTAAGGCACTAGCAGATCGGGTGCAACGAAGCTTTCAGATTCAACATGCTCTCTCCGCTTGCGAGTATTTTTTTCACCCGAAGACTGGCCGACTAGAACATTGGAATCTTTTACCGTCAGACTACGGGGGCAAGGTCCATTTCATTAGAGCTCTTAGGAGCGAATATGGAATCGCGAAAAAAGAGTGCGTCTTTATCGGAGATGCACAAAATGATGTTCATGTGGTTAAGGAGGTAGGGTTGTCTATCGCCTTTAATGCACAGCCAGCACTACGGGACGTTTGCACCATCATGGTCGATCAAGAGCCGGGAAACGAGGATTTCACTGAGGTGGCAGCATACGTTGAATATCTTGAAGGAAAGAGTGGGAAAAGATGCTAAGTGAAGATCTGAAGAACAGGCTTTTATTGGCCGCCAGTAAGGCTCGGGAGCAGGCATATGCTCCTTACTCAAGCGGCTTCAAGGTAGGTGCGGCTGTGCTGACGGAGGAAGGAGAGATATTTTCAGGTTGCAACATCGAAAACGCATCGCTTGGAGCTACAATGTGTGCTGAACGCGTGGCCATTTTCGAAGCTGTCAGCAAAGGGCATCGCAAGATCCAAGCTGTAGCCATAGTTGCCGAGTCGCCAAACCCGGTCCCGCCGTGCGGGATGTGCCTGCAGGTAATGAGCGAGTTTGGCCAAGACATCGGCATTATTCTGGCGAATACAGAAGGTGATATAGAACTATATAATATAGAAGAGCTTCTACCAAAGAGCTTTAAATTTCAACATTTAGATGAGTAAATAACCATGGCATTAGAAGTCAAAAAAACCTTATCGGATAAGGTAACTACCCTAGCAAGTGCTCTTGCTGATAAAGGAACCCCTGGCATAATCCTGTTGGCAATAATCTTTCTAACAATATGGGCTCCGGTTGCATTTATTATTTTCAAATTCTTTAGTTTTCTAGGAGAAGCGAAGGATTTTTCTGAGATTTCTTTGATAGGCCCTATACTCATTACAGTATTGGTCGGTCTTTTAGGCGTTGCTTGCATCTTTTTAGTATATCGCCTGACATCTACGATAATAGGTGCCATGGTACCTACAATAAGGGCGGAGGCAGAAGCGGCTAAGCTAATGTCCGAGGCATTTGGAGGAAAGGCAATTACTTCTGCTGGAACTTGGGAGCCTCTCGCGATTGATAGGAGAGGTGCTCAAACCCGTACTAAGCAGGTCATGAAAGCGCTGCTAGAACGTGCTAAGAATGTTCTTGAAGTAGAACTCGTGAGGTCAAACATCTTTACTCTCCATCGGGACGGGAAACTCAGGATACTAGATGGCTTTCATTTGAACATGGAGGGACCAATGCTTGGTCCAGATGAGCTGACTATAACTATACCCGATGGGTTTCTTACTTCCGGCAGATCTCACAAATACTTCAGGGCAGTACTATCAATTATGAGTACGGAAGGTAAATGGCCCTATGCTACTGACACAGAGGGCAGCGACTCTGAACTTCAGAGCGAAGTGCAGAAGGCCCATCCTAACTTAAAATGGATCAGCTCAATACCGATCCCTTATCAGGTTCAACCTTTTAAATTAGTCTGCGGAGTTTTAAATATCGACGGGTTGGGGAGCGTTCCGACTTCAGAACAAATGCGACAGCTGCTGATTGATCAATCTACCGCGGCTGCCCTAATTGCAGTACTTAACCGTGGCACTGGATTCTTGGAAGGTAAATACAGTATTCCATCTGAGCCAAGCAGTACCGAGCAAGAACATTTAAAAGGTTTTTTGATTGACCCCGACGACTTTGACCCTTCGACATGCCCGGAACCCAGCAATGAGTTTGTCCTCGCTCTTAGCCGCATCCAAGGATTAGAATTTTTCGCGCAGATATCTCCAACTGAAGTAGCGAGTTACCTAAGGGGTCAGCTTCGTTCGTAAGCGTGGATTAGGTTCGCCCTCAGTAAGAGGACTGCTTCGCCACCTCGAAAGTTTGACTCTTAACCAAAGTTCACCATCTACGCCTTTGATTTCGTGGTATTCTGGGGGCATAATACCTGATTTGTAGTAGGCCTAATTGGTATGGTGTCCCTGGAATTCTTGCTGCTAACGATGATTATCTCTGCTAAGGTTTTTGACTTGAGGCAAAAATCTTGAATTCATAGTCGCGCCCAGCTGAGGAACAAGATATCTTCCCTCAAAAAATTCTGTAAGATCGATTGATTTAGACTACGACTAAAAAACTGAAATCTGTTTGCAACAGATTTATTGAAAATTTGACAAATTTTGTGACTTAATTTATAATTTGATTGTCAACAGAAATAAAATTGATTTACACATACTAGGAGGTAGCAATAATGGGAAGATCAGAATCCAAAAGGGAAGCCTTTCAGCGTTTGGCAACTAAAAGAACTAATGGAGTCTTGGAGCGGCTTAGAATTTTAGAGCACTGTGCCAATCCTCAATTATATGACTATTCCCAAGATGACGTACGAAAAATATTCCGTGCAATAGAGTCAGAGTTGCGGGCAGTTAAAGCAAGGTTCAGCAACTCCGCTCGGTCTGAATTTCAATTGTGAATGTAGGAGATAAGTGAAACGAGTGCTAATATGGTGACGACCAGATATGTTCAAATGCCGCAGGATGACCTGGCTCAGATTGACCAGATCGTGAGGGAGTACTGCTCAGAGCCGGCAAAGGGTCTTGCTCATGGCACTCAAAAAGATGCGACGCAGAATGCGGTTGGGGCGAGAGCAGACACGGATGAAAAGACGGCATTCAAAACCTGGCAGTTCCATTTCGAGCTACTAAAGATTAACGGAAGCGACGCACTGAGTTTCTGGGATGAAGGAACGCTGGGGCTGACAGGCGAACTGCTGACGGCAGATGAAATAATGGAAAGAATTGCAGCAGGCACCCTTGGTCCTGATCAGCGGTTATGCCGCTTTCTTGCCCGCTACGTGTCAGGCGCGAATGTCGGCCCTGGCATCTTCGGCAGAGGCAAGCTGATATTCCACGGAGCTTCCAGAACAACCAGCATCTTGGTTGACTCCAAGCGAAGCGACGACGGTATGTATATTGCTCTGGACCGCAGAATTATCGGCAACCGCTTAATGCAACCTGAGCTCCCCCACTGCGGAGAAGTGGCTGAAAAATTCATAGTTGAGCAGACTGGGGGAGTCCTCAAGCCGCTTAAAAATATAGGAACGAGAGTAACCATCCTGGACCTCGAACCGGAAGTTGCAGATGCATTCAAGCTGTCGTTCTCCTCTTCCTCAACAGCGTATCGCGCCTCTTTTGCCCATATGATAGAAGAAACCTGGTGGGAAATAATTAAGTTCGGGGCAAGAATTTCGCTGAAATACGGCGGAAATACGCTTCAGGTCAGCCTGCATGAGCCGCTTAAGACCATTATTACAGCGGCAGATGGGCAGGATGGCATTAGAGTTCATGACCCATCAAATATTCCGATTACTGCAGGCAACAAGCGCTACCGCATCAAGCAGCTTCGGCTGGTTGTCATGCCCAAACCTCTTGATGAGGAGTACCGAGAGATTTGGATCCAGCGAAAGAGAATGAAGATTGGGAGCATCTACCGCTATATTGATGTCCATCCAAAAATCAGTCAAAGGCTTGCCGGCTATATAATCTTGGAGCACGATCTTGAGGATCTTGTAGAGGAGGCAGAAGGCACGACACATTATGGATTCAATTTAAACAAGGCCGGAGTCAAACAGCTCAGGCAGGCACTGCGGGCAGAATTGAAAGAATTTGAGAACAAACTGGGGCTTATTCCCGTGAGCGAGGATGTAGCCTCACAAAAGCGGCTGTTTGATTCCATGAAAGAAATAAGTGAATATGCTCCTGAGCTTGGACTTATGACTCAGGAGAGCGTGGGGATCAGAAGGTCTGATGCAGAGATTATTGTGAGAAACTTAGGGCTGCTCAATGCTGGCACACTGCGGATTGAGTTTGAAGATAAGATAGGCCCAATTGATTACAGCCTAATCAGCACCGCTTCAACTTCTCTTATCGGGGTCTTCCGGGTTGAAGCGAAGCAGTACGGCCGACCATCAGTGCAGCTGTATGAGCGCAAATGCAACTTAGGGCCAAGTGGGAGCGCAGATATTTCGGTGTCCAAATTTGATGTAACCCACGATCGTTTTGAAGCAGGGAAGCCGCTGGACATTGTTGCTGTCTATTCTGATCCAGATACGGGGAAGAGGTTTGCTGCCCTAACCCGAAGGCTATATTTAGGGATGAATCCGCCCGAGCCTACGAAAAGCCCAGTCGAGCTCTCTGTAACATGCAGATTCCCGCGGAAGAAGACCAGGAGAGTTGAAATATCAGAAGTCATCAGGAACATAAGAGTAAAGGCGACCAATACGACTCCATCCGACTTGAAAGTTCGTTTAACTTCATCAGTGAGGCATGTAGAAAACAAAAAGACGGGAAGGCCGACAGCCCCCCTGTTTACTCTATTTGAAGAAAAAAGCATAGTGCTAAAAGGTCAAACTGACCACGTAGTCTATATTGATGATATCGATATCACGCCCGACAAGTTCTCCGGTGTTCACAATACAATAGCGTCAACCGGTGAACGGGCCTGCGACATCTTCACCACTGCTCGGCTGGCTGAGGACAGTCCAGAGCTGGAACTGCCCCGCGGGTGGACACTTGACAAGGTGTCCTTACCCTTCTATCTGGGAGTTGACCCGCCGGGGTTCAATATCTTCCGAGACTGCCAGCAGTCTGTTGCTCCCACAGATGGAAGACCTTCCTGGTATGACGGCAGTGCTGAAAGCGGCTATACTTTCTATCTTAATGTGGGCCACTATAACTACTGCTTCATAGAGAGCAGAGGCGATGAAGCTATACTGGGGCAGTACGGGAAGGAGCAGATGCTCAGGCAGGCGTACCTGATTGCGTTCGAAAACGAGGTATTTAAGGGACCGGCTGCAGAGTTCAAGGACAAGCTGACGGCAACTGACTTGCCGTTTCGTGAAGCCGTAAGCATCTATGACCGCATTGTGGGGAATGCTCTAAATACAATAGGTAGGAGGTAGGCGTGACGGTACTCGTTCGAAAGGAGCCCGACAGAATATATCAATCCCTTGGAAGCCTGGGGTCGACTGAGCAGGACCGGAGCAGGGCAGATAAGCTTGACCAGGTGCTTGAACAGCGGATAAAGCGGCTACTTAAGGATTTGAAAAAGAAAGGGCTGACACCCGAAAAAGCTGGAAAGGGTAGCACGACAGCCTACTGGGAAGTGGGCAGAGTCCTGCATGGCGTGGCAGATAACGAGAAGCTGCTTGACAAGGCAGAACTGCCTTTGTTCTGGCAGAATGCAAAGATATACATTCCTGGTGAACTACTTTACAGAGATCGGGGTCCTTATCGAGAACACCTCTGGTACTGCTACCGACTTGGTGGCTACCCAAAAGAGCTCGTGGACAAGATGAGTTGGGGCGAATGGGTAACAATATTTGACTCTACAGGGATTAACCAGGAGATTCGGTTTGACGGATGGTTCAAATCTAAGCTGTCTGAGCAGCAAGAGCACATAGGACGAAGCTGGATCCGCACGTTCGCTCCATGCATTAATGTGATGCTCGGCAATATCTATACGCCTGATTTATCGGAGACAGAGCTGTTCTCCTGCTACGAAGCAGCTTGGCAGATTGTGGCAGAAGCACACATCCTGAGGGAGAAGCATGGCGGCAAAGTTGCCAATTTGGTAGAAAGAAGAGAACTGCAGGCCAGTATTAAATCCAATATGGGGCTTTTAGGCGGTGTAATGGACGGCACTTTGTTACCAGGCGAATATGTCTGCAGAATCTTGGCTGACGCTAGTGAGTAGAGAAATGTCGGCAATGTTCCGCACATACACACTCCGAACACTTGGGATTGTAGTGTGTGCAGACTAGTGCGCAGAAATCGATGAGGGCATAATTCCAGTCCCGGCAGTCTGTTACCTTTCGTGGGAGCAGACTGTACGCGATATTCCAAAACTCTGGGTCTGTCCGGGCTCTTGACCGCTGTGACTGCACTCCAAAAAAGTGCTCTAAGATGCGTACAACGTTTGTGTCCACAACGGCTGTCCTCGTGCGAAAAGCGGCACTAAGCACAGCATTAACAATATATCTTCCTACGCCTGGTAGCTCCATAAGCTCAGCTTCTGAATTAGGAATATATCCTGCGAACTTGTCGTTAATATCTTTAGCAATATTGATGAGCCTCTGAGTTCTATAATTAAGCCCTATTCTGGAGATAAATCTCTGGATGTCTTCTTGCTCAGCCTCTGCTAATGCTGAAGCGTCAGGATAGCGCTGTATGAACTCCGGGTAAATGAGAGACACCTTATTGGCATCCGTCTGCTGAAGCAAGATCTCAGCTATAAGTATGCAGTAGGGATTTTCAGTTTCCCTCCATGCAAGGCTACGCTTATTTCGGCCGAACCAACTGATGATTTGCCTGCGAAAGAAGTGCTTGGTATGGGCTGAAATTCCTTTGAACTGCTGGACTGCACCTAATTCCGTCATCTACATCTCCAGCATCCTTCGCACCGATTTTGCAACCGCTCTGGCAAGAAGCGGAGGAACGGCATTTGCCACCTGTTGTTGCTGATGCAAAATGCCCCCGCAGAATATAAAGTCATCTTGGAACGACTGGAGCCTAGCTGCTTCTCTGACTGACAGGCCTCGATTCTCACGAGGATGAATCAGCATACTCTTGCGGAAGTTGGTTATGGTGGCAGCTGGCTTGTTCTCAGGCAGCCTGTGGTAGATCCGCTGATGGCAACGTTCCTTATTCGTGTAGTTGTTCATCAATTCATCGGGAATGTCACGCCAGTTCCCGCCTTGCGGTATGAAAGAGTAGCGCTTTATGACAAGGTCGTTGTTTCTGGTTACCAGGTTGTTCCGAACCAGCGTGTTTCCCCCTTTCCGCATTTTCCTTTGATAATCGGTTAAGTTTACATTAGACCCGTAGGGCATTTCGTCAATTGTATTACCGTTTGCCAGCGGCGGAAGATCTGATATAGCATCCCAAATAGAAACAAATTTGGCGGGGTCGGTTATTTCCGAATTCGGGAACTGTACATGGGTCTTGTAACAAGTTCCTATGAAGAAAACCCGCCTCCTTTTTTGGGGGACTCCGAAATTTACAGCGTTGAGTACGGCTACATCAACCGCATAACCAATACAGCGAAAGAGAGCTATTATATCATCAACAACTTCACCATTTGCAAATACTGCTAAATCGGCGACATTTTCGATAACAATTATCTTTGGCTTATATGCGTCCACGATGCTTACAAACTGCTGGAAGAGCTCATTGTCAGAATTATTCCTGTTGCGGGTACGCATGTTTGCTCGCGAAAATCCTTGGCATGGAGGGCCGCCTACAACGACATCAACAGCCTCAATACCCTCGGCGTGCAGTTTGGCGATTACCTCTACAGTGTTTCGCAGGTCATCATTAATAACCTTGGTCCGGCATTTCTTCCAGTGCGTGTGATTGCATCTCTGAGTCTCGGCCGCAGTTTTGTTTTTCTCTACCGAAGCAGCAACATGAAAACCTGCCATGATGAAACCTTCAGACAGCCCACCGGCTCCTGAAAAGAGGTCTATTGCGACAGGCTTCTGATTAATTTTGTTGACCATCATCCCTCCCGTAATACAACTACCTCTGTCCTTTGGTAGCAGCATAGCAGCATAAAATCGCATTGTCAAGTGATCTTTTTACACAACATATTTCTTTTGAGGATAATCTGTGGCCGTTCGATTGTTGGATTCTCCCTCGGCAATCGCGAATCTAAGCTTCACAAGGCCGTCACTAAGTTCCACATCACGTTCATTAAGTTGCAGAATTAACTAGTGGGACGGACTGACTATATACCCCAAATCCATTAAATTCTGAAATAGCTGAACTTACAAGAGTTTTTGAGAAACTTATATACGATAAGAAAGGGCGGAAGTTAGCTCTAGACGAGGTTAACCACTATATGAAAGTGGCCAGGGCAATTCGGTTGATGATTGGGGTGCAAGGGAAGGTTAATGAGGTATATTTAAGGATTGGTTAGTTGGTTAGGTGCTTCTCTTTCCAGAGGTGAGTAAAAGTCTTGCTTGTCTTTTTGGGAGCCTGAGAGTTCGTGCCTTTTTCACTGCATTTGCACCAATGTACTAGGTTTGCTACCCCGAGTCCAGTAATGTGGTGCTTGAATGCATCTAACTGGTTAAGACGAAGTCAACATTTCATCAAAAAGTTCAGGCAGGCGCGATGTCCTCAGGCTTCAAGCAGATGCTCCTGGGACTATTTGACAAAAAATGCAGCCTATGCTAATCTTATAGCATAATCACGATGAGGGGCCAATCTGTGGGGCTTGTCCCACAGCAATGCCTCTCTTTTTCATTTCCAACAGGTCCTTTCCATATCTAAACATAGCCTTGACATCACAGATTACGATTTCAACAATCTTCACCAAAACCAGATTTCATTCGTCCCCTTTTCGAAATCCTATGGGGCGCCGTTTCGGTTCCGGTGGCGCCATAAGCTGACGAATAGCTTCAAACACCTGTTTAAATTGAGCATCATACTTCTTCTCAAGGGCGTCGAGCTTGCGGGCAAGCTCGACATGACTTGCAAGCATCTGCCGTAAGCGGATAAAGGCCCGCATTATCTCAATATTTACCTGGATAGCACGCCGGCTATGCAAGACACTAGATAGCATGGCAACGCCTTGTTCAGTAAAGGCATATGGGCGATAGCGTCGCCCACCCCAGTAACTTGAGGTCGAGCTGATAACAAAGCAGCGCCTTGAAATCCGCTACAAGAAAGTAACCGCACTCGATTACCTCTTGCACTACAAATAAAAAAAGTCCCCAGGCTTTCACCTCGGGTAAAATCTACTGCGGTTGCAGTAAAACTTGAGGTCATAATTTTTGAGGTCAAAAGTTGGCTTGACGTTCTATTAGGGTTTTGCTATAACTAGTGTATGATTAAGGATACAAGCAAGGGAACATGGGGTGGCAGGCATAACTGGAAAGGCGGAAGGTACCAAAGAAAAGACGGCTATATTCAGATATGGATTGAATCGGATGACTTCTTCTTCCCAATGGTTCTTAGACGACGAACCTATGGTGGTTATGTGCTGGAACATCGCCTTGTGATGGCTAAGCACCTTGGAAGGTGTTTGCATCCTTGGGAGATTGTCCATCACAAAAATCAACCCAGGGATGATAACCGAATTGAAAACTTAGAGATTCTGTCTGACTTGGGTCATAAGCAACTCACTAAATATGAAAGATATGTCGAAAGGCTATTAAATCGGATTCGGGCGTTAGAAACAGAAATAAGGTCTTACAGAAATGAAAAAATCCCCGACAAAAGTCGGGGTGAAATCGCCTGGAAGCCATGAATTATGCCGGCTCGATTTAAGGGGCCTTCTCGACGCTCTCATGGGCATATTGCTTGAACCAGCCTGCCACATAAGCCATTGTATCAAGGTTTTGCGTTATATGGTCGAAGACGAAATGAATGACCTCACGTCGGACGCCGTCATTGTGCATCTGTGTTGCGACTCTTCCGGAAAACGCTCCAGATTACGTTTGACTGCTTGAACCAAAACCCTCGTCTCGACGCCGTAAAGCTCCGCCAGGTCAGCATCGAGCATAACTTTTTGCCTACGGATTAACAGAATTGCCTTCTCAATCCTATCAACAGGAATAAGTGATTTCTTATTGACCATGCCAATAACCTGCGGTAGTTTGGTCACCTTTACTTGGTTTGCCCTTGCTCCGATTATATCAAAAAAGTAGTTAACCCTTCCTCTCCTTATCTCTGTCCGCTGCGTGTCCACCTCTGAGGGTTAGGACCTTTCCGACTTAGGCAGGCGCGGTGGGCTCAGACTTCAAGCAGATGCTCCTGTTAAAGATACCAGCAGAACAGGTCTGAGTATTTAGAGAAATACGTTAGCTTTTTCTTAAGGAGAGGAAAATCCTATTTCCCACAAAGATGAGCACAGCCAGGGCGACAGCAATGCCGGCAAATCTCAGTATGTTGTCCAGGTTATAAGGTACGATTGCATATACCATCGTCCCCATGCCGCCCAAAATCAAGCCAGCCCCGAAGATGCCCGTCCTTCTTTGTATGAAGGTGCCCACGACAGCAAATACCATCCCCAAAGGTAAAACGATGAAGAACACGTTTCTAGCATGTACCGCTGAACCCTGCCAGGATGAGGGTTCAGGATAGAAGGCCTGAATGCCCACGATGACAAGCGCGATAATCAAAGCCGCTACACCCATAACGTAGATGACTCTAAGAAAACGCATCTATTCCCTCCTTTGACGTTGCCAGTGTCCTTTTATTTTTTATCCCCACTTGATTCAATTATATCCCTGACTATCCCGAAAGAGAAGCCGTGAGCAGATGCTCCTTGTTAAGAATACCGGCAAAACAGGTATGATTGTTTAAGAAACACGTTAGCTTTTTCTTAAGGAAAGGAAGACCTTATATCCCACGAAGATAAGCACAGCCAGGATGGCAGCAATACCCGCAAATCTCAGTACGTTGTCAAGGTCATAAGGTACAGTTGCTAATATCATCGTCCCGATGCCACCTAGAATTAAGCCAGCCCCGAAGATGCTCGTCCTTCTTTGCATGAAGGTGCCTCCGATGGCAAACACTACCCCCAGAGGTAAGACTACAAAGAATATGTTCCTGTCATGTACCCCTGCTTCGTGCTCGTATATTGCGTAAACCTCCTCCCATTCTTGCTGCCACTCCTCGTACTCCGGGCTATCGTAATCCAGTGGGGGCATGGGATATCTCGGATATTCCGGGTATTCCGGGTATTGAGGAGCAGGATAGAAAGCTTCCACGCCGGCGACGACAAGGAGGACAAGCGCAACCGCTATGGCCAAAACGTAGATGACTCTAAGAATACGCATCTATTCACTCCCTTGAGGCTTGTCAATGTCCGTTTATTCTTATCCCCTCTTGATTCAATTATATCCCTAACTACCTCGTAATGGAAGCCATGAGCAGACGCTCCTGTTAAAAATACTGGCAAAACAAGGTATAATAACTTAAGCCAGAAATACAAAGTGCTGGTAGAATTAGATAGGAGGGGAAATGCGAGAAGTTATTCTATATCCAGGTGAGGATGGTTACTGGGTAGTGGAATGCCCGAGCTTGCCTGGTTGCATCAGCCAGGGAAAGACAAAAAAGAAAGCAATAAAAAACATCAAGGAAGCAATCAGTTGCTACATCCACTCCCTTGAGGAGGATAACCTTCCTGTACCCAAAGAGAAGTTTGAGGTATCAGTGGTAGTAATATGAGCAAGCTTCCTGTCCTATCAGGCGAATTGAAGAGCTGGAAAAGCAAGTTTCAGGTGCTAATAGGAGCTTAGGAGATGACAAAGGAAGAAGTTAAAAAAATCTTGTCTGGAAACAAGGAAATACTGAAGAAATATAAAGTTAAGTCTATCGCCCTCTTCGGTTCCTACGTGAGAAATGAGCAGAGGCAAGACAGTGATATTGACCTTCTCGTTGAGTTTGAAGAACCTACTTACGATAACTTCATACACTTGGTTTTCACTTTGGAGGAGTTGTTAAAAAAAGAGGTAACTTTAGTTCCTAAAGATAGTCTAAGCCCATATATTGAACCTTATGTAGAAAAGGAAGCTGAGCTGATTGAAACAAGATGAAGTCTTTATAAGACATATACTGGATGAGATAGATTTCTTGATTGATTCCAGTAAAGGCCTAGAATACGAGGTCTTAATAAAGGATGAGACCTTAAAAAGAGCGTTTGTAAGGAGCTTAGAGGTAATAGGCGAGGCAACGAAGAATATCTCTTCCCAGTTTAGACAGAAACACCCTGATATTGAGTGGAGAGAGTTAGCGGGTTTGAGGGATAAACTTATACATAGATATTTTGGTGTAAATTGGGAAATTGTTTGGGACTTCGTAAAAAACAAGCTTCCTCAACTTAAAGAGAGAATTGAGGGTATTCTTAAAGAGATGGAGAGGGGGTGAGATTGAAAGACACCAATAAACTGGCGCAAGGATACGTGGCGTCTATTCCCTTTGACCGGCGGCTATACCGCCAGGACATCGAGGGGAGCATCGCTCACGCCAGGATGCTGGCAAAGCAAGGGATAATAGCTAAAAGCGAGGCTGAGACGATAATCAAGGGGCTCAACTCCATTCGAAAGAAAATCGAACGAGGAAAGTTTCAATTCAAGACCGAGCTCGAGGATATACATATGAACATCGAAGCGGGGTTGTTTGAGAAGATAGGCGATGTGGCAGGCAAGCTCCATACCGCCCGTTCCAGGAACGACCAAATTGCTCTGGATTTGCGCCTCTTCGTCAAGGAGGAAATCTTGAAAACCATCGATAAGATAAAGGCTCTGCAAACTTCGCTGGTGGAGTTAGCCGAGGCGAACAAAGCTGTCATCATGCCCGGCTATACTCATCTGCAGCAAGCCCAGCCTGTCCTTCTGGCTCACCACCTGCTGGCTTATTTTGAGATGTTTCAGCGAGATAAGGAAAGATTTCACGATTGTCTGAAGCGCACCGACGTCTTGCCCCTGGGCAGCGGCGCCTTAGCCGGTGTTCCTTATCCCCTGGACCGGGAATTCGTCGCCCGGGAGCTAGGCTTCAGCAAGGTAAGCACCAACAGCCTGGATGCCGTTTCCGATAGGGACTTCGTCATAGAATACGAAGCAGCGGCGGCCATCGTCATGATGCATCTTTCCAGGCTGGCTGAGGAGCTTATCCTGTGGTCATCGAGCGAGTTCGGCTTCATAGAGATTGGCGAAGCCTTTACTACAGGCAGCAGCATAATGCCTCAGAAAAAGAATCCCGATGTCGCCGAGCTGGCCAGAGGGAAAACCGGGCGGGTATATGGCAACCTCATGGGCATCTTGACCACTATGAAGTCTCTGCCTTTAGCCTATAACCGGGATATGCAGGAGGACAAGGAAGGGCTTTTTGACACTGTGGACACGCTGCACTCCAGTCTGGAAGTATTTGCCGGAATGGTAAAAACAATCAGGGTCAATACCGAGCGTATTTCTCAAGCGATGAAAACAGATTACATCCTGGCCACCGACCTGGCCGACTATCTGGTGAAGAAAGGTATGCCATTTCGGGAAGCCCACGGCGTGGTAGCGAAGCTCAGCAAATATGCCATGAGTAAGGGCAAAAGCTTCCGGGAGCTCGGTCGGAAGGAATACCGCAAGTTTTCCCCGCTCTTTAGCAACGATGTATATAAGATAACTGCGGAATCATCGGTAGCCGCCCGAAATGTTGTCGGCGGCACCTCCCCCCAACAGGTGGGAAAGGCACTGAGAAGAGCCAAGAGGCTGATCAAAAAATGATTAAGCTGGCGCCGTCGATTCTTTCCGCTGATTTTGCCCGCCTTGGTGAGCAGATTGACGAGGTTACCAGGGCCGGGGCTGATTATATCCACGTAGATGTTATGGACGGGCATTTCGTGCCCAATATTACCATCGGGGCTCCGGTGGTGGCTTCTATCCGCCGGGTAACCAGCTTGCCCCTGGATGTCCACTTGATGATAGAGCATCCGGAGCGGTATATCTCCGAATTTATCAACGCAGGCGCCGATATTATTACCGTGCATGTAGAAGCCTCTCCCCATCTTCTTAGTACGATTCAGGCGATAAAGGAACAGGGGGTCAAGGCCGGAGTATCCTTAAATCCGCCTACTCCTCTCAGCGCAGTAGATGAATTTATTCATCATGTGGACTTGATTCTCATTATGAGCGTTAATCCTGGCTTCGGCGGGCAATCTTTTATCCCGGAAACATTGCCCAGGATAGCGAATATGCGCAAAATGCTCGATGATAGAAGACCAGGTGTCGAGCTCGAAGTCGACGGGGGAATTAATGCCGACAATGCCCCTGACATAGTTGAAGCCGGTGCCAATGTCCTGGTGGCGGGAAACAGCGTATTCAGGGCCGAGGAAGGGATAAGCGGGGCGCTGCAAAGACTCAGGGAAGCAACGGCATAGAAGAAATTCAAAAATCAAACATAAAAAATCAAAATTACAATTCAAAACGCAAAAACTGAACAAATCCAAATGACAATTGAAATCCAAATGCTTAAATGCCAAAACTACACCGTTTTGTCCTTTGGACTTTGGGATTTGGAATTTAGTCAATGAGATTGCCGCGCCCCGACAAGTCGGGGCTCGCAATGACAAAAGAGAGAGGGCCGAGGAAGGGATAAGGCGGGCGATACAAAGACTCAGGGAAGCGGTGTCATAGAAATTCAAAAATCAAACATAAAAAATCAAAATTACAATTCAAAACGCAAAAACTGAACAAATCCAAATGACAATTGAAATCCAAATGCTTAAATGCCAAAACTACACCGTTTTGTCCTTTGGATTTTGGGATTTGGAATTTAGTCAATGTAGCGCGAGGCTTAAGCCTCGTGCTGCACGACCCTGAAGGGTCGCACTACAAAAACCTCATGGGCCTGATAAATCAGGCAACTACAAAAATGCCTTTTTCTGTCTTTGCGAGGCTGGCGAAGCCAGCCGAAGCAATCCCCAGAGATTGCCGCGCCCCGACAAGTCGAGGCTCGCAATGACAACGGGGGAAGGGCCCAGAATGACACTCGTTTTCTGTCATTGCGAGGCTGACTTTAGTCAGCCGAAGCAATCTCGTGGTGGGGTATGGGATTGCCACGCTGGCGAACTGCTTTATATTGGGTGCGGAGGCATCTGGTGCAGATGTTGACTTTTCTTTTCCTTCCTTCTACCATGATTGTAGTTCGTTGAATATTAGGTAGCCAGCGGCGCAAGGTACGCCTTTTGGAGTGGCTTACGTTATGCCCGAATTGAGCATGTTTACCGCAAATCTCGCACTTCATAGAAACTTCTCTATCTGTTAAATTCGCGGTAATGATAGCACAATTATCAGCCCGGGTGAAGGGGTGGGATGAAAACTGATTTAGCCGATGGTCAAACCCTGAAGGAAATGTTTGCCTCAGGAACTGCCTGGCTAGAAAAAAGCGCCCCCGATATCAATGCTATAAACGTTTTCCCTGTTCCCGATGGCGATACCGGAACCAATATGGTGCTCACCATGAAGTTTGCCCTGGAAGAGGCAAAGCTCAATTCGGATAACCGCATCTCTTCGATAGCCAAATCGCTGGCTCACGGTGCTTTAATGGGAGCGCGGGGCAATTCGGGAGTTATCTTATCTCAATTCTGGCGTGGTTTAGCTAAAGGGCTGGAGAGCAAGACCCATGTCGACGGCGGGGATTTTGCCAGAGCACTGGCCGGAGCATCACAAACTGCTTACAAAGGGATTGTCAATCCTGTTGAGGGAACTATCCTGACGGTACTTAAAGACGCATCTAAAGCTGCTAAAGAGGCAGTAAAAAATGACGATGCCTTAGTTTCGGTATTGGAAGCCGCGGTAAAATCGGCTGAGGAGTCAGTGGCCCGGACGCCCAGCTTACTGCCAGTATTAAAAGAGGCCGGAGTGGTGGACGCCGGTGGGCAAGGCTTGTACGTTTTGCTGGACGGCGCCCTTCAATTCCTTAAGGGAGAGTCACAGAAGCTACAATATCGGAAGCCCCGCCTGGTTGTTGCCGAGACAGAATTGGTTCCCAGGGCCGCTCAAAGGCCTACCCAGCTGGAAACGCCCCACGGATATTGCGCAAATTTTGTCCTGGAGGGGCAGAATCTTAATCTAGACAAAATCGAAAAAGACCTCAAAAAGAAGGGGCAATCTTTGATAATTACCGGCGACGATACTCTGGTTAGAGTTCATATCCATAGCTTAGAGCCTGGTGAAACCCTGAGATATGCCACCAAGTTGGGCAAGCTGCATGACATAACTATTAATAACATGGATGACCAGTATGCCGAATTCATCAAAATGCAGAGGGAAAGAATGCCTCAAGTGGATATCGCTATGGTAACAGTGGCCACTGGAGACGGGTTTTTCGAGCTGCTTAATAGTTTAGGTAACATAATCATTATCCCCGGCGGGCAAACGATGAATCCCAGCGTTCGTGAGCTCTTGCAAGCTGTGGAATCAGCACCCTCGGACAACATTATTCTACTGCCCAATAACAAGAACATCATGTCTGCCGCTTCCCAGGTCCGGTCCTTAACTTCCAAAAGAGTGAAGGTGATTCCCACCAGGAATATCCCTCAAGGCATAGCGGCATTTCTTGCTTTCGGTTATGACCTGAATCTAGAGAAAAATGCCCAGGCTATGGAGAAAGCAATAAATAAAGTAAGGGCTATAGAGGTTACCAGAGCAGTGCGCGAGACCTGTCTTAGTGGCCTGGAAATAAGAAAGGGGCAATTTATTGCCATTCTGAACGATGAAGATTTGATAGCAAAGGCTGATAAAGTAGGGGATGTTATCCTTGAAGCTCTAGGCAAAACCGGAGCGGAAAAGGCCGGGTTAGTCACCATTTATTACGGTGCTGAAATCAAGGAT
This sequence comes from Dehalococcoidia bacterium, assembly GCA_030615625.1. Taxonomy (GTDB): domain Bacteria; phylum Chloroflexota; class Dehalococcoidia; order GIF9; family AB-539-J10; genus RBG-13-51-36. The sequence continues at coordinate 22,190 of JAUWYX010000005.1, forward strand.
GTTGAAGCTCAAGAGATAGCCCAGGAAATTCGTGACCGATACCACACCGAGGTCGAGGTAGTTTATGGAGGCCAACCCCATTATAATTATATAATTTCCCTGGAATAGTGTTTGCGGCAAAGCTACAAGTAAGAGGTAAGGAATAGTGGTTAAGGTTGTAACTGATAGCTGTTCTGACATTACCCCGCAGTTAGCCCGGGAGCTGGGGATTACCGTGGTGCCGTTGTACGTTAATTTTGGCGATGAGACCTACCGGGATAATGTTGACCTGAGTACAGAGGAGTTCTACCATAAGTTGAAAACAACTAAGATTCACCCAACTACATCAACGGCCACCCCGGCTGATTTTGCCGAGATTTTCACTAAATTAGCGGAAGAAACAAAGGAAATCCTGACTATAACTCTTTCTGAAAAGTTCAGCGGCACTTATACAGCAGCGCTGCAGGGCAAGGCTATGGTCGGCAAAGATTGCCGCATTGAGGTCATTGACTCTGAGGCGGGAGCATGCGCACAAATGCTCTTAGTCATTTCAGCAGCTAAGATGGCTCAGTCAGGGGCTAACTTGAAGCAAATTGCTGACCGGGTCAGGAGAGCGATTCCCAGAGTGCATGTTCGTGTGAGCTTCGATACACTGGAATACTTGAGAAGAGGCGGGCGCATCGGTAAGGCACAGGCTTTCCTGGGTAGCTTGATAAAAGTAAATCCCGTCGTAGGATTAAAAGATGGCGCAACCTTTCCTATTGCTCGTCCTCGCAACCGAGCTCAAGCCATGGATTTCCTGGTAAATTTTGTTAAGGGGTTCAGCCGGATAGAAGCCGTTGCTATCGAGGATGCTACTACTCCCGACGATTTACAGACATTAGCCGAGCGGCTTGAAGATGTCGTTCCTCCGAAACGTATCTATCGTTCCAAGGTTGGCCCGGTGATAGGAACTCATGTTGGTCCTCATGTCCTGGCTGTTGCCGTCCTTGAAGCAGAATAGACTACCCCAAGAAAATCTTGTGATTTTCTTGGGGACCCCGATTAAATTTGTACAAAAACCCGGGGGGCTCCAAGAAGTTGCGAAACTTTTTGGGTTGATATAGAAAGTGACAGGCATTGATTCGCTACGAAACGTTCTTGAGCTGGAATGCCAGAAGGGTTACACCGATAAGGCAGTAATCGGCGGCCTGGATAAGTATCTTCACAAACAGGCCGGGCAAATCCGGCAGAGTATCAATAACCCACAGCTCTTAAGCGGCTTTGATGAACTTAACTTAGCCAATTCCAATTACGGCTCTTACGGCGTGGATGAGCGTAAGAGATGGATGACAAATGTCTTGGGCTGGCTGGATAAGCTGGAAAGAGCGAAGGAGGGCACCCTCACCTCCCCTCTCCCCTCAAGGGAGAGGAATAAGACGGGGGTAATGGCGCTGGCTGAGCCCCGCCAGAAGCGAAGAGAGGGGCTGGACTCGCCCATAACTGCTATCAAAGGCATCGCCCTCAGCGTAGCTAATAAATTCGCTAAGCTTAATGTAAGAACAGTGCACGAGCTGCTGTATTTTTTCCCCAGACGCTATGTTGATTACAGCCGGAGGAAACCCGTCTCGGAACTTATAGAAGGTGAAGAGCAAACTATCATAGGCACAATCTGGCAGGCCAGAGTAGCTACTTTGGGTAACCGGAAAGGCACAGAGGCAATTGTCGGCGACAAGACGGGAAACATTAGAGTGGTCTGGTTCAATCAACCTTACCTGGCAAAAATCTTCCGTACTAACGCCAGAGTAGTAATTAGCGGTACGGTCGGCCTGTTCAAAGGACACAAGGTATTCGAGTCCCCGGAGTGGGAATTGCTTGAAGATAAAGAACTAATTCACACCGGGCGCCTGGTTCCCGTCTATCCCCTTACTCAAGGCTTATATCCCAGGCAAGTAAGGAAATGGACCAAGGAGGCTGTCGATGGCTATGTCTGGCAAGTGGGCGATTTCCTGCCTTCAGAGATTAAAGCCCGCTGCCAATTATTAGACCTTCCCGCCGCAATAACTCAAATTCACTACCCCGATGACCTGACAATGGCGGAAAGGGCGAGAGGGAGGCTATCCTTCGACGAGCTATTTCTTCTTCAGTTAGGCGTGCTGGCTAGAAAGCGAGACTGGCAGGAAGGTCAACCGGGTAATGCTTTTCATATAGACCAGGAAGTTATCAGCAGATTTCTAAATTGCCTGCCTTTCACCTTGACCCGGGCACAGGAGCGAGTGCTGCAGGAAATTTTAACCGACCTCAAACAAGCAAAAGCCATGTCCCGTCTTCTTCAGGGAGAGGTAGGGAGCGGCAAAACCGTAATTGCGACCCTGGCTCTCCTGATAGCTGCTGCCAACGGTTACCAGGGGGCGTTAATGGCGCCCACTGAGGTCTTGGCCGAGCAACATTACACCAATATCTGTGGCTATCTTTCCCAGGCCAGCACTCAGGAATCTGGTTCCGAGCCGGGCGAAGGAACTATCAGGTGCTACACAGGATTTCTCTCCAGGCCACTTACCATCGCTTTGCTCACCGGGAGCCTCAGCAGTAATGAGAAGGAGAGGCTACATTATAAAATCGGGCAAGGGGAAGTGGATATTATTGTCGGCACCCATGCCCTTATTCAAAAAGAAGTGGAATTCAACAAGTTAGGATTGGCGGTGATAGATGAGCAACACCGCTTTGGCGTGTTACAACGGTCTGCCCTGCGGCAAAAGGGGTTTAACCCTCATGTTCTGGTCATGACAGCCACCCCTATTCCTCGAACCATGGCGCTGACGCTCTATGGCGACCTTGACATTTCGGTTATTGATGAGTTGCCGCCGGGGCGACAGGTAGTGAAAACAAAGTGCCTCAAACCACAAGATAGGGGAAAGGCTTACAGCTTCCTCCAGCGCCAGGTCAGCAATGGCCGGCAAGCTTTCATCATCTGCCCCTTAGTCGAAGAATCCGAAATACTTGAGGCAAAAGCCGCCACAACGGAGTATGAGCGATTATCCCGAGAGGTTTTTCCGAATTTAAAATTAGGACTACTCCATGGTCAAATGCCCGGTACTGAGAAAGAGGAGGTGATGCGCCGTTTTCGAGCCGGGGAGCTTGATATTCTGGTGTCGACCTCGGTAGTGGAGGTGGGCATTGACGTACCCCGGGCCTCTGTCATGATGGTAGAGGGTGCTGAACGCTTTGGCTTATCTCAGCTCCACCAGTTCAGGGGACGTGTGGGGCGAGATAAAGAACAGGGCTATTGCCTGCTTATCCCGGAAAAGCTTTCACTGGAAGCCAGAGAGCGCCTCCGGCTGATGGAGAAAGTTCACGATGGCTTCGCCCTGGCTGAGAAAGACTTAGAGCTACGAGGTCCCGGAGAATTTTTCGGCACCCACCAGAGCGGCCTGCCCGACCTCAAACTTGCCAAGCTATCCGATTTACGCAGTCTGGAGTTAGCCCGGCAAGAGGCAATGACTCTTTTTCAAAGCGACCCCAATTTAAAGAAAGCTGAACATCAACCTTTACGTCAACAATTGAGTCGGGCATGGTCCAGGGGCGCTGAATGGAGCTAATTCCCGCTAAATACTAAACAAATCCAGAACAGTACGATTTGGAAGGGCGCAGTTTAAGATTTGCTCGTAAATCGATAAGGTTTAGCAAAAACTTTCCAATTTAGCTAGAATATGGAGAAAATAAAAACACACCCGGGAGGTGCAAAAGGGGATTTATTGTGTACATTGATAAATATCGCCTGGATGGCAAAGTAGCTTTAATCACCGGTGGCTCAAGAGGCATCGGCCGAGCCACTGCACTAGGTTTTGCCGAGGCCGGAGCAGACGTTGTAGTAGCCAGCAGGAAACTTCCTGACCTGGAGAATGTAGCCGAGGAAATAAGGGAATTAGGAAGGAAATCCTTACCGGTAGCGGCTCATGTGGGGCGGATGGAAGATATAAACAACCTGGTCGCCAAAGTCACCAATGAATTTGGGAAAATTGATATCCTGGTGAACAACGCAGGCACTAGCCCGGCGTTGGCCTCTTCGTTAGAAGTTGATGAACGTCTATGGGACAGCATCTTGAATCTTAATCTGAAGGGATTATTCTTCCTCAGTCAGGCTGTAGCTAGAGTGATGAAGGAACATGGCGGAGGCAAGATTATCAATGTCGCCTCAATGGATGGATTCAAACCAGAGGCAAACATCGGCACGTATGCAATCAGCAAGGCTGGGGTCATAATGGTATCTAAGGTCATGGCCCTGGAATTGGCTCAGTATAATATCCGCGTAAATACGATAGCTCCCGGAAATGTGCACACTCGTCTCGGCGACTCCCGTTTCCTGGCTATGCCTGAATACGAGGGGGAGATGATCAAAAGGACACCACTAGGACGCATAGCCGACCCTGATGATATGGTAGGTGCGATGATTTATCTGGCATCCGATGCCTCCAGCTTCGTGACAGGAGAATGTATCACTGTAGCCGGTGGAATTTTTCTAACTTAATTCGGGAAGCCGATGAGCTTATGAAAATCTTTGGTGCCATACTTGATAAGACAAGACAGGTTTGATATCGTGACTTTGGATTTGGAAACTGGTTAGAGTTTAGGATTTATTGTTTTGACATGCTCAAGCAAGAATTAGCCAGATGTTTGCAGCAAGCTGTATTGAAGGCACAGCAAGAAGGTGCTCTTGCTTCAGCTGCTTTGCCCGAGGTGCTTATAGAACATCCTCAAAATCCCGAACACGGAGATTTTGCTTCAGGCCTCCCTTTGAAGCTGGCTCGGTCTATGAAGATGTCCCCCATGGCTATAGCCGAAAAGGTCTCCGAGCATATAGTACCACCACCCCAAGTTGACAAGATTTGGGTTGCTCCTCCAGGCTTTATCAACTTCATCTTGCGGGAGGACTGGCTGAGTACGGAGGTGGAATCAATCCTGGCTGCTGGTGAATCTTATGGTGATATTGAGCTAGGCAAAGGTAATCGGGTCCAACTTGAATTCGTTAGTGTCAACCCCACCGGGCCTCTCCACGTAGGTCATGGCCGTGGTGCCGTTTTAGGCAGTACCTTGGCCAATGTGCTTACTGCCTCTGGCTATGCCGTAGAAAAAGAATTTTACATAAATGATATGGGTAACCAGATAAATAACTTTGGCCGTTCCCTCCATGCTCGCTACCGGCAATGCCTGGACAAGGAAGCCGCCATGCCCCCAGATGGCTACTACGGCAACTACATGATCGACTTGGCCAAAGAAATAGTCCAGGAGCAGGGTGATAGATTTTTATCATTGCCCGAGGGCGAGGCAGCTTCGCAACTGGCGGAGGTTGGGGTTGACAGGATGCTACAGAGAATTAAACAAGACCTCGAGCTGCTAAACGTTGTTTTTGACACTTGGTTCTCAGAAAGAAGCCTTTATCAGGGCGGGCAATATAACAAGGCTATGGAACTACTCCAGGGCGGGGGCTATATTGCTAAAAAGGAAAACGCCACCTGGTTTGAATCAAGCTCCCTGGGCGAAGACAAGGACAATGTCCTGGTGCGCAGTGATGGTTCTCCCACCTATTTTGCCTCTGATATTGCCTACCATTACAACAAGTTTCTGGAGCGGAAATTCGACTGGGTGATTGATATCTGGGGGGCTGACCATCAAGGGCATGTCCCTCGAATGAAAACGATGCTCAAGGCCTTAGGATGTGTCCCTGAACAGCTTAAGGTGATAATCTGCCAGTTAGTCACCCTGCGGCGTGGACAGGAGATAGTTAAAGTATCCAAGCGCAGTGGCGATATTGTTACTTTGAAAGAGGTGATAGACGAGGTAGGCTCGGATGCCTGTCGCTTCATATTCCTCTCCCGTTCTGCCGATAGCCAGATGGACTTCGATATAGAACTGGCCAAGCGGCAATCGGCGGACAATCCTGTGTATTATGTCCAATATGCTCACGCCCGGATTGCCAGCATTCTTCGCTTGGCTAAACAGCGGGAGATAGACTGCAGTCAGGGCGATGTTTCTCTGCTTACCACCGAGCCGGAGCTAACCTTAATTCGCCGCTTAATACTCCTCCCCGAAATAGTAGAACAGGTGGCAGTTACTCTCGAGCCTCACCACTTACCTTATTATGCCCAGGATTTAGCCACCGTGTTTCACAGTTTCTATAAGCAATGCCGGGTTGTCTCTGAAGACGAAGCGCTAACTAAGGCTCGCATCAAGCTGGTCAAGGCGACTCAGATTGCCCTGGCTAAAGTTCTTCGCCTCATGGGCATGACTGCCCCGGAAAAGATGTGAATTATCCCTTTCGAGGTTCTGCAACAAGTAGGGTATATCTCCATCTTTGTCGGGGAAGGAGAGAATTCAGCACAGTATTACTCAAATTCTCAGGCGGAATTATGCTACTGCCCAGAGCAGCTGTCTCAAAGATATAATAAAGTATGAGATCTGGCATTTACGGAAAGAGCTGAGTATGGTATGGTTCGGTTCTGACAGATAAGGCAGGCAAGAGATGACAGCTCCACACATATTGGGGTTTCTGGGAATTCTGTTTATCATTGGATTCATAGGGGATTACCTTTTCAAGAAAATAAGTTTTCCCGATATATTAGTGCTACTAGGTTTAGGTTACGTGGCAGGGCCTGTCTTACATATTGTAGACCCAGCCTGGGTAGCCCCGGCAGCGCCAATAATAGCCAATCTATCCTTGGTCGTGATTCTATTTAACGGCGGTTTGGGCCTTGAGTTTTCCCAAGCTCGAGCCACCGCGCCCAGGGCAATAGCGCTCGCTTTACTGGGTCTCGTGGCCAGCATGATCGCGGCGGCGGCCTTTGTTTACTACGTTCTGGATTGGGAATTGATGAATAGTTTGTTGCTTGGAGCCATCGTGGGCGGCACAAGTCCTGCTATTGTAATGCCTCTTATCGGGCGAGCTAAAGTCTCTCCCGAGACATCATCCCTATTACATATAGAGTCCGCTCTAAATGGCGCCTTGGTGATTGTGATTGCTCTGGTTATCCTGGAAGTCATGACTGCTGGGGCGACTGGGAATATAGGTCCTGTGATTGCTAAAGCTATTGGCATGCGCTTTCTTATAGGACTGGGAATCGGCGGCGCCGCCGGATTTGCCTGGCTTTGGGTGCTGACGTTCATAGAAGGCGAGCTATACGATGATATCTTGACCTTGGCTGTCCTTTTCTTACTTTATCTCGCCGTGGAGAGTCTACAGGGCAGCGGAGCTATTTTCGCTCTCGTATTTGGCTTAATCCTGGGAAACGGCATGGATTTTGCTAGATTTCTGCGCACTAAGAGGACTATCGAGATCCACAATACCATGATGACATTCCACTCTCAAATATATTTCATAGTGAAGACATTCTTCTTCGGTTACTTGGGACTGATGATAATCTTTGACGACCCCAACGTAATTGTACCGAGTATCCTCCTGTCTTTGGTGCTATTGGCAGTAAGGTGCATAGTAGTCCCTGCTATTTCCATAGGTAAAAGAAGCTTGCTTGCCAACACGGGAATACTAGCTACCATGCTGCCTCGAGGTCTATCCGCCGCCGTGGTAGCTGAACTAGCTGCTTCCTCGGGCATTCCCAATGCCCGGCTTTATCCCGAGATAACGATAGTGGTTATCGCAACTACTGTCATAATCTCAGCTATAGGTATTCCCCTCTTTGCTAGGAAATCGCCGGGGAAGAACAGCGAGACAAGGGAAAAAGGTGGGACATCAAATTCACCTTGAGCTAGCGCCAAGCGTTACTCCGCCACCCTTCGTCTCATGGGCATGGCCGCCCCGGAAAAGATGTGAGGCATACTCCTCTTTGTCATTGCGAAGAGCGTAGCGGTTGCGAGGCGAAGCCGAAGCAAACTCAACGGGATTTCTCCCTTACGCTCGGAACAGGCTCCCAATCCCTGAGATTGCCACGCCTCGACAAGTCGGGGCTCGCAATGACAGCCGCTGCTTGACGAATCATTGGTTTTTGCTGTATCATTAAGTAAACTTACCACTCTATTTACCTCGCCTTATAGCGGAAGGTTATGTGGGTGGGGCCGATGGTATACAAGATACAGGCAAAGCTAGTCCGCAGGTAGGCGTTTAGTATGGCTGCTAAGTATTGATTTGGCAGCTTTTTTATTAATTGTGGCAGGGAGCAGGCACACTGATCAAAATAAAAACTCAGGAGGGAAAATGGCACGCGAGGTTAAAATCTACACCACCCCTACTTGCCCTTATTGCAAGATGGCTAAAAAGTTTCTGGATGATAATGGCATCAAGTATCAAGAATTTAATATAGTTGAGGATAAAGCGGCCCGGGAGGAAATGAAGAATAAGTGTGGTTCGCTAGCAGTCCCCACAATTTGCTTCGATGATGAAGTGCTGGTCGGATTCGATGAGGGGCAGCTCAGGGAGAAATTAGGTCTTTAGTTCATTAAAGGAAATTATGTATGAACTGATTATTATTGGTGGCGGCCCGGCCGGTATGACGGTAGCTGTCTATGCAGCGAGAAAAAAGCTGAGTACATTGCTTATAAGCTACGACATAGGAGGGCAAGTTCTGTGGACTGCTGGCATCGGAAACTATATGGGATACCAATTCACCGAAGGCCTCGAGTTGATGAAGAAATTCGAGGAGCAGGTCAAGCAGTTCCCCCTTGATATGAAAACCGGGAAGAGGGTCAGCAGCTTGTCCCAAACAAATGGAGGTTTCGAAGCGAGAACAGATAAGGGTGAAAGCTACCAGGCTAAGGCAGCCATATTGGCCACAGGCAAACGTCCTCGCCAGCTAAATGTTCCTGGAGAGAAGGAGTTGCTTGGAAGGGGGGTTACCTATTGCGCTATCTGTGATGGTCCCCTCTTCGCTGATGTTAAGGTGGCTGTCATTGGTGGTGGCAACTCAGCCCTAGAGGCCGCCGAGGATATGATCAAAATAGCCGACCATGTTTATTTAGTATCGCTGACTCCTCTCACCGGCGACCAAATCCTAATCGACAAAGTGAAGGCTGCCAACAACTTGACAATGTTCCTGGAGCATGAAGTCCTGGAGATAAAAGGGGAGAGCCGCGTTAAGGGGATAAAAATAAGGGACTTGAAAAGTAAACAGGAAAGGGAATTGGATGTTGGTGGCATCTTTATCGAGATCGGACTTATCCCTAACTCGGAGCCATTCAAGGGAATAGCTTCTCTAAATAGCTTTGGGGAAATCGAAGTTAGTTGTGCTAATGAAACTGGCGTACCCGGGCTTTTTGCCGCTGGGGATGTCACTAATGTTCCTGAAAAGCAGATAGTGGTGGCTGCCGGGGAAGGGGCAAAAGCTGCCCTTAAAGCTCACCGCTATCTCCAGAGGCTCAGCGAGTAAATAATATTAAAAAGGAGGATTGAAATGGCTCTTTTTTTCTCAGGAAGCGAACTCTTAGAAATAGCTATAGGCATAGAAAGGAACGGTATGGCATTCTATCAAGCTCTGGCTGATAAGACCGGAAATAGTGATGTCAAAGGCATCTATAATCATCTCGCCGGAGAAGAAAAGAAACATCTGGGTACCTTTCAGGGCATGTCGGATTCCCTGGGGCAAGCTAAGCCCCCGGGAAACTACACTGAAGAATATATGCTTTACCTCAAATCGTTAGTTGACAGCGTAGTATTTTCCAATGTTACCGAGGCCCAACAAAAGGCTGCTAAGGTATTCAATGAAATTGAAGCCCTTGATACCGGAATCCAAGCTGAGAAAGATTCCATCCTTTTTTACATAGAATTTCAGAACTTGGTGAGGGAGATGGACCGCAAAGTAGTCCTCAACATCTTGGATGAAGAAAAAAAACACCTGCGCCAGCTTTCGGAACTCAAGAGAGGATTGAAGTGAATTCTGGCTTCCTGCTGGCTATAAGAAATTAAGGAGGTGAAAATGGCTGTTAAAAAAGTTGGCGAAAAATATCGCTGCAATGTCTGTGGCAATGAGGTGACGGTGACCAAGGTTGGCGGTGGCACTCTAGTCTGTTGTGGTCAGGATATGGAATTAATTAGCTCGTAAGGTTTTAAGGGGAGTAAGCAAATGGAAAATGAACAGGCCAGAACGATAGAGGTGCTTCAGCTCGCTGTTCGGATGGAGGTAGAGGGTAAGGAGTTTTACCAGCAGGCAAGCCAGAAAAGCAGCAATAAGCTAGCTAAGGAACTATTTCAACACCTGGCTAATGAAGAAGACGTTCACCGTAAGAAATTTGAGGAAATATATGAAGCCCTCAAGAGAGGGCAGAATTGGCCTGATGTAGAGCCACCATCTGAGAAAGGGAAAAGGCTCAAGTCTCTGTTTGCCGAAGCCACTAAAGCACTGGGTAGCAAGATTAAAGTGGCCGAGTCTGAACTCGAAGCTATCAAGATAGCTATGGATATGGAGATCAAGTCTTATAATTTATATCACTCTCGAAGCGAAGAAAGCACTCTCCCTGTGGAAAAGCGGTTCTATGAGACTCTGGCGGGCGAGGAGCGGGGGCACCATCTCGCCCTTCTCGATTCTTATGAGTATCTCCGTGACCCTGCGGGGTGGTTTACTAAAAGAGAACATTGGTCATTGGACGGGGCTTAAATAAACAAATAGGAGGGTACAACATGGGGGATGTTGCTTTAAGCATTGAGCAGCTAACTGTAGAGGTGGAAGGGCGGGAGATTTTACATAACATAAATTTGGGGATGAAGCTTGGCGAGACCCATGTCCTTTTCGGTCCCAACGGCAGCGGGAAAACCACTTTGCTCATGGCGATAATGGGTTTCCCCAAGTATCGGATAACCAAAGGCAAAGTCATTTTCAAAGGCCAGGACATAACTATGTTGCCGCTGGATGAGAGAGCCCGCTTGGGGATTGGTATGTCCTTCCAACGGCCACCGGTGGTTCGGGGTGTAAAAATGCGTGACATGGTGGCTGCCTGCCTCAAGGGTCAAGAACAGGAAGAGCGCGTCAGTCAACTCGCAGAGAAAACTAACCTGGCCGATTTTCTGGATAGGGAGATAAACTACGGGTTCTCGGGAGGGGAGATAAAGCGTTCCGAGTTGATGCAACTACTGGCGCAGAAGCCCACATTAACATTGATAGATGAGCCTGAATCGGGCGTTGACCTGGTAAATATCACCCTTATCGGTGAACTGTTAAATAGCTTGCTGGAAAAAGATTGTCCCATACCTGAGCGAAAATGCACGGGGCTCATCATTACCCATACTGGTCATATCCTAGACTATGTTAACGCCCGCACAGGCTATGTCATGTGTGATGGTGTAATCGGATGCGAGGGAGACTCTCGTGAGATTTTAGCTACTATTAGAGAGAAAGGCTACCAGGAATGTGTCAGATGCTTTTTGAGGAGGAGGGGCTCAAGTGGTTGAGACAGTATCGTCTGAGACACACAAAGATAAAGCCAGAGCAGCAGCAGCCAAACCAGCGGCATTCGGTGAAGATATAGATTTGGACACTTATGTTAGCTCAGCTGAGGAGCAGCCTTATCAGGTTGACCCGTCGAAGCTCCCTGCCAGGGCCAAAGAGCGGATGTTGGGGGCAGGAGTCATTTTGGATGACCCGGGCCAGAGAGCAGGAACCTTTATCCAGATGGATAACGCCCCAGTTCATAGTTCGGTCAGACAAGAAGGTGTGGAAGTGATGGCAGTCAACCAGGCTCTGGAAAAGTATGACTGGCTGTCAGACTACTGGTGGCAGGCAGTAGCCGTGGATACCGATAAGTACACTGCCAATATAGAGCTGAACCAGCATAATGGCTACTTCATCAGGACACTGCCTGGCTATAAGACCATTTACCCTGTTCAGGCCTGTCTCTATCTGGCAAAAGCACGGCTTGCTCAGAATGTGCATAATATTATCATTGCTGAAGAAAACTCGGAGTTGCATATCATTACCGGTTGTACCACTGCTTCTAACGAAGAAGCCGGCCTGCATCTCGGCGTCTCTGAGTTCTACATAAAGAAAGGGGCTAAGGTCACCTTCACTATGATACATAACTGGAATCCAGAGGTATCTGTTCGCCCCCGCACGGGAGTAATTATTGAAGAGAACGGCTTATTTCTTAGTAATTATGTGCTTACGAAGCCAGTCCGTTCATTACAAATTTATCCCACAGCCAGGTGTATGGGGGAAAATGCGGTTGTCCGATTCAACAGTATTCTGGTAGCAGCTCCGGGGGCATCGCTGGACGTTGGTTCTCGGGCCATCCTTAATGCTAAGGGAGCGAAAACAGAAATCATATCACGAGCGATAACTACGGGAGGTAGCATTGTTGCCCGGGGTTATATAGAAGGCAATGCCCCTGATGTCAAAGGTCATCTGGAATGTCGTGGGCTAATTCTAATGGGAGAGGGCATAATTCATGCCATACCCGAGCTTAAAGGTACCTTAGCTGGCATTGACCTATCCCATGAAGCGGCAGTAGGCAAGATAGCTGAAGAAGAAGTAGAGTATCTCATGGCACGGGGGCTAACTCGAAGCGAAGCTACAGCCACAATAGTCAGGGGGTTTCTCAGGGTGGATATCGAGGGATTGCCGCCCTTACTCAGTGCCGAGTTACAGCGGGCTATTGAAGCTAGCGAAAGGGACATTATGTAAATAATACTGACGGAATGAGGGTCAGACGAGTTAAAACACAATAAGGAAGTGTAGCGATGTTTGAGCAATGTCCGGGAGCCAGCAACATAAGGACGCCGACGATTGAGCTAAAGACGTGTCCACAATGCGGTGCGGAGATAGAAATGTTTTCATCTGACATGCAGATGGATTGTCCTAAATGTGGATTTACCGTCTATAACGATTTGGAGTCGTGTATTCAGTGGTGCGAATATGCCAAGGAATGTGTCGGAGAGGAAGTCTATGAAAGGTTAATGAAAAAGGTGTCGAAACAAGAGTAGAAAGAAGTCAGGTCAGATGCGACAAGGATAGTTAATGGGATGAAAAGAAAAATTATCAAAATCGATGAGGAGAAGTGTGATGGTTGTGGCGTCTGCGTCCCGGCCTGTGTCGAGGGGGCACTTCAGATTGTCAATGGCAAAGCTAAAATCATCAGTGAGACATACTGCGATGGCCTCGGCGCCTGCATCGGAGAATGCCCCCAAGGGGCTATCACCATTGAAGAAAGGGAAGCCGAGGATTTTGATGACGAGGCAGCGAGACGTCACCTAGAGGAGAAAGAAGAGGTTACGGAGAAACTTCCCTGTGGCTGCCCTTCAGCTACGGTTGTTCGGTTCGAGGGACCAGAATCAGCGGCAGTTGCCTCTAAAGACGCAATCCCCTGCCAATCCATGCTTGGGCACTGGCCGATTCAACTTACCCTTGTGCCCCCGACGGCGCCTTTCCTCCAGGGAGCTGACCTGCTGCTGGTGGCGGACTGTGTTCCCTTTGCCTATATTGACTTTCACCAGGACTTTCTCAGAGATCATGCTCTGCTGGTGGCTTGCTCCAAGCTGGATGACTTCCAGTCTCATCAGATGAAACTGACTCAGCTCCTGCGTCAGGCAGAGGTGAAGAGCCTCACTGTGGTGCATATGGAAGTACCCTGTTGCTCCGGGTTGGCACATATGGCAAAGCAGGCGATGCAATTAAGCGGTAAAGATATCCCTCTTAACGAAGTGACCATTGGGATCAGGGGTAATATAAAGTCCGATAGTTCATAACAGAAGAAGGTTATCTGAATGGCTGTTGACAATACAACAGAAATGCTTGGAACGGCATATGCAATGACTGCTTTCTGGGTCATGTCGGTGTTATTGAGTATATTAGAAAGTAAATAAGGCTGATAGGAGATTAATAGTGAATCACAAGGCTCTGCATAACTGCAGCTATGGTTTATATGTGATAAGCTCCAGAAAAGGAGATAGACTCAACGGGCAAATCGCCAATACCGTGTTTCAAGTGACATCTGACCCGCCAACCATTGCCGTGAGTATTAATAAACAGAATCTGACTCATGAATTTATCAGTGAAAGCAAAGTCTTTACCGCTTCTATACTATCCCAGGATACGCCCCTCTCTTTCATCGGTCATTTTGGCTTCAAATCGGGTAGGGGAATAGACAAACTCAAAGATGCCAATTACAAACTAGGTGAAGCTAAGGCTCCTGTAGTACTTGACCATAGCTTAGCTTATCTCGAAGCCAAGGTAATTAATCAAGTAGATGTCGGGACTCATACTATCTTCATAGGGGAACTTGTGGGAGCGGATGTTCTCAGAGAAGGTGAACCAATGACTTATGCTTACTACCATCAGGTTAAGAGAGGCACCACTCCCAAGACAGCTCCCAGCTACATCAAATAGAGAAAGGAGAAGGTATCCAAAATGGCGAAATACGAATGCACTGTTTGTGGGTATATCTATGACCCCCAGTTGGGCGACCCCGACGGCGGTATAAAGCCGGGAACGCCTTTCGAGGAAATACCCGATGATTGGGTATGCCCTGTCTGTGGAGCAAGCAAGGACCAGTTCGAAAAAATAAAGGAGTAATGGTGTAACGATGATAGAAAACTTGAGCAGAGAACAATTAGAGGGGATATTAGAAGCAATACCTGTGGAAATTTCTTTCGTTGATGAAGATGATTTAGTTAAATTCTGGAATAAGCATGAAACGAGAATCTTTAAACGGCCGATTTCTGTGATTGGGAAATCAGTTCAAAACTGCCACCCGAAGCAAAGTGTGGCCAAAGTAAACCAAGTATTGTCCGATTTCAAGAGTGGCAGGAAAGATTCAGCGGAATTTTGGATAAATCTCGGGGAAAGGAAGGTATATATCAGATATTTTGCTGTGAGGGACAAAGCAGGCAGGTATCTGGGCACACTGGAAGCCACCCAGGACATCACGGAGATAAAGAAGATTGAGGGAGAAAAGAGGCTGTTAGAGTATTGAAAGGCGGAATAAATAAATGAAAGCAAGACAAATAAAGACAAATGTTTACTGGGTAGGCGCTATCGACTGGGACAGGCGTCTCTTTGACGCCTTGATACCTCTTCCCGATGGAACAAGCTACAACGCCTACCTGGTGCAGGGCAGCCAGAAAGTTGCTTTGCTAGATACCGTGGATCCCTCCATGACAGAAGTCCTCATGGCTTATCTTGAGAATGTTCCCGTTATTGACTACATCATTGCCAACCATGCCGAGCAAGACCACGCTGGCAGCATCCCCCAGGTTCTGGCGAAGTATCCCGATGCTAAGGTGGTCACCACGCCCAAAGGCCAGGATATGCTCGTGGCTCTCTTGCTTATCCCGGAGGACAGATTTATCACTGTAAGCGATGGTGAAACTTTATCCTTGGGGGATAAAACCCTGGAGTTTATCCATGCTCCCTGGGTACACTGGCCTGAGACCATGCTTACATATTTACGGGAAGACAAGATACTCTTCCCTTGCGACCTTTTTGGCTCCCATCTGGCTACTACAGACTTATTTGTAACTGATGAGGGACAAGTCTACGAAGCGGCTAAAAGATACTATGCTGAAATCATGATGCCTTTCCGCACCAGTATTGAGAAACATTTGGGGAAGCTAAACAGTTATAAGATTGACGTCATCGCCCCCAGCCATGGCCCCCTCCATGACAAAGCATCATTCATCCTGGAAGCATATCGAAGCTGGGTATTCGGTCCACCAAAAAACATAGTGGTCCTGCCTTATATCTCCATGCATGGCAGCACCCAAAAAATGGTGGAATATTTTGTTGGAGCCCTGGCTGACAGAGGCGTCACGGTTAAGCAGTTCAACCTGGCGGCAACTGATATTGGGAAACTGGCCATGGCATTGGTGGACGCCGCCACTATGGTCATCGGCACGCCCACAGTTCTGGTCGGTCCACATCCTAACGTCGCCTATGCGGCATTTCTAGCCAACGCCTTAAGACCCCGGCTCCAGTTCATCTCCATCATTGGCTCCTATGGCTGGGGCAGCAAGGCTGTGGAACAGCTCACAGGAATGATTCCCAACCTTAAGGCGGAGGTACTGGCTCCCGTGCTCAGCAAGGGATTTCCCAGAGAAGAGGATTTCAAAGCCCTGGACAACTTAGCCAGCACCATCGCAAAAAAACATAAAGAGCGTGGCTTTGCCTGATAATTTTTTATAGGAAAGGGGGCAGGATGTCCAAAGCAGTGATAATCTATGACTCCAGGAGTGGCAACCCGGGATGATGGCTAAGACAATTAATCGCTACTTGTGTAATGTTCGTGAGATTTTGAAAAGGAGGAAAAAGACTTATGGAAACAGCGGAGTTTTATACCCTGCCACAATTGCCCTACCGATATGATGAGTTACAGCCCTATGTATCCCAAGAACAGTTAACTCTACACCATCAAAAGCATCATCAGGCGTACGTCAATAGTGCTAATGCCATACTCGAGAGGCTGGACAAAGCTCGCAAAGAAGGTGCTGACTTTGATATTAAAGCTACCTTGAAAGAGCTTTCGTTTCACATCGGAGGGCATCTGCTACACTCATTGTTCTGGACTAACATAGCGCCGCCGGGCAAAGGCGGGGGAAAGCCAACCGGAACTTTGGGCACAGCCCTGGAGAAAGAGTTTGGAAGTTTTGAAAGATTCAAAAAGGAATTCAGTCTGGCTGCTACCAGCGTGGAAGGCTCGGGATGGGCAGCACTCAGTTTCTGCAGGCAGACTAACAGACCAATAATAATGCAGATAGAGAAACATAATACAAATGTCTATCCCATGTTTACCATCTTGATGGTTATTGATGTCTGGGAGCATGCTTATTATCTGGATTATAAAAATGAAAGAGCCAAATTCGTTGATGTTTTCTGGAACATCGTCAACTGGGGTGAAGTGAATAAAAGGTTGGAAAAGATATTGAAGTAATTTAACGGCAATGGCCAAGCGATTGTCTCTTCTTCACTGGAGATGGATAGTCTGTGTAACCAAGAGATTGGGCACAGAAAAGAATAATTAGGGAGGGACGAATGGACAAAAATAAAATTGTTGCTTTATTAAATCAAGACCTCGAAGGGGAACAAGCAGCCATCATTCAATATTTGGTCCACGCCTATGCTATGGGTGAGGGTGAGATGGCATGTGAGATCGAGGCTATCGCCCGGGAGGAAATGCGTCATTTTGACTGGCTGGCTGAGACCATAGTCAGCCTGGGTGGCACTCCCACCATCAAGAGGGGAGACATGCGCACGAGTGGCGAGTTGGTTTCTGATTGGATGAAAAACGATGTGCTTCAGGAAAAAGATGCCATTGTCTTATATGAAGAGCACATTAAGGCCATCGATAATCCTAAGGTAAGGCGGCTGCTGAAGCGAATTCTTTCCGATGAGAAATCACACCGAGGCGACTTTGAACACTTTGTAACTAAGGCTCAAAAAGAAGGTGCCAAGGATTTAAGGGGCTCTCGACAGGACAAGGTTGCCCAGGTTCTCAACTGGGGCATCGAGCATGAATATACCGTTATCCTTCAATACCTTCTCCACTCCTATATGACGCCCAACAAGGATGTCAAGAAGGAAATGGATGACCAGGCTATAAACGAGATGCAACATCTGGGATGGCTATCTGAAAAGATGGTTGGCAAAAAAGGCACTCCCAAGATTGAGCACACCAAGGTGGATAAATCCACCAGGACCGCTGATATGCTTCGGGCAGATATTGAGATTGAGAAGAAGGTGGCGGCTGAATATGACCGCGCTGCCAAAGAAATTAAAGACTCTGACCTGAAAGAGCTTCTTGCCCGGATAAGGGACCACGAATTGTACCACGTTGATGTATTCAACGATTTGTTGAAGGAAGAGGAAGGGCGGAGTAAGAAAAGATAGTGAGCGACAAAACTAATTCTAAGAAGTCTGACAGGGCTTCAATCCACATAACTGGGATGACCTGCACTACTTGTGCGGCTACTATTGAGAAGGGTCTCTCCCAGACTCCTGGTGTAGAGCAAGCTGACGTTAACTTTGCTTCGGAGAAGGCTGCAATAGAATACGATTCCACGAAGGTAAGCCTTGCCAAAATTAAGAATACCGTCTCGCAATTGGGGTATGGGGTCGCCACCAGGAAGTCTATATTCCCGGTGGGCGGAATGACCTGCGCTTCCTGTGTTGCCCGGGTGGAGGAGGCTCTCTCTAGCGTACCGGGTGTAATTTCGGCCAGCGTGAATCTGGCCTCGGAGAAGGCTGCCGTGGAGTACCTGGAAGGAACGGGGCTGGCTGACATGAGACGAGCGGTAAAAGACGCCGGCTATGAACTTGGCCCCGAGGCGCAGGCTTTGGAAGATGTGACCACTGCTGCCCAGCGTGAGATTCGAGTTCTCAGGAATAGATTTATTATCGCTGCTATCCTGGCCTCAGCAATCATGGCCTTAGGCTGGGGTCCTTCCTTTGTTGGCAAGTCCTATCTACTATTAGCTCTGGCTACGCCAGTGCAGTTCTGGGCGGGTCTGCGATTCTATCGAGGGGCATGGGGTGCGCTGAAACATAGAACCTCCGATATGAATACCCTGATTGCTGTAGGTACCTCGGTGGCTTACTTTTACAGCATGATAGCTGTTATTTCCCCCGGCCTTTTTGCCACTGGTGTACTGGAACCTAACTTATACTTCCATACCTCAGCGATGATTATAACCTTGATTCTTCTTGGCCGTTTTCTGGAAGCTAGAGCCAGAGGACAGACCTCGGAGGCATTAAAGAGACTTATCGGTATGCAGCCGAAGACTGCTCTAGTTGTCCGTGAGGGCGAGCAGAGAGAAATTTCCGTGGAAGATGTTCGGGTTGGTGACCTTATTCTGGTACGTCCGGGCGAGCGAATACCCGTGGATGGCATGGTGCGTGAGGGTTACTCAAGTATTGATGAATCTATGATTACTGGAGAGAGTATCCCTGTGGAGAAAAAGGTGGGTGATGAGGTTATCGGTGCCACCATTAACAAGACAGGCAGCTTCCAATTCGAAGCAACCAAGGTGGGTAAAGAGACAACGCTGGCTCGTATCGTCAGAATGGTGGAGGAGGCTCAGGGAAGCAAAGCTCCTATTCAGCGTCTTGCTGATGTCATCGCCAGTTACTTTGTGCCTGTGGTGATTGGCATTGCCATAATAACGTTCATAGTCTGGTATTTCGTGGGACCATCTCCAGCCCTTACCTTCGCCCTCCTAAACTTTGTTGCTGTGCTTATTATCGCCTGCCCCTGTGCCCTGGGACTGGCTACTCCCACCGCGATTATAGTTGGTACAGGCAAGGGAGCCGAGCATGGTATTCTTATCAGGAATGGCGAGGCCCTGGAGAGAGCTCACCAGATAAATACTGTTCTCCTAGATAAGACCGGCACATTGACCCGTGGCGAGCCTGTGGTGACTGACGTGGTGGCTGCCCCTTTTTCTTCCCCGGAGGAAGTCCTTCGGTTAGCTGCCTCCGCTGAGCAGAGTTCAGAACACCCGCTGGGCGAAGCTGTGGTCAAGGCTGCTCTGGAGAAGAAACTTGAATTATCTCCTTCCTCCGATTTTAATGCCATCCCGGGGCAGGGCGTGGAGGCTTTGGTGGAGGGCAAAAAGCTTTTCTTGGGCAACCTCAAACTCATGGAGGAACGAGGCCTTCCCTTAAATGGGCTGGAGTCAAAAGCCGCTGAGCTCCTTGAAGCAGGTAAGACGGCAATGTTCCTGGGACTGGATACTCAAGTAGCAGGAATTATTGCCTTGGCTGATACCTTAAAGCCAGGCGCCAGAGAAGCGGTCCAAACGCTGCACAGGATGGATATTGAAACAGCTATGCTCACCGGGGACAACCGGCGCACGGCAGAAGCTATTGCTCGCGAGGCAGGCATTGACCGTGTCCTGGCTGAGGTGCTCCCTGAGCATAAGGCTGGAGAGGTCAAGAAATTGCAGGAGGAGGGAAAGGTGGTGGCAATGGTGGGCGATGGCATTAACGATGCTCCGGCATTGGCCCAGGCAGATATCGGTATCGCTATTGGTACAGGTACTGATGTTGCCATGGAGACTGGCGATATTACCCTGATTAGCGGTGCCTTGATGGGGGTAGTAACCGCCATATCTCTGAGCAAACGGACAATGAGGACTATCAAGCAGAACCTCTTCTGGGCCTTTGCTTACAATACTGCCCTCATTCCGGTGGCAGCCGGGGTATTGTATCTTGCCTTCGGGAAGACTGGTGTCCCTTCTGGGCTTCATTTCATTCTGGGTGAGTATGGTTTCTTGAATCCGATGCTAGCCGCAGCAGCCATGGCGGCTAGCTCCATCACTGTCGTATCCAACTCACTGCGTTTAAGAAGGTTCAAGCCAGCTAAGCTTGTCAATTAAGGAAAGGAGGTGCTCAATGGCAATAGACCCAGTTTGCAAGATGGAGGTACAGGAAACTAAGGCAGCAGCCACATCCGAGTATAAAGGAAAAAAATACTACTTCTGTGCTGTTGGCTGTAAGAAGGCTTTCGACCAGAACCCTGAGAAGTACCTTGCTAAGGGGAAAAACTAAATTCATAAGAGGTAAATAACATGTGGAAGTGTACTAATTGCCATCATGTAGAACTTAGCACTGACAAACCTCGGCAGTGCCCGGTCTGTGGTGCTGAGGCAGAGAAGCTCGTCCCGCATGAGGTTTCTGGGATAAAAGGGACTAAGACCTTGAAGAATCTTAAAGCTGGTTTCGTGGCCGAGTCCCAGGCACATTTGAGGAACCTGGCTTTTGCCATGAAGGCTGAGCAAGAGGGCTATTCTCAGGTGGCGAGGCTGTTTCGTGCTATCGCCGAAGCTGAGTCAGTCCACGCCTTCAACCACTTCCGCCTTTTGGGCGCTGTGTCTGGCACCCAGGAAAACCTTGAGAGTGCCTTTGAGAGAGAGAATCTAGCTAGTAACACCTATCCTCAATTCGTCAGAGAGGCAAACGAGGAAGGTAATACGAGCGTGGCAACGGTCTTGAGTTATTCTCGCGATGTGGAAAAGGGGCATGCCAAGCTCTATAAGAAGGCACTGGCGCATACGATGGCTGAAGAAGAGACCGAGTACTACGTCTGCCAGGTCTGTGGCTATGTCTCCGACGGCGTTCTTCCTGATGAATGCCCTATTTGTGGCGCTCCCAAAGAGAAATTCCGGAGGGTAGTCTAGCCGGGTAGGCAATAATTCGCTTAATAGCTAGGATTTATGAAAGGGGATGTCCTATGAGTAAGTTTACAGAGGTAGCCAAAATAGAAGAACTGAAGAGCGGAACAATGAAGACGGTAATTGCAG
The DNA here is from genome assembly GCA_030615625.1 of Dehalococcoidia bacterium. GTDB lineage: Bacteria > Chloroflexota > Dehalococcoidia > GIF9 > AB-539-J10 > RBG-13-51-36. The sequence goes on from JAUWYX010000005.1 coordinate 43,371, forward strand.
GGGGGCACGAAATCCTCCTGGCCAAGGTTGGAGATAAGTACTATGCTGTTGCTGGTCGCTGTCCTCATATGAAGGGGGATTTATCGCAGGGTAAACTGGAAGGGACTGTAGTCACTTGTCCTCTACATGGCTCTCAATTTGATATCAGTAATGGGCAAGTGGTGCGTTGGTTAAGAGGAGGGCTAATGTCGAAGATCGGCAGTGCACTCAAGATGTCCAAGACCCTTACAGTGTACAATGTCAAGGTTGAAGATGGCAAAGTGTTGGTTGAATTTTAGTGCTGGCTTGAGAATAGGCCAGGAGGTGTAAAATGGAGAAGAACCTTAAGACAGAGCTAGAGGTCAACAGCGTATCTGTCGAACTCAACCCCTTCGCCGAACAGTTCCTGACTCGAACTGTAGTCGGTGCAGTCTCTTCCTTGAAAGGAGCTGAAAACATACGGGACCTGGAACTTTATCTGGAGCAGGGCGATGTCAAGCTCGTCGTCAATGGGAATGAACTTCCCCTTACCCCTTTCCCTAAGGAAATCCTCACTAGCACAATAACCGGTTTGGTCTCTTCGTTAAAGGGGGTGGGCAAAATAGACAGTTTGAAGATTAGCGTTAAGGCACACTAGTGTGGTAATCTCGTATAATTCCCTTGAGCTTGCTTCGTCGCTCCGCTCCTCGCAACGACAGAAGGGGAAAAGATTGCTTCGGCACTGTCGTGCCTCGCAATGACAAGAAAAGTGGGGGGCTCGCAATGACGATGGGGTGCCCACAATGACAGTCGGTAATAATAATCAGCCTACACTGTGTGGGTTTTGACAGGTTTGCCGGCTAATGCTATCATACCTTATATAAAGTGTGGATTACAGCCAAAGTTAATGATAGCAAGATGGTCAATTCGGTTGGGGAGGAGATCTAGGGGGTGGTAATAGGTGGATGCCACCGATAGTTGGCTTTTATTAGCCTTTCTAGTTTGCCTGGCCCTTTCAGCCTTCTTTTCCAGTGCTGAGTCAGCTTTCATCGCTCTGCCCAAGCTTCGCATAAGATATCTGGTGGAAAACGGCGTTAAGGGAGCGGAAAAGCTAGCCAGAGTTGCTGAAAAGCCCGAGAGGTTTCTGGCTACCGTCCTTCTAGGTAATAATCTGGTAAATATCGCTGCCGCTACATTGGGTACCATCATGGCAGTAGCAATTTTTGACTTACCATGGGGACCAATCATAGCCACCGTGGGGGTGACAGCGCTAATTTTGGTCTTCGGAGAAGTTATCCCCAAGACTTTCGCTATGCATCACGCCCAGCGGCTATCCCTAATCTACGCTAATCCCCTAAAAATAATAGAACTGTGTTTTTACCCTTTTATCCTGGCCCTGGAGCGAATTGGGTTAAGTCTTACCAGGATAGTAACTGTATCCGAGGAGGATAAAAAATTGATCAGCGAGGGCGAGATACGCTCGGCAATAAGTGCCGGGGAAAGCGAAGGTGTGGTGGAGCAAGATGAAGCAAAGATATTGCACAAGGTGTTTGAATTTACCGACCGCCCAGTGAGTAAGATAATGGTCCCCAGAACAGAAATCACCTGGGTGTCTCAAGGGACAAAGCTAAGCGATTTCTTGAATCTCTATACCCAGGGACGATATAGCCGTTTCCCCGTATATAAGGATAATACCGATAATGTGGTAGGTATATTACATGCCAAGGATGTGCTGATGAAGTTAACCGACGGACCTGACAGCAAGGACAACGTCATCGATGATTTGGTACGCCCTGCCTATTTTGTGCCTGAAGGCAAACGCCTTGGAGAGCTCCTGGCTGAGATGCGAGATGGTGGGCACCATGCGTCAATTGTTGTCGACGAGTTTGGAGGAATCGCGGGAATGGTTACCCTCGGACAGCTAACTGAGGAGATTGTCGGCGATATTCACGATGAACTAACGGATCAAGAAAAGGATTTCATTGTAACTGGCGACAGCACCTTTCAACTGGATGGAGGATTCAGGATTGAGGAAGCTAACGAGGAATTGGAGCTGGATTTGCCCGGCGGTGATTATGAGACTGTGGCCGGCTTTATTCTCAGCCATCTTGGTCGGATACCAAATCAGGGGGAGCAGTTTAAGTACCAGAACCTGAAGTTTGTTATCACTGAAATGCGTGGAATGAAGATAGCGAAGGTCATAGTAACCAAGGTAAAGGGCGTTGCTTCATCGTAGGTCAGAGGGGAGCTTAAGTTTATTCTATCTCAACATGGTGCGATTGTGGGGGAAGACCTCGAGAAGTTAAGAGAATTTGTCCCTGACCCGGCACGCCAGCAGAAAGCACGAGAATACCATAGATTACTGCGGCGCGGCTCATTGCTCGAGCTCGGGATAGGGTTCATCCTATTACTAGTCCTTCTTTTCACCCCTGCCTCAACTACACTGGCGAGCCTTTTAGCTTTTCCTTCTCCATGGTCAGCAGCCCTGTATCTATTGATCCTGGCAGCAGGCTATGGAGTTATAGTGGCACCGTTAGGCTATTACTACGATTTTATCCTGCCCCATCGTTATGGCTTATCAAAGCAAGTCCTAGTAAGCTGGCTAAGGGACAAGGTTAAAGCTTCGGGGCTGGAATTATTGCTAGGCTTATGTCTGGTTATAATCGTTTACTGGCTTATAGGGAATCTCCCGGCACTGTGGTGGCTAGCAGCTGCCTTGATAATGTTCTTAGTCAGCTTAATCCTCACCTGGCTAACGCCCACCTTGCTTATACCTTTATTCTTTAAATTAAAGCCCTTAGAAGAAGGAGGGCTCAAAGAGAAATTGGTAAATCTAGCCAGGAGGGCTGGAGTTGATATTGAAGAGTGCCTTACCATGGATTTAAGCAGCAAAGCCACTACAGCTAACGCCATGCTAAGCGGCTGGGGCAAATCCAGACGTATTATTTTCAGCGATACTTTGCTCCAGGGATATTCATGGGATGAAATAGAGGTAACTTTGGCTCATGAGCTAGGACATCGTCTCCACCATGACATTCCCAAGCTCATAGGAATCCAGGCAGCCACCTTTTTACTGGCATTTTATCTGGCCAATCTAGCCTTGAGAGCTGGAGTGGTATTATTTTCCCTCCAGGGAATAGGTGATATCGCTGGCCTTCCCTGGTTAATTCTCGTTCTAGCCATGCTTATCCTGGTTTTACAACCAGCACTTAATTGGTATAATCGTCGCATAGAAATAGCGGCAGACGAGACTGCATTGGCGCTGAGCAACAACCCCCAAGCTTTTATTGGTTTGATGACGAAGCTGACCGACCAGAATCTAACCGAAGCCGAACCTGGCCAGTGGGCAAAACTTCTATTTTATGACCATCCCACCTATAATGAGAGGGTAAAACTAGCCCATAATTATATTTCTCACAGCGACGCGAAGCAATCTAAGGAGGCCTTTTGAAGCTTATTTTAGTTAGACATGGCGAAACTTATTGGAATGATGAGAGGCGTATCCAGGGAGGCGATAGCGATATCGAACTGAATGATACCGGATTGGAGCAAGTCAGGAAGCTAGCAACTTTCCTCGAGAATGAGCCTATTACTGCTATACTCTCCAGTCCTTTGCAGCGAGCTACAACTACAGCCGAAGTCATAGCTAGCCATCACCAGTTGCCTGTAGAGATTGATCAAGGGCTTAGAGAGCTGAGAGTTGGTGAACTGGAAGGCATGTCTGTTTCAAATTTAAGTACCACGTTCAGCCAGTTTTTAATGCAATGGTGGCAAGACAAAGGGGCAACGAAATTGCCCAATGGAGAAAGCCTTGTTGAATTGCAACAGAGAGCGTGGAAGGTTATTGAAAGTCTGCTAGAAAGGCATAAAACTAGTCCTGAGCACAGCAAAGAAACTACGGTGGTAATAGTCAGCCATTACTTCGTTACCTTAGCCATCATTCTCAAAGCCTTAGATTTGCCTCTGGACTTCTTTACCAAATTTAAATTAGACCTTGGTGGAGTAAGCATTCTTGAGTTCCGGGATTACGGAGCCCGCTTGCTGGCATTTAACAATACCTACTATTAATGTTAGCTGCGAGGGGTAAGGCAAATAGCAATAACAAATGACAAAGCTCAAATGCCAAATCAAGCTCAAAACCCTAAACAATAACAAAGAGGAATAGTTTTGGTATTTAAACATTTGGATTTTGACATTTGGGTTTATTTAGAGTTGCGAGGGGTAAAGCAAGGAAGAAAATGGGTTCCCAAAAAATTCGCAGATTTTTTAGGGTGAAAAGCAATCCCTATGAACAAGATTAAACTAGAGTCAAAAGTTATAGATTTTATCCAGCGGTATAGCTTGATTTCACGTAAGGAGCTAGTGATTGTCGGGGTCTCAGGTGGTGCTGACTCAGTATGTTTACTCCATGTCCTGGCAAAATGGCAGAAGGGACCAGGGATAAAACTTCACATAGCTCATCTCAATCACCAACTTCGGGGAGTTGAATCCGAAGCTGATGCTGAATACGTGTCTAGTCTGGCTGGCTCGCTTGGCATTCCCATCACTATTGATAGGCAGGATGTGGCTGCCTACAGGACTGAAAGAAATTGCTCTATTGAGGAAGCTGCCCGGGAACTACGCTATGCTTTTCTTGGCAGGGTAGCTAGAGAAGTCGGAGCCAATCGAATAGCCGTAGGCCATACCAGGGATGACCAGGTAGAGACCATTTTGATGCATATATTACGGGGAACAGGAATTACCGGATTGTGCGGTTTAGCCCCTTGCTCCCCTATGGCGTATGACAGCCAAGGAATGTCATGGCCCGCCTCCCCCCTGTCATTGCGAGCTTCTCCCCCGTCATTGCGAGCTTCTCCTCTGTCATTGCGAGCGAAGCGAAGCAATCTCCTAGTAATAAGACCGCTTCTAGATATTACCAGGGAGGAAACAACGAGTTATTGCCAGGAACATCAGCTTGTCCCACGTATTGATTCCTCTAACCTTTCGCTTTCCTTCTTCCGAAATCGCCTTCGCCTCCAGTTGTTGCCTCTGCTCAGACAATATAATCCGAGCGTTGACCAAGCCCTGCTCCGTTTGGCTGATATCGCCAAAGAGGATAGCGCTTTAATTGAACAGCAAGCTTCTGGGTTGTGGGATGAAGTGGCCAGGCAGGAAAATAACGCCATTTACCTGGATAGGAAGCAGATTGCTAGCTTGCCGATAGCCCTGCAGAGGCAATTATTGAGAGCAGCTGTGACCAAGTTGGCAGGGGACGCTCGAGACATCGAAGCCAGTCATATTGAAGCGGCAAGGAGCCTGCTAAATAAACCGGCTAGCAAAAGAATTTCTCTCCCTCATGGCTTTATCTGCCAAGGAGGGTATGATGAGCTCGTCATTGCGAGCACAGCCAAGCAATCTCAGCTTCCGCCATGTCCTTTCCCTCCACTGCCAGGCGAATTTCCTCTTAAAGTGCCTGGTAAGACAGTTTCCCCGGGATGGAAGGTGATAGCCAGCATAGTTCGGGAGCGAGCGGCTTCCTTGTCATCGCGAGGCGCCCTGGGCACAAGCGAGGGAACTTGTCAAAGCAATCTCATTGCTCATTTCGATTTACAAAAAACAGGAACGGAACTCTTCGTCCGTCAGCGTCGGCCCGGAGACAGATTTCAGCCCCTGGGCATGAGCATGCCCAAGAAACTCTATGAGTTTATGGTTGACGCCAAGATACCTCGTTCCTGGCGAGGCCATATCCCAATCGTCTGTTCCCCTCAGCAAATCATCTGGGTAGTAGGCTGGCGCATTGATGATAGAGTCAAGACCACTGAAGCTAGCAAAGAAATCCTTCGTCTGGAGTTTATCAAGTCAGAGTGAAAGCAGTAGACAGGGAATTACTTTTACGCCGTCTTACCGTTGACGAAGCCCTATACCGGCTTGACCAATATCTCTACGATGCCTTTATGGCTGGCTTGCCCTCTGTGCGCATTGTTCATGGCAAGGGGACAGGAAAATTACGCCATGCCGTACATGAGTCACTAGCCAAGCATCCTCTGGTTAAATCCTATCGCCTTGGTGATTACGGCGAAGGAGACTATGGCGTCACCATAGTGGAGCTGACAAATCGTTAGAGCTTGTCTCCGAAATTAGAAACATTATGTGGCTTAGCCATTGCTTATCCGTGGCTGAAAATTTTATAATGCTCCTTGATTTCTGGGAACTAGGGCATGGAATCAATTAGAGAATCGGGAATCAATTTGGTTGTTTGCCTAATATCGCGATATACTCTTCGAGCATGGTCACGTCTGTTTGACCTGGATATTGTAGGGACTATTTCGCAACGGCACCCGCCTATTCGGTATTTCCCTTTCGTGTATGTCTATGCGTGGGAAGCCCATTGGCCGCATCATCTCGACTATTATCCTGTTGGTGGGAAGAGTAACACCCTTAGCTTTTCTAATAGCCACAACAAATAGAGCAAATCCCCCCCTGCGCTTATGACCACTGAGATGTTTTCTGTACACACACTGGCGTGTTGGTAAAAGGTTTCGACTTCGTGTGCCCTTCACCCATCTAATGCCCCGATTTCATTGAGGGTGTCATTTAAGCTTGGTATCTCGCAATGGCGAGACACTGGTTTTCCCACAAGGCTTTGTTTATTTACGTCCTTTCGCCGCGTATCGAGCCATTGTAGAGCGAGTCTTGAGAATTAACCATACACCCATCCCCTCTTCTGCTTTCGGAAGCAGACTCATCCAATATTTGATACGCTTCTAGGTTCTTCAGGCTTAGGCTTTGCCAGCTTGCTGCCTTCCGCCATCCTCCTCATCCTCCTGCGTTGCCTCGCTCTTATCCATCAAGGTACCTAAAGAACGCTGGAACGCTTGGAAAACAATCTGTTTCGCGGTTTGCTTGGCAGCAGCAACGATTTCTTCGGCTTCCTGTTCTGCTTTACTCCTTGCCTCGGCTATGACCCCAGCCGATTCCTTTTCCCTCTTACTACTCCCACTCTCTACGGCTTCGTTAATGATACCTTGCGATTTTTGAATGGCGGCAGTGATGATTGCTTGTGCCTTTTCTTCACCCTCCCTCTGGCCTAGCTCTCTGGCTTGGTTCAGGAGCTGTTGAGCTTCCCGCTGTGCTTCCTGCTTTGCCTGGCTAACCTCCTGTTCCGCGCTTTCCTTTAGCGCGGCGACAGCCCTAGACGCTTCTTCAATCTCCTGGTTGGTTTTTTTAATCAAGGTGCCCGCTTCTTTCTCGGCATTAGCCAGTATCTTGCCCCTTTCGTCCTCAGCCGCTTGTTGTGCCTTAGCGACAATCTTGGCTGATTCCTCTTTAGCCTTGCTGATTATGCGTTCTATTTCTCGCTGCTTCGCTTCCGCAGCTTGCTTTTTGGCTGCGGTTTCAGCCTCCGCAGTGATTTGCTCAGCTTCTTCTCTCGCCTCCTCGATAATAGCGGTGGCTTCCGCTTCAGCTTTCTGTTTTGCTTCCTCTACCACTTGCGCTGCCCGTTGGTCAGCTGCTTCCGCCGCCGAAACCGCATAGGCCGCCGCCTCTTCCTCGGCCTTCTGTTTCATTTCAGTACGATACGCCGCTGCTTGCTCCTCTGCTTCCAGCTTTGCTTGGCTTGTGATTTGCTGCGCTGTCTCGCGGGCCCCGGTAAGAACACCGGCCGCTTCCTGCTCAGCCTCTCGTCTGATACTCTCTACTTCCTCCTCAAGAACTTCACTTAGCCGCTGCTTGTATTCATCCATAATCTTGGCTGCCTGTTCAACTGTCAGCCTTACCTTATCTGCCGACGCTAGCATTTGGACACCTCCTTGATTTTCATTGCCGTGAGCTTGAGTACGTCGCTTGACTGTTCGACTTCCGCTTCCCGCCACCTGACGTTCGGCACTCAATTTTGCAGCCTCTGAATCTGTGTAATAGTCTAGTTTTTCTAGGAATTTTGACTTGGAACTAATGGTATAACACGCTCCTCACACTGTCAACTCCCCGTTGGCTGACCATAGGGGCAACGCCCGAGTGGGTATTTTAGCAAGTTCCCTTACTCCTCTCTCTAATTCCGTGGAGACAATACTAGTTAAGCCTCCTACAAATCAGGGCATTATGTCCCCAGAATCATTGATTCAAAACGTAGTTTCTTGAGACGCAGCGGCTCGAAGCTTATCAGTTCAGCTTGCCCGCAGGGCGGGTTGGATAACCCCCGGCAAGAGACATGACAGTTAGCAGTGCAACCTGGAATAGGCTTGAATCTACCATCTGCTTGCTTTCGGGTAAAGGGCAGTGGCAATCCCTCGCAGTGTGGGATGCCCGGGGAATCACTTTCCCCGGCGGAAAGTTCCTGGCAGGTGGCATAGGTCATTCCTCTGGCTTCAACCAATTCCTTTACTTTCCGGTGGAAGCCGAGCCTCAAGTCCTTGCGCAGGCGATAGCCTCCGCCCGACCAGTGTGCCTCGTAGATGTATTCCTGCTCAAATTTCTTAGCTGCCAGTGGTGACTGGGTGTAGAGAACTTTGTATATTCGCTGCCATATACTTGTGCCTTTGTAGCCGCCTGATGGAGAACGCTTCCTGGATAGCCTGCCGGTGCTGGCGGTGACATGCCTGGCTCCCACCGCAGCGAAGACATCAAGCAACCCCGCTATTTTTTCAAACCAGGAATCACCGTAAAGGGCCTGGAATAAATGGACCAGAATGGGGTCGAGGCGAATGACGATGTCTATACCCATGCTAGATAGCTTGCCGGCAGCAGCTACCCTGACATCGAACGAAGGCGCCCCTGGTGACAAAAGCCCGAGCACCTCAGGAGTCCCTTCGATGGTTATAGCTATAAATTTAGGCTTGTATTCGATAAAGCCAGGCAATTCCAGAAGAAAGGACGGGTCGCCTTTGGTGGTGATGAAAAAGGAGACGCCGTAGTCCATAAGAAGCTGTATCAGTCTTTTGACCTCTCTGTTCAATTCAGGTATGTCCTGACAGGGGTCGGAGATATTGGACAGGGAAATCGGCGGGCATAAAGTTAGCTTTTTAAGGTCCTTCTCCACCAACTCAGGCAAGTTGTTATAAATCAGGGCATCCTCGGAGTAGTTGGAGTAAATAGCTTCCCTGGCATAGCAGTAGATACAATCATGAAGACATTGGTTGGGACCCGCTGGCGTGACATTGATAATCCAGCAATGGAAGCACTTCCGTTCCGGATGAGAGTAGGGGAAATCATGGAAGGTCGAGCCTTTCTTGGCTATTAACTTTACTGACACAATCCTATTTTAGCAGTTTATAGTCTTCCGCATAATTTCGTATAAAACCCTCTCCCTCAAGGGGAGAGGACTAAGGTGAGGGTGTAAAAAAATAGAGCCCAATTTATTGGGCGATTGTACCGTTCGGCTGAGTTCACAACGAAGCCTGATAAATCAGGCAACTACAAAAATCTGGAGTGGCGAAAGGGCAAAAACGGAGCAGTATAGCTCCATAGCAAGCTGAGCCCCACCTTTTTTGTCATTGCGCGGGGAGCGTGGCAATCTCTTCTCTTTGACAGGAGAGGAGATTTTAATTGTTCCCAGGCTCCAGAAGCTCGAAGCCGCTTTGCTCGTCCTGGATACGCACCAACTTTGCGCCGAGGATTTCATAGAGGATGATTTCTCCGACAAGCCAGGTGGTGACGCCCTGCCGCAGGCAGCCGGTCATGGTCTGCCCTGCCCGTCCCAGCGCAGCGTGGATATGCAGAGTCGGTTTGCCATCCTCATCGGGGGCGAGTACGCCCACATCTACTACCTCATGTGCTCCATCAATGGGCAGAAGCATGGGGTCTGGCGGCCTTTCTTCCGAACGTCTCGGACCGACAACGACATCGCCACTTCCAATGCCACCCACTAGAATAGCCTGTCCCACAGACACTCCGTTCTCTTCGGCAAACCGCTCGATACATTCGGGCACTACGTCCCCGTCCTCCAGCCGCATCACGAAAACCCGGCCAATTCGTCCTTCACATGCTTTCATGCTAAACCTCCTTTGCGATTCCAGGGCACAATACTAATTAAGCCTACCATAAAGAGACACTGCATCTCTAGAAGACTCCCGAATACCCCCCCCACCAAGATTGCCACGCTCCGCATTCGCTCCGCTCGCAATGACAGGGTGGAGAATGGAATTGCCTCACCCCGGCACACCAGCCTCATCCTTCGCTATGCTCAGGACCTTCACTCACGGATTCAGGCAGGCAAGTTCGGTTACCAGGAGCTCTAGAGCTAATTTATCGCTATATTTGCCAGTTTTGATGGCTAAGTCGGTTTCCAAAAGCTTATCGTAAGCCCGTTTTACGCCCTCAAAATCATACAATTTGGCCTGGCTGAGCGTTTTATCCAGGCTATAGCTTGATTTCAGCCCCAACCTATCCTGAATCTGCGGGCGGGACAGACCCTTTCCCAAATCTCTGGCTTGAGCTATCAAGCGGAATTGCCTGGTAATCATGACCAGGATATATGTTGGTGCCACACCATCATCATATAGCCGATGAAGTATCCGCTGGGCTAACTCGGTCCGACCTTCGGCCACGGCATCCACCAGAGCAAAGATGTTAGCCTCCTGGACATGACTTACCAGTTGTCTGACATCATCTTCGCTGATAGGGCGCTCCTGGCTATAAAGAAGCAGTTTCTGGATTTCACCATTCATCGCCCATAAGTCTCCACCTATGAGCTCAGCGAGTAAATTCACGGCTTGGGGGGTGATATCGCCGCCCTCTGCCCTTACCCGTTGTTGTATCCAGGCCTTTAAATCCCTGCCTCTCAACAAGGGGAAAGTTCTTACTTCAGCTAATGGTGAAAGCTTCTTTAATAGAGGATTATGGCCCTTCACCTCCCCATCGACCAGCACCAGCACGGTCGTTTCTGGCATTTGCCCGATGTAAGAAGCCAAGCCTTCCCATTCCCCCAGCCCGTTTCCAGATTTGCCTTTGCCAGACCGTGGCTTGCTTTGCTTTACCTCAAAGCGCCCTAATAAGCCATCAACTATAACCAGGCGATGTGAGGATAAAAAGGGAGCGGCACCACATTTATTTCTAAGTTCACCTAAAGTTAGATGTTGCCCCTCTAAGCTGGTGGTGCTAGTCGCCACCATCTCCCAATCGCCCAGGCCAGCTTTAATTTCCTTCACAGCTTGATTAAGGGAGAAATCGTCCTGACCATAAAGAATGTAGAGCATTTACCTGGTATTCTATCACAGCACCAGCTTTCCCTGGCAGAAGCTCAAAACCAAAATATGATAGGATATAATCGTGAAGGTTGCCATTATCGGGATACCTAAGAGCGGCAAAACGACTATCTTTAATGCCCTGACCAGGGGCAAGGCTGAAGTTGCCGCTTATTCCCCTACCCTGACTCCTAATACCGGCGTGGCCAAGGTGCCCGATTCCCGACTATCAGTGCTGGAAGGCATATTCCAGCCCAAAAAGACTGTTCCCGCAGAGGTGAGTTACACAGATATTGCCGGACCCCTCAAGGGCTTCGGGACGGAAGGAGCAGGGGGAGAATTCTTGAGCTATCTAACTACTGCCGATGCCTTGCTCCAGGTAGTCCGGGCTTTTGAAGATGACAAGGTTCCCCATCCTGAAGGGAGCATAGAGCCGAAACGAGACATAGCTTCCTTAGATTTAGAACTCGCTATTTCCGATTTAGCTATTATGGAGAGAAGGCTTGACAAACTGGAGACGAGTTTAAAAGGAGCTAAAGCAGCAGAGCGGGAGTCCTATTTAAAGGAGCAACTTCTGCTTCAAAAGGTTAAGGCGGAGTTAGAGAAGGATATACCAATAAGACTACAAGGCCTGGCTAAAGAAGAACTCAAAATGTTATCCAACTATCAATTTCTTACCGCCAAACCCATGCTGGTAGTTCTTAATATAGGAGAGGAGCAAATATCACAGGCTTCACAACTGGAAGGTGAGATAAGTTCCCTTTACCCCCAGTTTGCCGTGGTAGCCCTTTGCGGCAAGCTGGAGATGGAGCTAGCTCAGCTCAGCGACGCTGAAGCCAAGGAATTTCGCGAAGCTATGGGGCTGAGCAAACCGGCGCTTGACCGGGTTATCGACCTTTCCTATAGCCTTCTGGGTCTGGTTTCTTTCTTTACCACAGTTTCCTCTGAGCTAAAGGCCTGGACTATTCCCGGTGGAACTCCAGCACCAAAAGCGGCGGGAAAGATTCACTCCGACATGGAAAGGGGGTTCATCCGAGCTGAGGTTATCAGCTATAGCGATTTGGAAAGCTACGGCAATCTAGCTGAGGCGCGAAAAAGAGGTCTGCTAAGGACAGAAGGCAAAAATTACATCATCCAGGATGGAGATGTAGTTACCTTCTTATTTAATGTCTAGGTCCTCCAGATTTTTATAGTTGCCTGATTCATCAGGCATATACAGAATTTATAAGTGAGCTTATTTCGAAGCAAGGATGAAAGATGGAGGTGACGGTCAATAAAACAAAAATTTCTATTGTCCAGGGGGATATCACCAGGCAAGCTACCGATGCCATTGTTAACGCTGCCAACTCCAGCTTAATGGGTGGCGGAGGAGTGGATGGGGCGATACACCGGACCGGGGGACCAGCAATATTAGAGGAATGCAAGAAAATCATTGCCCAGCAAGGAAGATTGCCCACAGGCAAAGCTGTAATCACAACAGGGGGGAATCTCAAAGCACAGTATGTGATACATACTGTTGGTCCCATCTGGCATGGTGGCAGCAGAAACGAAGCTGAGCTCTTGGGAAGCGCCTATTACGAGTGCCTTAAATTAGCTACCGAGAACAAATTGGCCAGCATCTCCTTCCCTTCCATAAGCACCGGAGCCTATGGCTATCCCGTGGATGAAGCGGCAAAAATAGCAGTAAGCACCGTCGTTTCGTTTCTTAACGAGCAAGCGACATCCCTTAAAGATGTCGTGTTTGTTCTCTTCGATTCCCGGACTTACCAAAGCTATTACTCCGCTCTACAAATTTACCTCAACCGCTTAGAAGCGTAAGAAAACAAAACTTCAAGCGACAGTCACCTGAGAAGGCGAGACTTATTCCCCGCCGATAAAGAGGCTTTTGGCATTGCGAGTGAAGCGCGGCAATCCCCTGCCCCCACAGAGATTGCGGAGCCTGTTCCGAAGCGTAAGCGAGGAATCTCGCTCCTCGCAATGACAGAAGAGCGGGGCGTTGAGAAAAATAGACTTGACCCCTTTTACGTGAAGAATCCTTTCGGGTCGAATAGCCTTAATAAAGTCACTTCCTCTTTAGCTACTGGCTGAGCCTCTTTTAAATTGGGGCTGACCTTAAGTTCCCAGCCAACTTTTTTTTCTATCCCGGCTATGGCTTCTTTTACTGCCTGTTTTGCTTTGGCTGGGATATAGGTTGTCAGCGTAAAGGTTTCTTCGCCGCCAATCTTTTCGAAAACGCCGACATCTGTTACCAGTGTCGTTACATTTTTTCCACTGAAGGTGATATAGGGCACTTTTTCCACTAATCTCTGCTTTCCCGAGTTGATTACCACTACAGTCTCTCTGTTACCGCTAGCTATATCGTTGGCTCCTCCCGAGCCGACCAGATATGTTACGCCTGGAAGTTTTGTAGAGTTCACATTGCCATATTTATCTATCTGCCCTCCTGCCAAAACGCCCAGGCATTGATTTGACGAGCCACCGACGAAGACTCCAAGCATAGTTTCATTGTTGTTCAGTATTTTGCACGTGTGCATGTTGTGATAGCTGAATATAAATGGGTCTGAAGCTCTCGGCAGGTAACCGTACATGCCTATCTCAGCCATTAAATCCACGTCACAGCCTTTTTCTTTGAGTCTGTAAGCTGCCAGCCAGGCTGCCAGGTTTGACAGTCCTGCACCGGCGAGTATTGTCTTGTACCCTCCGGCAATGAATTTGTCATTTATAACCTGTGCAGCGGTGACCACCATCCTCTCCAGTGGGTTCGAGCCTTTGTTGAAATCCAGATTTGGTATCTCAGCCACTGTTTCGTCTTTCCACGAATCCGAATGAGCCTTCCCTTTAAGATAAATAAGCCTGTCACTACCGAGTTTCGCAAGATACTCGTTGTAGTCCTTGCAATCCAAAATCCAGTACTTTATCCACTCCGAGAATTTTCGCTCGTCCCTTGATGCTTCCCTGCTTTCAGTGAGGAAGTCGTAGTCGTCGAAGTAGTGCTCGAATTCAGGCAGGCCGCAATTTGGCATTCCCGCAGGATGCGCTCCATAAGGTACTTCGCAGACCGCCTTGACCATGTAAGACGGAATTCGGACAAGATGCGAGTGACTACGTATATATTCCGTGGGAACGATTTTCTCTGCGCTGACGATGACTCCTTGTTTTGCCCCCCAGGCCCCAAAGACATCAGCCCCCAAGGGATAGGTAATGATTGTGTTTCCGCAGCGGTCGGCAGCAGCGCCGTGCACCAGCGCAATATCTGGTCTCAAAGCTCTCATGAGCCCTATTTTCTCGCCGGGGGCAAACGGGTCATCGATGACCGTAAATGATTCCTTGTTTTCCTCCTCCATGGAGCTTCCCACAATTGACCTGGTGGGAATTACGCTCCATCCCATTGCTCCAGCCAGAAGTCTCTGGGGAATGGTAAGCATCGTCCAGTTCTCGAACTCCACTTCACCGGAGAGGTAGGCTTTCTGAGCCACGGGATTCGGTCCTGGCGATGGGTATACGTCACCGATGAAACTGGCTATGATTTTCTTGGCCAGTCTTCCGTGAATTAGAGCCAGCACGGTTGCTGTGATGCCATTATTTATAATGGTGAACTCGGGGTTTTTGTCCCAGAACTCCCTTACAAGCTGATTGAATAGAGCTCCGCCTCTTCCGGCAAAACCGATGGACATTCCTTTTTTAACGTGCTCTCTTATAGCTTCATCAAGGGGGCAGATCTTGTCTTCACCTTCAACTACGGGAAGTCGGAATTTCGAGTCTAGGAAAGCTTTTAGCTCTTCTATCTCCATCATTGTGCCCGAACGTTTCAGCTGGGTGGGCCTTTAGTTTGTCCAAGGTGATAGTTTAGTTTCCCCAAAATCTTAGTTTAGATTATATCACCCCCCTCGCACTGTCAAGCGCTTTTCAAAACGTGGATGTCTAATAGCACTTGGGGCTCAGGTGTGTCTTCTTTAGCTTGTCTGATTATACAGGGTATTGTATGATAGGGTAAAACTTAATTGCCCGTGATAGTTTAGTGCAGACATTCAACCTAGCGGCAAAGAAAAAACAGTCGAGCCGGAGATGGTGCAGAGGTTGGAGGATTCAATAGGTCGGAGATGGAGATAATCCCAGCCGTTGACATCAGGGGCGGCAAGTGCGTCAGGCTATATCAGGGTGATTATAACCAGGAAACTGTTTTTGACGAGAACCCGGTGACAGCAGCCTTGACCTGGTATTCCCAGGGGGCACGATGGCTCCATATTGTCGATCTGGACGGGGCGGTTGCCGGTGAGCCCCAAAATATGGAGGTGGTTGAGGAGATAATAAAAGAGAGCGGCCTGTTAATAGAATTAGGCGGCGGTATCAGGCAAGAAGAGGTGGCAGAAAAATTGTTGCGTCAGGGGGTAAGCCGGATAATTTTGGGAACTGCGGCGATAGAGAACAGAGAACTGGTAAAAAAGCTATGCCAGCAATTTGGCGAGGCTATCGCAGTTAGCCTTGACGCCCGAGATGGCAAGATAGCTATCCACGGCTGGCAGAAGAACACGGTTTTTGAGGTTCTCCAGTTAAGCCGAGAGATGGTTGATGCCGGAGTGAGGCGCTTCATTTATACTGATATAAAAAGGGATGGCACCCTTACCGAGCCTAACTTTGACATGATAAATAGATTGCTTGCTGAAGCAAATGTCCCCGTCATTGTGGCCGGGGGGGTTTCCAAGCTGGAGCATTTACGGAGGCTTAAGGAGCTCGGTGTGGAAGGAGCTATTATAGGCAAAGCTCTTTATACCGGGGATATTGATTTGGGAGAAGCTATAATCAATTTCGGAACTTAGGAGGCACATGTTAAACTTTGATGATAAAGGCTTGATTCCCGCTATTGTCCAGGATGTCAGGAATGGTGAAGTCCTGATGCTGGGCTATATGAACAAAGAATCGCTAAAGCGCACGTTAGCCATCAGAGATGTCTGGTTCTACAGCCGCAGCCGGCAGGAATTGTGGCACAAGGGGGAAACCTCGGGCAATTTCCTCAGAGTGAAGTCCATTATCAAGGACTGCGATAGCGATGCCCTTCTTATAGAGGCTGAACCAATGGGGCCAGTATGTCACACCGGCAAT
Organism: Dehalococcoidia bacterium; assembly: GCA_030615625.1. GTDB lineage: Bacteria > Chloroflexota > Dehalococcoidia > GIF9 > AB-539-J10 > RBG-13-51-36. The sequence goes on from JAUWYX010000005.1 coordinate 59,588, forward strand.
CGGACTTGCTTTTTCCAGCAATTGGAGAGTGAAGACACAGCGTAATAGCCTGATCCATCTTTTGAACAAGCGCTGAGTTTATCTCCACCCCACCCAAGGCGGGGACGAGTCCTACCCTTATGATAATGCTAGAGAAATCCTAAATTCCAAGCACCAAATCCCTTCGACTTCGCTCAGGACAGGCCTAGACAATACAGAAATTCAAAAACCAAAGGGCAAAAATCAAAATGACAACTCAAAATGCAAAACTTCTTAACCTTTGCTCTGTCATTTTGCACTTTTATTTTTGCATTTTGCATTTTGAAGGGATTTGTTTAGAGCTTAGAAATTAGGATTTGGAATTTATCCAATGGGATTGCCACGCTTCGCTCGCAAGAAAAATAGAGTTGTCCCTTTACTTAAAAAGGGAGGGGGGCAGCTTCACGCTGCCCCCTCCTTCTAAATCTTTATCCGTTCCACTCGTTACCAGCCCAAGCAAGCTCTCCATTGCCAACCCCGGGAAATCACCTTGGCAATCTCATTGAGATTCCTCTCTTACTCACCGGCAACCGAGCGAGAACATTATGCCACTGTTAAAGTTATTACGCCGTTTAGCCGCACGGAGTGAATTCTCCGCCTGTTACGTTTGCGGACCAAGTCGTAACGAGTCCGCAGGCTATCGTGTCACAGATGCCCACTAGCGCATCACCAACACCCGCCGGCAGTGCATCTGCAATCAGCGATATCGCAAATAAACCATCCAGGACATCCGCCGCTAAGCCCACACCCCACGCTAGCATATCGACTGACCAGGCAAGGGGACCGGCGGTCCATGGAGCCACTTCATCGAGGACGTCACTTATCCAGGGCATGCCCATATCGAGCGCACCTGGTGTATCAACTATCGCCCATATGTCCGCAAATAGTTCGAGGCCACTCCCGATGATTGCGAACGGGATTTTAGCATACGTTGACGGCTCGATATCCTGCGCCGCCACGGCTCCAGGCACCACCGCCATGGTTAGCAGGGCAAGAGCAACACCTATACTGATTAATTTTTTCACCTAAACCTCCTTTACTTTGACTATTTCGATACTGTCTTACCATCCCGAGTTCCCGGGCCCGGGATGATACATGGTTTTTATTCTTAATCTGAGCCCCCGATAAACACCTCCTTTCCGGGCTCTTAGCCCACTTTGTTCACTGGCTTAATTGTATGCAACAAGACAAATCGCAAATGTTAAAATCTTGTTAATTTAAGTATATTCTACAAGGAGTGGGTTGTCAAGTCCCACCAGGAGATTTTACAAAAAATTCTATAAAAAGGTAATAATCTCCGGGGCACACCCCTGTGTCTTGACAAACTTGTCAAGGTAAGGATATTATGTTTTAGGTGAGGTTGCTTAAAAATGTAATTGCCCAATTTATTTTACCCCTTGGTTGGGGAAGAGTTTATTGGGCAACCGAGCCCGATAAATCAGGTAATTACAGAAATGCCCAAAATTGAACGGAAATCAAAATTAAGCAGCCTCTTTTAATATAGAAGAAAGGTGGTAACAGTTTAGTTTTCCTAAAACGGCGTATAGTTCGCCATATTCTATAGGTTCGTCCGAACACACTTTTTTGGGAAAGCTTACCTGCTACGAGATTTGAGAGTGCGCATAAAGCGAATACAAGCTCCCATTATAGCCGGGCTTTTATTACTGACGCTGATATTGCCCCAATTGGCCCTGGCTGCTGGGCCAGAGATATCAGGTGTTTTCGTGCCCACTATCACCCAGACTACCGCCACCATCACCTGGACTACCAATACTACTAGTGATAGTCAGGTGAACTACGGCACCACCAGACCAAAAGGTGGGACATGGGAGAGTGAGCCCGAATCCCCCGATCCCGCTGAGGTCACCCATCATTCTATACTCCTCGAAGGCTTAACCCCGAACACAACCTACTACTTTGAAGTTGTCTCCGGAACTTCCATTGATAACAATGGCGGCGAACATTATTCTTTCAAAACACTAGCATGGTATGCCATCACCCTTGACCCTGCTTGTGGGGTCTGCGGCGATCTGTGGAAACCAAAGGTCTGCGATGAAGTGATCGGAGTAACGGCGGTGGTGGCAGCGGGGGGCGACTATCGTATCTGCTGGGATTCTCGCGCAGCAGCAAATGTTGTGGAGACATTTACAGCAGCCGGGGCTGGAACCTACACCTTGACCTTCAATATGCCGGAGGCTAAGAGGGGCATTCATAAAGTTTATTTGACCAACACCTTCTATGACGACCTGGGGCCAAGTGCTGTTGCCGAATTTGTAGTCAACCCTTCGGTCAAGATAGTCCCCGAGGAGGGGACGGTGGGCACGGAAGTAACCCTCAACGGTTATGGTTTTGATGCTTCACAGGCCATCGGGGTTACCCTCTTCCAGGGCGAGGTAAAGAAGGGCGAGGAAAAGACGGCTACGGCTGATGCCAAGGGTAGCTGGACCATGACTTACACCGTGCCAGCCACCCCCGCCGGTGGCTATACCTTCAATGTCGGACCTCCTAACACAGATGAGATATGGGTGATCAAGTATTTTAAGGTGACCCCCAAAATCACTGCCACGCCGAGTTCGGGGACGGTCGGGCAGACGATTAAGGTGGATGGTACAGGCTTTGCCAGTGAAGAAGAGGACATTGAGGTTACCTTCGATGGGGAGGTGAGGAAGGAAAACATCACTGCGGATGAAGATGGCTCGTGGACTGCCAATATAATTGTGCCTATTCGCACATGTGACGACTATATCATAAACGCCTCAGGAAAAACGACCAGGGCTCGTGATGTAGATCCTGTTGAGTTCACAGTGGTTGCGGGAATAGCAGTGACGCCTGCCCTGGCTTATGTAGGGGATGAGATTACCGTTACCGGAGGCGGATTCGCGCCCGGGGAAAGCGGCGTCAAGGTTACCCTTGATGGGACGGTTGTAGCTACGAATATTCCCGTTGATATCTATGGTTGTTGGGAATCGTCCTTTAATCTGCCGGGCAGCGCCTATGGCAGTCATACTGTATCGGCTTCTGGTGAAACAACCGCGGCTGTGACGACTACTGTCGACACTCAAGCTCAAATATTAGAATTCAGCCCGGCTGAGGGAGCTCCTGGCGACTCCATTAGTCTCACCGGCAACGGTTTTCACGGCAGTCAAGATTTAACCGTGACTATTGGTGGCATTGACGTGTCGGAGGATATACAAACTAAGTCCAATGGCAATATTGTCATTAGCTTCCGAGTGCCCAAAGGAAGCCCTGAGGGCAAACAGACCCTGGTGGTGACCGACGAAGGTGGAGCTACCGACCAGGTTGACTTCACGGTAACGAGGAAAACCCTATCAACAACTCCTCTGCCCATATCCCCCAAGGAGAGCAAACTAAGGTCAGGGGAGGTGACTTTCAAATGGCAAGGGGTAACCGGTGACACCGGTTATACTTACACACTGGAGATAAGCACAACTGCTGGTTCTGGAAACATCTGGTCTAAGTCAGGTATTGCGGAAAGCAGCTACACACTAACTGAGGAAGAGGCTTTACCCAAGGGTACCTACTACTGGCGAGTTAAGATAGTGGATGATTATGGCAACGAAAGCGCCCGGTCGGATTCCATCGAGTTCACGGTATCCCCAATTCCGACCTGGGTATGGGTAGTAGTGGGACTGGTAGTGCTGGTCGTGCTCATGGTCGTGGCCTATCGAGAAACAAAATTTAAGGTAACAGAATAAGCTCAACTCGTTAAGATTTTCCCCCGGTTTTGCAATAACATCTGCAGGGGAGGAAAGTTATTAAGTTGGGGAAAATTGACTGCTCGTAACCGCATAATCTCGTATGAAATTGTTTAAAAAGAGCAAGGCGAGTTTTCCTCGGTGCATTAAGGAGAGGGGAGCGGTATGATAGGCTGTTTAATAGTCTTCCCAATCGTAGGGTTTTTAGCGATGCTGGGTTTATACATGGGTACTTTGATGGCTTATTTTGTAGGTCTGGCCACAGTCATGGGTATATATATGAGCGGTATGGCAGCTTATTTTACAGCTTTCTTTATTATAATGTTCGGATGAGTCTATGTTAGAGCGTATGTAGGGCGCAATGAAAAAGAGCAAGGCAAATTTTTCCTGGTGCGCTAAGGAGAGTAGGACGATATGAGCTGTTTAGCGCTCTTATTGCTAACCGCGGTTATCATTTACTTCGGTGCGGTGATATCCTTTTTCCTAGCTGCCGGGATGATCCCTCTAGCTATATTATCTTTGGTGCTGATACCGTTAGCTCTTCTTTTCACGTGGCGCATTATCTATCCCTGGCTGGTGCGGATGGGAAGGTGGGCAGCTCAACTCAAAAACCTCATCTTCCTTGCCATTGTGCTGGTAGCCGTAGGTTATGGCCTGGGTTATATTATTGATGTTCCAAGTTTCACAATACCACTAGTAGGAATAACGGCACCGGCCACAGTCCTAATCCTTGGATTGCTCTTCCTCTTCCTGCTCTTACTGGCCATAGCGGTATGGGTGGTGAGATTGTGGCGCTACGGCTGGCCTACCGTGAGAAATTTCTTTTGGGACATTTCTTTTCGTATTGTTGCCTTATTCTGGAAAATACTGGTGGGGATTCCTCTAGGTATAACCTGGTTTCTCTACCATCCCCCTCTACGCTGGCTAATAGCAACCCTCCTGTTTTACCTCAGGGGGATTTCAGCCGCAGTAGCCTGGCTTTTGTACAACCCACCATTGAGGAGCATAACAACTGCCGGCCTTTTCGTTACACGGTTAATCGCTCGACCTATAGGCTGGCTCCTATACAACCCTCCAATACTCTGGGTTATCCAATTTGGGCTCTTCATCCTCAGGCTGATAGCCCGCTTCATCAGCACCATAATTTATGGCATTTGGTCGTGGTGGCCTGTCAAAGGCGTTAGAGGAACACTAAGGAAAGGGCTAACCGTTGAGAGTAAGTCCTATCAAGACTACAAGTATGCCCAGAATGACGGTAGCGGCGCCGCCTAGCAAGCCAGCGGCATCCATATGAGTAAAGACTCGGCCAAATATCTCCTTGCCAAAGGCCGCCATTCGGGGCATTAACCTAGCTTCCGATATAAAGTGATATCAAGACTACAAGTATGCCCAGAATGACGGTAGCAGCACCGCCTAGCAAGCCAGCGATGTCCATATGAGTAAAGACTCTGCCAAATATCTCCTTGCCAAAAGCCGCCATTCGCGGCGTTAACTTACCTGGTTCCTCAGAGGATTCCGGCGCTCTCTCAGTGGAGTCCCTATCAAACATGGGCAGTACCATTTTTCTCCACTCACGCGACTCTCGATAGACTACGCCAGCTATTATTATGCCCACGATGATAAAGAAAAGCCCTAAGATTAGCACCATCGTAGCTAGATCAAGGTCAATTATATTAGCTGGTAAGGGCTCAGTTGTGCCCATTTTTCACCTCCTTCTCCCATCAAGTTTGTTTAATAATCCTCTCTGTCATTTTGAGGTCGCCTTGGGCGCCCGAAGAATCTAGAGACCCTTCCCCTTCGTTTCACTCAGGGTCAGGGTGACAAGTAAACGGTCTCCCATCAAGCGAGTCTCAATTTATTTTAGCGTAGCATAGCTACTGCAGGGTGTCAATAGCTCTCTTTTGCGGGGGCTGCCCAAAAAACTTCTGTCGGGGAACCTCTTGTGGGCTCCCGCAAATTGGGGGGACAAGTCCCTCCCTGAGAAGCTGGTGTGGCGCTAGTCATAATTCTTCCTTGCATCCTCCACCTATGCTAAAATCCAGCAAGGCTTCATATGGTAAGTGCTGACGAACTAAAATATTGGGTGGCTTTTTCCGGGGTAGCCGGGGTAGGCCGGGTACGGATTTCCCAGCTAAGAGAGTACTTCGGCAGTTTACAGGATGCCTGGAAAGCTCCCGAAGGCAAGCTAAAGCAAGCAGGACTAGATTCACGAAGCATAGATGCTCTGGTGACCCTCCGTCCGAGAATCTCCCTGGACGCCGAGATGGAAAAACTGGAACGCTACAGGGTAAAGGTGTTTGTCTATGAGGACTCTCCTTATCCTTCGAGATTAAAAGAGATTTACGATTATCCCCCGGTACTTTATGTGAGGGGTAGTCTCCCAGCCGAGGATGAGCCTTACCTGGCCATAGTCGGTACCCGTCGTCCTACTATCTACGGGAGGCAGGTAACTGAGGAGATTGTAGCCGACTTAGCCCAAAGTAAAATCACTATTGTCAGCGGATTAGCCCGAGGAATTGACTCTGTGGCTCATCGGGCTGCCCTGGATGCCGGGGGCAAAACCGTAGCTGTGTTTGGCTGCGGTCTGGATATCGTCTATCCCGGGGAAAATGCTAAACTGGCTCAAGTTATCATGGAACACGGCGCTCTGGTCAGTGAATATCCTTTAGGCGTCAAGCCCAGGGCTGAGAACTTCCCACTCCGCAATCGAATTATGAGTGGCTTGAGCCTGGGGGTGTTGGTGGTGGAAGCTGGAGAAAGGAGTGGGGCTTTGATCACGGCCCATCAGGCAGTGGAACAGAATCGAGAGGTCTTTGCTATCCCGGGCAGCATCCTTTCCCCGGCCAGCCAGGGAACTAACCGTCTTATTCAAGAAGGAGCCAAGTTAGTTCGCAATTACACTGATATTCTCCAGGAACTAAACCTGACCATCGTAGTACAGCAAGCAGAAATTAAGGAATTCCCCCCGGCTGACGAAGTTGAATCCGCTATACTAAAGCAATTGAGCTCCGAGCCCAGTCATATAGATGAAATTTGCCGCCGCAGCGGTTTGACTATGCCGGAAGTAAGCAGCACTCTAGCGATGCTGGAGTTAAAGGGGATAGCCAGGCAAGTGGGAAATATGAACTATGTGCTGGCTCGAAGGAATTAAGGCAGGGTAAATCATGGCAAGTAAATTAGTTATCGTCGAATCTCCAGCCAAAGCAAGGACGCTAAATAAGATTCTCGGACGCAGCTATAGTGTAAAAGCATCTGTGGGGCATGTGCGCGATTTGCCCAGGGCAAGCCTCGGGGTAGATATAGACAAGGGTTTCATCCCCAAGTATGTCATTCCAGCGGATAAGAAAAAGATAGTTGGCGAAATCAAAAAGGCAGCTAGTAAGGCTAGTTCTATCTACTTGGCTACTGACCCTGACCGCGAGGGAGAGGCAATTTCCTGGCATCTAGTACAAGCAGCCAGGCTGGACAAGGATGACAAACCCCTTCAGCGCGTAGTTTTTCAGGAAATAACCAAGGACGCAGTTCAAGAGGCCTTCCAAAGTCCCCGCCCTATTGATATGAACCTGGTGAATGCCCAGCAAGCCCGGCGTATCCTCGATAGACTTGTGGGCTACAAGCTGAGCCCGCTCCTGTGGAGAAAGGTGCAGAGGGGACTTTCCGCAGGCAGGGTTCAATCGGTGGCCGTGAGGATGGTTGTTGACCGCGAGCGGGAGATTCAAAACTTTATTCCCCAGGAATACTGGGTTATCGAAGTTGAGCTGGCCCCGCCTGAAGAAAAAGAAGCGAGTTTTAAAGCCAGGCTGTTCGCCCTAGCCGATGGCACCAAGCTGGATATTGACAATAAAGATGAAGCAGAAAGAGTTACCGCTGATTTAGAAGAGGCCGGATATGCAGTTAAGGCGGTAGTAACTAACCAGGTAGCTCGTCAGCCAGCCCCGCCTTTTATCACCAGCACCTTGCAACAAGAGGCCTGGCAGAGGCTACGCTTCCCCGCCAGGCAAACTATGGCTATTGCCCAGCAACTTTACGAAGGCCTGTCCTTGGGCAAGGAAGGCTCGGTGGGACTTATTACCTATATGCGCACCGATTCTACCCATGTGGCTGCCTCTGCAATAAGCGAGGCGAGGGAGTTTATCGGCGAGAAATACGGAGCCAAATTTCTCCCACCAAAGCCACGTAGTTTTGCCAGGAAAGTGAAGTGGGCCCAGGAAGCTCACGAGGCAATTCGGCCCACCAAAATTTACCGACAACCAGAGCAACTCAGGCAATTTCTTAATCCAGCTCAGCTAAAACTCTACGAGCTTATCTGGAAGCGCATGGTCGCCAGTCAAATGTCAGCAGCTTTATACAACACAACCAACATAGAGATAGAGGCAAGCAATGCTGCTGTGAGCGAAGCGATTGAGTCCCCAAAAAATTCGCCAAAATTTTTGGGTGAAAAACAACCTCAAGGATATCTACTCAAAGCAAGTAGCTCTGTGGTTAAATTTCCTGGTTTTATGGGTGTTTACAGCGAAGGCAGGGATGAAGATGAACGAGGGGAAAGCTTTGTTTCCTTGCCCAAGCTGAGAGTTGGAGATAAATTGATTTACCTGGGAACCTTTCCCGAACAATGTTTTACCCAGCCGCCACCCCGCTACACTGAGGCTACATTGATAAAAGCACTGGAGCAGAAAGGAATCGGACGCCCCAGTACCTATGCCCCTATCCTGTCCACCATTCAAGACAGAGATTACGTTAACAAAGCCGAGGGCAAATTCCACCCTACTGAACTAGGGATAACTGTCAACAAAATCTTGACTGAGCATTTCTTTAAAATCGTTGACCCTGGTTTCACAGCTCAGATGGAAGAACAACTAGACGAAATAGCTAAGGGTAAATATGAATGGATAGCTGCTTTGCAGGAATTTTATCCCCCCTTCCAAGATATGTTGAATAAAGCTTGGATAAATTTAGAAAAGGTCAGCATGACCCAGGTGAGCGAGGAGACATGTCCCAATTGCGGTCGCCCCATGGTCATAAAGGTCGGGCGTTTCGGTAAATTTCTCGCCTGTAGCGGCTATCCTGACTGTAAAACAACCATGTCCTACGCAGTTAAAACCGGGGTTTCTTGCCCCCAGTGTGGTGGTGAGCTCGTGAAAAGAATCAGTAAGAAGAAGAAAGTATTTTATGGGTGTAGCAAGTTTCCCAAATGTCAATTCGCCGTAAATCGCAGGCCAATAGCTCAGCCTTGTCCTGGCTGTGGCAATCTTTTAGTACAACACAGAGGGGATTGGGCTAAATGCGTGGCTTGTCAACGTAAAGTAAAACTATCCGAGCCGGAGAAACAAAAAGAGGAGGTAGCCTTATGAAAATTCTAGTCATCCATGGACCAAATTTGAATATGCTGGGCAAAAGAGACAAGTCACTTTACGGAGAAAAAACCCTGGGCGAAATTGATGCCCTGCTGAAGAAAGAAGCCCAGGCCTTAAATGTCGAAGTGGTGACATTTCAATCTAACCATGAAGGGGCGCTCATAGATTTTATTCAAGAGCAGGCGGATTCCGCCCATGGCATAATAATTAACCCTGGTGCCCTCACCCACTACGGATTTTCTCTGCTCGATGCCCTGGCTGACAGCAAATTACCGGTAATGGAAGTCCATTTATCCAATATTTACCGCCGTGAGGAATGGCGAGCCAGGTCTGTAATTGCCCCCATAGCTGAAGGGCAGATAAGTGGCTTAGGCTGGAGGGGATATATTACTGCCGTGCAAGTCTTGGTTGGCAAGCTGAAGGCAGAGTCTTCGCGTTAGGATTTTAAGCAGGAGACTTTATTTGGAAGTGGCAAAGAGACCACTTCCATTGCCGTTCTCAGGATTGGCGTTTCTTAAAATCTTCTAGGTCAAGCGTATTTATGAAATCCTTATATGCTGATAGCCCTTTCAGCTCTTGTTCATCAACTTTACCTTCGGGTTTGCCTGTTTCCTCATCAAGTATAATGCCCGCTTTTTCCAACACCGATTCCTCAGCATATATTGGTGCTCCAACCCTTACAGCCAAGGCCAAAGCATCGCTAGGTCGAGAATCAATATCCAATTCACCACCATTAATGATGAGAGCAAGTCTGGCATAGAAAGTATCTTCCTTAAGTCCACTTACCACGATATACTCAACTGAAGCCCCCAAGGTAGAAATTACAGATTGCAACAAATCATGCGTCAAAGGGCGAGATAGCTCGACATTTTGCAGCTTTACGGCAATAGCATCTGCTTCAGCAGGACCAATCCAAATGGGTAGATAACGATTAGTTCCCTTCTCTTTTAAAATCACCACCCGTTGATAATTCATCAAGCTAACTCGGATACTGTCAATCGTCATCTCTACCATGCTATGCCTCCTTTATAGTGTTTATTTTACCCCCATAATCCTAATTAATCAATGAGCTCAAGTCAACTCTCCCGGCTCAAAAATTAAGTTTCTTTCCAGATTGCTATAAATTCTCAGACATTAGATAATTATTGTGGGGGAGCCATGGCAAAACTTATCCTGGCAAGACACGGTGAAACCGTGTGGAATGTAGAGAAGATATATCGGGGCAGAACGGATGTAAATCTTGACGAAGTGGGCATTAAACAGGCAGAGCTATTGGGCAAGTATTTAAGCAATTGGAAATTAGAGGCTATTTATTCCAGCCCTATAAAAAGGGCGCTAGACACGGCAAATATTATTGCCCGTTATCAGAAAATCGGCGTAAACATTGCCGAGGGCCTTATAGATTTCGATTATGGGGAATGGCAATCTCTGCCAGAGCAGGAAGCGAAGAGGCTATATCCGGCCCTCCACAATGAGTGGCACAATAATCCTCACAAGGTAAGAATGCCCGGAGGAGAGAGCCTCGAAGATGTAAGAAGGAGAGCTATCGAGGTAGTTAACGATATCCTTTCTAAATATCAGGGTAGCGTAGTATTGGTATCGCATAGGGTTGTGAACAAAGTCTTGATATGCTCCTTACTGGGACTGGACAACTCACACTTCTGGAATATCAATCAGGATGTCGGTGGAATCACGATTTTCAATTATGGAGATGGACGTTTCGTCTTGACCAAGCATAACGATACTTCACATCTGAGAGAGTTGCAAAAATCCGTACTTGGTGATTTTTAAGCGCGCCTAGAGGGATTTGAACCCACGACCCCCGGTTCCGAAGACCGGTGCTCTTGTCCGCTGAGCTATAGGCGCAAAAATAAATTGGGGTGAACGGTGGGATTTGAACCCACGATCTCCAGGGCCACAACCTGGCGCCTTAACCACTGGGCTACGCTCACCACAACCACAAATATTATACTTTACAATGGCTGTCACTTTCAATCTTGAAAGCGAGCCTTTTTGGCACTTTGTTGTGGGGGCGAAGTCAAGCTATGCAAACCCAGCAAACATGCTATAATTATCCGGCCTTAAAGTGCTATCCGAGTAGAAGATATGAGAATTTGCCTGCTGACCTATAGGGGGAATCCTTACAGCGGTGGGCAAGGTATTTATATTTACTACCTATCGCGTGAGTTCCAGCGGATGGGGCATGAAGTGGAGGTAATAGCCAGTCCACCTCTCCCCGAAGTAAGCAAAGGCGTAATCCTGCACTGCCTCAAGAGCTTAAGCATATATCATCCAGACGGCTCTCTGAGAACCAATCTTCCCAAAGTAAGGAACCCTGTTGACTTATATGAACTATGTGCCACCCGCCAGGGAATGTTTGTGGAGCCTTTGACATTTAGCCTCAGAGCTTATGCCAAGCTAAGAGAGCTTTGTAAACAGCGCCGTTTCGACATTATTCATGACAATCAAAGCCTTGGCTATGGACTTCTTTTAATGAAAAGGTTAAACATACCAGTAATAGCTACCATACACCACCCACTCCCTATAGATAGGCAAGCTGACCTGGAACAGGCGAATGAGCTGAGGGAGAGATGGAGAACCCGAAAATTCTATTCTTTCATCCAAATGCAAGCTTTTGTATCGCGGCGGTTAGAGCGAATAATCACAGTGTCTCAAAGTGCCGCCAAAAAAACAGAACTTTTTTTTAAGGTGCCCGCTGACAAATTAAGAGTAGTCTACAATGGCATAGATACCCAAATTTACAGTAGGAATAAAGAGGCAAGCCAGAACCGAAATGGCTTGATCATGGTCGGCAATACCGACGATAGGAAGAAGGGGATACTTTATCTACTGAAAGCATTACAATTGCTAAGAGAGGACGGGATAAAGCTAACCATTGTAGACGATGCCGAGCGTCATTCTTTATATGCAGATGATGCGGGGCCGTTGCCTTCATACGGTTTGAATTTGGTAAAAAAGCTCAATTTAGACGGGATGGTGCAGTTTAGCGGGCGGCTAAAGCGCGAGGAACTAGCACGACATTACTCCGCCGCCCAAATCGCAGTAGTGCCCTCCCTTTATGAAGGTTTCGGGCTACCTGCCGCTGAGGCCATGGCCTGCGGCACCCCCGTTATAGCCACCACTGGCGGGGCACTGCCTGAGGTAGTAGGCAATGCAGGTATTCTAGTGCCTCCAGGAAGAGCTGATGCACTGGCTGCCACAATTAAACAATTGCTCAATGATAAACAGGCACAACAGCGGATGAGCGAGGCAGGGAGAAAAAGAGTGGAAGAGAAATTCAGTTGGGAGCAAGCAGCCAGAAAAACGCTCGAGGTCTACCAAGAGGTACTGACAACAAGATGATTACTGTAGAACCTGACCTTTTGGGTATCAAGGATGGGGATATTACTTTAGACGCCGGCTGCGGCAATGGCAGACACTCTTGGGAAGTCTATAATAAAAATCATTCCTCCATCATCGCCTTTGATATTGATACACTGTGTATCAAAAAGAACAAGTACGTCTTAAATTCATTAAAGGAGCAAAGGAAAATTAAGGGCATCTATCATCTTCTTATTGCCAATGTGACAAAGTTGCCGTTCAAAGCTGGCACCTTTGATAAGATTATTTGTTCTGAAGTTCTGGAGCATATTCCCGAAGACAAGAGCGCAGTTGAGGAATTGATTAGAGTACTGAGCAAAGATGGTACCATTGGGATTAGCGTGCCTCATTACTTGGCTGAATCTATTTGTTGGAGGTTATCTGGAGATTACTATGGTTTCCCCGGTGGGCATATCAGAAAATACAAAACTCGGGAACTTCTCGATCTTGTGGATAGTGCTGGCTTATCCGTTTATACTATTCGCCACAAGCATGCCCTTCACTCTTTTTACTGGGTACTTCGCTGTGTTTTCGGGGTCAAAAAAGAAAATGCCCCAATCCCTTTCCTCTATAACAGGTTCCTGAACTGGGACTTACGCACTAACCATAGGTTCTTCCGTTGGTTGGAAGACCTATTAAATCACTTGTGCCCCAAGAGTGTCGCCATCTATGCCAGGAAAAAAGAATATGTCCCCTCAGAATAACATCGCTTTATCCAATTGCCTCAGTTTTCAAGACGCGAATTAGCTGCCTAGAGTCAAAGTGCTCTCCGTCCATCCACGGCCTCTTTTTCTTCAAGTTCGTGAAGGTAAGAAGCAATGGATTTTGCTGCGTTCCTTTAGACCAATCGTCTTTGACAAGTATGGACTTACAACTTTAGCCAGTTTTTTATCAAGAAATGAGTTGAGCAGGAGCCAAAAATAGACACGAAGTAGCCTCACACGGCTCCCAGGGGTCGGGACGTCCGTCTCACGCAGGAAAGTCAGAGGCTCAAGTCCTCTACCGCCCGCCAAAAAGTCTCTCCAGCTTCTGGCTAAGTAAAATAGGCAATAAGCGCTACTACCCCTATTATGATGAACCAGATGCCCACCAGATAATTGAGGATTTTAGGAAAAATCATTACGATGATACCGAAGATAAGGGTGATGATTCCTCCAATAAGCCCCAATTGACCCAATTTTGGTAATGAATCAAGAAAACCAAGCGCCATAGGTTCCATAGATTATCACCTCCTGTAATTGAATTGTCACTAGTATGATATGAAAACAAGTATTTCGTCAATAGGTATGTTCACCTATTACTATCAAGCGGGTTTTGTCTCGGTAGAGTCGGGACAAACTTGAACTTGGCTATGCCTCCGAGTAAAATAACAAATACCATGATTGGATTTGAGCACATGAAGAAAATATCCCGGACATCTCCGTCTAAAATAGTGCTTTTGGTGATAGACGGCGTAGGCGGTTTACCTCATGCCAAAACCGGTAAAACAGAACTGGAGTCAGCCAGAAAGCCCAACCTGACTCGCATAGCCAGGGACTCCCTTTGCGGGCTCATTGACCCTGTTGGCCCAGGAATTACGCCGGGGAGTGCGCCAGGTCACCTGGCAATCTTTGGCTATGACCCTGTCAAATATAATATCGGACGAGGAGTCGTGGAAGCTCTGGGAATAGATTTAGAACTAAAGCCAGACGATATCGCGGCCAGAGGTAATTTCTGCACCGTTGACAACAAGGGAATCATTATCGACAGGAGGGCAGGACGGCTTTCCACAGATAAAAGTACCGAGTTATGCCGCTTATTGAATAATATCGCCATAGATGGCGCTGAGATTTCCGTGCTGCCTGTGAAAGAACATAGATTTGCGCTCATCCTCCGCGGCGAAGCTTTATCTCCTGAGTTAGCAGATTCTGACCCCCAGCAAGTAGGGCTAGCCCCCAAAAAGATAGAGGCGTTATCGCCGCAGGCACAGGGAACCGCGGAAATTGCCAACGAATTCGTTTCTCAAGCAAGAAGCCTCTTACAAGGTGAAACCCCCGCCAACATAGTGCTTCTGCGCGGATTCTCCCGCCGCCCCGACATCCCCTCCATATCTGAAATCTACAAATTAAAGCCGGCAGCCATCGCCACGTATCCTATGTACCGGGGACTGGCCAGGTTGGTGGGGATGCAAGTATTACCAGGGGGTGAAAGCATAACAGAGCAACTGAACAGCCTGCGTCGCTACTATGCCGATTACGATTTTTTCTTCGTCCATTTTAAGAACACCGATGCCAGAGGGGAGGACGGCAACTTCCGGGCTAAAGTTCAGGCCATTGAGGAACTTGATAATGCCCTCCCCAGCTTGCTCAGCTTAGGCCCGGAGGTCCTGATTATTACTGGAGACCACTCTACCCCCGCAACTTTAGCCATGCATAGCTGGCATCCAGTCCCTTTCATGCTAAAGTCCAAATGGTGCCGCCCCGATAATGTCGCTGAGTTCTCGGAACAAGCCTGCCTTGCTGGTGGTATGGGGCGTTTTCCAGCTACGGAAATCATGCCCTTAGCTATGGCTAATGCTTTAAAACTGGATAAGTTTGGCGCCTAAAGAAAATCAAAAGTCAAAGGTCAAAAGTCAAAATTACAACTCAAAATGCAAAACTTTTAACTTTTGCTTTGTCAATTTGCATTTTTATTTTTGCTTTTTGCATTTTAGACGGATTTGCTCAGGATTTACTAGCCGGGCTTAGCTTTCTCGCTCGGGCTGAGCCGCCTCCACCAAACCTGCTTGTTGCAGTGCTTCCATAAGGCGGGCAGCTCTAGGATAGCCAATACGAAGACGGCGCTGTAAGAAAGAAGTGGAGATATGTTTATGCTCTTGTGCCAGGCGCTTTGCCTCTCCCAAAAGAGGGTCGGGGGGAGCAGCTATCTGGGCACTTAAGGGGCGCTCAGCCACCTCATCAAAGTCGACAGAGCTCATCTCAATCTGCCGCTGGTTTCCCCAGAAATACACCAATCTCTCGATCTCAACATCAGCAACAAAGCTTCCTTGAAGACGTTTAGGCTTGCTAGCTTCAGTAGGCATGTAGAGCATATCCCCTCTACCTAGCAATTTCTCAGCACCTACCATGTCAAGTATGGTCCTGGAATCTACGTGAGAAGTGACTGCGAAACTAATGCGGGTAGGAAAGTTAGCTTTAATAAGCCCAGTAATTACATCTACTGAAGGGCGTTGTGTAGCTACGACGAGATGAATGCCTGTAGCCCGAGACAATTGAGCTAACCGACAAAGCGCATGTTCCACCTCATCGAAAGCTGTCATCATTAAATCAGCCAGCTCATCGATGATGAGCACTAAATATGGCAACTCTTCTCCAGGTGAGCGGTCTTTATTATAACCCTCAATATTGCGTGCTCCCGCCTGAGCAAACTGACGATATCGACTATCCATCTCCTGACTAAGCCATCTTAAAGCTTTTATCGCCTTATCAGTATCCACAACCACAGGAGCAAGTAGATGGGGCACTCCATTAAAAGTCACTAACTCCACCCTCTTGGGGTCAACCATGATGAACCGAACGTCGTCGGGGCTGTTGTGTAAAAGCAAGCAACAAATAACAGAATTAATACACACAGTTTTACCACTGCCAGTAGCTCCAGCGATAAGCAAATGTGGCATCCTGGTTAGGTCTGCTGCCATCGCCTCACCACCAGCACCTTTACCCAAAGCGATAGCTAGCTTGGAGCGGGCTTTAATCTTCTGAAAAGCAGCGCTCTCTATCGCACTGCGAAGGGCAACTGAGCCAAACACAGTGTTAGGAACCTCAATACCCACCACCGATGCCCCGGGCACGGGAGCCTCAATCCTGATGCTGGAAGCAGCTAGGGCTAAAGCTAAATCATTGCCCAAAGAGGTAATGCGTTCTACCCTTACCCTGGTTCTGGATACTTCTTCCGATTTCGTTTCATAGCTACCATTCCTCCCCTTTTCGCGTACTTCTCTATATTTTCTGTCCCAACCAGGCTCAACACCAAACTGTGTCACGGTAGGCCCTATATTTATCTGCACAACCTTGGCTTCTACACCATAGCTCGCTAGAGCTTCCTCAATCAATCGGGCTCGCTGGTCAATGTCTGCCCTGTCCAATTTCACCTCAGCTGGCTTATCCAAGATATCAATCGGTGGAAGATGCCACCCCCCGGGGGTGAGAATTGGTTCGTGCTCTGATTGCCACACGGGGGGAGAAGGAAGTAGAGCAGGCCTTGCCTCCAGTTCATTAACTGCCCCTACTTCAGAGGAGGTCGCTGCAAGAGGAATAGCTTTAGCAGGAGCTCGCCGGGGGAAGATGACCTTGGGACGGAGTTGGAAAACTCTGGTCAAGAGACGCCAGCTATTCTTAGCAGCGCTCCAAGACTTCCGAGGGCTGACAAAAATAATACCCAGAAGGACAAGTCCGGCTACCCGAAGTCCTCCCACGATATTAGAGGCACCTATTATGCTTTGCCCGAATGTGCCTCCCAGTGTGGCTTGCCTCAAAATACCTTCCCCAGGGAAGAAAGAAAGAATTCCCCATACAGCAAAAGCCAGGCTAATGCCCCCAAGAACCCAATTCCACCTATGTTTCGCAATAGAGAACTGCCGCCGCCATGCCACCCAGACCAGCGAGCCCAAAGCGATGGCTATTATTATTATTCCATAACCAAACAATGCGAGCATGCCTTCCCATAACACATACAGCAAGACTACTATTACGCCAATTAAGATAAGCCTTCGTACCACTGGTGAAGCGATGAAGCTAAAGAATCGCTTCCCTGCTGGCCGGCTTTCTTTTGCCTTCCGCCTCGGCTTAGACCTACTTCTTGCTTTAGCCACGGATTTATGCCCCTAGCTCGTCGTCTTCCTCTGGGTTTTCCCTACCTCCACAACCACAGGAATGATGACAGGACGACGATGAATTCGTTCATAAAAGAATCTGCTCAGGGAATCCTTTACTTTGGCATCAACGAAGCTTGGTTCAACCAAGCGTCTTCTAGAAGTGAATGTTTTTTCTTTCTCTAAAGCAGCTAGCACCACATCCCGGCCTTTCTCAATCAATGTCTGTCCCTCTCCAGCATCAACAAAGCCTCGCGTTATAATACGTGGCTTTTCAGCTAGTTTACCACTTTCAGCATCAACAGCAATGGTCACCACAACGACGCCGTCTCGCGAAAGTAATTTGCGGTCCCGAAGCACAACGCCATCCAGCTCGCCTGTTATCAGGCCGCTTACATAGATAACTCCGACATGGGTTCTAGCAACCACCTTTCCTGAATCTTGCCCGAGCTCAAGCACATCCCCGTCCTCAAGGACAAAAATGTTATCTTTGGGTATGCCCATAGTTTGAGCTAAGCTGGCATGCAAGCTTAAATGGCGATACTCACCATGAACAGGCACAAAGAATTTAGGCTTAACCAAACTAAGCAAAAGCTTCAACTCCTCTTGACTACCATGCCCGTGGACATGAACTTGAGCCAGCTTGTTATAAATTACATTGGCACCTTGACGGAAAAGGCTGTCTGTAGTCTTGCTAACCAATGTCTCATTGCCGGGAATAGGAGTTGCTGAAATCACCACGGTGTCGCCAGGGACTATCTGAACTCGACTACTGGGGTCGCGATTAGCCATGCGCACCAAGGCGGAGGTGGGCTCACCTTGACTTCCCGTGCTCAATACGATAACTCGATTGTGAGGCAACGTCTTAAGTTCGTCCAAGCGACAAATAATGCCGGGGGGAGCAGTAAGATAACCCGTTTTCAATGCCATGCTCACTATCTCCTTCATGCTTCGCCCGATGATAAATACACGGCGACCATGTTTAACGGCAACATCAAACACTTGCTGCACGCGAGATATGAGAGAGGCAAATGTAGTTACGATTACCCTCCCCTTTGCCTCGCTTACAATCCGATCTAAAGTATCTCTAACCACCCTCTCAGAAGGAGTATATCCAGGAAGCTCGGCATAGGTGGAGTCAGAAAGAAGAAGCAAAACACCTTTTGCCCCTAGCGAAGCTAATTGGTTAAAGTTAGTAGCCTCGCAAATGACCGGGGTATAATCGATCTTAAAATCACCACTGTGAACTACAATTCCCAGGGGAGTGTGAATTATCAGCCCTACACAATCAGGAATACTATGGCAAACAGAGAAAAACTCTATTGTGAAATTACCTAGTGTAATCCTGCTCCCGGGGCTAACTAAATTCAATTTTGCGTCAGTTTTCACCCCTCGTTGCTTGAGCTCCACAAGAATCAGCTCTCGCGTGAACTTGGTAGCATAAATGGGAGGGGCGATGCGAGATAAAACGTAAGGCAGCGCCCCAATGTGGTCTTCGTGCCCATGAGTAATCACTATCCCCCTTAAATTTCTCTGTCTCGCTAAAAGATAGCTAATATCTGGGATAAGCAAGTCAACTCCCAGCATCTCTTCGCTGGGGAACATAAGTCCAGCATCAATGACGATGATGTCATTGCCATATTCCAGTGCCATCATGTTCTTACCGATTTCACCTAATCCGCCTAGAGGGATGACTCTTAATTTATGTTTTGGCATGGTTTTTCCTTTCCTTTCATTCAGGACATGGTTCTAAAACAAGCTTAATTGTTGAGATTCAACTTCATCTTGAGGCAGGTCTTTACCTTGGGCTAATATCTGCGGAATCCTGAGCATATCCGCTTCGATGGTCCGGCGCAGAGAGCCTTGATGGAGAGCCGCCGCAGGATGATACATGGGGTAATAAATGACTCCTCCCAAGTTTCGCGGCTTCCCATGAATCTTTCCTATGCTCTCATTGGGGAAATATCGAGCTAGAGAGTAACGTCCCAAAGTAATAATCATTTGGGGGTGAATTATCTCTATTTGACGGTCAAGCCATTTGCGGCAACTTTGTATCTCTGCTGGTAGCGGGTCTCGGTTTTGGGGCGGACGGCACTTAATCACATTAGCAATATAAACTTCTTCCCGCCGTAAACCAATTGAGGCTAACAGTTGATCCAAAAACTGCCCTGCTGGCCCGACGAAAGGACGCCCTTGCTGGTCTTCGTGCCACCCTGGTGCCTCACCTATAAAAAGTAAGTCCGCGTCCTCGGCCCCCTCACCAGGTACCACCTTAGTGCGATACTTAGCTAGCTCACAATCCCGGCAAGCTATAATTTCCTCACAAAGCTGAGCTAAAGCTGACATCTAATTCGATGGTAGCATATCTACCTTTGTCGGTCAATTTGGACTCTTGCTAGATCAGGACTGCTCAACTTATTTACTCTTCCTCTTCATCCTCATCCTGCTCCCAAATAGGCTCGGTGAATTGGTCAATAAATTCAGCAGTAACTCTCTTCGCTATTCTATCCATCTCCTCGTCTACTTGCTCAGCCAGATTGCTAAGCTCGGTCAAGTCAAGTGTAATCCCTAACATTTTAGTTAGGATACCAAGCACAGCCAGGGAGGCTTTGGGATTTGCTATTTGCGTGGCATACGCTGGCACTTCACCCAGCAAGCAAATGCCTTCCATCCCCCTTTCCTTAGCCATTCCCAATATCAATCCATTCAATCCAGCGATGCGAAGATTACCTCTAAGAACCACATTATTTTTGCTTAACTCGTCAACCAAGTTGGCTGTTGTCGCTGCTCCCCAAACCTTCATTTCTTCACTATGGTGGATGCGTGTCACCGCAGCAGCACAACTATATACCCTTGCCACCTTAAACCTTTGCGCTACGTCCAAAACACAGTTAACCAGCTCATACCCTTTGAAACCAGGCTGTTCCTCACCAATAAAAATCACCAAGCTTTTCTCCGCCTTAGCAGACTGCCAATAATAAAACTTGCTCTCAGGAAAACGAGGGCTTTCAACCACGTCGTCTCTGACTGTGACACCCATTGGTTCAAAGAAGTTAATAGGTTCAATCTCCCCTATTTCTACAGCATTTAGCTTCTCCACAAGATACTTCGCTGCGGTTATGGAAACGTCGCCAATGCCAGGCCATGAGGCAATCATGGAACAATTCTTAGGGCGTGGTTGCTTATAAAGCTTTATTACGTCTTTCGTATCCATCTTAGCTTCCCTTTGTCGCTACTGATACACGAGAGCAATATAAAGGAGGAGTTTGCAAAATCCCGCCAACCCGCCTTGCTTCCTTCCCTACGCCAAGAAGCTCTTTTAGCACTTGATACACGTTACCGGCAATCATAGTATCCTTAACTCTCCCCATTATCTCTCCATTCTCTACCTTATATCCCAGCAAAACGTTGCCACCGAAGTCACCACCCAGAAGATTACCCTGGTCAGCACCAATAAGTTGCTCCACAATTAACCCTTCTTTCATATCTTCCACCATCGCCTGGAAAGAAACATCTCCTCCGCTTAAAATAAGAGAGCTTATAGCTGGGCTGGGAAAACCACCACCTACTCGCTGGCCGTTACCGGTACTGTGCGTGCCAGCTAAAGCTGCTGTTTGTAAATCATAAAGGAAATTCGCCACTACTCCATTTGTAACAAGCGGTAGACGCTGGCTGGACACCCCCTCATCATCAAAAGGATAACTCCCTACGCCGTAAGCTATGGTAGCATCATCCCATAAGCTCAGCTTTTTGTCAAAAACTTGCTCCCCCAGTTTATTTTCTAAAGGCGAAGCCCCCTCGAGGACTGATTTGCCGTTAAATGCCAGCACTAGAGGACTCAGTAAAGCACTAGCTACTCCATTAGGTGTAAAAATTATTGGCAGCAGCTTTGTGGACACGGTAGCTTTTTTCTTAGCCATTTCCAGTTGCCATATCACTCTATCAGCCAGGTCATCAATATTGTCAGAAAAACGACATGAGCTTTCGCTATCACCCACAAAAAGCATATCTGTATCCCGAACAAGAATGCCTTCCAGGCTAAGGCTAAAAAAACTCATGTCATACCTTCCCTCACCGCCTTGAGAATTAATTAAGGAGATGGAGCTTGTCCCCTTGGTTACTTGAACATCGCAAAGGATATCAGGAGTATGCCCCCTAATCTTGGCTATAAGCTCCTTCCCGATCTCAACCATCCTCTCCATAGCTATTCCTTCTACTTCAGGGTCGACGATGCACACTTCCGAATAGTCCTGGGAGGAAGGAAATTGAAAATTGGCCGGACTGCCAAATTGAGAGGTTTCCACGGCCATGTCAACCAAAGCTTCCAAACCACCCCCTTCACTAGCAGTAGCAAAGCCAATTCTACCTTCCCTGAAAATTCGCAAGGCACTACTCCTGCTCTCTTTGGTCTGAACTTGTTTTAGTTCATTGGCTTCAAACTGTATCGGCATTGCCCGAGAAGAAACCGAGAAAACTTCAGCTTGCTCAGCTTTCCTCCGAGCAGAGCGGAGAACCTCCAAAAGACCTTCCATCTTAAATCTTAATCCCTAATATCTAAACAACATTAAAACTCAAAGATAAAAAATCAAAATTACAATTTAAAATGCAAAAACACTTCATCTCTTTCCTTTCAGGGTCAATATACTGCTGGCAAGGACATTCGCGATCTCTGTAGCTTCTCTCAGAAGTTTATTAACGCTCTCTTTATCACCTCTACCGGAATCTCTGAGCAGTCCCAACCAAAACTTGCATTCGTTTGCTGACTTCAATGCATAAGCAAAGAAATTGGTATAGTCCTTTCTTGAAGAAGCCGCTTGAGCCTCAATGACATTAGCCCCGATACTGGTGGTGCTTCTTAAGAGCTGGTCAGTGATAATCCGCGAAGTCTGTTCTACTGGCAATCGGTCTACGAATGCTATTACATCCAATGCGAATCTGTAAACACGCGCCTGAAATTCATCTTTAAATTTTGCATTGTCATTTTGCATTTTTATTTTTACTCTTTTATTTTCTCAAGCGGTGGCGTTTGTTTAGGATTTCGTGCTTAGGATTTATCGCTATTTTCCTCCTATCACACAATGACGAATTCTGATATGTGGGCTACCGTTAGAAACGGGTAGCGGATATTGCCCCCCCTTGCCACAGCCACCACCCTGATTCATCTCCAGGTCACTGCCTATGGCATCTATATTTTGCAGGGTAGTAAAAACATTACCGGTTAGCACCACGGGGCGCAATAACTCTGCTAATCTCCCCCGGCGAATCATGTAAGCTTCCCCAGCGGAGAAGGTAAACATCTCCAGGCTAGTCATCCCGCCGTACCAATCCTTAACATAGACGCCTTCCTCAATGTCACCAAGCATTGCCTCGAACGAAGCACTACCTGGCTCAATAAAGGTATTGCTCATTCGCACTATGGGGGGAAAGAGGTAATTAATGGCTCGAGCATTCCCCGTAGCCCGTTCTCCCATCTTAGCCGCTGTTTCCCGGGAATGAAGCCTTCCCTCCAGAACGCCCTCCCGGATAAGATAGGTTTTCGTTGCCGGCGTCCCTTCATCATCGTATTTATAGCTTCCCCGCAAATTGGGAATGGTAGGGTCATCAATGATATTGAGATGCTTGCCGCCAAATCTTTTCCCCAGGGCCATGATTTGCCGCAGGCTTTCATTTTGATATACAAAATCCGACTCGGATAAATGCCCAAAGGCTTCATGAGCAAAGACCCCAGCCAGAATAGGATTCAAAATTACGGTATACTCTCCACCTTTTACCTGGGGGGCGGAAAGAAGGGCTGCGGCACGCCTTGCTATCTCCCTGGCTTGCTTATGTAGCCTCTCCACGGCGGAAAACTCACCATTACCTCCCAGGCTTAGTCCTGCTTGTTGAACCTCGTTATCCTCACGAGCTATGGCGGTCAATCGTAAAGTAAGGTCGGTTTTAGCTTGCTCTATGTAACTACCTTCAGAATTGGCGAAAATACTTTGCCTCCCGGCATCACGGTAATTGATTCTTGAGCTTTGAATCTTCGGACTGCCTAATATAATGTCGTTGTATTCATCTAGAAGCTCTTTCTTCGCTGCTAACGGCATAGCCGTGGAACCCTTTTCCAATTGTGGCACCACCGTCTCCACTACAGACTCCGTAGGGAAAAGCTTAAATGGTCCCCTGCTTGCTAACCTTGCCTCCTCCAGCGCCAGAGCTACCTTGTCCCGCAGTCCGCCAAGACGATTAAAGCTGACGAATCCCCAACTACCCTGGACTAACGCACGAACATTGCCACCGGAATTACGAGCCCTGCTTATCTCCTCCAGTCTTTCCCCTCTATAGGCAATGTTGGTAGCCTGGCTCTCCTCAAAATGGATTTCAAGATAGTCGGCATCATGGCCTTTCAAGGCATCAGCAATCACGTCCCGCACGCCTTTATTGTAGCCCTTGACACGAATAAAGGCAAAGAGCCCTGTCATTCTGAGCCGCCTCTCTTTTGTCATTGCGAGCACCTGAAAGGTGCGTGGCAATCTCACATCGAGCTTGCTTCGGCTGACTTCGTCAGCCTCGCAATGACAAGGGGATTGTCATAGCTTTTTGAAGCGTGAAGGAATCCCTTTCTTCACGGTTGAAATGGTGAACAATACGGTTGCTCCTTCTTGAAATTTTTACATTTTGAGTTGTCATTTTGATTTTTACCCTTTGATTTTTGAATTTCAATGACCTCCCAGTATAGTAGAATGTTGTCCAAGCTTTAATTTATACTCATCTCCTGATATTATCTAGGTTACGGTAATGAAATTCATCGATAAACTGCTTAATATCAGCCAAAAAAACAAAAGCTGGCTTTGCATCGGACTTGACCCCGACCCCGAGCTTATGCCCGGGGCAGACGTTCTACAATTCAACAAAGCCATTATCGAGGCTACCTCCGACCTGGTCTGTGCCTATAAGCCCAATCTAGCTTTCTATGAAGCTTTAGGGACCGAAGGGCTTGCTATCCTGGAGAAGACCGTTAAAGATATACCCGGTGATATTCCTGTAATCGGCGATGCCAAGCGCGGCGATATCGGTAACACTGCCAAGGCTTATGCCAAAGCTCTCTTTTCGGTTCTGGGCTTCGATGCCGCTACCGTCAATCCCTACCTTGGCTACGACTCCATAGAGCCTTTTATTAACTACCAAGACAAAGGGGTATTTATCCTATGCCGAACATCAAACAAGGGAGCCACGGATTTCCAGAACCTTCGCACCAATGGCCTACCACTGTACGAAGCAGTGGCTCAAAAAGCCAAAGAATGGAATATTTATGGCAATATTGGCCTGGTGGTGGGGGCTACCTATCCTGAAGAATTAAAAAGAGTCCGCTCAATTTGCCCCGAAATGCCTTTACTTATCCCCGGCATTGGTGCTCAGGGAGGAGACCTGGCTTCAGCAGTCGGCTACGGAGTGGATGCCCGGGGCGAGAAGGCGATTATCAATGTGTCGCGGCAAATCCTCTACGCCTCCAAGGAAAAGGATTTCGCCCGGGCGGCTAGAAACATGGCTGAAAAAATCCGCAACCAAATCAATGACTATAGAAATAAACCTCGGTGACGTAGTCCGGCTGCGCAAAGCGCACCCCTGCGGCAGCCACGAATGGGAGGTGGTGAGGGTGGGCGCCGACATTGGCCTTAAATGCCTCAAATGCCAGAGAAGGGTGCTTTTGGAGAGAGGGGTGTTTGAGAGAAGGGTGAAAAGTTTGTCTCCAAAAGTGACTAACTAGCCAGCCTCGCAACAATAAAAGCACCCCGCGATGTTTTGTATAGCGAGGTAACAAAACGATGGATTGTGCAATGGCGTAGACGGAAAGATGAATTGTGACTTGTCAAGAAGATCCAAATGAGGTAGGTTCAGGTCGAATAACGGGACATTGATGGGCGATAGGTAGAACTTTCAAATTGGCTTAACGGTTATTACGAAAAAGTATACATGACCTCTCACACTTTTAATAATCACGAGGCAGATCGCTACAAAATGTCCTCTCTCAATAAGTAACCTGTGGTTGAGCCTTTTTCAAGTAGAAAGTTTAATATGACAATGACTTGGTTCTTGAGACTCAACGTAGCTTTGATTTTTTGACGGTTTATTAATATAAATCGTCTCATGATATTTTCGATGTAATAAACGGTATTAGTCTCTAATTCGGTTGAAATGTATTGGGGATTTTCCCGTAAGATATTGCTGATCCAAACTACACCATCATCAATAAAAGAACTCCCAATCTCGTTTAAAACCTTTGAGATTGAGTAGAGGACTGAAGGATGATGACCGATATCCGTCGAAACCCTTTCATAGAATTGTTTGTCTTTTTCTTTCAAGGTATGCCATTCTCTTATATCTTTTTTCCAGTAGGGCCAAGCTAAAAGATAGTTATGTATGAGTCTATTTGAGTAGTAGTCAGAAGCATGCTTTTTATAAGTCTTGACTACGCAATCATAGAAGGCATTCCATATTATCCAGAACTCATCATAATGATTTAATGCATCTTCCGCCAAAATAAACTCTTCAAAGAGTTGAGCCATATCCCTTGAATTATTGAATTTGTCAATGAAAGGTTGTATATATGTACATATCTCGTCCTCTGATGAACAAAGAATAAAATTTGCGAATTTTTTCATAAACGCTCCTTTGGCATAATAGCCAACTCCACCTCGGTCTTTACCAATCTCCTCGGCACCCATAGGAAGAAATATGTTCAAGAAAGATTTATGATCCGCATTTTGTGTATTTGGTGGTATAAGTTCAAACGCTATCTCCAAAGTCGTGAAATCCAAGTCGCTTAGGCTTTGTAAGTCACTAAAGGTAATCTTATTTGTAGCAACCTTTTCAAGTTCTACCTTATGTTTCTTCGTAAAGAGTTCCACAATCTCAGTTTCTTGAATATCAAATACATGATTCTCTCGCTTTTTCCTTATGACCTCTTTTCTTAAATCACCGTATTTTGGTCTCAGCAAAAGATATCCTAAGAAGATGGCGTGAGCATCATCAAAATGGGTTTCCCAAAGCCAGTTGACAATCCCTCTAGTAGCAAAGGTCGCTATATCCCTCCACGGATTAAGGAGTAATAATATCAGTGATGATTTAATTTCTTTACTCTCTTCTGGGAAATGTTGCATAAGCTTGGGTAATGTAGAAATTGAAGGCTCTGTTCCATCACCAATTTGATACTGGTAATCTCGGATCCTAAGTGGTGTTTTTGCGAACTGTATAATTATGTCTCTGCAAAATTCCATATCTTTAGCACTCAACTTGTCTACAAAATCCCGGATCAACACGGAACACGTATAAGCAGGTATTGTTCGATTGAACTCGGGGAAAGGATCCTCCCCTTTCTCTAAGTTTTCAAGGATTTCCCTGGTCTCTGCAATTACAGATTCAGGATTGTCTTCAAATTTTTTATATTGTTGATAGTCAGGACTCCTAGTAAACCGATAATTTGCCCACAGTTTTAGCGATGAATGTTTTATTGCAGCTGCAGCGGTGCCGGTAGAGTCTTCGCTAAATTTCCTTAAATTAGGGTCAATTTCCGGATTGAACGTTACTATAACACCTTCGTTGCTCTCTTTAAATTCTGTCTTCATTTTCCTTGTATCCATCCGTGCCAGGTAAAGTCTCCAAGTTTTGTCTGCACCTGTTTCGATAGACTGTTCAGGAAGAGCTTCATAGTGTTTATCTAGGATTTTCCATATTACCTCTCGTCGCTTCCTAACCTCATCTGCACTTTCCCCTTCAAATCGTTCTAGCTGATATTTAAACGCCAGATGCTCCAGTGAAAGCTCTCTATGTGAATCGTCACAAGTCCTAATTCTTTCATCTTGATAAATATCAGTTTCATAATTCAAACCATATCCGATAGAATAAGTATCTCTAGCGTTTTGGTCCCGTAACATCCTTCCCGTGTCGTAAAGAAAAAACTCTTTTATCTTAAATAAGATACTTGCGACATTGAAAAGTTTAGGAGGATAAGCAAGGCAAACGCTGATTACTATTGCCGTTATTGAAGCAGATTTTGTCTCTCTCAAGAGATAAAGGCACCAACTTTCAATAGTTTCCTTTGTGGCAACCTTTGCATTCATTAACAGCCATCTTTCCAAAGCCATATGCATTGATTGAAGTAAATCGGTCGATACGTGAGTACCTCGATAGATGTTCCACAGTCTGCCGCTTACATATTGTTCTCTTGACTGATTGTCATCGAAAATTACTTTCACCACAGACACTTCACGCCCAAGTTTGGACTTTCTGTAATATTCTACGGCTCTATTGGTAAATGATAATATAAATTTCGCCGTCTCAACCGGGGCAGCCTGAAGCAGTTGGAAAATTGGCGTCTGGAATGCACTTGAGGGAAAATAGTTCAAGTCATGTTTCTCAGATATACCAAAATGCGGTTCAATACCAAGAGAATAATCGTAATGCGTTTCAGGAGGCTGGTGCCAAAATAATTCTGCTAATTGAATTACGCAATTTGGGAGAACCTTAATAACTTCGGAGCCGTCAGTAATGGAGCTTAGTATCATCACAATAATGTCGTAGTATTTATCTGTGTACTTAGTCAGTCTTTTATCGATCACTTCATCGAATATTGCCTTCAATTCCTCCGAAATTTCTAAAGCTCCATTCAATATTACTCCTATTAACTGTGCTTTATCCTGGTCGCGAGAGCTGTATCGATATTTGCTATTTTTCGCAATTTCTTCGTAATGATCGTAATAATATAATGCTATCTGGCTTGCTCTCTTGGTTGTATCGCCATTTTTATTCTTGTTATTCCAATCACCGAGTAGTGGAATAATGATATTTGCGTTACTTAGTTCGATTTCCTCCTTATTGTCATAAATAAAGTGAATTATCGAATCCCAACCATTGCCCTTTGGTTTAGTGAAGACAATTCTTGATATATCTTGCTCTATTTTTGTTATGCCCAACATCGCGAAAAATTCTTCATCGATTTCCTTACAAGCTATCCTTAGCAAGAAGACGAGTCTCATTAAAAGCCTCGCATTATCTTCCATAAGCTTATCTTTAAATGATTGAAGAAATACCCCTGCATAGTCAGATAGCAATACTGATATGCAGACTTCGTCTTTCCAATAGCTTGCTACATCCTTATCATTGATTATGCACTCAATTAGTCCTTTCACCTCAGTTGTGCTGTCATGCAACTTCTCCGAGAGCCAGCTTCTCAAAGCCCTGCGAATTGGCAAAGATGTTCCGATATCTTGGAGAAACTCTTGATGGTCTTTTGTTCGATGGAACGCTCTTTCAATAACCCTATCTAGTGCCCATTCTTCATAAATATCCTGTGTGATGAAGTAACCACCTATCACTGGATCATGCTTAATGATTTCATCGGATACTAGCCGATGTAAAGTTTCATCATCACATTCGATTGCATCTACAACCAGACGCCCCTTATTAGCTCTATTATGTGCAATCTTTAAGAAGCACTCTTCTCTCCTTACGTGAGCATTATTCGTTCGATATTCAATTTTAACTATTTGTTTATTCCACAAAGTGTCTTTGAAATCATGGTAGCTAATGGTTTCATCAAGTTTATCACTTATCCGCAAGTGTTCATTGAGATAGAACGGCGTTGTTAGCAGTTCAAGCAACCTGTTATTTTGCGGAAGATTGAAGTTATATTTTTCTGCAAGGTCGTAAAGATATGCGAGTTTGAGCCTTTCAATTATTATTGATTGGAATGCAACACGATGAATATCAGTTAATTGGAATTTTAGAGCATCTATGTATCCATATCTCGTAGTTATAATTACCTTCCAATTCGCTGATAGCAATGTGGATAGAAATTCAGTAAACAACTCAATGTGCTCAATATCCGAAAGTTTCTCAGCGGAATCTATTACGATGATTTTATCTTTATGAGCTTGATGTTCTTCAATAAAATCCTGGAATGTGAACTGCCCATAATTTTCGAAAAGTGCATTTATATTGGCGATATTAAATTCTATGGCTCTAAAGACAAAGAATGGTGCCGTTTCTTTTACCATATCATAATAGTCTTTTATGATCGCAGTCTTACCTACACCCGCTTCGCCACTCAACACCACCAACGAATACTCACTCAACTTGGATATAAGTTCTTCGAATGTCTGCGATCTATCAATCTTTATTTCGGTGCCTTTAAACTGTATACTCGAATGTATAGGCGCAAGAACTGATTCTGTATGATTATTTAGCTCTCCAACGAAGTCAATAATACTTTTTTCAAAACTGAAGAGGTGTTTGGCTATGGCGGCATTCTTATCGCAGACAAAAAGAGATTCAAAAAAACTCTTGCTTCTCCAGTCAATTTCTATCCCTAAGGTTGACGCATACTCTTCTATTTCGATTTTGTATTTTGGTCCCTTTTGTCCTTTTATACTGCTCTCTGAGAATTCTTGATTTATGTAGAAAATAATCTTATCGATTGTAGGATTTCGGTCTTTTGCTTTTTTGATTGAGTCTTTTATCTTCACCTTATTACCACTGATGTTGGTTTCAAAGTATTTTGCCTGGAAGCCAATTACTCTGCCATCACGCTCAATAGGCTCTGTTTCTATTCCAGCTTGGTTCTTATATCTAAGTATTCCTGTGGGTTTATTAAACTCGTCACAAAATAGAAGATAACAGAGCCATTCAAAAGAACTCTGCTCTTTCCCATTGAATTTTGCTGCAAACTTATTCCAGTTTATTTCCTGCATTTCTACTGCACTCTCATCGCTTCTTATTGCACTCAGCCACATGTCATAGATAACTTACAAAGATGTCTTCTGGTCATTTGAATCAGATTACATCCCACAGCAAAGTGAGTCAAGTAGTCTACATCCTAGACTTCGGAACAAGTCGAATATTTCAAGGCGAAAGGGGCGATATTGGCGGAAAGAAGTCCCTTTGGCCAGTCCAATTATTCACCTGCCTCAGAATTTCAACGACTCGAACTCATTTTGTAGAGCGTCCGATAGTAAGAACGGGAACCTTTTCAGACCACACAATATGATGATTGGTGCAGTTTCCCAGTCGCTTTAAGCGCTAGAGGTCCTTTCCCTAGCCATGACACAAGAGAGTTAACGATCCAACTAAAAGTTGGCTTTATCAGCTCTGTGTGCTAGTTTATATACTGTTTCATGGCTCGTTGTATCTTCCATATTGATTTGGATGCCTTCTTCGTTTCTGTGGAGCAGGTGCTTAACCCGAAGCTAAAGGGAAAGCCGGTAATCGTCGGCCAATAAGGAAAGGGGGCTGCTGTTGATCAGCCCCCGTTTTTACTGCCTAAACTATTTATTCTACGGGATCAGCTCACCATCGTACTGATCGTTCAGTTGCGGGTGCGAATCAGACCGCTCATCTGTGACCTCTGAGTAGGCATAGGCATGAGCCTCTTCGATGGAATCATCGCCCTGCGTATCAGCGAGACCCTGGAGGAGCCCTTCGTCGACAAAATACTTACCCCAGAGAGTGTTCCCAAGCAAAAGATAGTCCCAGGCATACTCATCTGCCCGGCATGCTGAAGCGATCACACGGTTCGCTCCCTGCAAGTCACTGGCATCGTCGAACATGCCACCTGAGTGACATGAACCAAAACACAAGGCGACTTTCTGTGACTCCAGAGCTGAGAGCTTCTGCTGTAAGAAACCATCAGGAAGCCCATAGAAATCATGACTCACTATTCCTTCATCTTGGCCGTCCGATTCCGTATCGCTATCCCAACCTTCACTATCAACTGCTCTGAACCCATGACCGCTGAAGAAGAACACTACAGTTGACTCAGCATCTTCGTTTTTGATCAACCAGTCTATTGCTGAAACTATGGCCCCGTAGGTTGCTTTCCTATTGAGCAGCAACTTGACATTCCCCTTATCAAAACCGTAGTTCTCTATCAGGGCGCTTGCCATTTCCTTAGCATCCTCGTCCGTGTGCCACAGGTCGTATTGGGATCCTTCGTAGTCAGCGATGCCCACCACCACAGCCCATTTATTGGCTGGAGGTTCTTTGTCTGGCTTCCCTGGTTTGTCTGGCTTTCCTTCCTGGCCTGGCGGCGCGCCGTGGGGGTTTCCTGTGGGTGTAGAGGGTCCCCCGACCAACTCCATGGGCGGCTTCACAACCGGCAAATCATCAGGAGTTACCTTGGATGGTCCTCCCATGGCTTGGGTCATCGAAGTAGCAGGGACTGCAATACTCAATGCCAACACCAGCACAAGAACAATGACTAGTATTCGCCTCATCGCTTTCACCTCCTTAATGTGTGTTCCTTTCCATTATACAGTGTTTCTAATGTTCTTTGTCAAGCGTGCTGACAGGTTAACATTTGTCAGAATTGTTGGGTCACTTTTCGATGAAAGTTGGTTTTATCAGCTCTGTGTGCTAGTTTATATACCGTTTCATGGCTCGCTGTATTTTCCATATTGATTTGGATGCCTTCTTCGTTTCTGTGGAGCAGGTGCTTAACCCGAATCTAAAGGGAAAGCCGGTGATCGTCGACGGAGACCCTGAGCGCCGCGGCGTAGTTGCCTCTGCTTCCTATGAAGCCCGACCTTTCGGCATTCACGAGTGGGAAGTGGTGAGGGTGGGCGCCGACATCGGCCTTAAATGCCTCAAATGCCAGAGAAGGGTGCTTCTGGCAAGAGACGTGTTCAGCAGAAGGGTGAAAGAATTTGTCTCCAATACAAAATCAACTGGAAGACTATAAACGAAATCGGCGACCCCACCAGTAGTATCCTGCCGCAGCAATTAATGCTATCAGTGCAACGGGTGCCCATATTAGTTCGGGATTAAAGGGGAACGCATCAATTAGCACTCCTCCAATTAGAGGACCTACTGCTATACCTATGGTTTGGCTTAACCCGAAAAGTCCCATATATCGTCCCCTCTGATCTTCTGGAGAAAGCTCCCCTATCACTGAGAGTGAAACCGGAGCATGTATAATCTCACCTCCTGTAATAACCGCCATAGCTACAAGCGCCCATCCGAATTGTGTAATCCAACCTAAGGACAGATAGCCAAACGCGTAAAGCAAGCTTCCAAGTATGAGAGCCCGGAATTTCGCTATTCGCCTGAGAGCAAGAGTCATCGGATATTGAAATAAAATCACAATCAATCCATTCAAAGCGAGTAGTAGCCCAAATTGGGGGGGAGAGAAGCCAAGCATATCCACAGTAAAGATGGACAAAGTACTGACCATTTGCCCCATAACTATGAACAGCAGGATACTTATCACTATGAAGACCAAGAAGGGCCGGTTGTCAGTAGTGGGAAGCAGGCTACGAAAGCTTATCTTTTTACCGACCGTGTGCGAAGACTCGCGGATGAAAAAGAAAATAATGAGGAAAACGATGCCACAGGTTAAAGGCGCAATCCCAAATAGCCAACCATATGGTAAAAAAGTCGTCAGATATCCCCCTAGGGCAGGACCAGCAGCCCAGCCCATGTTAGCCCCTATACGAAGTATTCCATATGCTTCCATCAGCTTCTCTTTCGAGGTAAAGTCTGCCACCATGGCTGAGATGACAGGACGTGTAGTAGTGAGTATTGAGCGACCAGCGGTGTAGACAATTGCAATGGCCCACACTGGAGCTGAAATCCCAATAAGAGCAGCTAGCCCTGAAAACGAGAATACACTTACTAGAGCAGCTATAAGTAGAATCGGACGCCGACCAAATCTGTCTGAAAGCGCTCCTCCAAGTGCCTGGCTGATGGCTGAGCAAAGCCCAGCAGCCAGTAGGATCATTCCGACCAGAGTCATGGAAAGACCTCTATCCTGATAAAGATGTAAACTTAGAAACGGTATACAAATGGAGAAACCGATTGCTGTGAAAAATTGAGTGACAGTTATTACCCATAGTTCAGGCTCAAATCGGTGAAAGATATTTCGGAATGGGCTGTTAGCTTTTTCTAATAATTTTTCCATGGCTCACGTTAAACACATGATTATAACCTTTTTGGGTCCGTTTGCCTTCTAGTCTAACTAATAATCCTTGCGGCAGGCTCAGCCTATAAAGGACTTGTTGTGCGTTAACTAATATAACAATCAGTTCCAACCCTTTGTTGCCTCAAAACGGGTAGCTAGGTTAGTGCCCGTTCTTAGTAGCAACGCTAACCGCTAGCAATGTAACACTGCTGGTGGACATTTGACACAGTATCCCTCAACATCAAAAAATTTCATTCGTAGGTTGAATAAAACGCACGCTTGCGGCATTGATGATGGTTATGTATAATTGCGGCTAGTTGGCTAACTGCCAGTAGACAAACACCTGAGTTCCATTCGTAGTAGTGGTATTAGAGAGGGAGGAAATATGCAAGAAATAGTGGCTTATTGTGGTCTCGTTTGTACTGAATGCCCAGCGTATGAAGCAACCAAAAAAAACGATAATAAGGCCAAGGCTGAGATTGCCGAAGAATGGAGTAAACAATTTCAACATACCTTCAAGACTGAAGATATCAATTGCAATGGTTGCCTGCCAATCGGTGAGGTACAGTTTAGTTATTGCAGTATGTGCGATATAAGAAAATGTGGTTCTGGTAGAAAAGTATTGAACTGTGCCTACTGCTTAGAGTACCCATGTGACAAGCTGAATAACTTCCACGCCACAGTCGTTGAGGCCAAGGCTAAGTTGGAAGCTATCAGAAATAGAAAATAGGGATGCTGCCCGCTCTAACTTCGAGAGAGAGATTACTATTCTCTATTCGATTCTTCAATTCCCATCATGATAAGAGTTCTAAGCTGATCACCCTCCTATTTTTACGCCAAATCCTGTGGTATTAGTGAAAACACCACAGCGTTACAAGGAGTATTGTTCTTTGTTAGCCTGTTTCTGAGGATTCCTTCTTTAATCGCGCCTGCTTTCTCCACAACACGCAGGCTAGCTTGATTATCCACTGCTACAGCAATCTCGACCCTATTCAGTCTCAATTCATTGAATGCAAACCGAGCTAAAAGGAGTGTCGCTGCTGTTGCAATTCCTTTATCTGTCTGGCTTGTCCTCACCCAATAACCGATGTTTGCTATACCAATATCACGGTCGATAACGCGAAGCCCACAACCACCGAGATATAACCCCCCAGTATTATAGGATATGGCAAAGTTGTACTCTTCTCCCTTTTCCCACTTGTCAGGTTGCGATTCAATCCAAGTCCTGCTCTCCTCGATGGTATAGTCAGGATGACACCAGGGCATCCATTCAACCAGTTCGGAGATAGACTCACGCACCGCCTCATATACAGAATCGATGTCACTTACCTGATATGGGTGGAGCATTATTACTCCGTCGGTCAACCGAATATCTTTTTCCATACGTTATCCTAGTAACAGTTATTTATATATCACTTGTTAGAACGACTACTTGTTGCCTTACTTTAGTGCAGTATATGCAAGTATCGCGCCGACTTCAATATCATACTAGAAAATATTGGTTCTACACCTATCCTCCACCAGAAGTATGGAATATCATGGTGTACCCAGAAACAACCGCCAGGATTGACAGGAAATAGCATAATAAAACGCTATTTCCTGTGATACCGACTGGCCGTCACAATATACTAAATTGTCATGATTCAACAAACATCGGCCTCACTTTTCAACCATATATAGCATTGCCGTTTAGGATTATAGTATAAAAATAGCGGTTTCTTAACTGATATAGTGAGATAATCCCTTTGTAAGAAATGAATTTGAGAACGTTAATATGCAAGATGAAAATGACTATAACCGGAATTGTTTCATGCCTGACGGGGTAACATATTGCATTTCATCAGGTAAAATTTCTAGTAAGGTGTAATCGGGGTCTTCGGGGCTAGACCAATGATCTTTGAAAAAACGAATCCGTTTTGCGATGCTGGTTTTTGTCTCCCTATCTTTAATTATTCTAGCTTTCCCCAGTATTCGTATACAACAGTCCTCGCTATTTTCATTGAATTGATAGGTAAACTCTACATTTGCATTCTTCTTAATTTGCATAACTTTGTTACTGGAAGTGGAGGTCACCATCCAGAACCTACGATCCAAATATATCAGTGTCATTGGCCTTACTCTTGGTCGTATTTCATCAATAGTGGCCAATGCAACAAATTGAGTTTCCTTAAATTGATTCAATATTTGCCCTACTTCATAGTTTGTGTAAGTCATTTTTGTCCTTCTTGGCATTTATTTCAAACTAATAGCAGGGGCATTATAGATAGAGGTACCGACTAAATCAAACTATGAATTATTTAACTTCGAATTTTATATATTGTTCGCCAAACATCGAGATGTCGATATGCACTTAATTGTAAAAAGCTCTTTTCCTCATTCAGAATCAGTGTAACAACTTGAGTGGAATTGACCCGTAAAGCCGGTTTTAAGCGAGACAATACCTAGAACCATCCCGCTTAGTAAAGACCACATCTTCCTTTTTCAGTAACCCTCACATAGATTTCGTCTGAGTAAATATCGCCCCACAACTGCATACTGTTGTTTCTCTTTAGGGTCAAAGAGTTCTCACTTGTGCTTAAACTATCTAATTTGCTAGTATGCAGTTAGCCTTAACCTCTCTCGTTATTCCGTGTATTTCAAGTTAAGGAGTAACAAATGCTGATTGATGCTCATTGTCACCTCGATAGATATAAAGAGAATCTGGGACATGCATTAGAGCAAATAAAGCAGCACCGAATTTTCACAATCAGTAATTCCATGGACCTTCCCTCATACAAACAAAATGTGAAAATAGCTGCGACTTCCGACTTTATCTTACCTATTTTTGGTATCCATCCCTGGAATGCTTCCGAATATGTCGGTTGTCTGAAAGATTTGGATTGGGCTATTTCTGAGAGTCCAATGATCGGTGAGATTGGTTTGGATTATTACTTTGTTAGCGAAACCTCGCGATACGACGATCAGAGAGACGTATTTGAATACTTGCTCAGAGCCGCCAGCAGGCAAAAGAAAATTGTCATCGTACACACCAAAGGCGCAGAAAGCGAAACCTTTCAGCTTTTGAATCAATACAATACAGAGCGCGTAATCATCCACTGGTACTCAGGTCCATGGCATATTCTTAAAGCAATGGTAGAGCATGGATTTTACTTTACCATCGGAGTTGAAGTGCTTTTTTCACAGCATATTCAGGACATTGCCCGATACTTACCAGCGGAGCTAATGCTTACAGAAACGGATAACCCTGGAGGAAAACAATCAATTACCGGGACTATCGGGACCCCATTGCTAATAAAGGACGTTATCGGAAAACTGGCAGAAATTAGAGGGACTTCTGCCCAGATTATTATTACTACAGTTCAGAATAATTTAGTAAGGGTTGGGGACAATGACCCTTGGTTAACAAGAGTAGGAGCTTCTAGTGTTTAGAAAACCACGTTTTTGGACAATTCTCTATAGGTAGACCGGTGTTAGTGCCCAGGTGCTTCAGTTGATCGGCCCTCTTGTTAATCGTTATCAACATACAGTTTACTCTTTAGGCAGCTTTGTATACTTCATCTCATCCATGTGGATTCGAACGCTATCCAGTTTCGCATAGTGTGAGTGAAACATCCTTCTAGCCGTTGAATAAACCTCAGTAACGTAACCTTCTCGCTGGGGAGGCTTTTGGTTTCTTTCATTTCTTTTCATAGCCTCGGGGGTAGTGATAAACGTACTAGTGTTTGAAATATCTCATTTTGTCTTGCTGTTGAATTCGAGTGACACTTAACAACCCCGAGAATTGTTGTGGACAAGACAATTTCACACAACTCACGGGTATGTAGGTAGATATTCCACTGTCTGCCTAAGAGAAAAACACTACCGCCTGTGACCTGCAGCAAAGTAATTATCTTCCCGATGACACTTCTACATTTGCTGACGATACTTTAATTACTAGGCGAAAAGGGATATAATCTGACATCGCTTAATGTAAGAGGTTAACCGATGACTCCCGATCAAACAGCAGAACTCATCTGCTCCAAGCTGGAGGAAAACGGTTATCGTGGCATAGTACTGCCCATTGAGCATGTTGCTCAACTCAAACATGAGATAGAAGAGTGCAACAGCCAGGGGAAAATAGACGCGGAATTGTATGACAAATACCTGACTTATTTTGAATTCGATATTACCACCAGTCTTCCAAGGGCTTGTTCAATTATAATAACTGCAGCTCCACAACCTCAGCGCAAAATCACCTTCCATCTCAACGGGCACACCTATTTGGTCATAATCCCTCCTACTTACTATGCTGACACAGATAATCAAATTAGGAACATGCTTCAAGACATCCTTAATTCTAACGACTACCAGCTTTACCCGGCTGCGTTGCCGCTGAAGTTATTGGCCGTATACAGCGGAATGGCAAAGTATGGGAAGAACAACATTGCCTACGTAGAAGGTTTGGGTAGCTTTGTTCGACTCAAAGCCTTTCTTTCAGACATGTCGACTGGCAGAAGTGACTCGTTGGAACCGCGGGTAATGAAAGAATGTGATAGGTGCAAGGCATGTCTTAATGAATGTCCTACCAGAGCGATTGTCCCGGACCGCTTCTTGATTCATGCGGAGAGATGCATTACCTTCCTTAATGAAGGGAGAGAAGAGTTTCCTGGATGGGTGGACTCAGCTTGGCACAATAGCCTTATAGGCTGCATGAAGTGCCAGCTTGTCTGCCCTGTAAACAAGCGTTTTATCAAATGGGTGGAAGAGGGAGAAGATTTCAATGAAGCCGAGACCCAGTTAATCCTGAATGGAGTACCACTTGATCGCGTCCCACCTGAAACAGCTCACAAACTCAATCGTTGCTATATGCTGGAATACCTGGACGTGCTACCAAGAAACTTGCGTGCCCTCTTAGAGTGATGATTCAAAACAGCGGGTTTTTGTTGTTTCCATCTCTGAGTGCCCTGTTATCTCTCTCCGCCGTGCCAGATTACGCGCTAGCAATACACCAACTGCACAAAAGTCAGTTTTGTTCAATGATAATGCGATACATCACACAGTTCGCTATATTGTTACGCCAGAGATAACAAAAAAACGAGATCCTATTGCTTGAGCTGAACAATATGGGCTTATGTGACATCATCGAACCTTCAGTCTCTTATTCGACTCCGAGACTCTATTTCAGGATATCACCTTAATGTTACAATGCAACCCTGTAATTTAACCCCGACCATCTTATTCGTATCGATAGCAGAAAGGGATAAGAGTATAGGCAATGAACATTCGAGAGTCCAATAGAGACGCCTGGGATCGTGAGGTGAAAAAAAGCAACAAATGGACCATCCCGGTGAGTGCTGAGACCATCGTAAAGGCACGCCAAGGTGACTGGCAGATTGTTCTCACGCCAACTATACCTGTTCCGGTAGACTGGTTTCCTCAACTCAAGGGAGCGGATGTACTATGCCTCGCAAGCGGCGGCGGGCAGCAAGGTCCGGTGTTAGCAGCGGCAGGTGCCAATGTAACTGTCTTCGACAATTCACCGCTGCAGTTAGAGCAGGATCGTTTCATAGCGGAAAGGGATGGTCTGAGCATCCGCCTAATAGAAGGAGATATGGCGGACCTCCATATGTTCGATTTCATGAGTTACGACCTGATAGTTCATCCAGTCTCAAATACGTTCGTGCCAGACGTGCGGCCAGTCTGGCGGGAAGCGTTCCGTGTGTTACGGCACGGGGGTATACTTCTGGCAGGTTTCATGAACCCTGCCGCCTACTTGGTGGACTACGAACTAGCGGAACGTACAGGTGTGTTGCAAGTGAAATACCGCATTCCTTATTCGGACGTTTACGATCTACCGGAAGAGGAGAAGAAACACCGGCTGGAACAAGGTGAGCCGATGGAATTTAGCCACACCCTTGACGATCAAATAGGCGGGCAACTTGCCGCCGGTTTTATTATTACGGGTTTCTTTGAAGACAGGACTCCTCCTTCACAGAAGGAACCCCTGACTATGTATATGCCTAATTGCATGGCGACCCGGGCAGTCAAGCCATAATGAGTGCCTTGCCGTATCCTCTGAAGCGTCATCACAGGACTCGACCGATGGTAAACCAAAATATAAGTTGCTCAACTGAGAAGACAATTCAGATGTCTTCTATTTTAAGAATATGAGTTATCGTGCAATTCGGCAAATTGCACAAAAGTCAAAATTGTTGGGGCACTTTTCGACGAAAAGTTGGCTTTATCAGCTCTGTGTGCTAGTTTATATACTGTTTCATGGCCCGCTGTATTTTCCATATTGATTTGGATGCCTTCTTCGTTTCTGTGGAGCAGGTGCTTAACCCAAAGCTAAAGGGAAAGCCGGTAATCGTCGGCGGAGACCCTGAGCGCCGCGGCGTAGTTGCCTCTGCTTCCTATGAAGTGCGACCTTTCGGCATCCACGCCGGTATGCCGTCATCCAAGGCACGCCGACTTTGTCCCCAGGCAATTTTCATACGGGCTCACTTCGCTCGCTATAAAGATGCTTCAGCTAAGTTTATGGAAATTCTAGGCGATTTTTCTCCCTATATTGAACCTTTAGGGCTGGACGAAGCCTACCTTGATGTTACTGGATGTGAAGAACCTTATGGTTCTCCCCAGAAACTGGCGCTGGCGATAAAGGAAAGAATATATAAGGAACTCAAGATCACAGCTTCAGTGGGTATCGCTACCTGCAAGGTAGTAGCTAAGATCGCTTCCGACCTATGTAAGCCCGATGGGCTGCTCCAGATAGCCCCGGGGGAGGAGCAGGCTTTCCTCAATCCACTCCCCGTAGCCAAATTACCCGGGGTGGGCAAGAAAACGGAGCAGGCATTAAAAGAGATGGGTGTAACCACGATAGGAGAATTAGCCAGCCTTCCTTTGGGCACGATAAAAAGACAGTTCGGAGCAACTGGAGCAGTGATTCATAGCTATGCCAGGGGAATAGATGACCGGGAGGTAGAAGCGCCAGGCGAAGCTAAATCTATTAGCCAGCAGCTTACTTTTGCCCGCGATACCCTGGACCGTAATTTTCTTGAGGCTAATCTCCATAATTTATGCCAGGAGGTTTGCCAGGAGTTGCGCAGCCAAAATAAAAGGACAAAATGTGTAGCTATAAGACTGAGGTACGCTGACTTTAAGACAATCACCCGCCAGGTCATCTTAAGAGAAGCTAGCGACGTTACCCAAGTTGTTTTTGCCACAGCTCAGCAGTTGCTGAGTAAAGCTCTGTCAGAACAAGAAAAACCAATACGCCTCATAGGTATTCGAATATCAAGCCTGGTTGGCGAAGAGAAACAACTCCCTATGTTTGATTCCAGGATGGAAAAGCCGGAGCACCTGGATAAAGCTATAGACAAAATTCGAAGTAAATACGGCTCAACGGCGATAAAAACAGGCAACGGCATTTTTTCTGAAGGCAGCTAGGAGAACAGGAAATCCTAAATTCCAAACAATATTCAATTCAAAAATTAAAGGTCAAAAATAAAAATAACAAATCAAAAAGCAAAATTATTAACCTTTGCTCTGTCATTTTTCATTTTGCGAGGTGGCTTAGAATGGCGGAGGGGCTTGTTTTGGGCTTACAATACGAAGTATAATTGACTACCTTTACCTATAATAGAAAGGAGAAAGATGCCGGACTATGCCTTCTTCCACAAACAATTTATGCCACTACCTGAAGCCAAAATCGGCATCCTGACCCATGCCCTCCACTACGGCACCGCTTGCTTCGAGGGCATCCGCGGTAACTGGGATAGCGAGCAAGAAAGATTTTGCATTTTTAGAATCCAAGACCACTATAAACGCATGTTTGACGGCTGCCGCATCCTAAAAATAAATCTCCCCTACTCCATTGCTGAGCTTTGCCAATTTACCAAGGAGCTTCTGGAAAGAAGTGGCTACCAGGAAGACGTATACATCCGCCCTTTAGCCTATAAAAGCTCCGAAACTGTAGGACTCCGTCTCCACGATCTGGAGGATGATTTCTTTATTGTCGTGACCACACTCCCTCCTTACCTTGATATAGATAATGGTGTTAGTTGCTGCACCTCATCGTGGCGTCGCGTGGATGATACCATGATTCCACCTCGAGGCAAGATTTGTGGCATTTATGTAAATAGCGCTCTGGCTAAAACCGAGGCCCAGGAAAGTGGCTTTGATGAAGCAATATTGCTAACTCAGGATGGACATGTCTGCGAGGGCAGTGGTGAGAATATCTTTCTCATCTTAGGGGGGAAACTGATAACTCCTCCGTCATCCGATAACATCCTCATGGGCATCACCAGGGACACGGTCATAAAATTAGCTAAAAATGAGTTAGGCATAGATACAATTGAAAGGCAAGTTGACAGAAGCGAACTTTATGTGGCTGAAGAATGCTTCTTTACCGGGACAGCAGCCAACATAGCGCCAATATTGGAAATCGACCATCGCCCTATAGGCACGGGCGAGATTGGCAAAATGACCGCCAAATTACAAAAGCTCTTCGCCGAAGTGATACTGGGAAGAAATCCTAAATATCCTGACTGGTATTACCTGGTTTCCCCTAAAGCCGTAACGGCATAACCGAATTTCTTAAACGGGAGTTATCCCGGGATCCACCTGTAAAGCCTTGAGCAGGTAGAGGAGGCGACAACTCTGCTCCAAGACAACAGTATAGTAATAGGCTTCCTCTAACAACTGGCTGGCAGCAAAAGTTCCATGCCCTCGCACTAAAACCACTTTGTGCTCTCCCATCAACCTGGCTATCTCATCGGCAAGTTCTCTCGGCTTCGCCACCATTTCTGCACTTAAGATAGGCACCTTAGACAACAGAGCCTGCCCTTCTACATCGCGGGGCACAATCTCCTTTTCCATGAAGGACAAAGCAACAGCATAGGGCGGATGAGCATGA
The DNA here is from genome assembly GCA_030615625.1 of Dehalococcoidia bacterium. Lineage (GTDB taxonomy): Bacteria > Chloroflexota > Dehalococcoidia > GIF9 > AB-539-J10 > RBG-13-51-36. Next base: position 101,733 of record JAUWYX010000005.1, read on the forward strand.
ACCACTGCTAATGCCGAGGTATTTTTATAGATACAGCGATGAACTTCCAGCTCCGTTGAAGCCAAGGGTGTAGCCCGATTGTTCTTACTTATCCCCGTCTCCACCAAATCCCCTTCCTGAATGAAGCCCAACAGGCTGCCCCGATGGGTAATAACTAGATGCTCTCCAAGTTTGACGCTGAGATTACCTCCTTGGGGAGAAACCAATCCTTGAGTAAAGAGAGCTTGCCCCACCGCTTGGAATTGGAACAGCATTTTAACACCTATGATATACGCCGTATCACAGCCACCACCCTCCCCTGAATCTCGACATTATCTGGAGTAGTATAAATGGGTTTCATCTGACTATTGGCTGGCTCCAGGCGGATGCGATTTGGTTCAGCGAAAAACCTCTTAAGTGTGACCTCTTGTTCTTCCTTAAGCCAGACCGCCACCATATCGCCATTCTCAGCACTGCCCACATAGTCCATTAAAACTATGTCCCCGTCTCCTATCAGGGCATCCATCATGGAATCTCCTCTTACTCGAAGGGCATAAATATCTTGCTTGCCTCGAACTAATTCCTCACTGACTTCCAATCCCTCATTGGGAATAATAGTTCCTGTGTCAGGCACAGGAATAGGCTCACCAGCAGCTATTACCCCCACTATGGGAATATAAACAAGTTTCCCTCCTTTTTTCTGTGGGGTCAAGAACTTAATTCCCCGAGATATGTCACTGTGGCGGCGAATATATCCTGCTTGGTCTAATTTGTTCAGGTTATAAGCTACCACCGAGGTGGAGCTTATCCCACATCCAGCAGCAATATCTCTAATAGTAGGAGGATAACCTTTGTCATGCAAAAATTCGGTGACAAAGTTGATAATTCGTTCCTGCTTTGGCGAAAGCGACTTAATAGCCATCGGTTACCAGTTGACTACTTCTTATTTAGCTTCTTCATTAAGCGAGACTTAATTCTGGCGCCTTTATTTCTATGAATAATCCCTTTGCTCACTGCTTTATCTATACCACTTATAGCCAGCATTGTTTTCGGGTATGCCGATTCTTCCCCGGCGTCAGCTGAACTTTTCGCTTTACCTATATATGTCTTAACACTACGGCGCACTAAGCGATTCCGTAACCGTTTTCTCTCTGCTGTCCTAGCTACTTTGCTACTCGACTTACTAGTTGACACTTACTTCCCCCTTTCTCATTACACTTACTACGTTCCATACTGAATAAATTCTAGACATTATTTTACTTAGCTGAGCAGCACCTTTCACCTCTAAGGTAAAATACAATGTGACGCTACCATCCTGGTGGTTGCCCATGCTTACCTCGCCAAGGTTTACCCCTTCCTCTGCTATAATAGCACTAATATCCCGAACAAGGCCAACTCTATCCCAAGCATCAACCTGAATCATAACGGGGTAAACCTGTGCCACATCACCCCACTCTACCTTGACCAACCTTTCTTTCTCCTCTTCATGGATAATATTAGGGCAATCCCTCCGGTGCACAGTGATACCCCGGCCTTGAGTAATATATCCAATAATCTTATCCCCAGGCAAGGGATGACAGCAATTAGCCAAACGAGTAAGTAAGTCCCCCACACCCAATACATTAATACTTACAGGGCTGACCTTCCGCGGAGGCAGAACTTCAACCCCCTCTCCAGTCGACTCCAACTCTCCGCTTAATTTAAGCATTATTTGAGAGGAATTGATGCTGCCACTGCCCAAGGCAGCAAAAAGGTCATCTGCGCCGTCATAGTCAAGTAGACGTGCTACTTTGTCAACACCGGGCAAACCGATGCCTAACCTCTTAAGCTCCCTATCCCAAATTTGCTTGCCGGTTTCAATACTTTGACTTCGTTCTTGTTTGTTAAACCATTGCCGAACCTTGCTTCGCGCGTGAGACGTCTTAATATAGCCAAGCATGGGATTAAGCCAGTCCAAACTCGGGCCTTTATCTCCCTTGCTGGCCATAATCTCCACCACATCACCATTCTTAAGAGTATAATTCAAGGGTTCAAGCTTGCCATTCACTTTCGCTCCAATACACCTATAGCCCAAGTCCGTATGAACTCGGAAGGCGAAATCTAGAGGAGTAGCGCCCCTGGGCAACTCTTTTATCTCTCCCTTAGGAGTATATATAAACACTCGATCCACAAGAACATCGGTTTTAATAGATTCCAGAAATTCTTCACTATCAAGCTCCTCCCTCCAATCACCAAGCTGCTGCAGCCAAGCTAGTTCATCATTAAACTGCTCACCTACTTTCCCTTCTTTATAAAGCCAGTGAGCAGCCACTCCATATTCGTTGACACGATGCATATCATGGGTCCGAATTTGTATTTCTAGCGGTCTTGTACCTTGACACATTACCGTAGTATGCAAAGCTTGATAGCCATTATCCTTGGGATTAGCAATAAAATCGTCGAACTCTTCAGGAATAGGACGCCAAAGATTATGAAGTACACCTAATGCCTTATAACAATCTGAAACCGAGTCCACCAACACACGTAAGGCGAAAAGGTCATGGATATCGCCAAAATTCTTACCCTGCGCATCATACTTGCCCATCTTTTGATATATACTGTAAATATGTTTTGGCCGGCCATAAACCTTGGCTTTTATATCGACCTTATCTAATTCCTGGCATAGTATCTGACTAACCTCAGCTATGAAGCCTTCCCTCTCGGCTCGCTTGCCAGCTACTAAACGAGCAATCCGATGGTACAAACGTGGCTTCAGATAGCGAAAAGCTAAATCCTCTAATTGCCATTTCGCATCCCTCATACCTAAACGATGCGCCAAGGGAGCATATATCTCCATGGTCTCTTGAGCGATAGCACGCCGTTTCTCTGCGGGTAAAGCACCTAGTGTACGCATGTTATGTAACCTGTCTGCCAATTTGATAAGAACCACCCGTAGGTCTTCAGCCGTAGCCAGGAACATTTTGCGTAAGTTTTCCGCCTGAACTTTCGACTTTGTTTCCCTCGTTCGAGCTCGACTTGTAAGCCTGTTCAGCTTCGTAACTCCATCAACAAGTTTAACTACCTGTAAACCAAAGTCGGCCTCGATCTCGTCTAATGATACGCCACAATCCTCGGGGACATCGTGCAACAAGGCAGCAGCTAAGGTTTCAGCATCAAGGTGAAACTCAGCCAAACTCATAGCTGTATTTAAAGGATGTTCTAAATAAGGCTCTCCTGTTTTACGCACCTGCCCTTGGTGAGCTCTCGAAGCGAATTCGTAAGCTGCTTTAACCAGAGCTACCTTATCATCAGGCAGGTAAGCGCTAGCCTGTTCTATAAGCGCATTAACTTCCATCTAATTCATAATAATGCAATAGCAAAAGTAACGCAAATTAATAATATGGTAAACTACAAGATAGACAAGGAGGATTTCTTTGCACAAAGCACCTCGGGGGACATTCGACATCCTACCACCAGAGCATGCCTACTGGAAATACGTAGAGGAAAAGGCTACTTCCTTATGCCAGCTCTATGGTTACCAACCATTGAGCACGCCGATATTCGAAGATGCCCAGCTTTTCACTAAAACTGTGGCCGGGGGGACAGATATCGTCGACAAGGAAATGTATATCTTCGAAGATAAAAGTGGACAAGAATTGGCTTTAAGGGCAGAGTTAACAGCGCCAGTTTGCCGAGCTTATCTAGAGCATGGATTATTTAACTTAGCTCAACCCGTGAAGCTTTATTACATTGGACCGGCCTTCAGGTATGAGCGTCCCCAATTTGGGAGGTACCGCCAGCATCACCAATTTGGCTTTGAGGCTTTAGGGGAGGCAGACCCCGCCCTCGATGCTGAAGTAATTGAAATGTCACGACAATTCTTTTATTCGCTAGGGCTCTCTCGATTTTCTATTCAACTCAATAGCATTGGCTGTAAGCTTTGCCGACCCGGGTATTTAGAAGTACTGAGGCAGCATTATTCAAGTTATACAGACCATCTTTGCCCTGACTGCAAAGCCAGGCTGGTCAAGAACCCGCTACGCCTGCTTGATTGCAAGAAAACCTCCTGCCAAAAGATAGCTAAAACCGCACCGAAAATTCCAGATTATCTATGCCCTGAATGCCAACTCCACTTCCAAAGCGTTCAAAAATATTTAGGGGCAATGAGCATCCCCTTTCAATTGAATCATAGATTGGTCCGTGGCCTGGATTATTACACCAGGACAGTGTTCGAGGTTGAACCTCGAGAGAAAAGAGGACAAAGCACGCTTGGCGGAGGTGGTCGCTATGATAACCTCATCGAGTCATTAGGAGGAAAACCAACTCCTGCGGTGGGCTTTGCGGCCGGGCTGGAAAGAATAATATTGAATCTAAAGAACCGGAAATTAGATATTCCGGCATTGCCCAAGCCCGATGCTTTCATCGCCTACTTGGAGGAAGAAGCCAAGATTGAGGCGATGAAGATTGCCTCGGAGCTACGGAAAGCTGGCATTGCTGTTATCATAGCTACAGGTGATAAGAGCCTGAGAGGGCAAATGAGACAAGCTAATTCCTTAGGCAGTGCCTACGCCCTTATCCTCGGCGAACAAGAGATCAGCAACCAGAATATAATATTGCGAGATATGAGAACTGGAGAACAAAAACCCATCCCTTTGGCTGAAATAGCCAGAATGCTTAAACAAGGTCAAAAGTAACACCTACAATGTCAGATATGGTATAATATAGACATATTGTCATTGTTATCGACCACAAATGAAAGCCTAAATTGTTTCCTACCATTACTTACAATTTTGCATTATGCCTCAGCATGACATGAATAACGACGTAAATCGAGAATATACCGCCAAAGATATCCAAATTTTAGATGAAATCAAAGCCGTACGCCTGCGACCAGGAATGTATATTGGCGGCACCGATCGACACGGATTACACCAACTCCTCTACGAGATAGTGTATAACAGCATAGACGAAGCCATGGCTGGTTACTGTGACCAAATTGAAGTAACAATCCATGAAGATAATAGCGTCACCGTAACTGATAATGGACGAGGTATCCCTACAGAAACTATCCCGGGACAAGATATCACAGCCTTGGAAGCAGTCATGACTCGCCTGCACGCCGGAGCCAAGTTTAGCAATTATGTCTATGGTGTATCCAGTGGTCTCCACGGCGTTGGTGCTTCGGTAGTAAATGCCTTATCCGCCTGGCTTAAAGCTGAAGTTAAACGCCAAGGAAAAATCTACCGCCACGAATATCACCAAGGGATTCCCCAAGGCGACATAGAAACTGCTGGCGACGCCCAAGACACAGGCACTTCAATTACTTTCCTTGCTGATAAGGAAATCTTCGAGAACATTGACTATGATTTCGACCTGGCCTGCCAGCGATTAAGGGAACTAGCTTACCTGAATAAAGGGGTAGAAATAGCTATTAAAGACGAGAGAAACAATCAAGAGAAAGCGTTCTACTTCGATGGGGGAATAGCTAGCTTTATTCGCCGCCTCAATAGAAATAGAGATGTTGTTCACCCCTACCCCATTTATATCTCCACTATGGTAGATAGCACTATCATAGAAGCAGCTCTACAATATAATGATAGCTTTACAGAATCCCTTCTCTCCTTCGCCAACTGTGTCAATACCAGAGACGGGGGCAGCCACCTTACCGGCTTCCGCTCAGCATTAACCCGGGTTTTAAATGATTATGCCCGGAGTACTAAATTTTTAAAGGATACAGACCCCAACTTAAGCGGGGAAGATGTACGTGAAGGGGCAGCGGTCATCATCAGTGTAAAACTGCCCCAGCCCCAGTTTGAGGGGCAAACTAAGGCCAGGTTGGGAAATCCCGAGGTAAAAAGTCAGGTTGAATCGGCTGTAGCAAATGGCTTGTCCCTGTACCTCGAGCAACACCCCAACGAAGCAAAGGCAATCATAGAGAAGTGCCTCACCGCCGCCAAAGCCAGAGAGGCAGCACGCAAGGCTCGTGACCTCGTTCTTAAGAGGACTGGATTCGAAACATCAACTCTGCCAGGGAAACTAGCCGATTGTTCCGAGAAAGAGCCAGCAAAATGCGAGCTTTACTTGGTTGAAGGTGACTCAGCCGGCGGCTCAGCTAAACAAGGACGAGACCGCCGTTTTCAAGCTATTCTCCCTCTCAGGGGCAAAATACTTAATGTGGAGAAGGCTGCCAAAGACAAGATTATAGAACATGAAGAGCTAAGAGCCATCGTCACAGCGTTAAAAGCAAATAGTGACGAACAATTTGATAGCTCCAAACTTCGCTACCACAGAATAATCATCATGACCGATGCCGATGTTGATGGCTCCCATATTCGTACTTTGCTCCTTACCTTCTTTTACCGCCATATGACAGAGCTAATTAACCAGGGCTATCTCTACATTGCTCAACCACCCCTTTATCGCATCAAATCTGGCAAACAGGAGTTCTGGCTTTACTCTGAACAGGAAAAGGAAGAAAGGCTTAAAGGACTAAGAGAAGCCAAAATAGATATTCAGAGATATAAAGGGCTGGGGGAGATGACTCCCGTACAACTATGGGAGACAACCATGAACCCCGCTAACAGGACCCTGCTCCAAGTAGAGGTAAAGGATGCCATAGCCGCTGACCAGGCTTTTCATATGTTAATGGGTGACGAAGTTCCGCCTCGCAAAAGATTCATCCAGGCCCACGCTCAGAATGTGAGAAACCTCGATGTTTAGCAGTTGGGCTTCCACGAACCCAAGTAGTTACGTGATATGGGGAGTATTCGCCAGGGAATCTCGACAATGGCACATCCGAACTAACGCCGTGCGGTGAGTGAACTTGGTCGTTAGTTATCTGGCAGATGTCGGATATATCTTGTGTTCTGTTATATATTTTCCTACCTCAGCGGGCACCAGGTAACGAATAGACAGCCGCTGAGCTATACGCTGGCGGATTCCTGAGGAGCTAATCCCGATTACAGGCATATCAAGCTGAATAACCTTGTCCAGCAGCCCGGGTATCGATGTTTCTAAGTGCTTCAAATCTTTTGAGCCTAATCTAGGGGCAACCACTAGCCTGCATAATTGAACTAATTTCTTCGGTTCCTTCCACAAAGGCAACTCGGCTAAGGTATCACGCCCAATGATGAAGAAAAGGCTTGCTTCACTGCCTAGCTGCTTTCGTAGCATCGTCAGGGTATCCACGGTGTAAGAGGGACCGGGGCGCTCTACTTCGAGAGTGCAAAGCTTAAAATGAGGGTTGTCAGCTATGGCACGGTGTACCATCTCTACCCTGTGGGCTGCCAGGGTAATATTACGGTCTAGCTTAAGCCAGGGCTGCCCAGCAGGCACGAAAAGAACTTCCCTAAATCCCAACTTTATTCTTGCTTCCTCAGCGACAACAAGGTGACCTATATGGATAGGGTCAAATGTACCACCAAGAACGCCTATATTCACTTCTTTACTTTCTCGGTTTGGGACGAAATACCGTTATTTGTGCCTGCGAAATTATTTCCTCATCCCGGCTTGCCTGGTCCACCGTTTCCATGGCTTTCCTCACCAATTCTAACACAGCTTGGCCGCTAACTGCAGAGATGTAAAAGACAGGCACCCCAAGCTTGGCAAAGCGCTGCTTCACTTCAGGCAAACGAGCTTGAACCTCAGGCAAATCTACCTTATTTACCGCCACGATTTTTGGCTTATGTGATAAGCCTTTGTATAAGGCTATCTCTTTATCCAACGTGCTGAGGTCATCGATAACGGTCGGCGAACTGCCATCCAATAAATAAATCAGCAGCTTGGTTCTTTCCGCATGGCGCAAAAACTCATTTCCCAATCCTTTGCCAAGATGGGCACCTTCAACAAGACCGGGAATCTCGGCAACAATAAAGTCTCTCCTATCGTCTGGCATAACTCCTAAAATTGGCTGGCGGGTGGTAAAGGGGTAATCGGCAATTTCGGGTTTGGCTCTCGATATCGCAGATAATAAAGTGGATTTCCCCGAGTTTGGATGACCAACAATGCAGATATCGGTAATGAGTTTTAGCTCAAGGACAATATGCCGCTCTTCTCCTGATTCACCCTTGCTAGCTATCTCAGGAGCTTGATTTACCGCTGTAGCAAAACGGGCATTACCCAGCCCTCCCCGGCCCCCTTTAGCCACCAAAACCTTTTGCCCGGGGGTACTCAGGTCCGCCAGAAGTATCTCCTCTCCCGCCTCAGCTTTAGTGAAAACCAGTGTACCCACGGGCACTGAAATAGCTAAATCCTCCCCTTTCTTGCCATGCTTCCGCCAACCACCTCCGTGGCGGCCGTTTCCAGCTACAAATTCCTTCTTCCACCCCATCAAGCCCAAATCAACCATGTTGGGACTAGCCATAACAACCACATTCCCACCATCCCCACCATCCCCACCATCCGGACCACCAAAAGGAACATACTTCTCCCTTCGGAAGCTGACACAGCCATCCCCACCACATCCACCCCCAACCATAATTTCTCTTTTATATATCATAAGTTAATAACCTAACATAGGCTTAATTATATTAATAGATAAGTACTAATCATTATAAACAATGTTGTTGCGAGGGGAATAAACAATGAGGGAGATCAGAGCTCAGAGGGCAGTGCGGGCGGGATAAGCAACAATTTATCCACAAATTATTAGTAATTCTGCACAGCTTGGTATGCCTCTCTATAACCTTTCTGTGAATTAATTTTCTCTTTGATTTCCGCAATTTGCTTAGAAAGGTTAGGATTAATGCTCAATTCGCTAGCTATTTTTTCGTAGCCATGAAGAATTGTGGCGTGGTTTCTGCCCCCTAATTCTTTGCCGATTTCGGTTAGAGAGCAGTTGTGTCCTTCGCGCATAAGATAGATGGCCACGTGTCGTGCCAATGTAGTTTTTCTATCTCTTTTCTTGTTAATTAGCTCTTCTGCTGAAAGGTTGAAATGGTCCGCTACCACCCGTAAGAGCAACTTTATGTCTTGTTTACGGGTCGTGCTTGTTAATAACTTGTTGATTGTTTCGGGAGTGAGCTTGGTTCCACTTAATTTAGCCTGGGCAGTTAGATATACCAAAGCACCTTCAAGCTGGCGGACATTCTCGCATACTTTCTCCGCTACAATGTGCAGCACCCCTTCCAAGTCTGAAGTCATCATTGTTTCTGCTTTAGCCCGTAAGATATTCAGGCGTGTTTCAAAGTCGGGTGGTTGTATGTCAACGACAAGAGCCCCTTCAAGGCGTGATTTTAGCTTGCTGCTAAGTGGATGCATGTCTTTGGGAGCACAGTCGGCGGTGATGACAATTTGAAGGTTATAGCTGTATAGCTCGTTGAAGGTGTGGAAAAAACATTGTAAGGTTTGTTTCTTGTCGATCAGGAAGTGAACATCGTCGAATAGAAAGATATGGATATTTCTGAATTTGCTGCGGAACTTGTCAACTTGATTTTCTCGCACAGCTAATACAAATTCATTGGCGAATTGTTCCGCGGTAATATAGGCCGCTTGCAGCCCATTGTTTGTCGTTAAATGCCCGATAGCATGTAGTAAATGAGTCTTACCTTGCCCGGTGCTGCTGTGAATGAAAAGAGGGTTATAACTGCTTCCTGGATTTTCAGCTACTTCTACAGCGGCAGCATAAGCTAACCGGTTAGAATCGCTGACAACAAAGTTATCAAAGGTATACCTTGGATTGAATCTATACTGTGTAGCTTTGCTGCTTGTCCCGCCATCGGTTTGCTTGGCCAAAGGGCTAGCTGATAGTTGTTCGCGATTGTGGACCGCGAATTGGACGTCGACATCCTTACCCATAATATCAACCAAGGTCTTCCTTACCAGAGGATAAAGGCGCTTGGATAGCCATTCAGCGACAAAAATGTTAGGGACACTGACGACAAAGGTATTATCTTGGCAGCTTAGACCTTGGCTATTGCTAAGCCAGGTAGTATAATTTGCCTTGCTGACCTGAATTTGAAGCTTGCCTAGGGCGCTATTCCAAATTTCTTTCGCTGGTTCCAATCTATCCCCATTCCCAACAATGCTCAGCCACAAAGATAGCTGAAAAGAGTAGTAAGACGCGGTTAAGAATTTAAGAGCTTACTAGTTATAGAATATCAAGTTTTCTCAAACCTTCGCTAGGCAATGTTTGACATAATGAAAAAATTAATTAAAAATAGTTTTGCTATGAAAGTGCGCACCGTTTTTATGGGCACTCCGCAATTTGCTGTGACCATACTGGAGTCTTTGCTCCAGGGTTCCTATCAGGTGCTTGCTGTGTATACTCAGCCCGATAAGCCGGCTGGCAGGGGGCGCCCGGTTGTTTTTCCTCCGGTGAAAAAGCTGGCTCTGGAGCGACAAATACCAGTTATTCAACCAAAGACTTTTAAATCAAGCGAGGTGGTGGAGAAGCTGGCCAGCTTTCAGCCCGAGCTAATAATTGTGGCAGCCTTCGGTTCTATTCTTCCCCCAGAAGTGCTTTCCTTGCCCAGATTTGCCTGTCTTAACGTTCATCCTTCACTATTGCCGCGGCATCGAGGTCCATCTCCAGTCGCTAATACCATTCTCTGCGGAGATGAAATTACTGGTGTTACCATAATGTTAATGGACGCTGGACTGGATACCGGGCCGATTTTAGCTCAGGAGAAAGCGGGGATTTCCTTTATGAATACCACCGGCTCGCTTAGCTCCACGCTGGCTGATGTGGGAGCCAAGCTTTTGCTGGAGACCTTACCCAAATGGCTTGGGGGCGAACTCAGACCACAAGCTCAAGATGAGTCCCAGGCTACTTGTAGTAAGTTGATAACTAGTAAAGATGCCGAGATTGATTGGCACCTTTCCACACTCGAGCTTTGGCGGAGAGTAAGGGCGTACAATCCCTGGCCAAGCTGCTATACTTGGTATCAGGGGAAACGACTAAAAATCCATAGAGCTATTCCTTTTGGCGATGTAGCAGAGGGGGAGATAGGGGAAGTAATCGCCTTGCCAGAGCCACCTGGAGTTGGGGTGGTAACTAGGCACGGTATTTTAGGGCTTTGCCAGGTTCAGTTAGAAGGAAGGCGCGAAATGTCGGCAAATGATTTTGTCCGTGGGAAAAGAGATTTTATTGGTTGCGTTCTGGGGCGGAGGTAGCTTCTCTTGCCAGCATTATTCTGCAAACATTTCCACAAAATCTAGGATAATAGCCAAAACAGCATCGGATGCCCGAATTATGCCACACTTGCTAAAAGCAGCGTCATACACCTTGCCTCTGCCCATCACTTTCCAGTGCCATGCTGAAGAATGCTTGGCGGAGGCAAAGGCGCTAAGAGGGGTCAGGGTGGATCCCTCTATACGGTATAAGCAAGCTCCTTTGACTTCGGGACTATTGGCTAGTGACTAAGATGCCGGCTACCACCGAGGATACATAGTGGAGACGCTGGCAAACAAAGGCATTAGGACAGTTCCCTTGAGATAAGTAGCAATTTGCTTACTAACTGTTCAACGACCGCGCTCTCGTTCTCTCCATCGCTCACGCAATCTCTCCTGAAAGGGTGGCACGCTGTCCTTCCAGAATATCGTGAATCCACCACCATAATCCCTTCTTATCGCGCCTATCAATAAATGATTATTCAGCATGTCCATGAGTATCTTTATTCGCTGTTTTTCACTCCTGATGACCACATAACCCCTAAAGAACTCATTATCTCCTGTGTCTGTGGGGATCGCTGTATCTGATGTAAGAAATACAACAACATGCCTGCAAACGCGCTTCATATTAAGTAGGTAGTTGCGTGGACGTTGGTACCGCCTATCGTCTAAGTAACCTTCAATCAGCCTATTTCCCAACACTACGCAGATGGCACCTCTCATCACCTCGGTGGAAGCCTTGAAAGCCTCATCATCTGTACGTACGCCACTCGGCAACAGCTGAGCAAGCTGCATGCCTGTCTCTTCCAAGAATACATCATCGCCTACCCTACGTGCGATGCGGCTCTCTTCAAGCAGTGCCATTATATCGTCCACTTCGCTTTGGGCACGATTTATCAGCTCCTGTAGTTCAACAACTGGGATAGGCGCATTCGGATAGTCGCGCATCGACCTAAAGATAAGCTCGTCAGCTACAACAAAATAGCGTCTAGCTCTGGAGTCTCGATTAAATGTAAAGCTCAATTCTCGCACAAAATTGCGAGCAACATCATCATTTTGGATTTCCCCTGTAGCACAAGCTTCATAGAGCACGTCGGTTGCCAGCATGACTAGGTCGCACTCAGGGCAGAAGTTATCTCTGTTTCTTTCTCCACATAGAGGGCAAGGCATCTCCGTCACCTCGCTTTCACAGTTATTTCTTCCTCTCCTTTTTCAGCAAGTCTGGTAACTATGACATACAGACTTTTTTCTTGCGCCATTCGGTCAAGATAGTTCAAAATCCTTCCCGTCTTCGTACCATCATAGCTAACCATCACCTCGTCAACTATAAAGAATGGAATGTCAGGGACATAAGTCTCTTTCAGAGCAACCTGCAAAACTATAGCTAATGAGTATTTCTCTGAAGTGCTCAAAGATTCAATGGGCTGTCTTACAAACCCAGGTCGAAAGATTTTCAGCTGCTTGTCATCCTTGTCAATGGCTATTTGGTCAAATTCAGAAAACCCCAAATCAACCATGACCTTTTTAACATTATTGTTGAAATCTGCGATAGCCTTCATCTCATGGTCATGCTGCTTCTGATCAAGGTATTCTCTCATATCGCACAACTTATCCTGTAATTTACGCCACACATTTTGAGCCTGGTGGAAGGACAACCTCCTCTCCCGAATGTCAACCAAGGAGCTTTCCTTGATCTTCTTCGTTTGGTCGGCAATCTCGTTAGCTACCGCTTCAATACTTCTCTCAATCTTTTGTAAAGTCTCGTGAACTTCTGCCTCCCACTGCTCTGTCTCCTGCTCTAACTTCGCTTTCTCTGTATTGAGGTCAGCTTGTTCGCGCTCGATTCTAGCCAGAGCCTTCTTTGTTTCATCCAATGTTTTCGTTTCTATGGATTTTCTTACTTCTAACTCTCTCTTTTCTTTCTGGATATTGATTATTACCTTATTAAGGTCGTCAATTTGTCTTATCGCGGTGGCTTCCTTTTGTAACTCTCTGGTTCTTTCGCTCGCTAACGCCTGAATTTCCTTTTCCCTGTCTCGAATACTCCCGTTAAGTTCTATTATCTTCTCATTAAGGAAGGTCAAAGTGACAGTGGAAACCTCACACACTGGGCACGAGCCTTCCTCTTCTCCTCGCTGAGCCAGTACATTCTTGGCATCAGTAAATGTCGATCTCTTGCTATTCAGCGAAGCTACCTCCGAACGTAAACCGCCTATTTTGCTATCAATTACAGGGACAGTTTGGCGAACCTCTTTCCTAATTGTGTCTAAGTCAATGCTCTCAAGCTGCCGTTTAATTTCCCGCAGATTTCGCTCATTGCTTTCTAGCCGCCCTTCGAGATACTTAATATTTTGCTTAGATTTGGAAATGCTACCTTCGTGTTGTGCGATTAGCCCTCTCTTGACATCAATCTCGTGTTCAAGGCTTTTTATTTTCTCTATATGCTCTCTTTTTTGCTGGTCAAGTTTTTGAGCAAGTTGATCTCTCTCTCGGTCAAGTTTTGCCCTTTCTTCTTTCTTCGCTTGTAACTTTCTATCTTGCTCGACTAGCGTCTCTTGCCTCTTAACTATTTTCTCAACCTCTTGCTCAGCATTTGTCAGCTTGGAATCTATGAATGCTTTGGCGATAGCATACCATTGCGCATACGAAAGTAGTCTTGTCACCCATGAAAAGTCAGAAGCGCCCTCAATGAGCTGGCGAATGCCTCTTGCTTCCTGGGTTAACATACCAGTCAGCAGAAAGCGTTGGTCGCCCTTAGTGGCGCCAAAACTACCATCGCTCTTCATATACCATTCTTGTTTCTGTCCATTGTAGCTCAGCAAAACTGTAGCATCTTTCTCATAAATGTTCTTAAGGCTTTCTCTCGAAACTCCTTGATTTGTGCCCTCACGGATTATTTCATCATGAGTAAGTCTTCCGCTCAGGACTGCGCCTAAACCGCGCATTATAGAGGTCTTGCCTGTAGCATTGCCTGCCACCACCTCGTTCACCATTCCTTTCTCAAATTCAAATTGCTTGGTTCCTTTAAAGCCACCTATGTTCTGTAATTCAAGCACTGCCTTCATTAGTTGTGTCCTCCCTATTTATGGTTTCATCCAATATCTGGTCATATAGCTTTTGCAGTTCTCGTTGCAATTTAGCCCTTTCCGGGTTCTCAATAACTACATGCTCCAATACCTGCTTGTCTTCTTCGTTCAACATAGTATTCCTCCTAACTGCGAAGTTTGAAAGTCTTAACTAGCACACCGTCGTGGTATACCCTGAGATCTTCACTATCTATTAGAAGCTCTACATATTCACCTCGCAGGCGTTCGCCTACGCGGTATCTTCGATTTCTAAAATGAATGCGTCCATCCGTAGTCACTAGGCGTTTGCTCTCGTTCTGTGACCTAACTGTTAGCCCCGAACCTATGTCAATCCAGCTTGCTCTCATAAGATCGAACGTCCAGTTGTCATGTTCTCTAAGCTCGCTGACTATCTTTGTGATAGTTGCCCTCATTTGCGGAATGGTGTCAAACCTCAAGAGCGCTAACAGGCCAATTGGTTCCTCGAGTGGAGGCTTCCCTCTAATGTCGGCTGTAACGACTACTTCAACGCCTAAACTGGCTGATGCCTTTTCAAACCAGTCTCTTACGCCGTCGGTTTCGCTTGCGCTTACCATTAGCAAAATATATTGTTTTTCACCTTGAATTTTCACTTCGCCTTGCTCAACACTTATCAATCCCATACCCCCCTCTCAACACACTCCATAATGGCGAGCCTTTCTATGTCTCTAATCGTCGGCGACTTCCGTCGGTCTAGCTCGCCTTCGATTGCCTTTAGAATTGCCGCGCGGTGTCGCTCTGGCACGTCACCCATTGCCCTCAACTGGTACTCAGCTATTTCGAGTAGGGATTCTCTGCTAGGAGGATGAAATTCTACGGGGTAAAGCCTGTCTCTCAATGCCTCGTCAATCAAATCAGGCCTATTTGTGGTAGCAAAGACAAAGGTCTTGCTCGGGTCAACGCGGTCTAATTCATGGAATAGAATAGCATTGATTGAGTAATGCCACTCCTTAGCAATTTCAGAACTGCGTGCCAGCATAAGCGATTCTATATCATCAAAAAGCAATATGACTCGCGCGTCAGCAATCTTCTCTTGTCTTTTTAAAATCTCCCCGAATGAAAAAACTTCTCTTAAAATTGCCTCAGCGTCTCCCCATCTAGGAGAGGCTATGCTTGCTCCGTCTAAGAATAAAAGGAATGGTTCATCCTTTCCTGGTTCTGTCCAGATACCAAATTCTCTGGCTATTTGTCTAACTAGTTCTGTTTTACCTGTCCCAGGCGGTCCTTCAAAAAGAAATCCCTTGAGAGCAGCCTTTGTTCCAACACCTCTCGCAAAAAAATGTCTAAGGACAGCCAAACACTTGTGATAGGCAGGCTTATTATCAGCGATGATATCTACTTTTGATATTTGTGAGACTCGCTGGTATTTGAATCTTGTTTGCGTCTCATTAAAGATACTGTGCATGGCTTTTATAAACTTATCTAAGAACCAAAAATCTACATGAAAGCTAAATAGCTAACCTCCTTTTTATTGTACAACAATATTATATCATGTCCGCCTATTGCTCAAGGTGGGGGGATTTGAACCTCTGGCCTCAGCGTCCCGAACGCTATACGCTATGGCAAATTCTCTACCGCATCCCTCATTGAGTATTATGCTCCTCTATCTTTTCATGAACACGAAGACGGCCGGGCTCGGCAGTCCAGAGTTTATTCAGGGCGATTCTTTGACTAAGGCGTCAATTATAATCAATGACAGTAGTGAAGGGGCTCGCAAAAAGGATTGCCACGCGCCTTTGAAATGGCTGCTTAGTCGAAACCGAGCCAGGCAGTGACGTTTTTTATAGGCTCCCGCTCAGTTTCCAGTTTGTTCGCAGGGAAATCCCAGTCAGGGTAGCCAATGGCGATGGCTATGACTATCCGCTTGGCCTCCGGTATGTGGGCGTATTTTCTTAACACATCGGGATACATCGTTCCCTGGTCTTCGATGCAGGTCCCCAGGCCGAAGTGCAGCGCGGCAAGACAGATAGTCTGTATCAAAGCGCCCATGTCGAGCAGTGGCCCACTTTCGCTCAGACAGCGATCAGTGGACATGATGATCGCCGCTGGCGCATCAAAGTAACGAAATCCGCGCTCCAGCCATTTTGCCCTTTTCTCCCTGTCTTCCCTGGGTATGTCCATAAGCTGGAAAAGCTGCTTGGCGAGGTCTACCTGGCGTTGGCGGTAAATGCTCTCCCTCGGCCAGCCCGCAACCACGTGCTCGGGGTTAGGCGGCGCTCCGGAATTGAGCAGCTCAACGTTGCTCTGTCTTACATTTTCCAAAACCTCACCAGTGAGCACGGTGAACTCCCAGGGTTGGGTGTTCATAGCGGACGGGGCATGGCTCGCCAATTCCAGTATTTCCTCTAAAACCTCTTTAGGCACAGGGTCGGGTTTGTAGCCCCTGATACTCTTACGCTTTTTCACGGCTTCGATGACATCCATAAATTTGTTCCTTTTTCGTAATAGTTTCGTTTTTCCAAAAACTTAAGCTGTACTATCCCCCGCCTTGCATTGTCACGTATTTTTCGGCTGGATATCGATGTAAACCCAATATTTGGGACCTGTATCCGAGGCCTTTCCATATTATGGGGCAGCAGTTATGGGTTCTGATTCGTAAATCCTTTCCTCCGCCAGCTCTGCTTGGGTGAGAGGAACGTCGGCTTCAATATCTCTGCCCTCGATTCCTTTAGCCAGGATTTCCTTATAATATTCATGCTGTATTATTAAGTTCATGATTTCGTTGCTACCGGTCCAGATCATGATAAGTCTGGCTTCCCGGAGTGCCCGTTCCACCGGGTAGACGTGAGTATACCCAATGCCGCCGAGAATCTGCATGGCATCATTCACCACTTCCCAATGTGTCTGGGTAGCCAGTTTCTTCACCTCTGACACCAGTCTCCTTTGATAAGCCGGAGTGCCTACTCCATCATCGATGGTTTTAGCCACGGCGTATGCCAGAGCGCTGACAGCATCGAGCTTGGTGACGCAGTCGGCTATCTTGAAGCTCACTCCTTCAAAATTCCTTATGGTCTGGCCGAAGGCCTTCCGTTTGTTGGCATACCGGGCGGCCAATTCCAGAATAGCTCTGGAGCCACCCACTCCGCCACCGAGAAGCCTTTCCGGCACCATCAATTTATAGAATACCTTTGCCCCTTCGTTCTCTTTCCCCAGCAGATTCTCCTCGGGCACAGGCACATCGCGGAAGACCAATCTACCTGTGCCTGTACCCCGGCAGCCCATCAAGCCGTAGACATGCTTTACCTCCACGCCCATATCCCTCTCGACGATGAAGGCGCTGAGAGAGTCACGGCCGGCTCCGGGGTTGGTGACGGCGAAAACAAGGAAGAAATCGGCACCTTCAGAGCCGACGACAAAGCGCTTCTGTCCGGTAAGGTAATAGTGATTTCCTTTCTTTCGAGCCACGGTGGTGGCGCCGAAGAAGTCAGAACCGCCTCTTGGCTCGGTGAGCGCTTCGCCAGCCCATTGTGTGCCGGCGATTAATGGTTTGAGGTACTTCTCTTTTTGAGTCTCGGTCCCAAACACGTTTAAGCCTTCTCCAACAATGGAGGTAACTGAGACGAGACAGGCAAAAGGCACCCCGAGCTTATTAACCTCTCCCACCTCGATGAGTTCATCCACCCATTTGAGGTCTCTGCCGCCATATTTCTTGGGGAACCTGCTGCCTAGCAGGTTTCTCCTGCCGGCTTCCCTGACAAATTCGTAGGGGAACTCGATTTTATCGGCATCCATGTCCAGTATAAGCTGCCGTGGTATGCTCTTGACCAGGTCCTGAACCTCTTGTCTGAACTTTTTGCGCTCTTCAGTTAAAAATACCTCTAACATTGCTGCCTCCTTTTTAGATTTAATAAGCGGGTGTTATGATCCTGGACCAACCGACACAGTCATAGTTCAGTTTTTCCAGAATCCTGGCCACTAGTATAGCACGTATCAAATTATCTAAAAAAAGGGTAGTGTTTGACGATGGAGGTAAAAAGTTATTATAATTCAGTCCGCCTTTAGGTCAAGAAAAGCCATGATTGAGGCTTCAACAGCAGTTGTCGAGACTACCTCAGGCAAAACCGAAGGTGTTTTCAGGAAGGGTCTATACATTTTCCGTGGCATACCTTATGCAGCACCGCCAGTAGGCGAGCGCCGCTGGTTGCCGCCTGGGCCTCCCGAACCCTGGGGCGGAGTTAGACCGGCGAAGGAGTTTGCCCCCACCGCTCCACAGGCACCCATGGAGATCCAGTTTCTGGAACCACCAGAGAAACAGCCACAAAGCGAAGACTGTCTTTACCTTAATATCTGGACTCTCGGGCTGGATGGTGCTAAGCGCCCGGTTATGGTCTGGGTCCATGGCGGCTTCTTCACCACCGGTGCCGGCTCGTGGTTGATCTACAATGGGCGGACTCTGTCTACACGCGGTGATGTGGTGATAGTGACTATTAATTATCGACTGGGCGTACTGGGTTTCCTTAATCTAAATGAGGTCACAAAAAGCAAGATACCAGCTACAGGAAATGAGGGACTGCTTGACCAGGTCTTTGCGCTGGAGTGGGTGCGGGATAACATCTCGCGCTTCGGCGGGGACCCGGATAATGTGACCATCTTCAGCGAGTCCGCCGGGGCCATGGGCGTGGGGGTGCTACTGGCGATGCCCAAGGTGCGCGGGCTCTTTCACAGAGCTATCCTCCAAAGTGGGGCGGCTCATCATGTGAACTCGCTAGAGCGTGCTGAAAAGCTGGGGGCTATCTTTCTCGACATTCTAGATATAAAGCCGACCGAGGTTAACAAATTACGGTCGCTTACCGAGCAGCAGATCCTCAATGCTCAGGTGGAAGTTATGGCTAAAGCGAGTGATCCGAAATTGGCTATGGATGGCTTGCCTCTCAAGCCCGTGGTTGATGGCAATGTGATTCCAGAATTGCCGATCCAGGCTATTGCTGGCGGCTCGGCAGACAATGTGGCAGTCTTGATCGGCACCACCTTGGATGAATGGAAACTTTTTGCCGTTTCGGATAAAAATCTTGCCAACTTGAACGAGGCTGGCCTGCTGCGGCGTTGCCAGCGTCTCATCCCAGGTGGGGATGTGACCGGGCTGGTAGAAGCCTACCGCCAGGCTCGTAGCCAGAGCAACCTTCTGGTCACCCCTGCTGAATTGTTTATTGCTATCCAATCGGACAGGGTTTTCCGCATGCCGGCGATTCGGCTTGCCGAGGCACATTATCGCCGTCAACAGCCGACTTACATGTATCTGTTCAACTGGGTTTCACCGCTAATGAACGGAATTCTTGGTGCTTGCCATGCACTGGATCTGGGGTTTGTGTTCGGGACTCTGGATGACAATTTCACCGGTTCTGGCGAAGAAGCCCGGGCTCTGTCGAGGAAAATCCAAGATGCCTGGGCGGGTTTTGCCCGTCATGGGGGCACCAGTTGCGAGAGCATGGGTAAGTGGAAACACTATGGTGAGCGGCGGGAGACCATGGTTCTGGGAAAGCAATGCGTATTGGTAGCAGCCCCGTATGATGAGGAGCGACGTGCCTGGGAACCTTTCGCCGATTCTGTCCTTGGCTCCTTTTAGAGCTGATGAAGGTCGAGCCTGTTGGAGAATAAGGAAAGGCTAGATTAAACTCTCACGTCTTTAATCGAGTCTAAGTATGGCTGATGGGCTTGCTTTATGCTCTTGGTGAAGCTACGGATTATAGCCCTCACGAAACATCAGAGCACCAACAGGACAAACGGCAACACACTCGCTACAGTCCTGACAACGGGACTTACCCATAGGCTCATCCCCAAAAGTGGTGACTATCCTCCGGAAACCACGGTAAGCAAAGCCAATGGTTCCTTTGCCCAGTTTTTCCTGGCATACCCAAACGCATCTGCCGCAGAGCACACACTTATTAGGGTCGTAAATGAACAGGGGACTGCTAGAATCTACGGGGAGCTCAGGCAGGATTTTCCTGAACCTTTTTGTTTTGAGCTTCACGCCGAGATGCTTAGCTATCCTCTGAAGTTCGCAGGAACCACTTTTTGGACAATGGGTGCAATCTACAGGATGACTAGCCAAGAGTAATGCCAAAGCGGTGCGGGCTAGCCTCAATGCCTTTGCCCCCTTGGTATTAACCACCATTCCCTCTGCCACAGGAGTAGTGCAGGCTGCAACCGGCACATCTTTACCTTCTACCTCCACAAAGCAGAGGCGACAGGAGGCAAACGGTTCGCTCCTTTCCCGAATGGCGCAAAGGTTGGGAATGTAGATGTCGTTATCCAGAGCTGCCCACAGGACCTTTTTACCTGGGGCAGCTCCTACTGTCTTGCCATCAATCGTCAAAGAAACGCTTTTAACTTTTACCAGTACCCTTCCCCTTATTCTCTCCATTGAGGGAGAGAATATCGTAAAGCAGAAGTTATCTTCCCAGACCGTTCTATCATCCTTTAGAAGAGCCCTTGTACCTTGCCAGTCTTCGTATCAACATCTACCCTTCTGAAGGCCGGATTGGAGCTGGTTCCTGGCATCAGGCTGATTGTCCCGGCGCAGGGGCAGAGGAATTTCGCCCCGGAATAAATCAACACATCGCGGATAGGCAGAGCCCATCCTTTAGGGGTACCCTTAATGGCCGGGTCATGTGTCAAGCTCAGATGGGTCTTCACCATCATGGTAGCGTATTCATTATATTTAGAATTGGCCTCGAGCATCTTGGCCTTGGCCTCGGCATCAGGGGTCCATGACACGCCATCGGCTCCATAGACTACTTTGGCAATCTTGTCCACCCGCTCTCGCAGCTTCATTTCCGAGGGGTAAAGGAATTTGAAGTCGTTCTTTTCTTCGCAGGCTTCCATAACTGTATCGGCAAGCTCCAGGGCGCCATCACCACCCTTGAGCCAGTGTTCGCTGAGCGCACAACGTGCCCCGGCCGCCTCGGCTGCCTTGCGCACCATGGCAATCTCTTCCTTAGTATCGGTGTAGAAGGAGTTGATGCACACCACGGGATTGATGCCTGATGTCCTGATGGTGTTGATGTGGTGCAGCATATTGGGAAGGCCTTTCTCCAGAAGTCCTAGGTCTTCCTTAGTGTAGGACTCGGGCAGGGGCAGACCGGCCACTACCTTGGGGCCGCCACCATGCATCTTCAGTGCCCTGATGGTGGTGGTAAGTACCGACACATGCGGCTTGAGCCCGCTGAGTCGGCATTTTACATTCCAGAACTTCTCGAATCCTATGTCTGCAGCAAAGCCGCTCTCGGTGACATGATAGTCAAACATCTTCAGCCCGATGCGGTCGCCGATGATGGAGGATTGTCCTACGGCGATGTTGGCAAAGGGGCCGGCATGCACCAGGCAAGGCTGATACTCCGCGGTGCACATTAGGGTGGGGTTGATTGTATTGCGCATCCAGGCAGTCATAGCGCCTCCCACTTCCAGATCGCCGGTAGTAACAGGATTGCCATCCCTGTCAAAGGCTACGGTAATTTCATCCATCCTTTTGCGCAGGTCCGCCAGGTCCGTGACAATAGATAACATAGCCATAAGCTCTGAGCTCACGGCAATGCCGAACTTGGACTGCATTGGGTAGCCATCCATGCGACCACCGAGGCCTATTACGATGTTCCTGAGGCTCTGGGCGCAGAAGTCCATGATCCAACCCATCTCCACCCTTGTAGGGTCAATGTTCAGGCGGCGCATTCTGCTGCGCTTGGCCAGCTCTTCGTCGTTGTAATTACGCTCATGCTGCATCCTGGAGGTAAGCGCCACCATGGCCAGATTGTGGGCATTCATTATATCGTTAATGTCGCCGGTAAGACCCAAAGAAAATTCCGTCATGGGAATAAGCAACGCATTGCCACCGCCAGCAGCAGTACCCTTGATATTCATACTCGGACCACCGGAGGGCTGACGTATACAACCGCCCACATTCTTACCCCGTTTGCCCATACCTTCCAAGATACCCATGGTGGTTGTTGTTTTCCCCTCGCCCAGTGGTGTGGGGGTAATTGCAGTTACCTCAACATATTTGCCGTCCGGCTTGTCCTTGAGGCGCTCGATAATTTTCAAGAAATCGAGCCTGCATAGTCTCCCGTAAGGAATCATTTCACCCTTCTGCAAGTTCAGTCTTTCTCGCCACTCATCAGGGGTCGGCATGTTTTCTTCGGCAGATTCCGCAATCTGCCAATCTTTCAGTTTTGTCGCATCGTAAGCCATGGTAATCTCCTTTGTGATTTATTATTTTCCCATACGCTCGGCCCTGCGCTCAGCCGCTACTACTGTGTTGACCATAAGCATGGTGACAGTCATTGGGCCAACCCCTCCGGGCACCGGGGTAATAGCGCTGGCCTTCTCTTTAACCGTCTCGAACTCTACATCCCCTCTGAGGTCGCGGACCTGCTTGCTGGGGTCCGTCTTGCTGGGTTTCCATCCCACCTGGTTTACACCGACATCAATAACAACTACCCCCTCTTTTACCATATCTGCTTTAATAACTTCGGCAGAGCCCATGGCAGCAACCAGGATATCTGCCTGTCTGGTGATTTCGGCCATGTTTTTGGTCCCCGTGTGGACGACGGTCACGGTGGCATTGGCACGCTCGGTTTTCTGCACCAGCATGGCCATGAGGGGCTTGCCCACTATGTTACTCCGACCGCATATGACCACATGTTTGCCTGCAGGGGGGTTGCCGCTGCGGATCATTAACTCCACCGCGCCATGGGGTGTGCAGGGCATGAAATACGGGTCTCCGATGAGCATCTTGCCCACGTTGATGGGGTGGAAGCCATCCACGTCTTTAACGGGGTCGATGAGATTTAGCACTTTATCCGCATTGATGTGTTTTGGCAATGGCAATTGAACCAGTATGCCATCAACGTGCTCTGCTTTATTCATTTCCTCCACTTTGGAGAGTAGTTCCTCCTCTGAGGAGCTCTCAGGCAGGACGAAGGTTTGTGACCACACGCCTATCTCTTCGGCCGCCTTTTCCTTGCCCGAGACGTAGGAAACGGATGCCGGATCCTCTCCCACGCGAATCATGACGAGGCCCGGCGTTACGCCCTGTTTCTTGAGGTTGGATACTCGCTCCGTCAGCTCAGCCCTGATCTCCTTGGCTATCTCGCTTCCAGAAATTATCTTTGCCGTCATCTAAACCTCCTTTCTTAATTCTTAACTTATCGGTTTACCGATAATTCCCGACTTAACAGCACTAAGGCGTGCCGCAATATCCTGCACTCGGCTGATGACCTCTGAACTTGAATTGATGAGAGGAAAATTGCCAAGACCAGCCTCTATTATGCTCTGGTCGTAGGGAATAAAGCCCAGAAATTCAAAATCTGGCATGGAGGAAACAAGAAAATCCCTGTCCTGTTCGTTGCGAATCTTGTTAGCCACCACCGCGATGTTTTCCAAACCTATGTCTTTTGCCAGCTCTCTTATCCTGTAGGCTGTTTCAATACTTCCTTTACCTGGCTCCACCACAATAATCATCTTGTCCACGGCTCTCGCTGTCGCCCGCCCCAGATGCTCGACCCCGGCCTCCATATCTATTATGACTACTTCATCCCTCCGCAGGAGTATGTGGGCAACTAAAGCCTCCAGTAAGGCATTTTCGGGACAATAACAACCACTACCGCCCTTCTTTAACCGCCCCATTACCATTAGTTTGATTCCATTATGCTCCACCCAATACTTTTCCGGTATATCATCAACCCTGGGATTTAATTTGAAATAAGATGCTGCTTGGCCAGGACGTGCTCCTGTCCTTTCTTCAATCAGGTCTCCCATCTCAGATATAGGAGTTATCGTCTCTGGGTAGGGAAAGCCGAGGGCAGTTGCCAGGGTAGCATTTGGGTCGGCATCTATGGCCAGAACAGAGTAACCAAACTGGGCAAGTATAGTAGAAAAGAGGGAGGTTAACATTGTTTTGCCCACCCCCCCTTTACCACTAACGGCAAGTTTCATTTCCAAATGGAGAATTATATCCTGTATCAATGGGAGAAATCAAGATGTGGACAGGAGCTGTATTCAAATAGAGTGTGGTTGCCCTGTTTATTGAGTCAACAGGCCTGATAAATCAGGCAACTACAGAAATGTTGAGGCAAGGTTTATAAAATTACGGCACCTCCGCGCTCATATGATGATTTGACTCAATTTCCTCCTATGCCAGGTATTCGCAGTTTGCTCGACGAAAGCAAACGGTGATAAAATATAAGGTCAAGGCTGCACCAGCCGGTCTACTCGGCTCGTCTGGGTGCCATGGGTGCTTTTTAAGGGAGGATGATATGCTGTACGGATACGAGATAAATGAACTGGCCAAGGAAGAATCCTGGCGGATGTTCCGAATAATGGGCGAATTTGTAGAGGGCTTTGATAATCTCTCCGGTATCGAGCCGGCAGTGACCATCTATGGTTCGGCCAGATTGGGAGTGGATGACGAGCTATATGGGGAGACGGAAGAAATAGCCTATAAGCTTGGACAATTGGGCTTCTCAATTGTAACTGGTGGGGGGCCGGGCATAATGGAGGCAGCCAATAAAGGTGCACGGAAGGCTGGAGTTACATCGGTCGGGCTGAATATTTCCCTTCCCGAAGAACAGGTCTGTAATACCTACGCCACAAAGTCGATAACTTTCAATCACTTCTTTACTCGTAAGGTCATGCTGGTGAAATATGCCGTTGCCTTTGTCATAATGCCGGGTGGCTTAGGCACGCTTGATGAACTGACAGAAGTCTTAACCCTGATGCAGACCCATAAGATAAAACCCTTTCCTGTAGTATTGTTCAACAGTGAATTTTGGAAGGGATTTCTGGATTGGCTGCGGAGCTCCGTCTTATCCAGGCAGTATGTCTCTGAGAGTGATTTCGACCTATTGAGAGTCCTGGACCGCCCTGAAGAGGTAGTCGAGGCTATCCGGAGGTGGTATGTTGGGCGTGAGGTTATTGGCAGGAAAGCCCTGCTCAAGTGAATGTCCTTCTATATTTTTAGCTTTTCATTCCTGACATGATGTTGGGGGAGGTTACAATCCTGTTTTCGTTTCTCCTGTTGATATGTCTAGTTGTCCCTGAAGGGCCTGATAGCCCTCTTGGTTAGCTTGACACCGGGCAATTTGGGGTGTTAGAATTCCCTTTTCTGTATGGGGGTGAGAAGATTTACGCTATTATCGAAATAAGTGGCAAACAGTACAAGGTAGCCCCAAAGCAAACACTAGAAGTTGAGCTTTTAGATGTCCCTGAAGGTGACATAGTTGAGCTGGATAAAGTATTATTTATTGGGGAAGACAAAAATACCCTTGTAGGGAATCCTGTTATTAAGGGGGCTAAGGTTGTGGCTACTTCTTTAGGGGAAGCTAAGGGAGAAAAGGTTATCGTATTTAAATATAAGTCCAAAGTTCGCTACCGAAGCAAAAGAGGACATCGTCAGACTTATACTAAAATATTAGTAAACGAAATCATTAAGGGTAAAGGAAAATAGGCATGGCACATAAAAAGGGCGGTGGCAGCACAAGTTATGGGCGGGATAGTCAAGCTAAGCGCTTGGGAGTGAAGAGGTATGGGGGAGAGCAGGTTCGCGCTGGGACTATCCTGATTCGGCAACGCGGGACTCGTATACTGCCGGGAAACAACGTTGGCCTGGGCAGAGATTATACCCTCTTTGCCTTAATAGACGGCTATGTTAAATATGAGTCGGCAACCAGATATAAAAAGAAGGTGAGCGTTTACAAATGAGGGATAAAATCCATCCTAAGTATTATGATAATGCCAAAGTGACTTGCCTTTGTGGTAATACCTTCACCATTGGTTCAACTAAGCCAGAAATCAGGGTAGAAGTATGTGGTAAATGCCACCCCTTTTATACGGGTGAACAAAGGATAGTCGACTCGATGGGAAGGGTAGAGCGTTTTAAGAAACGATACAAGATGAAATGATAGAATACATTCGACTCTCTATTTCTTTATGGCAGGTTGGAGGCCCAGGGGCCTGTTGTTTCTTGTTGTGACAGCGGCTGTTTGACCGCGGGCAGTGTTTACTTTTAAGCTTACCTTGCTACTTTAGGAGATAAACTTTATATTTTCAGCCGTTTTTATCATAATACGGTTAGGGATTTTTCATGGTGAGGCAAGATTATAGCCTTCGCTTTAGGCAGCTAGGGAGATTGAGGCGCTAATGGAAAAGTCTTTTCATTACGGTGGCCAGGCAGTTATTGAGGGTGTGATGATGCGAGGGAAGAAAAGCTTGGCTATATCTGTGCGTCAGCCCAATGGGGAATTAAACACAGTAAGGCAGCCACTGGCCAGCATATACAAGGGGCGCCTCAGGGAAACCCCTTTGATAAGAGGAATCATCGCTCTTGTTGAAACCCTGGTTCTGGGCACGCGGTCATTACTTCACTCTGCTCAAGTTGCCGCAGCAGAGGAAGGAGGAGAGAAAATACCTACAGCGCTTTTATGGGGAACCGTAGCCGTAAGCCTTGCTTTGGGTGTAGCCCTCTTCTTCATGGTTCCTCTCTTCGCCACCCGCTACCTTATCGACCCTTACATCGGTTCTGCCTTATTGAGCAATGTCTTGGAGGGACTTATCCGTATTGGCATTTTCATCGCTTACCTCAAGTTGATAAGTTTGATACCTGATATTAAGAGAGTCTTTGCTTACCATGGTGCCGAGCATAAAGTAGTTAATGCCTATGAGGCAGGCGTCCCTTTGGAAGTGGAGGCGGTTAAGAATTATTCTACTGCCCATGCTCGCTGCGGCACCGCCTTTTTATTTATCGTTCTAATCGTAGCTATCTTTGTCTTCGCCTTGGTTGGTCAGCCAACCCTATGGATACGCATACTGTCCCGCATAGTCCTCATCCCGGTTATCGCTGTTATTAGCTATGAAATCATGAAATTCGGGGCAGGCCACACCAATAACAAGATAGTCCGAGTTCTCCTGGCCCCGGGGCTGATGTTGCAAGCTATAACCACCAGGGAACCTGACGATAGCCAACTAGAGACTGCTATATCGGCACTAAACGAGGTCATCGAGATTGACAGGGCTGCTGATTCTAACTGAAGTACATAATAAGGGGGAAGGAGGTTGCCATGTTTACGCTTACCTCACCTGAAATTGTGGAGCGAGGTGTAATTCCAACCAGGTATGCGAATGGAGTCTGGGGCGTTGAAGGCGGTGAAAATATATCACCGCCGTTTAATTGGGATGGCGCTCCGGAAGGGACGAGGAGCTTTGTTCTGACGTGTGTTGATCCAGACGTGCCACTGGAAGAGGAATGGTTCCCATATAAGGAGCAACTTAAAGTCGGCACCCTGCCTGGGGATTTGTTTATCCACTGGATAGTTTGCGATATCCCTGTTTCAATTAAAGCTCTCGTTGAAGGGGCGAGTCCTGATAACATGCCTTCTGGAGCAAAGGAGCTCGTGACTAGCTTTGGCACAGCGGGATATGGTGGACCAGCACCGCCAAAAGGGCACAAAGCCCATGCCTATATATTTACGATATATGCACTTGGTGTGGAGAGCTTGGGTCTTCCTAAGGAAGCTGGTTATGTGGACTTTACCAACGCTATGAAGGGTAAGATTCTAGCCACAGCAAGTCTCACGGGCTATTTCAGCCACTGAGAGATTGTCTAATAACATCCAGTTGACGTTCTGAGTTCCTTTCCTTTTGTCATTGCGAGCCCCTCAAAGGTGCATGGCAATCCCATGCTCTACCACGGGATTGCTTCGCCTGACGAAGTCAGCCTCGTGATGTTGACAAAACAGTACGGATTTAGTATCATATAAAATAGCCATTGACCGTTGAGGCAGTGAGCTAGAGAACTGGATAGTTAAAAGTCCGCTTGGATCGGCGGTGACCGAGACGGACAACAGGAGTTGTTGTGATAACCCTCTCGGTTATGCTGGGAGGGTTTTTAATTTATGGTTATGTTGGGTGCTATAACGGATGTTTCAGGAATTAAGGTCGGTCATTATACCGATAAGCAGGCAGTGACCGGCTGCACGGTAATACTTTGTGAGTCAGGAGCTGTGGCTGGCGTTGATGTCAGTGGCTCATCGCCGGGTACCAGGGAAACAGACCTGCTCCGCCCGGGAAATTTAGTGGAAAGGGTTCAAGCTATTGTTCTCAGTGGAGGCAGCGCCTTTGGCCTGGATGCTGCTACTGGGGTTATGCGGTATTTGGAGGAGCGAGGATTTGGTTATGAGACTAGCGCCGGGAGGGTGCCAATTGTGCCTGCCGCCATTATTTTCGACCTGAATATAGGTGATTCTAAAATCAGGCCCGGAGCTAACGAAGGCTATCAAGCTTGCTTGGCTGCTACTAATATCGAAGTGGCTGAGGGATGTGTTGGCGCTGGCACCGGGGCAACAGTGGGCAAGATTCTCGACGTGGAGAGAGCGGTTAAAAGTGGTTTGGGGACTGCCAGTCAAAAAATAGCCGGAGATATTGTGGTAGCTGCCCTGATAGTGGTAAATGCCGTGGGAGATGTGATTGAACCTGGGACGGGGAAAATTCTGGCTGGACCTCGCAAGCCGGACGGCAGCGGATTCTTATCTACATCCGAGCTATGGAAAGGCGAATTTAAGGAAGCAGTTCCGCCTTTTAATACCGTAATCGGTGTAGTGGCTACCGATGCCAAACTTAGTAAAGTTGAGGCAAGCAAATTGGCCCGCGTGGCCCAGGTTGGCATTGCTCGCACTATTGACCCATGCCATACCATGTATGATGGCGATGCTTTATTCGTTCTTTCCTCGGGTGAGAAGGAAGCCGACATTAGTGCTCTGGGGGCAGCGGCTGCTGAGGTTGTCGCCGAAGCCATAGTTAGAGCAATTCGAAAGGCGGAAACTTTAGCTGGTGTGCCAGCAGCTAAGGACGTAATCAGATGTTAAAGACAGGCTTTATTGGCGCTGGAACGACAGGCACTGCCCTGGCGGTAAGGCTTTCTCAAAAGGGATGCCCGGTGGTGGCTGTATCCAGCCGAACTTTGTCCTCAACACAGAAGCTAGCCAGACTGGTGCCCAATTGCCAGGTTTGCCATACAGCTCAGGAATTGGCAGAGGCTGCTGAGATGGTCTTCATCACCACTCCTGACGATGTTATAGCCCAGGTATGCGGCGAAGTCCACTGGCATGAAGGACAGAGCGTCGTGCATTGCAGTGGCGCTCATTCCGTGGATATTCTGGAACCAGCAAGAAAACTTGGAGCTGCTGTTGGCTCCTTTCACCCGCTGCAGACTTTTGCCGATGTTGACCAGGCCATAGAAAACTTGCCTGGCTCTACCTTTGCCCTGGAAGCCGAAGGGCCACTGCTGTCAATGCTAAAGGAGTTGACTTCTCTCTTGAACGGCAACTGGGTGGAACTTAAACCAGGGGACAAGGTGCTGTATCACGCAGCAGCCGTTTTCGCTTGTAATTATCTGGTGACCCTGGTTAAGCTGGCTCTGGACCTGTGGCAAGATTTCGAGGTATCGTCAAAGGAAGCGACCAGGGCCTTGCTGCCCTTGCTCGAAGGAACGATAAACAATATTGACAATATCGGCTTGCCTAACTGCCTCACCGGTCCTGTTGCCCGCGGGGATTTAGGCACTATAGAGAAGCACTTGAGCGCTCTTGAGGCCAAGAGTCCCTCTTTGCTCACTACCTATAAGGAGCTGGGGCTTCAGACTATTCCTATTGCTTTAGCTAAAGGCAAGGTCAATGAACAGAAGGCAGAAGAGATGAAAGCCTTACTTTCTTTTCAAAGAAAGCAAGCAAAGAAACTTCACGCCTAGGGAGGTAGAAAATGAGAACTATGCTGAAAAG
This sequence comes from Dehalococcoidia bacterium, assembly GCA_030615625.1. Classification (GTDB taxonomy): domain Bacteria; phylum Chloroflexota; class Dehalococcoidia; order GIF9; family AB-539-J10; genus RBG-13-51-36. The sequence goes on from JAUWYX010000005.1 coordinate 131,665, forward strand.
TAAAATCCACCGAGCCCGGATTACTCAAGTCGATTTAGATTACGAAGGCAGTATAACTATTGACAGGTCCCTCATGGAGGCCAGCGACATCTTGCCCTTCGAAAGGGTGGAGGTGCTAAACGTTAACAGTGGGGCCAGGTTCAGCACTTATGCTATCGAAGGGGAGGCGAATTCAGGGATTATTGGTATCAATGGCGCTGCCGCCAGACTGGTGGCAAAGGGTGACATAGTCATCATCCTCTCTTATTGCCAGGTTCCTGATGATGAGGCAATCAGCATAACCCCAAGCATAGTTCGTGTGGATAGACAAAACAGAATCATTGAGCCTTTACCTGTAGTCCCTCTCCCTACACGGGAAATGTATAGTCTTCCGGATAATTTCGTATAAAATCCTCTCCCTCGAAGGGAGAGGGTCTGGGTGAGGGTGACTTTCCCCCTCTCTCTAACTCTCTCCCGCTAGGGGAGAGAGAATTATAATGATTCATGTAGTTAACTGTAAATAAACGATTAAAATGCAAAAATACAGAGCAAAATTTAAAAAGTTTTACATTTTGAGTTGTCACTTTGATTTTTTATCTTCGACTTTTAATTTTTAGGGAAGGAGGGAGGCCATGCGGGTTACTATTATCGATATAAAGGAAATGAAACAGAAGAAAGAGAAAATACCCATGCTTACCGCTTATGACTATGTGACGGCCAAGATGGTTGATGAAGCTGGCGTGCCTTTGATATTGGTTGGGGATAGCTTGGGGATGGTGATGTTGGGCTATGAGTCAACTATCCCGGTGACCATGGATGAGATGATACATCATACCAAAGCTGTAGTGAGAGGAGCTAAGAAGGCCTTAGTAATAGGCGATATGCCCTTTATGACTTATCATATCAGCGTCTCCGATGCTTTACATAATGCTGCAAGGTTTATTCAGGAAGGGGGGGCACAGGCGGTGAAGCTGGAGGGGGGCGAGATTGTTGCCGAACAAGTCAGGCGCCTTGTTGGCTGTGGCATCCCGGTTATGGGGCATATTGGCGTTACCCCACAATCAAAGCATCAATTGGGGGGATTCAAGGCACGGGGTAAGGTGATGGAGGAAGCCAAAAAGTTGCTCAATGATGCCCGTATTTTGGAGGAAGCTGGCGCTTTTGCTATCGTTCTGGAATGCACTCCAGCACCTCTTTCCGAACTAATTACTCAGAAGCTTACTATTCCCACAATTGGCATCGGCGCCGGGCCTGATTGTGATGGTCAAGTCCAGGTAATCAGCGATATGTTGGGCCTTTACACTGAGTTCGTGCCCAGGCATGCCAAGCAATATGCCAGGTTAGCCGGAGAAATTAAGAATGCTGTTGCCGATTACATAGCTGAAGTTAAATCTCTTAGTTTCCCCACTACGGAACAGAGCTATACCATGGATGAAAGCCTCATCAAACAGCTAAAGGCTGAAAGCTAGCGGTATGCAGGTAGTAGGGCCTATATTCGAGATAAGGACATTAAGGCAAAAGCTCAGCGGCACAGTGGGCTTCGTTCCCACTATGGGCTATCTCCACGAAGGTCATCTGGCTTTAGTAAAGCAGGCCAGGACGGACAATTCCAACGTTATTGTCAGCATTTACGTCAATCCTGCTCAATTTGGCCCCAGGGAAGATTTTGGCGCTTATCCCCGAGAGCTTAATCGTGACCTGGAGCTGTTGCGGGGAGAGAGGGTGGATATCGTCTTTGTCCCCTCCGATGAGGAGATGTACCCACCTGAATTTAGTAGCTGGGTGGATGTGGAGAAGGTAACTGAGCGACTTGAGGGAGCATCTCGTCCGGGGCATTTTAGGGGCGTGGCTACTGTAGTGGCCAAGCTATTCAACATTGTCCAGCCATCAAGGGCTTACTTCGGGCAAAAGGATGCCCAGCAGGTGATGGTCATTAAGAAAATGGTGGCTGACCTCAACATGGGGATGGAAATCGTAGTTGTACCTACGGTCAGGGAGAGCGATGGCCTGGCTATGAGCAGTCGCAATATTTACCTTAGCCCTGAAGAGCGCCAGGCGGCGACAATATTGTTCAAGGCTCTTACTTTAGCCCGGCAATTATGGCGGAGTGGAGAGAAAGACGCTGAAAAGATTCGCCGGCAAATGACCTCACTTATCCAAAAAGAACCTCTGTCCCAAATTGACTATGTCAGCATTGCTGACGCCGAAACACTGGAAGAATTAAACTTGATCGACCGCCCGGCATTGGCTTCTTTAGCCGTCAGGATAGGCAAAACGAGGTTGATAGATAACATGCCCCTGGAATAAGTGCCTCGTGTGTCATTGCGGGGAGCTTCTTATCTGTCGTCGCGAGGTTCTTCTTCTTTTGAGCACGTTTTGAATGAATCATGATTTGCACAATGTGGGACTGCACGGATTGGGGTAAACTATTATTGAGTCATGTTGATTTGTTGTAAATAATAGAAGTTGCTATAATAATAGCTTTTCCAAGCGAGCAAAGGTCCGATGAAATAGTCGAGAGGTGATAAATATGCCGATAAAGTTCAAATTCGAAGATCCATATAAGGGAGCGTGGATCCTGCTGCGCCAAACCTACAACCTGATTTTGAAGTGTGAGGACCGAGTATTTAGTGAATACGGGATCACTACGGAGCAGCACGCAGTGCTTATGACTATAAAACACATCAATGAGCCTGTAAGAGTAACTGACGTAGCGCTCTGGTTAGACCGTAGCGTGAACAGCATCAGTATGATAATTGACCGCATGGTCAAAGCTGGTCTGGTCAGACGGGTAAGAGACAGGAAGGACCGCAGGACAGTATTTCTGACCATCACCAGCAAGGCGGAGAAGGCCTTTGTACCGGCAACTGTAGCGGGCTGGGGGCTCATCCAGGAAATCTTGTCGCCACTATCGGATAAGGACAGGCTTACCTTGATCAGGCTGCTCGGGACGCTAAGAGACAAGACATATGATTATCTCGGTTCTGGAGAGGTCGTAGAGGAAGTAAGGAAACATGAGGCCGAGAACATGGCCCAGTTTATGAAACAGGCGGCCGAGTACAAGTCGTCCTCCACTCCCGAAGCCAAGCGTCAGGGTGGTAAAAAGAAGAAGGCCATACGATAAGGCTAGTTCACCTTACTTATTGCTACCTGGCGTAGAGCAGCTCCGCAGGGTCCGCAATAATCCCGGTGGGGCTGGTAGGGCTGAGATTGTCGCGCTGGCGGCACACACCTTCATCCTTCGATAGACTAAGGACAGGCTCTTAATCCTCGCCCGTCAATGGAGAGAAAATCAAGTTCGCAATGACATATTGACAGATTCTGTCCCGGAAATTAAAAATATTAAATTTAACTACAAATAAATAGCCCCGACTCTGGGGTTTATTTGACAGCAAAAAAGCCGTGTTATATAATGGGCATACTCCTGAACGGAGAATAGTTCTGCACGTTAACAATTGAATAGGTTTTGTGTTCTGCCTGGCGTGGGTCAAGGGAGAAAGAGCATAGGGTGGATGCCTTGGCATCAGCAGCCGAAGAAGGGCGTGGCAAGACTGCGAAAAGCCTCAGTGAGCTGTCTAGCTAGCTTAGCTGGGGATTCCCGAATGGGGCAACCCGCTTGGGTGAAGACCCAAGCACTCGCTAAAGCGAGGGGGAACTGGGTGAACTGAAACATCTAAGTAACCTGAGGAAGAGAAATCAACAGAGATTCCCTGAGTAGTGGCGAACGAAAGGGGAAAAGTCCAAACCAAGATAGCTAAGTGGACTTGGATCCTAAGCTATTTTGGGGTTGTAAGACGCAAGGGGCAGATTCCAAGGTCTGCCACAGAGTGACAAAACTTTTCCTTAGTCAAATGCTTCTGGAAAGGGCAACCGTAGAAGGTGATAGTCCGGTAGACGAAAAGGGAAAGTCTCTGCTTGTGTTCTTGAGTACCACGGGACACGAGGAATCCTGTGGGAAGCAGGGGGGACCACCCTCCAAGGCTAAATACTGCTGATGACCGATAGTGAACCAGTACCGTGAGGGAAAGGTGAAAAGCACCCCGGGAGGGGAGTGAAATAGAATCTGAAACCCTGTGCTTACAAGCAGTCAGAGGTCCGATTTATCGGACTGATGGCGTGCCTATTGAAGAATGAACCGACGAGTTGATCTATGTGGCTAGGTTAAGCAACTTAGTTGCGGAGCCGAAGCGAAAGCGAGTCTGAATAGGGCGAGGCTCAGTTTACTGAGCAGGTCGCATGGATCAGACCCGAAACCGGGTGATCTACCCATGGCCAGAGTGAAGCTCAAGTAAAATTGAGTGGAGGCTCGAACTTGTGAATCAGGCAAAATTCTAAGATGAGCTGTGGGTAGTGCAGGTGAAATGCCAAACGAACTCGGAAATAGCTGGTTCTCCCCGAAATGCATTTACGTGCAGCCTCAGGAAGTAATTTACGGAGGTAGAGCTCTGGATGAGCCAGGGACCGTGAGGCTACCGAACTCAACCAAACTGCGAATGCCGTAGATATAATCCTGGGAGTGAGACTGTGGGGGCTAAGCTCCATAGTCGAGAGGGAAACAGCCCAGACCATCAGCTAAGGTCCCTAAACGCAGGCTAAGTGGGAAAGGAAGTTGTGTCGCAGAAACAGCCAGGAGGTTGGCTCAGAAGCAGCCATCCTTTAAAGAGTGCGTAACAGCTCACTGGTCGAGTGGTACTGCACCGATAATTTAACGGGGCTCAAGTCTGCTACCGAAGCTATGGTATCGCCTGAAAAGGCGATAGGTAGGGGAGCGTTGTCATGGCTGCGAAGCTGTGGTGTAAGCCATTGTGGAGCAATGACAAGTGAGAATGTCGGTATGAGTAGCGTGAAGGCATGTGAAAATCATGCCCACCGTAAACCTAAGGTTTCCTACGCAACGTTTATCGGCGTAGGGTTAGTCAGGGCCTAAGCTGAACCCTAATGGGGTAAGCGATGGACAGTAGGTTAATAGTCCTACACCGCGTAGCTTTTGTTTTAAGGCAAAGGGGGGACACAGGAAGGTAGGTTGAGCACGCCTAATGGACATGGTGTGTTTCCAACTCAAGGTGCATCAGGGCAGGCAAATCCACCCTGGTATTAAGCTGAGGGGAGGGAGAATTTGAGGGGCAACCCGACAAAACTCAACTGAGCCTATACTGTCAAGAAAAGCCTCGTTGCTAAAAAGCTAAGCGCCTGTACCGCAAACCGCCACTGGTAGGTGGGGATAAGTGTCCCAAGGTGTTCGAGAGAACCCTCGTTAAGGAACTCGGCAATCTAACCCCGTAACTTCGGGAGAAGGGGGCCCGCCTGTAATAAGGCGGGGGCACAAAATTGGCCCAGGCGACTGTTTAACAAAAACACAGGTCTCTGCTAAAGCGAAAAAGCTGAAATATAGAGGCTGATACCTGCCCAGTGCCAGAAGGTTAAGGAGAGAGGTTAGGATGGTAACATTCAAAGCTTTGAACTGAAGCCCTGGTGAACGGCGGCCGTAACTATAACGGTCCTAAGGTAGCGAAATCCCTTGTCGGGTAAGTTCCGACCTGCACGAAAGGTGTAACGACCTGGGCGCTGTCTCAACGAGGGACTCGGTGAAATTGCAATGGGGGTGAAGATGCCCTCTACCCGCGACAGGACAAAAAGACCCTAGCAGCTTTACTATAGCTTGGCACTGAGCTTAGGCTAGGCATGTGTAGGATAGGTGGGAGGCTAAGAAACTGGGGCGTCAGCCTCAGTGGAGCCAACGGTGAAATACCACTCTTGTTTGGTTTTGGTTCTAACCCGCCTTAGGGTGGGGACAATGTCTGGTGGGTAGTTTGACTGGGGCGGTTGCCTCCTAAAAGGTAACGGAGGCGTCCAAAGGTTCCCTCAGCACGAATGGAAACCGTGTGTAGAGTGCATTGGCATAAGGGAGCTTGACTGCGAGACATACAAGTCGAGCAGGGACGAAAGTCGGGCAAAGTGATCCTACGGTACTGTGTGGAAAGGCCGTAGCTTATCGGATAAAAGCTACGCTAGGGAAAACAGGCTTATCTTGCCCAAGAGTTCATATCGACGGCAAGGTTTGGCACCTCGATGTCGGCTCGTCGCATCCTGGGGCTGAAGAAGGTCCCAAGGGTTGGGCTGTTCGCCCATTAAAGCGGCACGCGAGCTGGGTTCAGACCGTCGTGAGACAGGTCGGTCTCTATCCGTCGTGGGCGCCTGGAGATTTGAGGGGGTCTCTCTCTAGTACGAGAGGATCGAGAGGGACAGACCTATAGTGTGCCAGTTGTTCCGCCAGGGGCATTGCTGGGTAGCCACGTCTGGTTCGGATAAGCGCTGAAAGCATCTAAGTGCGAAGCCGGCCCCAAGATTAGATCTCCCATCCTGTGATTTATCACAGGGGTAAGACCGCAAGTAGACTACTTGCTTGATAGGCGGCATGTGTAAGTGCAGTAATGTATTTAGCTAAGCCGTACTAATGGTCGAGGGCTTGACCTGTTTCAGAGTTGATATTAGCCAAAAAGAAAATCTATGGTGGTGCTTTTACTGCCATAGATTTTTTGTTTTAAGGGGTTTTAGTGGTGGTGACCTATCCCCCTGACCCCCTTCCCGTGGGGATTGGTGAAGGGAAGGGGGTAAATTTTAGAGAGGGGCTGCGCCCCTCTCAGGGAAGCTCACCCCATAAGTCGTTGTTTACAATCCGTGGTAGTGCTATAGTAGTAACTGCCTTGAGAGAATCACTATGTTGAGGAGGAAGCCATGAAGTGTCCCCATTGCTTGGTCGAGTTTCATGCAAATGCGGAATGGTTGCATCTTGGGGAAGATAAGGAAGGAGACTGGGCAATTGAAAAGTATCCTTGTCCCAATCCTGATTGTGGAAAGTTCATAATATATCTGGTTCAAGGGGATGCTGTATATTCTCAGCCCCCGGGCGGAGGTAGATACTTTAAACATATCCGTCCCGCAAATAAGCGACTTCTTGTTCGCCCAAAGGGGTCAAACCGTCCCCCTGTTCCCCCAGAAGTGCCTCCAGACTTTACAGATGACTACACTGGAGCGTGCCTAGTATTACCTGATAGCCCAAAAGCCTCTGCTGCTCTCAGTAGAAGATGCCTCCAACACATCCTCAGAGAAAAAGCTGGAGTTAAGCCATCCAGTCTCGCTGATGAGATTCAGGAAGCCTTAGATAGAAACTTGTTTCCATCTTATATAGCTGAAGTAGTTGATGCGATTCGTAACATTGGTAACTTTGCAGCTCACCCAACCAAGAGCAAGCAGACTGGTGAGATAATCGATGTTGAACCAGGAGAGGCAGAACTGAATTTAGACGTGGTAGAAGCGCTGTTTGACTTCTATTTCGTTAATCCTGCTCTGATTGCCAAGAAGAAGGCTGCTATCAACCAGAAGCTGCAAGATGCAGGGAAGCCTCCTATGAAGTAGTAATTATTTGGGTGTCTAAGAGGGGCGGAAGCCCCTCTTTCTTTTTCTTCCCCCTCTCCTTAATAGGAGAGGGGGATTAAGGGGGTG
>JAUWYX010000008.1 GCA_030615625.1 Dehalococcoidia bacterium
CTGCCACGGGTCTGGCCGCTGGCTACCGTAAGCTTAATACTGAAGTGCTTAAAAGGACAGCGATGACGACGGTGAGGGTTGCCGGCATGGTACTCATAATAGGTGCACTGGCCTTCGCCTTCGTCGGTATATTCATGCGCGCCGGTTGTGATAACGTAGTTGCCGAATTCATTCTGAGTGCCCCGGGCGGGAAGTGGGGTGCCTTTGCTGTCATAATGTTCATCTGCTTCATTCTGGGCTTCTTTATCGATTGGTTGGGCATTATCTTCATCATGGTTCCCATAATAACGCCGATTGGTGGAGCTCTCGGGTTTGACAAGCTGTGGTTTGCCATGATGATCTGCGTCAACCTTCAGATGTCCTTCATGACTCCTCCCTTCGCCTATGCTCTGTTCTACGTGCGAGGTGCCGCTGATCCGAAATTGGGAGTGACCACCATGGACATAATCCGGGGAATAGTTCCCTATGTCTTTCTAATCATGGTCGGTCTCTTGCTGTGTATCATTTTCCCCCAGATAATAATGTGGCTACCAGGGAAGATGTTATGACGCACGGGCTGGGACAGCCCAATTCCTTGGGAAACGAGGCAGAAACGATATAATAAATTTGAGGGGATGAAGAGACACGCAGAAATGAGAGTGGAAGCAATTATAATTGAGGAGGCCTGAGTCATGGAATTTCTAGGATATGAAAGGCCAGATGGTACTGTGGGTATGCGTAACTATGTAGCGCTGATCCCGGCTGGGAGGTGCGCTAATGGTTTGACTAGCAGCCTATATTAACTTGACAACCTGACGAGACTGTTGTAGCATATCAGTGCGAGTACCTTAACAATTGAATAGTGGAAGGAAGGTTCTGTATAGAGAGCTTGATCCTGGCTCAGGATAAACGTTGGCGGTGTGCCTTATGCATGCAAGTCGTACGAGGCTATGATCTTCGGATTGTAACCGAGTGGCGGACGGCTGAGTAACGCGTAAGCAACCTACCTGTGAGTGGGGGATAACCTGTCGAAAGGCAGGCTAATACCGCATAGGATAAGCGAGTGATGCTTGTTTATTAAAGCCTTAGGGCGCTTGCAGAGGGGCTTGCGTCTGATTAGCTAGTTGGCAGGGTAATGGCCTACCAAGGCGGTGATCAGTAGCTGGCCTGAGAGGGTGACCAGCCAGATGGGGACTGAGACACGGCCCCAACTCCTACGGGAGGCAGCAGCAAGGGATATTGGGCAATGGGCGAAAGCCTGACCCAGCGACACCGCGTGAGGGAAGAAGGCCTTCGGGTTGTAAACCTCTTTTCTCGAGGAAGAATTCTGACGGTACTCGAGGAATAAGTCTTGGCTAACTACGTGCCAGCAGCCGCGGTTATACGTAGAAGGCGAACGTTATCCGGATTTACTGGGCGTAAAGAGAGCGTAGGCGGATCTTCAAGTCAGGTGTGAAATCTTCCGACTCAATCGGAAGGCGCCACTTGATACTAGAGGGCTTGAGGGCAGCAGAAGGAAATGGAATTCCCAGTGTAGCGGTGAAATGCGTTGATATTGGGAAGAACACCAGTGGCGAAGGCGATTTCCTAGGTTGTTTCTGACGCTGAGGCTCGAAAGCGTGGGGAGCGAAGCGGATTAGATACCCGCGTAGTCCACGCCTTAAACGGTGGACACTAGATATGGGAAGTATCGACCCTTTTCGTGTCGAAGCTAACGCTTTAAGTGTCCCGCCTGGGGAGTACGGCCGCAAGGCTAAAACTCAAAGGAATTGACGGGGGCCCGCACAAGCAGCGGAGCGTGTGGTTTAATTCGATGCTACACGAAGAACCTTACCAGGGCTTGACATGTCAGAAGTAGAAATCCGAAAGGAGGACCACCTGTATCCAGTCAGGAACTGACACAGGTGCTGCATGGCTGTCGTCAGCTCGTGCCGTGAGGTGTTGGGTTAAGTCCCGCAACGAGCGCAACCCTTGTCCTATGTTAAATTCTCATAGGAGACTGCCTTGTACAGCAAGGAGGAAGGAAAGGATGACGTCAAGTCAGCATGGCCTTTATGTCCTGGGCTACACACACGCTACAATGGGTGATACAGAGGGTTGCCAAGGAGTGATCCGGAGCTAATCCCCTAAAATCATCCTCAGTTCGGATTGCAGGCTGAAATCGCCTGCATGAAGTCGGAGTTGCTAGTAACCGCAGGTCAGCTACACTGCGGTGAATACGTTCTCGGTCCTTGTACACACCGCCCGTCACGCCGTGGGAGCTGGCAACACCTGAAGTCGATGGGCTAACTTGTGATTAACAAGAGGCAGTCGCCTAAGGTGGGGTTGGTGACTGTGACGAAGTCGTAACAAGGCAGCCGTACGGGAACGTGTGGCTGAATCACCTCCTTTCTAGGGAGTCGTAAGTGAGAAGCTTGATGATTCCTAGGTCGGTCGATAGACTGGGAAGTCTATCGTTGAGTGTTTGAAGTTTTTTCTTCCTTCCACTATTCAGTTGTTAAAAATATTGCCTGTATAGTCCGATTTGTAACAGGTAAATTTCCTCGAAAACTCCTTCGACTGTTTCTAGCTTCTTAGCCTGCTATTAAGGGGTGGTGTGGGGCCGGTGCTGAGCCTCTCTTACCCAATTTGTTAACTTTTCACCAATGTTGACGAAATTCTTGAAAAATTTTGGCAGTGTGGGGTATGATACAATATTGTCTGGGAGCTAAAATTTTGGAAAAGTTAAACTGTTACAAAAGGAGGTGGGACATGGGTAGATACGTGAGAATTATGCTGGCAACTTTGCTCATTGTGACCGGGGTTTTGGTCTTCTTGCCCTCCGGCTACGTAAGCGCCGGAGGAATGATCTGTAACCAGAGCTTCGAGGAGGGAGCAGGAGAAGTCCCGTCTGGATGGAATCTGACCGGAAACGCTACGCGCGTAGATACCGGCCCAATCTATGTAGGTAATTGGACCGCCCGGATAACAGGGGACGGTGGCACGCTTACTCAGTGGTTGTTTATCGGAAATATCACCCTGCCGGTGACATTTGAGGCCTGGGGGTGGATATATGTTTCCGGCGAAGTCACTGGTGTCATCGCTATTGACTTCTGGGCGGGAGTGAATGGGACCCAACTGAGTCCGACAACAGAGCTGTCTGCCAACAATACGGGCGGCATCTATGTACAAAGGACTGGCATGATGCAGTCGCCAGTGGGGGCGAATTGTACAAGGATCCGTCTCCTGGGAACTGGCTGGCACGAGGGGGCAGAAGTGCGATTCGATGAGATTGGTTTCTGGCCGCCGACGGGGGGCTTCTGCTTCATTGCGACCGCGGCCTATGGCACAGAAACAGCTGCTGAGCTTGACATATTGCGCGATTTCCGAGACCAGGTATTACTGAAGAATGCCCTGGGTTCGCGATTTGTAGAGGCTTATTACAGAGGCAGTCCCCCTGTGGCCGACTTTATAGCGAAGAACGATTTCCTGCGTGCAGTTGTCAGGGAGGTGCTCATCGATCCGATAGTGAATCTCCTGCAATGGTCGCAGGACCTATGGAGAGCTTAGCCGGACATACCCTGAGTCCAGGCCTTCTATGGACGATATTCAGGCGGACTTGCATGGCGGAGGGCTCGCAGATGGAGCGGGCACACGCTGGAAGCGCAGTTGGATACCGTGAACTATAGGTATCGTTGCCCTTGAACTGACGTAGGACTCCGATGGAAATCTGGAATTCCCCCGATTGCTGCGACTGTGAATACAGTGGAGCGAGGAACTTATTATGACTAATCCAATCAAATTCGGCACCGATGGGTGGCGAGGGATTATCGCCGAGGATTTCACCTTCGACAATGTGCGCATCTGTGCTCAGGCCGTAGCGGAATATCTCAAGCAAAATGGGCTCGATAAACAGAGCTTGGTCATTGGCTATGATACTCGTTTCGCCTCTGAGGATTTTGCTGCTGCCGCTGCTGAGGTGCTAGCCGGCAACGATATCAGAGTCCATCTCTGCCTCAAGCCAGCCCCTACGCCGGTGGTGAGCTTTACTGTCCCGGCTACTAAGTCCGCTGGGGCTATTGTGATAACTGCCAGCCACAACCCTGGTTCATGGAACGGATTCAAATATAAATCTCAGGATGGGGCTAGCGCTCCAGGCGTGGTCACTTCTCAGATAGAAAGAAATATCGCTTCCCTTGCCCAAGCCTTCTCCCTCAAGCGGAGGGGGCAGGGAAGGGGTGTGAAAAAGCTTGCTTTGGATAAAGCCTTAAAGAAAGGAGTTGTTGACTACCTGGACCCCTATCCTGCTTACTTCGACCACATTAGACACTTTGTTGACATAGAAGAATTGCGCCGCCAGAAATTAAATATCATAGTTGACCCCATGTATGGTGCTGGTATTGGCTATTTTAAGACAGCCCTTCAAGATGGGAACCTGAAAATCACTGAAATTAACGCTGAACGAAACCCCTCATTCCCCCAAATTCAGCCTGAGCCAATTGCTAAAAACCTGACCAAGCTTTCCCGGTTGGTCGTTGAGCAAAAGGCTGACGTGGGCTTAGCCACCGATGGAGACGCCGACCGTATTGGCATCGTAGACGAAAGGGGGCAGTTTTTAACCCAGCATCAAGTTTTTGCCTTGCTTTGTCTATATCTTCTGGAAGTTCGTGGTGAGCGTGGCGCCATAGTAAGGACGCTAACTTCCACCATGATGCTTTCCCGCTTGGGGAAGCTCTTTGATGTGCCTGTTTACGAAACGCCGGTGGGTTTCAAATATGTCGCCCCCCTGATGATGGAGAAAAACGCCATTATTGGTGGGGAAGAGAGCGGCGGCTATGGCTTCCGCGGCCATGTCCCGGAAAGAGATGCCATACTTGCCGGGCTTTACTTCCTTGACTTTATGGTAAAAACAGGAAAAACACCGTCCCAGCTTCTGGATTACCTTTACAGCAAAGTTGGACCTCACTACTACGACCGCAGGGATTTTCATATCTCTGCAGCTAAGCGTCAGACAATCCTGCACCGACTCAGTTCCAGTTCCCCGGACACCATAGCCGGTTCAAAGGTGACCAAGGTAGATGCCACCGATGGGTTCCGCTTCTTCCTTAGCGATGATTCCTGGCTGCTCATCCGCTTTTCCGGCACAGAACCACTGGTCCGCATCTACTCTGAAGCTGAAAGCCTGGAAAGGGCAAGGGAGCTAGTGGATGAGGGCAAAAAGCTGATAGGCCTCTAAAGTAGCCCGGCAAAAAATTTAAAAGGAAATATCCCAGGGTTTCTCAACTTTTCTATAAAAATAGATCTTGTCAGTTTGCCCTGGACCTTCAGCTGAGCTCACGCCGAAGCCTGGTAGCAAAATCACAACGGATTTTGCTCTTTGGCGACAAATTATTTTAGAATGTGACTTATATTTGACACGTGCAGCTAATGGTCGATACAATATAGCCAGTCGCCTTTGGAGCAAGAAACGATAGTCTCTTAAGATTGACGGAATCACAAAAATACCATCTGTGTATGCAAGACTATTATGAAATTAGGTGGCATGGGCGGGGTGGTCAGGGAGCTATAACAGCAGCCAAGATTTTGGCACAAGCAGCCTACCTTGAAGGCTATCAAGGAGTAACTGCTGCGCCATCGTTCGGCGCCGAGAGGCGAGGCGCTCCAGTCAGTGCATCAACCAGGATTTCCCCGCAGACGGTCATGGTCGTATCCCAGGTAGAAAACCCCAATGTAGTGGTAGTTCTAGACCACACCCTGCTGAAATACGAGGAAGTAACCAGCGGGCTGGTCAAAGGAGGATGGCTCATCGTAAATTCTTGGCGACATCCAAAGGAGCTTGACCTTGGAGGCGACTTCAACATCGCTACTGCTGATGCTACTGGAGTATGCTCAAGCCTGGGATTGGTAGTCGCTGGCCTCACGGTTGTGAATACAGCGATACTGGGTGCGTTTATCCGTGCTACCGAAGCGGTGGGCATGGCAAGTATAGAGAAAGCAATAAGAGAAAGATTCTCCAACAGCGAGGTAGGTATTAATCTCGCCGCAATTGCACAGACCTACGAGATAACTAAGCTCGAAAAAATGAGGTAACAGCAAGCCATGGGAACCAGAGATTGCCAACACATATGCGGTGAATCATCACCGGCTGTTGGCGAAGCAGGTAAAACAGGTGAGTGGCGCGACTCATTTCCACAGATAGACCAAGAAAAGTGTCTCCCAGTTAGACAAAACAAGCCTTCCTGTTTTCTATGCTGGCTTTATTGTCCAGAGGCTGTTATGAGTAAGACCATACCCATCCAGATAAATATGGAATATTGCAAAGGCTGTGGAATATGCGCGCAGGTATGTCCAGCACATGCTATAACTATGGTACATGAAGAGGGATTCTGTCTCAATGAGACGGAGTGAGTGATTTTTGTGGGCAAAAAAATGGTCAGAAGAGCCACCACCAGGATACTCGATGGCAATCATGCTGCGGCCCAAGGGGCGAAACTCAGCCGTGTTCAAGTAATTGCTGCCTATCCTATTACACCCCAATCACCAGTCACTGAAACGCTCTCCGAATTTGTCGAAGGAGGGGAACTCGATGCCCAATACATTGCCGTCGAGAGTGAGCACAGTGCCCTCGCCGTATGCACTTCAGCTTCTATGGTAGGAGCCAGGACCTTCACTGCTACTAGTGCGCATGGCTTGGCCTATATGCATGAGATGCTCCATTGGGCTGCTGGGGCACGTCTCCCGGTCGTCCTCGCCTGCGTAAACCGTGCTATTGGAGCGCCCTGGAATGTGCTCAATGATCAGCAAGACTCTATATCCCAACGAGACACCGGTTGGATACAAATATACGCTCGAAACAATCAGGAGATATTAGACTCGATAATCCAGGCTTATAAGATCGCTGAGTCAGTTTATGTCCCAGTTATGGTCTGCTACGACGGTTATATTCTATCTCACACTGAAATGCCAGTTGATATCCCGTCACAGGAGGATGTGGACAGATTTCTGCCCCTGTATAAGCCACACACGATACTAGACCCAGCCAACCCCAAAAACTATAACCTTGTGACCCTGGCAAATCCTCGGGTTAACACTGAAGGCGTGCTCTGCCATGGATACATGGAACTGCGGTATCTTCTTCAAGAAGCGTTGCAGAACTCAAGAGAAACGATAACCACGGTGGGGCGAGAATTCGGCGAATTATTTGGTAGAAGCTACGCCAGTATGTTCTGGGAAGACAGACTGGATGACGCCGATATAGTTATTGTAGCCATGGGCAGTTTGGCAATGGAGGCGATAGTAGCTGCGGATATGCTGCGAGAGGCAGGGAACAAAGTAGGCGTCCTGGGCTTGAGAGTGTTCAGGCCATTCCCTAAGTCAGATGTGGTCCAGGCATTGGAAAAATCCCGTCTTGTTGTGATCTTCGATAAGAATATCAGCTATGGCCTAGAAGGAGCCACCTGCTCGGAGATAAAATCAGCCCTCTATGGAAGTTCCATAAATGCGGTAATACGAAACTTCATTGTGGGACTGGGTGGCCGTGACGTTAAAGCAAGAGAGCTGGTAGATGCAGTGAACAAATCGCTGTTATCAGTGAAAGAGGGCGATTTAAACAAAGAATATCCCGAATGGATATGTGACATTTGAGAGGGCTTACGTAATGAAGACTAATGCTGTCAATATGACCGAAAAGGAATATCTACTGCCAGGTAGCAGGACCTGCCCTGGCTGTGCCTTGTCGCTCGCTTATCGTCACATTCTAAAAGCACTGGAAGGGCAGGTTATTGTGACGGTGCCAGCCAGTTGCCTCACAGTGCTGCATGGCATGTATCCCGTAACATCTGTCACTGCCCCCTGTGTAAATACGCCATTTGCCTCCACTGCGGCATCGGCTACCGGCCTGGTTGCCGGGCTTAAAGCCTTGGGCAAAGATGGGGTGACCGTGCTGGCTATCGCCGGTGATGGTGGGACACATGACATAGGCCTCCAGGCGCTGAGCGCCGCTGCTGAAAGGCAGAACGACTTCCTCTATATCTGCTATGACAATGAAGGCTACATGAACACCGGCAATCAACGCTCAGGCTCCACGCCACTGGGCGCGCTTTCAGGCACTACACCTATTCTGGGCAAACAGCAGAACCAGAAAGACATAACAGCCATAATGGAGGCACATGGCATCCCTTATGTTGCTACTGCAAATGCTTCCTATCCTCTGGACCTTTACGAAAAAGTCAGGAAAGCGAGGACAATACGAGGGACCAGGTTCATACATGTATTCACACCCTGTTCCCCGGGATGGTCGTTCCCCTTCAGTGATACTATCAGGATCGGCAAGCTCGCGGTGGAAACGGGATGGGTGATACTTTATGAGGTTGAAGACGGCATTTTCCGCCTCACTTCGGCGAGTGAATCCATTGCCAAGAGGGATAACTTAAGACCACTGAGAGAATATCTCATGGAGCAGGGAAGGTTCAAGAATATTACCGAAGACCAGATTAACGAACTGCAGGGTTGGGTAAATGCTCGGTGGAAGCGTTGCCTGGATCGGGCAGTCAATTTATAGGCTTCGGTTAATAGATGGCTCTGCATCTTGGGACGATAAAGGTGGCAGCAAAGGCCAGAGTTTGATAAACCTGAGCAGCCAGGTTATGACTTGATCGGGGCTTTGACGTTGTCACTGTGCCGTTAGATAAGGATAAAAAGACAGGTAGATAACCTACATGCCTATGTCTGGCGAGGGAATGGTCTGCATTTAATCATAATCCATAATCATGATTTAATTCTTCGACCTTTTGGCGGAGGGAGAGGGATTCGAACCCTCGACCCCGATAACTCGGAGTAAGCGCTTAGCAGGCGCCCGCACTAGACCACTATGCGATCCCTCCCCTTGCTGTGACTTAATTCATTATGCCATACGTCAGACGAATCAACAAACTTGAAAATCTTTTCACTGACAAAGCTGACGAAGATTAGCGCAGCTTAAGTGCCGTCTTACTCATTTGCACCCGTCAGTTCCTTATGTCACTGCGGGCTCACTTTGCCTTCTGTTGAGAGGGCCATAATGTTTTCAATGCGGCAGCAGAAGGTACCAGCAGGAGCGACAACTTCAACTGTTTGTCCCCTTTCTTTATCCAGGATTGCTTTGCCCAAAGGGGAAGCAACAGAAAGTTTACCCCTGGCTGGATTTGCTTCTCGGGGGTCGACTAAAGTATAGCTGAATTCTTTACCTGAGGATAAATCACGAAGCACTACTGTGTCTCCGAATTTTGCCCTGGATGTATCCTGGTCTGCCCCCATTATCCTAGCCAGATTCAAGGTTGACTCTAACTCCTTGATTCTCCCTTCCAAATATGACTTTTGCTCTCTGGCTGCTGCCAGGGGAGCGTTTTCTCGAAAGTCCTTGTCCGCGGCTGCTTTTTGTATCTCCTCAATAACTTGGGAGCGTTGACTTTTCAGGTTGGCTAATTCTTTCTCTAATTTTGCGTAGCCTTGTGCGGTTAAGGTAACCTGGACTTGACCACTCTGCCACACAGCGGCTGTTTTTGAAGAAGTTTTTTTCGCCCTGAGGTGGGGAGCTAAATTTATGCTGCTGAATCCCTTTTTCCGGATGTACGTAAGAAAAGACCTGAGAGGTTTGACTGCCGATGGGATAATCTGTTCGCCATAGCTAGCCACATCCACAGGGCTGATGTCCCTCACCTGCCTGGATGAGCCAAGCCATCTGACGAATTTAGATATCGCTGCCTGTATTTTCCCCCTTTCTTCCGGCGGTAAATGTGATAGAAAAGCGTCAGCTACTTCAGCAAGTGTCGGGTTGTGCTCGATGTTTTCCACGAAGAATAAATGATAGCTTCAAAAATGGACGCTGTCAATTTACATATTGGTAGAGAGTGCTTGGGCTTTATCTTCCCGGCATAGTGTGCTAATCTAACTACATTTGTTCCTGAGCGCTAAAAAGAATCAAGATGTTACGGTGGAATGTCAACGATGAAAACCTTAGTTCAATGTGATTTTGACGGTACAGTTACCGAGGAAGATACTAGTTTTTTTCTTTTAGATGCCTTCGCTCAGGGAGATTGGCGACGACTGCTGCGAGATTATAAGGAGCACAGGATATCTGTCGGGGAGTTCAATACTAAAGCTTTTGCCATGGTTAAAGATGATAAACCTACGCTACTTGAAGCACTGAAAGGCAAGGTTAAAGTGCGAGCTGGGCTTCACGAACTGGTAAATTATTGCCTGGGAGAAGGCTTCAGATTGGTCATTGTGAGCAACGGTCTGGATTTTTACATAAAGGCTGTGCTGAAAGATCTGGGACTGGAGAGCATCGAAGTGCATGCTGCGCAAGCTTCCTTCCATCCTGAAGGAATGAAAGTCCAATATGTTGGGCCGGATGGTGAAAGACTAGAGGATGGCTTTAAAGAGGCATATACCCAATCGTTTCTAAAGCTAGGGTACAGGGTAATATATATAGGGAATGGCGATTCCGATGTTGCTCCGGCAAAATACGCTCACTATGTTTTTGCCACGGGTGACTTGCTGGCGTACTGTAAAGATAACAATCTTAAATATAAACCCTTTGAAACCTTCATTGACGTCGTTAGGGAAGTGAACTTTATGTAGCCATACTCCTTGAATTTCTACAATTCCACGTAGACCTAAATTCCTCGCTTTCAATCATCGGCAGCATCACATCCACTACACTGGTATCGTACTTTGTTCCCCTGCCGTCTTTGAGCTCTTTTAGAATATCCGTCGTGGTTCTTGCTGGTCGATAAGGACGATGGGAACTCATGGCTTCCACCACATCGCAGACAGCAAGGATGCTGACTTCCAGACTTAGCCTATCCCCTGTGATACCATTAGGATAACCCGAGCCATCTAGCCGTTCGTGGTGTTGCAACGCTACGTCGGCTACTGGCCAGGGAAGATTTGCATCCTTCAATATGCTATAACCTTGTTTCGTATGGGCACGGATAAGGGCCCATTCTTCCTCAGCTAGTTCACCTGGCTTGGTAAGAATACTCCTTGGGATGGAAATCTTGCCGATATCGTGGAGCAATCCGTTGAAGTAGAGCCTCTCAACTACATCGTCAGCCAAGCCCATATTCTCACCTACAAGATGGGCCAGTTCAGCTACTCTTTGCTGATGCTTCGCCGTATAGGGATCACAAAATTCAATCACATGAGAAACGATTTTTACCAGGTTGATAAGAAAACTCTTCAATTGGTCTTCCGTTTTATTGCGCTCGATGATTTCCCTGTAAAACCCCTGAGATCCTGCGATTTTGTCTTTTCTCTTGATTAAATTTAAATAATGCTCTATCAGTATCCTTTTGCCATCTTTCCTGAAAATCTCATGCACTATGCTGGATATAGGTTCATCTGCGCTCAATATCTTCTCTACTTGTTGGGAAACATATTCCCTATTTTCTGGAGAGAGAATGTTTGTTGGCTTCATCTCGGTTAATTCTTCCAGACAGTAGCCACACAATTTCTCAAGCGCCTTATTACCCACTACAATATTGTTTTCGATGTCCGCAGAAAAAACTGCTTCCAAGGAATTCGCAAAGAGATTGCAATAACGTTCTGCGCTTTCCCTGAGTGCCTGCTCCATTTGTTTACGCTCGGTGATGTCCTTTCCGATGGCAAGTCCCACAAATTTGCCGTTTTGCTGCCAAGTGGATAAAGACAATTCAACGGGGAATGTAGAGCCATCTTTTCTCAATGCTTCAAATTCGATGATCCCTGTTCCCCCGTAATTTCCGCCCAAGAAATCCGTCAGTTCTTTTGTGTGACCCTCTATGTGTTTCTCCGACATCAACTTGGTTGCTGGCTGGCCCAGTATCTCTTCGGTTGAGTAGCCAAAAATTTGCTCTGCACCTTTATTCCAGAATATTATGTTCCCTTTGCTATTCATCCCCAGTATGGCATCCCAGGAGGATGCTACGAGGGCCCTGTATATCTCTCCACTTCTAGGTAGCGCTTCTAACTCTTTGTGCGGTGGTTCTATTTCTTTCATTAGCGATTTTTCTTCTTACTACCATACCTACTTCCTTCCCTACCTGGCTAAAAAATTCAGGCTCAACTCATAATCAAATATTGTCAACTATATCAAACACATCAATCTGTTTGCAATAGGAATTTGGTCGTGAAGATGATGGGAGTTTAGTCTCAGCTTAAGCTTCTATGTTATCCGAGTAATTGGGCATATGCCCAATTTGAAATACTAATCACAGGAATCCTACTTCTAAGCAGAGGATATTCAGAAATGTAGTGCGGGGCTTTAGCCTCGTGTTGCGCGACCCTAAATGGTCGCATTACAAAATTTACCAAAATTCAAAGATGTCACAATCTCAAATCTGAGGCGATTCCTTTCATGGCCTCGATTCCCAGGTTGATGAACTCTTCCAACTCCAGTCCGATTTCCTGGCACTGAGCCACTTGCTCCCGATTGACTCCAGCAGCAAAGCTTTTTTCGCGAAAGCGTTTCGCTACCGATTTAGTGGTCAATCCGCTTAGTTTATCGGGGCGAACCAGGGCAGCCGCGGTGATAAGGCCGCTCAGGGGGTCAGCACAAAAAAGGGCCTTATCCAATTTCGTTTCTCGGGGAACGCCATGAGCTTCGTTATGGCACAAAATAGCATGGACCATAGTCTCATTGGCTCCAAGCTCATGGGCGATGTCAGCTCCCAATTTGCTATGGCTACTCATATCACCCTCAACCAGTTCCATATCAATATCGTGGATGAGCCCGGTAATGCCCCACTCTTCTTCCTCCTCTCCCAACTTCTTGGCCAAAGCCCGCATGATAGCCTCGGTGGCTAGCATATGCTTAATCATATTCTTATCCTGGACATTGCCATGGATGGAATCAAGAATTTCCTCCCTGTTGGGCCTTGATGTCATGTCAATACCTTTTCCCGCTGCGTTAATAATATACCACGTAGATATTGCCCGGTGGAAGAGGCATCGTTTTGGGTCAATTCCTCAGGCGTGCCGGCATCCACAAGGTAGCCACCATCATCACCAGCTCCAGGACCAAGGTCAATGACCCAATCGGCGTTTTTGACCACATCCAGGTGGTGCTCAATGACAATTACCGTGTTTCCGTAATCCACCAGGCGCTGTAGCACCTTCAGGAGGCAAGCAATATCTGAGAAGGAAAGGCCGGTAGTTGGCTCATCCAGTATATAAAGCGTTTTGCCTGTGGAGCGGCGGGATAGCTCAGTAGATAGTTTTACTCGCTGGGCCTCGCCTCCAGAAAGGGTCGGTGCTGGCTGCCCCAGGGAAATATACCCCAAACCTACGTCTCGGAGGGTTTCCAGCTTGTTTTTGATTTTAGGGAAGTGGTCAAAGGAAAGCAAAGCTTCGTCCACGGTCATATCCAGAATTTCAGCGATGTTTTTCCCTTTAAAGTGGATTTCCAGCGCTTCACGGTTATATCTTTTCCCCTTGCATATCTCGCAGGGGACAGTGACATTGGGCAAAAATTGCATCTCAATCTGAACATAGCCTGCCCCCTGACAGGCTTCGCATCTTCCCCCCTTTACGTTGAAGGAAAAGCGTCCTTGGGGATAACCACGCATTCTAGCTTCAGGAACACTGGCGAAAAGTTCTCGAATAGGGGTGAATGTTCCGGTATAAGTGGCAGGGTTGCTTCTTGGGGTGCGACCAATCGGTGATTGGTCAATGTTAACCACCTTATCAATGTACTCAGTGCCAAGAATACCATCACACTCGCCTGGTCTCTCCTTAGCTCGGTAGAAGAGGCGGGCCAGTCTTTTATACAGGACTTCGTTAATGAGAGAGCTTTTACCGCTTCCAGAAACACCGGTGACACAAACAAACTTACCCAGGGGGATAGGGACATCAATGGTTTTCAAGTTATTCTCCCTGGCACCTTGGATCAATAGCTCTTTTGTCGAGCCAGAGCGACGCTCAGGTGGCAAGGGAATTTGCCTCGTCCTGCAGAGGTACTGCCCCGTTATTGATTGAGGGCAATCCATTATATCCTGAAGTGTTCCTGTGGCAACAATTTCTCCCCCCTGTTTACCAGCCCCCGGCCCCATATCAATAATGTGGTCAGCAGCTCTCATCATAGCTTCATCGTGCTCTACGATGATTATAGTATTATCCAGGTCTCTGAGGCGCTTCAGCGTGGCTATAAGCCGGGAACCATCGGCAGGATGCAAACCGACTGTGGGCTCGTCACAAATATAAAGGACACCGCTAAGCCCGCTGCCAATTTGGGTAGCCAAACGAATTCTCTGGGCCTCACCGCCGCTCAATGTCGCTGAAGGACGGTCCAGGGTTAAGTAGCTCAGGCCTATATCTCTGAGAAAGCCCAACCGGGCCTGAAGCTCTTTGATAATTTGCTTGGCTATGGTAAATTCCCGAGGACTGATTTTGTCACCTAGCTGTTCCACCCAATTTAAAGCCTGTGTGACAGGCAGGGCGGTAACACCCATAATATTTTTGTCCACAATAGTGACAGCTAAAGACTCTGGTTTCAGCCTCTTCCCCCGGCAAGCAGGGCAGGGGTTGGATGCCATGTAGCGCTCAATATCCGCTCTGATACTATCAGAACTCGTCTCTCGATAGCGGCGCTCCAGGTATGGTATGACGCCATGAAAATTAGCGTAATACTGACGCAGTTGGCCGTAACGATCTTCGTATGTGGCGGGAACCAGTTCACCCCCGTCACCATAAAGAATCAAATGCACTAGTTCCTCACTCAGCTCCTTGATTGGAGTGGAGAGAGAAAAACCGTGCCGGCGACCCAGAGACTGTAGTATGCTGCTGGACCAGGTGCTAAGCTGCCCATTTCTTATCCAGGGTTGGATAGCTCCTTCGACCAGGCTCAGTCCCTTGTCGGAGATGACTAAATTAGGGTCAATTTCCAATTTACAACCCAGTCCCGTGCAAGCAGGGCAAGCGCCGTAGGGGCTGTTAAAGCTAAAGGTTCTGGGAGCAATTTCCCCCAGGCTTATGCCGCAATAGACACAGGCAAAATGCTCCGAGAAAAGCAACTCCTCCCTGTCCAGGACTTTAACCAGCACCACGCCCGACCCCAGTTTTAATGCTGTCTCAATGGAATCAGCAAGGCGAGTGGCATTTTCGTTTTGCTCTATCTGAAGTCGATCAACTACTACCTCTATTGTGTGCCTCTTATTCTTATCTAACTGAAATTCCTCGGAGAGGTCATAAATTTGCCCATCAACTCGAACCCTGACGAACCCGGCCTTTTGCAAATCGTTAAATATCGTTTGATGCTCACCTTTGCGGTCCCTGATCAACGGTGCCAGAATCATGATGCGGCTGCTCTGAGGTATTTCCTGAACGGCGTCGACAATTTGCTGCACTGTCTGACGCGAGATTTCCCTTCCGCATTCAGGGCAATGCGGGTGTCCAATACGAGCAAAAAGAAGGCGCAAATAATCATAGATTTCAGTCACCGTGCCCACAATAGACCTCGGATTATGAGGCGGCCCTTTCTGGTCAATTGATATGGCCGGGCTAAGTCCTTCGATGTAATCAACGTCCGGTTTATTCATCTGCCCCAGGAACTGGCGGGCATAGGCAGAAAGAGACTCTACATAGCGGCGCTGCCCCTCGGCGTATATGGTATCGAAAGCCAGAGAGCTTTTTCCTGAGCCAGAAACACCGGTGATAACCACCAGCTTGTTCCGGGGGATAACGACATCTATATCCTTAAGGTTGTGCTCTCTGGCACCCTTGATAAATATGGTATCCGGCATGGTGCTTTATTGTAACATTAACGCCAGACGCCTCTCAAAAGGAAAGCTAGCCGGAGCCTTTGACTCGATAACAGATTGCTGTTGTTAAATCAGACCACCAAAATGCATTAATACTGGTGCCAGCATCAGTGAAATCACCGACATTAGCTTGAGCATTATATTCAAGGACGGGCCGGCAGTATCTTTCATGGGGTCACCGGCTGTATCCCCAACAACAGCCGCTTTATGAGCGTCCGAGCCCTTGCCACCAAACTGCCCGGCCTCAATCCACTTTTTAGCGTTATCCCAGGCACCGCCGGCGTTGTTTAAGGTAATGGCGAGAATGAAACCAGTAGCCAGGGCGCCGATAAGAAAGCCAGCAAGGGCATATTTGCCCAGAACCACTCCCACAATCACAGGCGCAATTATCGTCATTATGGAAGGAAGCAACATTTGCCTCAATGCTATTCTGGTGGCAATATCCACGCACTTGCCATATTCTGGCCTGGCTGTCCCCTCCATCAAGCCCTTTATCTCACGCCATTGCCGACGGACTTCATTTATAATTGCCGCCGTAGTTATACCAACTGCCTTCATGGTCATAGCACAAAAGATGGGAGGCATAAGAGCGCCCAGAATCAGGCCAACGATAACTGGCACGCTTAGTAGGCTCAATTCCTCAGGCAATGTTAGTTCGCCTGTGGCTGAGATTGTCACTATCCCGACAGCCATGGCGAAGGCCAGGATTAAGCCCAAGGAATTCATAGCAGCAGCACCGATGGCGAATCCCTTGCCCGTGGCTGCCGTGGTATTGCCCAGAGAATCTAAAGCATCGGTCCTCTCACGCACCTCAGCTGGTAATCCCGCCATGGTGGTTATACCTCCAGCATTGTCAGCTACAGGTCCATAAGCATCGGTAGCCAGTGTCACGCCCAGGGTAGACAACATGCCAACAGCAGCTAAGGCCACACCGTAGAAGCTGCCAAACTGGAAGGCTACGACAATCGCTATGGCTATCAAGACTATCGGTGGCCAGGTGCTCATCAGACCAGTGGCAAAGCCTCGAATTATAGTAGCACCGCCACCGCTAGTGGAAGCTTCAGAGATTTCCTGCGTCGGCTTGAAGGCATAAGAAGTAAAGTAATTCGTGCTTTCCCCTATCAAGGCACCAGCTACAAGGCCGGCAAGCATCGCCCAGAAAAGACTTAAACTGGCATCGAGAAAATAAATTACCAAAAAGCCAAATACTGCCGCCAGTATTGTGGCGCCTAACGTGCCGCGGCGCAAAGCTCCCAGGAGAGCACTCATTTCTACTTTCTCCCCTATTCTGACCAAAAAACAGCCAATCACGGAAGCTACAATGCCTCCAGCCATGATTAGCATGGGTAGATACCAAGCAGCTTTGATATCACCGACCACCCCAACTACCGCAGCAACAGTACATAATGTCATGGTAGCAATGACAGTTTCAATATAAGACTCGAATAAATCAGCACCCATGCCGCACACGTCGCCAACATTGTCGCCCACGTTATCCGCGATGACCGCAGCATTCCTGGGATCATCCTCCGGTATCCCGGCCTCCACCTTGCCCACTAAGTCAGAACCGGCATCTGCCCCTTTGGTGAAAATCCCACCTCCGACCCTGGCAAAAAGAGCTACCAGTGAAGCACCAGCTCCATAAGCAGGAATGATAAACAAGAACTCGTAATCAGGGAGCCCATGCCATGCAAAATAGAGGATAGATAACCCTATGATGCCAACGCTGACCACTGTCAGCCCCATAACTGCTCCACCCCTGAAAGAAATCCTTAGTCCCTGATTCAGCCCCTTCTGTGCTGCTGCACAGGTCCTGCCATTGGCCCTGAGTGCCATATTCATGCCAGCATAGCCAGCACCCATAGAACATAGAGCACCAAAGATAAAGGCTACACTCAATCTCCAACCCAAACTGGGGATGACCGCCAGAATAATGGCTATTATCACTACCACAATGCCCAATGTGCGATATTCCCTGTGAATAAAAGCAAGTCCCCCCTCTTTAATGGCGCCAGAAATCTCCTTAATCCTGTCTGAGCCTTGGTCCTGCCTTAGAACATAGCGCACGAAGAATACAACTACACCTGCCGCCAAAAGTCCCGCTATTATACAAATCCAGACTAAGTCCATAGCTCTTCCTCCTGTACAGGCACAAAATTAGGGCACTCAAGCCAAGTCCAGGTGCCCTCACTTTCGTTTGCTAAAATATGCATACTAAAGATGTAAGTCTAATACAAGAAGCTCTATCCGTCAATGATTGGAATCGTCTGTGCTGGGATACAGGGAAAAATTGACCTTGGTTGGGGCTGAAGTGTAAAATCGGCCCTGAAAGCGAAAAAATTAGTCGAAAGTGACCGATAGCCTTCAAGAAACAAAGGGTCAAAGATGCTGGGGTTAATCAATGGGCGTTGATTACCCTTCAACAAAGAAAGGTTTTAAAATAATCTGTAAAGGAGCTAGAAATGGATTTTGAACTTACCGAAGAACAAAAGATGTTCCAAACAATGGTGCGGGATTTTTGTGTCGGGGAAATCGAACCCTACGCTGCTGAATGGGATGAGACAGAGAAGTTCCCCCATAATGTTGTTAAAAAGATGGCTGACGCCGGATTGCATAGTGTGCACTTTCCCGAAGAATATGGGGGAAATGGGGACGAATTAACTTTTGCCATAGCCACTGAGGAGATTTCCCGTGCCTGTGCTGGCATAGGCGTCGTGTATCTCGTTAGCCTTGGCCTGGGTATGTATCCCATCGTCATGCATGGCAATGAACAGCAGAAAAGGCACTATATTTCCCGTGTAATCAATGGGGCGATTGTGGCCTTCGCCTTAACTGAGGCCATGGCTGGCAGTGATGTCGCCGCTCTGGAAACAAAATACGTTCGGGAAGGCGATTATTATGTTCTGAATGGCCAGAAGATTTTCATAAGTAATGGTGCTGAAGCTGATTTTGTAACCACCTTTGCTACGAAGGACAAATCGCTGGGCTATCGTGGCATCAGTGCCTTTGTCGTGGATAAGGGTACTAAGGGCTTCTCTGTGGGCAAAATAGAAAGAAAAATGGGACTGCACCCTGCTTCGGTAGCGGAGCTTATCTTCGATGATTGTAGAATACCTGTGGCTAATATGTTAGGAGAGGAGGGGAGAGGCTTCAGGATAGCGTTAGAAGGTATAGATGCTAGCAGGGTCAGCATAGCTGTTCAAGCACTGGGTATTGCTCAAGCCGCTTATGATGCCGCCGTGGCTTATGCTAAGGAAAGGAGACAATTTGGTGCCGAAATCGCTCGCCTTCAAGCAATCCAATGGATGATTGCCGATATGGCTACAGACATAGACGCAGCTCGGTTGCTGATCTACAAGGCTGCCTGGTTAACCAAGAAAGAAGGGCACGCTCCTCCTAAAGAAGCAGCAATGGCAAAGCTTTTTGCCTCCGAGGCAGCTCATAGGGTTTGCCACAAAGCCGTTCAGATATTCGGTGGCTATGGCTATACTAGAGACTTTGCCGTGGAACGCTACTACCGTGATCAGAGAATAACTGAGATTTACGAAGGAACATCAGAGATGCAAAGGTGGACAATTGCCCGCCAAGTATTGGGTGTAAAGTAAAGGGGCTAATTATGTTTACAGAAAGAACCCTGCAAGAGGTACAGGAAGCCAGGGAAAAATGGGAGAGGGAAGTAGGAAAGGCCAGAAGGCAGAAGGCTAAGAAGGGGAAAAGATTTTCCACCGTTTCCGACCTTGAGATAAAGGAAATTTATACCCCGGAAGATATCAAAGACCTGGATTTTTCCAAGGATATCGGCTATCCCGGCATTTTCCCCTTTACCAGAGGGTGTCAACCCACAATGTATCGAGGGAAAGAATGGACCTTTCGCATGTTCTCCGGGATGGGTAGTGCCGAGGATACTAATAAAAGATGGCATCACTTGCTTAAGGAAGGTGAGACAGGGCTGAGCACTGCCTTCGACTTCCCCACCTTGATGGGATACGATACCGATTCGCCTCGAGCTACGGGTGAGTGTGGGAAATGTGGCGTGGCAATTGACACCCTGAGAGATCTCGAGATTCTGACCCATGGAATTCCTCTGGATAGTGTCACTACTTCTATGACTATTAATCCCCCTGCCTCCATACTTTGGGCAATGTATCTGGTTGTTGCCGATAAATCGGGGATAGGCTGGGATAAAATCGGGGGCACAATTCAAAACGATATGCTAAAAGAATTTATTGCCCAGAAGACATTTATGCTCCCACCCGAGCCATCAATCAGGCTGATAAGCGATACCATCGAGTTCGGCACCCAACATGTTCCCCTGTGGAATCCTATAAGCATTAGCGGTTACCACATTCGGGAAGCAGGCTCCACTGCTATCCAGGAATTGGCTTTTACCCTGGCTGACGGGATAGCCTATGTCCAGGATATCATTGAGAGAAAGAAGCTGGATGTTGATTCCTTTGCCCCTCGTCTTTCTTTCTTTTTTAATTCTCACCTCGATTTCTTTGAAGAGGTTGCCAAGTTCAGGGCAGCTAGAAGGATGTGGGCTAGAATTATGAGGTACAGGTTCAAAGCTAAAAATCCTCGCTCTTGGTGGATGCGGTTCCATACTCAAACTGCAGGTTGCTCTCTGACTGCCCAACAGCCCTACAATAATATTATCAGGACTACCACTGAAGCTCTGGCTGCGGTTCTGGGTGGGACACAGTCTCTACATACCAATGCCCTCGATGAGACCCTGGCTTTGCCTTCTGAATTTGCTGCTACTATTGCTCTGCGTACCCAGCAAATCCTCGCCGATGAAATAGGTGTCACTAACACCATAGACCCCCTGGCCGGCTCTTATTTTATAGAGTCTTTGACCAACAGGATGGAGGAAAAGGCCTGGGAATACATCGATAAGATAGACAATATGGGAGGCATGCTTGCTGCTATTGATAAAGGTTTTCCCCAAATGGAGATTGCCGATGCTGCCTATCATTACCAACAGCAAATAGATAAAGGAGAGAAAGTCATGGTGGGAGTGAATAAACATGTTATTGAAGAAAAGGCTCCTCCCGAGATACTAAGAATAGATGAAGAGGTTGAAGAAAGGCAGATTGCCAGGTTACAGGAAGTGAAAAAGGAAAGGGATAACCGCCGGGTGGTTCAAATTTTGAGTGACCTCCGTGCTGCTTCCAAGACGGACAAAAACTTGATGCCCTATGTTATAGAGGCAGTAAAGGAATACACTACTGAGCAAGAAATCTGTGATGTCTGGAGAGATGTCTTCGGGGAGTATCGAGACCCGGGATTCTATTGAACTCTCCCTGAAGGGAGTCCCTTCTCCACTTGGTGAAGGGTTATAATGAGGTAGGGTCACGATGCAATTATGTAGTGCGAGGCTTTAGCCTCGTGCAAGGTTAAAAATGAACTCAGGAAGAAAGATACGGATTCTAGTGGCCAAGCCCGGCCTGGACGGACATGACCGGGGAGTGAGAGTTATAGCCAGAGCTTACCGGGATGCTGGGTTTGAGGTGGTATATAGTGGCTTGCATCAGACGCCGGAGCAAATTGTCGCTGCGGCTCTACAAGAGGATGTTGACCTGATCGGGCTAAGCTGCCTCTCTGGAGCTCATATGTACTTATTTAAGCGAGTGATTGAGTTGCTAAGGGAAGACAAAGCAGATGATGTAATGGTCATCGGCGGAGGCATCATTCCTGAAGAAGACATTCCTAAACTTAAGAAACTTGGAATCAAAGAGATATTTTTACCAGGCACCACTCTTGATAACATAGTAGGCTGGGTAAGAGATAACGTTAAGCCACGCTGCTAAAGAATCCCCCAGGTAAAAAAGCTCTTTGCTGTTTGCCAGCTATAATACTCCCGTTAAATTGAGACCTATATATCTATATGAATAGAAGAGTGTCATCTTGCTGGATAGGGATGGGTTTATGTAGGTAATGCCCACAGGCAATAAAGGGAAGAGATAATGACCAATAGAAGGCAACTAGACCAGCTCGACACTCCAGAGCCACTAATCCTGGATGAGGCTATGATTAGCCAGTGGCTGCAAGAGCACAGAGCAGAGTATAATAATGCAACCGAGACCATCAAAGCCTGTATAATGAATTTTAGACTACATAGACGACACAGGAAGCTAGTCTGGGCTATCTATAGCAGGGCGGATTTTAGTCATCTTAAAGGAGGCTGAAAGGTTAGCGATGAACGCTCCTAGACAAAGATTATTGATAACATGCTAAAATACTATCGGGGACCATCCAACAGATTTGGAGCGGAGAACGGAAATTGCTCTTATTTACTATCGCACTACTTGATAAGTTACGATAGAATGACTTCTAGGTAGTATGATGGCTACAACCCATAAGATTTACATTGGTGATGCCGAGACGATATTGAGGAAACTGCCTGATAATTTCTTTCAGTTAATGGTTACCTCGCCGCCATACTGGAATGTTAGAGACTACGGACATAAAGACCAGGTCGGGTTAAATGATGCCCTAGAAGAATATCTGCATAGACTGAATACAGTCTGGGCGGAAGTAGTAAGGACTTTGCTGCCCGATGGAAAGATAGCCTTAAATATTGCAAATGTTTATTATTCCGAGCCTGACGAAAAGCGTAGAACTACAGCTAACTTATCTCTTTTGACTTGGCAACAGTTGAATGACTTCAAAGATTTAAGATTTATGGGAACTATTTATTGGCAAAAAACAACATCAAGAGATGGTGCTGTGCTCTTTGGGAGCTATCCCTACCCAACAAATTTCATGATTTCAAATGCTGTTGAACCAATCCATATTTTTAGAAAAATTGGCAAGAGAGAAGTCCCGAAAGAAATTAAAGAAAGGTCAAAAGTCACGCCGGAAGAATTTAGAAAATTTAGGGATGCTATCTGGAATGACATCAATGGAGTCGAAGACAAACATTGTGCTGCATATCCGTGGGAATTACCAGCAAGACTAATAAGAATGTTTTCCTATGTGGAAGACTGGGTGCTAGACCCATTTTTAGGAAGTGGAACGACAATGAAGGCTGCAAAGGAATTGGAAAGAAATTCAGTAGGTATAGAATTGAACCCTGATTATTTGGAAAGAATTGAAGAAAAGGTAGGAATCAATCAGAGAAGCATGTTTGCTGGCACTGAATTTGAGGTAATTGAATCGTGAGCAACTATGAATTGATCAGAGAGAAGATAAGATTAGGGTCTAGAACAGCAAAGAGTGGCTTTGAGAATGAGAGGGACGTTGCCGTCAAGTTCAATAATTGGAGAAATGATGAAGATTCTGAGCAATGGCTTACTATTATGGGCTACGACTTAAAGGAAATTGAAAAGGTCACGGCAATAGTTATAACAGGTAGTCACAAAACAGATGTTCAGGTCCAGATAACAATTCATCTTAAGCAGGCTATTGCCGTAGAAAATCTGTCTATCAAATTAGTAAGCAATCCTCAAGGTTTCAATCAGGTGGATAAACGTTGGGTTGATAAATATGTTGAAATGTGGAATATCCCAGAAAACATTGCAGAAGCATTGAAGCTGTTTACGGGAGAGCTTAGCCCAAGAGGGACAAGTTTAAGAGACCCAAGAAGAATGTTCTTAGACGAAATGGATACCCATACTCAAAGACTTATTGTTGATTTCTTTAGTGAAAACAAGATTTTGGTTGTTTCTGATATTCTAAAAGGGGGCGATGAATTCCCAGTTAACTGGATGATGGTAGTCTTGAAAAAAACAAAGGAAAATCCTGAATGGATATTGGAGCATATTAATCACGTCTTGAATTTCTTTGGTGGTGGTGCTGTCAGAATTACAGAGAGGGGCAGTCTAAAAATTGGCAGAATCACTATGCAAAGAAAAGGCGGGGATGGTGGTAGAGACACGTCGAAGATGCTCCAATTCAAAATAAACCCAATGGAACTATTTGGTTCTAAATACAGCGTTGAAACCGAACCTCGCTTAAATTTCAGATAGATAACTTTGACCAGCGATGGGGGGAAAATCTCCCATTGGCATACTTGTTACCCTGGAAGAACCGGCAAGAGCGATGCTAGACGAAGCAGCAACGCTTGGTATAACGAGGGATAAGATAGTGAAGAAGGTAGTAATTGGCATTGTCATAGTTGTTGCTGTTGCTCTGGTGATTGGCTTTGTCCCGATTGTGGCTACAGAGACTCATTACGATACGAGCCACTCAAGTTACGAAGTGGTAGATGTTTATACAACTGAACTCACTGCTGGCTATCTCCTTGTTTCGACACTCACGGGAGCAAGATTTGACCCCCTTCCTAAAGCCAATGTTGAAATCAAGAATACTGGTCAAGGAGCTGGATTATTCAGAGTCTATTTCTTCTTTAGTGAAGAATACTCTGGTTATGACTTAATCTACCTAGAATCTGGTGAAACAGGAGTGGCTACTTATACCGTGCTCCGTGATGCAACGATGAACCGTGGAGATTATCTGGACAAAATTGCCGAGTGGGATTATGAGGTTACCCCAGTAGTCTTAAATCAGAATCCTGAAAAGGAAGTTTCTATATTTGAGTATCTACTCTCCAGATTTTGAGGCTAACTGGGTTTTCTCTATGAGCCAACATATTCGTGGCTAGGCGTAGCTAGTACCCGCAGTAGTGGGTGTCAATCACATCAAGACAGAGCTTTCCAAGCCATTGATTATGCTTGGGCGATATAGTATGCTTAAGTTGTATAAGTAGGAGGTACAATTAAATGAGCAAGTGGCATTATCATGTAGAAAAATACAACTTTAGAGAGTTAGTAAAACCAGGGTATTTAAATTCTCTTGGGGAAGAGGGCTGGGAACTGGTTTGTTTGAAGAGACTATCAGGAACTGAAAAAGCAACTCAAATGCAATGGTTAGCAGTGTTCAAGAAGCAGATTGTAGAAAAAAAAGGGTGACCATGATTTCAGTGTTACTGCCTTCCGTGTAGTCCAAAAGGCTGTATTATATCAATTTCCACATATTTGACTATCAAATCTTCAGATTTCAAGCCTGACTGGGTTTTCTATACGAGTCAATCGTATCACCGCTAGGCGTAGTAGGTAAGTTGGATTCCATCTCTGATGCCAGAAAGGCTGTGAGGAACTTCGTAGAAGAGGTTAGAGATAAGGTTGTCAAAGCAGATTCAGTATGAGGCAGCTGGGTAGCTGTGTCTGTCTTGATAACCTTCATCTTAGCAACAGTCTACTATCTGGTACCTCTCCAGTTCCCCAGAAACAGCCAACCCAGACGGGAAAGCTGACATTACCAGCCTCAAACTCAATCCAAACATAGGCTCCAACAGGAGGAACGGTGAAAAACCTGACATCTGCGGACGGCGCACATGGCAGAGCCCACGCTGAAATGTCCTCACCAAAGACTGCAGGAACGTTCACTGCAATCCGACCCAGTTGCAGGGGATCAATATTATTGGTGACTATGCCGCGGTATATCCCAAAGTATCGCGACGTGTTCTGACCACTCATTTCTTATCTATTATACACCTGCTTTCACAAATACAGGCAATGATTTTAGCTACCCACCAGTTTTTCTACGAGCCAATATCTTCGTGGCTAGGCTTAGGTAGCACAAATATCCCAGGGGGATACCCCATGCCAATCCTCGCTACCCACAACATAGGGACTATGCAATTAGGGCATCGGAATAGCCTTCCTTTGCTTACCAGCACAAAGGTGAATGCTTACCAATCTAGCTACGACCACGGATTGCTAGTCCCCTCGGAAGAAAGCCAATCAAAAGTACTGGGGTAGCAAGGGATTTTCCCCTTTCTTGCGACTAGTACTATGAGAAAGGTAATAGTACATTCGTACTATGAACAATACAGATAATTCTGCCAACGACGAAGAGCAATTAGCGACCGTACCGATGGATTACCGCGCTTTGCTGGCAATGACACGCCCACTGGTCATTACGGAAGACGCCCCCCTGTCATTGCGAGGAGGGGAGGTTTTTCGCTTAGGCTTCGGAATCTGGCCTGAACCAGCCGATTGTCGCGCGGAGTTTGCCCTGAGGAAAGGCGAAATTCTTCGCTCTGAAGGTGAATGTGATGTAGCGGGGGAGTCTATCTCTGCCTTGGTCAAAACAGGTTCGAATTTGAAACTCAGAATTTGTCTTAATATGTCCTGAGCTTGTCCATTATGGAGGTATAGAACCTCAAGCTATCCTCAAACTTCACTGAACTAGCGACTGGTATAATTTGGGTAAGGAAGGATAATTTTGAGTATCTACTCCCCAGATGATTTCTTATAAGAGGCAATATATCCGTGGCTAGGCTTAGGTAGCACCAATGTCCCTGGGGGATACCCCCATGCCAATATGTGAACAACCAGCTATGCCTTGTAAATAATCTAGCTTTGAATACCTGCTGCCCAGGCATCGCTGTTGGGGCTGACCTGACGGTGCAACACCCTCTTCTTGTTTACCAACTATAAGATTTGAGGTAAAATAGATTCAGTCTCGCGGGAGTAACTCAGTGGTAGAGTTCCTGCCTTCCAAGCAGGGTGTCGCGGGTTCGAGTCCCGTCTCCCGCTCCATCTAGCTTCGGTTCATCTCCGTTAGGAGATTACCTCCTATGTCACAAAGGGTTCTTAATTTTTGATATAATCGCCACCTTTTTCCCTGCTGACCTCCGAGGGCTAAGCCATTCCCTGTTCGATTATTTCCTCAACAGCTCTTGCCCAGCCCTCAGGGCCAATCCCCTCCACCCTGTGGAGATGAGGTATATCTATCTCCTCCCAAATCCTTCCCGGCTTTTGTACCAAGACGGGGATGTCCACTGCTGAGAGCATAGGTAAGTCATTGGCGCTATCACCTATGGCTATGGTCTCTAGCTGCCCTAGTTTACTACGGAATAAGTCGATTAGAATTCGTGTGGCCTTACCTTTATCATTGGGTCCTGTTACGTCATAATAGCGGCCGCCAGATGTATAATTGAGGCCTGTTTTCTTTATCGCATTTAACACTCTATTAATCTCATCCGGTGTTCCCTCAAGATTTAGGGTCTCGTCATACTCCCTAGCTTTGGCTCGCTGTGCGGCCTCGAGATCCAAGCTCGTCAAAGATGCTACTTCCTCCGCACTCATATCACCAAAACCTCTAAAATTGACCCCGGTATCATCCCTTATCTGGGCCAGAATCTCTCTGATTCGGTGATAGGGGATACCGAGTTCAATTACCTGGTAACCATCCTTAGCTTTATGATACTCAAAATCAAACGGGAAATAGCCTTGAGAAATGAAGACCGCCCCTCCATTTTCCACGATGAAGGGGTCGTTTACCTGCAGCTCCTTTCGATATACCTCTTGCTCAGCTCTGGTCTTGGCCGAGCAGAAAATAATAGGAACCTCTTGGCTTCGTAAATGCTCTATGGATGGCAAAGCTCCTTCATAAGAGTAAGTTTCTAGGTCGAGCAAAGTGCCATCTAAGTCGGTGAAAATTACTGGTTTCAACTTCATCAAGCTTAACCCTTCCCATGAGCAAATCCCAGCTTGGCGTCATTCATTGGTTTAATCAAATACCTGCCTTCTTTAGAAATTGCTCTATCCTTGACCTTTCCGCCTCATTGAGCAGGTTACTCCGGTACGCTACCGAGTCAAAGAAGAACTGAACGTGCTGAGGCATCTGCCAGAGCTCCTTTTCTGCATATAGGTAGCCGTAACGGGTGGAACTGGCTAATTTCTCCTGATTCACTTCATCACTATCATACCCAACATGCTCCACTAACTCAGGGGTAAAGCCATTTTTGCGTGCTATTGCGTCGAGGGTACCATGAATTCCCGTACCATGCTGGGCTGCATCTTTACTTCGGTCAGCATATTGTGCAGGTAACCCAAGCTTTTTGGCTGCCTCTCGATGAGGATGCTTGCCAACCCTGTCTTCGGCAGAGGTAATCTTGAGGCGTGACGATACACTCATTGCCAGCTTGACCACCTCGATGTCAGCGTAAGGGAACACCTTTTCCACACCATGCGCTATAGCAATCCGGTTCTCCCTATCAAAGGTCTCCACATCGGCTCTCTCTAAATCACCCCACATATTCTGCAGAAGACCGTCATAGCCATCTTTGGCAATAACTTGAGGATACCAGCTGTAGCCTCCCCATAGCTCATCTGGACCCTGACCGGAGAAGATTACCTTGAGACCATCTTGGCTTGCCATCTCCACCGCGGCATAGACTCCAATACCGGTTTCAATTTGTACAAAGTCCCTCTCCTCAACAGCAGCAGCTACTCGGGGTATGTATGCCTCAATCTCATCCTGGCTCAGCCTTCTCACCTTGTGCTTTAGCCCTAGCTCTTGAGCAAAGCACTCGGCATATTCAATATCAGTCGCCCCCTCTACGCCAGCAGTATAAGTGGTTACCTCAATGCCCCTCATTGCAGACATGTCTGAGACGAGCTTAGCTATCAGGCAACTGTCTACGCCTCCTGAAACGAGCGCTGCCACCCTTTTAACCTTGTGTAACCTCTTCTCAACAGCCGCCTTAAGCAGGGCGCAGTAGCTGTCAACAGCCTCAACCAGGTCGTTGATGGTCACTTGAATGTTCATCTTTCTCAATGGGTAGGCTTCATCAAGAATAATGCCATCTTTGCCAAATGAGGCCACCATTCCTGCTCGTAAGGGTCTTACATTACGCATCCCTATCTCCCACAGAGCCGTCTTCCTTGAGGAAAAGGCAAAAAGCTTGTTGTTTTCGGCATAGAAGGCTGGCCTGAGGCCGGCAAAATCCCTCATTAGCACTACTTGCCTCTCGTCACTTGCTGCCAGACAGAATTCGCCATCGAGCATAGGCGACACCTGTTTTAGTGTATCAACTAGGTTGCCTTGATATCTTTCTGCCAGTAAGCAAGCTACTATCTCGGCTGTACTTCCGCTAGCTGGTTTCTGCTTCGAGGCGAGGCTCAATCTTAGATTCTCACTATTATAGAGATTCCCCTCATAAAGCACGGACAAATTGCCACTGTGATTAAAGCCAGGCCTTTCTGAGCCCTGTTCCCTGGTGGCAAACGAGACCTGCCCCAGAGCCTGTCTTCTTATCGCCTGAGCATCCCTTTGCCAACTGTGTGACACTCCCATGGAAACAAGCCAGGATTCGTCAGACATATTGCTATCTAGGGTAGTCATCATAGAGTGTATCTGGCTGCTTACGTCTTCATCATTCCGATTTACAATACCACAAATAGGACACATATAAACTCAAACTCCTTTCTGGCTTTAGGGATCAAATCCGGAACATTTATTAAAGTGGTGTGTTTGCTGACTAGCAGATTTGAAGCGGGGGTTAGCCAAATCATGGTACAGATACTTAGGGTTGAGTTTCATTTGACTCAGCATAGCCATCCGGCCAGACCTGGGTACCTTTATCCAATATATTTCCTGAAGCAACTGTGACACTATCGCCCAGCACGCAGTTATCGGGAACATGGCTGCCTGGTTCCACATAGCTATGGGAGCAAACTACGCAATTTCTGAGTATTGCTTTCTCACCCACTCTCGAGTGGTGCCACAGTACCGCTCCTTGCACTACTGCGTCTTTGCCAATTTCACAATGCGGCCCCAGAACGACGGGCCCTTTTAGCTTGGCACCCTCAGCAATAATACATCCTTCGGCAATCAAAACCGGCCCCTCAATTTGGGCAGTAGGATGGAACTGACTCTTTCCTTTAGCTTGAATGCCTCTACCAACCTGCTGTAAAAGCAGGTCATGGTTTGCCTTCAGATATTTCTCCGGCGTACCGATATCAATCCAATAGGCGTCAGAAGGATAGCTCAAGATAGGCTCACCTATCTCAAGAAGTCTCGGAAAGAGATAATTCTCAAACATAGACGGAGTTGATGCCGGGATATGTGCTAAGACCTCAGGCTCCAAGATGTAGATACCGGCGTTTATCATGTTAGTGGTGACCTTGTCCCAGGTCGGCTTCTCAACAAAGCGCTGTACCAAGCCACGGGTATCAGTCTCCACTACTCCGTATAGAGTAGGATTATCTACCGGTGTCAGTGCTATGCTAACTTTGGGCTTAACTTCCTTGTGGCGTTTCACCATAGCGGTGAGGTCTATCTCGGTGATAGTGTCCCCGTTTAAAACAAGGAATGGCCCATTCAGGTATGATTCAGCATTCTTCACTGCTCCGGCTGTGCCCAGAGGCGACTCCTCCACCAGATAGGTGAGCCGAACTCCGAGTTGAGTACCATCACCTAAGCAGCTTTGGATTGGGTCAGGGAGATAACACATGGCAAGAATAGCATCGGTAACTCCGTGCTCTTTCAAATAGCCCAGCAGATGCTCCAAGAAAGGTCGGTTCAGGATAGGCACAATCGCCTTGGGGGTATTGCAGGTCAGTGGGAGTAGCCTCGTCCCTTTCCCACCGACAAGAATGACCGCTTTCATTCCTCTTCCTCTAATGCTGAATACGATTTCATGTGTTCCGCCATAACTTCGGTGAACTTCTTCAGGTTTATAGCCCTTAGGGGAGTAATAAGGCGTGGTTTTGGTGGTTCTTCATCCGGCTGGATGGCATTCTGCTGTAAAAGCTCGTTGATAATTAACTGCTTGGTCTCCTCTTCACAAAGTGGAGAGTGATAGATGCATCCCAGACCTGGCAATAGCATTTCCACCAGGAGATGCTGCCCACCCTTTTCTTCATGGAGGTGGGGATTCCTTGTCTCGGTCTGGAATATCTCAACGCCATGTTTGGCAGCGGTAGGGTGTGTCATGGGTAAGACACCACCAAACCCTTCGAAGATAGATATGAGTTCCTGAGGTTCCACAGCGTAGCCTGAGGCATAAGTGAGTATTTCCGCCAGTCTCAAGCTCATAGCATGCTCCCCGGCATTGCCTGTCTTGATAATCTCAGTTTCAAATTCGGTTTTATTTGAGATCAGAGAGTTCATGCACTTGTTAGTTATCTCTGATACTCGGCCCCATCTCTTAAAAAACATACCTGCCGAAATTTTAGGCTTGT
Source organism: Dehalococcoidia bacterium (assembly GCA_030615625.1). Taxonomy (GTDB): domain Bacteria; phylum Chloroflexota; class Dehalococcoidia; order GIF9; family AB-539-J10; genus RBG-13-51-36. The sequence continues at coordinate 30,713 of JAUWYX010000008.1, forward strand.
AGCGCCACAAAACCCTGACCATGCTATAAGGGGATTTAGCCATGCTGAAGCCGGTAGCGTAGCATCTGGCATACTCCCATACAGCACCGGGAAAATAATTATCAGCATCGATAAAGCCAACAAAATCTTTCTTGGCAACCATAGCGATAAAAATTGCAGCTACCATGCCTTCAGCCTTGCCATTCCTTATCAACTCATCCTCTCCCAAAATGTCAGTGTAGCCAGCCTCAGCGAGAGCCAGGGCTAGTATGGGGTCTTTCTGGTGAATAATCAGAGCCTCATGGCGAGTAAGGTGACAGAACTGGTTCAGTGCGTCTTTCTCCATCCTGAACCGGTCAACCCGCCTTCTCTGGCTGTTAGAGACTACGATTATCAGGCACTCATGAGGAACTCCACTGACAACACCTTCGAAAAGCTTGAGCTTCTCGTCCTTAGTAGGGATGACAATAGCCATTTTCTCTTCGAAGTCCTTGATAACATCCTCCTCAATTTTTTGCACGGCGATATTCTCTTGCGGGGGAAGTTCTTTGGCTCTGCCAGAGTCCAGTTCCAATACCTGCTGCACATCGTTAATCCGAACTGAGCCAAAACGCTCAGTGTATTGGGGGCTTTCTATTCTCATTTTCCTTCCCTTCTGTCTTGAGGCATGAACCAAAGTGCTCTTTCAAGCCTTTGTCCACGTTGTGACCGGGCCTTGGCTGCGTACCTATTTAAGTTCCGGTTAAGAAGATGTTAGCAGTCTACCACTTTGGACTAGTAGGGTCAAAAAAACAATCGTTTAGTCAAGGTAGCAAAGTTGCGCGCAGCTTAATATTCTCAAGTACAGATTTTGCGAGGTCTATCCCCTCTGTATGACTTAATTCCGAATCCCCTTGGCGTCTGTCAGCTCTATCGAACTTGAAATTCGCTCAGCTGGCTAGGGGAGACAACATTCTAGCTAGATTTTCAAGCACAATAAAAACCTCTTTTGTTCGATGAGCGGTAGACCAAGCATTCATATCCCTTTGACTGTAAAGAGACCATGGTGACCCTAAGAAGTATCTCTTTTCCTTACCAAACCAGTTGTTGCCTGACAGGCAAGTATGGTAAAATCAGTCAAGCAAGTGGCAGGAGGTCAAAAAAGCGGTCATCTGACTGTTGCGGAAAAGAGGCGGTTTTCTCCCGCTTTTCAGGTTCAAAAAGGGCAGAAAATGGGGCTCAGGGACAGCTCCTTCTTCCAAGCAGGGTGTCGCGGGTTCGAGTCCCGTCTCCCGCTCCACACAAAATTGGTTGCCATGAAAAGTGAAACTTTTCATGGGTGGAAGAGTGGGCTCGTAGCTCAGAGGCAGAGCGGCCGGCTCATAACCGGTTGGTCGCAGGTTCGAATCCTGCCGAGCCCATTTTGCAGCAAACCAAATGAGAAGACGGTGCAGCTCACAAAGGTTGCTCAATAGCCTTTTCTTTCTTATATCTCCCATCAATTCAGGGTGTCCTGTGTGGGATAGGCTGATTTTAAGTTAATTCTGTCGATGCCAAAGTCTATTATCAATCGGTGGTGGTAATAGTAAGAAAATATTGACAATAATCAGGGGCAGTGTATAATGTAATATACATAGTATACCGATGTATCGAGAACTGGTCACATGCCCGACAAAACTATAAGCTATGAAGAACTAATACCTGGCTACGAATTCCCTCCTGTCACCTATGAACTGAGTGCCTCCCTCGTGTCCAAATATCTAAAAGCTGTGGATAGCGCAGGTGATGAATTTGTTCCCCCCTTGGCCATTACAGCCCTTGCCATAGCTACTATGGCAGGGTCTATTCCCCTGCCACCTGGCACTGTCGCTATACATGCTTCACAAGAGTTAGAGTTTTTCAAACTGGTGCCCATTGGCGCCACTATAGAGTGCCACACAGGAGTGGCACAAAAGATAGCTCGAGGCAAAATGAGTATGTTGATTTTGGAACTAGAGGTTTTTGACCAGGGCAAAGAGAAGGTGCAATCTGGAAAGGCAACTATAGCATTGCTCACCTAGGAAACAAATGCTTACAGAAATTCAAGAAGGGAAGGCTCTTAATCCGGTGGTAAAACATATCACCCAGGAGAAAATTAATCTTTATGCTGAGGCATCGGGTGATTTTAATCCCATCCATGTAGACGAGTCTTTTGCCGCTAAGACTCCTTTTGGTGGAACTATTGCTCATGGTATGCTTAACTTGGCTTATGTATCAGAGATGATGACTTTGGCTTTTGGCCGAAGCTGGCTGTCTGGGGGTAAGCTTCGAGCAAGGTTTAAAGAGTCGGCACGTCCTGGAGATACTCTGACTATCAACGGTAAAATTGATTGCGTTGAACAAAAAGATGGTATATCATATGCAAATTGCAGTTTTGAGTGTCGTAATCAAAAGGGCGAAATGATAGTCGCGGGGGAGGCAATAGTCAAGGTCTCAAGTGATAAGAAATAAGAATATGGCTCAAAATGACAGAGTAAAGGTGGCAGTGGATGCCATGGGTGGTGATTATGCTCCTGATGAAATAGTTAAGGGGGCGGTGCTTGCAGCTCAGAAAGACGATGTAGAAATCTTCTTGGTTGGCTCCACAAACATTCTAGAAAAGGAATTAGCCAAGTACAAATTCGCCAACGGTTCATCCATCCATGTTGTCGAAGCCAGCGAAGTTATCAAGGAAGATGAGCCGCCTATTGACGTAGTTCGTCGCAAGCCTAATTGCTCTGTCGTCGTGGCGGCAAAGATGGTGAAATCAGGCGAAGCAGATGCATTAGTTAGTGCTGGATCTAGTGCAGCAGCTGCAATAAGCGCCATTCAATTTATGGGCATGGTGGATGGTGTGTATCGTCCGGCAATTGTTGGCTCTCTGGGGAGCTTTGCACCGAATACTGTGATGGTAGACCTCGGAGCTAATGTAGATTGCAAGCCGCATCAATTTCTAACTTTTGCCATCGCTGGCTCGGTCTACGCTAAGAAGTTCCTTAACATCACTGACCCTAAGATAGCTTTGCTAAGCACTGGAAGTGAGGAAAATAAAGGGAGTGAAGCAGTGCGTGAAGCTTATTCCCTTCTTAAAAATAGCGGGTTGAACTTTATTGGCAATATAGAAGGAAATGATGTCTTAAGCGGCAAGGCCAATGTCATTGTTTGTGACGGCTTTGTGGGTAATGTTCTTTTAAAGTTTTATGAAAGCATCGGGGGTTATGCCAAGGATTGGACAGAGCGAAAGCTGAAGAAATACCCACCTCTGGGTGCCTTAGTTAAACTATTGTTTAATGGATTGTTCCCGACAACCAAAATATCCAGTGAAACTGAGAAGCGAGGTGGTGGTATTTTGTGGGGTGTTGATGGGGTTGTCAGGATAGCGCATGGAGCTAGCCGAGCCCCCAATATAGCTAATGCTATAGAAAGCGCCAAGGAAGCGGTAAAAGCCGGGGTTATTGAAAGCTTGAAGTCGGAATTAACAAAATTTAACCAGGGAGGTAAATTATGACCGTTGAAGAGCAGATAAGAGACATCATAGCCAAGATTACTCGTGTTGATAAGAGCATTATCACTCGAGAGAGCACATTTAAAGAGATTAAGGCGGATTCCCTGGATATAGTGCAGGCATTGGTAGCAGTGGAAGAGACCTTTGGGATTGAAATCCCTGACGAGGAAGCCCAGAAGTTTCAGAACTTCGGCGACTTTGTCTCCTATGTAGAGAATCGGGTAGTGCAAGAGGAGAAGGTTTAGCCATGTCCCTTGGAGGGAAGCTGGCTTTAGTTACAGGCAGTGGGCGAGGCATTGGTCGGGCGATTGCTTTAAAACTTGCTTCCCAGGGTGCCGATATTATTGTCAACTTTTTTCGCCACCGCGATAGCGCGGAACAAACAGCTAAGGATATTGAAGCTCTGGGAGTGAAAGCTGAGGTCATCCGAGCCAATGTGGGAGACCCGGCAAAGATAGATGAAATGTTTGATATGATTGGCAATAAATTTGGCCGCCTGGATATCTTTATTAATAACGCTGCTTCAGGCGTAGGCCGCCCTGTAATGGATATAGATGTTAAGGCCTGGGAATGGACTATGGACATCAACGCCAGAGCCCTTTTGCTCTGTGCCCAGAGGGTAGTCAAACTAATGGAGGGCAGGGGTGGTAAAATAGTCAGCATCTCTAGCTTGGGTTCGCGCTTTGTCTTGCCCAATTATACTATCGTTGGAGTTTCCAAAGCCGCCCTGGAAGCTTTAACTCGTTACCTGGCAATAGAGCTGGCCCCTCTAGACATTTGCGTTAATGCTGTAGCTGCTTCTGCTGTGGAGACAGAGGCATTGAAGTTCTATTTCAAAGAGGGGCTGGTAAAAGATAATCGTCAAGTAACACCAGCGGGAAGAATGGTGATTCCCGAAGATGTCGCTAATATAGTAGCTTTTTTGTGCAGTGAAGAAGCCTTTATGATAAGAGGACAAACTATTGTTGTTGATGGAGGCACCTCTGTAGGGCTCTTTGCCCTCGCAGGAAAATAAGAATAATGAACACGGCTAAAGTTTCTACAAACTCGGTAAATTCCTGGGGCACGATAAATATACCTAGGGTTGTAGTTACCGGTATGGCTACCATTAATCCCTTGGGCTTAAGTGTAAAAGAGTTCTGGGAAGGATTAGTCGCAGGAAAGTCAGCCATCGGTCCTATTACCCACTTCGATGCCAGTAACTTTCGGGTGAAAGTGGACGCTGAGGTGCACGGCTTTGACCCCACAAAATATATGGACTTGAAGGTAGTTGACCGGACTTCAAGGACCATTCAGTTTGCTATTGCTGCTGTCAAGGAAGTAATACAATCAGCCAGCCTAAATATGACTCAGGAAATTCCTGAGCGGGTAGGTGTTAGCATTTCTACTATGACAGAACAAGGCTATGTTGTTTGGGGATGGGAGCAATACCAAAAAACGGGTCCTAGAAGAGGAGCCGACCCGCTCTTCATCACCAAGTCAACTGCCAGCGCAGCATCCATGCAGGTGGGAATGATGCTGGGGGCCAGGGGCCCTAACAGCAGTGTAAATAGCCTTTGTGCCAGTGGCGCTGACGCCATAGGCACAGCGACTAATTTCATTCGCTTAGGGTATGCTGATGTGATGGTAGCCGGGGGTTCTGACGCCAGCCTGGAGCCAGTTGGCATGGCTGGAATAGATATTTTGGGAGCCCTTTCTCATGAATCTGACCCGTCCAAGGCTTGTCGTCCATTCGATCTCAACCGGAATGGTTTTGTCTATAGTGAGGGCGCCGGATTAGTTGTTTTGGAAAGCTATGAACATGCCAAGAGGCGGGGTGCACCTATCTTGGCTGAAGTTGCCGGTGCAGGCTGGTCTTTTGATGCTCACGATGCGACTGCTCCGGCTCCTGAGGCTGAGGCTTATGCCATGCGTACAGCCTTGCAAAATGCCAAGGTGAAGATTGAGGAGGTTGATTATATCAATGCTCACGGCACCAGCACCAAGCTGAATGATGCTTGTGAAACCAAAGCTATTAAGATGGTGCTTGGCGAGCACGCTTACAAAATCCCTATAAGCTCTACTAAGTCCATGATTGGGCATGGTATTACTGCTGCCGGCGCTATTGAAACCATCGCCGCTATATTGATTATGAACAAGGGGATTATCCATCCAACCATAAATTATGAGACCCCTGACCCGGACTGTGATCTGGATTATGTCCCCAATATAGCTCGCCCAACTCAAGTGAATGTATGTCTGAAGAATAGTTTTGGTTTAGGTGGTGAAAACTGCTCCCTGGCACTTAAGCGCGTTAATGGGTGAGGACAAGTCATGGAATTAGAGGGAAAAGTATCCCTAGTAACTGGTGCCTCTCGGGGCATGGGTAAAGCCATTGCCTTGAAGCTTGCCAGCCTTGGTTCCAAAGTGGCAGTTAATTATGTGGCAATTGAAGCCAGTAATGAGGTTGATGCTGATAATTTAGTGGAGAGCATAATCCGTCTAGGCAGGGAAGCTATGTCGGTTGAAGCTGATATTCGGGATAGTGAAGCAGTGCAAGCCATGATAGAGCAGGTGGCTGATAAGTGGAGCAAGATTGATATTCTGGTGAACAATGCCGGAATAAATGGAGATACCCTTTTGTTAAGAATGTCTGATGATGCCTGGGACGATGTAATGAACACCAATTTGCGTGGAGCCTACCTGTGCACCAAGTTTGCCCTAAGGTCTATGATGAGGCAGCAGTGGGGACGCATTATTAACATATCTTCGGTGACCGGAATAGTAGGGAATACAGGGCAAAGCAACTATGCTGCTTCCAAAGGAGGGCTTATTGCTTTCACCAAAAGCGTAGCTCGAGAGATGGGTTCTCGTAATATAACTGTCAATGCCGTGGCCCCAGGCTTCATTATTACTGGGATGACAGATAAGCTGCCTTCGGAAAGAAAGGAGGCCATACTGGCAATGATTCCATTGCAACGCTTTGGCCAACCTGAGGATGTGGCTGAACTGGTAGCTTTTTTAGCCAGTGAAAGAGCTGGCTATATCACGGGACAAGCCATCACTATAGATGGCGGAGCATTTCCTTAAATCAGTCGCTATTGAAAGATGATAATCTAATGCTGCTATGGTTTTGTGGGATATCTAACTATATGCCAATATCAAAAGGGTATTGACAAAAAATTTCTTTATGTTCATAATACATCGCATTACGATACAGAGGTATATAAGGTATAATCTAAGTTTTGTTCCTTTCTATTCAATGTTACTATTTCCATGGAAGGGTGACATTTCTCGGCGTAGTTACCTGGTGACAAAATCTTGGAGCAGTGACTTTTGATTCGGAGGTATTGACAAAAATTTTCTTTGTATTCATAATACATCGTATCACGATATAGAGGATGGTTTTGCTAAAGACGAAGAAAGGTGTGGAGTGGGGCACATGTGTCCAGCTTTGTACCAACATTATTTGCCATAGTGGGGTAGCATGCAGCTACTAGTGCCAACGAATTGGGATCCAGATCTGATATTGCCATTAAGCAGGTTGGAAGCTGATGTACAGCTATATGGCGTATTGCCTACCTCAATGATAGGTAGTGGGGGGAGAGGTCCTGATAGCATCCACATGGTGGAAAATCAGGCGGAGGAATACATCGAACGGGCTCATTCAGCAGGTTTGAAGTTTGACTACATCTTAAATGCTCCCAGCATGGGTAATATGGAGTGGGATGAGAATACCCATCAAGAATTGCTAGAGCATCTTAGGTGGATCACAAGCATTGGGGTGGATAGCGTCACAGTAACCATCCCTTATCTGATTGAGCTTATAAAGCGTCAATTTCCGCATCTTAAGGTAAGAGTATCAACCATTGCTCATGTGAACAGCGTTGCTAGAGCCAAATCGTTTGAATCCTTAGGCGCTGATTCTATTACTCTGGACATTAACATAAATCGGGACTTTACATTGCTCAAGGCTATCAGGAACGCAGTGAATTGCGAACTCACTATACTACTGAATAATCTCTGCTTATACCAGTGCCCCTACGAATATTACCACCATGATAGCCTGGGGCATGCCAGTCAAAGTTATAACCCGCTTAACGGCTATTATGCAGACTATTGTGTACTTCGTTGTACTCTAGACAGGCTCTGTGATACCTCTCAAATCATTAAGTGCCGCTGGGTAAGACCAGAAGATATTCATGTTTACGAAGAGATAGGTATTGATATGTTCAAAACTAGTGGCAGGTCAATGTCCGCCGAGCGAATTTTGAATGCTGCCACAGCGTATTCATCACGTAATTATCAAGGGAACCTATATGATATTTTGAACGTCATTACTCCGAAAATTGAATTTAGCAATTCTGCTTTACCGGGCGTACAAAACAACGTTATTGAGACACCGCCCAGATTCTATATCGATAACCAAGCTCTGGAAGGCTTTATGGATTTCTTCAGGAAGCAAAATTGCCTATCCGGGTGTAGCCATTGTGATTATTGCCAACGAATAACCAATAAAGTTATACAATTCGATCGTGATGAAGTAGACGAATACATAGCTATGCTCAATGCGTCTTTAGATAACCTATCCAGTAGCAGGATGTTTAAAGTTAAGGCAGGAGTAAGGAAACACCTGCATTAACAAGCAAAGCGTTCAAAATAGCGTTCAAAACTATCCATAAGATTTTGCCTGGCACTGCAGCTTAACGTATCACAGGTATAATGAAAACGACTCCTTGGTTTCAGCTTTGAGGTTGTCCCTCAGGATCCGGTGACCAAAACCAGGCCGCAACTGCCCTAGTTGACATCCCAATTACCTTGTGTTAAATTAGTAACTTGGCGTCTACTAGAAGGTAAAAGCGTAGAGAGTTGTAAAAGCCGGCTGGCTGAAGCCGAGCAAATTTTCCTGGAGTAGACCGGCATATAACCAGACGGCTTTTTGATTGTCTAAAATAGAGGAGTAATAGGAATGCCAACAGTTAATCAACTTGTTCGTAAAGGGCGGAAGAAGCTGGGAAAGAAAAGCGATGTCCCAGCATTACATTACACCCGAAATACGATGAAAGGGGAAATTAAATGGATCCAGGGGGCGCCTCAAAAAAGAGGTGTATGCGTCCAGGTTAAGACGGTTACACCTAAGAAGCCCAACTCGGCATTGCGCAAAGTTGCCCGCGTTAGGCTGACCAACGGTATGGAAGTGACCGCTTATATTCCTGGCGAAGGACATAATTTGCAAGAACACTCGGTAGTGTTGATTCGTGGTGGCCGAGTTAAGGACATTCCTGGAATTCGCTACCATATTATCCGTGGCACCTTGGACACTGAGGGAGTAGCTAATCGCAGGCAGGGTCGCAGCAGGTATGGGGCCAAGGCACCAAAATAGCGAGAATGTAAAATGCCAAGAGGAGCTAGGAAAGTAGTAAAAAGGATACCACCACCCGATGCTAAATATGACAGCATTACGGTGGCTAAATTTATTAATAGACTTATGCTACGAGGACAAAAAGCTACAGCCGAGCGCATTGTCTATAATGCCTTGCAGTTCACTGCTCAGCAAGTGAATAGCAGTCCTGAAGAAGCCTTAGAGCGAGCGATTAGAAATGCTACGCCGCTTCTCATGGTTAAATCACGCCGTGTTGGTGGGGCTACCTACCAAGTTCCCATGGAGGTAGGGGAAGATCGGGGGCGCGCTCTTGCCATGAGATGGCTCATTGCTTCAGCGCGAACTCGGAGTGGCAAATCTATGGAAGAAAGGCTGGCAAGCGAGTTGGTTGATGCTGTCCATGGTCGGGGGGCAGCAATCAAAAGGCGTGATGATCTTCACAAGATGGCAGAGGCTAACAAAGCCTTTGCTCACTATCGCTGGTGAGAAGTCGTGTTAAAAGCAGTACTTGAGGTAAAGGATAAGCTCATGTCGCGGACTTTCCCTTTGGAAAAAATAAGGAATATAGGAATCATTGCTCATATAGATGCTGGCAAGACCACGGCTACAGAGATGATTCTCTACCACGCAGGGCGTACTTACAAGGTTGGAAGCGTGGATGAAGGGACTGCGGTAATGGATTGGATGGAACAAGAGAGAGAACGAGGTATTACCATTACTTCAGCGGCTACTACATGTCACTGGCGTGAACATTGTATAAACATCATAGATACCCCTGGGCATGTAGATTTCACTGCTGAGGTAGAGCGTAGCCTCCGTGTATTAGATGGCGGTGTCGTGATTTTCGATGGTGTAGCTGGAGTGGAAGCTCAATCAGAGGCTGTGTGGCGCCAGGCAGATAAATATGGCGTGGCCAGGATTTGTTTTATTAACAAAATGGACAGGATTGGCGCTGATTTTCATCACACGGTGACCATGATTAGCGAAAGGTTGCGAATCAAGGCGTTACCTATACAGCTCCCATTAGGAAGTGAAAAACTCTTTCGGGGCATCATCGACCTTGTGGAAAACAAAATCATTGCTTTCCCCGATCCTAATCCAGCTTTAATTGAAGAAGGTGAGACTTTGCTGGCCAAGCATCGCCAAGCATTAATTGAGAACTTAGCTGAGCTCGATGAGCAGATTATGCTACCCTATCTTAGTGGGCAAGACATCGCTGCCTCTCAAATTAAGGCGGCTATAAGAAGGCTGACCATTTCTAACCGCATAGTGCCTGTCCTTTGTGGCAGCGCCTTGAAGGATAGGGGCATCCAGCCATTGCTCGATGCTGTTGTGGATTATCTCCCCTCGCCACTAGATAGTCCCCCCCCTTCAGCTATAAATTCTAAAAGTGGAAAGGAAATCCTTTGTCTGGCGAGCGATGATGAGCCTTTTTCCGCATTGGCATTTAAAACGGTTTCCGACCTGTTTATGGGCAGGCTGGTCTATTTGCGTGTGTACTCAGGCATGGTAAAAGCTGGGGCACAAGTTTTGAATTCTACCACGGGTAAGAAAGAGAGGTTGGGAAAACTATATGTTATGCATGCCGATCACCGTGAAGAGGTTGACCACACTGAGACTGGGAGCATTGTAGCTAGTCTGGGGCTTAAGATGACCTCGACAGGTGATACCCTTTGCGAACCTACACGACCGGTGCTTTTTGAGACTATACGATTTGCTGAGCCGGTGCTTTCCATGGCTGTTGAGCCCAAAAGCAAGGCTGACCAAGACAAGTTGGATAATGCCCTGGCTAAACTTGCTGTTGAGGACCCGACCTTCAAGATTTACCATGACAAAGAAACAGGCCAAACTTTGGTTTCGGGGATGGGTGAACTTCATCTCGAAGTATTAATGGAGCGTGTATTTCGCGAATATAGCGTAAAGGTTAATGCCGGTAAGCCTCAGGTTGCTTATAAGGAAACAATCACCCTTCCTGTGGAATCTGAAGGAAGATTTGTCCGTCAATCCGGGGGTAAGGGACAATACGGGCACGTTTGGCTTAGAATTGAGCCAGGAGAGCGTGGCAGTGGATTTGAGTTTCGTGATCAAATTCGAAGTGGAGCTATACCTAAGGAATTTATTCCCTCAGTAGAAGCTGGTGTTAAGACAGTTTTGCAAAGTGGGGGATTAGCTGGTTACCCTGTAATAGATGTGAAAGTGACTTTGTATGACGGGAGTTTTCACGAGGTCGACTCTTCGGACGTAGCTTTCAGGATGGCGGCCTTCATGGCTATGAGGGATGGAATAGATAAAGCTGAGCCTATTATTCTCGAGCCAATTATGGAAGTGGAAATAACAACTCCCAATCAGTTCCTGGGAGACATCATTGGCGATTTAAACTCTCGAAGAGCTCATATTGAAAGCATTGAGAGTCGCGACGAGTCCGCTGCTGTCCGTTGTCTTGTTCCTCTAGCGGAAACATTCGGTTTCGCTGGAGATTTGAGGTCGCTCAGTCAAGGGAGGGCGAGTTACACTATGCACTTTCATCGCTATGAACAATTGCCTCAGGATTTGGCTAAGCAAATTGCGGCCAGAATGGGGAGAAACAGATGACCGACCAAAAAGTTCGTATCAAAGTTAAAAGTTTCGATCATAAGTTGGCTGATCAAGCAGTAAGGCAAATACTGGAAACAGTGGAACGTACCGGGGCCATAGTGGTTGGTCCGGTGCCTTTACCCACAGATATCGAAAAATTTTGCGTTATTCGCTCCCCTAACATCGATAAAGATTCCAGGGAGCAGTTTGAAATCAGGACCCATAAAAGGTTAATTGATATTTTGCAGCCGAGTTCCAAGACTATAGATGCCCTGAGTCACCTTGACCTAGCATCCGGAGTGGAGATAGATATTAAGTTATAGTTAAAACCATGTTTCCAGGCATTATTGGTAAAAAAATAGGCATGACGCAACTGTTTCAGGAAAGCGGAGAGGCGATGGCAGTAACCGCTATTCAAGCTGGGCCTTCCGTGGTAACTCAGATAAAGAGCCGAGACAGGGATGGTTATGATGCTATCCAAGTGGGCTTTATTGAGAACAAAGTGAAGCAATCTCAGCTTAGCTCTTCGGAGAAGGGACATCTTCGAGGCTTAGAGAATGTTCGCTATCTTCGCGAATTCAGGACCGATGATATTAGCTCGGTCAAGAGTGGTGACAAAGTGGATGTTAGCTTTCTAAAGCAAGGTGACCTGATAAATGTAACTGGCTTTTCTAAGGGCAGGGGCTTTGCTGGCGTGGTTAAGCGGCATCATTTTGCTGGTGGGCCAAAGACCCACGGCCAAACTGACCGCCATCGCGCCCCTGGTTCAATTGGAGCTACCACTTTTCCCGGTCGGGTTCTTAAAGGAAAACACATGGCAGGACATATGGGAAATAGGAGAGTAACAGCGCGTAATCTCGAGGTAATTCAAGCTGACCCAGAGAGCAATTTGCTTTTGGTGAAGGGTGCAGTACCTGGAGCCAATGGTGGGCTGTTAATAATTGAAAAAGTAAGGTAACAGGAAGTGCAAGTGCCAGTTTATACTTTAAACGGTGAAATTGTTGACCAAATAGAGCTTAGTCAGGCCATTTTTAATCTTCCCTTTAATGGGGCGGTGGTTCACCAAGCAATGGCCGGACAATTAGCCAATAGACGCCATGGTACTGTGTCTACCAAGACCAGAGGCGAGGTTAAAGGGAGCACAAGAAAACTCTATCGCCAAAAGCATACTGGCAGAGCACGAAGAGGGGATATAAAATCACCCCTGCTCAGGGGGGGTGGAGTAGTTTTTGGCCCCAGGCCACGCACCTATCGCCAATCGATGCCCCGGAAAATGAGGAGGTTAGCTTTGAAATGCCTCCTCTCCGCTAAAGTTAGAGAAGGAAATATAAGACTGGTGCAGGAACTTGATTTTAAGGAACCAAAGACAAAAGACATGATAAATGTTCTGTCCTCGCTCGGCATCGATTCCTCCACTTTGATTCTTACTGCTCAGTCCACACCAAATGTGGTTAAATCAGCGGCTAATTTGCCTGAAGTCAAAGTCCTACCTTCGGATCTAATTAATGTATTGGATTTGCTTTCCTATGAAATGCTGGTAGCCACTGTACCGGCAATACGCAACATTGAGCAAATTTGGGGTAAATAAATTGCATCTTTACGAAGTTCTGCGGCGTCCTTTAATTACAGAGAAGGCTACTTGGCTTAAGGAGAGAGATAAATATGCCTTTGAGGTGGCGAGCAAGGCTACCGAGTCTCAGATTAAGGGGGCAGTGGAACAAGCTTTCAAGGTAAAGGTAAGTAAAGTCAATGTGATGACGGTGCCTGGCAAGACAAGAAGATTTGGCAGGAGGCAAGTAACTAGTTCACCTTGGAAAAAGGCAATAGTTACCTTGGCACCGGGACACAAAATTACTTTCTTTGAGGGTGTCTAATGGGTTCAGTCGTTAAGTGGAGAAAAAAGAAGATGTCAAAACACAGACATCAGAAACTTCTTAAAAAAACTCGCTGGCAAAGGACACACAAATAAGGAGCAAATCGTGGGATTAAGGACTTATAAGCCAACTTCTCCAGGCAGGAGATTTATGTCTGGCGCTACTTTTGAAGAGCTAACCAAGGTAGCTCCTGAGAAATCCTTACTGGTGCCGCTGAAAAAGAAGGCAGGGCGTAATAGCCGGGGTGTTATAACTGTGCGTCATCGAGGTGGCGGCAGTAAGCGCAAACTTCGCCTTATCGATTTTAAGAGGGATAAAATTACCGTTCCAGGGAAAATAGCTTCCATTGAATATGATCCTAATAGGTCAGCTCGCATTGCCCTAATTCATTATGCTGATGGAGAAAAGCGCTATATACTCGCCCCTTTGGACATCAAGTTGGGTGATACTATACAGGCAGGCGAGGATGTTGATATAAAACCTGGGAATGCTCTCCCATTGGAGTCCATTCCTGTGGGAACTTTAGTGCATAATGTTGAGTTTGAGCCGGGCAAAGGAGGAAAGCTTGTTCATAGCGCAGGGAGTTCCGCCCAAATTATAAGCAAGGAGAGTCAATATGTTGTGCTTAAACTCCCTTCGGGTGAACTACGTGAATTTCATCAAAAGTGCTGGGCTACTATTGGTCAGATAGGCAACGTTGACCACGAAAATATAAGGTTAGGCAAAGCTGGAAAGAGAAGATGGTCGGGTTGGCGGCCTACGGTCAGGGGTTCTGCTATGACTCCTCGTGACCACCCACATGGAGGTGGGGAGGGCAGAGCTCCACGAGGAATGCCTCCGAAAACTCCTTGGGGGAAGCCAGCTTTGGGCGCTAAGACACGTCGCCGCAGAACGTCAGACAAGATGATCCTCAAACGGAGGAGGGAAGATGTCACGGTCGCGTAAGAAGGGCCCTTTTTGCGATGCCAAATTGCTTAAGAGAATAGAAACGCTCAATAATTCGGGCGAGAAAACGGTGATAAAGACATGGTCCCGTGCCTCTACTATTTTGCCTCAAATGATAGGTCATACTATTGCAGTGCATAATGGCAGGAGGCATGTGCCCATTTTCATCACTGAAAATATGGTGGGGCATAAATTGGCAGAATTTGCGTCTACTAGGACATTCAGGGGCCATATCACCAGAGCTAAAATAACTGAACAGGCGAGGAAAAAATAAGATGCAATGAAGGTAAAAGCAGTAGCTAAGGAAGTTGGCATTTCGCCTCAGAAGGTTCGGTTAGTGATAAATATGGTTAGAGGCAGAAAAATTGACGAGGCATTGAATATCCTCAGTTTTTTGCCTACCCCCACAGCCAAGGCCGTGGCTAAAGTAATTAAATCGGCGGTAGCCAATGCTGAAAACAATTTTCAAATGTCGCCTGCTGAGCTTAGAATCACTGGTATATTTGCTGATCAAGGGCATACCTTGAAGAGATTCCGCCCTCAGTCGAGAGGGAGGATGAGTCCTATCTTAAAGCGGTCTAGCAATATCACAGTTTTCGTTACTGAAGAGGAGGAATAGTTTTGGGACAAAAAGTTCATCCTTGTGGTTTCAGGCTGGGGGTTAACCAGGATTGGCGAGCCAAGTGGTATGCTGAGAAGAACTATACCCGGTTTTTGTTAGATGATTTAAAGCTACGCGGAGTTGTGGAACAACAATGTCCTGGAGGAGCAGTTGCTCGGGTGGAAATTGAACGTCCGGGAGACGAGGTACATTTAACTCTTTATTCAGCTCGTCCTGGCATCTTGATTGGCCGAGGGGGACAAAATGTGGAAATGCTGAAGTCGGACCTGGAAAAGGTCAGTGGGGATAAAATTAGATTGACCATTAGGGAAGTTGAGCACCCTGAGCTTGAAGCTCTTTTGGTAGCTCGGAGCATAGCTGAGCGGCTTGAAGAGAGAATCCCTTTCCGGCGGGCTATGAGGCAAGCAGCCTTCCGAACTTTGCAAGCTGGTGCTAAGGGAATAAAGATAACGTGCAATGGAAGACTTGGTGGGCTTGAAATTGCTAGAAGTGAAACTCTCCGTCAAGGTCAAATGCCGTTGCATAAGTTACGTGCCAATATCGATTATGGTTTTACTGAAGCCCATACCTTGATGGGGCGTATTGGGGTTAAAGTGTGGATTTATAAGGGCGATATTATCCCTGAAAAGAAGGAGAAAAATGCTACAGCCGAAACGAGTGAAGTACCGCAAGGTACATAGAGGAAGGCTAAAAGGTAGTGCCCAGAGCGGGGATACCATTGTGTTTGGTGACTTTGGCATTAGGGCTGAGGAATCCGCTTGGGTAACAGCGCGACAAATTGAGGCAACCCGTCGCGTATTTGTCCGCCACTTGCATCGTGGTGGTAAGCTATGGATACGAGTTTTCCCTGACAAAGCTGTGACAAAAAAACCTGCGGAGACAAGGATGGGTAGTGGGAAAGGCGCTCCGGATCACTGGGTAGCCGTAGTTAAGAGAGGCAAAATCCTGTTCGAATTGGCTGATGTAAAGGAGGATGTGGCTTCGGAGGCAGCCCGTCTTGCTTCCTACAAGCTCCCTATAGCTACTAGTTTTGTCAGGAGGGAGAGGCAGAAAGTTGAAAGCTAGCGAAATACGCACTCTCAACAATGAAGAGCTATTAACGAAGCTCAAAGAAGCTCATGAGGAACTTTTTAACCTCCGTTTTCGCTTGGCTACTAGACAGTTGGGGAATCATCGGGAGATTCCTAGAGTGAAGAAAAGGATTGCCAGAATAGAAACTATTTTAAGAGAAAGGGAACTTGGCACAGTAAGATGAGTTATCTCGGGAAAAGAAAGGTTAGAGAAGGCTTGGTGGTGAGTGACAAAATGGATAAAACCGTTGTGGTAGCCGTGGAAACCAGGAAAGTCCATCCACTCTATAAGAAAGCTATCAGAGTTACCAAAAAATATAAGGCTCATGATGAAAATAATGCCTGTAAAATTGGCGACAAAGTGAAAATTGTCGAGACTCGCCCTTTGTCTAGGGAGAAGAGATGGCGGGTAATAGAGATAATGTCTAAAAGGGAGATAGCTGCAACTAAGCCATAACCGAAGAATGATTCAGACTTATACCAGACTGAAGATAGCCGATAATACTGGGGCTAAGCAAATTATGTGCATTAATGTCTCTGTTGGGGCAAGGAAATATGCTCATATAGGTGACATTATTGTAGCCACGGTGAAGCGAGCCATGCCCCATGGGATGGTGAAGGAGGGTGAAGTAGTGCGGGCTGTGGTTGTGCGTGTGGCTAAGTCCTATCGCCGCTCTGATGGCTCCTATATCAGATTTGATGAGAATGCCGCAGTCATTCTTGGTGATAAAAATAATCCTAAGGGCAGCCGTATTTTTGGTCCTGTAGCCCGAGAACTTAGAGATAAAAACTTTGCCAAGATAATATCCTTGGCTCCCGAGGTCTTGTAAAATGAAAATCAGAAAAGATGATACGGTTGTCATAACTGCTGGCAAAGACAGTGGGAAAAAGGGAAAGGTGCGCCGTGTCTGGCCTGATGAAGAGAGGGTGATAGTAGAAGGAGCCAATATGATTAAGCGCCATTCCCGTGCCCGCAGGGCTGCTCGCCAAGCTGGCATAATTGAGCTTGAAGCTCCAATCCATGTATCCAACGTAATGTTGGTATGTAGTAAATGTGGCAAACCTACGCGAGTGGGTTTCCACTTTTTGGCCGATGGCAAAAGGGTGCGAGTTTGCAAATCATGCCGAGAGGTGATTGACTAAGGGAGTTGGTTATGAAATCTCGTTTGGAGGAAAAATATTTAACTGAATTAGCTCCTCAGCTTAAAGCTGGACTAGGCTATGACAATATAATGCAATTGCCCAAGTTGAGAAAAATTGTGCTTAGCGTTGGTTTGGGCGAAGCAACACAGGAACCTAAAGCTCTTGAAGCAGTGGAGAAGGACCTAGCTACAATTTCGGGGCAACATCCGGTGACGACACGGGCAAAAAGGTCTATCTCCTCTTTCAAACTACGGGCTGGTATGCCTATTGGGATGATGGTGACTTTGCGAGGTAAGCGGATGTATGATTTCTTTGACAAGCTGGTTAATGTTGTTCTACCGAGGTTTCGAGATTTCCGCGGAGTATCACGGGATTCGTTCGATGGTCGAGGAAACTACAGCTTGGGCATGAAAGAACAGATAGGTTTCCCTGAGATTGATTACGATAAGGTAGACAAAATTCGTGGCCTCGAGGTAACCATTGTTACTACGGCTAAGAACGATGATGAAGCCAGGACTTTGTTGGAACTAATGGGCATGCCTTTCAGGAGAACTTGATATGGCGAAGTTATCTAAGATTGTCAAGTCAAAGCGCCAGCCAAAGTATAAAGTGCAGCAACGTAATCGCTGTAAGTTATGTGGTAGGCCGCGTGCTTATATGCGTAAATTTGGCTTGTGTCGTATTTGTTTCCGAGAACTTGCTGTAACTGGTGTAATCCCTGGGATAACAAAGTCAAGCTGGTAAAGAAGAATGACAGTTACTGACCCCATCGCTGATATGTTGACCAGGATACGCAACGCTATCATGGCAAGTCACGAGAATGTGCTTGTGCCCTCCTCTAAAATAAAGCTTTCTATCGTCAAAATACTTAAGGAAGAGGGTTTTATTGACCATTATGAAGTGCTTAAAGGTAAACCGCAGCCAATGATAAAAATCCACCTCAAGTACACAGGTGACCAGCCTGCAATCGTAGGTTTAGAAAGAGTGAGCAAGCCGAGCTTAAGAGTCTATGTGGAAAGGCATGAAATCCCCCGCGTCTATGGGGGCTTGGGCATAGCCATTCTATCCACATCCAAGGGCATTATGACTGGCCAGGAAACATGGCGACAGCGTCTTGGCGGTGAAATTCTATGTTATGTGTGGTAAATTAACTCAGGAGCAGTGAATTATGTCTCGTATTGGCTCGCTTCCCATTGCTATACCTCAAAGTACCGAGGTAAAGATTGATGGAAGCGAAGTTGTGGTAAAGGGAAGCAAGGGAGAACTCCGGCGACGGTTTCACCCCGACATTTCTGTCGCTTTGAAGGATGGGTGCTTGATTGTAACCCGCCCTAGTGATAGTAAGATTCATCGTTCTTTACATGGACTCACTCGTAGCCTTCTGGCAAATATGGTTACAGGAGTGAGCGAAGGTTTTGAAAAAGTCTTGGAAATAAATGGCGTGGGCTACAGAGCGCAGAAAACTGGCGAAAAGCTGCTGCTCCAAGTAGGATACGCCAATCCTGTGGAGTTCCCTCCCCCTCCTGGTATTAGTATCACCGTTGAAGGGACAAATCGCATTCGCGTCACTGGTATTGATAAGGAAGTAGTTGGGGAAGCGGCTGCTAGAATTCGGGCGATACGCCCTGCTGACCCCTATAAAGGAAAGGGCATTAAATATTTTGAGGAGAAGCTACATCTTAAACCTGGCAAATCGGGCAAAATAGGCAAGAAATAGTGGCTATAATGAATGGGAGAGATTCAAAGGCAATCAGAAAAATACGACACAGACGGGTGAGGCGAAAGGTAACGGGAATAATATCACGACCTCGATTATGTGTCTTCCGCAGCTTGAATCATATCTACGCCCAGCTTATCGATGATTCTAGGGGCCAGACTTTAGTCTCAATGAGCACTCTTGACTCTCAAGTGAGAAGCAAGACCGATGGAATGGGAAAAAGCAAGAAGGCTGAGGTAGTGGGAACTTTGCTTGCGGAGAAAGCATTAAATAAAGGGATCAAACAGGTGGTTTTTGACCGTGGTGGCTGTAAGTATCACGGCAGAGTTAAGGCTTTAGCCGAGGCTGCCAGGAAAGCTGGATTGGAGGTTTGAGAGTTAGCTTATGAAGGCGGTTACTAAAGTAAGAGGGAAGAGAGCCAAAATCGATGCCTCGGAACTGAGTCTCGAAGAGAAACTGTTAGGCATCGACCGTGTAACTAAAGTGGTCAAAGGTGGTAGACACCTTCGGTTCAGAGCTTTAGTGGTAGTTGGCGATGGCCAGGGGCATGTCGGATTTGGGTTAGCTAAAGCGGCAGCGGTTCCTGAAGCAGTTCGCAAAGCAGGTACTACGGCGAAGAAGGGGTTGATTGAGGTGCCTATCAAGGACGGTACCATCCCTCATGAAATTCTAGCCAAGTTTGGTGCGTCCAAGATCTTACTAAAGCCGGCGGCACCTGGCACAGGCTTAATTGTCAACAATACTGCTCGAGCAGTGCTTGAATTGGCAGGCATAAAAGACGCCCTTGGCAAATCGTTTGGTGGGCCGAGTAAGATTAACGTGGCTAAGGCGACGATGCTTGCCCTGGCTAACTTGAGGAAGAGTGAGGAAGCGGCAATTCAAACCGATGTTGAAGCTCAGGAAGAAAAGATAGATGAAACAGAATGAATTAAGGCCTCCTGCGGGTGCTAAGCACAAGAGAAAGCTCGTAGGCCGAGGAGATGGCAGCGGACATGGCACCTATTCGGGGCGAGGTTGCAAAGGGCAAAAGTCTCGCTCCGGTGGTGGCGTGCGCCTTGGCTTTGAAGGCGGGCAATTGCCTTTAATAAAACGGCTACCACGAAAAAGGGGGTTCACTAACATTTTTAAAACTGAATATAATATTGTCAATGTAGGGAAGCTAGCCATTTTTGCCCCAGGAACTGAGGTAACCCCTGAGGAATTGTTCCGAGCAAGGCTGATTAGCATCCCAGCCCATCCGACAAAAATTCTCGGCGCTGGCGACATCCGGCATCCATTGCTAGTTAAGGCTAATAAATTCTCTTCATCGGCGGAGAAAAAAATTCTCGCTGCTGGAGGGAAGATAAAAAAGGTTTAGAATGCAGCGCAAAACGACCCGACCGCGTCTCGTCCAGGCAATGATGGATGTATTGACATTGCCCGATCTGCGGCGAAAAGTTCTTTTCACCCTTGGCATCTTGGTAGTTTTTCGGTTTCTAGCTCATGTTCCCCTGCCTGGCGTGGACATTGGAGCCTTGAAATCATTCTTCGAGCAGAACCTCCTTTTCGGCATGCTTGACCTTTTTAGCGGTGGTGCCATGGCGAGTTTCAGTGTGGTTGCAATAGGCATTTATCCTTACATCACTGCGTCCATAATTATGCAATTGCTGGTTCCGGTAATCCCCAGACTTCAGGCTCTATCCCAGGAGGGGGAGCTCGGTAGCCAGAAAATCAATCGAATTACTCACTTTGTGACTATACCTTTGGCTGCTCTTCAAGGCTATGCGATGATTGCTTTGTTACGCTCTCAGGGCGTTACTATTGAGCCACTTGGATCATTGACCATAGCCAGCATAATAATAACGATGGTCGCTGGCACGATGTTCCTCGTGTGGCTAGGTGAATTGATTACCGAGCGTGGTGTAGGGAACGGGATATCGATAATAATCTTTGGTGGTATCGTGGCCGGCCTGCCTGGGATAGTGGGTCGTGGTATTGTTGAAGCTGGTAAAGGACAGCCCGAGGGGTTGATCGCCTACATTATTCTAACCTTAGCTATGCTTGTGCTTATAGTCATATTTATCGAAGCTCATCGCCGTATTCCTGTACAGTATGCTCGGAGCACTTTTCGCGGTGGCCGCATGTACCGCCAATCGGGTTCCACCTACATACCACTGCGGGTAAATACCGCCGGGATGATACCCATTATTTTCGCCATTGCCCTAATGCAACTTCCCGCCACGATAGCTACATATTTCATGAACAGTGCAGACCCCAATTTCTGGAATACAATCTTTAATGTGTTTCAGGCTAATACTGCAGTCTACCAGGGGTTGTACTTTGCCTTAGTAATTGGTTTCGCTTTCTTCTACACTATGGTCATATTCGAACAAATGAACCTGCCTCAAACCTTGCAACAGCAAAGCGGCTTCATCCCCGGGGTTCGACCAGGCAAGGCAACGGCTGATTATTTGAATGGAATCATAAAGCGCATTACCTTTGGTGGTGCTCTCTTTCTGGCTGTAGTGGCAATTATGCCCTTCATTGCTCAAAAAATCACCGGCGTTACAGCATTGGTAATCCAGAGCACCGCCATGCTTATAGCTGTTGGTGTGGCTCTAGATACCATGAAGCAATTAGAGGCTCAACTAACCATGCGCCGCTACGAGGGTTTCTTAAAATAATGTACATCATCATGCTAGGTCCTCCGGGGGCAGGGAAGGGAACTCAGGCGGATATCCTCTCTCAGGAGATGAATTTACCTCATATAGCCTCCGGGGATTTGTTTCGTCAGGCATTAGAGGAAAGGACCGAGGTTGGTCTCTTGGCGAAAAGCTATATGGATAAGGGAGAACTAGTTCCTGATGAGGCAGCCATAAAAATGATTCTGGAAAGAATTAATCAACCAGACTGTACCTCGGGCTGTCTTCTAGATGGCTTTCCTCGGACTTTGCATCAAGCTAAAGTTTTAGACGAAGCCCTTAGGGGGCAAGGAAAAACCATAGATAAGGCAATATACATTGAAGTGCCCAATGAAGAGTTAGTGAAGCGCCTCAGTGGAAGGCGGCTTTGCCGAGTTTGTCAGACACCATATCACATAATAAATTCACCGCCTAAAACTCCGGAGAAATGTGATAAATGCGGTGGTGAATTGTATCAGCGTTCTGATGACAGAGAGGAAACAGTAAAGGACCGACTTAGTATTTTCTTTACTCAAACTGTTCCCATCCTTGATTATTATAAAAAACAAGGTAAACTAATTAGGGTCAATGGTAACCTGGGAATACAGGGGGTGGCTGGAGAAATAATCTCTGCCCTCAAAGCAGGGATAAAATAGATGGTGATTATAAAATCTGACGAGGAAATAGTTATTATGAGAAAGTGTGGCAAAATCCTCGCCGCTATTTTAGATAAACTAAGAGCGGAAGTAAGACCGGGGATTAAGACTGGTCAGTTGGACATAATCATGGCCGAAGAATCGAAAAAGAGGGGAGTTATACCTTCTTTTAAGAACTATCGCGGCTTCCCTGCCAATTTATGTGTTTCGGTAAATGATGAGATAGTTCACGGCATTCCCGGTGAGCGAATACTACAAGAAGGAGACATCGTTTCTTTAGATGTAGGAGCAAAACTTAATGGATTTCATACCGATGCCGCCATAACTATTGGTGTTGGGCGGATAAGTAAGGAGGCAGAGGAACTTATCGCGGGCACAGAAGGTAGTCTAAAGTCAGGCATTGCTCAAGCTGTAAGTGGAGCACAGTCAGGGGATATCTCATCTGCTATTCAACATTATGTTGAATCCAAAGGATTTTCTGTGGTTAGAGAATATACCGGGCATGGCATAGGTCGGGACCTGCATGAAGAGCCCCAAATACCTAATTTTGTGGTTGAGAAAGGTCACTTGCTTCGTAAAGGTATGGCTCTGGCTATTGAGCCTATGGTTAATGTCGGAGATTGGCACACTAAATTGGCAGCTAATCAATGGACGGTGCTTACGGCTGATGGAAGTCTTTCAGCACATTTTGAACATACCATTGTCATAACTGATAATGGAGCTGAGACACTTGTTTAGGTATTATGTAAGAAATGGCTAAGAAAGAGAGGATAGAAGTTGAAGGTAAGGTGATTACAGTCTTACCTAATACCATGTTTCGCGTCGAGTTAGCCAATGGACATCAAGTATTGGCTCATATCTCGGGTAAGATGAGAAAGCACTATATCAAGATTTTACCTGGGGATAGAGTTCTGGTAGAACTTTCCCCTTATGATTTGAGTCGGGGCAGGGTTACCTATCGGCTTAAATAGTTTGACAGGTTAACTAAGAAAGTTTATCATAATAAGGTTTGTTTGAATGGTGATTGGAAATGAAAGTAAGAGCTTCGGTTAAGCCGATATGCAGAAAATGCAAAGTTATCAGGCGGGAGGGAGTGGTTAGGGTTATCTGTGAGAATCCAAAGCACAAACAAAGGCAGGGGTAATAAACAGTGGCACGTATTGCTGGTGTAGACCTTCCTAAAGATAAGCCAATTTGGGTAGCCTTGCAGAGCATTTATGGCATTGGTGCTTCGTCAAGCCAGAGCATTTTGGCTGCCACTGGTATCGATCCTGGCCTTAGAGTTAAGGAACTTAGTGAGGAACAGGTTGGCCAGATTCGAGATGTTCTTGACAAACAATATAAACTGGAAGGCGATCTCAGGAGAGAGGTTCAATCTAATATAAAGCGGCTTATTGAAATTAGTTGCTATCGAGGCACAAGACACCGCATGAGGTTACCAGTCCATGGACAGAGAACGCGCACAAATGCCCGAACTAAAAGAGGGCCAAGGAAAACAGTGGCCGGTCGAGGGCAAAGACGTGGCATAGGTAAGAAGTAAGGAGCTTGTTTTTAACAAATGCCGAAAAAGAAAAGGGCTCGTAAAGCTCATAAAAAAGTTAACGAAGGCAAAGCTTACATCCAATCCACTTTCAATAACACGACCATTACCATTACTGATATGGAAGGTAACGTTGTCGCCTGGGGGAGTTCTGGTACTGCAGGATTCAAGGGTTCCAGGAAAGGAACCCCTTACGCTGCCCAAATAGCTGCCAGAGATGCAGCACACCGAGCAATGGGTGATGGCTTGCGCCGAGTTGAGGTGTACATTAAAGGCCCTGGTAGTGGACGAGAAGCAGCTATTCGCGCCTTACAGGCCTCTGGAATTACTGTTACATCTATCAGAGACGTGACTCCGATCCCCCATAATGGCTGTCGTCCACGGGGGAGGCGAAGAGTATAAAATGGCGCGCTATACAGGCCCGGTTTGTCGCCTATGTCGCCGTTTTGGGGACAAGCTGATGCTCAAAGGCGAGAAGTGCACTACACCTAAATGTCCTTTAGAGAAAAGGAATAGTCCTCCTGGCGGGCATCCTACAACTCGAAGGCGCAGAGGGATTTCCGACCGCGGACTTCAATTGCGCGAAAAGCAAAAGGTTCGCTTTAGCTATGGTGTCCTGGAGCGACAATTTCGCAGGTTTTTTGCCGAGGCCAAAAAAGGCCCTAGTGCCACTGGAGAAAACCTTCTCATATTGCTGGAGCGGAGATTGGATAATGTGGTTTATCGCTTGGGCTTCGCTGACTCACGTGCCCAAGCCAGGCAAATAGTTCGGCATGGCCATATAACTGTCAATGATCGCAAAACAGATATTCCTTCCTTTCTGGTGAAATTGGGAGACGTTATAAAGTGGCGAGAAGCTAGTAAAAAAACGGAATATTATAAAAGAGTAGCTGAGGAAATTGAGGGGAAAATTATCCCTAATTGGTTAAGCTTGGACAAAGAAAGCATGACAGGTAAAGTGTTAAATTTGCCTGGCAAGGATGACATTGAAGCTGGATTTGCTGAGAAAGCTATTGTTGAATATTACTCGAGGTGAGCTATGCCCGAATTGTCTATCCCCACTGTAACTTGTGTTGAAAGCACTGGTAATTATGGTCGTTTTCTTGCTGAACCTCTGGAGCCAGGTTTTGGTGTCACTTTAGGTAATGCATTGCGGCGTGTGCTTCTCAGTTCTCTGCCTGGTGCTGCGGTAACCTGGGTCAAGATCGAAGGAATTCAGCATGAATTCTCTCCCATTCCTTATGTTAAAGAGGATGCTATGGAGTTCTTACTGAATATCAGGCAACTGAGACTCTGTCCTCTTTCCCGTCAGCCCGGGCAGTTGTTCTTGGAAGTAGAGGGGGAAGGCAGGGTCTGTGCAGGTGATATTAAACCCTCGGCTGACTTTCGCGTTGCCAATCCGGAACTTTATTTAGCTTCTTTAGACTCCCCCCAAGCCAAGCTTTACGTCGAACTTAACGTGGAGCTGGGGAGAGGTTATGTGCTGGCTAAATCGGCTGACGGTTTACCTGTGGGAGCACTGCCAGTAGATGCCATCTTCACCCCAGTGCGGGAAGTCAATTTTTCTGTAGAATCTATCAAGCCTGGCCAGGAAGGAAGTCCAGAAAAGCTCATCCTGGAGATTTGGACCGATGCTACCATTTTTCCCTGGGAGGCGCTTAGTCAAAGTGCTATCATCTTCATTAATCAATTTTCTTCCTTCAGGGATCTTGAAGTTCCCATGGCTAGAGCTTTGTCCCTTTTGCCCGAGCAATATGATACCCCTCTGGAAGAACTAAATTTATCAACTCGCTCCTATAACAGTTTGAGGAGAGCGGGTATTTTCACTCTGGGACAATTAATAGAGAAAGGCAGGGAAGGTTTGCCACCGTTGCCTGGTTTGGGGGCAAAGTCTCGAGCCGAAGTGGAAGAGTTAATGGAAAAGGTAGGCTCTCCTGTTTCTAAGAAGGAAAGAGAATGAGACACAAGGTAGCAGGACGGCACTTAAGTAGGCCGACAGAGCACAGGTGGGCGTTATATCGAAGTCAAGTTACCGCGCTTTTGGCTCATGAAAAGATCACCACCACTGAGGCTAAAGCTAAAGAGGTTCGCAGTTTGGCGGAAAAGATGATTACTTTAGGTAAGGATGGCAGCCTTGCCTCAAGGCGGGAAGCCTTAGCTTTTATTACTGATAAAAAAGTGGTTGACAAGCTATTTGCTGAAATTGCTCCAGGCTATGCTGACCGTAGCGGGGGTTATACGAGGTTGCTAAAGCTGGGATCCCGCCATGGTGATAACGCGCCTATGGTTCAAATTGAATTGGTTAAGTAAGTTTATTTTGCTTATCGAATATGACGGCACCCAGTATCATGGCTTTCAATGGCAAGTTGGCTTGCCTACCATTCAAAATGAGCTTGAGCAAGCTATAAGGCGATTTTGCGGGCAAAGCAGCCGGGTTGGGGCAGCTAGCAGAACTGATGCCGGTGTGCACGCCAAGGGACAGGTGGTGGGCTTCTGGGCGAAATCTACATTGGATACCATGACGCTAGTTAGAGCATTGAATTATTATTTACCCAGAGATATCGTGGTTAAAGCAGCTTATAGGGCTAGCGATGATTTTAATGTCCGACGCGACGCTCTGAGCCGGGAGTACCATTATTATATTTTAAATAGCGATACCCGATCGCCGTTTAGTCAAAGGTTTGCTTTATTTGTGCCCAAAATGCTAGACATACAGGCGATGAATGCGGCCTGCCAGCTTATCCGAGGTGAGCATGATTTTGCCTCCTTTGCTAGTTCTCTGGATGACAGCAAGAGCACGTTGCGTAATGTTTGTGAAGCGGGAATCGAGAAAAAAGGGGAATTTACCGTTTTCCGTATCGTGGCTAATTCCTTTTTGCCCCACCAGGTACGAAGCACCGTGGGTCTTTTAATCAGGCTGGGCCTGGGTAAGATAGGTATCGAAGATTTCCGTGATATAATGGAGGCAAGGAGTTTGGGTTTAGCTGGTCCCCTCTCCCCGGCTTGTGGCTTATGCCTTAAGAGGGTCAATTATCCTAAGCCTTTGGGAAGCTAGAGATGAAAACTTATAGTCCTAAAGCTAAAGATATCAAACGCGAGTGGTGGGTGATTGATGCCGCGGATAAAACTTTGGGCAGAATAGCGACGCAGATAGCTAAGTTGCTTATGGGCAAGCATAAGCCAATTTATGCCCATCATATTGATACCGGTGACTATGTTGTGGTAATTAATGCTGCCAAAGTAAAGGTGACTGGGAAGAAAACGGAACAAAAGATTTACTATAGACACTCTGGATATCCCGGCGGCTTAAAGAGCCGAAGGTTTGAGGAACTATTTAGTAAAGACCCTAGCCGTGTGATGGAATTTGCGGTTAAAGGGATGTTGCCCCACAATCGTTTAGGCAGAGCCATGTTTAAGAAACTGAAAGTTTATCCTGGAAATGAGCATCCCCACCATGCTCAGATTTCCTTTCGTCACCCTGAGCGAAGCGAAGGGCTCGGAATGACCGAGAACGAAGAAAGCAAAATATTACCAAAGGGAAGGTGATAACTTATGAGCGAAGAAAGTTACGTTTGGGGAACGGGTAAACGCAAATGTGCTATAGCCCAAGTCAGGCTTTTCCCCGGCAAGGGGGAGGTAATTGTCAATGATAAGCCCTATCAAGAAGCTTTCCCTCGCGTCGAGCATCGCCATATGATTGAACATCCTCTTTTAACTACAGATACCATGGGCAAATTTTGTGTTATGGTAAAAGTGAATGGCGGTGGCCGCAGTGGTCAGGCTGGAGCCATTCGCCATGGCATTGCTCGAGCTCTTGCTAAAGAAAACGAGCTATTTAAGCCCATGTTACGTAAAGAAGGCTTGCTTACTCGAGATGCTAGAATCAAAGAACGTAAAAAATACGGACTCAAGCGAGCTCGCAAGGCCCCACAATATACCAAGCGCTAATCGTGCTCCAACTCATCACTTGGCAACGGGGAACTGGTTTTTTGGATTTTCTTTACCCCAACCTTGACAATTCTGTAGCTAAAAAGGAGTGGTTTCCATTACAGGAAGCGGCTTCGTCTGGCTCCAGACCATAAAATGGCACACCTCATAGCGATTTGAGTTTTCCCGCGCCATAGATTATCGAAGAGAGGCTATTGCTCCAGACGAGAGAAACAGCTATAATATTAACCTGCTGGGGATTAGTCTAGCGGTAGGACGACTGACTCTGGATCAGTTAGGCCAGGTTCGAATCCTGGATCCCCAGCCAATTCATTTAATGTAATATAATTACCACTATACAACTTTAATAATTTTCTGTTTTGCATTCTCTCTTTGGGGCAAATTCTTATGAACGAATGTATAGAAAGCGTAGAAGATTACTGGGATAAGAGGTTTAAAGATGAGGGTAAAATATGGGGGGAATTGCCAAGTAGGACGACACAGTATGCATTTGAGTTGTTCCGCAGTGCTAATGTAAAAAGTGTATTGATACCAGGCTCAGGCTATGGAAGGCACACAAAATTCTTCTCCACTTGTGGTTTTGATGTAACCGGAATCGAAATTTCATCAGTGGCCTGTAATCTAGCACGTGAATTTGACCCTCTTTCCCGATTCTATAATGCATCAGTTTTCGATTTGTCATTTGACACAAATAGATATGATGCCATTTATTGCTTTAACGTGCTTCACCTTTTCCGTGAAAACGACCGATATGTATTTATCCAACAGTGTGACAATAAGCTTAATAAAGGCGGATTAATGTTTTTCACCGTTTTCTCAGAGAAATAATCGAGTTTCGGAGAGGGAAGAGAAGTAGAGAGAAATACATTTGAAAGTCGGCCTGGTAGGCCAGCACATTATTTCACTGAAGCTGATTTGAAAGCACATTTTGTTAAATATGATTTGGTTGACATGGGTATAGTAGAGGACCCTGAAGACCACGGAGGAAAGCCACATGCTCATACCCTTCGATATATCTGTGTGCGTGCCTAAAAATAAATGAACCGGACTAGGGCTATATTCCGTTTGATGTTTGACCAAACACAGGATTTGTCTTTACCTAATTTGTTATATAGGTATATAATTTACGGCTGTGACAACAGCCTGGTGAGTAGTTCACACAATCTTGGTACTAAGTCGGGGCTGAAAAAGTTCGATATGTGTCCTGAGTGCTCAGCCAGGAAAGGTAATAAAATCACCTCAAACCATCTGCTAATTGGTGTAAAAAACTAGAAATAAAAAGGAGGCAAAATCATGAACTATGAATGGATGACGGCACCCTGCGGATTAGATTGTTTTAACTGTTCAATGTACCTAGCGAATGAAAACGAGGAACTAAGAGCCAAAATTTCCAAGAACATGGGCATCCCGTTTGAGCAGGCGGTATGTAAAGGGTGTCGTGAGGAAGCAGGGAAACCAGATTTTCTTAACTGGACTGAACCCTGTAATGTTTACAGGTGCATCACGAAAAGAAAGCTTGACTTTTGTTATCAGTGTTCTGACTTTCCATGTGACAATCTTCACCCGTATGCAGACAGAGCATCCGAAGTACCTCACAATACCAAAGTTTTTAATCTGTGTTTAATAAAGAAAATGGGCTTGGAATCATGGGCAAAAACAAAAGCCAAAGATGTGAAGCATACATATTTCAAGGAAAAGTTCAGGCTATAACAAAGTGCACGCGATTTCAACTATGAAGCCGCACAGGAATTGTCCCGAAAAGTCCTTGTAAACGAACCTGAACCCTGTATTGCCTGTTGTATTTCTGTTGTATAATAGTTATGGCTGCGGCGACAAGGAGCCCGACTTCCTAAGTAGCTGGCGTAATCTTGGGACTAAGTCTGGTCTCAAAAAGTTAGATATATGTCCCTAGTGTCCAGCCAATGTGGCGCATTCGTCTAGAGGCCTAGGACACCTCCCTCTCAAGGAGGAGATCACCGGTTCGAATCCGGTATGCGCTACCAAATACCTCTTTTAGCTGATATGCTATTCTGTGAATTCGACCACTACCTCTTTGACGTCCCATAAAGGCTCTATCTTCTCCAGTATCTCGTCCTTTATGGTGTGAGCAAACTGGTGGTCTCGGGGCAAATCAACAAGCACCCGGACAGTTCCGTCCTTTACCTTAATATCTTGCACCAGGTTTGTACGCACCACGTTTAACCCGGTCAGAGGGTTTATAACTTTCCTGAGGCGCTGACGAACTACCTCTACCGTGGTCGGCTTCTTTTCTTTGACCAGGCCGTGACGTTCTTCATAGTTTTGTATGGCCGAGCGTAAGCCTTCTACAGCGAGTACCGAACAATGGGCTTTAATTTTGGGAAGTCCTCCCAGAGCTTCTGAAGCTTCTTTCCAGGTAATGTTCTTTGCTTCATCCAATGTCTTTCCCTTAGCTAGCTCCGTAATTATAGAGCCGGTAGCTATGTTGGAAGCACAGCCGTAAGACTCAAACTTGACGTCCGCGATAGTATTCGTCTTGGGGTCAACTTTTATGTAGACAGACACCATGTCCCCACAGGCTGGGCTGCCTTCAGTTGCCTTGCCATCAGGATTCTCAATTTTACCCACGTTGCGCGGGTGCCGAAAGTGTTCCAGTACTATGTCGGTATATGGAAATTTCATCTCTAAGCCTCCTCTTTTTCTTCGTTTTTTCCCAAGGGACTGATGTTTCTCAGCTCTTCCACTATCTCAGCTAATGCCCGGACCACAGCATCCACATCTTCCATGGTGTTATAACGCCCCAGGGTAAAGCGTATTGACCCGTGTGCCCTTTCGTGGTCGCCGCCTATCCCTGTGATAACGTGGCTGGCCTCCAGAGAGCGGCTAAAACAGGCGGAGCCCGTGCTCACGGCAAAACCACGCATATCAAGATGCAGGGTCATGGACTCGCCCTCCACAAAGTGGAAGGTGATATTAGCATTATGTGGGAGCCTCTTCCGGCGATGGCCATTCAGGGTGCTGTGTGGTATCTCGGCAAGCATGCGGTCAATAAGGTGATCGCGCATTTCTTGCAGGCGTTTGGTTTCTTTGGGGGTGACCAGTCCCACCGCTTTGGCAAATCCCACCGCCCCAGCTATATTTTCCAGCCCCGCCCGGAGATTGAATTCCTGAAATCCGCCGTCCACCCACTTGGCTATTTGTGTTCCTTGGCGGATGCACAGGCCTCCTGTGCCCTTGGGGCCGTGGATGGTGTGTGCTGATACAGTGACCAGGTCCACAGCTATCTTCTTCATATCCAGAGGGACCCGCGTAAAGGTATGAGTAGCATCAGTGTGGAAAAGCACCTCTTTTTCACGGCAGATACCCCCGACAGCTTCGATATCCTGAATGGTACCTATTTCCTGGTTGGCATGCTGGATGGAGACCAGAATGGTCTCATTGGTTATGGAATCTCTTAGGCGGTCAATGTCCACAAAGCCCTCCCCATCCACATCCAGATAGGTCACCTGAAAGCCCTGTTTTTCCAGCGCTTGTGCGCTGTGAAGCACAGGGAAATCCTCGATCTTTGACACAATTATGTGTTTACCTTTCTTCTTACTGAGGGCCAGTGCCACTCCTTTGAGGGCAATGTTAGAGGACTCGGTACTTCCCGAAGTGAAAATGAACTCTTCGGGGGCAGCACCTAAAGCATTGGCCAGAGCCTCTCTGGCTTCGTCTAACGTCTCTCGAGCTTCTATCCCCTGAGAATAGCCAAACTCTGAGGTGGCAACCGCGTATGTATCAAAGAGATACGGTCTCATCGCCTCCAGCACCCGCTCATCCAAACGAGTAGCCGATGCGTTGTCCAGGTAAATAAGTTTGCCCGCCATTTTCTCCCCCGTCATATAAAGAGGGTTATTGTTGATTCCCTAGCCTCATCTATGTAGGTACCAACTGCACAGTAATCCGATATCAAATCATCACGGAGGTCTTCTTTCTTTATGCCCATTATCTGCATTGTCATGTCGCAGGCGAGTATCTTCCCTCCAAGCTCGTGGAAGTCCTGTAGCAGCCTCTCCAGAGACGCCGCCCCGGCTTTCTTCATCCTGCGCTTGACCATCCATTTACCAAGGCCCAGCATGTTCATTTTAGATAGAGGTCCCTTTTCCAGCCCCCCTTTCTTGAGGCGCTGGAGACCCCAGAAGGTGAAGAACAGTGATGCTTCCATCCCCATGGCAAGGGCCCCGTTGGCTACAATAAGGGCGCTATACACCTTATCCATGTCGCCGCTATGAACTATTATAATAACTTTGCCAGCCATAGTCTCTTCCTCCTCCTACTTGCGTATTCTTATTTTCCACATCCCACCTTCCTCCTGTACATCAATGAGCTCCAGTCCCAAAGCCTTTACCGCCATCGGTATCTCTTTCTTGGAAGCAGGATGCGTTCCAGTAACCTCCACAATATCGCCCTCTTTTGCTTTCCTCAGAGCCTTGCGAGTCTCAACTAAAGGAATAGGGCAAGTTTCACCTGTGCAATCCACCTTTATTTCAGCCATTTTGCATCACCTCCATACAAACCTGCAGGTACCGCTGTAGCCATGAAGAGCTGTGAAGAATTGTTCCAACCTCGTCGTCTTATCCGGTCTCTCCGCCAGCTTTCCTGCCGGGCACCGGGATTTCTTCGAGTTCAGCTACTCTATGAGCTTGAACATTTTCCTGGGCGCTCCGCAGACGGGACATTTTTCAGGGGCTTCTCCCTCAACCGTGTTGCCGCAATATTGGCAAACGTAGATTGGTTTCTCCCCAATAGTCTCACCCTTTTCAACCTTGCTCAGGGCAGCGTCAAACAAAGCATGATGAATCTGCTCGACCTTATTTGCCAGGTCAAAGCTATCTTTGGCCTTGTCTTCACCATCGGCCTCAGCCTCCTTTATGAATCCAGGATACATTTCGGTGAACTCATAATTCTCGCCACCCTTTGCAGCCAACAGGTTTTCTCTCGTTGATTTTATTCCCTGCATAACCTTCAGGTGATTTCTGGCATGCGCTGTCTCGGCATCGGCTGCGGCACGAAACAACCGTGCTATCTGTTTGTATCCCTCCTGTTCAGCCTTTTCAGCGAAGAACAAATATTTACGGTTGGCCTGGCTTTCTCCAGCAAAAGCAGTCTCCAAATTATCTCTGGTATTACTCATAGTACGCTCCCTCCCGCTCTATTTAAGTTGATTGTAAATCGTGAAATAGCTTTATGTATGTGACTTATGTCTCACAGGAATGATGAGAAAAGTACTCTAATTATATTGAAAAGTCAACAAGAGGCTTCAGACATTGGTTGGACAGGGTCTAAGTTCGATGTCTGGCTTGTTGAAATAGGCCAAAGATGGTGAACAGGCTTATTATAGGCAAAGGATTTTGTGGGGTATATGCGACTAATATTATAGGGGTTGAGTGCAACTTAAATAAACGGGGAATAACAGAGCCGTACTTTTGCTTACTGAAAATTGAGACTTTTGGCCTATTGACCTGAGCCGACACGTCACCTAAACTGAAGATAGACAAGTAAAAAAGGTAGCAGCTTCAATAAATGAATATTAATCCACAGGAGGTGGTAGTGGAGTAAATAAAATCAATTATGGTATATAGGACTCTATTTTATTTTAAATAATTAACAGCAAGGAGGATGTATTGTGAAAAGAAGGATAGTGCTCGTTGTCACAGCTCTAACTCTTGTAGCGCTTTTAGTCGGCGCATCAGCTGTAATGGCGGCCAAACCACAAAATTCGGGCTCGGGTAAGGATGTCATTGCCCTGAGCAACGGATTTCCAAGCGGACAGCATTTCAACCTGAACATCCACGGCAAGGACCCGGAAACATTTGACTGCGATGCGACACCAGGCGGCAAGTCGGTATTTGTCGCTGAGTATGGTGCATCAACCATACAATACGTTTCCAACAAGAAGGCAGCAATGACGGATTTGAAAGTGCTTGACCCGTGCGCCATGCCAGAGTTCTACGGTGGTGATGGTGTCGCCAAAGTTCAGCTGCCCTACAAAGTCATGGTCGGTGAGACGTCTACTCCAGCAGGTGGCTACTATGTCTTCGCCAGGATCCTTGGTAAACCAAACAACGGTGGTAATCTTGAGCCCAGAAGTAATATTATCCTGTACCCGAACACGGTAGTAGAGGCGTGCAATGACACAGACCCACCAAACCCTGAATTCCCGAACTACACCGAGTGCCCGGAAGACCCTGAACTTATGCTGGGGCTCATCGTCGGAAACAATCTCTATGTACCTGACCCAGATGAACAAGTATTACGCCGATTTGAAGACCCAACAGCAAAGGGAAAGGGCAAGTCCAAGGCGGTGGATATAACCCGCCTGTTTACCTATACCGGTTGGGTTGTCGATGCTACCCTTGATGCCAATGATGATGAGGTCATAGACATAAACGATGTTCCGGTAGCTGACTACGGCGAGGCCATGCCTGGAGCGAATAGAGACTACAATAATGATGGTGTTGAAGATGAAGCTGATGTCGAAGCATGGCTGACTGATATGGCTGCCTTAGACCCACCGATGGCCTGGTACTTTGCGAACGAGTGGATTTTCAATATTGCCGACCTTGTAATTACCGAGCAGGGTCTCATGAATGATGGCACCAAGCTGGTGCAATTAAGATTTTACCCGGTGGTTACAACAACCTTTGGGAGTCACATTGTCGTCGTAAAAGATGCGCCCGCTGATACCCTTGGTGAAGTAGCCTTTGGATTCGACCCCAGCTATGGTAGTGATTTCAGCCTGAAACATGGTGAAACCAAAGACAGTGGGGCACTGGAGACTGGAACGTATACGGTGACAGAGATTTTGCCTGCCGGCTGGGATCTAGATTGGATTGAGTTCGACGACCTGGATCCTTCTACCACTAATGTGGTTACTGATGAAACAGCTGAAATCAACTTAGCGCCCGGTGAGACTGTCCGTGTTATCTTCCATAATGTACCAGCATCCTAGTCTTAATTCCCTGAAATGTCCCGGGTAATCTAAGTTTCACTGTTAACCCGGAAAAAGTTGGTAAGAGGGGAGGTCAGGTGGTTGGCCTCCCCTTTTACTAATTCTTTTCTGACTGGGTTGCTCAAGCAGCACTATCAATCAATTTATTTTAGCCTTGTTCCCCGTTTCTTCTATGTGCTAAACTTTGCCACAAGTAAATGAGAAAACGCGTTTTCTCTGGCTTCCGCCCCACAGGCAGACAACATATTGGTAACTACCTGGGAGCGGTACAGAATTTCATCGCCCTTCAGGATGAATATGACTGCGTCTATTGCGTGGTGGATATTCATGCTCTCACCACTCTGGAAAGCACAGAATCCCTTCGGGAAGATATTTACGAAATGGTGCTTGACTGGCTAGCGGCCGGCATCGACCCACAGAAGAGCATCATCTTCGTTCAGTCTCATGTTCCTCAAGTGGAGGAGCTCCATACTTTGTTCAGTATGGTGACTCCTTTAGGCTGGTTATTACGTGTTCCGACATTTAAGGAGAAGGTTAAGATGCAGCCACATAACGTCAATTATGGGCTGGTGGGTTATCCTGTTCTCATGACTGCCGATATTGCCCTTTATAAGGGAGAGGTTGTTCCTGTGGGCGAAGACCAGCTTCCTCATCTTGAATTGGCTCGTGAGATAGTGCGTCGGTTTAACTCCCTTTTCGGGTTTGTATTTCCTGAACCACAGGCGAAGCTTACTAACTTTCCTTCAGTTTTGGGCCTGGATGGGGTGCAGAAGATGAGCAAAAGCTATAATAACCATATTGAAATAGCTGCCTCCCCCCGAGAAATCTCGGAGCGAGTGATGGCCGCCTTTACAGACCCGGCACGGAGGTACCGCTCTGACCCTGGGCATCCTGAAGTATGTAATGTTTTCCGACTCCACAATTTTTTCACCCCGGCCCGCGTAGAGGAAATTGCTTCAGAGTGTCGTGGTGCTCACATCGGCTGTGTAGACTGCAAGAAGATACTGGCTGAGAGCATCAGTGCGAATCTGGAGCCTTTTCGGGAAAGGCGGGCTGCTTTAGTCTCCGAGTCTGGTTATGTTGCTCAAGTTCTTGCCGATGGAGCTAATCGAGCTGAAGTTATAGCTAAAGGGACTATCAAAGAGGTTAAAGAAAAGATGAAGCTCCTTCAGCGTGCCGATTTGGAACAACTTGGGTAGCACCTTATCATTCCTTATCAATCCTCTTTGAGTTCGCACGTCCGACAGGCAGGTATATGAAGAAAATATACTATGGCTGGTGGGTAGTAGGTGGGTCATTTCTTCTACTGTTTTGCTCACTAGGAACACACTTTTACGCCTTTCCTGTGTTTTTTGACGTAATGGTGAGAGAGATGGGATGGGCACGGACACAGGTAGCCCTTGCGCTGACAGTAGGGACTTTTGTCATTGGTGCGATGGGTTTACTTGTTGGAAGGTTGATTCACAAGGTTGGCTTGCGACCAGTAATGGTGTGTGGGACTCTCATAGCTGGACTCGGCTTCCTACTGCTCACAACTGTTACTGAGCTCTGGCAATTCTATCTCTATTATGGCCTCGTCCTGTCAGCAGGCATGGCGGGCATAGAGGCAGTCCCTAATATGACGGCTGTTGAGGCCTGGTTTGACCGCGGCAAAAGCACAGCTTTAGGTATAGCTACAACCGGGATGGGAGTGGGTGGAGTAGTTATGGCCCCGCTTGCTGGATGGCTCATCTCCAGGTATGATTGGCAGACCGCTTTTGCCTCCATGGCTGGAATAGTGATATTGGTTGGCATTCCCATAAGCGTTATTATCATGCGGACACCGGGGGGACGAAAGGTCGCACCCGGTCAAGAACAACAAGAAGGATTGGAGGCGAGAGATGCTACCATCGGGCAGGCATTAAGACAGAAGTCATTCTGGTTAATATCCATAGGCGCAATGCTGTGGCTCTGGGCCTATTTGATAGGGCTGACCCATCAAGTAGCGTTTGCTGTGGATATAGGAATAGATAGAGTAGCAGCTGCTGGGGCCGTAGGTCTGCTTTGTGCCTTCAGCATCCCCGGCCGTCTGGGGTTTGGCAAGCTCGGCGACATCATGGACAAGAGATACGTAATGATGATGGCGGCCAGCCTGCAGGTAATAGCTTTCGCCATTCTCCTAAAAACCACCAATTTGACCATGCTGTATATCTATTCTTGTCTCATAGGCGTTGGCGTAGGTGGGTTGACGCCAATACTACCGGGGCTCCTCGCTGATTACTTCGGTGGAAGTCATTTCAGCGCTATCTACGGAGCTGCGGGAATGGTGACGACGTTGGGTTTAATGATAGGTCCAGTCTATGGCGGGTGGATATTTGACACCACTGGAAGTTATTCTTTGGCCTTTCTAAGCGGCATTGTAGTAACTTTGCTGGCAGTTGTTCTTGTCTATTTGGCACCAAAGCCACACTCTCACTGACGGCGTTAAGGAAGGCGGCTCAACATTAGCAGTTGACAATCTTGCGATAAAGTACTTAAAACCGTGTTTTGCACACCTCGGGCAGGGTGTGTTTTTTAGAAGGTGAAGTGATAAGCACTACTCCATGATTATTTAGTCCAGCGAATGAAAAACGGGGTTTTCAGAATGGACTATATAAAAATTGACAGAGCGATTGATAAGGCTTGTAGGGGCTCTGAAGTGCCTTTGAGGGCATTTTGGTGCAAAGCGAGAGTCTGGTGGTACGTTGCTTGCGACAAACAACCGAGAGAGAAGAGGGGAAGATATATAATACATATGTCGGAAGTGGAGTTATCGAATAGGTGTAGTGATTTAATTCCACCCACGAAAACCCTACGATTTTCGTGGGAAACCGGTTAAATTTAAAATCAAATCTATCGGGGTGCCCAAAAAGTCACAAGACTTTTTGGGGTTAATTTAATTGCGATGCCCTTGCGTGTATGGTAAAGTTAATATATCTTAATAAATGATAAGTATAAAGGTATGGGCAGTTGGCTCAGTGGTTAGAGCGTCGGTTTCACATACCGAAGGTCACAGGTTCAAATCCTGTACTGCCCACCATAAAATGAGGAGGGAAAGAAATGGCATCTAATGGTGATAGTAGGGACGGGTTACTTACCGCCGGCGGAATCTTAAGCATAATAGGGGGGACACTTGAGGTAATTGGTGGAGTGATAATGGTGGTTTTAACAATAGGCACCAGAATACTGCTCAGGCTGGCGCTACTTCCATTCACCCCGGGCGATTGGTTGGAACATGTTATAACTGTCGCCCCAATTTGGTTGATTATTGTGGGAGTGCCTATTCTTGTTCTGGGCATAATAGCCATAATAGGTGGCGTCTCGGCCATAAGAAGGAAAAGTTTTGGCCTGTCCTTAGCCGGGGCTATTTGTGCCCTTCCGTCAAACATTTTGGGGATACTGGCAATTATTTTTGTCTCCCTGTCAAAGAGAGAATTTAGGGCATAGAATTAGATGCCGAAGTGGCGGAATGGCAGACGCGCTACGTTCAGGGCGTAGTGCCCTTAAGGGCGTGAGGGTTCAAATCCCTCCTTCGGCACCAATTGAATGGGGTGTGTATGCGCCTGTAGCTCAGCTGGATAGAGCGCAGCCCTGCGGAGGCTGAGGTCGCGGGTTCAAATCCCGCCAGGCGTGCCATGGGCGGTTAGCTCAGTGGTGAGAGCGCCTGTCTTACACACAGGAGGTCAGTGGTTCAAGCCCACTATCGCCCACCACAACGTGATTTTACTACTACTCTAATCACCTGGCTTCACCGGGCAATCAGCCCTCGTTCTATGAATGATGAACCTAGCCACTGCAAAACCAATATGGCGTTCCCTTCAGCAAATCTAGCTCGCCAAGCATTACAGCTGAATTTGAGATATAATGGAGCGAAATTTTGAGAGGCTTTGGAGACGCGAATTGAAAAGCTTGATACTGGCTAGCGGTTTTGGTACAAGGCTCTATCCTTTGACTATTACTACGGCGAAATGCCTGCTCCCATATAGGGGCAAACCAATAATTAGCCACGTTGTGGATAAGATCCCACAGGACATAGATATTCTGGTCAACACTAACAAGAAGTTTGAGGCTGATTTTCGCCAGTGGCAGAAGACCCTAAGCAGAGAGATAACTCTCTGTACCGAGCCCGTTTTCAGCGAAGAGCAAAGTTGGGGAGCTATAGGCTCAGTGGACTACTGGGTCAGAAACAAGAATATCATTGATGACCTGCTGGTTATTGCATGCGATAATTACTTCGAGTTCGACCTATCCAAATTTATCTCGGCTTATAACGGTAGGAATGTCGCCGTGGCTGTTTATGACATTGGTGACAAAAGCAAGGCCACTCAGTTCGGCGTCGTCAAGTTGGAAGGAAATAGGATTGTTGAATTCGATGAAAAGCCAAGTGTGCCCAAGTCCAGCCTTATCGCCACCGCTTGTTGGATAGTCCCCCCACGGGTATTCCCGATTCTCTCGGAGTTTTGCTCTAAAGGTAAGAAGGACAATCTGGGGAGTTTTATCGCTTATCTTATTGGCAGGGA
The DNA here is from genome assembly GCA_030615625.1 of Dehalococcoidia bacterium. Lineage (GTDB taxonomy): Bacteria > Chloroflexota > Dehalococcoidia > GIF9 > AB-539-J10 > RBG-13-51-36. Next base: position 69,816 of record JAUWYX010000008.1, read on the forward strand.
CGAAGTCTATGCGTACACTTTCAGTGAGCTGTGGCTGGATATTGGCAGCGTTGATGCCTATCGTTCCACGCAATAGCGGCTAAGGCAACAAACCACACCTAAAGCAACAGTTCATCCCTTCCTTGCCCCACTCAATGTACAAACTGTCTCTGGAGGCCGCTTTTCCTTCACAGCTTCCTTGGTGGTCTCAGAAACAGGCTGAGTATCACTGCTGCCAACACCCCTGCCCCGAAGCCCAAGAAAGATATGTGGTAGCTACCGGTTATGTCAAAAACATACCCAGCGAGAAATGGTCCGATCATAAATCCCAGTCCGTCAGCCACTGAGATTCCGCCAAAGATTGCCCCAATCGACCTTGATCCGAACAGTTGCGACGTCATCTTCGGGATCAGAGGTATGCAACCGCCGTATGAGATGCCAAAGAAGACTGCAAATAGGTAAAGCGACCACAGATCCCCAGCCCTCATGAGCCAGAGCATCATGATTGCTTGCACGGCCAGGCATGCCGCTAATACTGGTTTCGTTCCAACCTTGTCAGAGGCAGCGCCGGATGCAAGCCGGCCAATAATGCTGCAGACGCCGATGACAGTCAAAAGGCCAGCGGCAGTCACCGCTGGTAATCCCATGTCTAGTGCGTATGGGACTACATGTATCATTATCGCCGCCAGGCCTAGAATACAAAGAGCATAAACCGCAAACAAGAACCAGAATGGCGCGGTTTTCACAGCTTCGAGCAGCGAGGATCCGGGATTTCCATCTCCCGGTCTGTGTGCATCTGCCCCAGTTGTTTTCTTCCCCTCATAGGCTTGGACATAGCTGTCTTGGGGTTTGCGCATCGTTATTAGCGATAAAGGGATGCAGATGAGGCAAACCAAGCTGCCCACGATGGCATAGGCAACACGCCAACCATAGTCGGAGATGAGACAGGCCGCGAGTACAGGCACCAGCGCTGTTCCGAAACCTATTCCTGCTGAAGCGATACCTAGCGCTAGCCCCTGCCTTCTTGTGAACCATTGACTGACCATTGAAAGCGGGAGGGCAATTGCAATGCTTGAACCACATCCGGTGAAAAGGCCGGCGAACAGATATAGTTGCCAAACAGTCTGAACCTGAGAAGAAAGAAGGAAGCCCAACCCCAGCAACCCTGCGGTAATCGCCATTATCAGCCGGAACCCGTATCTATCGGCCAGCAACCCGGCCAATGGGATAGTGGCAGCATAGGTAAACCCCGCAACGGAAGAGACTCCCGATATCAATCCCCTTGTCGAACCAAACTCGGTCAACACGGGCATGAAAAATACCCCGTAACTATAGAAAGCGCCGCAGGTTATAGCTGTTATGAGAAAGGCAGCTGCAACCACTATCCAGCCGTAGAAAACTCCTTGCTTTCTAGGGGGGTCGAGGCTGGCTGGGTCTGAGTCCATCTCACCATCCTTCCAGGCGAGTCTGTGGCTAAACCGCCAGGTAGACTTCGGCCAGGAGCCTTGCCACGTGCATTATCCGACTATTAGTGTGATTGCCAATTTGCATCTGCCATCCGGCACGGTCCGCCGGGAGTACGTGCGCATTGGCGTCCCTTCTTACCTTAAGCAGACTATCTCGAACTTGAGAACATATACTGAGGATATGTTGAAAGCCAAGATGACCTTGTCGGTTTGCTAATGCCCAAACTCGCCATCTAGTCCTTCTTTTCCTGCTCCGCCTCTCTTTCTAAAATGCGAGTGGCCGCCTCCCAAGAGGTTTTCTGAAGGCGAGTAATTAATTCCTCTGTATGCTTTTTCTCCTCATCCCTCAGTTTGGTTATCTTCTCCTCAGGGTACTTCAGCAAGCCCTTTAAAATTTCATCGCTGTGCTGCCCCTCAGTGGGCGGAGCAGTATATTTGTCTTCTTCAATACCTGCCATTTTCACCGGATTTCCTGCTAGCCTTACCTTGCCACCAAGGGGATGGGGGAGATTCAATATCATGTTGCGGGCTTCCACCTGCGGGTCAGCGACAACTTTGTCGATGGTATTTACCGGCCCGGCAATAATATCTTCAACACGGAACAGTTCCAACCAATCCTCTGCAGGCGCCTTGGCTAAGTGCTCTTCCACAGCTTGATTGAACTCCTTGCGGTGTTCTAACCTTGCATCTCCCTGCTTGAACCTGGGATCATCGATCATCCATTCCGCCCCTATGACCTTGGCCAACCTCGGCCAAGAGGGACCGATGGCGACATAGCCTTCTTTGCATTTGTAGACTCCGTATGGTATAAGCGCCAGATGCCCTGAGCCCATAGGCTCGGGGACGATTCCAGACAGCAAATGGTAGGAGAACTCGTACGCCATCGCCGACATCATACAATCAAGTAGACCTATATCAATCCTCTGCCCCTGTCCAGTGCGTTCACGATAAGCGAGAGCCGAGTTTACTGATAGAGCACCAAATAGTCCACCCAGTATATCGGCTGCAGGGAAGCCAGGTTTTGTCGGGCGCCCTCCTGGTTCACCTGTCATACTGATTGTTCCGGCCATGCTTTGGACCACCACATCCACTGAAGGCCGGTGCATATAAGGCCCGGTTGACCCATATCCACTAATAGAGCATGAAATGATCGGCGGGTTGATCTTTTTGACGGTCTCATAATCGGCACCCAGCCTCTCCATTACCTCGGGGCGAAAATTGTCCCATACCACATCGGAAACTTTCACCAAGTCGTAAAAGACATCCTTCCCCGAAGCGGTGCCCAGATCCAAAGTCAACGCCTTTTTGTTGCGATTAAAGGACATGTAATAGAACGATTCCCCTTCATGATTGGGGCCAGGAAATATTCGGCTGATCTCTCCTCCCGGAGGCTCAATCTTTATAACCTCAGCCCCTAAGTCCCCCAGAATCATGGCACCATAAGGCCCAGCTATAGCACGGGACAAATCCAATACTCTATATCCACTTAAAGGTCCAGCCATTGCTCCCTCCTTGTACACATGATTTCAGCATCCGTTCAATAAATCCTGGCCCTAATTCATTATCGACTTGATAGCAAGCTGTGATTATCTTGCCGGTGCTGGATCTCTGTCGTTGTAATCTTCTCTCACTCTTTATACTAGGCCCTTCTATCTAGGTTTGGCGTTCTGGCGGATATAGTCAGCTATTTCTCTAATCAAAGTCCCGGGGCCAAAAATCTCGGTCACCCCTTTCTCCTTGAGGAAGGGGATATCCTCCTCGGGGATAATCCCACCGCCAATCACCAAAACGTCTTCCATCCTCTTCTCCTTTAGCAGCTCAACTACCCGGGGGAAAAGATATTTATGAGCTCCGGACAGGCAGCTCAAACCTATTACATCCACATCCTCCTGTACCGCTGCCTGAACTATTTTCTCAGGAGTCTGCCTCAACCCGGTATAAATGGTCTCCATACCCTCGTCCCTCAACCCTAAGGCGAGTACCTTCGCCCCACGGTCATGTCCATCCAGTCCCGGCTTGGCTACCAGAACCCTAATCCTCTTTTCTTCACCCACGTCAGGTTCCCTCCTTTGCTAAAGTGCTACTGGCTGGTATTCGCCAAAGACTTCTCTGAGAACATCACACATCTCTTGCTCGGTAACATAAACTTTAACACATTCTACGAAGTGGGGAATGAGGTTCTCATCTTCCTTCTTTGCCTTGTCTTTCAGCTCACTCAATAGCTGAGCCACAGCACGGTTATCTCGCTTTTTCTTCACCTCACCAAGAGTTCGGATTTGTCTCTCCTCTGCCTCTTCTCTTTTTACCGCATCATAGGGATGTGGCACCAACCTGGTAGTCTCTACTTCCAGTTCGCTTTCGCCGACGAAGCAGTTAACCCCCACTATTGAATCCTCACCGCTTTCTATCCTCCTCTGACGCTCAAGAGCGCTTTTAGCTATTTCGCGCTGCATATATCCGCTCTCTATAGCAGCTACCGCTCCACCCATGGCTTCTATCTTGTCTAACTCGTTCCAGGCCGCTTCTTCAATCTCATCAGTTAAAGATTCCACATAATAAGACCCGGCCAGGGGATCACGAACCTCGGTTAGCTTGGCTTCATACTGCAAGATTTTGAAGCCATCTTCTGACAACTGAGATGCCTCCAAACTCCAACCCAGTCCCATGGGCTCATCATAAGGGGGATACGGAATCGGCATTCCACCGCTAAGAGCCGAAGCAATGGCACCCACTATTGAGCGAGTTAAATTATTAAGAGGACGCCGAACGGTGCAATTCTCATTTCCCATATTTGCAAACAGGCCAGCCTGGCGAAGGAGCATGCTTCGTTCGTTCTTAGCGCCAAATTTCTCTTTCAGTATCCTGGCCCACATCCTTCGAGCTGCCCTCTGGAAAGCAATCTCCTTAAAGAACTCCATGCTTCCACCAAAGGCATTGACAGTAAACCTGGGAGCAAAGGAATCGACATCTAAGCCAGCGTTGACCCCCTCCTGCAGATAGGCGACCAGTATAGCCATGCTAAAAGCCAAATCGTGCTCCCGAGTGGCACCGGCTCCCCTTATGTGGTACCCCCCAAGCTGATTTATGTTTATATGGGGACAATGCTGACCGAGAAAAACAATGCTATCACGCACCATCCTCATGGATGGCTTTGGGGGGAAGATATAAGTGCCACGAGCAATAAACTCTTTTAGAATATCGTTTTGGGGAGTTGCCCTCAATTTGTCTAAGGGTATTCCTCTCCTTTCAGCAAGGGCGAAATACATCGCCATGATGATGTTGGCGGGAGCATTAATGGTGAAGTTCGAGGCAATTCTATCGAGGTCCAGTTCTCCTTGAAAGGATTCGTAGATTACCTCAAAGTCTTTCAAGGTATCAACAGCTACGCCGGTCTTGCCCACGTCACCGCGAACCAAAGGGTTATCTGAGTCATATCCGCACTGAGTAGGCAAGTCGAAGGCCAAATTTGGTCCTCCTCTCTGCCCACGCGCCTGCATTTGCTTGTAGTAGTCCCTTGTATCTTCCGCAGTCCCGTAACCTGAATAG
>JAUWYX010000019.1 GCA_030615625.1 Dehalococcoidia bacterium
GGAGAACAACTGGACATTTCTGCAGCCTCTGTTGCTTTCCATAGATTATTGCGCCCAGTGTCAGACATGCAATGATTCCTGTCCAATTTACCTTGCCAGCGGCAAGAATGACCTCTATCGTCCAACCTATCGCTCTGAAATCTTCAGGCGCCTGGTTAACAAATATGTAAAGCCCGGCGGGAAGCTACGGGCCAAGCTCAATAAGAGGGATATTGAGCTCAACTGGACCACTATAAGCAGGTTGTACGAATTGAGCTATCGGTGTACTCTCTGCCGGCGATGTGCCCAGTCCTGTCCCCTGGGTGTTGATAATGCTCTTATCACCCGCGAATTGCGCAAACTCTTCAGCCAGGAACTGGGCTGGGCTCCGAAAGAGCTCCACGAGAAAGGCACTGTGCTACAGCTTGAGGTCGGCTCTCCCACAGGGATGAAACCACATGTGGTAAAGGACAACGTTGAGTTTTTGGATGAGGATTTTACCGATGTCACCGGTGTTGAAGTGTCGACGCCGTGGGACAGGGAAGGCGCTGATGTTCTAGTAATTCACAGTGCCGGTGACATTCTCTCCTGGCCTGAGAGTCCAGTCGCCTTTGCCATTTTATGCAATGCAGCTCAAGTCAGCTGGACCCTCTCATCGGAAGTACCGGGATACGAGGGCGTCAACTATGGTCTATTCTATGACGATGTCCAACTGGCAAAGATTGCTACCAAGCATGCACAGATTGCCAAAAAGCTCAAGGTAAAAAAGATAGTCATGGGAGAGTGCGGGCATCAGCACAAGGCCTTTATGACGGTATCGGACAGGCTGCTTATCGGAGACCTGAATATACCACGGGAGAGTGTGATGACTTTCCTGGAGAACCTGGTTTTCAGCGGTAAGATTGAGTTCGATCCGTCGAAGAACGATTTCCCGGTGACACTTCATGACCCCTGCAATATAGTGAGAAACCTCGGCATAGTTGAGCCCCAGCGAAGAATTCTTCGCTATCTCTGCCCCCAGTTCCGTGAGATGACGCCTCACGGAGTGGACAACTACTGTTGTGGCGGCGGCGGTGGCTTAAGTGTGATGTTCCAGACCAACCTCACGGACTGGAAGGTGAACGTTGCTGGCAGGATAAAATTCAAACAGGTTCTTGAAGCCTTCAGTGACCAGCCCGGTCCAGAGGTAAAGAAATACGTATGTGCACCGTGCTTAAACTGCAAGATGCAGTTCCGTGATATGTTAGCGTACTACGGGGCACGGGAAAAATCCGGCATTATTTACGGCGGTCTTGCTGAATTAATTGTTAATGCAATGGTTGATATTAAAAAGCCTTTCATTGAATGGGGAGAGTATTAAAGAGAATATGCTAGCACTGTTGCTTTGATTGTTTTTTAATAGCACCATTTCATTGGTAGTGATATCATTCTGCTGTTGAAAGAAAAGAGGAGGTTGATTTTTATGGCAAAAATGGAACTGGCCGGCAATATGTACGAAGTTGATGAGAATGGCTTTTTGCAGGAAACTGAAAAATGGAATGAAGATATTGCCAAAGCGTATGCTGCAAAAGAAGGTGTAACCGAATTAACAGAAGATCACTGGACGGCAATTAATTACCTGAGAACTTATTACCTCGAAAACGGTATTTGCCCGATGATAAGAAGGCTTATCAAGGTAACAGGTTTCAACCTGAGCCGACTCTATGATCTCTTTCCGCAGGGACCTGCAAACTCCGCATGTAAGTGGGCTGGGGTACCAAAGCCAACAGGATGCGTATAAATTTAGGCACCTGTCGGTTTAAGTCAACTTTTTTAGGTAATGTAGTCTAGACTTAGTCTGACATTTCGAGTAAATTAAACAAGAATATAGAAAGGAAATGGTCACACTGGACCTGGATGGTGTGCATACTCTTCTAGATGCGGCTCATAACACGCCATATTACATCCTGTTTTATACGGCTCTTTATACCGGACTCCGGCGCAGCGAGCTACTTGGGCTTAGATGGAAGGATATTAACTTGGACTTGGCGACCCTGTCAGTCGTGCAAACACTTCATTACTTACCTCAGAAGGGCTACATATTTAGAGAGCCTAAAACAAAACGTAGTCGGCGCCTTGTGGACTTGCCACCATCGCTAGCCCTCTTATTGCGAGAGCATCGGACCAATCAGGAATTGGGGGGGGAACTACTCGGACGTTTACCTATGCCCGACGACTTAGTATTCTGCAACCCAGATGGCACTCCATTACCGCCCAACAGTGTTACCAAGGCTTTCCACAAGCTAGCTAAATCTGTGGGGATATTCGGTATACGTCTACACGATCTGCGCCACACTCATGCCACGCTTATGCTGAGGCAAGGTGTTCATCCCAAGGTCGTAAGTGAGCGGCTAGGGCATAGTTCGGTAGCAATAACGCTGGATACATATTCTCATGTCCTGCCAGGAATTCAGGCAGCAGCGGCGCGGCACTTTGACGAGGGGCTACAGAGAACTAGAGAAGAGGCATCAGTGAGAAAGGTTGGTTAGCAATTGGTTAGCATTTCAGATTTTCTACGGGAGCTGAGACAGCAACATTATATTTAAAAGGTGGAGGCGACGACCGGATTCGAACCGGTGAATAGGGGTTTTGCAGACCCCCGCCTTATCCACTTGGCTACGTCGCCCCTCAATAATACCCTTTTTGGAGCGGAAGATGGGATTCGAACCCACGACCCTCTCCTTGGCAAGGAGATGCTCTACCACTGAGCCACTTCCGCTTTTATTTTGGTGCCGAGGAGGAGATTTGAACTCCTACGAGCTTACGCTCACCACCCCCTCAAGATGGCGTGTCTACCGATTCCACCACCTCGGCTTGAACTGGCAGTAGTGGGGGGACTCGCCCCCTGCCCTGCGGTTTTGAAATCCGAAAACGATGTTCCACGAAATATTACTAAATAGCATAAGGCGTCGTCAAGTTTCG
>JAUWYX010000015.1 GCA_030615625.1 Dehalococcoidia bacterium
GGTGGGTAGTTTGACTGGGGCGGTTGCCTCCTAAAAGGTAACGGAGGCGTCCAAAGGTTCCCTCAGCACGGATGGAAACCGTGTGTGGAGTGCATTGGCATAAGGGAGCTTAACTGTGAGACCCACAAGTCGAGCAGAGACGAAAGTCGGGCAAAGTGATCCTACGGTACTGTGTGGAAAGGCCGTAGCTTAACGGATAAAAGCTACGCCAGGGATAACAGGCTTATCTTGCCCAAGAGTTCACATCGACGGCAAGGTTTGGCACCTCGATGTCGGCTCGTCGCATCCTGGGGCTGGAGAAGGTCCCAAGGGTTGGGCTGTTCGCCCATTAAAGCGGCACGCGAGCTGGGTTCAGACCGTCGTGAGACAGGTCGGTCTCTATCCGTCGTGGGCGCCGGAGATTTGAGGGGAGCTCTCCTTAGTACGAGAGGATTAGGAGGGACGGACCTCTGGTGTGCCAGTTGTTCCGCCAGGAGCAGTGCTGGGTAGCTATGTCTGGAAGGGATAAGTGCTGAAAGCATCTAAGCGCGAAGCCCACCCCAAGATGAGATCTCCCACTGGAATTCGGGTTCCCAGCAAGGTTTACTTTGCTGGGTGCTTAACCAGGTAAGGCCGCAAGTAGACTACTTGCTTGATAGGCGGCATGTGTAAGCGGAGTAATCCGTTTAGCTAAGCCGTACTAATGGCCGAGGCCTTGACTCACGTCAGGCTGAGCACAAAACCAAATAAAATTGGTGTTCGACGCGGGGTAGAGCAGTGGTAGCTCGTCGGGCTCATAACCCGGAGGTCGTTGGTTCAAATCCAACCCCCGCCACCAAGAAACTAAAAAGGCAGGATGACTTTCAGAGTCATCCTGCCTTTTTGCAAGAGCCTAACGTGCAACGAGGAAATGCACGATACCCACCAAAAGTATGCCACGTTTGCCAATGCAACGGTACCTCTTTGCCCTCGTTGACAATCTCGCCATCCAGGGATAATAATTACACGAATCTTCCGGGGACCATCTGATGTCGAAAAAGCTAACGGTAATCCCTGAGCAGTGTTCCGGTTGCAGGATCTGTGAACTTGTATGTGCAATCAAACATTTCGGAGTGAACAATCCCAAGAAGGCGGCGATAAGAGTCTTGACCACATACCCTCATCCGGTCGTGAGAATGCCGATTGTGTGCAGCCAATGTAAAGTGCCCGCATGTGCGCAAATATGTCCCTCCGATACCTTGCGATGGATTGATGGCGTTGTGCAACTGGACGAGGAGAATTGCACTTCCTGTTACAAATGCGTGGAAGCCTGTCCTTTTGGAGCGATATATATACATGCAGATTATGACCTGCCCATCAAGTGTGATATGTGTGGAGGAGACCCGGAGTGCGTCAAGAAATGTCCCAAGGGAGCACTCAGGCTCATACCGGAGGCTGCCCTGGGCGAATCCAGGCGTCTCAACAACGTCCTGAGCTACACTCAGATGAAGGAAATTGAGTTCTATGAGAAAGGCGAAAAGAAGGTCATCCGCTATGCCGAGGTAGGAAAAGAAGAGCTATGAGCATAAAGAGTGGATATTTTAAGCAACACCTCCACATAGACCTTACGAAAGGCACTGCTGAGCGCCGAACCACTGCGGACGCCTTCATCGAAAAGTATATCGGGGGACGTGGCTTTGGCGCGAAGTTGGTCTGGGACAATCTAAAGAAGCATGATTTCAAGATAGACCCCCTTGGCCCTGAGAATCTTCTGGTTGTCGCGCCGGGACCTCTGACCGGGGTTTACCTGCCCTCATCGGGAAAGAACTCCTTTGTCGCCATCTCACCAGCTACCGGGCTCTACGGTGATTCTTCCATGGGTGGTGGCTTCGGTATCGAGCTCCGACAAACGGGAATTGATGTTCTCTCCGTTACCGGCAAGGCGCCGGAACTATCTGTTCTTTTCATCGACAATGGTGAAACGACAATCCTTCCCATGCCCGAGCTGAAAGGAAAAAGCTGTCTGGAAGCCGAAGGAATGATTAAAGAGCGACTGGGCACCCACGCTGTCCATGTTGCTACGATAGGCATCGGAGGCGAGAACATGGTCAGGTTCGCCTGTGTCAACACCGACTGGAGCCGCAATGCCGGCAGGGCTGGGATGGGCGCAATCATGGGGGCCAAGAACCTCAAGGCAATTGTTGTTCGGGGGCACATGGACCTTCCCGTCTATGATATGGCCGGCCTAGTGGCGGAGGCTGAACAAGCTTTCAAATATATGGAGGAACATAAGTATTTCAAACTGTGGCAGCAAGAAGGCCTGATGAATGTCATCGATTACGCCAACGAGAAGGGTATTCTGCCTACATACAATTTCAAAGATAGCGTTTTTGCCAGGCACGACCAGATCAACGGCACAACAATGGTAAATCGCTATAAGATAGGTGATAGTGCATGCTTTTCCTGTCCCATGTGTTGCGGCAATATTTGCCTCGTTAAGAGCGGGAAATATACGGGCACGGTGGTTGAGGGACCAGAATATGAAACCTGTGCTATGCTGGGACCAAACTTGGGAATTGACAACTTCGCTGCGATACTTTCTGCAACCCGACTGTGCGATGAACTGGGTATAGATACAATTTCCACAGGTAGCATCGTGGGAGCTACAATAGAGGGGTACGAAAAGGGGATTTTGTCGCTCAGCGACCTCGATGGCAGGGAGATCGCCTGGGGAGATGAGGATGCCATCCTGGGACTGATACAGAAAATTGCTCACCGGCAGGGCATCGGTGACATCCTTGCTGATGGCTCTCGCCGTATTATCGAGAACTGGCCCGAAATGGACAAAATCATCCTCCAGGTCAAGGGCCTTGAGCAGTCGGCCTATGACAGCCGCGCCAGCATTTCCATGGGTCTGGCCTATGCTACCTCAGATATAGGCGCACATCACACACGGGCTTGGACCATTGCCAAGGAAATGGAAGAGGGTCAGAACTGGACTAACGACGAGAAGGTTGACACCGTGATATATCACCAGAAAGTGCGCCCGTTGTTTGATATGCTTGGTGTTTGCCGGTTGCCTTGGATTGAACTTGGACTGAGCGAGCGGCACTATGCGAACTTCTACAAATATGTGACTGGAAACGAAACGTCCCTTGAGGAGCTTCTAGGACTCTCGAATGACATATACGACCTAACAAGACTGATAAACGCCCGCCTCGGTATGAGCCGCAAAGATGACACGCTTCCCTACAAGGTTTGGGCTAATCCTCCTCTTACGGGTCCAAACGCGGGCAAGGTGATCAGACGGGAAGATTTCCAGAAGCTTCTTTCACTGTACTATCAGAAGCGCGGCTGGGATGAAAACGGCATTCCACCAGCTGAGGTGGAAAAGAAGTTTTCAGACTAGCTTCTGGGGAATAATTTATCCCGGCTTAATGCGAAGTGTAATATCCTCCACCACTATTTCGGCACTTTTGTCACAGGAGTTCTGTTGGATATGGCTGTCCGGGACGGCCTTATGACTCAGGATGAAGTCAATGCTACTCAAGCTAAGATACGCCGGCCAAAGAAGGCGTGATGCAGATTGACCTGATGCCTTTATCTGCCAGGGTCTCTATTATGTATCTGCAGTGGTAGCTCGCCGGGCTCATAACCCGGAGGTCGTTGGTTCAAATCCAAGCCCTGCCACCAAGAAACTAAGCAGGCAGGATGACTCTGAAAGTCATCCTGCCTGCTTAGTTTTGCCGCTTGGCTTATATATGCCACTATTAAAATATTTTGAGTTATGTTATTATCATTCATAATTATGTTGAAAAGAGCGTAAAAAGGAGCATAAGGTGAAAATACTCTTAGTTTATCCCCAGTATCCGGATACCTTCTGGAGTTTCAGGCATGCTTTAAAATTTATTTTTAAAAAGGCAACTTTCCCGCCTCTGGGCTTATTAACTATAGCCGCAATGCTTCCCGAGGAATGGGAGAAAAAGCTTGTGGATATGAATACCACAACCCTGACAGATAAAGACCTTAACTGGGCTGATTATGTGTTTATCAGCGGTATGGTGGCGCAGCAAAATTCGGCAAGGGAGGTCATCGATAGGTGCAAAAAGTTAGGGACTAAGATTGTTGCCGGTGGTCCCTTTTTTAACCGTGGATATGAAGATTTTGGGTTTGATGAGATAGACCATCTTGTATTTAACGAGGCTGAAAACCTACTGCCGCTCTTTTTAGAAGATTTAGCGAAAGGCTGTGCCAAACATATCTACACGTCTGAAGAACGGCCAGATATAAGGGAAACTCCTGTGCCTTTGTGGTCACTTATCAACAGGAAAAAATACCAATCAATGACTATCCAGTATTCTCGAGGCTGCCCTTTCAATTGTGAATTCTGCGATATCATTATACTGAACGGGCATAGACCACGAACCAAGGACAAAAGTCAGGTAATAGCCGAGCTGGACGCATTATACGATATGGGGTGGCGAGCTAGTGTATTCTTTGTTGATGATAATTTCATTGGCAACAAACGGAAACTAAAGTCAGAAATTCTGCCGGCAATAATTAAATGGATGAAAGAGAAGAAACATCCCTTTGCATTGTTTACGGAAGCATCTATAAATCTTGCCGATGATGAAGAGCTAATGCGGCTAATGACTGAGGCGGGGTTTGATATGGTATTTGTGGGGATTGAAAGCCCCAATGAAGAAAGTTTAGTCGAATGTAATAAGGTGCCGAATAAAAATCGTGATTTGTTGGCCGCGGTTAAGAAGATACAGAACCACGGTTTGCAGGTGCAGGGAGGATTTATTGTTGGGTTTGATAGTGACCCACTTTCCATCTTCAAAAGCCAAATCGATTTCATTCAAAAGAGTGGAATCGTTACCGCTATGGTTGGCGTACTGATGGCTCCTCCAGAGACAAGATTATACGAACGTTTAAAAAAGGAGAACCGCATACTGCCAAAGGGCTCTGGTGACAACACAGATGGTTCAACCAACTTCATCCCCAAAATGGGTCGCGAAACGCTTACCAGTGGCTATAAGCATGTTGTAGATACAATCTATGCCCCCAAGCAATACTATGAGCGTATTATAACCTTTCTAAGGGAGTATAGACCTGGCAATAGAGTAAAAATCAGGATTTCTCTTATCCATCTCATAGCATTGATAAGGTCCACATGGGTTTTGGGGGTCCAGGAAAAAGGGAGAATACATTATTGGAAGTTGGTCGTCTGGACCTTGCTGAAAAAACCAAAAACCTTCCCTTTATCCATGACGCTTGCTGTTCAGGGATTCCATTTCCGCAAGGTCGCCGAGAAAGTACGTGTATCCCTGACTAGTGATATCCGCAGGTTGGAGCAAGCCAGAGGGCCAGTAGGCAAACATAATTAGCCCCAACTTAAAATCCTCATCAGATGTTCTCGCCTTGAAACATACCATGATAGCCTTGGGCTACCTCGCGGCCCAAAAAGAAGAAGACCATCTGAACAATTCTAGCGTTCCTGTACAGCCGAAATCCCTGTGGATTGTAGACCACCATGAGAGATTGCGACCTGCCCGAATAGCCAGCATCCCAAACTGCATTGTGAATGCTGACCCCGCAGCGCAGAAGACTTGACCGGGGCATTGCCAGAGCCATGATGTTCTTGGGAAGATTAACCACTTCGTTGTATGTAACAAGGTAACAACCGGGCAACAGGTCTACACGGCCCAGGCCATCGAAAACGAGTGGGGAAGTAAGGGAAAGGGCTCTGCTTTCATTGCTGGGGCCCAGGCTGCCCGGCGAAGAAAGCAAAGCTACTTCCTTGAGGGTCAAGTCTATGCCATTGGGTTGAACCTGCTGCTGGGCATCACATAAGTTCTCCACCAGGGGAGGACTTGCCCCCAGCATCTTCAGGATATCTTCTCTGGAAAGAACGCCAAACATTTATTCACCAGCAGATTAGGCCGATGTAACCCAAGTTATTGACGTTTAGTATAATCCGTGCTGAACTACTAGACAAGGCACTACGATATTTCCCATTATTAGTGACAGGGTTTTCTTCCTTGCCAGGACAAGCCAAATTTTCTCTCCCTTGACGGGAGTCCCGATTAAATCGGGAAAGGTGAGGGTGCTCAACTTTTTGCTGAGGTCTGAGGTTTTCTCTATGATAGTTGCGTAAATCTTGTTAATATTAAGTACTGTCGCAATTCATTTGTTGATTACGTGTAAACCGTGAAAGTGGTAGCAATTGTTGGCATGGCAGGTGCAGGCAAGTCGGAAGTAGCCAGGGCGTTTGAAGAACATGGCTTTAAGAAGGTACGGTTTGGAGATATTACAGACGAGGAACTCAAGAACAGAGGACTGGAGCCGAATGAGGAAAACGAGCGCTATATCAGGCAACAACTGAGAAAAAAACACGGGATGGCTGCTTACGCCAAATTGAACTTGCCCAGGATTGATAGCTCATGGAAATCATCAAATGTTGTGGTAGATGGGCTTTACTCTTGGGAAGAGTATATTTTATTGAAGGAATACTATGACGAGCAGTTCACCACGGTTGCCGTCTGGGCATCGGCAGCAACCAGGCATGGAAGGCTTGCTCGTAGAGCAAAACGGCCCTTAACGCTTGAGGAAGCAGCCAATCGAGATAAATCCGAGATAGAGAATAGCAACAAGGGTGGGCCAATTGCCATGGCCGACTTTACCATAGTAAATGAGGCTTCCCTGGAGGAGCTGGAAAAGGAGACGGAACGAGTTCTATCCGTTTTAAAATGAAAAGAAAAACTAGGCCGGATATCGATGAATATTTCCTCAAGATAGCTTCCGTGGTGGCGGAACGCTCCACTTGCCGGCGCCACCATGTAGGCGCTGTGGCGGTGAAGGACAAGCATATATTAGCCACCGGATACAATGGGGCTGCCGCCGGACTTAAAGATTGTCTTGAACTCGGCTGCCTCAGGGATGAACTGGGCATAGAATCTGGAACCAGGCAAGAAATATGCCGGGGTATTCATGCCGAGCAGAATGTCATCATACAGGCATCACTCCATGGGGTAAGCCTTGAGGGCGCCACGATTTATGTTACCCATTCACCATGCGTACTCTGTGCCAAGATGCTGGTCAATGCCAAAATAAAGCGCTTTGTAACCTTTGGCAGCTACGCCGATGACTCATTCATAGACCTGTTCCAGGAAGCCGGAATAGAGTTTGAGCTACACAAAAAACCACACTCCGAGATAACCCACCTTCCCTGAAACGAAGGCTCACTTCTTGTCATTGCGAGGCCCCAAGGGGGCCGAAGCAATCTCAGGGGGCGAGATCCTTCGCTATACTCAGGATGGCATTTTAGACGAGATTGCCACGCCTTCGGCTCGCAATGACATGAGAGGGACGGCTCGCAATGACATGAGGAACTACCGTACCTTCCCTCTGGCAAGCGAAGCGAAGATGCCGCTGAAGCAGAGAACGGCGAAAATGATGAACGCTGTCTTCATGCTTTGCTGGAAAAGCGGATAGTACTCGGGTGTAATTTGAACCCTCCCGATGTATAGGGTAAACATCAACATGGCGACTCCCATACTGAGGACCATGCCAACTTGCCGCATTGTTGCCAGCGTTGCCGAAGCTACACCGTAAGCCGTCTTTGGCGCAGAGCTCATAACCGCGTTGGTATTAGGAGATACGAAGAGAGCAAAGCCAAAACCAATCAGAATTAAATTGCCTATAATAAGCTCCAAGGGGGTTTCTTTATTTAGAAAAATGAAGATGACAAGTCCTACGGTGGTCAATGCCATTCCTGCTGAGGCAATTAGCCTTGGTTCAATCTTATCCGAAAGCCTGCCGGCAAGCGGTGAAAAAATAGCCTGTATGGCAGGCATGGCGACCAGAATCAAGCCGGCACTTTGAGGGTTGAATCCCTTCAGATACTGTAGATAAAGACTTATGAGGAAAGATACAGCAAATGTGGCACTGTAATTAATCAACGCTGCCAGGTTGGAAAAGGTGAAGGTTTTGCTGTTTCTGAAGAGGCTTATATCCAGGACCGGGCTTCTTGTTCTCATCTCCCACATGACGAATGCCGCAAGCCCTATGGCGCCTCCCACAATCAACCACACTCCTGACATCGCCGGCAGGAGAGTAAAACCGTATACCAGCGCTACAAGCCCAAGGATGTAGATTACGGAGCCGGCAAGATCAAATCTCTCGCCCTTTGCCCCAGTCCACTCACCTTTTAGCTTCCATAAAACAACGCCGATAACTGCCAATCCCAAGAGCGCACTCAGGAAAAAGATGCTCCTCCAACCAAAATGTTGCGTCAGGACCCCACCCAAAACCGGCCCTAGGGAAAGGCCAATATATGTTGCCGCGACATTTATCCCCAGGACTTTCCCCCTCTCGTTGGCGGGAAATACCGTAGTAAGCAATGCTATTGCGGTTCCGGCAAGCATGGCACCGCCGATTCCCTGAAAAACCCGGCAGGAAATAAGCATGGTGGCGGAGTTTGCCATTCCCGAAAAGATGGATGAGAGCGTGAAGATAACTATGCCACAGGTGAAAATCTTCTTCCTTCCATATATGTCTGCTATTCTGCCGAAGGGAACGAGCAAGGCTGCCGAAGACAAGAGGTAGGCGGTGACAATCCAGCCTAACATGACTGCATCCAAAGATAGCTCTTTCCCGATTCGAGGGAGAGCAATATTCACAGCAGAGCCCATGAAAGGGAAAAGGAACGAAGCTGTCATGGTGACAAGAAGTACCAATCTTTTGCTGGTACCATTGACCACAGGGTCATCCATAATCAGCCAGTTTAACCTATTTACTGAGAACTCTTCTAGTCCCGGTCAGCACTCTTTAAGCAATTGTTTTTTGCTTCACAGCCCTATTGAATTACATGGGAACAAAGTCGCAAAATACGAGACAACAGTTGCTTTAGCCGAAATATCGCTGTAAACTTCTGGTTCTCTGTAGTTTTGTATCAAGCGGTGCAGGAGACTGAAAAAAATGTTTTCAACCAAGGCCGGGGCTACCAAGCTACTGATTGGTGTAGTCGTCGGTTTAATAATATTTAAGGTGGTCGTTAGCTGGCTGACCGGCAGTATCAGCATACTGGCTCAGGCAGCCGACAGTTTATTAGATTTGTTTGCCGGAATAATTACCTTCTCTGCTATTCGCATTGCGGCTAAGCCAGCTGATGCCGAACATCTGTATGGTCATGGTAAGGTAGAGGACATTGCTGGCGTTGTGCAGGGAATTCTCATCTTTATCGCTGGCGGACTGATAATCTATTCGGCAATAGGACGGATAATAGAGGGCTCTAGCATTGAACTAGCCGAAGCTGGAATAGCTGTGATGGCGGTTTCCATAGTGGTCAGTATCTTCCTATCTCGGCATCTATTAAGAGTTTCCCGGCGCACCGGCTCAATAGCCTTGGAGGCTAATGCCCGCAATATTGCCACTGATGTCTACTCCGCCTCAGCCGTGTTGGTGGGACTGGCAATAGTGCGATTCACCGGGCTCAATATTATTGACTCTGTGATTGCTATCGGAGTTGCTATTTACATCCTGAAGGTAGCTATTGATACTATCCGTAAGCCGATATCCGGACTGCTCGATGAAAAGCTGCCTCCTTCACAACAGGCAGTTATCGAAGATTGTTTAAGGAAACACAGCCGCGAGGTGTCCGGCTTCCATGCACTACGGACACGTCGGGCTGGAAGCCAGAGCTATATAGACCTTCATTTGGTAATGACCAGGGACATTAGGTTGGAGCAGGCTCATCAAATATGCGACCGGATCGAGGTCGAAATACAAAGCGTGCTCCACGAGGCCAGTGTAATCATTCATGCTGAGCCGTGCAACAATGAATGTGAACAGTGCTCTGCAATCTGCTCAAAACGCCGGACCAAGTAAAATGAATGGCGTTTTGGCCATTTCAAACCCAGGCAGAACCAGGAGTCAAGGCCCTGAGCACCCCAATTGCTGGAGCAGCCACCCGCCGCCGTAAACTATGGCGAAGCCAATTGCCAGGCAAATCAAGACTATGATTGGACCTCTGAGAAGGAATTTCTTTATCATAACAACCACCAGGCTTTAGCTTGACTGCTTGGGGGCTTTCGTGGTCTTGGCTCTCTTAGATACAGCGTCCTTATATACCCTTGCCAGACTCTTGCCATGCTGGGGTATCTTGGACTTTTCCTTTGCTCGCCGCCTTTCTCTTCGTTCTTGTTTGGTTTTCTTGGCAAGCTGGTTCTGGTCTGAAAGCTGCTCGTTTACCACTTAGTTTCGTATGAGCCGAGGATAAAATCGAGGTCTCCTTGAAAAGCGGAGAGCTTTTCTTGGGTGAAGAGGGTTTCATCTACGTCAAGGAGCATTTTTGTTTCGCCCTGTGGTGAGCCCAGAATATGTACGCTGCCGCATTCTTTCTGGTCTTTCTCTTGCTCAGCCGGTGTTTTTAATGCCAATGTGGTACGCGATTGAGTGTCGCCGCTAGGAAGACCATATGTTTGCGACTCAGTCTCAACAGCTATAATTCCTTGTTTCTGCAACAAGCCTTGTACCTCATCGCAGAGCATCCCAGGATTTAATCCCCTGTAAGTCTTTTTAATCTGGATTGTCATTTCGTTCTCCTGCCGAATATTATAGCACTTTCCTCTCTTAATTTCGCTGCTCATATGATATAATTTGGGATCTGAAATGAAAAAAGAACTGATGCAAATCTTAGCCTGTCCCGTATGTAAAGGGGATTTGGAACTTAAAGTGGATGAAGAAAGAGGGGAAGAAATAGTCGCGGGTTCCCTTTATTGCTCTAATTGCAACCATTCCTACCCCATTGTAGATGCAATTCCCAATTTGTTGCCGCCGGAACAGCAAACTTAACTCAAGGGCTATACGCCACGCCTGTTGTGGGCGATTCCCAAACTTCTACATTCACTAGCTTTACCGGAGACCTGGAAAAGCGGGCCTGGAGCGCATCATATATAGTGGCAGCAATATTCTCGCTGGAGGGTCCAATCTTATCAAGGGGGGGCACATCATTCAAGCAGGTGTGGTCGAATCGAGCCAGGACTTCTCTGAGGTGCTGCTTTAGCTGGGCGAAATCGTAAGCCAAGCCAGTCTCATCGAGCTTGGCTGCTTCTAAACGAGCTACTACCTTGAAGCGGTGGCCATGTAGCTTTTCACACTTACCGTGATAGTTCGGGAGATAATGGGCAGCATCAAAGTGCTCTTCCACAAATAGCTGATACATTAATGTCTCCTGTGTATATCGAGTCCTAAACAATATCTAAAATTCAAGTTCTAAACCGTTTAGTTCCTTTGGATTTTGGGCGTTTGATATTGTTTAGAGTTTAGAGTATTTAATATTTACACTATCCCTTCCTATTTCTTCTTTTCTTTGTTCTGCTTGGGCTTTTTAACATTCTTTCTTCCCTTAGTTCCCATTGCTAGCCTCCTGTTTTTGGTATTCTTTGCCATCCGCAGGTATTTATGTCATTTCATATAATACCATTTTCGCACCCCCTTTTGTCCTTTAACAGCGTTAGCTAATTGGGCAATGCTCTTGCCCAGCTTGGGATGAACCAAGTCCGGGGCGATTTCAGCTAATGGTATGAGAACGAAAGCCCGGTCTTTCAAGCGGGGGTGCGGGATAGTTAAGTCCTGGGTTTCCATAATCTTATTGTCATAGAAAAGGATATCTATGTCTATAGGGCGAGGTGAATTTATTTGCCCGCTGGGAACTCTGCCCATTCTAGTTTCGATGTCTTTAGCGAGATGGAGAAGCTCCTCAGGAGACAAATTGGTGGTAATTCGGCAAACCAGGTTGAGGAACAACGGCTGCTCCTTGTAGCCTACTGGCTCAGTTTCATAAATGGATGAGACCTCCTCAAGATTTACTTTTAGAGAAAGCGATGTTAAAGCCTGACAGAGGTTTTCTTTCCGTTCTCCCAGGTTTGAGCCCAGACAAAGATAGGCAATGGCCAATTCGCTTACACGCCTCTCACAAGAGCATCGCTCATCTTGCACACGCGTGCCATCTCCTTGACGTCGTGCACCCGAACAATATCAGCGCCCTTGGCGATGCCGATGGCTATGGTGGCCGCCGTTCCTTCCAGCCGCTGGTCGCCGGGTGGAACAAATGCCACTTCATTCAACCTTTGTTCAGGAGTTAAATCGAGCACCCAGCCTATAAAAGACTTGCGTGAGCTACCTAGAAGGATAGGCCTGCCCAGCGCCTGAAGTTCCTCCAGGCGTTGTAAAACCTCCAGATTTTGCTCCTGTGTCTTGCCGAAACCTATGCCGGGGTCGACGATGATATTCTCCCAGGGCACTCCTGCGTCTAACGCTTGCTCTATGGCTCTTTTCAAATCAGAAATAACCGCAGACATAATGTCGTGGCACGGAGAACCACGCTGATTACTCATCAAAACAATTGGCACACCTTTTTGAGCTGCTAACTCGGCCAGCCCGGGCTCCTTCTTCAGTCCCCAGATGTCGTTTATCATGTTGGCTCCGGCATTTAAAGCCTGACGGGCTACTTTCAGTTTATAGGTATCCACACTTAGGGGCACCGATATCTCGTGGGCCAGCTTTTCCACAACGGGAATCACCCGCCGTAATTCTTCGTCGGCTGAAAGCGGAGTTGAGCCGGGACGAGTGGATTCACCGCCGATGTCAATTATATCTGCTCCTTCAGAGGCTAATCGTTCTGCCCTGGCTACAGCTTCTTCAACATCTGCCAGTCCATCGTCAGAGAAAGAATCGGGGGAAACATTTATCACGCCCATAACATAAGTTCGCTTGCCCCAGTGAAAGACGCTTTTGCCGCATCGGGTGGAACCTAGCTTGCTTGGTTTGTAATCAGGCATGTTATTGATTATAGCAGAGGAGGCGATTAAAATAGTAAGGCAATAAGCAGTAAAAACCTAATAGCAATAATCGCGTAATCTTAAATGGGCAAGACATTAGCTGAGAAGATTCTAAGCCTTAAATCGCATGGCGAGGCTAAGGCTGGGGACGTCGTGATTGCTGACGTGGATTTGGCGTTTGTCCAGGATACTACTGGACCCCTCACCATAAGACAGTTTAAGGAAAGCGGTTTTGAAGCTCTGGCTAAGCCGCAGCAAACAATAATATTCCTGGACCATGCTGCTCCCAGTCCCGCTCAGCAGCTTTCTAATGACCATATTCTTCTGCGCTGCTTCGCTGGGGAAACAGGCTGTCGCATCTATGAGGTAGGCGAAGGTATATGCCATCAGTTGATAGCGGAGCAATTTGCTAACCCGGGAGACGTTATCCTCGGCTCAGACTCTCATACTGTTACTGCTGGTGCTTTAGGAGCTTTTGCCACTGGCATGGGTTCCAGCGATATTGCCGTAGCCTTAGCCTTGGGTAAAACCTGGTTTCGGGTGCCGGAAAGTTTTCTCATTGAGCTCAAAGGCGTCTTTCTTCGGGGAGTTTATGCCAAGGACTTAATTCTGTATCTCATTGGCCAAATTGGCGCTGATGGTGCTAATTACAAGGCTTTGGAATTTGGTGGCGAGGCCTTGGCGCAGATGACTATGCCGCAGCGTCTCACTATCGCCAATATGGCTGTGGAAGCCGGGGCCAAGGTTGGCCTGTTTCCCGGTGATGAAATCACCCGGGACTTCCTCATGGAGCATGGCCGGGGCGACAATTACAAGCCGCTATATCCCGATGCTGAGGCAAATTACGAGCAAGTCATACTTGTGAATCTCGACCAGCTTGAGCCAATGCTCTCGCTTCCCCACGCTGTGGATAACGTCCGTCCAGTGACTCGAGTAAAAGGGGTCAAAATCCAGCAGGCATTTATTGGCACTTGTACTAACGGACGTCTGGAAGATTTAGCTGTGGCTGCTGAGATTCTTAAGGGCAAGAAGAGGCATCCCGGTACTAGATTGCTCATAGCGCCAGCTTCGAGGCAAGTGCTCATTCGAGCTATAGAGAAAGGCTATATCCAGATCCTAATTGAAGCTGGAGCAGCTATTCTACCACCGGGTTGTGCCGCTTGCCTCGGTCTCCACCAGGGGGTATTGGGAGATGGCGAGGTTTGCCTTTCCACCGCCAATCGTAATTTTAAGGGAAGAATGGGCAACCCCGAGGCTATGGTATACTTGGCTAGCCCGGCAACTGCCGCCGCCTCAGCCATAAAAGGCGAGATTACTGACCCCAGGGACCTTATGTAAAAAGAAAAATGCAAAAGGCAAAAATGCAGAGCAAAAATTTAAAATGAAAAGTTTTACACTTTGGTTTGTCATTTTGATTTTTTATGACTTGTATTTTAATTTTCTTCCTTTCTCTTTAATTTCCAAGAATGGTGAAGATGCCTGACTTGGTGCTCAAGGGTAAAGCCATTAAACTGGGCGATAATATCTCCACAGATGATATTATTCCCGGCAGATTTGCCCATTTGAGGAGCAACTTGCCTGAACTCGCCAGGCATGTCCTGGAGGATGCTGTGCCTGGATTTGCCTCAAGGGTAAAGTTAAGTGATTTTCTCGTTGCGGGAAAAAATTTTGGTTTGGGTTCCAGTCGGGAACATGCTCCGGTAGTAATCAAAATGTCGGGGGTAGGCGCTATTTTAGCCAAATCGGCAGCGCGCATCTTTTTCAGGAACGCCATAAACCAGGGTTTACCTGTCCTGCTTTGCGACACCGATAAAATCGGCGATGGCGATGAGCTGGAGATAAATTTGACAGGTGGTATGATTGCTAATTTGACTTCTGGCATTACATTAAACTGTAGCAAGATGCCGCCGATAATGTCCGCCATCCTTGAGGAGGGCGGGCTTATCCCTTATATACAAAAGCATAAAGGTTTTGTCATTATAAGCTAACTTTCCTCTCCCTTGATGGGAGAGGATTAAGGTGAGGGTGATGGCTATTGTGAAGCATAGAGTAACTTTTATCCCTGGCGATGGCATAGGCCCTGAAGTAGCCGAGGCGACACGGCGGGTACTGGAAGCTACAGGGGTCAAGTTCCAGTGGGATACTGTTATCATAGGCAGTCAGGCTCAAGACAAGTTTGGCACACCTCTCCCTGACCAGGCTCTCCAGTCCATAAGGAAAAACAAAGTCGCCCTTAAGGGGCCGGTGACCACACCCATAGGCACTGGCTTCAGAAGCGTCAATGTCGCTTTGAGGCAGACCTTAGACCTTTATGCCTGTCTCCGTCCCTATAAGGTTTACCCCGGCATGAATACGCCGTTCCAGGACGTGGATATAGTGGTAGTCAGGGAGAATACCGAAGACCTCTATGCCGGTATCGAATTTGCCAGGGATGATTCAGGAACTAGGCAATTGCTGGATTTCGTGCTCGATACTACTGGAAAGAAGATAAGAAAAGATTCTGCTGTGAGCCTGAAGGTTATATCTCAAACAGCGAGCCGGCGCATTGTCAAATTTGCTTTTGAATATGCCAGGCAGAACGGCAGAAAAAAAGTGACTGCGGTTCACAAGGCTAACATACTCAAATTCTCCGACGGACTTTTCCTGGATACTGCCCGTGAAGTAGCCAAAGAGTATAACGACATAGAATTTGGCGACATGCTTGTGGACACAACCTGCATGGAGCTGGTCAGGAAGCCTCAGCTATTTGATGTCCTCGTTTTGCCTAATTTTTACGGAGACTTTATTTCCGAGCTCTGTGCTGGACTGGTCGGCAGCATGGGTATAGCGCCGGGAGCCAACATCGGGGATGAGATAGCTGTCTTTGAACCTACCCACGGAAGTGCCCCTAAATACGCCGGGCAGAATAAGGCCAATCCCATGGCTACGATGCTCTCCGGCGTGATGATGCTGCGTTATCTCGGAGAAAAGGATAGCGCCGATAGGTTGGAAAGCGCTATAGCTGAGGTCATAGCTGAAGGCAAGGATGTCACCTATGATTTGAAGCTTGATCCCGCTACTGCGGTAGGCACCAGCCAGGTAGCTGACGCTGTAATAGAGAAACTAAAGCGTTAATTTGAACCAGGCGATTGTGGTGGGATTTCGTGTGGCAAGGGCATGATGGGAAGCACTATCATAGCAATGGGTAAATTGGATTAGGGAAACTTGCAGTTCACTTACGCCGCTATTATATGAAATTCCAAACCCCGCCTTTAAGAAAGGCAAATTTATTAAGATACGATTAGTGATACTAGTATGGTGAACAAAATGAATGAATATGTAAAAATCTATCCAACAATTGGCGTATGTGGTCTTGATTGTGGTTTATGCCCGAGATACTATACAGTGGGGGCTTCAAGATGTCCTGGTTGCTGTGGCCCAGAATTCTTTAGTAAACATCCATCATGTTCCTTCATAACTTGTTGTGTCAAGAAAAAGAATCTTGAGGTCTGTGCTGAGTGTTCAGACTTTCTGTGTTCTAAATTCAAAAGTGATGAAGAATATCAACAATTGAAAGAATCTTCTTCTTACCCATCGTACAAAAAAGTTATGTCGAATTTGAATTTTATAAAAGAACATGGAATTGAAAAATTCGTAGGACAGCAGAAAAAACGAATTAAATTACTCGAAACAATGATAGTTAATTTTGATGATGGAAGATCGAGAAGTTTTTACTGCAAATCAGCGGCTTTACTTGATTTAACAACTCTTGAAAATTCATTGGATAAGGCAATTCAAAAAATAAAAACAGACAATATCAAACCAAACGATACTAAAATCAAAGCCAAAATTCTTAGGGGTATCCTTAGTGGAATTGCTCTTAAGGAAGGTGTGGAATTAATCAAAAAGAGGTAACTCGAATGACTAAAGATTTAAATTATGGCGGGGTTTGGAACTCTGCGGTTGCGTCGCAACCTTGCCCTTCGGGTCATATAACAGCGGATAAAAAGGAAATCAGAGATTTCCCTAAATTGCCTTCGGTAACTTCTTTTATCCGCAAAACGTTATCAGGAATTCTAATAGCAAATTCACAAGGGATTTATAAAAGCCTTTAAGGTAGGTTATAACACTAGGAGGCCACAGGTCTTTTTAACCAGCCGCCGAAAATTCATTCAAGACTTTTGACTTACCTGGGCATTACAAGCTACCATATCAACATGAACACAAGCAAGGCGCCTGAGCTAGCCCTTTTCCCTTTAACCGCTGAGGTGAATAATCAAAGACATCTCGTTATCGGCGGCTGTGATGTTGTTGACCTGGCTAACGAATTCGGCACGCCGCTCTATCTTTTCGATGAATTCACCCTCCGCCATAAGTGCCGTGAATTCAAAGATGAGTTCTGTAAATATTATCCTGATACCCTGGTCATTTATGCCTCTAAAGCCTTCCTGAACCGAGCTTTGGCTCGCATATTTAAGGAAGAGGACCTGGGACTCGATGTCGTCTCTGGGGGAGAACTTAGCATTGCCCATTCCGTGGATTTTCCTCTTAACAAGGTTTATTTCCACGGCAACAACAAGACGCCGGAAGAATTAAATCTTGCCCTGGATTTGGGAGTTGGCAGAATTGTGGTGGACAACTTTTATGAGCTTGAATTGCTTAATAGGTTGGCTGGAGAGAAAGGGATTAGCCAGAATATTTTGCTTCGTCTCACTCCGGGGGTCGACCCCCACACTCACCAATATACTACTACCGGGACGATAGAGAGCAAATTTGGCTTTCCCTTAGCTACAGGGCAGGCTGAGGAAGTGGTAACCCAGGCTTTGTCAGCCTCCAACCTTAACCTTCTGGGCTTGCACTTCCATCTCGGCTCCCCGGTGTCCGATATTCAGCCTTATGAGCTGGCTATAGAGCTTGTGCTTCGCTTTGGCCGGGAAATGGGCGGAAAATTCGGCTTTAACCTTAGCGAATTCGGCATCGGTGGCGGCTTTGCTGTTCCATACACTCTGGACTCTAAAGTGCCCACAATAGCTGATTATGCCAGGGTTGTAACTGACAAGTTGAATGGTCTTATTTCGGGACTGGGATTGAGTCGACCGCGGCTCATTATCGAGCCAGGAAGGGCAATTGTCGGCCAGGCAGGAGTGGCATTATACAAGGTCGGGGCGATTAAGGAGATACCCGGCATAAAGAAATATGTCTGTGTCGATGGCGGCATAAGCGACAACATCCGTCCGGCTCTTTATGGAGCTAAATATGAAGCTCTGGTGGCTAACAAAGCTTCAGAGGCAGAAAAAGAGATGATTACCATTGCTGGTAAGCTCTGCGAGTCTGGTGATATCTTAGTTAGGGATGTCAATTTGGCTACAGTGCATCCTGGTGACATCATAGCTATTCCAGTTTGTGGTGCTTATTCCATACCCATGGCGAGCAATTATGATGCCATGCCCAGGCCAGCTATAGTCATGGTAAAGGAAAGTCAAGCGCGTCTTATTCGGCGCCGGGAAACTTATCAGGATTTGATGAGTCTGGACCTAATTTAACATGTGGCAAGTTATAGGACAGGATAAAATTTTATCTCTGCTGGATTACAGCCTTAAAACCAGTACTATAGCCCATGCCTATCTTCTGGTAGGGCCGCGGCATGTGGGCAAAGGGACTTTAGCCTTCAATCTGGCTCAAGCCCTAAATTGCGACGGCCCCGAACTGCCTTGCGGTCAATGCCGTTCCTGCCAGCGAATCCTGGAGGGCAAGCATGCTGATGTCACCCCTATCGGCTTGGATTCTAAAACGGAGATTGGCATTGATGATATTCGAGGGCTGCAACGTTTAGCCAACCTGCCACCGTATGAAGGTAAGTGCAAAGTGTTTATCATTGATGACGCTGAATATCTATCTACTGAGGCGGCTAATTCCTTGCTCAAGATATTAGAAGAGCCACCGCAAAGGGTAGTTTGGCTTTTATTAGCTGCTGAGGAGGAGCACCTCTTGCCGACAATTATTTCACGTTGTCAGCGGCTGGAATTGAAGCCTGTGCCATCAGAGCGAATACAAGAGATACTCGTCAACTCATATAATGTTGATGCTGATAAAGCGAAGCTTTTGACTCAATTGTGCCATGGTCGCCTTGGCTGGGCGTTTTCCGCTTTGGCAAATGACGATATATTAGAGCAGCGATCTCAAAGGATAGCCAAGCTGTTATCCCTATTAACTGCCGGCTTAGGGCAAAGGTTTGCCTACGCTCAAGAGCTGGCAAGCCAATTTGGCCAGAACCGGAGAGCCGGAGCAGAAATAATAGAGATTTGGCTCGACTGGTGGCGTGATTTGATGCTCATTAAAGGTGGTTGCAAAGAGGCCATCATCAATGTAGATTATGAGATAGCTCTGGAAGAACAAGCCAGGGGATTAAGTCTGAATGAGATTAAAGAGTTTCTTGCTAATCTTTACTTGCTACAGGAGGAAATCTCTAAGAATGTTAATTCCCGTTTAGCATTGGAATGGCTGATGCTCAATTTACCCAGAAAAAAACTTAGTGTGAAATCCTGAATAAGAATGTCATTGCGGAGTTTAGAATATAATATATCTCGATGGCTAACATAATTGGAGTCAAATTCCGCCCTAGAGGGAAATTAGTTTACTGTGATGCTGGTGAGATATCCCTGCAAGTAAACGACTATGTAGTGGTGGATACTGGACGTGGGCTAGACGTGGCTAAAGTTATTACTCTGGAAGCCCCGTCTCAACCAAGCGAGCAATTAATGATGGTAGTACGCCAGGCTGAGGCGGAGGATTTAGAAGAAGCTCGGCGGAACCTGGAAAAGGAAGCCTTAAGCAAGGGCAATGAAATGGCAGCCCAACTTGGTTTAAAGATGAAGCCACTAACGGCTCGCTATGATTCCCAGGGTGAGCGCCTGACCATATTCTTCAGCGCTGAAGAGAGGGTGGACTTCCGAGATTTGGTTCGAAAATTGAGCCATGCTCTGGAAAGACGGGTAGAGTTAAGGCAAGTGGGGGCAAGGGATGAGGCTAAGCTGTTGGGTAGCATAGGCAAGTGCGGCTATCCTTTATGTTGCCAGAATTCCCTCACCAGCTTTGCCTCAGTATCTATTAAAATGGCTAAGGAACAAAGCTTGGCCTTGAATCCTATGAAGATATCGGGCATCTGTGGAAGGCTCCTTTGCTGTCTGGCATATGAAAGCAAAGAATATGCAGCTATGAGAAAGCAGATGCCTCAGCCGAAACAGGAAATATTAACACCCTGGGGTAAAGCCAGGGTAATCAGCACTAACTTCTTTAAGGAAACGGTAACAATACAATTGGATAATGAGGTGGTTAGAGAGGTAGCTCTGGATGAATTAATTCAAAGAGGGTAGATATTTTTGCCATTCGCCATGATTATTGAGAAGGTGATAGGGAATATAGAAGCCATCATTGCGAGGAGGATGCGGCTGGCGTAGCAATCTCATCCTTGCTTCATCCGGCGTACGTCCGCCCTTGTGCCTGTTGCAAGGAATACAGGCACCGACCACATTGTCCCAGGCGTGCTTTCCACCCCGCCGCCGTGGAATAACATGGTCTAAGGTAAGCTCCTTGGTTTGCTGACCACAATACTGACAGGTGTAATGGTCACGGTTAAATATCTCGAGCCTGCTTAATTTTTTCTGATGGCGAGGACGCCTAACCATATAGACGAGTCGGATTACTGAAGGTATCTGAAATACGAGGTTAGCAGAGTGAAGCTCACCTCTGTTATTTTCCAGCACTTCGGCTTTGCCCCGAAAAACTAGCACTATGGCCCGACGCGTGCGGCATAAATTAAGAGGCTCATAACTCTGATTAAGCACTAAAACAGGATAATCTATCACAACTACAACCTGATTATTAAGTTCGCCCTGAAAAACGAAGTTTTTCAGGGATAATTATTTAGCTATTTTAGCAAGCCTTTCTGACCAGCGCAATAGTTTGAATTAACCGCGGTGGCACCTTCTAGCGTGGATAATTTGGGAGTCGAGGTACAATCAAAAGGTGTACAAATAGTTAGCGGCAGCGGGTACCCTTGCTGTTAGCAAAAATAAGCCTTTCCTTGATGTCATTCTGAGCTCTCCTCTTCTTGTCGGTGCGAGGCTGACCAAGTCAGCCGAAGCAATCTCGTAGAGGGCCAATGGGATTGCCACACACCTTTTAAGTTCATAAGGTGGGGATTTATTCCCCGCCTCTACAAAGGGATAAATCCCAAGCACGGAATGCCAAACCCCAAACAATATCAGATAACCAAAATTCAAATAACCCAGACGGTTTTGAATTTGAAAATTAGAATTTGTTTAGTATTTAGTGCTTAGAATTTAGGATTTGTAGCGAAGCGACCTTAGGATTTAAGGGAAAGAGGGTGGTGAGGCTAGTACTATATTCCTATTACTGATGGGTGATTGACGCTTTCCAGAACATGAGTCATAGTATCTTATAGTATAGTATAGCATAGCTGAATAGTTTCAGGCGAGAAGGAAAGTGAAAATAATATGTGAAAGGTGGTCTACGAACAGGTCAAGATTTTTGATAGCCTTAGGCGTTATCCTTTGCCTGGTGCTGCCGTCTCTGATCGCGCTTATGCCGGCGAACACCGCCCAGGCTCAGCTTTCTGATGCCCCTTGGCCTATGTTCGGCCGGAATCTGCAACGCACCGGCAGAAGCCCTTACACCGGTCCTGAGATACCGGTACTGAAGTGGAGCTTCACCACCGGTGGGTCTGTCGGCTCCTCCCCCGCCATAGGGGCTGATGGCACCATCTATATAGGCTCTAATGATAATAGGCTCTACGCCATAAACCCTGGCGGCAGCCGGAAGTGGAGCTTCACCACCGGTGGGCCTGTCTTGTCCTCCCCCGCCATAGGAGCAGATGGCACCATCTATGTCGGCTCTTCTGATTGGGATCTCTATGCCATAACCTCTGCCGGTATCTCGAAGTGGAGCTTCACCACAGGTGGCCCAGTCGGCTCTTCCCCCGCCACAGGGGCAGATGGCACCATCTATGTGGGCTCTGATGATTTTAATCTCTACGCCATAAACCCCGACGATGGCACCCAAAAGTGGAACTTCAACACAGGTGGCGAAGTCGGCTCTTCCCCCGCCATAGGGGCTAATGGCACCATCTATGTCGGCTCTAATGATAATAAGCTCTATGCCATAAAGTCCGATGGCACCCTGAAGTGGAGCTTCAACACAACTGGCGAAGTCAGCTCCTCTCCTGCCATAGGGGCTGATGGCACCCTCTATGTGGGCTCTAATGATAATAATCTCTATGCCATAAACCCCGACGGCACCGAGAAGTGGAGCTTCAACACAACTGGCGAAGTCAGCTCCTCTCCTGCCATAGGGACTGATGGCACCATCTATGTGGGCTCTAATGATAATAGGCTCTACGCCATAAACCCTGGCGGCACCCTGAAGTGGAGATACACCACAGGTGGGCCTGTCGAGTCCTCCCCCGCCATTGAGGCTGATGGCACC
>JAUWYX010000010.1 GCA_030615625.1 Dehalococcoidia bacterium
AAAACGGCTAGTTGCAGACCGTGGTTTTGGGTTCATCAAGACAGAGCGGGAAGAAGAGCTCTTCTTTGGCCGCAACCAGCTTCAAGGGGTGGACTATGGGTCCCTTAGAGAAGGGCAAGAAGTGGAATTTGAGGTTACACGGGACCCCAACGGTCGCCTCCACGCAATCAGGGTGAGGCTTGCTCAGCCTGAAGGCGAATAGCAGCAAGCCCAGCCAGCGGATTTGGGGAGCTTCCTAATCCGACACGGTTATGAAATCCTTTATCTTCTCAAATGTCCCTTCGCCGATGCCGCTGACCTTAAGCAGGTCCTCGATTCTTTTGAAAGGGCCATTTTCACTGCGGTAATCTACAATTCTTTGAGCTAGTACCTCACCTATCCCGGGCAGGGCTTCGAGAACCCAGGAATATCCCGGCTACCCAGGCACAGCTAACATAGAGAAGCCACACATTTGCATTATACCAAAGCAACTATAATTAGCTTATCTCTGTGGTAAAATAGAGTTATATCAAAGATTCAGCAAATGGTATAATTATGATGTTTGCTTTTGCTGATGAGTAGCCCAGCCGGCGGATTTGGGGGGATAGACATTGTGAATGTCTAGGAGGTGAAGCTATGCCATCTTGTCCTATTTGTGGAACTAAAATAAGCGAAGGCACTGGGTTTTGTCCTAAGTGTTTGCGTCGACTGATGACAGGGAAAGCCGTTGAAGGAAAGAGTAAGAAGAAGCTGGTAGGAATCATAGTAGCTTGTGTTATAGCTATCAGTGTGGTGATTGTCATAACTACACACTTACCAAAGGTGCCATCAGGAGGCATAGCGGAGCTTGAGTATGTTGCGGTCTCTGCCTATGATTTTGCTCAAGAATTTTTCGACCCTGAATTGACAAGCTTACAGAGAGAAGACCTCTGGAAAAACTATGAAGGAAAGCAAGCTGAATGGACAAATGAACTTAGACATGTGTCACCAGAAGGAGAAGGGCTAATAGCTTATTTTCTTAATCCATTGGACTGGGCCCGAACAGAGATCGTGGCCTTTTTTGACGAAAGTCAGAGGTTGAGCTTACTACAACTTAATGAGGGCGACCTGGTTATGTACACTGGTGTCTTAGCTAGCTTTGGAGGAACTGAAATTAGGTTGACAGATTGTACTGTCGTATCCCTGCCTCTTGTACCCTTATGGTGGAATGACGACATTGATACTCACAGCAAACGAATTCTGGTTGGGGATGAAGTGCTCTGTCTTGGTCCAAGTACATATGACGATGCTACTGAATATCTCCCCCGTATCCCCCCCCAAATCACAGCTATCAACAGAGAAACGGGGGAGTTACTGTGGGAAGGTGAGAAAACAGAATCCGTCTTGGTGGGAATTGACTCCCACTATGTATACGCTTGGCATTTGGCAAAGATTGTTCCGATGCGTGAGCCCGATGACCCCTGGTATTGGTTTGCATCTAATATAACGGCTTTAGACAAAGTATCTGGTCAGATTGGCTGGAATTCCTTCCTCTCTGAGGGCGTTCGTTGTCTACAGCACTATGACTGCCTCCCCGACGAATGGTCCCAGTCTGATTTTGTGAACTGCTGCATATTGAAAGGACGTGTGAAGGAAGAGATAACTAACAAGGGTGAGCCCGGTCTGACTTTCCTGATAGATAAACCACCTCTCTCCGAACTAACTTACGAACATCAAGGGGTCATTTATAAGAGCGCTTGTGCTTTCTATGGGGGCGTAGGAACAGAGTGTGGTGCACTTCAGGCTCGTGACCAGCAAACGGGTGACTTCCTCTGGATGATGACTTTTCAACAAACAGGTGTGAACGATTTTTCAATAGTTGATGGAATTCTCTATGTATCAACCGATGAAGGAGTTGGTGCTTTTAAGCTCTAATTAATTAGTCTTAGCCCAAAGGCCTTTCGCCTTTGAGGTGCTCACTGGAATTTGGACAGCTTGTCAAAACTGAATCTAACAGACCTCCAAAATCCAAATAGGTCAGAGGCAGGTATCTGAATATCAAGAAGGGGTATGCCCTTTGGATTGAGCGATGGACTCGCTCTAACCGTTGCTTATGTTACAGTCGAACCTCAAGCTATCCTCAAACTTTATTAACGCATTAGTTGAGTTTGGTGGATGGTATAATTGTGAGGCACCACGACAGTTGTAAGCTGGTGTGAAAATCTTGTCCCAACGCGACATGAAAGGAGAACATAGTAATGAGTGATTGGGGAGTTGGTTATGCAATAGGTATATTCACCGGCCTTGCTATTGGGCTTGTTGTTGGCAGAAGACAAAAACGCTGGTCTGAACTAACTCAGAAAGAGAAAAGGATTAGAATTGGCTTAATCGCTGCCGGGGTAGTCCTGCTGGCAGCTGGAATAGTTATGCTCTTGATGTGGTGAAGTGGTATGGTTGGATTAGGATTTAGTTCTTTGGCTGGCGAGTGGTTCAGCCAGCTGGTTTGGGGAGGGGACGTAAATTACATTGCGTCATACGAAGTTGGCGGTGGGTTGAAGGTCGATTGTTAAGCCCCGGTAACTTACTGCATGGCAGTAGGGTAGCTCGCATACGTATCGGATAAAGGCAGGCGTAACATAGACGTGGCGCTTATATCGCCCCGAAAGTTCATTCTAGTGGTAACCATTGTTTCATCGCTCATATCAACCGGAACAAAGACCTATAGTGATGACTAAACAGAGACGGCTATTAGTCTTGCTACTAGGAGCAGTGGCTATAGTAATTGCATACGCTCTTATAGGGCGGATTGTCGGAATAGAACCTTATGAAGTTAGGCTGGCCAAGCCTTATATAGATAAAATTGTTGTTGATGACGGCGAATTAAGGGAATTAGCAAGCGCTATTGTCGAAGATTATGGTGAAAAAGAAGGTAAAGTAAATGCCATATACCGCTACATTGTGGAGAACTTTATTTATGTAGCAGATCCTGAGTATACGGAGTTTATCCAGTCACCAGCTGAGACCTTGGACTTTAAGGCTGGCGACTGCGAAGACCTGGCAATTTTAGCCTGTTCTTTGCTGGAGAATATAGGAATAAAGACATATTTGGTTTTGACAGAAGACCATGCTTACGCGCTGGTGTCCGGAATTAATTCCGACAACTTATGGAAGTATATTAACAAATCTTTACAAGAACAATTTATTGAAGACCATAACATGGTCTCATCCATAGATGAAACACTTCAATTAAGGGCGGGATACGTTTATTACTATGGCGGTGATGGTAGAGTTTTTCCCATTGAAGCTGCCACATTCGGTGATTCGGTGGTTAAGATTGAAAACTTAGAGATTGATTATTCCGTTTCGTCGTCTGAGCCGGTAAATATCTACATATTAACGTCCAAGGATGAATTCGATAATCTGGTTCAAAGAAAAAGCTTCCAGCATTATCCAGAATGTGCTGAACAGGGGGTCTATCAAGCCCAAGCAACATGCGAAATCCCTAGATACGGAGGCATAGCGATACAAAATCCGACTTTAAGAGACGCAACAGTGGATGTAGAAGTCACTTTCAGCTATAAAGTCTATTTCGAAGGGTTGAAGATAACTTCCTATACTCTAAAAGGTGAGCAGGCCATGGTCTTGGAGCTTACTGCTGGGAAATATGGCTATCCTGGTTACAGCCCCATAGTCGAAGCAGAAAAGAGATTTGCTATTGACCCCATTACCAAAGAGTACTTCTACCTCGAGTAAGACCAAATTTAGTTAACCTTGAGAGCCAGATGCTCCTCAAAAGTTCTTACCTGCTATCCATTCACTTGGGCCATAAATACCTTTGACCATAAGCTCTTTAGTCTAACACAGTTATGTAATCCTTTATCTTTTCAAGTGTTGCAGGGCCGATGCCTTCGACCTGGAGCAAGTCCTCGATTCTTCTGAAGGGGCCGTTTTCGCTGCGGTAATCTACAATTCTTTGAGCTAGTACCTCACCTATCCCGGGCAGGGCTTCGAGAAGCCAGGGTTCGGCTCGGTTGATGTCTATCTTCTGGGGGAGTTCAGCTTCGCCTTCCCGTGGAATATAGAGCTCGATATGGCTGAGGTCGGCATCGGGTTCAATCCCAGCATCCAGAAGAAGAGCCAGCATAGTGTCATCTTCTCTCAGAGAATAGATGCCGGGGTTAGCTACAGCACCGCCGATGTAAAGCTCCCCGCTTTGCTCTGGAGGCTCTGTTTGAGATAGAACGATTTCCACAGGCTGGCTTCGGCTGCGCTGCACCGCCAGCATGACGCCGCCAGTTATTGCGGCGATAACCAGAAAAACAGTTATGAATAGGTAAAATCTATCGGCACGGCTCATGGCATAGCTCCTTTCTCAATGACTAGCGTTCCACATAATATTCTATAATAAAATCCCCTTCCCTCCACTACATTTTAAAACAGCCACTCCTTCTAGTAAATTCGTCTTTTGCGAAATAGGTTTTTGATGGTGCACGGCACACCCTCGTGACTTCACTATAAGCCTGCACATACAATCTGGTAATAAGGATTAATGTTCAATTAAAGGAGGGCAAATGGATTGGGGCTCACCTTTTGGGATTGGCTTTTTCCTTGTGTGCTTAGGCGGCATGATTTACCTACTCAGTAAAGCTGATGAGGTAGCTAAGCGCACAAGGGCATTTGCTAAGGAAAAAGGGCTGGAGAAGAAAAAGGAATAACTGCGGTCGTTTAGCAACTCGAATCGTTATTGCTAGCCCTTCGCTTTTTGTCATTCTGAGCCGAAGGCAAAGAACCTCACCTTCGCTCAGGGTAAACTCCGCGTGGAAACCTCACGGACAGCACCGGGTTTATCAGGAACTGTACCATAAATTGCTCGCCCTATGTCCCGGTGCTAAAATTGCCATATGGCGAAAGGTTCCGGCGTAATAACCGTTAATCGCAAAGCTTACCACGACTATCATATCCAGGAAAGCTTTGAGGCAGGAATTGTTCTCAAGGGTTCCGAGATTAAATCCATCAGGGCAGGCAAGGTAAATCTGAGTGACGCCTATGCCAGGCCAGAAAATGGTGAGCTGTGGCTCTACAATAGCCACATTGCCTCCTACGATGCTGCCAGCTATAACACTCATGAGCCAATCAGGCCTCGGAAGCTTCTTCTTCATAGAAAAGAGATTGATATCCTTGCCAGCAAGGTAGTGCAGAAGGGTTTGACTTTAGTGCCACTTAAGCTGTATATTAAACATGGGGTGGCTAAGGTAGAGCTGGGGGTGGCCAAAGGGAAGAAAGTTTACGATAAAAGGGAGGCTATCGCCCGTCGGGACGTGGAAAGGGAGATGGACCGGGCGATGAAGCTAAGAAGGAGGTGATGGGAAAGCAGGCTGGAATATGGGGGCGCGTGGGTTCGACAGGGGAGGGCCTACAGAATTGCAGGCTGAGGTGCCACTAACCTCATAAAACAAGTGGCAAAAAATAACTGGCGAACCTGTTTACGCTTAATGGTTCACATCTAACCTGAACTCTCCTCGAAGTTTGGGATTAGGTGTCAGAAAAAATCGAGGCGCTCCAATCCTGATGCCGATAGGGGTTGGCTAAGAGGTATTGGCTGGTCTAGCTGGATTCGGTCAGCAGATGAAAGCTAGATGAGATAAAAGGAGCTGACTAAGCTTGTAGGATATTCTGGCAACCTTCTTTTGGACGGGGAGTTCAACCCTCCCCCGCCTCCACCAAGAAATTTAGAAGCGCTAGCGTTTTACCGCTAGCGTTTTTTTATTTAGAGATTAGGCAAATTGGACGAACCCTCGATCTCCCCGTCCATTTGGGTAAACCTCCTTTGTTCCCTAGGTATTGACATCTACATGTATTAAGACTAAATTTAGGTCCAACATGGGAAACAAAAGATACATTATATGTTTAACGCGGAAGGAAAGGAGTCAATAAAGATGGCAGAAATTCCGAAGGACCTGAAGCGACATCTATTCGAGAGAAACCCAATGTTATGTTTGTGGATGAACGGCATCTTAACCTACTTGGGTTTTGCGTTTATGGTGATTGGCATTGTTAGCGATGCAATGAATAAGGTGCTAGGTTTGGAGCCCACTAATTGGTTCATCATGGCGGTCGGATTTTGGATGCTAGGTATCTTTGCATGGTTCAGGGGATATTACTCGGCAAAGGAAGGGGTAGATTAACAAGCCACTGGAGACAGCGGAATAAAATATTAGCTTTTCAAAAGATCATGTAAGGTTCTACTGCCCTACTGAAAAGCACACTATATCAATTTTAGATTTTTGTTCTTAATTGGAGTCCGACCCTCCCCCGCCTCCACCAGGAAATTTAGAAGTGCTAGCTTTTCACTGCTGGCGCTTTTTATATCTGTTCCCTCCAACTCCTTTGCTCTAAAACTTTTACCGATGCGAAGAGCAGGTTAGCGGGCTAAATAAGTTAGCCGGCACAATCTTCGGCACTATCACCTTCAGCGATGAGGGCACGGTATGGATGGCGACCGGGGTCCTGGTAAAAGGCTCACCGTCTACATGAACTGGCAATGAGCGCGCTGACTCGACAACTATTTCACGACATTGGTAGTACTCTACCTTCGGGTCCTGGAGATGTCTATGCGAGAGCACCTTCATGGCTTGCTGCACAAAGGTAAGGAAACCTCCTCCCTTGAAAATGCACACATCCAACCTGGCGTCGTTCACGCAGGCCTTAGCCCCAATCGCTAGCATGCCCCCGTAGAGTTGAATATTGCTGACGACAATTAGCGGCGTGCTTACATTTATGACCTTTCCGTCCAGATTCAGACAAACATCAGTGCCGGAGTATCGATAAGCTGACTCAATTGTCGGGAGCACGTACGCCCAGGAACCTAATGCCCTTTTTTCTTTCAGCGGTATGCTTTGGGCGATAGCGGCATCAAATCCGATACCTGCCCACATTAAGAAGTGGCGACCGGAGAGCTCGCCCATATCGACGGCAACGGTGCGTCCCTCTACGAGCACTCGAGCAGCGTCCAACAGCACCTTTCGATAGTAGTTGGCAGGTAATGGACGTGCAATTCTTTCCTCCAGAGCAGCAATCAGCTTGACCGCTTGTGTGCCTGGAAGCATAGGGTTTAGGGCCGGGATGCCCATCTGCAATGCCCACGAGTTGGTTGTTCCCACAGGAAGGACCCCCAGCGCCGCATCAGTGTTCACCAGTCCATTTGCTACCTCGTTGACAGTGCCATCGCCACCGGCGGCAATGACTACCTTGGCACCTCTATTGACAGCATGGCGGGCTAGTTCGGTCGCTTCCAATGGCTTGCTGGTCTCTCGTAAGGTGACAGACCACCCGCAGCTCTTTAAAAAAGCAGCCACATTGTCAAGTTCGTGCCTGATGACCACCTGCCCACCATAAGGATTGTATATCAACTCAGCCTGCATTGGATTCCCACTTCTGTCTTGATTTTCTCTGTCTATTGAATCCTATCCCTCGAACCATGACCTGTCAATTTCGAAATGAGCAACTCCCCCCACTTTTCAGGATGTTCTCCATGGAGTATAATATCAGAAGGGCAAGGAGGGAGCGATGATACTAAAGAAGTTTTTAACACGAAAAGGATGGCGTGTACTGGCACACTCTATGCTAGCAGCGGCTGGGATTGGTCTTCTTTATTTATTATCCAAAATGGTCATAGGGGATATCCAGCAGGAGAATACGTTAAGCTGGTGGATTTTAGGCCTGGCGATTACCTCGTCACTATGGCTAGTCGCACTTGGAAGTATGCTGGCAAAGGCCGAATTAACTGACTGGAGATAATATCGTAGCCGGACTAATGGCTCCTTTCGCCCTGGTAGCCCGCCCCGGTTTGGTGTCGGTTCCTAGCGTAGTTTATGAGTAAGCAGTATCACATCTACAGACGGCCCGAACTATTCCAGTCCCGTGCGGCCGCAGCATGATATTATCGGGGTTGTTTGGTGGAGGAGAGGATAATATCCATGCCTAATGTAGCTATTGTGACTGATAGTGTTGCTGACCTGCCCCCTCAAGTAGCTGAGGAGTTCGAGATTACAGTGGTTCCTCTTGTTGTCCGCTTTGGCACTGACCTCTACCGCGATAGTCTCGACCTGAGTCCTGACCAGTTCTATGAAAAGCTAAAGACCAGCAAGGTTTTGCCTGCGACATCTGTGCCGCCACCAGCGGCTTTTGCCGATGCATACGATAAGCTTGCCGAAAAAACAAACGAGATCGTGGTTATCAGTTTAACTTCCAAGCTCAGTGCCACCTATCAGGTGGCGTTACAAGCCGTAGGGTTGATGAAGAAGAAATGTCGTGTAGAGGTCCTGGACACGCAGTGGGCGGTTATGGCACAGGGTTTCATAGCGATTGCTGCTGCCAAAGCAGCTCAGGGTGGGCTAGTCTTGATGAGGTGCTGGGTGTGGCCCGGCACACCATCCACCGGGTAGTTTTCCATGCTGCCTTTGATACCCTTGAATACCTGGAACGAGGCGGGCGCATCGGTAAAGCGCAAGCCTTTCTTGGTTCATTACTCAAGGTAAACCCGATCATCGGCATTAAGGATGGTGAGGTGTATCCCTGTGCTCGGGAACGCTCCCGGGCTAAGGCGATAGACTACCTATACAACTTTGCCGCAAGCTTTGGCAACGTTGAAGGATTAGCTGTGGAGTACGCCACTGACTTAGATGAGGCCAACAGGTTGGTCCGGAGGCTTCATTCAAAGTATCCTCAAGTGCCTATTTACCTTTCGCGTGCAAGCCCTGTTATCGGCACGCACGCAGGGCCTGGTCTCATTATTGTTAGCGTGCTTGGAGACAGGCAATCTGCCACCTAGCAGCGATAGAAGATGGGGGAGAATATAGCGGATTCTCAGCGTAAGATGAGGAGATGCTACTAGGTATTCTAAGCATAATCATCGGGTATCTTTTAGGCTCCATTCCTACAGCCTACATCGTGTCTCGCATGCGTAAAGGCATAGATATTCGGAACGTCGGTTCAGGTAACATGGGTGCCGCTAATGTTATCCGCCAAATCGGTGCTCATGAAGGCGTTTTTGTCGGTCTCATTGATATCGCGAAGGGGGCGGTTGCTATACTCATTGCACAGACTCTAAACATTTCGGAACTCTGGGTCTTTGGGACTGGTTTTGGTGTTCTGGTGGGGCATAATTTCCCTGTGTTCGCAGGTTTCAGGGGTGGCAGAGGTTCAGCCACCATTATAGGTATCTTTCTCGTGCTAGCCCCCGAGGCAATACTTGTTACGCTGGTAGTAGTAGCTATTCCGTTCTTTACTACCCGTAAATTTATGTCAGCCATACTCATTGGATTTGCCCTGTTGCCTCTGTTTGCCTGGTTGTTTGAAGGCTCGCTGGAGCTAGTACGTTATGTATTAGCTATCGACCTTTTCATGCTGGTTCGCAATCTGTCCGGTATTAAACAAGTCCTGACTAAAGGCATAATAAAAGACATAATATACGACAGGCATCAGAAGAGGGTAAAATGATGTCATCAGTCGTGGGTTATCCGAGCTTTCATAGGTAGTCCCGACTGAACAATCGTCCATAGTATGTATTCGACAATTTCAGACTTGATTGTGCTCTCTCTGGCATAGTACAGTTATCTACAGACTCTGATAAACAGTTCTCGAATAACGAGCTTTCTGTAACATTTCAGGGGCTTGTTCGTTAAAAGAGGTATAGGAGTGAACCAGAACCATTCTGAAGGACAAACATCAGATGAGGCTATGTTGGTTGAGAGAGCTATTGGTTATGATGCCGAGGCTTTCGGGAGGCTGTATGACATGCATGTCGACAGAGTATATAGGCATATCTATTACCGGGTAAGTAATGAAGCGGACGCCGAGGACATAACCCAGCAGGTCTTCCTCAAGGCCTGGCAGGCAATTGACAGATATAAAAAAATGGCGAGTCCATTTGTTGCCTGGCTGATGACCATCAGCCACAATCTGGTGGTAGATTTTTACCGGACTAGAAAAGACAAGGCATATCTCGAAGCCGAAGTTCTGGCTGACGATTCAACACCGAGCCCTGAGCGGGCAGCCGAAGCCAGTTTCGAGCAGCAGCGTTTGCGGAGGGCGATTTTGCAGCTGGGCGGCGATGAGCAGCAGGTGGTCATACTGCGTTTTATAGAGGGTTTTGAGTTCGCTGAAATCGCCTCTCTCTTGAAGAAAAAAGAAGGAAATATCAGGGTCATCCTGCACCGGGCACTGGTCAAACTCCGTAATATCCTGGAAAAGGAAGGGGGACAGAGTTGAAAAAGTCTAAAGATATATTCGTCAAGCATGTCAAGGACATCGAGAGAGGCAAGTCTAGCGTCGATGATTGCCTGGATAAGTATCCGTCTGTACGTGAGCAACTAGAACCGCTACTGAGGACTGCTCTTGAAATTCGAAAAAGGAGAGGAAACGGATTTGAAAAAGTTTGAGGACATTCTCGTCCAGTGTATTGAGGACATCAAAGCGGGCAGGTCTAGCATCGAGGATTGCCTGGACAGGTATCCGTCTATGCGTGAGCAACTGGAGCCACTACTGAGGATTGCTCTTGAAATTCGAGAGCCACCGGATGTCAAGCCCTCCCCCTCCTTCAAGGTAAAGGCCCGGGTCTGGCTTATGGACCAGATTCATGGTAGGCAGGCTGTAACAAAATGGCCGTGGTCTCGTTATGATAGTCAAGTAAAGTCTATACCGTACATAAGGAGGTTAAGCATGGCAAGGGTTATTGTAGCAACAGTGGCGATTAGTCTGGCGGTGCTTGCTGCACTAGGAATAATTTACGGGATTCCAACGGAACAGCCACCAGGAACAGGAACCTTAAAGCTGTATCTTTGTGATGCACCGCTGAACGCTGAAAATGTTACCGGTGTTTATATCACTATTAATGAAATTCAATATCATCGAGATGGCCAATGGATAACGTGTGAGGAGTTTGCAGGCAATCAAACATATAACTTATTGGAGTTAACCGGGGGAAATTCAGCTTTGTTAGGTGAGTTGACATTACCTGCCGGGAATTACACTCAAATTCGCTTTATGCTGGATATTCCGGAAAAGGGTCCACAACCGGTCAATCCGGGTTGCTATATCAAATTTGCCGATAACTCCACCGAGCCCCTTTTCGTCCCTAGCGGTGGACAGTCAGGTTATAAGGCGACAGGTCGATTCGAAGTGACTGCTAATGAGACTATAGAAGTTACCGCGGACTTTGATGTTCGTAAACCTGGAGCTGTACATCTGGCTGGTTCTCGTTATATCTTAAACCCAACAATCAAGCTGATTGTCAACGACCAGTCTGACGTAACAGACGTAACAACTGAAAACTCTAATAAATCGGAACAGGCACCGAGAAAAGGAACCTTAGCACTCTATCTTACCGACGCGCCGCTGGACGCCAAAAATGTTACCGGTGTCTACATCACTATTGATGAAATCCAATATCATCTGGGGAATCAGTGGGTAACGTGTGAAGAATTTAAAGGCCCTCAAATATATGACTTATTGGAATTGACCGGGGGGAATTCCACTTTATTAGGTGAGTTTACATTACCTGTCGGGAATTACACTCAAATTCGCTTCATGCTGGATATTCCGGAAATAGGTTCACCCCCGGCCAGTCCGGACTGCTATATTAAATTTGCTGATAACTCCACCGAACCTCTCTTCGTCCCAAGCGGTAATACGACAGGTTATAAAGCGATAGGCCGATTCGAAGTGACTGCTAACGAGACTGTGATGGTTACCGCAGACTTTGACGTTAGTGAACCTGGAGCCATACATGTGGCTGGTTCTCGCTACATCCTAAAGCCGACCATCAAGCTGATAGTCAACAATTAAAGGGAGATGATATAATATAAACTGAGATGTTACGAAGGAGGTCAAGAATGAGGAATTTTTTATTAGCACTGGTGATTATTCTGGGTACAGTGGCGGCATCGGGACTGAGTTGTGGAGAAGCACCAGGAACAGGGACAGGGACCTTGGCCCTCTATCTTTCCGATGCACCGATAGACGCTGAAAACGTTACAGGTGTTTATATCACTATTAATGAAATCCAATATCATGTGGACGACCAATGGATAACGTGCGAAGAATTTCAAGGCCCCAAAAAATATAACTTATTGGAGTTAACCAACGGAAATTCCACTTTGTTAGGCGATTTGACATTACCGGGTGGCCATTACAATCAAATCCGCTTTATGCTGGATATCCCAGAGATGGGTCAAAACCCGGCCAGTCCGGACTGCTATATTAAATTTGCTGATAACTCCACCGAACCTCTCTTCGTCCCAAGCGGTAATACAACGGGTTATAAAGCAGTAGGGCAATTCACAGTACCCAACAATGGGACTGTGGAGGTCACTGCCGACTTTGATGTTCGTAAAGCTGTCCATCTGGCAAGTTCTCACTACATCTTACACCCCACAATCAGGTTGGTACTCAATAATGAAGCTGGGCGCATCTCTGGTTCAATTGCAAATAATTCTACCTACACGGACATAATTGTCTTTGCCTACGCAGATGGCACTTGGGCTAACACAGAAGACGATGAGCCGGTGTATCCGGCATCTAGATTTCCCAATGCAGTCAACAGCGGGAAGATGTGTGACGACGGCCACTATACAATACCCTTACTTGCTGCTGGAACTTATGATCTAGTTGTCGCTGGATATAACGGTGCGGACTTTGAGGAAGTACTCGGTTTCATATCCGACGTAGTAGTTGAAAGCAACAAAACGACAAAACAGAATATAGACACTGATGCTTTGGAGGCTAGCCTTTAAACCATGTAACTAGTAGTTGATTATTGCTGAATTTACCCGTTGCGGATACAGGAACCAAAGTTAAATATCTGCAACGGGTAATTTTTTCTAGAACCTGTACCTGCCGGACTGATAATATGTATGGCAAATTATATTTGGATTTTGAAAAGAGTCAAAATACTACTCGAAATGAACGGGGCTTGTGTATGAAAAAGCGCTTTCTTATGCTCTTTATCTTTGAAATTGCCCTTGTCGCGCTCATCGTGTCCGGCTTGAGCTGCGTCGGTTACGACCAAGGCACGACTGGCGATGATTGGTCTTTGTGGAATGCGGACAAATTCAAGGATTTTATCACGCTTGATTCTTCATCCATTGTCGAATGTTTACAGGACATCGACCCTCCTTACGAAGGTGACCCCGCCGACCAACCCACCCAGGACGGCTTTGATGCCATCCGAGACTGGGTTGCTGCTAATATAGAGTATAAAACTGATGAAGAGCAGTGGGGTGTTGACGAGTATTGGCAAACCCCAGAGGAAACACTGTCCCTGCGCACCGGGGACTGCGAAGACTTTGCCATTCTACTGTGCACCCTCCTCAGAGCCTATGGCATTGGCGAGGAGCAGATATATGTCGCCGTTGGTGTTGATGATGAGGGGTACGGCCACGCCTTCCTGATAGAGAATTGGTATCTCGACGGAGAATGGCGGGCGATAGAACCCCAGGCTGGTGCTCAGACTTTTCCTCACGGACGTCGCTTCAAGGACTACAGCCTAGCCGATTTCAAACTGCTCCGTGATTATGAAATTATCTTGGGCTTTAATGACTCCTATTACTACGATGACTCGTTTCCGTGGGATGAAAATTAAATATTAAGGGGACACCTTACCAAATGATTACTTTTCGCGCGATGCTTATGCTATGAGATGGAGAACCCGAACTTATCTCCAACTTATTATGTACCAATCGTGGTCCTGTGCCTGAGCCTTTAGACCTTGAAGAGCTCAATCCCCGGCTAACTGAATGGCTTATAGAATATAACTTCAACCGCCCGCACCAATCTCTTGCCTATCACGCTCCTGTAGAGTATATTGAACAAGAATTTGCTAAAATCCGTAGTCCAGTGTTACCTATATGGTCAGCCAGCACAATATTTTGCTCCGCCTTTCTATGTGCTATATAATTACACAGGTAACATTGAGCTCAATTTGTACGAGCACCAAATATTAAATGGAGGATAGAACAATGACACGAGAAGTCTACAACAAACTGGCTGAGGCGCTTAATACCCGCAGTTCGACATATCCCTCGGTACCCTGCGATGAGTTCTATGTTCTGGCTGAAGAGATTTTTACCCCAGAGCAAGCAGAGATTGCCTCGAACATGCCCGTTGATCCCGTATCTGCCGAGGAACTCGCCGCCGAAATGAAAGCATCTGATGTTGCCGGATTAAGTAAGCAACTCGATGAAATGGCAGACCGAGGCCTGGTGAGGGTCAAAGAAAAAGCTGGTAACCGATTGTATGAGCTCATGCCGCTGGTCCCGGGCATCATCGAATTACAGTTTATGCACGGCCGTACGGACGAACGTACCAAGCGTCTGGCACAGCTTTTCAAAAGTTATGGCAAGGCAGTGAAAAACATGCCGCCTCCTTCTCCGACACCTGCCGCCATTGAAAAGCCCAAAGCTAGAACAA
This sequence comes from Dehalococcoidia bacterium, assembly GCA_030615625.1. Taxonomy (GTDB): domain Bacteria; phylum Chloroflexota; class Dehalococcoidia; order GIF9; family AB-539-J10; genus RBG-13-51-36. The sequence continues at coordinate 14,425 of JAUWYX010000010.1, forward strand.
TTGTTATAAAGCAGGAAATCCACGGTAGGTCTACTGTCTTGCCTTATGACGAAGTGATGAAACTTATTGACAAAACTGAGTATATCGCTACTGGAACCTGCGTCTGCCGTCACCAGGGTGACCTGCTTGATAGACCTTGTGATAAACCGAAAGACAACCTTTGTATGATTTTCGGTCCATCGGCACAATTTGCTCAGAGTTATGGCTTTGTTAACCTCGTTTCCAAAGAGGAAGCTCGCCAGAGAATTGACGAGGCAGAGAAAGCCGGACTGGTACATAACTATGCCAACAGCCAGGACAGATACATCGATCTACTGTGCAACTGCTGCGGCTGTCACTGCTTCTTACTTAGAGCAGCTAAACGTTCTCCGCTACCCAGCCAGTTCGTTATCGCCAACTGGATCATGGATATAGACGACGATGCCTGCATTGGCTGCGGCGCCTGCATTGACCGCTGCTGGATGGAAGCCTTGAAGATGGATGGCGATTTGGTGGTGCGCAATTTCAATCGATGCATCGGTTGCGGTATCTGCCGTTATGTCTGCCCATCGGACGCCATGAAACTGGTCCGCCGAGAAACCGCCTCCGTTAAAAGCTGATGTAGCTCGACCCCCAGATAGTAAGAGTTTTGACCTTAGAAGCCGTCGTCTGGAATCGGGGAAATCGGCTATGGTTGTTGGAGGAATACTTGATTATATGCCAATCGTGGTCTTGCGCCTAAGCCTTTGGAGAAGCTGATAGAGGCTAGACAACGCAAGCGATAGATGCTACTCTGTTATAGTCTAGAATAGGAGGTGGGAAAATGACTTATAAAAGGTACGATATCCTGACGGTGCTGGTGTGGGTGGTCCTGGGTGCTGCGCTGATAGTCCTCGGCGTTTTTCTGAGGAGGCCTGACTTCGGGGAAGCAGTCTGGTGGGTGGTAATGGGCGTAGGAATAGCGCTGGCGGTCGTAGGAATTGTCAGCATCATCTTTACTGCGAGACAAACTGTTGGGATGCTTTGTCCTCATTGTGGTGGGAAAATAGTGCCACGGGTGAAATCAAGCACAAGCCAGCTGTATCTTTCAAAAGGAAAAGAGATAGTGGCGGGTTCCGCCGAGGAAGAAGAAAAAAGTCCAGAGGATTGAGGGGCACGGAAGGCGAAGACCTGATAATGTCATCAGGGTGAACAGTTACTTTTCAGTTGGAATTAGAAAAAGATGTTAGAAACGGCTGGGAAGTAATTTGTGCGGGCAAGTCAATAGGCGGAGATAGGTTGTTTGTCGGTGATGATTCCTTTGCTTGCAGCTAACTGTTGGCGAATGTGTTTGGGGATGGTAAACATAGCTTGGTGGGTGAGGCCATCGTAGGATTTTAGCTCCTTTGATATTCTTGCTGAGATTCTGGTGTCAATTTCCTCGGGAGTCAATTCAGAGGGGTCAAGGCTTTGAGAAGCCGCGACAAAGCCCCATAAGCCCAGAAAGGAAGGTACATGGACCTGGTAGGGGCGGGCTATCGGGAAGGCGTTTCTTAAAGTATTGGCAATGGCGGTGAAATTATCCAGGTTCCTCCATTCAGCAGGTTCAGCCTGCACTGACATAATGCCATCAGGCCCCAGTTTTTGTTTGACTATTTGGTAGAATTCCTGGGTGTATAGCAAGCGTGCCGGCCCTTGCTCTAAAGGGTCAGCCAGGTCAATAATGATGACATCGAATTTGTCGCTACTTTCAGCCAGGTATTTTCTGGCGTCGACGAAATGAAGCTCTGCCCTGGGGTCATCGAAGGCATTCTGGTGCCAGGAGGGCAAGAAGCGGCGACAAAGGCTTACAACGTCTTCATCAATATCCACCATGACAGCCCTTTTTACCGTCTTATGCGCCAGGACTTCTCTTAAGGTGGCACCCTCACCTCCCCCAGCAATGAATACCCTTTCTGGCTGGGGATGGGTAAGCATAGCTGGATGTACCAGAGCTTCATGGTAAATAAACTCGTCTGCCTCGCTGGATTGAATCTTGCCATCGAGTACGAGACAGATACCGAAACTGCCCGTGTTGATAATATCGATGGATTGAAACTTACTTCGCCCTGAATATATCCTCTCCTTAATGCTATGCAGCATAGTAAGGTCAGGACTTATATAGTCAGAGAACCATCTATGTTTATCTGGGTCGCTATCTTTCATTTTGCACACCCGACCTGGCTATCCTCCACAATCCCCCTGCGAAGCTCGATTAAGGAGTGGCTTTTGGCCCCCAGCCTCTCTGTTATCAATCTGGCAGCCTTTTCCGGGTCTACATCGTTCCCACAGGTGAAAACGTCTAGGGCAGCGTACCTGTATTCCGGCCAGGTATGAATGGCAATATGTGACTCAGCGATATTGACCACTCCGCTCACTCCACAAGGGGAGAAATGATAAAAGGACTCGCCCACTACGGTAGCGCCACTTTGAATGGCAGCTTCGTTAAGACAATCTTTGAGAAAATTTAAGTCATCTAGCACCTCCGCATTGCATATTTTTAGTTCTAGTAGCAGATGTCTTCCAAGCGCATGCAAATCACCTTCCCTCCTTTAGAATTTTAGATTTGTGATGGAGCCTTTTGGGCAACAGGGCAAATTTTATACGATGTCAACCCTTTTAGCAATACTCCAGGAGTTTCTGCTAAAATAAACGAAGGCAAGAACTATGTCGGAAAGGGAACAATTGGCTACTGTGTACACTGCCAGATACATGGAGGCGCAAATAATCAAGGGACGGCTGGAGAGCGAAGGTATACCAGTTCTCCTAAGCTACGAGAGTGCTGGTCTGGTTTACGGGATTACAATTGATGGGTTAGGTGAGGTGAAAGTAATGGTGCCCAAGCGTCTGGCAGAGGAAGCCAAGGAGATTCTGGGAGTAGGTGAATTTGCCGAAGGTGGAGAGGGAGGGAGTAATTAAATAGGTTTCATCGATTTTGCCCGAAGGGCAGTTTTGGTACTTAAATTTGGAATTTTGGATTTGCAGCGTAGAGTTGTATTTTCGGTTTTTGATTTCTGATGGCCTCAAGATTAGAACGCATAACTGAACAGCGGCTGGATAGCCTGAGCAAAATTCGGGCTCGCGGCATAGACCCTTATCCCCATTCCTATCATCCCAGCCACACTGTTCGAGAGGCGATAACTCTTTTTGAGCAGCAAGGGGATAGCTCTCAGGACATATCACTGGCTGGCCGCATTATGTCCAAGCGTTCTATGGGTAAAATGTCCTTTCTTGATATTCGCGATAGCTCGGGGAAGATACAGCTTTCTTTGCGCTACGACCTTCTGGGACGGGAGAGGTACGAATTTCTTCAGGATATTGATATTGGTGACATTATCGGGGCAAGGGGGAAGCTCTTCCGGACAAAAGCCGGAGAGCTCACTCTAGAGGTATCCGATCTCGCCATGCTCTGTAAATCCCTTCGCCCGCTGCCAGAGAAATGGCATGGGCTAGCTGACGTAGAAAAACGCTATCGGCAGAGATATCTCGACCTCATTTCCAACGAAGAGAGTAAAAGCATTTTTACTTTGCGCAGCAAGATTATCACTGCCATAAGAAGTTTTCTCGATGAGCAGGGGTTTATGGAGGTAGAAACTCCTGTGCTTCAGCCCCATGCTGGCGGAGCACTAGCACGCCCCTTTGTCACCCATCATCATGCCCTTGATGAAGACCTCTATCTGCGAATTGCCCTGGAGCTCCATCTCAAGAGACTGGTGGTAGGCGGCTTTGACAAAGTTTATGAGATGGGGCGTGCCTTTCGCAATGAAGGCATTTCTGTTAGACATAACCCGGAATTCACCTTGCTTGAGTGCTATCAAGCTTATAACGATTACAATGACATGATGAGATTGGTTGAGGAAATGCTCGTTCATATAGCTCAGGAGGCTCTGGGCAATACCAATCTTGCTTGCAACGGCAAAACCATTGACCTTGGTCTCCCCTGGCAAAGGCTTTACCTTCGTGAGGCAATAAAAGAATACTGTGGCATTGATTTTGAAGATTATCCTGATGCTGCTTCACTGAGGACACGGATGGCAGAGATGGGAATGGAAGTCGAACCAAGCAAAGGGAGGGGCAGGCTGATAGACGAATTGATTTCCACTTTCGTTGAGCCAAACCTTATCCAGCCAACTTTCCTTCTGGATTACCCTGTAGAAATGTCACCTCTGGCCAAGAAGAAGCGGGGTGATGACCGGTTGGTAGAGAGATTTGAGGGCTTTGTGGCTGGCATGGAGATTGCTAATGCCTTCACCGAGCTTAATGACCCCCTAGAGCAAAGAGAGAGGTTTCGCCAGCAGCTAAAAGAACGGGTTGCCGATGAGGAAGTGGAAATCGCCGATGAAGATTTTCTTCAGGCTCTGGAGTATGGGATGCCACCCACTGGTGGTCTGGGGATGGGCATTGACCGCCTGGTGATGCTGTTTGCAAATCAGCAATCTGTTCGAGAGGTGATACTTTTCCCCCAACTGAAGACAAAAGAGTAAAAATACAAAATGGCAAGGCAAAGTATGACAAATCCTAAGCACAAAATTCGAAATCCTAAACAATACAGAAATTTAAAAATCAAAGGTCAAAAATCAAAATGACAACTCAAAACGCAAAACTTTTTAACTTTTGCTCTGTCATTTTGCACTTTTATTTTTGCATTTTGCATTTGGAAAGGATTTGTTTAGAGTTTAGAAATTAGGATTTAGAGCTTACATATGCTTGATATTAAACTTATTCGTGAAAACCCTGAACTTGTTCGCCAGGCTCTGGAGAAAAGAGGCGATAGCTTTGCACTCGATAGCATCCTTGAGATTGATGGGCGTTATCGCAGCTTGCTTCGTCAGACCGAGGAACTCCGTGCCAAACATAACGAGGCAAGCAAACAACTGAGCAAAAGCAAGGAAAAACCACCTCAGCTCATCGTCCAGATGCGTCAATTGGGAGAGCAAGTATCTTCCTTGCAGCAGCAGACCAAAGAAGCTAAGGCTAACCTTGATTCCTTGCTACTGGAGTTACCCAACATCCCCCACCCCAGCGTGCCCTTAGGGAGAGGCGAGGGTGATAATGTGGTAGTGCGGACCTGGGGCAAGCCAAGGGAATTACCCTTCAAGCCCTTGCCTCACTGGGAGTTGGGAGAAAGATTGGGCATAATAGATTTCCATCAGGGAGTGAAGCTCTCAGGGACCAGGTTTTATGTTCTCAAAGGGCTGGGGGCACGCCTCCAACGAGCGCTTATCTCATTTATGCTCGATGTCCATGTAAACGAGCATAGCTATAAAGAAATCTATCCTCCTTTTATGGTAAAGCGAGAGTGTATGGTCGGCTCAGGAAATTTACCCAAATTCGGCGATAATTTATATCACGACGAAGAAGATGACTTCTGGTTTATACCCACGGCGGAGGTACCGTTAACTAACCTTCACCGTGATGAAATATTAAGTGCCGATAGCTTGCCCCTTCATTATGTTGCCTATACCCCTTGCTTCCGTCGAGAGAAGATGGCTGCTGGCACAGATACCAGGGGCATTAAGCGGGGGCACCAATTTGATAAAGTGGAGCTCTACAAGGTTACCGACCCTGAGAGTTCTGACGAAGCACTGGAGAAATTGGTAGCTGATGCTGAGGACATATGTCAGAAACTGGCCATACCTCACCGCGTGGTGCAGTTATGTACTGGTGACCTCGGCTTTGCCGCCTGCAAAACATATGATATTGAAATGTGGGCTTCAGGCTGTGCTGAATGGCTCGAGGTCAGTTCTTGCAGCAATTGCGGTGACTTTCAGGCGAGGCGAGCCAATATCCGCTATCGCCCTGAGCCTGGCGCCAAATCAGAGTTTGTTCACACGCTCAATGGCTCAGGACTGGCTCTACCACGGGTCCTTATCGCTGTGCTGGAAAACTATCAGCAAGCTGACGGCACGGTATTAATCCCTGAAGTATTAGAGCCTTACTTGAAAGTAACATAAGCGCCGCTCTATGGAATGCGGCAAATTATATGTGGGTTTTAGGAAAACTAAAACTGTTACTCTCAGTAAACCAGAGGGTGTTTATGAATGTAGTGCGAGGCTTTAGCCTCGTGCTGCACGACCCTGAAGGGTCGCACTACAAAAATTTGGAGGTGACACTGTGACAGACTGGACCAAAAAAGCGGAAGCGCTGAACAGACTCATAAGACCCCTGACCTTCCCTATCGCTGTTAAGCTGGTTAAAAGCGTTGACGAATTCCCGGAAAAGACCCGCCGTCCTTCCACGGACATGGGATTCAAGACAAATGTCTGCGTCGGTATGACGATGGCCCGCAAATACGGCTGGACAGTGGGAATGACGGCTGATGATAATGCCTGTCTGATTGCAGCCTATACCTTTGGATGGAGCGAGCCTGAATCTGAGACCAGGAAAGCCTTGGCCGATTTCATGATAGTAATGAAATACTCAGCTAACGAGAATGCAGCAAAGACCACGATGGAGGCTGTAGATCAAGTTAAGCTAAGCAAGGGCAAGTATGCCGGCGTGGTTTTCTCTCCTCTAGAGAGAACAAGAATCGACCCGGATTTAGTCATGATATTCTGCAATCCCGCTCAGTTGATGCGGCTGGTGCACGGAGCCACCCAGGAAACAGGTGTGATCGTGCAGTCTGTGTTCAGCGGCCGGGGTGGGACCTGCACTGAAGGAGTCCTGCAAACATTCAAGACCAGGGAGCCGAAGGTAGTGCTCCCGGGGAATGGCGATAGGGTCTGGGCGATGGTGCAAGATGAGGAGATGGCCTTCACTATACCGGCAAACTGGCTTGACCCGGTTATAAGAGGGCTTGAAGCCACCCACCAGACCGGCATTCGATACCCCATACCGGTAGACGTAAGACACGAACCGACGTTCCCGGGACAGCTTAAAGACGCCGCATCCAGGGCAGCTACATAGAAGCTAATTCGACCGAATTAATTCCTGAAGTATTAGAGCCCTACTTGAGAGCAACATAAGCGCCGCAAACTATATGTCCTAAGTGCAGAAGGTGAAGCTATCCTTCGCGCCTTAACTGGTGTAGGGCTCAATAAAGACCCGTCGGCTCAGGGGCTGTTAAGGAGCTAACGCCGCTATCTTGCTACAATGGCTGTCAAAGTCGTTTGTCCCACTTGAGGGCGTGGTATAATTTATAAAGACATTAAGGCATAAGGAGGTAGTCATGGCTAAGCAGAAGTTGGATAAAGAGACTCGGAGAGCTATATCAGAGGCCCGAAGTATGATAGAAGCGATTGCTAAAGCAGATATGAATGAGGCCGAAACACGTAAACGTATAGATCATCTCTTTGAAACACTTATGGGATATGACACTTTCAAGCATATTACACAAGAGTACGCAGTTCATGGTGCCGGGGATACGGTGTATTGTGATTTTGCCGTTCAAATCGATCACAAAGAGTCATCAAAACCTGACTTTCTAGTTGAAATAAAAAGGGTAAACATTGACCTTGCGCCAAAGCATCTCAGGCAAGCTGCGTCCTATGCCATTGATATTGGGTGTGAATGGGTGTTGCTAACCAACAGCAAGGAGTGGAAGCTCTACCACATCTCTTTTGGTAAACCTCCCCAGACAAAACTCATAGATTCTTGGAACCTTATGACTGATGCTCCTGCAATATTAGCTGAGAAATTCAATCTAATCAGCTATAAAAACATTAAAAGGGGTAGGTTGGCACAGCTGTGGGAAAAGGCTAACGTCTTGAGCGCACAGAACATTCTTAAGGTTATCCTATCAGAAAAGTCGCTAATATTGATACGGCATGGGCTAAAGCAATTAACAGATGTTGCAGTTTCTCCAGAAGAGATTGTTGGAGCTATCCGTCACCTGTTAAATGAAGCGGCGCTTGCTGAAATGGAGAAGGTTAAAATATCTCTACCCAAGAAAAAGCAGCGGAAGAGAAAAAGTATTTCAAAGAGCAGTAAAGAGCAAGAAGAGCCAACAGCATGGCCAATGGAGAAGGAAGACATCTCATGAAATCGACTTCGTTTATTCTCTCAGAAGCAAGTCAGGAGGTGAGTCTTCGAGGTTCAAAATAAAGCCTCGCATCATCCTGGAAACCTGATTATGCTTTTGGGTTTGGATAATGGGATTAAACCAATATTGCCTCAAAATAGCTATTCCACTATATTATTTTTCATTCATGGGATGATCAAAGGCATAAATGGGCCTGATTATTATAGAGTAGCTAGCAATTAAATGGGGAGTCCTGCTCGACGGCGCTTTCGATGAGTTCGATGCGCTTGGGCTTGCCTTTGTCATCGAGTTCTATGGCTACGACATCTATGCGCCATAGAGGGGGGAGGTTCTGGTGAGTATTGGTATAGGTAAGGGCTAAGGCGACGAGTTTTTTCTTTTTGGCCTGTGTTATCGATTCCTCAGGAGTGCCGAAGTCCAAACTGCTTTTGGTACGGACCTCGACAAAGACAAGATAGTCCTTCTGCTGAGCAATGATATCAATCTCCCCACGAGGGCAACGAAAACCCACCTCGCGAATGCGGTAGCCCCGCTTTTTGAGGAATTTCCGGGCTGCCTTCTCCCCCAGCTTACCAACTTCTTGACGGTTCATCACCTGTTTCTTCAACAAATGTCAGCCCTTCTAAATTCGCTTAGCTCAACTTCTCGGCGGCCACAGCATACATCGTAATCGTTATCGTAGCACTTGCCGAAGAATTGCTTGCCTTGCTTACATTACTAGCTATCTGGTTATTGGGACTACCCGTATCCTTGTCAGAAGTGACAGTATGACCTAGTCCTGACAATTCTGCCGCACTATTGAGACGATTGTCTGTGGCTCAGCATCATTTTCAGCCTATCTTGCTTCTTTTTCTGTCGGTCTCGGAAAAAACTCAACGCAATCCAAATATACAGAAAAACCAAACCTATATATAGCATAAAGCGCATAAAGTCCCATGTCGCTGGGATAACCTCAAATGCGGCAAACGTATAAACCAGAATGCAGACAGCCGAAAGTGTCAGGAATGGAACCATCACAACATGCCAGTGCATATATCTAAACCTAGCATCTACAATCTCCTCTTGAATTCTTGCAATTTGGGGTGCAGTTAGTTCGTGATCAGTTAAATCCCACCCGCACTGCGGACAAAACTTAGCATCCTCTGGAATTTTCTTATCACACAACGGGCACTTTTGCATATTGAGGCCTAGTTTTTGACGCTGTTCGTTTCCCTTTTCGTCTGCCATGTACTTGTCCTCTTGTGTCTGACCCCTCTTGGTTCAATTATACCCTTGGCCAACCGCTAATGGAAGACATGTGCGAGTGGAGGATTTTCCTACAAGATATTGTTGCCAGTGGCAGACTTTATTTTTGACCTTGCTGAGTGGTCAGACCAAGCCACCGATTATTAACCAAGTTTTATTTAGTGTGTCGACTCATCTGTATTCCCACGGGTCAAATTGAATAGGCTAGTGGTCGGGACTGGCTGCCCCGAAGGTAAATGGCCAGAGCTTTGGCTTGCGATTATATTCCTGACAGGGGCAAAGTATAGACGGTGAATCGGCGAAGGTCCGAGCTTTCGCAGACAGGATATGTGTCTTCCTGTTCCATAGCCTTTATGCTGAGCAAATCCATAGCCAGGATAAGTTTGGTCAAATTCCTCCATCATACGGTCTCTGGTGACCTTGGCTATGATAGAAGCACAGGCAATGGAGAGACACGATGCGTCACCTCTGGTTATCCCCCTTTGAGGGATGGGACATTGAGACAAGGTTATTCTATCGATAAGGAGGAAATTCGGTTGTTTGGGCAGTTTTTCCACCGCTTGCATCATAGCCAGTTTGGTTGCCTTGAGGATATTAATGGAGTCAATCACTTGAGGAAGAACGATGCCGATGCCCACAGCTATGGCCTCTTTGTTAATCAGGTCAAAGAGGGATTCACGTTTTCTGGAGTTTAATTTCTTGCTATCCCGAACTAGCCCAAACCAGGGCAGATTGGCTGGATGGGGCAGGATAACGGCGCTGGCGACTACCGGGCCGGCGAGAGCTCCCCGCCCGACTTCATCGATGCCAGCGATAAGCTCATAGCCCTGTGATTTAAGCTTATCTTCCTCATCAAGGTTTGGAAACTGAGACATATTCCTCCGAAAGTTAAAAGTCAAAGATCAAACTGACAACTCAAAAGGCAAAATTTTTTCATTTTTGCTCTGTATTTTTACGTTTTGCATTTTGATTTTTGCATTTGATATGGTGCCGCCGCCCAACAGCTCGCCATCCTTGTAGAACACGATGGCCTGCCCCGGGGTTACCGCCTTTTGTGGCTGGGTAAAATGAACATCCACGGAGTCATTCCTGAAAGAGAGGACAGTTTCTGCCTCTTTTGACTTATAGCGTATTTTGGCCTTGGCTGTAATGGGCTCCCGCGGTGCCTTGCCTGATATCCAGTTCAGCTTTTGGGCGGTAAGCTTCTGGCTGTAGAGCTCCTTCTCGTGACCAAGCACAATTCTATTGCGTTCAGGCTCTATCCTTATGATGTAGAGTGGCTTGCCAGAGGCTAATCCCAGGCCATGTCTCTGCCCGATGGTATAAAAAGCTATTCCCCGATGCTGACCTAATTTCCTTCCCTGGGTATCTACAATATCGCCAGGCAGAGTGGAAAATCTCTGGCTGAGAAAAGCGCCATAGTTCCTCTGAGAAATGAAGCAAATATCCTGGCTGGACCTGGCTGCTGTGGGCAATCTCGCCTGCTTTGCCATCTGTTTAACCTCGTCTCTGCTATGCTCGGCTAAAGGAAACAGGACATGCCCGAGCTTTTCCTGGGTTAGAGTGTAAAGAAAATAAGATTGGTCTTTTCTGGCATCTGCCGCCTTAAGCAAGCGATGGCCATCTCTGGAATGCTCTACCTTGGCATAATGGCCTGTAGCCAGATAGTCGGCGCCCAGGGAGAGTGCTTTATCGAGGAGGAGGCCAAACTTTATGTGCTGGTTGCAGGCAACGCAGGGATTGGGAGTCCGCCCTTGTTGGTATTCCTGGCAGAAATAGTCCACTACACAGAACTCAAATTCCTTTTGCAGGTCAACCTGATGGTAGGGAATGTCTAAAATGCGGCAGATATTCTCCGCCCGATGTGCCTGGTAGTCGAAGCGGGGAGAATTCCAGAGACGCATATGTATGCCCATCACTTCATAGGCGGCTTCTTTGAGCAACAAAGCAGCTGCGGAAGAATCCACCCCTCCGCTCAATGCCACAGCGACCTTACCTTTAGTCATGCCTTTAGATTCTTCCCTCCGCGGTTCTGTTCCATTATGGTTGAAAGGAAATTGAAGCTATTTTTATGTTTCTTGTATCAAAGTTTAAGATAGGTGTGCCGCTAATCCGATGCCAAGAAAAACTAAAGCAACTCCAATGAAACCAAAACTCAGACGGCGTGTGATTTTTTGACCTATGCCACCGAGAATAAAGCTTATGCCAAGTAGAGTACAGTATATGCCAAGTAGAATCAAATATATATACATAGCCCAATTTCCCGAATCTAACCCTAGAAATACAGCACCAACTAAGATAGAGATAACACCTGCTACAATACTAACCTTGCTAAAAATATTAGTCATAGAAGGGAATTTAACACTCCGAAAACCCTATGTCAATCGAAAAAGAACGGAATCGGGCATACACCAAAATCGAACAGAACTCCCTCCGCTCAGAATGGTAAAAATGGTCAGGCTGATAAATCGGGCAATAACCGGCTCACCCTGTCCCAGATAATCTCAGCAATTTTCTCTTTAGGTAGAGAGGCGTCTATCGCCAGCCAGCGGTCGGGCTCGGCCGCCGCCATCTTGAGGTAACCCTCCCTCACCCGCCGGTGGAACGATAAATCCTCCAGCTCAAAGCGGTCTTTTAAACTTCGCTTTCGTGCTAATCCCTGCTCAGGTGAAATATCCAAGAGGATTATGAGGTCCGGATTGAGATTCCCCGTTGCCATATTATTGACCATCTTTATGGCAGTAAAATCAAGTCCCCGCCCATAGCCTTGATAGACCAGGGTGGAGTAAGTGAAGCGGTCGCAGATGACTACTTTACCTTCTTCTAAAGCAGGACGAATTAGCTCAGCTACCAATTGGACACGGGAAGCAGCAAAGAGAAACAGCTCAGCCTGGGGCGAAATAAAGGAGTCCCTTCTCCTCTTAAGCGCTCTTCTTAACTCGTTACCCAGAGCCGTGTCTCCAGGCTCGTGGGTTAATACCACGGGGATGTTTTGCTGCTCAAGCTGCTTCAGCAAGAGCCTGGATTGGGTGCTTTTGCCGCAGCCTTCGCCACCCTCAAAGGTGATGAATAGTCCCAAGGATTACCTCGACTTCCTTTTGCCGCCAGGTTCCACGCTCCGGTTACCGGAGTTGAAACCGCGGCGTTCGGCTAAGAGACGCTGTAGATGATGGACATAGGTATATTGAGTGTCACGGGGATAGAGGGCGTCCAGGCATTGCTTCATTTGAGCGGCATTATTGCTTTTAAGGACATAAATTGGTATACCCAGTGCTTCGGCATCCCGTATCTTCTGTGGCTTGCGGCGGTAATAACTTCGTGTAGTGAGGAAAATGTCAGCTTGCTTAAGGTCAGCGGCGATTTTCAGCTCCTTTCGCCCTTCCCTGGCAATTTGCTCCAATCGAGACCGGTTAGCGCCGAAGAGGTAGAATCGCAGAGGTTTTTCCGGCTGCTTCTCTTCCTTGCTTTCCCATATAAGAGGGGAGGTTATCGCCTCCCTCTTTACCTCACCATCTTCATCCATCCAGCGCACTTCGGCCTTTGGGGGTCGCCCATGCAAGAGAGCATCAACAGCCTCGGTCACGTCAGGATGTACGGTTACCTTGTAATAATCTACAATTTCCACCACTGTATCAAAGGTGGGCGGAGCCTTGCGCTCCAGGATAGATTTTTGCGTGTGCCGTCGCCTGGCCTCTTCATCTCCCAGGGTAACCGTCTGGATACCTCCGATAAGGTCAGACAAGGTAGGATTCATTATCAAGTTTTCCAGAGTGTTTCCATGTGCCGTGCCTACCAGCTGCACTCCCCGTTCAGCGATGGTACGAGCCGCCTGGGCTTCGAGTTCAGTGCCTATTTCGTCGATAATGATGACCTCAGGCATGTGATTTTCCACTGCTTCAATCATTACCGCATGTTGTTCAGCGGGAGCAGCTACTTGCATTCGCCGGGCATGCCCGATAGCGGGATGAGGAATGTCGCCATCCCCGGCAATTTCATTTGAGGTGTCGATTACGATAACGCGTTTTTTGAAGTCATCAGACAGCACTCGAGCCACTTCCCGCAACATAGTGGTTTTGCCTATACCGGGCCGTCCTAGAAGCAGAACGTTTTTGCCTGATTCGATAAGGTCTTGAATCATCTTTACGGTGCCGAACACGGCTCTGCCCACACGGCAGGTCAAGCCGATTATCTCCCCGTGTCTATTGCGTATGGCTGAGATGCGGTGCAGGGTGTGGTTGATCCCGGCGCGGTTATCTCCGGTGAACTCGCCAATGCGTGATACTACATAGTCAATATCAGACTGGTTTACTTCTTTAGAATTGAGGACTAATTCTCTGTGGGGAAAGCGAGCTTCGGGGAGACGCCCTAAATCTAAGATTACCTCCAGCAGTTCGCTATGGTCGGGTTGCTGGTAGAGCGGCTCACGGATATAGAGTGGCAAGATATCAAGTAGCGCATCTAAATCGTCAGTAACTACCCTTCGCATCCTGTGACAATACCTTTTTTCACCTTACCAACCCCTGGGGGCCAACAATTCTTGTTGGGGTATAGCTTTTATGTCCAGACCGGGCATAGCGGTACCCAAACCTTTGGACACCTCAGCGACGATAGCCGGGTCCTGGTAGTGGGTAGTAGCTTTAACGATAGCTTGCGCTCTGGTTGAAGGGTCGCTGGACTTAAAAATCCCCGAGCCCACAAACACTCCCTCGGCCCCCAGTTGCATCATCAAAGCAGCATCGGCGGGTGTAGCTATACCACCGGCGGCAAAGTTCACAACAGGTAACTTCCCTGTTTTATGCACCTCCATTACTAACTCCAGAGGAGCACCAAGGGCTTTCGCCTCAGCTACTAATTCCTCCTCAGGTAAAGCCTGAACTCTGCGAATCCCATCCTGGACTGCCCGCATGTGCCTGACGGCTTCGACGATGTTGCCTGTTCCAGCCTCGCCCTTGGTGCGAATCATCGCTGCCCCTTCGGCAATACGACGTAATGCTTCGCCTAAGTCACGGCAGCCACAGACAAAAGGAACCTTAAAATCATGTTTCCAAACATGATGGCTTTCATCGGCGGGGGTGAGCACTTCGGACTCATCGATAAAATCAACGCCCAATGCTTCCAGCACCTGGGCCTCAACAAAATGACCGATGCGGCATTTGGCCATTACGGGGATGCTCACCGTTCCCTTTATGGCTGTAATTATGGTGGGGTCGGCCATGCGAGCCACTCCGCCGTCGGCACGAATATCTGCCGGCACCCGTTCCAGTGCCATAACAGCGCAGGCACCGGCTTCCTCGGCAATTTTAGCCTGCTCCGAGGTGACCACATCCATAATCACCCCGCCCTTCAGCGTCTGGGCCAGTCCTGTCTTAGCTTTCCAGGTACCCTTTTCCATCAAATTCCATTATAACGCCATGCCAGTCAAATCACAAATGTCAAATGAGAGCGTCCGGTAATGTCATTCTGAGGAGGCCAAATGAATTTGGACGGCGAAGAATCTCCGACATTCTTCGCTTCGCTCAGAATGACAGGGAGCGGGTGCCCGCTCTCATACCAAGCCATGATAGCAGCCTGATAGGCTAGAAACCACTTGAGGCGGTTTTTAGACAAACTTATCCGTTACCCAAAGCGAGTGGGCAATTTCACCCTCAGGTATACTCAGGACCTCTGCCTCGCCGCCTCGTCGCCCAGACAGCCAGTGCCACAGAAACCAGCACCACCAACCCTATTATGACCGCCTTCTCGGCCGGACTAGTGTTGACGGCTACAATGCTCATGGCCAAAGCGGGCACCAGCCCAGCCCTTACTACTGGCCTCAGGCTGGGATGCTCAGTTATGAACTCGGCCATCGGTGGGCTGACCCTGTAGTAAAAGTCCACCAAACCCTTTCCCACCGGGTTGGTGAGCAGGTATTCATCTCTGAACTCACGGAGAATTTGTATTTCCTCGGCCATTGGCGTGCCGTAGGCTGCGGTGGCGATGAAGCACCCGCCGGGCCCGGGGGGCCCGGGGGATGGTGCAAAGTTGGCGGTGATGGAATAGTCGCCGCTCATGGTGATGGTGGTGGTGGCAGCATTAACATCGCCAATGGTGCTGACATCGCCAGTCCAGATGGCAAAGTCGTAGTCAGCACCTGGGGTCGCCACCAGGTCGACCACCGTTCCCTTTTCATAGGTAAAAGTGCCCTCACCGGGGTCGGTTACCGAACCTCCAGCGGTGCTGGTGGTGGTGAGGTCGCAGGGTGCTACTATTTTGACGGCAAAGGCATCCCACACAGAAGGGTACGAAACACCGCCTGGGGAGGTCATGAAGGCGTCGTCAGTGACGGGGAAGTCGCCGGACTGCGTCCATCCCGAGACGTAAGCGTGGTCATCGGGGTCCAGGGCTATGCCAGTTCCAATATCCCAGCCTGCGCCGCCGAGGTAGCTGGAGTACACCAGGGCATCTCCAGCCGGTGACAGCTTGGTGGCAAAGGCATCAGCTACCCCCCCAGCATAGACCGGCTGGAAGGCGTCGGGAGTGACGGGAAAGTCGGTGTTGGACCGCGTCTCTCCGGCGACGTAAGCGTGATTGTCTGGATCCACGACTATGCCTTCGGCAAGGTCAAAGAATTCGCCGCCGAGGTAGGTGGAGTACTCCAGGTAATCTCCAGCCAGTGACAGCTTGGTGACAAAGACATCATAATCCCCGACACGGACCACCTGGTAGGCGCCGGCAGTGATGGGGAAGTCGTCGGACTCCGTCTTTCCGGTGACGTAAGGGTGTTCTTCTGGGCCCAGGGCTATGTCATATGAATAATCTTCAAATTTGCCGCCGAGGTAGGTGGAGTACACCAGGCTAGCTCCATCCTGTGACAGCTTGGTGACAAAGGCATCAACCTCCCCAGCCAAGGCCCCCTGGTAGGGGTTCTGAGTGGGGAAGTCGCCGGAGTCCGTATATCCGTCGACGTAAGCGTAGTTGTTTGAGTCCACGGCTATGCCTTCTCCAAGGTCATCGTCTGTGCCGCCGAGGTAGGTGGAATACACCAGGGCACTTCCGTTCTGTGACAGCTTGGTGACAAAGGCATCATTAAGCCCACCGGCCATGGCCGGCTGGTAGGGGTTCTGAGTGGGGAAGCCGACGGGGGAGCGCGTCTCTCCGGTGACGTAAGCGTACTTGCCTGTGTCCAGGGCTATGGCATATCCCTTCTCAAGGTCTTCGCCGCCGAGGTAGGTGGAGTACACCAAAGCATTTCCAGCCGGTGTCAGCTTGGTGACAAAGGCATCAGCCGCCCCGTTCAAGGCCGGCTGGAAGGGATTCTGAGTAGGGAAGTCGCCGGACCTCGTCACTCCGGTGACGTAAGCGTACTTGTCTGAGTCCACGGCTATGCCATATCCCCCATCATCATCCTCAACGCCGCCGAGGAAGGTGGAGTACACCGTGGCATTTCCAGTCGGTGTCAGCTTGGTGACAAAGGCATCATAGTGCCCTTGCAAGACCATCTGGAAGGCGCCGACAGTGGTGGGGAAGTCGATGGACTCCGTATGTCCGGTGACGTAAGCGTACTTGTCTGAGTCCACGGCTATGCCATTTCCCCCATCATCATCTTTGCCGCCGATGTAGGTGGCGTAGTCAAGCAACACGGGGTCTATGATGAGGGGATAGTGGTTATTGTAGGCTGCCACGTGGAAGCCGTAGGTATTATCGCTGCCCAGCCTGAAGCCACCTTCAACCTCCACCACTTCATCTCCTATCTGCTGGTATATATATGGCTGGCTCTGCACCATATCGCCGAAGGCGGTGCCGATGATAAGCTCGCCATCTATAATTGTCAGGCTGTCTATACCATTGTAAGCCAGTGCTATGGCCTCCGGTGTTGCTCCGGGATTGACGACGAAGTCATAGCGCAGCATCCCACCATTGCCATAGAGCCGGAGGTCTATATTGGGGTAAATATCCCTGTAAACCAGCTCTCTGTAGGTCGGGACATTGGCGTACCAGTTCTCAGGGTCATTGCCGACAAAGTAGTTGACCACGGCGTCGTCTTTGCCGCTGCCCTCTATGGCGAGCTGGCTGTTAGCTCCCAGAAAATCGAGGCTGAATACCAGCCTGTCGGCTGTGTCATCTGCCTCCGCCCCGTCAGAGCGGATAAGGTCGAAGACGATGTTTTCTTCAGTAAAATAGACCGTCTGTCCTGACGCCGTGACGTAGTACCTGACCGCTTCGTCCACCTGACCTTGGTTCTCGATGAACAGGAGAGGCAGTTTGCCATAAGCCTCCAGTGCACTGCTCTCCGTTGTCGATAAATCCACGGTGTCTGTGCTGCTTTCCCCGGCTAGCAGACCAGCCGGTGGGAAAGCCACCATCAATGCTAGTACCAGAATTGCTGCCGATGCGAAGATTCTCTTTTGCCACATAGTTCCCCCCTTATCTAATAGTTTAGTTTCCTCAGGATGTTATTACAATTATATCAGTCCCCCCACGTGCACTGTCAACCCTTTTTGAGATTTTTGAAAAATTTCGGCGGATTGGCAGAAGTCACTAAATCAGGTCAATGTCAGGGCATTGCTGCCCTGCTTTCAATTCAGTCAGAGATATCCAGCCTTAGAGGGCTGGAGACGAATTCTATTTCTTGACCAGCAAGAGAGACAGGATATTATACTTCCCTTCTATCTCATATGCTTCGCTTATCTCCCTTTTGTGGGCATGTATTAGCTTATCGGCAGCTTTAGTGACTTCGGGCCAATCATCAAATTTATAATCGTGGAAACCAAGAGCACCTCCGGAGACAAGATGGGGCCAAATGACATGGAAATCATTTTCTACATATGCTTGCTGGTGACAGCCATCAATAAATCCAAAGATGAACCTTTGTTCTTTGGGGAAGCTAATTTTTTTAGAGTCTTCCCTAATAGTTAGGATGTTATCAAAACCTTGAGTTGACTCCTGGTAAGCTTCTAGCATTGAGCGGCCCTGAAGAAATGCTTCATAAACGTCACCCGCCTTGATTCCACTCTTGCTCATAGTTTTGTCCAGACCGGGATCGAAAACATCGATGGCGTATACCCTCTTACCATATCTTTGGGCAAAATTTGCCAGTTTGGCAGTACCTCTGCCCATGTAAGCACCAATTTCGATGATATCACCTTCCAGCTCATACAATGCCCGTTGCTTTATAAAGTCTATGAGGACTTCGTAACCCACGAAATCATCCGGGTCGTCTTCCAATAATGGAATCTTCCGGGAAACTCTTTTAATACCAGGCTCTAAACTCATCTTACAAGCCAATGTTTGGGCTACGGTATTTTAGTCCCACCTAAAGCCACCATAGCCAGTATCGCTGCTGCCGATGTCCAGGTATTCTTTTCGTGGGCCTGTGGTTCCAGCTCTGACCGTCTTATCTCCCTTTGCGGCCAATATACCTCCCGATAAAACACGCCGTCGCTATCCCGAAATTGCAATACCCAGTCCAGCACCATCTTTGCCTTATCTCTGGCGCCCATCCTTACTAAGGACAGAACCAATTCAAAGGTCTCAGCTACGCATACTGACTGTCTGTCGGCAAAGCATTTACACCCCCAACCATCTATGGTGAAATCCTGCCATCCTTCCAGGATATGCTTTTCTGCTTGCTTCCCCTTTATCAGTCCCACAAGGATGGGGTAATACCAGGTCATGGCGTGCCCGCTCTTATCCTCGCCTAGCCTGTCGAAGCATTCGGGATGCTCCTTGATTGCCTTAGCCAGCCTCTGGCATGCCTTATTCCAGTCAGGCTTATCTACCCCCAAGTTTTTAGCAATCCTTATGCCGCATTTAATACTGAGCCAGGTGCTGCTTGAGGCAGTTAAAATTGCTCCTGGCCAGACTTCATTATTCTCGCTTAGTCCCCAATAAATCTCGCCGTCTGGCTGTTGTAAACTTAAGGCGAAGTCTATGCCCTTCTCCACAGTAGGCCACATGTAGCGGAGAAAGTCCAGGTCCCGGGTGGTGAGGTAGTGAAACCACATCCCTGTTGCTATGTAGGTAGTGAAATTTGTATCTTTGGTTAGGTCTCGAGCTTTATCATTGAGATAACTGGAATACCAGCTTCCGTCAGGATTCTGGGTATCACGCATCCACTTATAAGCTAAGCCAGCCTCACTGAACCGGCCGCTAAAATCTAAGGCCATGGCGCATTCCACGTGATCCCAGGGGTCTGTGATACCGCCTTGGTACCAGGGGATAGCCCCAGAAGGAAGCTGTTGACTGATGATAAAGTCTGCCTGGCTTTGAATCAGCCTCTGAATATCTTTCAGCATTCCTTCAAATTAATCTTTACCTGGCTTGCACTTCTTTGCTAGAGGCTCTTTTTTGTTTCCTCGATCTCCCTTTCTAGCTCCTTGAGTTCCTCTTCCAGGTCTTTCTTATACTCCTCGAGCATGTCCAGATACTCCTTTTTGTCGGGAAAGGGCTTGAATCCCTGGAAGTAGAAACCGAAGGGAGGAAAACCAAAGTAGAACCTCCGGGATCTCCTACTCCACATCTCTATTCACCTCCTGAATTGGCCGTCTCCTTGGCAGTCCAGGACGACGGGGATATTTATTCGGTGTCGGGTATATTTTATCAATAATTACCAAATAACGCTCATCATTAAATTCACGCAGTTCTATTTTCTTTATGTGGTCTAATTTGCCTCCCAGGGTAGCAATGGCTTTTTTCGCCCTGTTTATCTCCTGGTCGCTCTCCCCTTTCTTTTGAGCGATAAATCTTCCCCCGATCTGGCAAAAAGGCAGAGTTAGTTCCACCAGGGTCGGCAGCAAGGCTACAGCACGGGAGAGAACCAGGGCAAATTGCTCACGATAGAGTGGTAAGTGAGCTGCTTCCTCAGCTCTACTATTCAGGACTTCTACATTTTCCAGCTCCAGTTTATGGATAATGTGGTGGAGGAAAGCTGTCTTTTTTGTTGTGGGTTCAATGAGTACCAGCCTGGGCTGAGGGAAAAGAATTTTGAGCGGCACTCCGGGGAAGCCGGCACCTGTGCCTATGTCCATAATATTGAAATCCGGTCTTTCCACCTCTTCCTCAGGCAAAGCCAGGGTGATGGTCAGGGAATCAAGGAAATGCTTTACCTGTACCGAGGAGTAATCTGTTATGGCCGTGAGGTTAATTTTTTTATTCCATTCAATTAGCTCCTGGTAGTAAAGCTCAAATTGCTTTACCTGTCTAGCACTGAACTCTATCCCCAGCTTGCCTGCCCCTTCAATAAGTTTTTTCATAGCGAGCCACGCTTAAAATTCGGAGGTCGTTTAGCAACCCGTTCGCCCTGAGCCTGTCGAAGGGCAACCTAATTTTATCATGACTGCCGCTCATGGTTCCGCTCACCACGAGCGGTTAATAAACAATCTCCAACATACTGTTTGACACAATAATAAGGAAAATCATATAATTTCGAATAGTATGATATATCATACTATACTAAATTGGGCGCCAAGTTTATTCTAGGAGGGAAAATGGAAGACGAGAGCATGCAGGTAGTCGGTAAGTGTTTTGGCTCAACGGTTGTTGGCCCACGAGGGCAGATAGTTATACCCGTGGAAGCCAGAAAGGAATTGGGTATGGATGTTGGTACCAGGCTGCTAACCTTTAAGCTATTTGAGGGAAGGGGTCTGGTCTTTGTTAAAGTGGAGGCAGTTGAGGAGTTAGTCAATATTATGACTCAACATGTGAATGAGTTTACTAAGTTAGTAAGGGAAATTAGAACTGAAAATTTAGAAAATGAGGCCAATCGAGATTAACAATCCTGCTGCTAAACTTTTAGGCATCTTGGCTCTGCGTTGAAGCAAATTTTGCTGTGTTACACCAAGCAAATTTTTGAAAAATGAAAAGAGGCTAAGGAAAATGAAAAAAAGGCGAAAAATAATAATAACAATAATCTGCGTGGTTGTTATTGGTATAGTGCTCGGTGTCGTACTTACTAGAGGCACCAGCCCCGAATCTGCGCTGACGACTGTTAACGTTACCCGGGGCGATATAGTGAAAACCGTTTTGGCGGATGGCAGTTTAGAAATGCCTAATAAAGCATATTTATCATTTGGTGCCACGGGTACAGTGGAAGAGGTGCTGGTTGACGAAGGGAATAACGTGACAGAAGGTCAGGTATTAGCCAGGCTTGATGCGCCGTCTTTGGAATCAAGTGTAGAGATGGCGCAGGCACAATACGAAACCGCTCAGATCAATTTGATGAAAACAATCTATCCTCACTATACCACAGAGGAGGGCACTGATATGCCTGGAGTATGGTTAGCTCTGGAGGAAGCCCAGGATAATTTAGAACAGGCTCAGGAGCTTCTGGATGAGGGGAGGATCGAGGAGGCACAAGTCTTGCTGGACTTAATCGAGGGAAATCTAAGCAAGGCTGAAGAAAAATCTATAGCTAGAACGTTTCAGTTGCCCTGGTCGGTCAAGCTACTCGAGCTGCAATTGGACATAGCCAGAGCGAATTTGGATGCGGCGGAGCTTAACCTGGAAAAGGCGGTAATAGTGGCTCCCTTTGATGGCGTGGTAGCTGACATCACCATAACTGAAGGAAAAGAAATCTCGACAGCGACATTAGCCACTCCGGCAATATCCCTGGTTGACACCAGTGAGATAGAGATGCGCGGCTTCATTGATGAAATAGATATCGCCATGGTGCAGCTAGGCCAGGAAGCGAATATCCTGTTAGATGCCTTGCCTGACGAGGAAATAGAGGGCAGAGTGGCCTTTATCTCCCCGATAGGCACAACTCTAATCGGGGTGGTATCTTACGACACCATCATAACTTTGGAAAATCCCGTTGCAGAGCTCAGAGACAGCATGAGTGCCACTGCTGAAATTATTATCGAGCGCCGTGATGATGTATTGTCGATACCGAACAGAGCTATCCGAGGGACCTTGGAAAACCCAATGGTTGTAGTGCTCGTAGACGGGCAGCAGGAAGAGAGAGAAATTACCTTGGGGCTAACCGACGGGATAAACACTGAAGTTTTGTCGGGATTGCAGGAGGGAGAAAAGGTGATATTACCCACTTCTGAGGAGCGACCAGACGGCTTCTTCATGATGTAGCCAATGCTTGAACTTGAAAACATAACCAAAGTGTATAAAGCGGGACAAACCGAAGTTCCTGCTCTGCGGGGGATTAGCTGCCGCATTGAGTCAGGGGAAATGGTATCTATCATAGGGCCTTCAGGCTCGGGGAAGTCCACCCTGCTGAATATCATCGGCTGCCTTGACAAGCCGACCTCAGGACAATACCGCCTGGATGGGACCGAGGTAAGTGAGCTTAACGATAATCAATTGGCCGAGATAAGGAATAAAAAGATAGGCTTTGTCTTCCAAAGCTTCAACTTGCTGTCCAGGACCACGGCTTTAGCCAATGTGGAACTGCCACTTATTTACAGTGGCGCCAGCAACCGACGGCAAAGAGCGTTACAGGTCCTGGAGTCAGTGGGACTAGCTCATCGAGTCACTCACAGGCCAAGCGAGCTAGCTGGAGGGGAGCAACAAAGGGTGGCTATCGCTCGAGCCCTAGTAAATAATCCCTCTCTTATTTTAGCTGACGAACCCACAGGCAACCTCGACACCCAGACTAGCCAGGAAATCATGCTAATTTTTAAGCAATTGAATGAGCAGGGAATGACCATCGTCTTGGTTACTCATGAACCAGATATTGCCGCTTATACCCAGCGCACCATTAAAATTCGCGATGGCCAGATTGAAGGAAGTGTCCGTTGAGGGGCAGAGTGACACTTGAATTTCAAATAGAGGCATCGGAATGAAACTCTTGGATTGTTTCTCTACTGCGCTACGGGCTTTGCTTGGTAACAAGCTAAGGTCAGCTTTAACCATGCTGGGTATCATGATTGGCGTGGCTGCCGTCATTGCTGTGCTATCTCTGGGAAGGGTACAGGCAACTCTAGTAGAGGAGGCTTTTGCCACCTTGGGGTCTAACCTGATATACGTTATACCTAGAGAGGCAGGCGTAATGGGTGCGGGGGTGGGTGAGGCAACGCTGACTTTGGAAGACGCCGAGGCGATTGCCCGTCACGCCCCTTCTGTAGCGGGGGTGGCGCCAACGGCACAAACTTACGCCCAGGTTATAGCCGGAAGAGAGAGGCTTAACAGTTTAATTGCTGGGGTGACCCACGAAGCCGAATGGGTGGACAACTATGCCGTGGCACAGGGCAGCTTCATAACCAAATTCGATTATGGAGCGAGGTCAAGGGTAGCCGTCCTGGGAAGCGAAGTAGCCAAGACCCTTTTTGGCGAGATGGACCCTACCGGCCAGAGCATAAGGATTGGTGGGCGTCAATTCCAGGTCAGCGGCGTATTGGAAAGCCGGGGAACTGGATTCGGAGTTGAAGACCTCAGGGTCTATATTCCTTTATCTACCTTCTATACCACTTTGGCAGCCTCACAGACGGGCAGCCGCGGAAACAACGTTGACATGATCAGCGTCCAGGCAGTGAGCAGCGACGAGCTGGAGTCTGCCGAGCAGGAGATCACCGCTATCTTGCGGGACCTCCACAGAATCAGTGAGGGAGAAGAGGATGACTTCAGAGTTCTCAACATGGAGTCTGTAGCAGGCCAACTCACCCAGGTGATGGGAATACTCCAGCTCGTCCTTGCTGGCATAGCTGGTATATCCTTGCTTGTTGGCGGCATCGGGATTATGAATATCATGCTGGTTTCGGTGACCGAGCGTATCAGGGAAATCGGTCTGCGCAAGGCGGTAGGAGCCAAGCGTCGAGATATTCTGATTCAATTCCTCGTTGAAGCCGCCACATTGGGTCTCTGTGGCGGTGCTCTGGGGATAGGCCTGGGGTGGATTATAGTTATAATCATGTCTGTCGTAGCGACAAATCTTGGTTTCCCCTTTTCTGCTATGCTTTCCGGCGATGCTATTGCCCTGGCGGTAAGTGTAGCAATTTGTATCGGACTTATTACTGGATTGTACCCGGCCATCAGGGCGGCACGACTCGACCCCATCGAGTCCTTGCGTCACGAATAAACTACCTCCCTTGAATTAAGGACAAAAATTCGCTGCGAGTTGCTACCTTGCTTCGGAAATTCCCCCGCACCGACGAGGTTATCACAGTCGTTCCGGGCTTTTTTATCCCGCGCATAACCATGCATAAATGCTCGGCCTGGATAACCACGGCCACTCCATCGGGTTGAAGTGCTTCAAAGATGGCGTCAGCAATTTGCTGGGTCATCCTTTCCTGAAGCTGAGGGCGCCTGGCGCAGATTTCTACCACCCTGGCCAGCTTGCTTACCCCTACCACTCTACCACCAGGGCTAGGGATATAACCGACATGAGCTACGCCATAGAAGGGCAGGAGATGGTGTTCACACATGGAATAGAAGGGAATGTCTTTTAGAATCACCATCTCTTCATATCCTTCCTCAAAGTCCACCGCTAGTTCAATTTTAGGGTCGACATCCAAACCGGAAAAAAGCTCGGCATACATTTCAGCCACCCTCTGTGGCGTGTCCTTTATGCTCTCTCTGAGGGGATTCTCACCAATAGCTTCGATTATGGAGGCCATTGCCAGTTTGATTCTATCCTGATTAACCATCTAGATCCCCCTCTTTACAAAGCTTACGCTGTTTTTATCCGTGCTAGCATAGAAATCCGAACCGAGGTAAAGGAGCGGCTTTATCTTATTCAGGTCGAGAACCTCCGCCGGGGTAAATGCTTCCTCGAGGAAGTGCACAGCTACAATCTCACCGACTATCCAGATGTGGTCACCATAGGGCTTACTGTCCACCAGCTTGCATTCATAGGCAGCGTAAGCATCTTTTAAGACAGGTACCGTGGTCTTCAAAGGCTTCTCTTTCCTGATATTAAATCTCTCAAATTTGTCCATCTGCTGTCCGGAAGTGCCGCCGATGGCAGCGGCGAGGAAGGCTTTTTCTGAGGGAATGAAATTAATGCCAAACTCCAGGCTTTCCGTGATAAGCTGGTAAGTAAATCTCTTAGGTGCGATGGCGACGCCATAGAGGGGTGGTCTAAGAGAGATTGAGCTATGCCAGGCGGCGGTCATGGCGTCGTCCCTGCCCCGGGCGCTAGCGGTAACTATAACTGCTACCTTGGGATAGTGCTGGCTGAATTTCCCTATAGCTTCGGTAACAATTTTTGGCATAATTTTCACCTCTTTAATCCGGCGTTATTTTCCCTACAATACCGCTTTGCCTCTTGTCATCTCCGGGCATGGTGAAGAATCGCTGAGGTCGGGAATTTCAAAACTTCCTCAACGGCCGCCAGCTCGGCAGGAAGCTCTATCGGTGCCCGGGCATATTTTGCTGGCACACCGGGGTCCTTTAGGCCGGTGCCGGTGACGATGCAAACTACACGTTTGCCCGAGAAGTCTTTCTTTCTGGCCAGCTTAATAAGCCCGGCTAGGGAAGCTGCTGAAGCTGGCTCGCCGAAGATACCTTCTTTGATTGCCATCAATCTATAAGCATTTATGATGTCGTCATCAGTAACACAGTCAATGATGCCTCCCGACTCATCCCGGGCAGCAACCGCCTTCTGCCAGCTAGCAGGGTTGCCAATACGAATAGCTGTGGCAATGGTCTTGGGTTGTTTGACAACCTTGTTTAGCACTATGGGGGCAGCGCCTGCTGCCTGAAAGCCCATCATCTTGGGGGTATGGCTGGCCTTGCCTGCGCCGTGGTATTCCACAAGCCCCTTCCAGTAAGCGGTGATATTGCCAGCATTGCCCACAGGGATGAAGAGATAATCGGGAGCATCCCCAAGGTCGTCTATAATCTCAAAAGCTGCCGTTTTCTGACCTTCGATGCGATTAGGATTTAGTGAGTTTACCAGGGTAACGTGGTATTTTTGGGTCAAGGCACGTACTATGTGAAGCGCTTGGTCGAAATTACCTTTTATGCCTATAATCTGGGCATCGTAAACAAGGGCCTGGGCCAGCTTTCCCGTGGCTATCTTACCTTTGGGAATAATGACAATAGTTTTGAGTCCGAATCTAGCGCCATAAGCGGATGCCGAAGCGCTGGTGTTGCCTGTGGAGGCGCAAATGATGCTCTGGCTGCCGCTTTCCACCGCCTTAGCCACCGCCACCACCATGCCCCGGTCTTTGAAAGAGCCGGTGGGGTTACAGCCTTCGAGCTTAAAATAAAGTTCACCACAGCCAAGCTCTTTCTCTAGAATTCGTGACCTCACTAAAGGTGTATCTCCTTCCCCCAGCGTAATCAAAGGTGTAGCCGGGGTAACTGGCAAGAAATCACGATATCTATTTAAGACGCCTTGCTTCATACCTCAACTCTGATAAAGTTGCTAACCTCATTAACTACCGGTAGCTGCCTTAATTGCTTAAGGGCCTTTTGTATCCCTTTTTCCTCTGCCGGGTAGGTCATAATGACGATTATGGCGGTTTGTGCTGCCAGGTCGCTTTCTTTCTGGATTACGGACGAAATGCTTATGGAATTGTCGCCCAGAACTTGCGAGATTTGAGCTAAGACACAGGGGCGGTCAGGCGCATTCAGCCTGAGATAATACCGTGTCGTTACCTCGGACATGGGCTTAACAGTTACTCGCTGGTTTAATCTTAGTTCAGGAACATTATTTACGCCGCGATAGATATTTCTGGCTATCGCCAACACATCAGCCATAACAGCACTGGAAGCTCTGAGAGCTCCAGCCCCTTCCCCGTAAAAGACTAGTTTGCCAGCTAAGTCAGTTTCCACCTCGACGGC
Organism: Dehalococcoidia bacterium; assembly: GCA_030615625.1. Lineage (GTDB taxonomy): Bacteria > Chloroflexota > Dehalococcoidia > GIF9 > AB-539-J10 > RBG-13-51-36. The sequence continues at coordinate 41,363 of JAUWYX010000010.1, forward strand.
ATTATAAACACCATCTACTTTAGCTAACTGGGAATCCTGGGGAATAAAAACAGGATGAACTCTCATCTCCACTTTGTCATCAGCTCTCTTGGCAATGGCTAGAAGTTTTATAGCATAGCCAAATTCTTTGGCATACAGAAAATCTCGAGCGGCAATATTTGATATTCCTTCGCGGTATACATCTTGAGGGACAAATTTAGACCGAAAGGCCAGGTTGGATAAGATGACCAGTTTATAAGCAGCATCTATCCCCTCTATATCATTAGCTGGATCGGTTTCGACATAACCTAATTCTTGGGCTTGTTTTAAGGTCGAAGCAAAATCCAGTCCCTCTTGTGCCATTCGGGTCAGAATATAATTAGTAGTGCCGTTAAGGATGGCATGGATGGCCGAGATTTTATTGGCTGCCAGGTCTTGTTGGAAAGAGGAGATGAGTGGTATGCCGCTACCCACGCTTGCCTCATAGCGGAGGTCAGCATTGTGTTTCCCGGCCAGAGACAATAGCTCGTATCCATGTTTAGCCATTACCTCCTTGTTGGCCGTAACTACGTACCTTCCGTTAGTAATAGCTTGTTCTATGTACTCTTTAGCAGGATGTTCGCCTCCAATGAGTTCGATTACTATATCTACCTCAGGATGAGAGAGGACTTCTTCAGGGTGGCTGGTTAACAGGTTGGTACTAACTTTTACCGAGCGTCGTTTATTCACATCGCGCACCAGCACCTTTTTCAAAATTAAGGAAAGTCCTGCTTGCTCAGCCAGGCTGTCTGCCCTGGTGACGAGAACTTCAGCTACACCGCTGCCTACAGTTCCCAGGCCCAGTAAGCCGATGCCAATATCCTTCTTCATTGTGGTGTTACCTTCCTTCCAAAACCTTGTTTACAGCCCACATTTTCTTTTCTGCATCCAGGTGAGTTTCAATTGTGCTTTCCTCTGACCACTCTTCAAGCCAGTCGTTAAAGTGCTTGTCTATCAGCCTTTCCCTGACTTTCTCTTCAAGCTCATGGTCACCACTATCTACAACCTTTACGAGCCAATAGCCACCGGTGGTTTGGACCGATTCATCTTTAACTGGCTCGCTTACCTCATTGGCAGTAATGTTGAAGGCAACTTCGTCGAAAGCCTCGCTGCCCATATCCCCTTCTTTCAGCCAACCAAGCTCACCACCTTCATCGTTGCTTTCATGCTGGGAATATTCCTTAGCTAGAGAGCTGAAGTTTCCGCTAACCAATTCGGCTTTAACTTGCTCTGCCTCCGCCTCGCTGCCCAGCAGCATAGCTCTGGCTTTTATCTCGTCATCTTGCTTATCAGTAACCTCTATAAGCCAGTAGCCGACCTCTTTGGTCGCTGTTGCATTATAAATAGGCTGGCTTATCTCGCCGGGGGTAAGGTTAAAAGAGGCATCGACAATCAAGGTATTCGGCATTAGCTCCTCGGGCAGCCAACCCAAATCGCCTTCAATCGAGGAGTTACAGGAAAACTCCTCAGCTAAAGCGGTGAAGTTGCCACCGGCCTCGATTTCGGCTATTAGCTCAGTAGCTACCTCTTGGCTCTCTACAAGCATTACTTGCACATGAGCTTGCTCCATTGTGTCAGGCAGCTGGGAACCAAAGTATTCCCCAAGCTTTTCCTGCAATAAGGTAGACCTAATTATATCTTGATATACCCTATCATTGGGCCACTCATATTCTGTTAGCCCCGTGTCTATCTCCTCAGAAGTAACTTCAATGCCCAGATTTTTAGCTCCTTGTCTCAGTAATTCAGTATTGACAGTATAATCGGCGACCTGACCAGTAATCATATCAGCAATATTATCGGTATTTTCAGACAAATCGGAGATGGCATTGGAGGTCAGCAACTGTATGGTTTCTTCACGGGTAGCATTGTAAGCCTGCATATAGAAATCGAGGTAAGTATTAACGGTAAAATTAATGTAATTGTCAACGTAAATATCAAGCATCTTTACGTAGTATTCCATAGTAAAGGGGACGCCGTTTACCTCAATCACAACCTCACGCATGGGATCGCTCTTATAGTCCTCATAGTACTCATAACCCACCCAGCCCAAAATGCCAGCCAGGAAAACGACGGCAGCGATTATCACAATTCGGCGTATTTTCATCTGGCGCTGCCATTTGGAAAGTTGGTGCTTAGTAGGGGCTCGCTGAGGTGTAGTTTTTTTCTGTTTCTTAGCCAATAATCACAACCTGCCAATCTATATTTTTCTTTGTTTCGGCGACTATGATAACATATTAATGGAAGTCATGGCGACGGGGTGTAGCGCAGCCTGGTAGCGCACCTGAATGGGGTTCAGGTGGTCGGAGGTTCAAATCCTCTCACCCCGACTCTAAATTTCAAGATTTTGCTAACGGATTGCTAACGGGATTGTGGGGACGCAATGACATAGAACTTTTGCCGTTCAGGGTGCGTGTCTAATGTGGCATGGTCACAATACAACATTCCCAAATTGTTTCGGATACAACCTTAGACCATGTGTTTTATCTCAAAAGACAGCGCTGGCACCGAAAATACCCTTTTGCAGGATAAATTACAGTACCAGCGCCGGCGATATATTAGTCTTTTGGAATGACTGGTAAGAGCAAGTGGGAGGGGTATTTACCATCGCGGTAGATTTTATGAAGTGTTGGTTTGCTGCTGCAGACGTGCCACATTACATCATATGTTTCGGGGTCGGTAGGAATATCGATGCTTGATATCTCCAGCTTGATGCGATGGCCTGCCTTAAACGTATAAGAAATCGGGCGTAGCTGAGCGACGTATTCGTTGATCTCCCCCGGTTCTACGGGAATTGATTTTGTGAAGTCGTGTCCGATTTCCCAGGGCGTTGTCTTATTCTTATCGAGGGCCCTGAAAGAGGCTTTGAGCCAGCCCGAAGCCAACGGTAGTATGCCGCTGTTATCCGAAGGTTCGTCTCTTACGTCTATTCTGAAGTTTGTATCGTCTGCATCTATGGCAGCGTAAAAGATTATCCTCGGGGGGCCGGTTACCTGCAGGTCTTCGGCTAGGGGCGGAGTCAGATACTGAACACGGGCTCTTTTTTCCGATACATAAAGGGGCTGCTGGACAAAACAATCCGGAACATCGTTGTAATTGTCCGGTTCCGGCGACAAACTCTCCAGGCTGTTAAGATAGAATTTCGTCCAGGCAGTACTTTCAATCGGCCACTCATTCGCCTTGGACCATTTGTTGTCCACCGCAGTATAGTATCTTATCGGTGGCTCATCCATAATACCCGTATCAATACCCTTAAGCCAGTAATCATACCATCTCAAGACCTCTTCCTGTTGTGTCTTCCACGGGCGGGCCCCCATATTAGAATACAGTAAGAATTTCTTGGGGACTTTCAGCGTGTTATAGATATTAATCTGCGGTTGGGAGAAGAAGCTGAATAGAGGCCCTCCCACATAAGTGGGGACTTTTATCTTGTTAACCCTGTTGCAAACTGACCTCTCCCAATAATATGGCCCATCATTGGGATTCAGCATGAAGTCGAAGAGGACAGGATTTTTCTCCGGATACTTGAGCAAATGGTAGAGGTAAGGGTATTGTCTTAAATCCGGATTACTCAGGGCTTTCTCTACAAGCTGTTCCAGCTTTTTTGGAGGTGTGTTCTTTATCATAGCTGATATAACATTCTTGGGGGCATAACCACACCGTGCGGGATACGTGCCGGTGTACAGACCGTAGAGAAATATATTCAGAACTCCGCCTTCATACAAACCGTGGTTATATAAGTCGTCGGCGAATATCTCCCAGGGACAGATTGCTTTCAGATGTGGCGGCTGTTCCGCGGCTACAAAAAGCTGGATTGTGGCAAAATAGCAGATACCCGCCATCCCGATTTTGCCATTGCACCAGGACTGCTGCGCCAACCACTCTACAATATCGGCGCCATCCTCTCCTTCCTTTTTAGAAAAGAGGCCTTCATATTCACCCTCCGAGTAGCCTGTGCCTCTCAAGTCTCCTATCACGTAAACGTAACCCCGGGGCACGAAAAAGTCGGGGTTGCCAGCTTCTATTGATGCTTCAAAAACCGATTTTCCGAACGGTTGCGGAGGTGTGTCAAATGTTTGTACCTCCTTGCCGTAAGGAGATAAAGCAAGCAAGGCCGGGAACTTGCCAGGTGCGTCCGGACGGTAAATATCAACCGCCAGCCGCACTCCATCACGAGCTGGAACATAGACATTATTTTCGACCTTTATGCCGTACATTGACTTAAACCCAACCTCTTTCTTACCGCGTGCCATTGTTCCTCCTTTTGGGCTTTCTTCGCCTCGCCTTTTACAAATCTACTTCAAGCTGGCGTACATATACCGCCATCGGCCATCAGCGGCATAGGTAAAATTCTATTGATGTACTAATGATCCCTTTCATGAAGCATTTTCCAAGTTTCCCTCATACGCCTTATCTTTTATAGAATAATAACTCATTTTTTTAGAAGTTTAAAGCAATAATAACAGATTTTATGAATATTTTCATCGACGACATCCGCCTCCATTATAATGTAGAATGCCAGAAGTAACTTTTCAGTCATGTGACTATTCAAGTATTGTCACGTCTCTCTTGTTCAGTCTTCAACTATTGATTCATGGATTAGATAATCCTATAATACTACAAGAAAGGAGGCAAGCGGTCTCTGCCTTTTCTACTAGCTACATAGGGTTCAGGTGGTCGGAGGTTCAAATCCTCTCACCCCGACTTTGTATTGAAAACAAAGTGGTCAGGCCACCTGAGTGGCCTAAAAAGCAAAAGGTGGCTAAATTTGATCCAGACCACTCAGAAAATTATGTCACTGCGCCTGAGAGTACTTTAGTCTACATGACTACGCCAGAAGGAAGAAGTGAATTAGCCGGATTTCTTAAAGACCAATAAATGATATGGCAACGAGGTGATTTCAATGATAATAAGATTCCTGGGGACACATAATGCGGAGTCCAAAGACACGAGGCTCGTGTCCTTCCTAATTAATGATGTCCTCGCTGTAGATGCCGGGAGCCTGGCTTCAGAACTGACCTTCACCGAGCAGAGAAAGATACAGGCGATATTGCTTTCTCACGGTCATTACGACCATATCAGGGCGGTCCCCGCTTTTGCCTTTAACAATTCTGACCGCACTACCAAAGTCATCGCCACTCCGAAGACCCTTGAAATTCTCTCGTCTCACCTCATTGACGGCGTCGTCTACCCCAAATTCACCAGCGATGCCTCATTCCTGCAAAAGGCAACTATTAAACTAGTCCCGCTGGAACCTTTCAAACCGCAGAATATAGAAGGCTATGAAGTCATGGCAGTGCCTGTGCGACACAATCTTGACGGCGTGGGCTTTGAAATAACTTCTGGAGATAGAAAAACCTTATTCTATACGGGCGATACCGGTCCCGGGCTTTCCTCTATATGGGGCAACATATCTCCGCAATTGATAATAGCTGATGTAACTTGGCCAAATAGTCTCGCCAATGCAGCTAAGGATGCAGGTCACCTTTGTCCGGAGATGCTCAAGGAGGAGTTGATTGAGCTCCGTCGAGTAAATGGTTATCTGCCAAGGGTGGCTGTAATTCACGTGAGTCCACAACATGAGCCTGAGATAGAACGAGAAGTTAGAGAAGTAGCTAAATTACTGGGGACATCAATTGATATTGCTCACGAGGGTGAAGAGCTTATCCTGTAGTAGAAATGTACAGCTATCCATAGGCCATAGGCTGTTTGGAGGATAAAAAGGGACGCTTTAGTCAAGCGGTTATTTCTTGTAATCCTGGGATTCTGTCCAGTAACCGAAGGCCGATCCAAGCTTGTCCTGCAATTTTCTGGTCTTGATGAAAGCTTCAAAAAAGGTCTTGCAGTCATCAAGCATTGTCTGGGCATACACTATGGCTTTGGGCAAGTCCTCATCGGGTGTACTGGATACTCTACCATGACCGGGGTAAAGCTGCTTAATCTTCAGATTACTCAAACGCCGAACTGAATTCACATAGTCGCTGACGTTACCGCCCACAGCTATCTCGGACAGAGTGCCTCCAGCAAACACTGTATCGCCGGTGAAGAGCAATCCCGCTCTTGGCTCATATAGGCAGATGCAACCCGAGGTGTGCCCCGGTGTATGTATTACCTGAAGTTCATAATTTCCAAGGTCAATTATAGAACCGTCCTCCAGCCAGACATCTACCCAAAAGGGTTTACTAGATTGGTCACGGTATCTTCTGAAGGTGACAAATTCATCCTGTAACTCCAGCTTGTTGGCCGCTAAACGGTGTGCTGCTACTACAGCAGTCCGGTGGAAGAAGGCGGTAGCACCAATATGGTCGTAGTGTTCATGTGTTAGTATAATCAGATTTATGTCCCTTACACGCATACTTAATTCGGTAAGCCGACGTTTCAAAACGGTGAACTTGGCGGCAACCCCGGTATCAATAAGAACATTCTTGGTATCGCCCTTGATAAGATAGATATGACTTCCGGGCTTTTCGCTACGAAGCTGGTAGATTCCCGGCTCCAGTTCAATTGCTTCGGATGGCTCTGGCTGCACTTCAGCCTTAGTCTCCATCCGAGGACCAGGTGGCTTCTCTTTCACGGTGAGGCTTCTTCAGGGGATAATCGTTTATCCATTTCTCGCAGTCTCTGACACAGAGTGTGCATGAGACTGAGGGCGAATTCTGGCTGTTGTCGCACCATAAACATGAATCTAGCTCTATCCATAACAATTAACTCGGTGTCGTCCTCAACAGCGGAGGCAGTAGCTGACTGCGGGGAGTCATCCACCAGAGCCATCTCACCGAAAAAATCACCGGGATTCAGGACAATCAGCGGGATCTTTTGAGTTTCGTTCTGCCGAACCGAGAGCATTACCCTCCCTCTATGAATGAGATACATCTCACTGCCGGTGCTTCCTTCTTTAAATATGACCTCGGATTTCCGGTACCTTTGCCGGAATTTGGATAAGCCTGCAGTCTCGTCTACTCTGTCCTCTGCCATAGTCATATCTTGTTTAACACTATGAGAAAGGTTACTTCTGCTGCGCTGGACCCCTTCCGCTCCCAAAGTAAAACCCTATTGACATATCGCTTGTACCATAATATAATATAGTACTTTAGTACATTGTAATAATGTACTATCCAATGCTATTCGGATTATCACATTAGCAGCTAAAAAAGTCAAAATCAGTTGAGAGAAATTATAAGGAGCCCTACGATGCGTAAAAAACTGCTGGCAATGCTTGTTCTATCTATTCTGGTGGCCTCAACTTTAATCGGCTGTGACGGCGGTGGGGGTTCACCATGTCCTTCGACACTTACTATACTTTCCATAACCGAGGGTGATGTGTCCGTAATGAAGGAAGGTACGGACGATTGGGTAGAGGCGGAGATCGAGATGGAGCTAGAAGTCGGAGATACCATAAAGACCGGCAATAATTCTGGCGCCGACATTACTTTTTTTGACGGCAGCACTATGGAAATGGAGGCGGGTACCGAGATCGAAATTCTCTCACTCGATCTTGCCTGTGACACTGGCGTCACGACCATTACTCTTGAGCAGACAATAGGGACCACGATAAGCCGCGTGACGAAGCTTCTCGACCCAGGATCTAGCTACGAAATCGAAACATCAACTGGTGTGGCGGGGGTGAGGGGTAGTATCCTGATAGTTACCGTTGGCGGAGATGGCACAACTTTGATAACTAATGAGGAAGGGAATATATATGCCATTGGGCAGGGAGTGGAACTGCAGATACCCGAGGGGCGAACAGGTATTATTGTATCCGGTCAGCAGCCGGAGCTCATGAATGATCCCCCGGTGGCAGAGGACGATGCCGCCACTACCGATGAGGACAATCCGGTAACTGTTGCCGCTCCAGGAGTCCTGAGCAATGATTCCGACCCCGATGTTGGTGATACCCTAACTGTAACTGCACTGGATACGAGCGGGACTGTAGGTGCAATCAATGCCTGGGATGCAGATGGCTCCTTCACCTATAACCCTGATGAACAATTCGAGTATCTACAGGCTGGCAACTCAACCACGGATAGCTTCACTTACACGGTATCCGATAGCAATGGCGGCACCGATACTGCTATTGTGACCATTACCATTAATGGTGTCAACGACGCGCCGGTAGCAGTAAACGATAGTGCCATTACCGATGAGGATACCCCCGTTATCATCGATGTCCTGAATAACGACTCCGATAATGACGGTGATACACTGACTGTGGACTCAGTAACTCAAGGGACTAATGGTTCAGTCGCCAATAACGGGAGCCATGTCACCTACACCCCAGCCATTGGCTTCAATGGTACCGACAGCTTTAACTATACCGTAAGCGATGGTAACGGCGGTACCGATACGGCTACCGTCACCGTCAACGTTACTGTCACTGAAACGCCTGCCACTATCAATGTTCAAATAGATACGGGGGCGATGGCTTCAATATTTATTTGGGACGATACCACTGATGGGTGGGCTATAGACGAGGATACTGGAGATCCAGTAAATGGGGAGCATCACGAAACATCTTACACCATTACTGTTGCTGGAGGACACTATTATTATGTCTGGGTAGAGGCGACAGGCGAAATATACCATGTGAAGGGCTGGCCTAAGGCTAAGGATTGGATTATCACATCTGCTCCTGTAGGTGATGCTGAGGCTGCCTGGGGATATGCGGACGCAGGCTCTAACTACCCAGTTCATTTTAGTGAAATTACTTAAGACTAGAAGGGGTTAGCTGAGTTGCTGGACTATTGTTAATACCTCGCAGTAGCTAAAAAATTTAAAAATTAGCTCAGAGAAATTACAAGTTGCGTGCCAGTAAAGCATTGCAGATAAACAATATATATCCTCAGAAGCCTATGCTGCTAGTAAAACCTCCGCAGCACTTATAGAAAGCCTACCATGCGTAATAAATTGCTGTTAATGCTTGCTCTGACAATTCTAGTGGCCTCAACTGCGGCTGGCTGTGGCGGGGGTTCGCCATGTCCTTCGACGCTTACTATACTTTCCATAACCGAGGGTGATGTATCCGTAATGAAGGCAGGTACGGATGATTGGACAGAAGCGGAGGTCGAAATGGAATTAGAAGTCGGAGATACCATAAAGACCGGCGGTAATTCCAGTGCCGAAATTACTTTCTTTGACGGCAGCACTATGGAGCTGGAGGCTGGCACCGAGATCGAAATTCTCTCACTCGATCTTGCCTGCGACACTGGCGTCACAACCATCACTCTTGAGCAGATGATAGGGGATACCATTAGAAGGGGTTAGCTGGATTGCCAGGCTATTATCAATACGTTTTCTAGCTTGGTTGCACCAAGATAAGAGCAGTATATTATGATGGCGAGGTCGTCTTAGAAGCCGGCGATGAAAAATAGATACCTAGAGGCGAATCAAGATTACAGTTAATCCGTTACCCAAGCGTAGAATAACTAGGCGCCAACGTAAGCGCCTTTATCATACTTTAGTAATCATAGGGGTGGGCTGCCTATTTATCCTTGTGGCTCTTCTGGTTCAACCGTTCTATAGCATCAATCTGTGGCTGTCAGACCAGCTTTTCACGTCTCAACCTCCTTCTGCTGTTATTGTTATCGCTGGTATTGATGACAATACCCTTGACACTTATGGACGGTGGGCAGAGTGGCCACGCAGTCTCCATGCCCAGGCCATCGATAACTTAAACCAAGCTGGAGCCCAGGTAATCGGTTTTGATGTCATCTTCGTTGATAGTTCCTCCGATGATGAATTGCTGGCGACGGCAATGGCCGAAGCGGACAATGTTGTCCTGGCCGCTGTTGGCACCCAACTTGTCACCCGGGCTAGAGCTGAGATTACCTATGATAATTTCCTGCTGCCGATAGCTTCTCTAGAACAGGCTGCCAGTAATATTGGTCACGCTAATGTGATTCCCGATGGCGATGGCACAGTAAGGCGACTACCGTTGATTGTTAAGTCAAGCTCAGGACAGGTCTATCCCTCATTGACCCTGGCTGTACTTCATAGCCTATTCTCCATGACTTTACCGCAGGAATATCTGCTAGAAAATGGCACGGTTAACTTGTTGGCTCGTGATATTCCAGTTGATGCTTCGTACTGTATACGCATCAACTTTTCCGCCGACTTTAGACAACGACCCTATGTCCCCTATGGCGATATTATCAGTGGCGACTTTGACCCGTCGCTAGTCAACAACAAGATAGTATTGATCGGGATGACCGCTACCGGTGAACCCGACACCTGGGCAATCCCCACTGCAGTCAGCAATGTTCCCGGAGTTTTTATACACGCTGGTGCCATGGATACCGTCCTCACAGAGCGCTTCTTAACAGAGCCTGGCCCCATCGTCACATTAATGATTATGCTGCTGCTAATTGGCATCACTGCCTTTACCTTGCCCCGTTGTGGGACCTGGTACTGGACCGATATAGTTAAAGGAGCGGGAATAACGGTAGGCCTATTTGTTGCTTACCTGATAGTCGGCTTCTTTGCTTTCGACGGAGGATATATCCTCTGTCTATTTTATCCCCTGTTGCTACTTCCAGTACTCTATGTCAGTAATGTTATTTATATGGTTGTTAGTGAGCAGTCGGATAAACGGTTTGTCAAGGATCTTTTTGGTCGATATATTTCGCCCCAAATAGCCAGGGAGATAGTTAGCCGAGCTGATACTGGGGAACTTCACCTCGGGGGCGAGCAAAGGGAGGTAAGTGTTCTCTTTGCTGATATCCGTAACTTCACTCAGATAAGTGAGCAGTTGCCCCCTGAAGCTGTAGTGGAAATGCTCAATACTTACTTATCAGCTGTAACCGATGCAGTAGTACAGCACGATGGTATAGTTAACAAGTTTGGCGGTGATAACATCATGGCAGTATGGAACGCGCCGCAATCTCAACCAGAGCACGCATTGTCGGCAGTACAGGCAGCGTGGGAAGCACACCAAAAAATTGCTGAATTGCAGCAAAGCGATAGCCGGCTGCTCCCGGTGCAATTTGGCATTGGCATTAACACTGGTATAGCCTTAGCCGGCAATATAGGCTCGGTTGGGCGCACCGAATATACCGTCATCGGAGATTCCATTAACATTGCTTCACGCATTTGTAGCAGCACCCCAGGCGGTGAAGTCTGGATCGGTGCTGAGACGTACAATCAAACAAAAGATTATATAGAGGCCGAGGAACTCGAGGCAAAGAGGCTTAAGGGGAAGTCAGCACCCATTGAGTTATATCGAGTAACTGGGTTGCGCTCTACGACCCCTCAGAACAAAAGTAGGCCCTCGCCCTCCTGATGTCCACCCGTGCCTTTAAGGAAAGTCTCCCGGATTAGTCTCGCTAGATTATCAGGCGCAACAGGCTTGATTAGATAATCAAAAGTTGTGAAATAGCAAACGTGCTCACTCGCGTTTCTTAAGCGTAATCTTCATCCAAATATCTGTCAGCGCCATCTGGTAGTTGCCTTTGAATGCCGTTTGCTCTAGCATGCCCTTAATTACGGTCTGGTATTCTTCCCCGGTGAAACCATGTATTTCAGAGACTTTAGGTCCAAGTCGGCCAACCAAGAACCCATATTCCTCGTTCACCTTTCTTCTATCAGCCTGGTTGTTGAAAACCTCAGGACACCCATCGTATATCCAGGCTTCCTTGCCGGCTTTTAGAACACGATAGCACTCATCAAACACCATGCGTGGTGTCTTCCAATGGTGCGAAGCGCCCGTACTAATCACAAGGTCTATTGAACTATCCTTGAAAGGGAGTTTGGCCGCATTGCCAAACACAAATCGAGCATTATCAACGCCTTTTGCATGGTGTCTTGCAATCTTGACCATTTGCCTACTGAGATCGATGCCATAGACCTGTAGGCCGGGTGACCTCTTTGCAATCTCTATTGACAAATAGCCTGTTCCCGAACCTAAATCAAGAATAGTCCCGTTTCCCATCTTTTCCACTATGTCATTAGCTATCTTTGTTTCAGGCTTTCGAAGAACTTTTGCCACTGTCGCATTGTAGAATATGGCACCAGGGGTTGGGATTGCCTCAGGCTTCCTCAGTACATCCTTGATGAATCTTGTTAGAGACATGATCATTCCTCACGCTGGATTTACTTGTACCTATTATACAACTTATACAACGTTTGGATTCATCGCTGCGTCGTCCAACCAGGGTACAGTCTGGGAACCTTGCTCTCGATTCTTACAGAGGGGCTATCTACTCGGATGAACACAACATTGCACATCCCGTCATTTTGTTTAGCGAGGGCATCAAAAGATAAGGGGAGAGGCTCGTTAATTTGGCTCTCCCCTTTTTCCTGAAATGCGCTTTCTAGCCCTGAAGTACTGATACTGCTAGCTCAACTTGCACATAAAGCCAAGTGTCACGGAACTAGGTCGATTCGCTAGATTGTTTGTCTTCCCACGAAGTGTAAATTTGACAATTTAGGGGATTGTAAGGACATAACCTGCGATCCCCTCATACTGATACCCGCTTTGGGGAGCTACTTCACCATTCGGATCTGTTGTATAGAAATGGTCCCCAATTGAACTCTTCCACCATCTAAATATAGTGCCACCCGTCAATAGTGCAAGGGCTCTCTCACAGTTTATTCTCCCATATCCAAAATCATTATCTTTGCCCGCGGGTCCGAGATTATCTGCCGTGGTTTCGATAATCTCTCTCACTCTCCTGGGTGTAAGAGTTTGATTGATTGAGAGTATAAGTGCGGCTAAACCTGATACGTGGGGAGCAGCCATAGATGTTCCGTCCCAATTAGCAAGGGTTGCTGCTGCTTGGTTTTGGCCGGTCCAATAATTCGGCACAGTTGATCGAACGTTAACTCCAGGTGCTACCACATTCACCTCCGACCCAACATTAGAAAAATTGGCGAGGTTATTTCCATTATCAATTGCTCCGACAGCAATTACATTATCATAGTCCTTTGAATATGCAGCAGGCCAACCAACACGATGTCTAAGACCTGTAAGATGATCACTATCGTTGCCAGTAGCGGCTACTAAAAGACATCCATTGGTGCGTGCCAATTTTACGGCAATCTCAACAGCAGCCGAAGGTGACCCGGCTGTCCCGCTATAGTTGATTACGACCCTGTAACCCCTCGCCAGCCCGAAAGCAACAGCCTCAATTATAGCAGCAGCGAGGTCTGAACTTGTTCCCTGCCCAATCCATGTTCCATTTGGCAGTAATACCGGTTCGAATATTTTGATTACAAACACAGAAGAATTCCAACAAAGGCCAGCGATATCGGTGTTATTGTTGGTGTCTGCTGATGCGATTCCAGTGACATGTGTCCCATGTCCTAAATCATCCATGGGAAAGTTGTCGTCATGAACATAATCATTACCTAAAACGAATCTATTTTCGTCGGCAATGTCAGGGTGGGACAAACTACTTAAGCGAGTTTCCACAACATAACCTGCGATCCCCTCATACTGATACCCGCTTTGAGGGGCTAGTTCACCATTTGGATCTGTTGTGTAGAAATGGTCCCCAATTGAACTCTTCCACCATCTGTGCAATGCAACGGTACCAGGAAGTTGCACCGTAGCGATGTTTCCAATGTTGCCTTCGGGTTGATACCCGCTTTGGGGAGCTAGTTCGCCATTTGGATCTGTTGTGTAGAAATGGTCCCCAATTGAACTCTTCCACCATCTGAAGAATGGAGTGGTACTAGCTTCATTCGCCAGAAACAACCTAAAACGCGCTCCCTCATATCTATATCCTCCACCATGTGCCAATTCTCCTAAAGGATCCGAGCAAAAAAAGTGGTCACCAATGGATGGATTCCACCAACGATAAATTGCCCCCTGGGCTCTCTCCGGACCAGCGATACCTGAATCAATAACAGCAATCAGCACATTAAGCCTTCCAATAGAGTTATTCCAGGCCCAAGGCGCTCTCACTCTTTCAAGTCCCCATTGGTTAGCCCTGAGGGCGGCAAGGTTGGCGTATTCGTCTGGAATGACTTGACAAGTTTCCTGGATAATATTTGGTTCCGCGTACTCTACCAAGGGATGTTTAGCAAGACGTTGTATGATTCTAAATAGGTCCTCGGCCTCCGGCACCTCAATTCGTATCATTCCCTGTGTGCTGAAATCGCGAATAATCTTTGAACCCTTGGGCAATTGTTTAAATAGGTTACGCTTAATGTCTTCTTTCTGCTCTGCCACCTGAATTCGTTTTAGTTGTTCTTCTCTGATACCGACAACGATTTCCCCCGAAACGTAGTCGACTCTTCTTCTCTTCCAAGTCCCTCTAACGATCTTCTTTCCCCTAATCTCTCGGATTGGCTCCTTTTTTTTCATAATCACACGTCCTCCTGTATTCTAAGTTAACCAATTTAATTGTAGCTCTTATTACTAAATTGTCAATATCTTAATATACCTAAATGACAAAATTACTATAGAATATCTAATATGCTCACAGTTCAAGAGAGCGAGATAGTGTCGGGAAAAAGTTAGGATAACAAAACGCCAGAAAGTATAATCCCAAATGACCGACTTATTCTGTGCTTGAACTGCTCAGAACCCAACGGGTTTCAAATTTGAAATAGGCCAATTGTCGAACCTAAAACCATCTTCAGCGATACAACCTGGGTTTCTGGCTAATATAGGATCCGCTGAAGAAGCCAGCCTATCAATAAGAGTGTTTTTCTTATCGTCTGCGAGGCTTTCCCACCACCTAGGACAGATATGAAGATTCTCAGAGAACTCAAAAAAGAATCTTATCAAAGCATCTGTCATTCTGTCAGATGATAATGCTCTTAGACTGTCGATGAATGGCCGACACGTGGGATCACTCTCCGGTAGCCATGTAAAGACGACCAGACCATGATCTCCACTGTAGAAAGAGGCGAAATTAAGTAAGTGTGGAGTCATATTAAGATCAACTATATTTTGCAGTTGATTGCCGGCAAAATCCTGTTCAGGAAATATACCTGCACTACACATTACTGGCGGTGCAGAGTCTAATTCGATGATGAATGCTCGGACATTGTTGAAATCTTCACTAAGCAAGACATTGTCATATATCTTTTTGTAAAACTCATTGTCGCGTAGGCCTGCGGATGCGCCCGTATCAATAAGTGCGTTCATATATTGGATAGCGAGCTGTCTTTCCAATGGTTTACCTCGATCGGCTTGGCGACGTATGTCTGATGAAGAAAATAGTGCTTTCTTGGTATAAATTTCTCTTGCCAAGGCGCGATAAGCAAGCAAAAAACACTGCTCTTGAGAACCTTGAAAAGGCTGATTCTCTATCTTGGAGAAGATCTTGCTATCGTGTACCGAACAAAAGCCGTTGAAGGTGGAAGCCCTACTTATACCTATCAATTCGGGCTGCAGTCTACCCTTATACTTAATGATGTTTTCCAAGCTCGGGATAAAGCTATACACGTGCCCATTACAAGCAATATGCTGTAGGCTACTTCTAGGGACTGTATGGGCTTTTACAAAGATTTTTGAACAATCGATTTTCATAGACGCAGGTGCTAAGCAGTCCTTGGTGCTGAAGGCCTTTTTGTGTTCTTTAGTTGCCTGCCAGATACTAACCGGCTCTTGCGTTTCTCTGTGCATATGGCACCTCTTATATTTCAGGCCAGAGCCACACCAACACCGGTCGTTTCTACCTAGTTTCCTCCTCATGGCTAGATGCTCCGAACTTCTATTAACTCTAATTACGCTACACCTTGTTGTCAAGACAATAATTAATCCACTTGTCGCGAGCTAGCAATTATACGTCATAAAATAAGAGTTAGGAGCTAGAGTGACACAAAAAGCCAGATTGTGTCTTCAGGATCTGCTTCTTGGTTTCCGCTTCAATTTCCAGTTTTTTTCGCCTTAGTTTCCACTTGTCTCCATTATTGACAAGGTATTGACAGGGTATTGACATTATAACATATATGTTATATAATATATTGTAATAAGTATTTTAGGTGGGTAAAGAATGGTAAACAAAAAAGCTACGAACTATGACGAATTTGAGGCAAAGCTTCTCGAAAAGCCTGAAATCCGAAAGGAATATGAGGCTTTGAAGCCCAAATACGATATGGTAAGAGTCCTGATAAAGCGCAGGAGCAAACTGGGATTGAGCCAGACGGAGCTTGCCAGGATTATCGGGACAAGACAGCCTGCCATATCCAGACTGGAAAAAGGCGACTATAATACCACACTCAGCACTCTTTTTAGGGTAACGGAGGCGCTGGGTTTGGATATTTCTCTGAAAGCTAGGAGAGCAACCTAGCTCAACAACGATAAAGTCCGTATTTAGAGAGACCAAATCCCCCCTTAATACGAGGGTGGGAAACGCTATTAGGATCTGAAAAGGAGGCAAGCGGTCTCTGCCCCTTTCACAAGCTACATGGGGTACTAAGTAGCGAGTCCCGCCGCTTTCAGGATATCTGGAACCACCTCTTCCCGACCTATGGCCATGACATGGACTCCGTCGCACATAGATTCCTCTTTTATAGTGGCAATCATCCGACCCGCGATTTCTATACCTTTATTGATTGCTTCACCTTTGGGAGCAGCCGCTAATTCATCAATCAAGTTTTGGGGCACAAAGACGCCCGGGACATTTTCAGTCATATACTTTGCCATCCTGGCTGACACAAGCAAAATGATGCCAGCTAATATCTTGACCGGGAATTGGCGGGCATATTCCATAAACTTAGCAAATTTTTCCAGGTCATAGATGGCTTGAGTCTGAAAAAATTCGGCACCGGCTTCAATCTTCTTTTCAAACTTGATTAACTGAGGCTCAATTGGGTTCGCTTCAGGTGTGACTATGGCTCCGGCACAGAACTCCACAGCCCCGTCAAGCTCATTCTCCCCAAGGTCTTTGCCCGCTTCCATCTGCCGAATTGTCTTCAGCAACTGTGCTGAATCCAGGTCGAAAACGCCCTTGGCCGCCTTGTGGTCGCCAACTACAACAGCATCTCCAGTTAGGCAGAGGACATTTCTTATGCCCCTGGTATACGCAAAGAGAAGTTCAGCTTGAAGGGCAAGCCGATTACGGTCGCGGCAAGTCATCTGTAATATGGGCTCGCCTCCTTGTTCCTTGATGGCCAGACAGCCACCAATGGAGGGAAAGCGCATTACGGAACTCTGGTGGTCAGTAACATTCAGCGCGTCTACTTTATCCTTGAGAAGGTCAATATGGTGGAGCATCTTCTCAATGTTTGTCCCCTTTGGTGGACCGATTTCGCTGGTTATCACAAATTTATCAGATTTGAGAACTTCCCTGAAACTTTGCGCCATAGCTCCTCCTTCATGTAATCATGGTCGTTCGCGGCCTGGGTGCCACGTTGTAATCTCTGGGGGAATGATGCTTACGCATCAAATCAAGCCGGCCCTGTTCTTGTAGTCGCTGATATATGAGAGTCCAGCCACAATCCTTTTCCTTATCCACCTCGCACTTACCATTGTCGGTGCCACCACATGGGCCGTTCAGCAAACCTTTGTGACATGCCGTCAAGGGACAGATGCCAGCAGTCTCTCCCAGGACGCACTGACCACATTGAGCACAAACCTCTTGAAAACAGCCCGGACCATCCTCGACGCCTATGAAAAGAGTATCCAGGGCTGGAATGACTGGCTT
Source organism: Dehalococcoidia bacterium (assembly GCA_030615625.1). Classification (GTDB taxonomy): domain Bacteria; phylum Chloroflexota; class Dehalococcoidia; order GIF9; family AB-539-J10; genus RBG-13-51-36. Next base: position 58,972 of record JAUWYX010000010.1, read on the forward strand.
GTCAATATAGGTACTCAGCTTATGCACCCCTAAAGCACAGGACATGACCAAAATACATTTGGCATTCTGAATGGCTCCATTATTTTCTTTAACAGCTACTTCGGTCATCTCATCACAGGCGGTAGGAATAACTGTCCAGCCAGTCACTAGCTTGCCCAGTTCTTGCAGACGCTCCCTCATTTCCAAGACCTCTTCCCTCCCACCAGTTTTAGTCATCGTGGTGCATGTGCCACAACCAGCAATATACACCCGGTCAAACCCGTCTAACTGTTGCTCGATTTCCTCAAAAGTCTTTTGCTTAGTAATAGATTTCATGCCTAACCTCCCACAAATTAAAAAAGTCAAAAGTCAAAGGTTAAAAATCAAAATTACAAATCAAAAATAAAACTTTTAAATACCTTTCTTTGCATATTTGCTTTTCGCATTTTACTTTTTTATTTGCTGTTGCTCTGTCATTTTGCACTTTTATTTTTGCCTTTTTCATTACTTTTCTAAGTCGCATCTTAAGCAACGCTTAGCCTCCTGTCTCGACTTATCCTCAGAAAAGCTCAGCTCTATCTCTTTAAAGCTACCTTTCCTCTCCTGGAGAGGGAGATGAGGTGTTTCTGGCCTGAATTGTGGTTCCCAGCTTTCTTCTTCCTCTCCACTTATTTCTTCCTCAATAACGCTGGGCTTGAGGTCATACATCTCGACCCGTGAGGTATCGCCCCGGAGATATTTGTCTATGGCGATGGCCCCTCTCCGGCCAGCCGCAATAGCTTCTATAACCATGCCCGGCCCGGAGACAAAATCCCCCCCGGCAAAGACCTCGGGAATATTGGTGACCAATCTGTTTTCATCGACCGCCAGCCTCTCCCACCGAGTACGCTCAAGAGCACTATCCGGGGGTAAAAACGACAGGTCTGGAGCCTGCCCCACAGCAGCAATGACGGTATCCGCCGGAGCGAAAAACTCTGAGCCAGGAATGGGAATTGGGCGACGGCGTCCACCGGCATCAGGATCACCCAGCTTCATCTGGACACACTGTAAACCGGCTATCTTCCAATCATCGCTTACTATGCGGGTGGGGCTGACGAGAAAATTAACCTGGACGCCTTCAGCCAGAGTCTCATCATACTCCACCTCAGTTACTGGCATCTCTTCCCGCGACCGACGGTAAAAGATGCTCACTTCATCGGCACCAAGGCGAAGAGCTGTGCGAGAAGAGTCCAAGGCCACATTGCCACCGCCGATAACAGCTACCCTGTGTCCAATTTTGATAGGCTTGCCAACCTTCACATCTCTGAGAAATCTCAAACCATAGTAGAAGCCTTCAATATCCTCCAATTCTCCGGGTATGCCAATGTTCTGGCTCCTTTGCGCCCCAGCAGCGATGAAAACGGCTTCAAAGCCACTGTTTCTGATATTCTCTATGGTGAAATTTACGTTTACTGGTGTATTGTATTTTATCTCCACTCCCCGTTTGGCGATATAATTTATCTCCTTTTCAATAACCTCCCGCGGCAAGCGAAAGTCGGGTATAGCTACCGAGAGCATGCCCCCACCTATGGGGAAGGCTTCAAAGACCGTGACAGGATAGCCCATTTGAGCCAGGAAATAGGCGCAGGACAACCCTGTAGGTCCCGCTCCTACTACAGCTACTTTTTGGCTGTGAGTCTGGGGGAAGGGTTCTGGTTCAGGTAATTCATTAACATGGTCAAAATACCAGTCGGCGGCAAAGCGCTTAAGCGCTCTGATTGCTACGGGCTCATCGAGTTCCCCCCGGCGGCATCTTCCCTCGCAGGGGTGATGACAGATGCGGCCGCAAATAGCAGGGAAGGGATTACGCTCCCTGATGGTGT
>JAUWYX010000016.1 GCA_030615625.1 Dehalococcoidia bacterium
GCAAACTGCTCCGTAGTAAGCCCGTATTCCTTAAGTATTTGGTCCTCACACTTCTTAAGCAGCGTGTAGGTTTGGTACACCTGGCGCCACAATCTCAAAGTCACACTTTCAGCTTCAAAATTTACCTTCATATTTAGCCTCCTCTTATTATTTCAATGTGGACTTTGTTCGTTTGGATAAGCTGCTATTATAACATCTTTTACTGTTTACAATCACCCAACAATAATAACTTTCTCCAATCTGTGCAGTCCTGCATTGCCAATCTCGTTACCTACATTGAGAATAATTGGGATGGGCTGTGTTGAACAATCCTCTCAAACTATGGACGTTGTGCCACAATAAGAACGACCGGGATGCGTTTTGGTCAAGGCAAGCAGGGCAGGGGTGAATTTTCCCCAACAAATTGACACAACCGTGTCGAATAGGTGCTTGTCACTTCGGAGTTCTTCACTCCGTTGGGGCGAACTAGAGAGGTGGCGACGGGAGTTTGAGCCGCTCCCGCCGCCTATATGAAAACAAGAAAGGAGGTAAGTGATGAGGAAACTGGTTAATTGTCCTTGTATTCCACATACTGACTACACCAATGCCACCTGAGTCGGGCTCATTTGCCTGGCCACACTCACAATTGAAATCTTATATACTATAGTAATGCGAGAATGACACATATGCGAGCACCTTGTATGAGAATAACACTTTTTCAAAAGGATGTCAAGGGATATCAACGGTTTAAATCACAAAAAATTTAACCCAAAAACTATTATGATTTGGCCTGATTAAAACTTTAGAAGGAAGTAAAGCCAGGCTATGAAGAAGATGGATATGCATCCGAGGTGTCATTCGGAGCGAAGCGAAGAATCCAGTTCTCTATTTTGAACAGCCTCCTTATCAGGGTAAGAGGGAGCAGGGAGATAGGTTGCCAGGAAAGGTCTATTTATTATATAGCGGTGATATAATTGGAGATAGGTTTGCATTGCTTCGCTTGTTAGGGGTGGTTACTGTTGAAACAAAGCCACGATGTAATCGTTGTTGGTGCTGGTCCGGCTGGGGCAACACTGGCTTATGAGCTAGGCAAGAGGGGGATCGGGGTATTAGTTTTAGAAAAAGAAAAACTGCCCCGCTATAAGTGTTGTGCTGGTGGAGTCACCAGAAAGGCGGCAAAACTTCTGGATTTCGATATCTCTGAGGTAGTGGAAGACGTAATTTATGAGCTTAGCTTTAATTTTAAGCTGGGCAGACCTTACCTGGGGCAGCATTCTCAGCCACTGATATATACCGTGATGCGTGATGTATTTGACCATTTTTTGGTGAAGAGGGCACAGCAACTGGGAGCTGTACTTATTGATGGTCAGAAGGTAACGCAAATACAGGTGAGCGCTGATTGGATTGAGATTTCCACTACTGACAACATTTTTCGCTCCCGACTCGTGGTCGGGGCTGATGGGGCTTATAGCGTAGTGGCAAGAGAGCTGGGCATGGTAAGGAGCATGGAATATGCCACGGGAATAGAGTCAGAAATTGTTGTGCCCGAGGAAGAGATGGCAAAATGGAAATCGCGAGTCCAGATAGACCTGGGGTGCATTCCTGGGGGTTATGCCTGGGTGTTCCCCAAGCGTAACCATCTCTCTGTTGGAGCTGGATGTCTTGCCTCCAAGGCAAGACATTTGAACCGCCACCATCAGAAGTTTCTAAACTCACTAGGTATCAGTAGTTATACTATCGCCAGGTCTAGCAGCCGCTTGATACCAATGTGTACAAAAGGGAGGTTTGTTTGGCAAGATAAAGCCTTGCTTCTGGGTGATGCGGCTGGGTTTACTGACCCGTTAACGGGTGAGGGAATTTATAACGCCATCCAGAGTGCCCAGCTTGCCGCACCAGTGATTGAGAACTCTTTAGTGAGGGGCAAAGTCGGGTTGCAGGATTACCAACAGATTGTAGAGTGGAAGATAATGTCTGAACTGAGAATAGCGCGTACACTGTCAAAAAATTTTGTCCGCTTCCCTCGTTTGGCGTTTGGAGTGTTCAACCAGAGTGAGGAGGTGTGGAGAGCTGTATCAAACTTGATGCTTGGCGAAATAAACTATGCTGCTATCAAGGGAAAGGTAGGCGGATTCAGAGGCATATTAAATCGCCTGTTGCGGTTTTAGAACAGCAACCTTAGCGGCAGGAGCATGCGTAAGAGTAAAATTTGTTATAATCTAAAGTGGGAGGGTGAGGTGTCTAAGATACTGGACAAAATAAACGACCCCAGCGATGTTAAGGGGCTAAGCCAGGATGCACTAGGTGAACTTTGTTCCGAGCTCAGGGAGCTATTGGTAAGCAGGGTTAGTGAAAACGGAGGGCATCTAGCATCCAATCTGGGAGCGGTGGAGCTTACTGTTGCCTTACACCGGGTATTTGATAGCCCGAAAGACAAGATAGTCTGGGATGTGGGACACCAAAGTTACGTTCATAAGCTATTAACAGGAAGAAGGGAGCAATTTCCCTCCCTTCGCCAATACCAGGGACTCTCAGGATTTCCTGATAGAGATGAAAGTCTTCATGATGCTTTCACTACGGGACATGGTGGCACCTCCATTTCAGCGGCTTTGGGCATGGCTCTGACCCGTGACCTTGCTCGCGGTAATCACCACGTGGTAGCTGTCATCGGCGATGGATGCCTCACCTGTGGCATGACTTACGAAGCGCTGAATCACGCCGGGCATTTGGGCACAAGGCTTATCGTGGTGCTTAATGACAACGGCATGTCCATTTCGCCCACAGTAGGAGCGATAGCCAGGCGGCTAAATGTAGTGCGAATAACCCGTGGCTATATACAGGCTAAGCAACAGACGAATCGGTTGCTGTCTCTCTTGCCTGGAGGAAAGAGGCTGCAGTGGGCATTGCGCCGTCTTAAGGAAGGAGCAAAAGCGGTAGTCATGCCCACCATGATGTGGGAGCAGCTTGGCTTTACTTACATGGGTCCGATAGATGGTCATAACACTGCTGAATTGGAAACAGCTCTGACTCAAGCCAGGAATTACTACAAGCCGGTCATTGTCCATGTCTTGACTACGAAAGGCAAGGGTTACAAACCAGCCGAGGATAATCCCACTCACTTTCACGGCCTATCCCCCAAAAGCGCGAGCTTGAGCACAATACCCACTTATAGTCAGATATTTGCTCGAACAGTCGGTGGACTGCTGAGGGATAATCCCAGGGTGGTAGTGATAAGCGCTGCCATGGTTGAAGGCAATAGCCTATCCTCTCTGGTCAAGGAGTTTCCTCAACGCATCTACGATGTAGGGATTTCTGAGCAGCATGCGGTTACCTTAGCCGCCGGTCTAGCTACCCAGGACTTTATACCTATTGTAGCTATATATTCCACTTTCTTGCAACGTGCCTTTGACCAAATTTTGCACGATGTTTGTCTCCCTGATCTGCCTGTCGTTTTTGCCCTCGACCGCAGCGGCATTGTCGGAGAGGATGGCAAAACACATCAAGGGATATTTGATTTATCCTATCTTAGTCTGATGCCTAATATGATTGTTTGCGCACCTAAGGACGGGAATGAACTTCAAGACCTGCTCTATACCGCCCTCAATACAGAGCATCCTATAGCAATTCGTTATCCTCGGGGTCGGGGACCAGGCGTTCCCCTGGCCACCGAGCTTCATCAACTTCCTATAGGCAAAGCTGAGATAATAAAGCAAGGTGAAGATATAGTAATAATAGGCATAGGCTCTACTGTCATGACTTCTCTGGAAGCAGCGGAGCATTTAGCTCTGGGGGGCATTGACGCCATGGTAATTAATGCCCGATTCGCTAAGCCCCTGGATACAGAGCTTATTTTGGATGTAGCCAACCACACCAAAAAGATGGTCATAGTAGAGGAGAATATTCTTAGCGGAGGCTTTGGTGCCGCGGTGCTGGAGCTGCTGGAAAAGGCTGAAGTATCAGATGTCAAAGTGAAGCGATTAGGCATTCCTGACGAATTCGTAACCCATGGAAAGCAAGATTTTCTTCGCTCTCTCTACCATCTGGATGCCCTGGGAATAGCAAAGGAATGCGTCGATTTCTTGGCTCACGTGCAAGCAAAAGTGGAGGGAGAACTCCACACCACTATCCTTTAATAGTAGCGTCTGGTCTCATAAAGGCGAGTCCTTATTCTCCTGAGTCATTCGATTGAGCTCATAAAGCTTGGTGATTGCTTCCAGAGGAGACATGGAGTCAATATCAAGCCGGGCAATTTCATCAGCCAATAGTGAGTCTTTATGGAAAAGAGGAATCTGGAGCGATGCTTTACGGCGAGGGACTTTGCCTTTTTTAGCAGTGTGGCTTTCCAGCTCAGCTAAGACTTCCTGAGCTCGGACGATTACCGATTTGGGCAGGCCTGCTAGCTGAGCCACGTGGATGCCATAGCTCCTGTCAGTGCCCCCGGGGACAATCTTGTGTAGGAAGATAACTTTGTCTCCTTCCTCCGCCACCGCCACGTTAAAGTTTTTCACTCTGGGCAGGATATCAGCCAGGTCCACCAATTCATGATAATGAGTGGCAAAAAGGGTCTTCGCTCCAAGCTCAGGGTGATTATGGATAAACTCGGCTACTGCCCAGGCGATGGAAAGCCCGTCATAGGTGGAAGTGCCCCGACCAATTTCATCCAGGATGATAAAGGAGCGAGGGGTAGCATTATTCAGGATATTTGCCGCCTCAGTCATCTCCACCATAAAAGTGGATTGGCCGGCAGCTAGGTCCTCCTGAGCGCCAATGCGAGTAAAGATGCGGTCAACAATTCCAACATTCGCTGAATCGGCAGGGACAAAGCTTCCTATCTGAGCTAAAAGGATGATGAGGACTACCTGCCTGAGATAGGTAGACTTTCCTGACATGTTGGGACCTGTAAGTATGATAAGTTGATTGTCCTTATTACATAAATAAGCATCGTTAGGAACAAAATTATCGCTGCCTATGCTCTGTTCCACGATAGGGTGGCGCCCTCCCTTAATATCTAAGACGTCCTCATTGGTCAGTATCGGCCTGACATAGCCATGGCGCACTGCTACCTCACCGAGGCTGGAAAGGGCGTCAATTTGAGCGATGGCTCTGGCGGTGGCCAAAATTTGCCCCCCAACAGCGCGTATCTGCTGGCAAAGTTGTCGAAAAATAGCAGCCTCCAGGTCAGCGATCTTTTCCTGAGCATTGAGAATCAAGGATTCATACTCCTTAAGTTCGGGGGTGAAGAACCTTTCCGCCTCCGCTAAAGTCTGCTTACGAATATAGTCTGGGGGAACTAAGTTGAGATTAGCCCGAGATACCTCGATATAATAGCCAAATACCCGGTTGTAGCCTACTTTTAAGGATTTAATCCCTGTACGCTGTCTTTCCCTTTGCTCCAGGCCAGCCAGATATTGCTTCGCCTGCCGGGAATTGCGGCGAATTTCATCCAGTTCAGGCGAGAAACCCTCCCTTATCACACCACCTTGCTCCAAATCTCCTGGCTCATCAGCAATAGCCCTGGCGATTAAGTCCACAATGTCGGGGCAGGGCTTAAGTTCGGCGCTTAGCCAATTTATGGCGTCCCCGTCTGCCATCGCTGCTTTCAAGTCAGGCACCTTCTCTAAACTAGAGCGAAGCGTTATCAACTCTCGGGGCATGACTCTGCCACTACTCACTCGGTTAACCAGCCTCTCCAGGTCAGCGATATCTGCTAGAAGAGAGATGACCTTTTGGCGAGCCAGACTATCTTGATGAAACCAGGCAACCGCTTCTTGCCGCCGATTCAATATGGCGAGGTCCAGAAGGGGATGTCCCAGCCAATTCTTGAGCAGCCTGCCACCCATGGCTGTCTTGCTCAGGTCAACGATGGAGAGGAGGGAGTTGCCGGTTTCTCCCCACCTCCCGCCCTGAAACAGCTCCAGATTGCGGATAGTCTGGCCATCGAGGGTCATAAAGGAATCTGTGGAGTATGTAGCAAGCTTGCTTAGCTGGGGCAGAGTTTCCTTCTGCGTTTCCTTGACATAATGTATTAATGCACCTGCGGCCCTTATGGCTAAAGGCAAGCGGGCACAGCCATAGCCTTCCAGGCTAGCCACGTTGAAATGTTCCAGCAAAGCTTCCTGGGCAATCTCCAGGTCAAACCAGTAGTCATCAAGTCGGCTTATGGTGAACGGCAGCTGAGGATAATCGTCGGCACCTTCGGGAATAAGAACTTCGCTGGGCTGAAGTCGCTCCAATTCAGGCATGACTCTTTCAGCAGGAAGCTGAGTGGTGGCAAACTCGCTCGTGCTTATATCAACATAGGCGATTCCTGCTTCCTCGCCTTCAACAACCAGGCTAGCCAGATAGTTATTGCTCTTACTCTTAAGCAGATTGGGCTCGACCACCGTCCCCGGCGTCACCACGCGAATGACGTCCCTTTCCACCAGTCCCTTGCCCGGCGGGCTAAGTTGCTCGCAAATAGCTACCTTATGACCCCGGGTGATGAGCTTAGCCAGATAGTTATCCAGGGCGTGATGAGGTATCCCTGCCATAGGCACCCTCTGCCCCTTGCCCATCTCCCGGGAGGTCAGGACAATGTCCAGCTCTCGCGAAGCGACTTTGGCATCTTCATCGAAGGTCTCATAGAAGTCGCCTAAGCGGAAGAAAACTATAGCCTCGGGATACTTCTGCTTAACCCTGAGATACTGCTTTCTAAGAGGTGTTACAGTCATCTATGTTATTTTACTATAAAGACCTTATTGAAACGAATTAACTTGCCTGCTATGATACTTTGCTGAATAATTTACTATGAGAGAACAAATTGGCGTCCACGTTGAAGAGGAGTTCCGGGGGATGGTGGATGAGGATTGGGTGAGGAGGATAGCTCAAACTGTCCTTAAGGCTGAAGGGGTGGCTCCTCCTTACGAAGTGGGCCTGGTTTTCACCGATTCCGAGACGGTGAAACAACTTAACCGAGACTATCGGGGGGTGGATGAGCCTACGGATGTGCTTGCCTTCTACATGCTTCCGCAGAAGGGAGCCGATGATTCTTTTGCTCTCCCTCCTGATGGGGTAACTAGGCTAGGAGAGGTAATCATTTCTTATCCCCAAGCAGTAGAACAAGCCAAAGAACAAGGGCATTCGCCCGAAAGAGAGCTGGCATTGCTGGTTATCCACGGAATACTTCATCTCCTGGGCTATGACCATGAGGAGCCAGAGGAAGAAAGCAAGATGAGGGAAAGGGAAAGAGAGCTCCTGGAGAGATGCTTGCCCGGGTAGTGATATAATATAAGTACAGAATGGGGTTGAGGATGCCAAACCGATCCAATTATTCAGTGACTGGTATTCCAGCGTCATTTAGTGTGAGGCACAAGCGGGACTTAAACCGAGGTCTTTGAAGTGCAAAACAGCGCAGAGGAGGTAAAAGATGGCTAAATTCGTAATGCTGACGACTCTCACTGATGAGGGAAGAAAGACTATCACGGAAAATCCTGGAAGGATCAAAGAGGTCAACAAAGAAGTGGAGTCAATGGGAGCGAAGGTTCTAGCCCAGTATGCTGTGCTAGGTCCGTACGATTTCATAAACATTATAGAAGCTCCCAGTAATGAAGTAATATCCAAGGTGGCGGTAACTCTGGGTTCAAGGGGCACGCTTCAAACCATGACCATGGCTGCTATGGATGTTGACGCTTTCATTGGCAGTCTCAAAAAGTAGAGGTAGCCCTCGGCTACCCGCTTGTGCCAGCAACTTTTAAGGCTGATTGGAATTTGGCATTAAAGCACTAATGATAAAAATGCAAAAATGCTTAGGTCTCTGGATTTGGGGTTTAGCGATAGTTGAGAACTATGGTTTGTGTGCTGCTGGGCAGAGATGATGAAGTAATTGAGAGCTTTGGCCTTGCTTCTAGCTCCCGAATTCTCATTTTATCCAGGAATTTGTCCACAGGACTGAGATCGCCAGTGAATGCCTCTGTCTTATAGTGCATGGGGATGACAATAGGAGGCTCTAATTGCCTTACTATTTCCACAGCCGTGTCAATGGGCATAGTAGATACCTCGCCGACGGGCAAAAATAGTATATCAATATCTCCTATTTCTTCTATTAAATGTGGGTCCAGAGGATGCCCCAAATCACCTAGATGACATAAAGTTATACCATCCATCTCGATAATATAAATGGTATTCTTGCCCCGTAAATCCCCTTTCCTATTATCATGGAAAGTGGCGACGCCTGTAATAAAAGTCCCTCCTATTTCATACTCTCCCGGGCTTTTTATTAGTTTAGGCTCATTGGCGACGCCTTCGATGTAGTTATGCCCAGGGTGGCAATGGCTCAATGTCACTATGTCTGCCTCAGGTTCACCCAGGCGGTAGCCTAAGTCAGGATGATATGGGTCTGTGATGATGCTTTTTTCTTTCCCTCTAATCAGAAAGCAGGAATGTCCCAGCCAGGTAATATCCATCAGCGTCTAAAGGATACCCTTTTTCTTTAGCTTTGTCGACAGTAAGACGACTCTATTAACCAGAAAATGCATCAGCTTTGCGGGTGCGATTATCCTTTTCTATAGGGCTTATCAGAAGCGTCATCCCCTCTATGCCCACAACGGCAATTTCCTCGCCAGCGCCTATGATTGAACTGGATGAAGCTCGCCACAGTTCACCGTTAACTCGAACATAACCTGTAGGGGAAATGAGGGTTGTTGTTCGTCCTCGACTACCAATGTCCAGCGAAATCATCGGCTTCTTAACTAGCGCCTTCTTGCTAAGTCGGTAATTTATATAATTATATACCCCGAGAGCAATCATCATAATGATGAGACCCCAGAAGGGGATATTTATCGCAACCTTTGGCAGCAGCCAGAGCACAACGGCCACCAAGGCCGCCTCTTCAAGTAAGGTTGTTGTAATGGTGAGTACTGTATATTTCCTGTATTTCATTTTGGTATTGAGATAAAGAGTTAGGTCGGAATTAGATTAACCTTCAAATTTAATAGCTTCACTCAGGCCATCAGCGCACGAGTGGATGAGATTATTGACAAAGAAAGCTTTAACTCCCTCCATTTGCTTTAGTTCTGGTCGTCCTTTGAACCGGGCATTAATGATATGCAAAGTAACAGAAATAGTCAAACAGCAGGGCGATTGACAAGAACCAATATAACCGTTAACATTTGAAAAATAAAGGTTAACGAAATGAAGGGACAGATACTAAAAGCTTTGCGAGAGTGTAGTGATTATCTTTCTGGCGAGAAACTTTCTGAGCAGCTTGGCATCTCCAGGGTTTCTATCTGGAAGCATATTCGCAGCTTAAAAAAGGATGGCTATGTAATAGGGGCCTCGCCTAGGGGATACAGGCTGGTCTCCTCTCCAGATTTACTGCTTCCTTACGAATTCCCCGATTTAGAACAAAGAATTCACTACTTTCCGGAGATTGGCTCGACTATGGATGCAGCAAGAGAGTTAGCTAGAAAGGGAGCAGGGGAGGGGACAATCGTGATTGCCGAAGCCCAAGCTCATGGCCGAGGAAGGTTAAGTCGGGAATGGCTTTCTCCAAAAGGTGGGATTTACTTTACTCTCATTTTACGGCCCAGTATAAGTCCCGCATATGCTCCCAGGATAAACTTGATGGCCTCTGTTGCCGTGGCCGCTACAATTAGAAAGCTCTTTGGGTTAAACGCCGAGTTAAAATGGCCCAATGATGTCTTGATTGAAGGCAGGAAGGTGTGTGGCATACTGGCTGAAATGGATGCCGAAATGGATGTTGTAAATTTTGTCAACGTCGGGATAGGCATAAACGCCAATACCTCTGTCCCCCAGTTTGAAAAAACGGCGACCTCCTTAAAGGATACGTTAGGCAGGAAAATCTCCAGGAAGGAGTTTTTAAGCGTATTGTTAGGGGAAATAGAGCGACGGCAAGCTCTATTGATGGAAGCAGATTTACTCGAGGAATGGAAAAAACTCTCTGGGACATTAAATAAGTATGTAAGGATATTATCGCTAGGTGAGGTAATAGTAGGGCGGGCAATCGACATTGATACCACCGGAGCATTAATAATAAGAAAGAGGAATGGCTCTTTGAAGAAGGCACTGGCCGGGGATTGTATTCACTTGAGGGAAGAGACACCAGATACTGATATGGGAGCAGTCAGCCGTCAGCATTCAGTATGAAGCTGGTATCTGAAAGCTACATTGTTGTAAGATGCCGCAACTAGCTATCATTGCCGTCTATTTCCTCGCCATAATTGGCATAGGGGTGTGGAGTAAACGGCGAGCAGGAAGCCAAAATGGCTTCTTCGTTGCCCACCGCCGGGGAACTCTGCCTCTTATCACCGGCTCACTTGTAGCCACTGCAATAGGGGGGTCAGCAACCGTGGGGATGGCGGGCCTAGGGTTCAAGCAAGGTTTGACTGGCGCTTGGTGGCTTCTTGTTGGCTCCATCGGCCTCGTGCTTCTGGGGGTTTTCTTTGCCAGGAAAGTAAGAGGTGCTGCGCTTTATACTCTTCCAGAACTGGTAGAAAGGCAGTATGACCGCCGTATGAGTTTGGCGGCTTCTATTCTTATTGTTATCGCTTGGGTGGGGGTGGTGGCAGGACAAATCGTTGCTGCTGGGACAGTTTTATCTATCTTGGGAATAGGTTCTGTTGCTTTCTGGATGACTGTCTTTACTATAGTTTTTGTAGCTTATGCTATTCTGGGGGGTCAGTTCTCGATTATCCGTACCGATGTTTTCCAGGCAGCGATTCTTTCCCTTGGGATTTTTGCCGCTTTGGCGCTGGTTTTCTCACAAGTGGGAGGACTTGATGGGTTGAAAGCCTCTCTACCCCCGGGTTATTTCTCTTTTCCAACAAGCCCCGAGTTCGATTGGAAGATGCTCTTATCCTTTTTGATTCTCGTCGGAGCGACTTACGTGGTCGGGCCTGATATGTATTCTCGACTTTTCTGTGCTAAGGGAGAAAAAACAGCCCAGCGATCAGCCATTTTGTCGGCATTTCTTTTCATTCCCCTGGCTTTTGCCATCATCTTTATAGGGATGAGCGCCAAAGTTTTATATCCGGAGATAGCTGCCGAAGGAGCCTTTCCTCAGGTAATAACCAGTGTGCTTTCCCCAGGTTTAAGCGGACTGATCCTTGCTGCCCTGGTCGCAGCGCTCATGTCCTCGGCGGATACCTGCCTGCTTACCCAAAGTGTCATTTTAACCGAGGATATAATTAAGCGAGCGCACCCTGCGCTTGACGAAAGGAAAACCATTTTACTAACTCGCTTAAGTCTAATTGGGTTAGGTCTGGTGGCGTTGGGTCTGGCTTTGGCCTTAAAGGGGGTGATTTCATCTCTTCTTTTCGCTTACACTATATTCACTTGCGGCTTAGTTGTTCCGGTGGTCGCTGGGTTTTACAAAGAGAAGCTAAAGGTGACACCGCGAGGTGCCCTGGCTGCTCTTATAGGTGGTGGGGTAGTAGGCTTGCTGGGAAAGGTCCCGGGTCTTGACATTCCTCTCAAAGAAGACCTTGGCCTCATAGGTTTTGCTGTAAGTGCGGTGCTCCTTTTCGGAGTGAGCTTCCTCGATTCAAAGAGGTCGTCCCCGCGAGGCACAAAGTAAATCGAAGCTTGGGCGGGGACAAGCCCCGCCCAAGCTGCTTACTATTCTGAGCCCTTTTACTTTACCCTAATTCCGCCATATGTCCCCCGTAGCTTCAACAACCCAAACAATGGGGTCAATCAGGAGCTCCCTGACCAGGGTCCTCAAAAAGCTACTTCCTGATATGAAATCCGCGACAGGGGGGCTAAGCTGGTAGTACAGGGCGACAAATTGAGAGCCTGCGGTGCTTTCCAGCAACACGCTATCCCGAAACTCTCGCAACACATCGATCTGTTCAGCAGTCGGAGTTCCGTAGGCTGCGGTAGCAATAAAACAACCTCCGGAGGGTGGTGGGGTTGAAGGTGTGTCTGTGGTGAATTGAAGGGTAGTACCCTCAATCACAGTGTCGTCATACTTAAGCTGAGCTTTGAACTGATACTTGGTGCTGGAGTCAAGGCCGGTGAGCGGCGCGGCATATGTGCCACTTCCTGATTTGGGTACCCAGTCAGTATAAGACCAAGCCGAGTCGGTGGACTTCTTGTAGGCGAAGCGTACTTGCACCGGGCCGAAGTCACCCACAGTGTAGTTCATATTCAGGGTGGTTGAATTGGTGGTAATGTTGGTGGCGGCTTTTGTGGTGACCGTCGGATACACTGGGGACGGTGGTATCTCCTCAAAGTTGGCCGTGATGGAATAGTCGCCGTTCATGGTGATAGTAGTCGTGGCGGCATAGACATCGGCAATGGTGCCCACATCACCGGTCCACTCGACAAATCGGTAGCTCTCCTCAGCCTCGGCTACCAGGTCGACTACCGTTCCTTCATCGTAGGTAAACACTCCCTCGCCGGGTGTGGTTACCGAGCCTCCTCCCGTACTTGAGATGGTGAGGTCATATATCGCCACAATGTTGGGTGTGATGGAATAGTCGCCGTTCATGGTGATGTTGGTCGAGGCGGCGTTGACATCGGCGATGGTGCCCGCGTCACCGGTCCAGTTGACGAACTCGTAGCAGGCATCCGCCTCGGCAACTAGGTCG
>JAUWYX010000017.1 GCA_030615625.1 Dehalococcoidia bacterium
CTCGTTTACCTTCTATAGCCCATAGAAGTTCTTTAATGGTTTCTTCTCCTTCGCCAATAACCACATAGTCGATACCAGAATTCAATGCCTCAGCGATATTATCTTCCACAAAGTGCTGCCCCCCAGCGACAGTCACAATCCCATTGTCTTTATAAAAACGTGCTATTCTATAGAGTCTGGGCATGGTACTTGTTAATCCACCATAAAATCCAACGACATTCGCAGGTCTCAGTCGTTGTAAAAACTCATGGTCGGCTCCGCCTGAATAGCTCCTGGGTCCGTACCTACGAAGGTTATTCTCATCAATAACCTCGACGTCCCACCTTTCCATTTCATTCACAGCACTCCCCACACATACCGGCCCCAAAGCCGTAGTTCTCTTAGCAATATAAGAATAAATATTAAACGCCGGGTAGGCCGGAATCACGATTCTCAACCTGTATCTTTTTTTGGATAAGTCAAACATAATGGTTTTCTACCTCGAAACTCGGTTGTCAAAAAGCAAGGGGAAAGGGGTTGGCGCGCCCGACCCCGATAAAATTTTGGCGCCCCGAACAGGATTTGAACCTGCAACACCTGGCTCCGGAGGCCAGTGCTCTATCCTCTGAGCTACAGGGGCTGCCTAATTCTCAATAGTGTATCACAAACCAATGCTTGATTTAAATAAGGCATAAGCGCCAAGAATATAGAGCACGATTAAAGCGGGGGCATACCAGCTAGCTATCCGAAAAATTTTGCGCCTTTGCCGAAACCTAAGCCCAGCAATAACCAGCAGGCTCATCATCACTGCCACGGAGGCAACAATAAGATGCCCTCCTGATACTGAGGAAAGAATAAATCCCTGACCATGGGCAAGGTCAACCGGGACAATGATAGCAATATTGAGCATATTGGCGCCTAATATATCAGCCACTGCCAAATCTACGGCACCCATACGGAGGGCAGTAATAGCAACCACTAACTCCGGTGCCGAGGTAGTAATCGCCAGAAACAAACTTCCTACAAAGGTGCTACCCCAACCAGTAGTCTCACTGATTCCATCACCAATGAATGACAGCCATATTCCAGCAGCAATTACTGCTGCTGCTGCCAGAGCAAATCTGATGCACACCGTTCTTGTAGTAAACTTATCGTATTGGGGGGAGGTAGTTGGAGCAGCATGCAATCGCTGACCGCGTTCGCGACGGAATATCCACCACATTCCCAGCAAATACAGTATAAGAATAACAATGCTTGGGATGCCCACCCAGCCCAAGGCTAAAAAGGAAAACCTGCCAGCAGCAATTATGCTTGCGGCAGCGATGGCAATGAGCAATGCTCCCCAGCCAGCCGTTATCACATGCCTTGGGCTTGCCATGGATAAAACCGGGGTACGCGAGTGGAGAATATCCAGTAAAGCCAGGATAGAGAGGTTGAAACAGCAACTTCCCAGAAGGGTGCCCAGAGCTAAATCAGGCGAGTGAACCAGTGCTACAGAACTAACTGAAGTGACCAGTTCCGGCATGGTGGTAATAGCAGCAAGAAGCACCAGCCCTATCCATATCCGCCCCAAACCTGTCTTCTCGGCGATAGCATCCCCATATTTAGCTAGTTTTGTTCCGGCAAATAAGACAACGGCCAGGCAGAGAATAAACTTTAACCAAATCAAAGGCTGCTCCTGAAACTAAGCAAAGTAAGGCAATCATACTACATAGGAGAGAAATCTGCCAAGAATCATCCAGTCAAAGATGCCCTGTATGGTATAATTGGCTATGTAATCAAGGAGAGGTGACCGAGTGGTTGATGGTGCCGCTCTCGAAAAGCGGTAGGCAGAAATGCCTCGTGGGTTCGAATCCCACCCTCTCCGCGGAGAGGTGCTGGAGTGGTCTAACAGGCACGCCTGGAGAGCGTGTGTCGGGTTTCCCGACCGTGGGTTCGAATCCCACCCTCTCCGCCAATAACAAACAATAGGCGATGTTTTAAAATGATGGGGCGGCCTAATTCATTTAACCCACAAAATCTTCGATTTGGTGGGGTGATAGTCCATTTTGCTATTGCGCCTGCTCAATCCCTTTCTGTCATTCATAAATCGCTCCGCCACTAACGGACCTGAATCAGAAGGAAGGTTTAGAACCAGATTCTTGGGATTTGGATATTGGTGTTTAGGGCTTGTTTACCATGCCTTACATCACCTGGCGATGCCAGGGATGATTCCACTATCTTGGGAAAGAAAACATTGCATTGCTTAATTGTAGCAAACACAAGAGGTTGCAAAAGGTCATGATTTTGTATAGGCTTATTCGGAGGGAAAGTATCTTTGTTCGTGGTGGAAAACCTTGTGAGTTACCTTGCTGGCTCTTGAAAATCTAAGGCTACTTTGGTGAAGTAATTGACAATGAAAAAGGGTAAGGGAGTTAATAAAGCTGCCGGTCCAGCTAGTTCTGATTTAAATCTATCTGATCAGGGCAGCAAAGCTGAGAAATATTATCATGACCTCGTGGCTTTGAGTCGAGTCTCGGCGGCAATCAGCGGTCTGCATGAGTTGGATGCTATTCTTAGGATTGGCTTGGATAATGTGCTCAACATCGTGAACGGAAGTGTTGGAGGAATAATGCTCTTGGATGAGTCGGGGCAGACGCTGTCCTACCGTGTTTATCACGGTCTATCCGACAAATATGCTGAAGAGATGCGTCTTAGACTTGGCGAGGGAATCGCAGGAAAGGTAGCTCAAAGCGGCAGGTCGGTACTGCTGGAGGATATCTCTTCAGAACCAAACGCTGCCCGGCTTGATTTGATAAGTTTAGAAGGTTTAATGGCATTCATCAGCGTCCCTCTCCGAGCGAAAGATAATGTTCTAGGAGTGATGAATGTTGCTAGCCATGTGTCGCATCGCTTCACCAAAGAAGATGTGCATCTCTTGCACTCGATTGGGGACCAACTTGGCATAGCTATCGAGCAGGCAGGACTGCACGAGCGGCTGAGAAAAGCACGGGAAAGATTACGCAAACTTGCACGACAGAATCTTGTAGCAGAGGAGGAGGAACGGAGGAGAATTGCCCGTGAGCTACACGATGAGACCAGTCAAGCACTCTCTGGGATAGCACTTCAGCTAGAAGCGCTGATAGAAATATCCGCGAAGTCTGGTAATCAAGATGATAAATTCATTGCTAGCCTGAAGAAAGTCCAATCGCTGACAGTGCAGGTACATAAGGAAGTAAGTAGGGTAATTTCCAATCTCCACCCTGCTGTATTGGATACGCTGGGGTTAGTCGCTGCTGTTCGCCAGCATGCCAAGAATAGGCTTCAGCCCTTAAACATTAACGTAACAACGGAGGTTAAAGGGACTGCGATGCGGTTTCCTCCTGATGTAGAAGCTGCTCTTTTCCGCGTTGTCCAAGGAGCCCTTGGCAACATTGCCGAGCATTCTAAAGCAAAGAATGCTTCCATAGTGCTGGTATATCAACCAGATGAGTTCTCGCTAAGTATTAGCGATGACGGGCAAGGATTTGATGTTTCCAAAATCACCGATGTGGAGGAAAGTGGGCGAGGCCGTGGATTATTCAGTATGAGAGAGAGGATCGGCTTCCTTGGCGGCACCAGCGGTATTGAGTCCAAGATTGGAGCAGGAGCTACGGTTTGGGCCAAGATTCCAATAGGTCAAGACATTAGATATGGCGAAAATAAGAGTACTGGTGACTGACGACCATGCCATCGTACGTGATGGTATTTGTGCCTTGCTCGCTCTTACCGGGGATATAGAAGCAGTAGGCGAGGCCGCCAATGGTAGGGAGGCGCTGGAAATGGTTACCAAGCTCTCGCCTGACATAGTGCTTATGGACATAGTCATGCCTCTTATGGATGGACTGGAAGCAACTCGCCGAATACGCAAAGAGTTCCCGGGGACAAAGGTGATAGTACTGACCCAATACGAAGACAGGGAATATGTATTACCTGTTATTGAAGCTGGGGCCAGCGGTTTTATCAGTAAAGCAGCGGCATCCTCAGAGCTTACCTCAGCCATTCGGTCTGTGTACCATGGGGATTCTTTCCTATCTCCATCCATAGCCAGACTCTTGGTCGAAGACTATCGACAGATAGCCAGAGTAGGAAAAAGCAAGGACATCTCTGAACAACTGACCAACCGAGAGAGAGAAATACTAAAATTGCTAGCAGAAGGGCACTCTACTCGTGAGATAGCCCGAATGCTGGTCATTAGTCCCAAAACTGTAGAAAGACACAAGACTAACCTGATGGCAAAGCTGGATATCCACAACCGCCTTGACCTGTTCAAATATGCCCTGCGCAAGGGCATTATCGTCGTCTGAGATTATTGCCTCGTAGTCTTCACGGCGCTACTTATTTCCCACACCCCACTAATGGGAAGCGTTGTCCACATAAATGAGTGATTAACTGCAGAAAATTGCGGTGATATATTCCTACCTTCTGGGGTAAACACCTCTATTCCTTCAGTAGACCGGGCATTATAATTTATAGTAGCAAGCTAAAACAAACTCCTAAAAACGTGTAGTTGGCAAGGGGGTGAAATATGGAAAAGAACACTAAAATTCTGCTGGTGGATGATGAGTCGGAGTTCATTACGGATATGCAAGCTAAATTACTGGCAAAAGGTTGGCAGGTGCTTACCGCTGGCAACAGATTACAGGCAGAGGAGGTAGCGCGTCACGAAAAACCTGACCTGATTATTTTGGGCACAATAATGCCACGTGGAGATGCCTTTCAGCTGCACCAGTGGTTGAAACAGAGCCCCAATTTCAGAGGAGTGCCTCTCATTGTGGTTGATGCCCCACCGGAAAAGCGTCTGATTAAGGGGTGGCGTATGGACGAGGGCTTGAAGCTTGAAGCCGAACAATATTTAATCAAGCCAGTCGAGTCAGATTCAATAGTGGCTTGGGCTGAGAAATTCCTGGATAAGACACTGAAAAGAATCAAGGTGCTGGTGGTAGATGACCATGCTGTAGTCAGAGAAGGAATTTGCGCCCTGCTGAGTCTGCAAAAAGACATGGAAGTAATAGGTGAAGCTGTTGACGGGCGAGATGCCATTGATAAAGTGCAGCGTCTCACGCCGAATGTAGCGGTGATGGATATAATCATGCCGGTGATGAGCGGACTTGAAGCAACGAAACGAATAACTGAAGAATACCCAGAGACAAGGGTTTTGATTCTAACCCAATATGACGAAGAGGAGAACATGTTTGTTGCTAAGCAGGTAGGGGCTTACGGCTTCATTGCCAAGAGCGCTGCCAGTTCCGACCTCTTGACTGGCATAAGGACAATAGGTGAAGGAAGATACTTCCCTCGGTCTTTTGCCTACGTGTCTGCCAACTGGCCGGAGGGTCTAGATAAAAATAAGTAATTCCCTTTGGAAAGTCTTACCCCTACCTGCTGGGTTATGAAGGAGGATATTGGTTTGCAGCCGATAACCATTACTCTTGACGGTCGTGAGGTAAGTGGCTATCCGGGGATGACCATCTTAGAACTGGCGAAGGAATCAGGCATAGATATCCCCACACTCTGTCACGATCCTCAACTCACTTCAGTTGGGGCTTGCCGTGTCTGTCTGGTAGAAGACGAACGAAATAGTGCCTTATTAGCATCTTGTGTCGCCCCGATAGCATCGGGGATGGTAATCAACACGCATTCCCCACGAGTCATAGAACGCCGCAAAACCATAGTTAAGCTGATGCTTACCAGTCATCCTGATTCCTGCCTGGTATGCGATAAAGGCAATCGCTGCCAGCTACGCCAAATTGCCTCAGACCTGGGCATCGGATTGGTGGAGTTGCAAAGGATTCCCCAGATGGCCAGCATTGAGGAGGTCAATCCCTTTCTTGAACGGGATTTGAGCAAGTGCATACTGTGCGCCAAATGTATTCGAGCCTGCCAGGAACTAGTCGTTGAAGGTGCTATTGACTACTTTCAACGAGGATTTACGACCATACCGGCGACACTGAACAATTTGCCCTTGGAAAGCTCCGAGTGTACTTTCTGTGGAACTTGTGTGGCGCTGTGCCCTACAGGAGCATTAATGGAAAAGGATAGGATATATGGGGGCACGACTAAGTCTACGACAGAAACGACTTGCCCCTTTTGTGGCTGCGGGTGCAGTATTTGCTTAGAAGTCAAGGATAATCAGGTCGTGCGAGTTATACCCGGTAAGGAAGACCCAGTAAATCACAGTGTGCTTTGCGTAAGGGGAAGCTACGGCTGTGATTTCGTCAACAGCCCGGATAGGTTGCTCAAACCCCTGGTTAAGGGTAATGGTAATTTTGAGGAACTGTCCTGGGGAAAAGCTTTAGAACTGGTAGGCACTCAATTCCAGCGAATAAAGGATGAATATGGCGGTGACAGCCTAGCCCTCCTGGGCTCCTCTAAGTGCACTAACGAAGCGAACTACCTTTTGCAGAGATTCGCTAGATGTGTGCTGGGCACCAACAATATTGATAATGACGGTCGCTTGTATAACTCCGCCAGTCGTATCGGCCTGGGGTCTTCCCTTGGCTTCTCTGGCACTACAAATTATCTTAGTGATCTGGAGCAATCAGAGCTCATATTAGTCATTGGGGCTGATCCCAGTTCCTCAGCCCCTGCCGTCGGTTATGCCATAAAGCGTGCTGTCAAACAGCGCGGTGTCAAATTATTGTTGATAGATCCTCGGCAGACAAGGCTCTCTTTGTTTGCCCATCTTTGGTTACGACCTGAAGTCGGCACTGATGTGGCTCTTATAAATGGTCTGGCCAAGGTGATTATTGACGAAGGCTTGCTGGACGAGGAATTTGTCGCCAGAAGAACAGATAACTTTGAAGCTTTTGACGAAAGCTTGAAAAAGTATACCCTGGAGTACGTCGAGAAGACTACTGGCGTTACAGGTCAAGAAATTCGTACCGCCGCTCGATTATATGCCAAGGCAAGCCGGGCGGCAATTGTCTATGGCACGGGAATCACGCAGCATACCACAGGAACGGACGGTGTGGGGGCCCTGGCAAATTTGGCGTTACTGACGGGAAATATCGGGCGTAAGGGGGGTGGCGTGTATGCGCTGCAAAGAAAAAATAATGGACAAGGCGCCTGCGACATGGGAACACTGCCCAAATTTCTGCCTGGATATCAGAGTGTAACGGATGCCCAGGCTAGGGGGAGGTTCGAAGAACGTTGGGGAGTAAGCTTGCCGGCTGAGCCTGGACTAACAGCCCTGGAGATTATGGAACAGGTAAAAAAGGGAAAGATTAAAGGCATGTACATCGTAGGAGAAAATCCTATCTTGAGCTTTCCAAATTCGAGACTCATTACGGAAATCCTGACTTCCCTCGATTTCCTCGTGGTCCAGGAGATGTTCCTTACAGAAACGGCCAAACTGGCAAATGTAGTTCTGCCAGCGGCAAGCTTCGCTGAAAAGGAAGGGACATTCACTAATTTTGAGGGCAGGGTAAACAGGGTGCGTAAAGCGATCAAGCCTATTGGTGAAAGCCTGCCAGACTGGGAAATAGTCGTGCGCTTAGCTGGTAAGATGGATTACCCGTTGCCATTTTCCTCTCTACAGGATGTTATGAGTGAGATTGAGGAATTAGTTCCTTCATACGAAGCCTATACTGATTCCGAAAGACAGGATGAATTAGCCTACGGGGAAACAGGACGTACCTATGGTAGGCAACTCTTAAAGGGATTTGCCCGTTTCTCCCCCATCGAATATACTCCGCAAGCAGGGGAGAGAAAATCAGATTATCCCTTTACCCTGCTCACCGGGACTACTCTTTATCACTTTGGCACTGGCTCCAGAAGCTTCAGGTCTTTACGATTGAAAAAATTCTCCCCAGAGGCTTTTGTGGAAATTTGTGAGTCTGACGCCAGAAAACTTGCCATCACTGATGGTGAGAAGGTCAAGGTAATCTCAGCTGTAGGCGAGGTGACTACAATGGTCAAGATTACCGATACACTACGTGAAGGGATGCTCTTTATGCCAGTTTCATTCCCGGAGACTCCGGTTAATGAGCTATTCGATATTATCTTAAATCCAGAAACAAAAGCGCCTTCACTGAAAGCATGCAGCGTAAAATTAGAGAAAATTTCTCTCCCTTGAGGGGAGAGGTTGTAGCGCCGAGGCTTGTCCTCGGCAAAAGGATGGGAGACAAGCCCCCGTGCTACTTAATATGAGAATAGAAAGGGTGAGGCTTCATGAATAAAGCGAAGACAATCACAAAGGCTGACCTAGCACGGATAAATGCCATTGTTTCTGAATATAGTCAGCAGAAGTGGGCAATGATACCGCTGCTGCAAAAAATCCAAAGTGAGTTCGGGTATATCCCTCCTCAGTCTACACCGTTTATAGCCAGAAGCTTGGGGCTTTTCCCCAGTCAGGTGCAAGGGGTGATTAGTTTTTATACCCAGCTCTACACTCAGCCGCGGGGCAGAAAAATTGTCAGAGTTTGTCGGGGGACAGCTTGCCATGTACGGGGAGGGAAGACGATACTGAAATTGGTTAAGCAGCACCTAGGTTTAGAAGAGGGCGAGACTACCCCTGACTTCGAATATACTCTGGAAACTGTGGCTTGCATCGGCGTTTGTGCCCTGGCCCCCAATATAGTCTTCGCTGACCACGTCCATGGTCATATGAACCCTAAGAAGGTGGAGCAATTGTTCAGGAATCGGGAGGGTAGAGAGTAGTATGCAAAACCATCATACTATCTTTGTTTGTCAGGGAACAGGATGCCTTTCCAGCGGCTCTGATGTTGTTTATGAGGCGTTTAAGGAAAAAATAAGCCGACAAGGGATAAGCCATGCCGAGGTGGATTTCACTGGTTGTCATGGTTTCTGCGAGCAGGGTCCCAATGTAGTCATTGAACCCGAGGGCATTTTCTATACCCATGTCCAGGCTGAGGATGCTCCAGAAATTGTCGGCTCTCATCTTCGAGATGGCAAGCCTGTGGAACGCCTTTTCTACCATGACCCAGTAACTGGCGAAGCCATACCGCACTATTCAGAAATAAATTTCTACAAAAAACAGCAGCGTGTCATTCTGCACAACTGCGGGCAAATCAACCCGGAAAAAATCGAGCATTATATTGCTCATGGAGGTTATCGGGCGCTGAGAAAGGTTTTCCTTGAAATGACACCAGAGCAGGTCATTAATGAGGTCAAGAACTCTGGGCTTAGAGGGCGTGGTGGCGCTGGTTTTCCTACTGGGCGGAAGTGGGAGTCCTGTCGCAGCGCTCCCGGAGATAAGAAATATGTCATCTGCAATGCCGATGAAGGCGACCCTGGTGCTTTTATGGACCGCTCTATCCTGGAGGCGGATCCTCACTCCGTACTAGAGGGAATGACGATCAGTGCTTATGCCATTGGTAGCCAAGACGGTTACATATACGTCAGGGCTGAGTATCCCCTAGCTGTGAAACGCCTCAAGGTAGCTGTCGCCCAGGCAAGAGAGCGCGGGTTTCTTGGCAGGAAAATTCTCGAAACAGACTTCAGCTTCGATGTGGACATTGTGGAGGGGGCAGGAGCCTTCGTTTGTGGAGAGTCCACGGCACTGATGGCGTCAATTGAAGGCAGGAGAGGTATGCCCCGTCAAACACCACCTCGCTCAGTGGAGAGAGGCCTGGGTGGCAAGCCGACCTCGCTAAACAACGTCAAGACCTTTGCCTTTGTGCCCCAAATAATCAACAACGGGGCTGATTGGTTTGCCAACATCGGTACTGAAAAAAGCAAAGGGACGGCTGTCTTTGCCCTCACGGGGAAGATTGCCAATAGTGGGTTAGTAGAGGTGCCTATGGGCACTCCCCTATCCACCATCATCTTTGATATCGGGGGTGGTATCCCCCGGGGCAAGCGGTTTAAGGCTGTGCAGACGGGTGGCCCTTCAGGTGGATGCATCCCGGCCCGATTTCTCGACTCCCCAGTGGAATATGAAACACTGGCTCAATTAGGCTCGATTATGGGCTCTGGCGGCATGGTGGTGCTGGACGAGACCACCTGTATAGTGGAGATAGCCAGGTACTTCTTGAGCTTCACCCAGGCGGAGTCCTGTGGGAAGTGTGTCCCTTGTCGCCTGGGAACCAGACAAATGCTAGAAATACTGACTAGAATCACTGAGGGCAAAGGGCGTGAGGGCGATATTGACACCTTGCTTACCATAGCTAAGACAGTGAAAGAATGCTCGCTATGTGGCTTGGGTCAAAGCGCGCCTAATCCTGTCCTTACCACCCTCGATTACTTCAGAGACGAATATGAAACTCACATAAAAGAGAAGAAATGCCCGGCCGCCGTCTGCGATGCCCTTATGATATCACCATGTCAGCATACCTGCCCGGTGGGCATCAATATCCCCAAATATGTAGCTCAAATTTCCGATGGTGAATACCTGGAGGCTATTGACACCATCAGGGAGCGTAATCCCTTCCCTGCTATTTGCGGCCGCATCTGTCATCACCCCTGCGAGGGAAGATGCCGCCGGGGGGAACTCGATGAGCCCGTAGCAATCAGAGCGCTTAAGCGCTTTGCCGCCGACTGGTATT